>CAVWKN010000007.1:0-116823 GCA_963755585.1 uncultured Alphaproteobacteria bacterium
AAGTGCCTGGAAGCCGGCGCCTCGGACTACCTCGCCAAGCCGGTCAACACGGAGCAGCTCTTCTCGGCGCTGCGGCTTTGGCTGCACCGTTGAGCTCGCCGGGCGGATCGCTGTCCATGGACAAGGTCAACATCCTGCTGATCGACGATCAGCCGGCGAAACTCCTGAGCTACGAGGTCATCCTCGCCGAGCTCGGCGAGAACCTGATCAAGGCGACCTCGCCGCACGAGGCGCTCGGCATCCTGCTCAAGACCGACGACGTGGCCGTCGTGCTGATCGACGTGGTGATGCCGCAGCTCGACGGCTTCCAGCTCGCCGCCATGATCCGCGAGCATCCGCGCTTCCAGAAGCTCGCCATCATCTTCGTCTCGGCCATCCAGGTCGGCGAGATGGACCACCTGCGGGGCTACGAGATCGGCGCCGTCGACTACGTGTCGGTGCCGGTCGTGCCCAAGATGCTGCGCGCCAAGGTGCGGGTGTTCGTCGATCTCTACCGCAAGACCCGCCAGCTCGAGACGCTGAACGCCGAACTCGAGGAGCGCGTCGCCGCCCGCACCGCCGAGCTCGAGGCGCAGACCGAGCGCCTGCGTCAGAGCGAGGAGCGCCGCTCGATCGCGCTGTCGGCCGGCGACATGGGCTCGTGGGAGGTCGACCTCGCGACCGGCCATCTCGAGTGGGACGACGGCCCGTATCGGATTTTCGGCGTCGACCCCGCTCATTTCGAGCCGACCGTCGCGCGCATCGAGGCGATGATGCATCCCGACGATCGGGAGAAGAATGCCCTCGCCGCCATCGTCGATGCCGGCGGATCGCGCTTTCAGGTCGAATTCCGGATCGTGCGGCCGAGCGGCGAGGTGCGCTGGTGCTACGGCGCCGGCATCATCACGCGCGATGCCGACGGCAAGCCGATGCGCATGAACGGCGTCACCGTCGACATCACCGACCGCAAGCGCGCCGAGGAACGCCAGGTGCTGCTGGCGCGCGAGGTCGACCACCGCGCCAAGAACACGCTGGCCGTCGTGCTGTCGGTGCTGCGGCTGACGCGGGCGCCGACCACCAAGGACTTCGTCACCACCGTCGAAGGCCGCGTCCATGCGCTGGCGGCCACGCATAACCTGCTCTCCTCGACGCGCTGGGAGGGCGCCGATCTCGGCAAGATCGTCGAGGAGGAGATGGCGCCCTATCACGCCAACCACCGCCAGCGCGTGATCACCGACGGGCCCGCCGTCGTGCTGTTGCCGGCGACCGCGCAGGCCGTGGCCCTGGCGCTGCACGAGCTTGCCACCAACGCGGCCAAGTACGGCGCGCTCTCGACCGAGACCGGCACGCTCAGCGTCACCTGGCGGGCCGACGGCAATGCTTTGGTGCTCGACTGGACGGAGACCGGCGGCCCGCCCACGGCGGAGCCGGCGCGGCTGGGCTTCGGCCTCACCATCGTGCGTTCCAGCATCGAGGCGCAGTTCCGCGGCGGCGTCAGCTACGATTGGCGACGCGACGGCCTGCGCTGCACCCTCTCCATCCCGGCCGCCCAGATCGCCCCCTCGCCGCCCGCCGTCGAGGCGCCGGCGCCGGCACCGGCCGACAAGGGCGCACGGCGCAGCCTCGCCGGCATGCGCCTGCTGGTGGTCGAGGATGAGCTTCTGGTCAGCATGCTGATCGAGGAGATCCTGGGGGAGCTCGGCGCCACCGTGACCGGTCCCTACGGGCGGCTGGCCGACGGGCTGGCAGCAGCCAAGGCCGAGCCCTTCGACGGCGCCATCCTCGACCTCAACCTCGCCGGCGAATCGGCCGATCCGCTGGCCGACCTCCTGCTGGCGCGCGGCGTGCCGTTCGTGTTCATCACCGGCTATCAGCGCGAGAGCATCGATCGCCGCTACGCCAATGTTCCGGTGCTGCAAAAGCCGATCGACGCCGCCGCGCTCGAAAGCGTGCTGCTGACCTTGCTGGGCAGCGCACCCATGCTGCGCGCTGCCGAGGGCGACTGACGGCGACGGCCGACCCTCGTTGGACGTCCGCAAATAGGTCGACATTGCGGCGGTTCCCACCAACCGACGGATATCGGTTCGGCACCCGAGGCGCGGGCGCGCGTTGAGTTAGCACGACCCGAGGAGAACTGCCTGATGGCTCGAAATATCCGGCAATCGCCGCGCGGCCTGATCGCGCCGCTGACCGAGCTCGCCCTGGCGTCGCTGCGCAGCCTGAATGACGGAACACCCATCACCCTGCCCGAAGACCAGAAGCTTCGCCTGCTCGAACTCGGACTGATCGAGATGACCAATGACGGGTTGGTGGCGGTGACGGACCTCGGACGCGAGCGGCTTACGTCCGACCGATGATCAGTGCCCGGCGCCGGACCTGCCCGCCTCCTCGCGAATCTGGCGCAGGATGTCGCGGCGGAGTGCATTGAAGGTCGAATCGGTCAGCATGTCGACGTCGCGCGGCCGCGGCAGGTCGACGGGATTGCGCGAGCGGATCCGCCCCGGCCGCGCGCTCATGACATAGACGGTGTCGGCCAGCAGGATCGCTTCGTCGATGTCGTGGGTGATGAAGATCACCGTGCGCTTCAGGGTCTCCCAGACATGCAGCAGCAGCTCCTGCATCTGCAGGCGGGTCTGCGCGTCGAGCGCGCCGAACGGCTCGTCCATCAGGAAGAGCTTGGGCTGCATCAGCAGGCAGCGCGCGATGCCGACACGCTGCTTCATGCCGCCCGAGAGCTGGTCGGGATAGTGGCCCTCGAAGCCGTCGAGGCCGACCAGCCGGATGATGCGCTCGGCCTCCTGCTCGAAGCTGCCGCGCTTGTGGCGCTGGATGCGCGGACCGAAGGTGACGTTGTCGCGCACCGTCAGCCAGGGGAAGAGCGCCGATTCCTGGAACACCACGGCGCGGTCGGGCCCGGGCCGGCGCGGCGGGCCGCCGTCGATCCTGAGGCTGCCCGCCGTCGGCTGCTCGAAGCCCGCCACGATGTTGAGAAGGGTCGACTTGCCGCAGCCCGAGGGGCCCAGCAAGGCGATGAACTCGCCGTCGCCCACGGTGAGATCGACGCCGGTCAGCGCCGTCACCGGCTTGGGTCCGGCATAGATCTTCTCGATGCCGCTCATCTCGACGGCGTTGACGGCGGCCGTCATCGGGAGAGAGCCCGCCAGTGCAGCACGCGCGCCTGGACCATGAGCATCAGCCGGTCGGACAGGAAACCCGCCAGGCCGATCGAGACCATGTCGGCCAGCACCACGTCCATGCGGCCGACGTAGTAGGCGTCCCACAGCACGTAGCCCAGGCCCGACTTCACCGCGACGATCTCGGCCACGATGACCGCCGTCCAGGCGACGCCCAGCCCGAGCCGCATGCCGGTGAAGATGGCCGGCAGCGCGTTGGGAAGCACCACGCGCAGCACGAGGTCGCGGTCGGAAGCACCCATCATCTGCGCGGCACGGATCAGGTTGCGGCCGACGTCGCGCGCGCCGTGCGTGGCGTTGATCAGGATGGGATAGAAGGCGCCGAGTGCGATCAGGAACACCGCCCCCAGGTCGCGGATGCCGAACAGGGCGATGGAGAAGGGCAGCCAGGCGGTGATGGGGATCGGCCGCAGCCCCTGGATCAGGGGATCGATGCTGCGCGCGGCGAGCGCACTCCAGCCGATCCAGATGCCGAGCGGGATGCCGGCCACGCAGGCCCAGAAGAAGCCCTGCACGACCCGGCGCGCCGAGAACCACACGGTGTCGAACCAGGTGCCGGAATAGGGATTGAGACCGAAGCCGCCGCTGCCGAAGGCCCACACCTCCCACGTCCGGAGCACCGCCGACGGCGCGGGCAGGATGCCGGCCGGCAGCAATTCGGCGCGGCCCGCCGCCTCCCACAGCACCAGCAGCACGACCGGCAACGCCAGCCCCTGCAGGAAGGTCCGCAGCCGGGCGCCCCAGCCGTCGCCCAATGCGGCGCCCAACCCGCCGAGCGTCACGCCTTGGCCATGTCGGCGGCGATCGAACGGTCGAAATAATCGCCAAGCTCGCCGCTCACGTCCTTGGTGAGCACGCCCAGCTTGTTGAAGGTCGCGGCCTGGCGCTGCATCTGCTCGAGCGTCAGGAACTGGCCGAGCGTCGTCACCTTGGCGACATTGTCGGCGACCGATTCGGGCAATCCGGTGTAGGCGGCGATGGTCCGGGAGAATTCCTGCTTGGACGCATTCAGCCGGTCCTGGATCGCCAGGTACGCCCACACCAGCCGCTTCACCGCCTCGCGGTTCTTGGCGAGATAGTCGCGATTGACCCCGACCAGGCCGAGCTCATCGCCCACCGCCTTGGACTTGGAGTAGTCCAGCGCCTCGATGCGCACGCCCAGCCCCTGCTCCTCGGCCTGCGATTCGAAAGGCTCCCAGCCGATGAAGAGGTCGATGTCGCCGCGCTGCATGGCCTGCAGGAACGACGTGCCGGCACCCTGGATGTTGATGATGCTGAGCTTGTTGTAGGGCACGTTGGCCTCGGTCAGCGTCGCGGCGAACTGGAACCATACGGCGGAGCCCGGCGCGATGCCGACTTTGGGTCCGATCAGATCCTCCCACTTGGCGAGCGCCAGCCCCTTCTTCGCGATCGGGAACTTGGTCGAGCGGCCGACGCCCATCAGCGCGCCGATCGACTTGATGCCCTGCGACAGCGCGATCGGCACGTCGGCCGGGCCGATCGAGCCCGCGTCGAGCGAACCGGAGGCGAGCGCGGTGCGCGTGTCGGCGTAGCGCGCGAACTTCACCAGCTCGATCTCGACACCGAGCGGCTTGGCTTCGGCCGCGATGTGATGGAAGGGGCAGACATGCGGCACGTTGTTGGCGCCCAAGGTCAGCTTCACCGGCGGATCGAGCGGCGCGGGCTTGGGCGCCAGCGCATGCGCCCTGCCCGGCATCAGCAAAGGCGAGGCAGCGAGCGCGCCGCCCGCCAGGGCAAGCGCGTGACGACGACGAAGCTTGTTCATTGAAGCCCTCCCAAGGCGTTCCCTCCGACATGAGTGTAAAGTGCTGCCGCCGTGCCGCAATATCCGTGCCGCGTTCCGAAGGAGGCCAGCTGCCGTGTCCATCGTCCTGTCCGAGAATTTCCGCGCTCTTTTCTACGCCCCCTTCTATGCCGCCTACGCGACCGGCGCGTTCCGCGACGCGGGCGTCGAGGTCACGCTGCGGCCTTCACCCGACCCTGCCGCCGCCGCCCGCGCGCTGCGCGCCGGCGAGGCCGACGTGATGTGGGGCGGGCCGTTGCGGGTGATGATCGTCCACGACAGCGAGCCGGATGCCGATCTGGTCTGCTTCGCCGACGTCGTGGCGCGCGATCCCTTCTTCGTGATCGGCGCCAAGCCGCGGCCGGACTTCCGCCTGGCCGATCTCGCCCGGGTGAAATTCGCCTCGGTGTCCGAGGTGCCGACGCCGTGGATCTGCCTCGCCAACGATCTCAGGCAGGCAGGCGTCGATCCCGATCGCCTCGACCGCGTCTCGGGCCCGTCGATGGCCGAGAATGCCGTTTCGTTGCGCACCGGCAAGCTCGACGCCGTGCAGCTCTTCCAGCCTTATGCCGAGGAGCTGATCGCGTCGGGCGCGGGCCACGTCTGGCATGCCGCCGCGTCGCGCGGCCTCACCGCCTATACGACCCTGGTGACGCGCCGCGGCACGCTCGAGCGCCGCGCCGACGAACTCCTGGCCATGACCCGCGCCATGCACCGCACCTTGCGCTGGTTCGCGGCGACGCCCGCGACCGAGATCGCGCGCACGCTCAAGAGCTACTTCCCCGATGTCGCCGAGTCGATCTTCGCCGGCGCCATCGAGCGCTATCGCGCGCTCGGCCTGTGGGGCCCCGATCCGGTGATCCGCCGCGAGGGCTATGATCGCCTGCACGCCGCCATGCGCGCCGCCGGCACGCTGAAGCGCGACATTCCCTACGAGACCTGCGTCGACACCAGCCTCGCCGAGCGCGCCGTCGCCAGCGCGTCGAACGCGCTAAGGCTTGATCGTCACGCAGCCGGGATCGATCGCCGCCTTGGCGATCTCGACGAAGCGCTCCAGCGGGCAGGCCTTCTCACGGGCATAGGCGCTGCAGGCCGGCAGGTCGACCGCCTGCAGGCCCGGTGGATCGGCGAAGCTGAGCGGCGTGGCCCGCCGCAACTGCTCCAGAGTCTGGGCGTAGAAAGCGAGCCGCACATAGCGCTGGCCGGTGCCGGTTTCGCGGAACAGCTCGAAGGCGAGCGCGCCGCCGGGCGACGGCTCGAGGGGCTGGTAGCCCGCGATCTCCCAGTTGAGATTGAGCAGTCCCTGGATATAGGAAATGTTGTCGTCGAGGCCGACCAGCAGCGCAAAGCGCACGGGTTGGGCAACGGGAACCAGGCCGGGGAATTTGTGGCCGTCCTGCAGGGTGGCCACGATCTGGGCCAGCATGTTCGAGCCCTTCTGCTGGGCGATCACCGGGGTCTTCTGCGTCAGGTCGACTTCGAGGCTGCGGATCGACAGCAGATTGTGCAAAGCCGCGTCGTTTGCCAGCCGTCCCCACGCCACCTGGTTCGAGGGCCAGCCTTCGGCCGCCTCCATGAGGAAGGTCTCGGCGGCCGTCGAGCCCAGGCCGAACGGTCCCTTCATCGTGATCTTGCCGTCGCTGCGCACGTCGAGCGACGACGGCGTCATGGGCAAGCCACAGCTCCGGCCGCCCGTCGACACGCCGGGCGGGCAGAGCGTCGCCTGCATGGCCGAGAGTTGCGGGCCATACTCGCGCAGCACCGAATTGAAGTTGCCGCCGATGCGCGCCAGGATCGCCGCCCGATTGCTGGCCGGATCCATCGGGCAGGACGCCGACGGCGAGGGATGGAACAGCGGATCGGGCACCGTCGGGTCGTCCTGGTTGCGCAGCGACAGGTTGGCGCAGCGCGGATACATGCCGGCCAGCAGCGACACGCCGCTCACCCGCGTGCGCTGCTCGATGTCGGCCCATGCCGCGACCGTGCCGGCCGGCGGACAATCGTCGGCCTGCACCAGCCCGCGGCCGCCATAGAGCACGCGGTAATAGCCGCCCATCTGGCGCATCAGCTCGGCGCCGCGCGGCGTCAGGTAACTGGGCGGCACCGGCCAGGCGCGGCCACGGCGTGGCGGCGAACTGGTCCAGTTCCTCGTTGCTCTCGATCGGCGCACGCACGCCGTGCCGGCTCAGCAGCACCGCCCGCTCCATCTGCCAGCCCGGCGGCACGGGCAGGATCTGGGCGCTGGCGGGCGACAGGCCAGCCAGCAGCGTGGCAATCAATAAAACAAGAACGCGAATGCGCATGGAACTCCCCCGGCGCCGCACTATGCCGTGACCCGGTCCCACCAGTCACGCGTCCTGTACCAGGCGCCCACCATGGGCAGGAACCAGGGATTGCCCGAGTAGAAAGGCACCGTCGGAAACGCCTGGCCGTCGAAGGCGTTGATCGGCGCGTTCGAGCCGCCGGCGATCTTGCGCGCCGTCTGGAAGCCCAGATACGACATCATCGCGACGCCCGAGCCGTTGCAGGCCATGAGATAATGCATGCCCTGTTCCTTGCCCATGTGGGGCAGGAAATCGAAGGCGAAGGCCACGTTGCCCGTCCAGGCGTGGGTGACCTTGGTGCCCTTGAGCTGCGGCCAGCGCTCCAGCATGTAGCCGTGCAGCACCGGCGCGCTCACTTCCGGCGAGACCTGGGTGAAGCGGGCGCGGCCGCCGAAGATCACGCGCTTGTTGTCGGGCGACTGCCGGTAGTAGCAGAGCACCCGCTTGGTATCGCTGACGACGCGGCCTTTCGGGATCAGGCTCTTCACCAGATCCTCGGGCAGTTCCTCGGTGGCGATGATGTGGCTCGCCACCGGCACCAGCCGCCGCTTGAGCGTCGGCGTGAGGTCGCCGGTGTAGCCATTCGTGGCGATCACGACCTCGCGCGCCTCGATCGGCCCCTTGTTGGTGAGCACGGTGAAACCGCCCGGCTTGCGCTCGATTTTCTCCGCGTCGCATTGCGCGCAGAGCCTTGCGCCGGCGCGGCTCGCGGCCTTGAGCAGGCCGCCGTAATAGAGCGCGGGATGGAGCTGGCCGGTGCGCTCCACGACCATGCCGCCGTAATAATAGTCGGAGGCGATCTCTTCGCGCTGCTGCTCGCGCGGGATCATGTAGGTGCCGAGAGCGGCGCTCGCATTGTAGGTGCCGACCTTGGCGGCCTGCTCGGCGTAGTGGCGCGGCGTGAAGGCGCCGCTGAAGCGGCCGCTCATGCGCCAATGGCACTCGATGCCCTCGCGCTCGATCACCGTCTGCACCTGGGCCAGCGAATCGGCGGCGTCGGTCAGCATCCGCGCCATCACCTTCTTCCATTCCTCGGGATCGCTCTTGACGCCCTTGCCGGAGAAGCCCTTGCCCAAGGTCGTGCCGCCGCTCACGCCGCCGCCGTTGCGCGTCGAGGCGCCGACGCCGAACTCGCCGCGCTCCAGCACCGTCACCTCGACACCCGAGCGCGCCAGCTCGAGCGCCGTCGACAGCCCGCCATAGCCCGCGCCCACCACCAGCACGTCGGTCTTGCGCGGCGGATCCTGCGACAGCTCGTTGCTGGGATGCCACCATTCCCACCACCACGGCATCGACTTGAAATCCTTGTGGAACACGCTGTCAGCCATGACGCCCTCTCCTTAACGCGCGCTGCCGCGGAGGCCCCGGCCGAAGCGTCCGATCAGGACCATGACCAGGGTCACCAGCAGGATCTGCATCACCGACACGGCGGCGATGGTGGGATCGATTTCCATCATGATGTTGTCGAACATCTTCTTGGGCAGGGTCATGTTGGGGCCGGCCAGGAACAGCGCCACCACCAGCTCGTCGAACGAGCTGAGGAATGCCAGCAGGCCGGCCGAGACCAGGCTCGGCCGCAGCAGCGGCAGGGTGATGCGCCAGAGCGTGCTGATGCGGCTGGCGCCCAGCCCCTCCGCCGCCTGCTCCAGCCCGCGATCGAAGTCGCGCAGGCCGGCCGTCATCACCAGCACCACGAAGGGCAGCGCCAGCACGGTGTGGGCCACGACCAGCCCGTACCACGCGCCGATCAGCTTCAGCTTGGCGAACAGGCCGTAGACCGCGACCGAGAGGATGATGGTCGGCACGACGATGGGCGCCAGCGCCAGCCGGTCGATCAGCGTGCGACCGGGGAACCTGCCGCGCACCAGGCTGAAGGCGAGCGGCACGCCCAGCGCCAGGGCCAGCACCGCGGTCGCCCCGCCGATATAGAGCGAGCGCCAGGTGGCATCGATCCATTGCGGATCGTCGAGATAGCGCTCGTACCACTGCCAGGAAAGACCGGGCGGCGGGAACTGCATGTAGGGCGCGGAGCTGAGCGAGATCGGGAACACGACCAGCAACGGCAGCATCAGGAAGAAGTAGATCAGCCCGCAGGCCGCGACGAGCAGGCGGCGGCTCATGATGCGGTCTCCGCCCGCGTGAAACGCTGCGCCACCGCATAGACGGCGAAGGTGAAGGCGAGCAGCACGGCCGAGAGCGCCGCGGCAAACGGCCAGTTCAGGGTTTCGCGCACCTGCTGCTCGATCAGGACGGCGATCATCATCACCCGGCCGCCGCCCAGCAGGGCGGGCGTGATGAAGAAGCCGAGCGACAGCACGAAGACCAGCACCGAGCCGGCAAAGATGCCGTTCAAGGTGAGCGGCACGTAGATGCGCCAGAAGATGCGCCAGTTCGAGGCACCGAGCCCTTCGGCGGCGGAGACGATGGCGGGATCGAGCCGGCGCACCGCGCCGTAGATCGGCAGCACCATGTAGGGCAGCAGGACATGCACCATGCCGATCATCACGCCGGTGAAATTGTGCAACAGCGGCAGCGGGTCGCCGATGATGCCGGCATCGATCAGCCAGCGATTGAACACGCCGTTGCGGCCCAGCAGCACCATCCAGGCGTAGGTGCGCACCAGGACGGAGGTCCACAGCGGCAACAGCACGAAGATGAAACCGAGCGTCGCCCAGCCGGGCGTCGTGGTGGCGATCAGGAAGCCCAGCGGATAACCCAGCAGCAGGCAGAAGCCGGTGACCAGCAGGGCGATCTCGAAGGTGTTCCAGAACACCTGGAGATAAAGCCCTTCGCCCAGCGCCTTGGCATACCAGTCGAGCGTGCCCGCCTCGACGCTGAACCCCAGCATGCGCACGACCGGGAAGAGGAAGAAGGCGAGCAGGAGGATGAGGGCCGGCAGCGCCGGAGAAGATGGAGCGTTCATGGCTGGGACCGCGCTGCCACTCCTGAGCGCAGCGAAGGCTCATCGCCGCATGCCAAGGGCATGAGATCCTTCGCTGCACTCAGGATGAGAGCGGAGATCGCGATCCGCAGACTAGAAGACATGAATCGCGTCCGGGTCGATGCCGACCTCGATGTGCTGGCCGGCCGCCGGCAGGAGGCCGCGGGCGGGCTGGCGGACCAGCAGCTCGAGCCCGTCGGCGCAGGCCAGGCGGAGCTTGAAGGAGGCGCCGAGATAGACCGCCTCCAGCACCTCGCCGGAGAAAGTGTTGACGCCGCTCGCGGCAAATCGCTCGGGCCGCATCAGCACGCCCAGGCGATCGCCGACGCGCGCCGCGCCGTTCACCAGCAGTCGCCGGCCGCCCGACAGCGTGATCACGCCGGGCTCGGTCGAGGTGCCGTGGAAGATGTTGCTCTCGCCCACGAAGTCGGCGACGAAATCGTTGGCCGGCCGCTCGTAGATCTCGGTGGTGGTGGCGATCTGCTGGATGGTGCCCTTGTTCATCACCGCGATGCGGTCGGACAGCACCAGCGCTTCTTCCTGGTCGTGGGTGATGAAGATCGTGGTCAGCCCGAGCCGGCGCTGCAGGCGGCGCACCTCGAGCTGCATGGTCTCGCGCAGCTTGCGGTCGAGCGCGCCGAACGGCTCGTCGAGCAGCAGCAGGCGCGGGTTGAAGACGATGGCGCGGGCGAGCGCCACGCGCTGCTGCTGGCCGCCCGAGAGCTGGCGCGGCAGCCGGGCCTCGTAGCCCGCGAGCTCGACCAGCGCCAGGGCCTCGCCGACCCGGCGCTCGATCTCGGCACGGGCGACGTTGCGCATCTCCAGCGGGAAGGCGACGTTGCCCCTGACCGTGAGATGGGGAAACAGCGCGTAATTCTGGAACACCATGCCGATGTCGCGCCGCGCCGGCGGCAGGGCGGTGATCGCAGCCCCATCGACCCGCACCGTGCCCGCGTCGGGCGTCTCGAAGCCCGCCACGACCTTGAGCAGGGTGGTCTTGCCCGAGCCGCTGGGGCCCAGGATCGTCAGAAGCTCGCCCTCGGCCACCGTCAACGACACGCCGTCGAGCGCCAGAACCTCGCCGAAGCGCTTGGTCACGCCTTCGACACGCAGCTCCGCCGTACGCGCCCTCGCCTGCTCCGCCACTCCCTACGCCTTCTTCAGCATCCAGGCGTTCCACAGTTCGACGGCCTTGTTGCCGTTCTCGGCATACCACTCGTCGCTGATCCAGAACTGCTTGTCGACATACTGCGTCGGCAGGTAGGGCTTCACCTTGGCGTCGACATAGTTCAGCGATTCGAGGTTGAGGCCGGGATAGCCGAGCTCGGAGGCGTAGATCGCCTGCTGCTGCGGCACCGACATCTCGGCCAGCATCTTCTGCGCCCAATAGGCATTCTTGGCGCCCTTGGGGATGACGAAGCTGCCCTGCTTCAGCGCGCCCTCGTTCCATTCGATCTCGACCGGCGCGCCCTTCTTGATGATGTCGTAGAAGCGGCCGTTCCAGCCCGTCGCCAGCACGACCTCCTTGTCGACCAGGAGCTGGGCCGGCTGCTGGCCGGTCGACCACCACACCGTGACATGCGGCTTGATCTGGTCGAGCTTCTTGAAGGCGCGGTCGAAGTCGATGGGATAGACCTTGTCCATCGGCACGCCGTCGGCGATCAGCGCGAATTCGAGATTGTCGGTCGGATGGTTGCGCATCGAGCGCGCGCCGGGGAATTTCTTGACGTCCCACCAGTCGGCCCAGCTCTTGGGCTGGCTGCCGCCTTTGAAGACGTCGGTGCGGTAGCCGATGATCGTGGTGTAGACCGACGAGGCGAAGACGTAGGGCGTGCGCACCTTCTCGGGATATTTCGAGCGGTCGACGATCTTGTCGTCGATCTTCTCGACGAGGCCGAGCTTGACGGCGCGGATCGCGTCCTGGCCGCCGATCTCCGTCACGTCCCATTCGACGTTGCCCGAATCGACCATGGCGCGCAGCTTGCCGAAATCGGCCGGGCTCGTCTCGACGACCTTGATGCCGTACTTCTTCTCGTAGCCGTTGAAGAAGGCCTTGCGCATGGCCGAGCCCATCGACCCGCCCGAGTGGTTGACCACGATCTGCGCCGGCTTGGCGGGCTCGGCCTGGCCGAACGCCGGCCCGGCTGCGCCCACGGCGGCAGCGCCGCCCAGCAAAGACACGAGGTCGCGGCGGCGCATGCGGTTGATGTTCATTGAAGGTCCCTTCCTTGTATCCCCGAAACAACTCTAGAAGTGGCGCATGGCTGCGGCAACACGGAAGGCCCATGGCCCTTCGGCAGGCGGACAAGGCATCGTTCCGCATCCGCGAGCCGCGGGAACCAATATACGCAGGCGATCGGCATATCGAGCCCGATCGAGCGCACGGCGTCTGCCATCACCGCACCCAGCGCTTCAGCCGCGCCAGGCCCTCCTCGAAGCGGCGCTCCTCGGCCCAGTCGCGTTTCGCCACCGGATGGGCGAAGGTGAGCGCCAGCGCGTCGCCGTCATCCGGCGAGGCGAGGCCGCGCTGGCGCATGTCGTCCTTGCGCTCGAGCAGGATGGCGTCCGAGGCGTCGTAGCCGTAATCGACGGCGGTGAGGTCGGCGGCGAGCTCGCGGTCGTCGGGCAGGCAGCCCGCCTTGCACCACTCCTTCATGTAGCCCCACATCTCGGCGCGCTTGTTGGCGTAGCGCGCCGCGGCGTCGCCGCCGTCGGTGCGGTCGGCCCGGGCGCCGAAATCGATGCCGCGCACGGTCGAGCAGCCGAGCTGGGCCAGGCGATCGACGACGCCCCAGCCGATGCCCGTGCCGTCAACGAACACAGCATCGGGATTGTGGCTGTTGACCTGCTCCATGACCCTGCCAGCCACCACCATGAGGTCGGGAATGCGGAACTTCACCGGCGGGATCGAGCGGGCATCGAGGCCGCGGCGGAAACGGATGACGGTCTGGTCCTCGCCCTGGCGGGCGATGTCGACGCCCATGACCAATGGCTCTCCGAAGGCGGGCGGCAGCTCGCGCGTGACGGCCTGCTGCACGCGCTCGCTGTCGATGAACTGCATCGTGCCGGCGCGCGGGAAGACGCCCTTGACGCGCACGCGCACGAAATCCGAATCCTCGCCGTAATCCCTCACCCAGGTCGCGATCTGCGCCTTGTTCGTCATCGTCACCGAGCGCGAATCGATCTGCTGGGGCTGCCAGCGATGGGCAAAGCGGCCGCCGGCGAAGCATTCGCGAAAGCGGCCAGCGGTGCGCGTCGGATTGCCGAAGGCGGCCCAGAACAACTCGGTATCCACGTCGGTCAACGCCCCCTCGATGGTTTCCCACACCGGCGTAGGGATCGCCGAGGCCTCGTCGAACAGGGCGAAGGCGCGCTTGCCCTTGTTGTGCAAGCCGGCGATCGCCTCGGTGTTGTTCTCCGACCAAGTAATGGCATCGACCCGCCATGTCTTCTCGTGTTCGCGCTGCGACGAATGCAGCGAGGTCGCGGTGTAAGTGAACCAGTGCCGGTTGACGCACATGGCCAGCCACTTGGCGAGCTCGGGCCAGGTCTTGGTGCGCAGCTGCCCTTCGGTGTTGGCGGTGACGATGCCGCGCGTATCGCGCAGCGTCGACATGGCCCACAGGATGATCCAGGCGACCAGCGCCGACTTGCCGATGCCGTGGCCCGAGGCGACGGCGATCCGCGTCGCTTCGTCGGGCGTCATCAGCCCCTCGCCCAATTTCTGCAGGATGTCGCACTGCCAGGGTTCCGGGCCGCTGTCGCGGGCCAGCGGCGTGCCGGGCTTGCCCCACGGAAAGGCATATTCGACATAGCCCAGTGGATGGCGGCGAAAGGCGGCGACGTTCCCGCCCAGTTGCCCGGAGATCTCAACCACCGTCGACATTCCGCGCCTCCCCGCCCGCCGCAAGGGCTGCCTCACCGGCCGCCTGCAGGGCTTCTATCTCGGCCGCGATATTCGGCGCCCGATCCACCGCCGCCGTCTCGCGCCATGTTTCGCGACGCCGGTTGCGCAGCCAGAAGATGCAGCACTGGGCATGTGCCGGATAATGCAACTCCGTGGTGACGGTCGTGGTCTCGCCGCCGCGTTCGGTAGTGCGCTTCACCGTCCGGTCGTAGCCGACGGCGCGGCCATAGAGACTGCGCGCCACCCTGGAGTCGGCCAGTGCGCGGCCGTCATGAACCGCTGTGGCGAAACTCTCGTGATTGGCGATCCAGTTGCCGATGGTGCGGCTGGTCACGCCGAGGAAGCCGGCCAGCTGGTCGTTCGTCGCACCCATCAGGCTATAGTTGTGGGCGAGTTCGTCGTAGGTGGATTTGTAGTCGGTTGGACGTCCGGTGGTCATCATGTCGCTCCTGAAGCCTGGAGCGATACTTAAGTAACAAGTAAGCGAAAGTCAAGTAATCACTTACGTGCCCAACGCGAAGCGTGGGGAGTTTTTTCCTACCGGTATGATGTGTCCAGGGAAACTGTCGGCCACAACGGCTGGGATGCATGCAGTGCCAGCAGGTCGGAGGTTGTCGGAACAAGCGCCTGAGCCGCACATGATTCCCTCAATTCACGGCGGAGAAAGCGGACTTCCAGTACGCTTCGATCTGTCCGACAAGGCTTGCCGGCAGCGGAACATAGTCGAGTTCTGCGGCCTGCTTTTGTCCCCTCTCAAGCGCCCAGCGGAAGAAGTCGAGCGCCGTCGTCGTGTGCGTCGGGTTCCTGGAATCCTTGTGCATGAGGATGAATGCCGTTGCCGCGATCGGATAGGCGTCATCGGCGGGCGAGTCGGTCATGACGAGATAAAAATCCTGGGCCTGCGTCCAGGCGGCGCCCGCGGCCGACGCCTGGAAGCTCGCGGCACCCGGCGTCACGAACTTGCCCGCCTTGTTCTTCACCAGACCGTAGGCAAGCTTGTTCTGCAGAACATAGGCGTACTCGACGTAGCCGATTGAATTGCTCGTCTGCTGGACAAGGGCGGCGACGCCTTCGTTGCCCTTGCCGCCGGCGCCCACGGGCCAGTCCACCGCCGTGCCCTCGCCTATCCTGCTGCGCCACTCGGCGCTCACCTTCGAAAGATAGTTCGTCCAGTTGAAGGTCGTGCCGGAGCCGTCCGAGCGGTGCACCACGACGATGGAAGCTGCGGGCAGTTTCACATCGGGATTGAGATCGGCAATCGTCCGATCATTCCACATCTTGACCTTGCCGAGAAAAATGTCGGCCAGCAGCGGACCCGTGAACTTCACCTCGCCCGGCTTGATGCCCTCGACATTGAGCACCGGCACGATGCCGCCAATGACGAGCGGGAACTGACCCAGGCCTGACTTCTGCAAGTCGTCCGGCCTTAGCGGTGCGTCCGTCGCGCCGAAATCGACGGCAGCCGACTTGATCTGGGCAATGCCGCCGCGCGACCCGATCGACTGATATTTCACGGTCGTGCCGGCCGTGGCGGCGTAGTCGGCCGACCACTTGGACAAGATTGGAAAGACGAACGTCGAACCGGCGCCGGTGATGTCCTCTGCCGAGGCGGAACCGCAGAACCCGAGAGCCAGCAAGGTCGCGAGGCTTCGCGCAAAAAATGCCATGGCGGCGTCCTCCAGATGTGTTATTCAATATGTCGAGACTTACAGACATATGTTATAAAATCGTGACAATTCGGCCCTAGAATGCGCGTCGAAACAGACCTTTCGGGACACATGGACGAACTTGCCGCCATCGATCGCCTTGGATCGCTCGCCCAGCCGACGCGCCTCGCCGTCCTTCGTCGCTTGCTCGCTGCCCATCCCGGAAGCCTGGCGGCGGGCGAACTCGCGCGGGCTTGCGAATCGCCCCACAACACGATGTCGACCCATCTCGGCGTGCTGATGCGTGCCGGCCTCGTCCATGTCGAACGCGCCGGCCGCACGATGAACTATCGCGCCGATGTGAAGGCGTTTCGCGGCCTGGTGACCTTCCTGACGAGCGACTGCTGCAACGGGCGGCCCGAGCTGTGCGGCGATATCGCCCGACTCATTCCCAAGGACGACGACGTCATCTTCACGGAGCAATTCATGGCGCCCGCCTTCAACGTCCTCTTCCTGTGCACGCGCAACTCGGCGCGTTCCATCATCGCCGAGGCGCTGCTCGAAAGAATCGGGAAGGGCCGGTTCAACGCCTACTCCGCGGGCTCCGACCCGGCGCGCGAGCCGATGCCGGAAGTCATCGACCGGCTGAAGCATCTCGGCCATGACGTCTCGAAGCTGCGCTGCAAATCGTGGAACGAATTCACCGGCCCGAGCGCGCCGCGCATGGATTTCGTCATCGCCCTCTGCGACACGCCGCAGGGCCAGGTCTGCCCGGACCTCGGCGAGAAGTTCGTCAACGCGGCGTGGCCGCTGCCCGATCCCGCGGACTTCAAGGGCTCGCCGACCGAGCGGGTGACCTTGCTCAACGAGCTTTACGCCATGGTGCGCCGCCGGCTGGAGATCTTCACCAGCCTGCCCTTCACGTCGCTCGACCGCATGGCGCTCAAGAAGCGGCTGGACGAGATCGGCGACACCGTGCGCACCGCGCCCTAGGGAGACAGCGCATGCGCGTCGGCATCAACGGCATGGGCCGCATGGGGAGGCTTGCACTGCGCGCCGCCATGGGTGGCGTGCGGCGGGCCGACGGCGATCCGCGCGCGGCCAACCGGCTCGATGTCGTGCACCTGAACGAGGTCAAGGGCGGCGCCGCCGCGACCGCTCACCTGCTCGAGTTCGACAGCACGCACGGCCGCTGGCACGCCGCCTTCGGCGTCGAGGACGACAGCAGGATCCGCATCGACAACAAGTCGTTCGGCTTCAGCGCCGCGGCGAAGCCCGGCGACGTCGCCTGGGGCGATCTCGGCTGCGACATCGTGCTGGAATGCACCGGCAAGTTCCTGAAGCCCGCGGAGCTGCAGCCCTACTTCGACCGGGGCGTGAAGCGCGTGATCGTCGCGGCGCCGGTCAAGGACGACAGCGCGCTCAACATCGTGGTCGGCGTCAACGACGGGCTCTACGATCCCGCGCGCCACCGGCTGCTGACGGCAGCGTCGTGCACCACCAACTGCCTTGCCCCCGTGGTCAAGGTGATCCACGAGGCCATCGGCATCGAGCACGGCCAGATCACCACCATCCACGATCCGACCAATACCAACGTCGTGGTCGACGCGCCGCACAAGGACCTGCGGCGCGCGCGGTCGGCCATGATGTCGCTGCAGCCGACGACGACGGGCAGCGCCACCGCCATCGCGCTGATCTATCCCGAACTCAAGGGCAAGCTGAACGGCCATGCGGTGCGCGCGCCGGTGCTCAATGCCAGCCTCACGGACTGCGTCTTCGAGCTCAAGCGCACGACAAGCGAGGCGGAGGTCAACGCGCTCTTCGAGGCGGCCGCGCAGGGACCGTTGAACGGCATCCTGGGTTTCGAACGCCGTCCGCTGGTGTCGGTCGACTACTGCAACGACACGCGAAGCTCGATCGTCGACGGCCCGTGCACCATGGTCACCGACGGCACGCTGCTCAAGGTCTATGCCTGGTACGACAACGAGATCGGCTATGTCTGCCGCATGGTCGATCTCGCCAACCTGGTGATCGAAGCGGAAGCGTGATGGCACCGGCAACGCGACATTACCTGATCGTCACCGCCTCCTACTGGGGCTTCACCCTGGTGGACGGCGCGCTGCGCATGCTGGTGCTGCTGCATTTCTTCAGGCTCGGCTACTCGCCCTTCACGCTCGCCTTCCTGTTCCTGCTCTACGAGTTCGCCGGCATCGTCGCCAATCTTTCGGGCGGCTGGCTGGCCACGCGCTTCGGCATCCCGCGCATGCTGGCAGTCGGCCAGGCGTTGCAGATTGCGGGCCTCGCCATGCTGTCGGCGCTCGATCCGGGCTGGACTGTCGCGGCCTCGGTCGCCTGGGTGGTCGGCGCGCAGGGCATCGCCGGGCTGGCCAAGGACTTCACCAAGACGGCGTCGAAATCGGCCATCAAGGCGACGTCGGCCCAGGGCGCGGGACAACTGTTCAAGTGGGTGGCGTATTTCACCGGCTCGAAGAACGCCATGAAAGGCATCGGCTTCTTCGTCGGCGGCCTGCTGCTGGAAGTCGTGGGCTTCAAGCCGGCGCTGTGGCTGATGGCCGGGTTGATCGGCCTGATCTTCGTCGCCGGCCTGCTGTTCCTGCCGCGCCAGCTCGGCAAGGCCAAGTCGTCGAAGACGGTGCGCGAGTTTTTGGGCAAGTCGCGCGGCGTCAACCTGCTGGCCGCGGCGCGCATCTTCATGTTCGGGGCACGCGAGGTCTGGTTCGTCGTCGGCTTGCCGGTCTTCCTCTATGCGGCGGGCTGGCGCTTCGTCGAGGTCGGCGGATTTCTCGCGGCCTGGACGATCGGCTACGGCATCATCCAGGCGTCGGCTCCTGCCCTCGTGGCCCGCAGTTCCGACGGTCTCAGCCGCGAGGTGCCGAACGCGCGCCTGTGGGCGGGCCTGCTGGCCGCCGTTCCGTTGGCTCTGGCGCTGGTGCTGCGCGACCAGTCCCTGTGGCGCCCCGACCTGGTGGTGGTCGCCGGACTTGCGCTGTTCGCCCTGCCCTTCGCGGTCAACTCCTCGCTGCACTCCTACCTGATCCTGGCCTATGCCGGTTCCGAGAAGGCCGCCGAGGATGTCGGCTTCTACTATGCGGCGAATGCCACCGGGCGCCTGATCGGCATCCTGCTGTCCGGCGCGCTCTACCAGCTCGGCGGCATGACGGCCTGTCTCTTCGGGTCAGCCGGGATGCTGATCGTGTGCTGGGCGATCACGTTCCTGTTGCCGGTCGCTTCCGGCCCCCTCCGACCCGCATCGGCTAGTTGAAAAATGTCTGTCTTCGAACGGTACCTCACCCTCTGGGTGGCGCTTTGCATCGTCGTGGGAATCGCCCTCGGCCATTGGTTTCCCGCCGTCTTCCACGCGATCGGCGCGGCCGAGCTGGCGCATGTCAACCTGCCGGTCGCCGTCCTGATCTGGCTGATGATCATTCCCATGCTGGTCAAGGTCGACTTCGCGGCCATCGGCAAGGTGCGCGAGCACTGGCGCGGCATCGGCGTCACGCTGTTCATCAACTGGGCGGTCAAGCCGTTCTCCATGGCGGCGCTGGGCTGGCTGTTCATCGGCTGGCTGTTCGCGCCGCTGCTGCCGGCGGCGCAGATCGACAGCTACATCGCCGGCCTGATCCTGCTCGCCGCCGCGCCCTGCACCGCCATGGTCTTCGTGTGGAGCAACCTGTCGGACGGCGAGCCCGATTTCACGCTGACCCAGGTGGCGCTCAACGACACGATCATGGTCGTAGCCTTCGCACCGATCGTCGGCCTGCTGCTCGGCCTGTCGGCGATCACGGTGCCGTGGCAGACCCTGCTGCTCTCGGTCGGGCTCTACATCGTGGTCCCGGTCGTGCTGGCGCAAGTCCTGCGGCGAAGCGTGCTGTCGCGCGCCGGCCTGCCGGGCCTCGGCGCGCTGCTGGCGCGGCTGCAACCGATCTCGCTGGTGGCGCTGCTCACCACCCTGGTGCTGCTGTTCGGCTTCCAGGGCGAGCAGATCATCGCCCAGCCGCTGATCATCGCGCTGCTGGCGGTGCCGATCCTGATCCAGGTCTATTTCAATTCAGGCCTGGCCTACCTGCTCAATCGCGCCACCGGCGAAGCGCACTGCGTCGCCGCCCCTTCGGCGCTGATCGGCGCCAGCAACTTCTTCGAGCTGGCCGTCGCCGCCGCCATCAGCCTGTTCGGCTTCTCCTCCGGTGCAGCACTCGCCACCGTCGTCGGCGTGCTGATCGAGGTGCCGGTGATGCTGTCGGTCGTGAAGATCGTCAATGCGAGCAAGGGCTGGTACGAAGCGGG
This sequence comes from uncultured Alphaproteobacteria bacterium, assembly GCA_963755585.1. Lineage (GTDB taxonomy): Bacteria > Pseudomonadota > Alphaproteobacteria > Reyranellales > Reyranellaceae > Reyranella. The sequence continues at coordinate 20,101 of CAVWKN010000007.1, forward strand.
GCCTGCCGTCAGGCGCCGCGTGGGGACGGCCGACTAGAGGCTCTTGGCACCGGAAACTGATAGCCTCGAACGATGAACGTGAAGCTGCGCCGGGTCGTCATTGTCGTTGCCGTCCTGAACCTGGCCTTTTTCGGCGTCGAGTTCACCGTTGCCCGTGCCATCGGCTCGGTCTCGCTTTTCGCCGATAGCGTCGATTTTCTCGAAGACGCCTCGGTGAATTTTCTGATCGCCATAGCGCTTGGGTGGAGTGCGGCCAACCGGGCTCGCCTGGGGATGGCGCTTGCCGGCATCCTGCTCATACCCGGCCTCGCGACGCTGTGGACGGCATGGGAGAAGTTCATGGCTCCGTTCCCGCCAGCGCCACTTCCCCTGACGCTAACGGGTGCGGGCGCGTTGGCGGTCAACCTGTCATGCGCGTTTCTACTGATGCGATTCCGGACCCATCGCGGCAGCCTGACACGAGCGGCGTTCCTTTCAGCCCGAAACGATGCCGTGGCAAATGTCGCCATCATCATCGCAGGGTTTGTGACCGCTTACACGCTCTCCGGCTGGCCTGACCTGATCGTCGGGCTCGGCATCGCGGCGATGAACGCTGATGCTGCGCGCGAGGTCTGGCGGGCTGCGCATGAAGAGCACAGGGCGGCCAACGCATGATCCGGTGAAAAAGGCATCGTCGAAATAGGTCCGCTTGGACTTGCTCCGGCAGACGAATGACGCTGCGCAATGGCGTTCCAAAGTCGGGCCAGTCAATCAGGGCCAGCAACAGGGCCGCGATCCGGCGCGGCCTTCTCGATAGAACGCCGTGGAACAACACACCTCGGTCACAACACCCTCATTGCGCCAAATCGACGAGCAGGGTCTTTGCCTCCTTCAGATCGAGTGTCTCGAAGCCTTCGGTGAACCAATTGAAGACCGGCGCGAGATAATTGCAGGCGTCGTCCCTCTTGCCCTGTTTCTGCTTAAGTCGTGCCATGCTCATCGCAGCGCGCAGTTCCCAGGACTTTGCTTGCTGCGCGCGGCCAACCGCAATCGCGCGCTCGAAACAGGCTTCCGCCTTCGCTACGTCTGGCTGCGGCAACATCAACGCGATTTCCCCGGCCGTACGATGGACATCGGCCTCGTACATCTTTTCCCGGGTTGTTTCGATCGCTCCAATGGCCTCGCCGATGCAGCGCCATGCATCGGTGAACTGACCGAGGTCCGCATGGGATTTCGCCAAGTGGGAAAACCACAATGGCGTCCACAATGTTGATCCAGTGGACCGTAAGGCGCTAATCCCCGAGGTGATGGTACGCACCGCGTCGGATGCCCTGCCGCTCAGGGCAAATACGCAACCTTGGAGCAGGATTCCAAACGCCTTCCATAGCGCGCTGCCCTTTTCGTCCGCCAGTTTGACGAGTTCATCGGATTGCGCCTTTGCTGTTCCATAATCCCTGCATAAGATATGGCTAATCGATGTGTACAGCAGAGCCGGCATCAAAGTGGTTGCCTGGCCAATGGCGCGCGCATTGCTAATCGCTCGATCGGAATCCATGAGCGCGGCTTCGGGATAGCCAAGGATCCACAGGGGCAACGACCGTTGGAACAAGATTGCCACGCCGATCTCTTGACCAAATCGCGTCGCCAAAGGTCGATGTTCCACAGGATCGTACAGCCTGGCCGCGACATCGAGATGGGCTCGCCCCTCAGCGACGTCACCCGTGTGGACCAGCGATATTCCCCAGAGGCGATGCCCTATCATGAGCGGGATCGTCGTCCCCTCTTTTTCGGCGAGTGTCAGGGTTTGTGCCGCAATCTCGCGTACCGCATCACCATTGAACGAATTGTAGCTCGCGACCCACAAGCCGTAGAGCACCGAGAATTTTAGCAGCGGATCATCCAAAGGGTCTTCGAGTGCCTCGGCACGCTCGATTAACGAGCGCGCCCGGTCGAGGGACGCCTTCGTTTCGGACGCCGCATAGCCTTTGGCATGCATCAGAGCGTTCGCAAACGCGAGTTGCAGCTTGATCTGTTCGCGACGCAGGGTGGGTGTGCCGGGCAAGGTCGCAAGCTGGCCGAGCGCGCGTGACAGCTGCTCCATGGCTTCAACCACGGCCGACCGCTCCAGCGACCGCTGCCCGGCCTTGCCCCACAGGCTCGCGGCCTTCTCGACCAGCCCGGCTTCAGTGTAGTGACGGGCCAGCAGCTCCGGCTGGGTCTCGGCGATCTCCGCGAAATGGGTTTCAAGCGCTTTGGCGATCCGGGCGTGAAGTGCGCACCTCGGTTCGCGCAGCAGCGTGCCATAGGCGGCGTCCTGCACCAGGGCATGTTTGAACAGATAGGTCGCATGTGGGGGCACGCCCTGCCGGAACAGCAGACCGGCCTCCACGAGACGGTCCAGCGCCGAACCCAGCTCTGCCTGCGGCCTGTGGACCACTGCAGCCAGCAGGGAATGGGCGAACTCGCGCCCTATGACCGCCCCGATCTGCGCCACCTCTTTGGCTGCGCCGAGCCGGTCGAGCCGTGCCATCAGCGACGCGTACAAGCTTGCGGGGACTGCGAGCGACGGGGATGCGACCGCAGCAACCATTTGCTGCGCCGCCTCCTCGCTCTCCGCCTCCAGCACCGACTTCGTCATCTCCTCGACGAACAGCGGAATGCCGTCGGTACGCTCGATGATGTCCTGCCGGAGGCTCGGCGGCAGCAGCCGATTGCCGGCGACGCGATCGACAATCGCGTTGACATCGCGCTGAACGAGCCGATTGATCGTGAGGGCGGTCACGTAGGGCCGTCCGATCCAGGGCGGCTGGAATTCCGGACGGAACGTCACGATGAGCAGTGCCGGAAGGGCTTCAATTCGAGCGATTACGAGGCCGAATAGCTCGAGGCTCGTGGGATCACTCCAATGCGCATCCTCAAGGATCATCAGCACCGGACTTTGGCGCGTCAACGCCTCCGTTTGAGACAGGAGGGCTTGTAGCGTTTTCTGCCGGCGTTGCTGCGGGTCCATCTGTAACGCCGGATAGCGTCCGTCATTGGGAAGCGACAGCATCTCCGCCAAAATCGCAGCATCGTCGATCGAGGTCGAGGTCTGCGCGAGGACCGCATCGAGCTTGTCGAGCTTTGATTGTGGTGTGTCGTCGTGCGCCAATCTGGCGGCGCGTTCCATCTGTCCGATCACCGGATAAAGCGGGCTGTCAGTGCGTTGCGGAGAACAGAAATGACGCAGGCGCGTGTGCTGTTCGCCGGCGAGCTGCTCCAGAAGCGCGGCCGTGAGCCGCGATTTTCCGATACCTGCTTCGCCCGACAGCAGCACGACCTGGCCTTCACCGGTCTTTGCCCTGGACCAGCGCCGAAGCAGCAATTCGGATTCCTCTTCCCGCCCGACGAGGGCCGTCACACTGGTCCCGTGCAGCGCCTCGAAACGGCTCTCGACTGAACGCCCCCTCAGCGCCGCCCAGGCCCGCGTCGGTCCGGCAAGGCCCTTGAGGTCCCTGGCCCCGAGGTCCTGAAGTTCGAAGAGATCGCCGAGCAGCTTTCGCGTGCCCTCGGCGATCAAGACGCTGTTCGGCTCGGCCATCGCCTGCAGGCGAGCGGCGAGGTTCGGCGTCTCGCCGACGATACCGCGCTCCTGGGCTTCGCCGGACCCGATCAGGTCGCCGACCACGACCAGGCCGGTTGCAATGCCGACGCGAGTTTGCAGCGAAGCGCGGGTCTTGAGCCCCGTCACCGCCGCGATCACTTCCAGTCCCGTCCGGACGGCCCGCTCGGCGTCGTCCTCGTGGGCCTTGGGATAGCCAAAATACACGAGGACGCCGTCGCCCATGTATTTCGCCACGAACCCGTCGAAGCGACGCACGGTTTCGGTGACGCACTTCTGATACGCCGAAATGACCTCTCGCAGATCCTCCGGGTCCATGCGGGTAGAGAGCGCGGTCGAGCCGACGAGGTCGGCGAACATGACGGTCACCTGGCGCCGCTCGGCATCATACCCTTGGTTTGGCTCGGGCGCGGCTGCATGCGGCGGCATGGTGGCGTCGGTGCCGGCAAGCTCGCTGATCGCGCGCAGCATCTTGCGGCGATGGCCGAGCAAAACCCCGATGTCCTTGAGATCTTGATCTGTCAGATCCGGGAGAACGGAGATATCAATGCCGTTCTCGGCAAAACGGCCCGCATACTCGGACAATCCGAGCGAGGCCAACCAATCCGTGATCGTAGCCACTGGATGCCTCCCAAGCCGCGACGTAGTAGTACCTCTTCACGTCTTTGCCTTCCGCCGGATCTAGTTTGCAGTAGGCAGAGGACACGCCGTCGGTGCGTCCCCCGGCATGGCCGGCGCTAAACGCATTATCGTTCATTCACTGCAACGCGCGGGGAACAGGCGGCACCTGGTCGCCAGCCACGTTCGTTCCGGTGATGACCACCACCGAGGCCGTGGTGCCGGCGCGCAGTTTGACGTTGTCCGGAATCTTCTCGATGCGCACCATGACCGGTATGCGCTGCGCGAGCCGGATCCACTCGAAGGTCGGCTTGACGGAGGGCAGCTGCTCGAAGCCCGTGCTGCCGTTTTGCTGGGCAATGCCCCAGCCGATGCTGTCGACGCGGGCCTCCAGGGGCGTGTCGGGATAACTCATCAGCGTGACGACGGCCCGATCGCCACTATGGAAATCCCCCACGAAGGTTTCCCGGAAGAATGCCTGGACGTAGAAGCTGTCGGCATCGATCACGGCCAGCATCGCTTGATTGGCTACCGCGGAATCCCCGACGCGCAATTGCAGATTGGTGACGTATCCATCCGCAGGGGCCCAGACCTTCGTGAAGTCCAGGTTCAATTGAGCGAGTTCCAGGTCCGCCGCGGCCCGGCGCAGCCGGGCGTTGTCCTCTCCGGGCGTGCCGAGATTGGCCTGCCCGCGAGCCACATCGTCTTTCGCTTGCGTCAGCGCAGCGGCCGCCTGGTTCACGCGCGACTTGGCTTCGTTCAACTGTGCGAGAGCCACCTGATACGCCGCAAACCTGTTATCGACGTCTCTCTGCGAGTTGACATTCATCAGGCGCAGTTCCTTGGCACGTTCGTAGATGATCCGCGCATCCTCCGCCGTTGCAGCAACACCCCCGACCTCGAACCTCGCCTGGTTGAGCGCCGATTGGCGTTGCTCGACGATGGCCTTCAGTCCTTCGACCTGTGCGGCAAAGGAATTGACGATGTCGGCCATGTTGTCGAGCTGGGCACGCGCCAGATTCACGCTCGCCTGGAATGTGCGTGGGTCGATTTCAAACAGAAGATCGCCCTTCTTCACCAGCTGATTGTTGCGGATCGGCACGCGAACCAGCGGACCGGATACGCGTGGGATGATCTGAACGACATTCGCCCGCACCAGTCCGTCCCGTGTCCAGGGATATCTTACATAGTCGTAGTATTTGAAGGCAATCATGCCAAGGGCTGACAGCACGACGACGCCTGTGGTGATGAACTTCACGTACGGTTTCATGGTTCACGCCGGATTCAGGAGGATGGAGAACAGGCCGGTGTAGATCACGGTCAGCGCGATCAGCACCAGCGGCGGACTATGGAAGTAACGTGACACCCGGAAACGGTTCGATAGCCGCGCCGTGATCGTGGCGGCGAGAAGACCCAGCGCGGCATCGAGCAGCATCGGCGGGAAGAAGACTTCTCCCACGTACAACTCGTGTGGAACCAGATGCATCGCCATGCCTCCGTCAGAACCGGGCTTCGCGCAGGCGAGCCCAATCGATCTCGCTCGAGTGCCTCGCGAAATTCACCAGCTCCTCCGACAAGCCGCGAAATGCGCCGAGCAGGCGAAAGGAATTCTCGTTCTCGCGTGTCGACGCGCTTGCCTGGTCGTCGGCGGCGATCGCCACCTCGATCCGCTCTTCAAGTCGCTCGAGCATCGCATCGAGCCGCGACCGGTAATCGGCAAAATCCGCCGTCTCGGGACGCTGCGAGAGATTGCCAAAGATATCCTGCAAGCCGACTCGCCATGCGCGCACCTCGGAAAGCAATTGGCGCGCCAGCACCTGCGATTGCGGCGTCGCGCGGGTTTCCATGAGGTCTTGCAGGCGCAAGGCAATGGCTTGAAGGCTGTCGACGAGCGCCTGCACCTGCGGCGTCGTGGATCGACCCAGGGCCGCCGCGGACAGCGTATTTCCCCAGATGGCGAGCTTGGCCGGGAGTCTTGCCAGGTCGCCGAGATGCAGCACGCGCCTGAGACGCTGCCACCCGGTCGGCGGGTTGACAGGGTCCCACTGCAGCGTCGAGACAAGATAGGCGCAGCTGCGAAAGAAGCGGCCGAGCAGGCGAAGGAACACGTGCTCGGGGCGGAACGACACGGGGAAATGCGTCGTGATCGCCAGCACGGCAAAAACCAGCGCCATGACCACGGCGAGGTTCGCGACATTGAGAAAGTTGTAGGTCTGCTCGTTGACGACGCCCATCAGCATGGCGAGCAACGCGAGCGCCGCCACCTTGCCGATGGCCTGGGTCGGTCGATGCCAAAGGTAGCAGACCACGAAGACAGCCGCGAAAAGCACAACCGCAAGGTCGGCGAAGCTCGCGAGGTGGGGCATCACCAGGACGTAGAGGGCGCCTCCGAAAGCGATGCCGAAGGCAACCGGGAAGAAGCAGCGCGCGATCGGAAGCTGCGGCACGGCGCAAAGCGCCATCGAGAGCGAGTTGGTGAGAACGATCAACCCGACCGTATCCGGGACGTCGGGCACGTAGAGGGCGATGAGCCACGCCAGCCACAGGCTCGTGAACCATCGAGCGACGCCCGCGAGGCGCTCCGGATCGAGCGCCGATGGCAGCAGCGGCGCCGCCGCGGAGGTCGGATCGATCCGCGCGCCGGTGAAGTTCCGGATATCGGCCACCGTCTCGAAGAGATCAGCCGTGAGCTTGTCGATTTCCTGCAGGTGACTGCGATAGAGCAGGAATGCGGCCCGCTGGAACGGCGACAGCGAAGCCATTGCCTCGTCTTCGAGATCCAACGGCACGGAAATCGGCCGGCGCTCGGGCGGACGCCCCTCCAGCATGCGTCCGATTTCGGCGAATCGGCGGTCGAGTTCGCCGGCGAATTCTGCAAGGCCCGGAATCAGCCGCTGCCGGTCGACCTCGATCACGTCTGCCGAACTCTGCCGCCCGCGTTCTGCCGTGCTGGTCAGCTGCGAAAACCGATGAACCAGGCTCCGCCACGCCTGGCGCGCCTCCCATACTTCGTAACTCTCGATCTCTGCGCCGTCGAGCAGACTACCAAGACGCGCCAGCAGCTGTGTGACCTGTCGCCGGGGGGCCTGTGGGCCATCATGGGTTTCACTGACGGCCGGCGTGAGATAGTGCACAGCGAGTTGGCGATGCGCGGCCGCGAGCTGGACGACCGTATCCTCGAGGGCTTCACGGCTGCTGGTCGGCCAGATCAGGAGCCAGACCAGGGTGTAGCTCAACATACCCAGCGCTGTTTCCTGGGTACGCGTTATGACGATCTGAAAATCGTTCAGGGGCTCGGCGCCGCCGGCAAGGGCAAGGAGCGGTACCGAGAGCCCGGCGACGTACCAGAAATACCATCGCGACGTCCCCGGCATCATGTAGGTGCAGAAGCCGGTAAAGACGCTCATGCCGATCAGGAACAGCCAGCGATCCTGCGGGAACAGGGCAATGAGCGTGATTGTCGCCAGGCTCCCCACGAGGGTCCCGGACAAGCGCAGCAGGCCCTTGTTCACCGATTCGCCGACAGTCGACAGGGTGCAGAAGGCCACGGCAAAGGCGGCCCAGTAGGCGTTTTCCCAGTCCATGGAAAGCGCGACGCCATAGGCAAGCACCGTGGCGAGCGCGGTCTTGATTGCTATTTTTACGCGATCCGACAACGCACTCTGGTGAAGCATGCGTGCCACCAAGCTCGGTGCGAGCGTCCAGCCCCCGCGCGGCCAAAGCCGCTGATAGCCAAAGCTTAGCCGAAAGGCCTACGCCCCACTATGCGAAATCGGTACAGGACGGCGGTATCAGTGACGGCGGGACAGCATCGGCCAGTAGGACTGCATCAGCGCGAAAATGTAGGCCGTGCTGATGCCAAACAGCAGCATGCCGTCAACGGCCTCCAGCGCGCCCATCATCCGCCAGTGCCCGTGCAGCGTCAGCCCCGAGGCGCCGCGCGTGGACATCGAATCCACGGAATAGAGGATGGCCTCCAAAGGCGAAGCGATCGCCCCCAACCACACATACGCGGCTGCCCAGATCGCGGCCTCCATTCCGTGCAACACGGCCAGAAGCAGGCCAGCTGCAGCGACGAGGCCGATCACGATCGGGATCACATACCGCAGACCAAGACGCCGGTTGGCCAGGCGGGCTCGGATTCTCAAACTCACCAGGGCCAGCACGACTACGCCGATCGCGTGAACCGCGACGGTCACCACGATGAGCGAAAGACCCCAGGTCCAGACGACGGGCTCCAATGGATCTCCATTCGGCAGGCAGCTCACTTTGGCGTAGGCATGCAGAGTTGTCTAAACCTGCGCCAACCCCTCAACTGCCACCATCACCAACCAGCTCACGCGGCCTGATGATCACAAACGTCGCCAGCGCCAGCGCCATCAGCACGGCGACGACAAGGAACGCCAATCCCCACGCGGTGGGCGACATGCCGCCCGCGAGATCGAGGGTCCAGCCGACGGCGAGCGGGCCGACGAAGCCGCCCGCGTAACCCAGCATGGAATGCACGGCCAGCGTCGCGCCGCGGCGTGACGGCTCCGCCGTGCCGGCGGCGCCTGCCGTGAGCGACGAGGAATCGAGCCAGACCACCGCGCCGTAGAGCAGGAGCAGCGCCACGGCGACGGCGTAGGACAGCGAACCGACGAAGCCCAGGATCGCGGCAAAGGCGATCGACAGGACCATGGCGGTGCAGACGAGACGGCGGCGGCCGAGGCGGATGGCCATCTCGTTGCCGGCCACGCTCGCGGTCGTGCCGATCAGGGCAAGCGCGGTGACGACGAGCGTGGGCGAAAAGGCGCCCTCGGCCGCGCCGGTGCGCGCGGCGACGAAGGCCAGGAAGGCCACGCCCCAGCCGCGCAACGCATTCATCTCGAGCGTATGGACGCAGTAGGCCAGCGCATAGGCCATGGCCGAGCGGTTGCGCAGCACCGGGCGGAAGTCGAACAGCGCCGGCTGCTGGCCGGCGGGCCGCGCCGGCGGCTGCCGTGCCGGCACGACGAGCGCCACGGTGAGCCAGGCGATGGCAGCACTCGCGCCCGCGAGGATGAAGGCGGCGCGCCAGCCGGCATGCTCGGCGATCAGGTCACCGCACAGGAAGGAGAGCGCGCCCGAGATGCCGATGCTGGCGGCGTGGCCGGTGACGGCGCGCGACATCATCCTGGCGTCGACCTGGTCGGCCAGCAGCTTGAGGCCGGTCATGTAGGTGCCGGCCCAGCCGAGGCCGGTGAGCGCGCGCAAGGCCATGGCCGACCAGAAGCCGTCGGCCAGAAGTCCGAACAGGAGGTGACCCAGCACCGAGCAGCCGACGCCGAACAGATAGACACGCTTGGCGTCGATCCGGTCGGTCAGGGTGACGAGCACCGGCACCGAGACCATGTAGGCGGCGTAGAAGATCGCGGTGATCCAGCCGGCCTCGCTGTTGCTGAGCGACCAGCGGCGCATCATCTCGGGCAGCAGCGCCGGCCAGAAATAGGCGCCGATCTGCACCATGACCTGCGCAGCGCAGACGACGGCGACCAGCCGCGCCGCCGTGACGCGCGGTGCCGCGGCGTCAGTCGGCATGGGCGGGCGACGCGGGCGCGCGCAGCAGGCAGAGCGCGAGGCAGGCGGAAAGACTGAGCGCCGACGACACCAGCAGGACGCCGGTGCCGATGTGCTCGATCAGCAGCGCGAAGCCCAACGGCGCACCGGCCTGCAGGAAGCGCGCCGGTGCGCCGATGAGGCCGAGGCGATAGCCGTAATTCTCCGGCCCGAACAGCGCGAGCGGCACCGTCCCGCGCGCGATGGTGATGATGCCGTTGCCCGAGCCGTGCAGGAGGGCGAAGGCGCTCGACGCCACACCGCCGCCGAACAGCAGGAGGACCGCGGCGCCGATCGGATGGGTGAGCGTCGCCAGACGGGCGGAGACCAGCGGATGGAAGCGCGCGAGCGGGCCGGCTTCGAGGAGGCGCGCCGCCACCTGCGCCGGGCCGATCAACGCGCCGGCGGCGATCGCCTGCGCGGGCGAGGCGCCGGCGGCCTCGACGATGCGCGGGAAGTGCGCCGCCATGCCGGCGGTGACGATCCAGGCGGCGGCAAAGGCGAACGCCAGCAGGATCATCGGACGATCGATCGGTATCGCCTTGTGCGCGACGCCCGGCGCAGCCGTCTTCGCTCCGGCCATGGTTCCTGAAGGCCGCGGCAGCAGGAACCAGTTCATCGGCAGGGCGATGAAGAGATGGACCGCCGCCCAGGCGAGGCAGGTCTCGCGCCAGCCGATGGTCGAGGCGCCCCAGGCGGTGAGCGGCCAGCCGATGGTGCTGGCGAAGCCCGCGATCAGGGTGATGCCGGTGATCGCGCCGCGTGCGTCGCTGCCATAGAGACGGCCCAGGGTGGCGAAGGCGGAATCGTAGAGACCCAGGCCCATGCCGATGGCCATCACCACCCAGGCGGCGGCGAAGGTCGGCAGGGAATGCGCGAGTTGCAGCAGGAACAGTCCGGCGGCGAACAGCAGGTTGGAAGCGGCCAGCACGCCGTTGCCGCCCCAGGCGTCGATCGTGCGTCCGACCTTCGGCCCCATCACCGCTGTGAGAATGAGCGAGGCCGAGAAGATGCCGAAGATCCAGTTGGTCGACAGCCCGAGGTCGCGCGACATCTCATCCGCCAGGACCGCCGGAAGGTAGTAGCTCGACGCCCAGGCGAGCGTTTGCGTCGAACCGAGGACGATGATGGTAAAGAGCCGGCGCGTGATCACCGCCTTCAGCCGCAACAGCCTTTGGTCTCGGCCTTGGCCGCCGGCGTGCAGCAGCCGCTTGCCGGCGCCGCGACGGCGGGGACGTCGTAGCCCGACCCGCTCGTGGCCAACGGGCCCGGCCCGCTACACACGCCGGTTTCCGGCAACACCAGCTCGACCTTGCGCGCCGCCTCGTGATCACCGGCGATCTCGGCCGCGATCGAGCGGACCTGCTCGTAGCCGGTGAGCATCAGGAAGGTCGGCGCGCGGCCATAGGACTTGATGCCGGCGAAGTAGAAGCCGGGCTCGGGCTGCGCCAGCTCGCGCGCGCCGTGCGGCCGCACGGTGCCGCAGCTATGCTCGTTGGGATCGATCAGCGGCGCCAGCGCCGGCGGGCATTCGAGCGCGGGATCGAGCGCGAGCCGGATCTCGCGCAGGAAATCGAGCTGGGGCCGCAAGCCGGTGGCGACCACCAGCTCCTCGACAGTGACATAGCGGCCGCAGCAGGCGGAGCCGGCGCCGACGCGCAGGTGTTCGCCGTCGCGGCTGAGGTGCGAGAGCCGGAAACCCTTCTCGACCCGGATCTTGCCGGCCGCGACCAGGGCGGCGAAGGCAGCACCCAGCGCACCGCGCGCGGCGAGCTTGTCGTTGGCGCCGCCGCCGAAGGCCTTCTCCGGCGCCTCGCCGCGCAGCAGCCAGTGGATTTCGGTGGCCGGCGCGTCGTCCTTCAATCGCGCGAGATCGATCAGCGTGCCGATCGCCGAATGACCGGCGCCCAGCACGGCGACGGCCTTGCCGGCATAGCGCGCGCGGTCGCGGCCCAGCACGTCGGGCATGCCGTAGGCGACATGCTCCTGCACCTTGGCCTCGCCCTCGCCGATCGCCGGCAGGCCGCCGGCGCCGGCCGGGCTGGGCGCGAACCACGTGCCCGTGGCGTCGATCACGGCATCGGCCATCAGCGTCTCGGGGCCCTTGCCGTTCTGGTAGCGGATCTCGAAGGGCGCCGCCTCGCGGCCCGTCGTCTTCACCTTGTCGAAGCCGACGCGCCCGACGCTGGTGACGCGGCTGCTGGTGCGGATGCGGTCCTTCAGGACGGTGCGCGTGGCCAGCGGTTGGAGATATTGCTCCACCAGCTCGGCACCCGTCGGATACTGGTCGGGTTGCGGCTTGTTCCAGCCAACGGCGTCGAGCAGGCGCTCGGCGGCGCGATCGACATTGTACTCCCAGGGCGAGAACATGCGGACATGGCCCCACTGGCGCACCGCGTGGGCGACATCGGGACCGGCTTCGAGCACGACCGGCGCCATGCCGCGCTCCAGGACATGGGCCGCGGCGGCAAGGCCGACGGGGCCGCCGCCCAGGATCGCTACGGTCTTCGTGCTGATTTCGGCCATGCCGTCCTCCGGTTCTGCTAGAATCATCGAAATAGGTGGGCAAAAAAACTCAGGCAGCTTTGTTGGGCAGGATGCCCGGCGCGCAGGTTCCTTCCACGCAGCACTCCTCGACCAGGTAATCGACCAGGCCACGCATCAGTTCGTAGTTGGTGTGGCACACGAGGGTCGTTCCCTCGCGCGTCTGGCTGACGAGGCCGACGCCGATCAGCGCCTTGAGGTGATGCGACAGCGTCGAGGCCGCGATGTCGATCTTCGCCTGCAGGCGCCCAACCGGCAGCCCCTCCGCACCGGCCCGCACGAGCAGACGGTAGATTTTCAGGCGGGTCGGGTTGCCCAGCGCTTCGAGGCGGGCGGCGGCGTCATCGAGCTTCATCATGCCCATCTAGGAGCCATCGCTGCCCGAGTCAACCGTATTTCCGGAAATATCGAATAAGAAATTCAACGGAAATTGGCCGTACCAGCGGCCATCGCGGTACAATCGCGCTCGGGCCGACATCGCCGCCATGCAGTTCCTCGACATTCTTGTCGCCGACGGGTGCTGCCGGTCCGGTCAGGCTTAAAACTCTCATAATCCTGGCGTGCTGCGATTAGAGTTCAGCAAAAGGCCGGCCGCCTGATTCGGCGTGTCGCCGCGCCCACAAGCAGGTAGTGAACGTGCAACTCCTGGTGATCGAGGATGAGGTTCGGATCGCCGAGATCCTGCGCTCGGCGCTGTCGCGGTCCGGCTTCGCCGTCGATGCGGTTCGCCTCTGTGGCGATGCGCGCGCGGCCCTTGAGGTAAATCCGTACGATGCCGTCATTCTCGATCTCGGGCTCCCCGACGGTGACGGCTTGACCCTCCTGAAGGACATGCGCGCCCGGGGTAATGCCGTTCCCGTCCTCGTGCTGACGGCGCGCGACGCCGTGGAACATCGCGTCGCCGGCCTCGACAGCGGCGCAGATGATTATCTGATCAAGCCGTTCGCCATGAGCGAAGTCATTGCCCGGATCAAGGCGCTGCTGCGCCGACCGGAGGGTGCGCTGGGCACCTTGCTGAGAGCCGGCAACATCGCCTTCGATACGATCGGACGCGACCTGCGCATCGGCGAGCAGGTGCTGGTCCTGCCCCGGCGCGAGAGCGCCATCCTCGAGCATCTGATGCGGCGCGCCGGCCGGGTCGTTCCCAAGACGGTGCTGGAAGAGAAGCTCTACGGCATCGACGATGAGCTGGATTCGAACGCCATCCCGGTCCATGTCCACCATCTTCGGCGCAAGCTGCTGGATCGCGGCGCCACCGTCGAGATCCATACGGTACGCGGCGTCGGCTACCTCCTGGTCGACGGCGACGCATGACGGCCCCTCGCCTTCGCTCGCTTCAGCTTCGCCTGGCCGTGCAGTTGGCGGCGCTTTTCATCTTGGGATCGGCCGCGATCATCGGTGTCCTTGTGTGGCGCGCCTACGACACTGCCGAGACGCTGGCCGACCGCGAACTCAGCCTGCGCGCCGCCGACCTCGCCAAGTATGTCGCGGCCGCGCCCGATGGAGCGCCACGGCTGGTTTTGCCCGCCGCCTTGCGCGAAGCCTATGGCGCTGCGCCGGACGCCGACATTTTCGCCATCCGCGGTGGCGACGGTCGTCTCGTCGCCGCCATGCCCGAGGCGTTCGGCTCGCTGGTCGGGCGCTGGCCGGCACCGACCGACGATCCGAGCTATTTCCATCTGCCCGGCCTCGCCGGCAAGACGCAGGATTATTATGGCCTTGGCATCGGCGTCGACAGCGCCGCCGGCCCGTTGTCGATCTGGGTAGCGCGCGCGTCGGGCGCAACCGCCTTGGTCCATTCGCTGCTCGAAGAATTCGTCATCGACATCGCCTGGGTCATTCCGCTTTTCATGCTGCTCGCCCTGGGCGTTGCGATCCTGGCGATCCGCAGTACGCTGCGGCCGATCCGGGAGGTATCGGAAATCGCCGCCTCGATCGGGCCAGGCACGACCTCGGTCAGGCTTCCCGAGGCGAGCCTGCCGAGCGAGATCATGCCGCTGGTCTCGGCTGTGAACCGCGCGCTCGGCCGGCTCGAACAAGGCTTCGCGGTGCAACGCCAGTTCACCGCCAATGCCGCGCACGAACTACGCACGCCGCTCGCAATCATCACGGGCGCGCTGGAAAACATGGACCCGAACCCGGAAATCGGGAAACTCAAGATCGACGTCGCCCGCATGAACCGTCTGGTCGAACAGCTCCTGAGCGTCGCCCGGCTGGACGCAATCGCGCTCGATGTCTCGGGCGCCGTCGACCTGAACGAGGTGGCCCATCAAGCCGTCGCGAACCTGGCGCCATGGGCGCTCGTACAGGGCCGGACCCTGGCCTTCGCCGGCGCCGATCGACCTGTCGTCGTCAGTGGCAACGCCTATGCGATCGACGACGCGATCAGCAACCTGATCGAGAATGCGGTCGCCCACGCACCGCCACACACCGAAGTCACGATCAGCACGCGCGCCGACGGCAGAATCGACGTCAGCGACCACGGGCCGGGCGTGCTTCGCGAAGATCGCGAGCGGATCTTCGAGCGTTTCTGGCGTGGCAAAGCGGCGCCTGCACACGGCGCTGGGCTGGGTCTTGCCATCGTCGCCGAGATCATGAAGGCGCATGGCGGCAGCGTCCGGGTGGACGCCGGACCAAACGGTGGTGCGGTCTTCACGCTCGCCTTTCCGCCGGCAGCGATCCACGCTGATCCGGCGCCCGGGCATGAGTGAACGTCGCCCGCAGCGAATTCGTTGAGTGGACTCAGCGGATCGCGCCGCTGATCGGGTCGACCTTGATGTGGACTTCCTTGCCGTCCGGCTGGTGCACCTCGACCTTCCAGATACCATCGTCGAACTCCACCTCGGTGATGGCCTTGTAGCCTCTGTCCTCGACCGATTTGATGATTTCGGACAGCGGCTTGGCATTGGCTGGCGGCGATTCATCGGAGAACCAGCCGGCTCGGGCGGCACCGGCCGCGCCAATCATCGCGAGGACCAGGAACGTCATTCTGAGGGTGCGCATGGCAATGTTTTCCTGAACTCAGAGTCATCCTGCGGCCACCGGGCCGCAGGCCAAGGCCACCGGTTTTGCCCGCTTTCTCTTAAGGCAGTTTTAGGAACGCGGCGGTGCTGCCGGCGGTGAAACCCCAACAACCGCAAGCGCCGTAAGGACTGCATAGATGCAGAAACCGGCTGCAATGGCCGCGAAGAGACCGCTGGCGCCGAGGCCCAGCCAGTATACTGCCGCGAGCCCTGCGCCGGCGCTCACGAGCAGCCGCACCGCGTTTGCCATCATCGCTGTAAAGCCGCGGCCGTATCCCTGGCATACGAAGAACAGCCCGAGGCCAAGACCGAAACAGACATAAGCCGGTCCGACGATCCGCAGATACATCGCGCCAAGACGTGCCACCTCGGCATCGTCACTGAACAGGCTCAGCCAAATGCCCGGTTGCAGCGCGACGATCAATCCGATGGTCCCGCATAGGAGCGCGATCGTCGCCGCGCCGGTCCAGGCGATCCGGCGGGCGCGGCCATACTGCTGCGCGCCCCAATTCGTTCCCACCATCGCAACGATTGCCGTTCCAAAGCCGAAGGCAATGGGCTGCATGATGTACTCGAGTCTCGCCCCCATCGCATAGCCGATGGCAGCCTGAGGGCCGAACTGGCCGGCGATGCCCGTCAATACCACGACAGACAGATTGGTAATCGAGGTGTTGAGCAAGCCCGGCACGCCAACCTTGAGAATATCCGCGAACAGCGCCCATCGCGGCATCCGTCCCCGGAAACTCAAATGAACGATCGAGCGGGACGAGCGAAGGTAGAGAACCATGATGAGGCTGCCGACGCCGAAGGGGATCACCAGTCCCCAACCCGCGCCTGCAGGACCCAACGCGGGGAACGGTCCATAGCCGAAGATCAGAAGCGGCGAGAGGGCAATATGCGCGATCACGCAGCCCACCAGAACGCCCGCCGGCAGGCTCATATTCCCCGTCCCCCGCACCGCGTTGCCGAGCAGGTTGAGCACGGTGATGCAGACGGCGCCGCCGAAGGCGACATTGGCATATGACAGCGCGTCCGCCAGCATCTCGTCGCGCCCGCCCATCCAGCCAAAAAGGAAGGGGGCGGCCAGCAGCATCACCGTCGAAAAAATTCCAGCAAGCGCGAGCGCCAGCAGAAATGCGTGGAAGGTGAGGTCGTCGGCCCTCTCGCGCTGGCCCGCTCCGAGCGCGCGCGCGACCGCAGACGATACGCCGACCCCCATGCCGCTGTTGGTGGTCTGCAGAACCAGCATGATCCATGGAAATGCCAGCGAAGCGCCCGCAAGCGCGTCAGTGCCGATCCTGCCGAGGAAAAAGCCATCGAAGGTGATCAAGGCAACAAACGCGAACAGGTTGAGAATGTTCGGCGCCGCCAGCCGCAACAGCGTTGCAAAGATCGGTCCTTCAAGGAGCAATTTGGTGCGGGCCGCGACCGGCCGTTCCGGCGGACGTGCCGGGGCCAAGCTGGTCGGAGGAATAGTGATGTTTTGGCCGCTCATGGGCACTTCCCGTCAGGAGCTGGAGCAGCGCTTGAGGTGACCTGTCGTCAAGAACCGGGCGGCTGCGTGGAAGGCCCGACCGCTTCAGATGAAGCGCGAATCACTATCGACGCACGGCAAGTACCGGCAACGCATCGTTCCTCGGGCGGGTCTGAGAAAAGCTCATTAACTGGAGCGAGTGCAATGGCTCGAACCGTTGTGTTGTCCACCAATGAGTCATATGATTGATTATATTTTCTCATGATCGAGGACCGATGGCGCGTCGTCTCCCATCCCTCAATGGCCTGAAAGCGTTCGAAGCCGCGGCGCGGAGCGAAAGCTTCACGCGCGCCGCCGAGGAATTGAACGTCACGCAGGGCGCCGTCAGCCATCAGGTGAAAGCGCTCGAAGAGACACTTGGGCTCAAGCTCTTCCATCGCGAACGGCAACGGCTGATCCTCAGCGAAGCCGGCCGCGATTACCTGGCCGTCATCGGCGATGCGCTCGACCGGATCTCTATCGGCACCGATAAGCTATTGCGGCGTCAAGAGAGCGGCATTCTTACCGTCAGCACCTCACCCGATTTCGCCGCCAAATGGCTGGTCAACCGGCTCAGCCGCTTTGCGGAGAGTTGCCCCGACGTGGATCTACGTGTTGCAGCCGCGACTCAGTATGTTGATTTTGCCCGCGACGATGTCGATGTCGCGATCCGACATGGTGACGGGCACTGGCCGGGGCTCCAGGCGGAGCGGCTCTATTCGGAGCGGTTGTTTCCCGTTTGCAGCCCAAAGCTCGTCGCGGGACGTAACCGCATCAAGAAGGCCGCGGACCTCCTGAAATTCCCATTGCTGCGTCTTGAAGACGCAAAGAATTGGACTCGCTTGTTCGAAGCTGCAGGCGTCAGGGCCGCCGTTCGCCCCGGCCCCGTTCTGAACCGTGCCAGCATGTTGATCGATGCGGCGCTCGACGGTCAAGGCATCGCCTTGGCGCGGACGGCGCTCGCGGCCTGGGACTTGATCCACGGCCGCCTTGTGCGGCCTGTCGACGTTTCGTTGACGATGGCCAACACCTACTGGTTTGTCTGCCCCAAAGCCGCATCGAATGTGCCGAAGATTGCAACATTCCGGAATTGGGTCTTCGCGGAAACGGCCGACGATACGCGCCGCCTCAAGGCGCTTGCGCCACGATCGAACCGGAACTCAGCGCAGAATTGAGCCTGCGCCCAGGTACGTAAAACTGCGTTAAACGGCCCGGCCGATGGTGCCATTCGCACATCGGAGGTGAACGTCATGCGACACAACCTGTTCTTCAGCATCGCCGCTGCGGCCACACTGCTGCTGGCCGGCTCGCCATCGTGGGGCGAGGAGGAGATGAATCCAGCGGCCATGGCCAAGGCGCTGCAGCAGGCGAGCGTTGCCCTGGAAAATGCGACCAGGGTCAGCGAGCGTGAAGGCAAGCCGCTTTCGGCCAAGTATGAAATCGAGAACGGCGTGCTGCAATTGTCCGTCTACACCATGAAGGGCGATCGGTTCAGCGAAGTCATCCTCGATCACAAGTCGGGCGCCGTGGCGAAGGACGAGTGGATCACCGAGGCCGACGATCTGAAGGCCGCTCAGGCGCAGGCGGCCGCCATGGCCAAGGCGAAGCTGACGCTCGATGTCGCTGTCGCCAACGCCGTCAAGGACAGCGCCGGCTATCGCGCCGTCAGCGTCACGCCGGCACTGGAAGGCGGCCGGCCGGTCGCCGTCGTCGTCCTGTTGAAGGGCGAGGACGTGAAAAAAATCACCGAGAAGCTCGACTGAGGAGGACCAACATGCATCCGGTCACTCGATTCGTCACACCGTTGATGGCCGCTGCCATCGTCGCAACACCGACCTTCGCCGCCGAACCGGACTGGAACCATGTCGGACAGGCGCTCGGCAAATCCGGCGGCGTACAGGCCGGCGGCGTGTATCGCGTGGGTTTTCCGCGCACCGATCTCAAAGTATCGCTCGACGGCGTGGCGCTTCGGCCAGGCTTTGCGCTGGGCGGCTGGGTCGCGTTTCAGCCAATGGGCACCGAGACCATGGTCATGGGCGATCTCGTGCTGACGCAGGACGAGGTGGCCCCGGTCATGCGCAAGCTCGAGGAAGGCGGCATCGAGATCAGCGCGTTGCACAACCACCTGCTGCGCGCCGAACCCATGACGCTCTACATGCACGTCCAGGGCCATGGCGATCCCGTCAAGCTGGCGGCCGCCATTCACGACGGCCTGGCGCTCAGCAAGACGCCTTTCGCACCGCCGCCGGGCACGTCGACGCCCGGCAATATCGACATGATCGGCATCGACCGCATCATGGGGTATTTCGGCCAGGATAGCGGCGGCATCTACCAGTTCGGCGTCCCGCGCGCCCAGCCGGTCACCGATCGGGGCATCGCCCTGCCGGGCCCGATGGGGGCCGCGATCGCCATCAATTTCCAGCCGACCGGCTTCGACACCGCAGCCATCACCGGCGACTTCGTGCTGCTTGCCAGCGAGGTCAATCCGGTGATCAAGGCCCTGCAGGCCAACGGCATCGAGATCACCGCTCTGCACAGCCACATGCTCGACGAGCAACCCCGCGTCTTCTTCATGCATTTCTGGGCGAATGACGATGCGCGCAAGCTCGCAACCGGCTTGCGGGCCGCGCTCGACAAGGTCGACGTCAAGAAAGAAGCCGCCAGCGCACGATAGTCATCGCCGATTTCCTCGTCGCCGGCCAACACTAGCCCTTTCAGCAGGAGACATGCATGACCGATGAACGAACGAGGCGCGACGTGATGGGCGCCGCGACGGTTGCCGCAGCGGCAATGGCCGTGACCGGACTGCATTCGGCCGCACAGGCGCAAACCGCTCCAGGAGGTCCCAGGATGGAGTACGCGATCAAGAAGCTGCCGTTCGATCCGGCGAAGGTGAAGGGCCTGTCCGAGAAGCTCCTGGTGAGCCACTACGAGAACAACTACTCGGGCGCGGTGAAGCGGCTCAACGCCATCACGGCGCAATTGGCGGCCCTCGACTTCGCGGCAGCGCCGGTGTTCGTGGTCAACGGACTGAAGCGCGAGGAACTGATCGCCGCCAATTCGATGCTCATCCATGAGCTCTACTTCGACACCCTGGCCGGCGAGGGCGATCCGACGGGGGCACTCGCGGAAGCGATAAACCGCGATTTTGGCTCGCTCGCGCGCTGGAAGGCCGAGTTCTCCTCGACCGGCAAAGCGATCGGCGGCGGCTCGGGCTGGGTGCTGCTGAGCTGGTCGCCACGCGACAAGCGGCTGATCAACACCTGGGCAGCCGATCATACCATGACCCTGGCCGGCGGCCGGCCAATCCTCGCGCTCGACATGTACGAGCACGCCTATCACATGGACTACGGCGCCAAGGCCGCCGTCTACGTCGATGGCTTCATGCAGGGCATTCGCTGGAGCAACGCCGCCATGCTGTACGAACGCTATTCCAAGGAAACGTGATGGGGGCGATCATGGCGAAGATCGTTGCGGGCGCGGTGCTCACCGCGCTCGCCACCGGGGCCGGCGCCGAGACCGTCAACTTCGACGCCGACCAGACCGGCAAGATGCCGGTCGGCTGGGTGTGCGGCAGCACCGGCGGCGGCGCGCCGCGCTGGGCGGTCGAGGCCGACGCCAGCGCGCCCAGCCCGCCCAACGTGCTCAAGCAATCCGGATCAGGCACGTTCCCGTGGTGCGTGAAGCAGGGCACGGCAATCACCGACGGCGCTGTCGAAGTGAAATTCAAGCCCCTGTCCGGTCGCGAGGACCAGGCGGGTGGCGTGGTGTGGCGCTGGAAGGACGGCGACAACTACTATGTCGCGCGCGCCAATGCGCTCGAGAACAACGTCTCGCTCTACTACACCGAGGGCGGCCGGCGCCGGACAATCAAATATGTCGATGCGCCGGTGCCGGGCAATGCCTGGCACACGCTGCGCGCGGAGTTCAAGGGCAACCGGATTCGCGTCGTGCTCGACGGCAAAGCGTATATCGAGCTGGATGACAGCCACATCGCAGGGGCGGGTGCGGTTGGCGTGTGGACCAAGGCCGACAGCGTGACCGCGTTCGACGATTTCAGCTTTCAGTCCGCGCCGTGAGGCCGCGTGGCCGACGAAGTTTTGGATGCTTCATATGGGAGCCTGCCCGTGGACGACCAACCGGCAAGATTGAGGGACCTCGCCCGCGTCTTTCTCAAGATCGGGGCGATGAGCTACGGCGGCCCGGCGATCATGGGGATCATGCAGAACGAAATCCAGGAAAGGCGGCGATGGCTCGGCAAGGAGCGGTTCGTCGAAGGCCTGTCGATCGTGAACATGTTGCCGGGCCCGGGCGCGACGCAGCTCGCCATATTCATCGGCCACGCCAAAGGCGGTCTCGCCGGCGGCATCGTTGCCGGCATTTGCTTCATCATTCCGGCCTTCGCGATCATGCTGCTGCTGGCGAGCGCCTATGCCGCGTTCGGCGCGCTGCCGGCATTGCGCAATGCATTCTACGGCATCGGCCCGGTCGTCGTCGGTATCTTCGCCGTGGCGATCTACCGGCTGGCCAGGGGAACGATCAAGGATCGCCTGCAGATTCCGATCGGGGTCGCTGCCGTCGGCCTCCTGCTGTTCGGTCCGTTCGGCCTGGCCTTGACGCTGCTGGCGGCCGGCTGCGCCGGCGTGGCCCTGTTCCATTCCTGGCGCACGGGCTTTGGGGCCGTCCTGGTGCTGGCTCTCGCCCTGGCCGGCGCCTACGCCGCCGAAGGATTTATTGCCGGTTCGGTGCTACCGATTGCGGGTCCGGGGCCGCAATTGGTGGCCGGTCCCGCGACGCTTTGGGGTGTCGGCGCCTTCTTCTTCAAGGTCGGCACCTTCACGTTCGGCGGCGGTCTTTCGATGCTCGCCTTCATGCAGGAGCAGGTCGTCAACCGGTTCGGCTGGCTGACGCCGCAAGAGTTCGTCGACGGACTGGCGCTGGGTCAGTTGACGCCGGGGCCGATCCTGATGCTGGCGGCCTTCATCGGCTACAAGCTGTTTGGAATTTTCGGGGCGGCGGTCGCGGCCGGTGCGATCTTCCTGCCGTCGTTCCTGATGGTGCTCTCGATCCTGCCGCTGCTGCGCCGGATGAAGGACCTGTTGTGGCTGAAGGCGTTCATGCGCGGCGTGGCGCCGGCGGTGATCGGCGCTCTCGGCGTGTCGGTGGTGCAGATGGCGCCACACGCCGCCCCCGATATTTTTACCTGGTGCCTGCTCGGCGGCACCATCGTGATCGCCCTGTATTCCAAGGTTGGCCCGTTGCCCCTGATGGCGGGCGGCGCGACGTTCGGATTTCTGTCCTGGCGCAAGACATGGGATTTCGTGCGGGCGCTAGAGCGATTTCCGATCTGATTGAACCGCCAGCGGTTCCATCAGATCGGAAATGCGCACACGGACTTTCGTGGTGCAACGGGCACATTCCGTTCGGCTGATTACAGCCGAACGGAATGTGCTCTAGCGGGGTAGCCCCCGCCGCCGAACACGGTCCAACGCGCGTCGCGCAATCTCAGCAGGCGCCTGTTCGGGAAACGGAAACACCGAACTGATATTGATCTCGCACAGCACATAAGTGTCTTCGCCGGCTGCGGTGCGCGGGCCATACAGGAAGTCCGCATCCCAAATGATCGGCAGCGACTCGGCGTCGATCTCGAGCAACTGCATCATCTGAGGCGTCCATTCCAATTCCATCTTCTGCCGGAGAGCCTGAAATGGCGCCGCCGACGCAGGGTGCATGATGCGCGGACCCGGTTGCGCAGCCTCCGAGTCCGGCCCCTCGGGCGGTGGCGGAATCAGCGCCCTGACCAATTGGTGCCCGAAACCGACAACCCTGTCCGCGCTCATGTAGCAGCGGATCATGCCGTCGGGCAGCCGTGGCTGGAACGGCTGATCGATGATGCTGCCGTCAGCCGCGAAATATGTCTCGCAGCGCTGCATGAAATCGGCCAGCGGCACGTCTTCCGGCACACTGCCCCTGACCGCCTGCAGCACGCGAACGATAGCGACCTCGGAGGCAGTCGGAGAAACGAGTTCGACCTTCCAGACGCCCTGACCGCCGTTGCCGCGGTTTTGCTTGAGGACACGCGGACCCGCCGAGAGAAGTCGAGGTGGAAACTCTTCGCGAAAAGCGCCGGCTGAGCGATAGAGATGAGTGTCGGTCCCCCAGCCAAGATGCCGCGTGCGATAAAGAACTTCCTTCGCGCCCATCTTGAGGATCACGTCCGGGTGAGCGCTGACCCAGACTCCTCTGGAGGCGACGTCCCGCAACAGCGCATCGAGCGCCGTCCGGTCCTGCCCGTCGGAAATCGGATTGACCCAGACGAGCACGCCGTCGAGCTTCAGAAGCTGCTCGCGCACTTCGGAGACCATATCGTCGGCATAGACCGCGGGCTCGGCGTGAATGCCGAGCGCGGCCAGCGCCTCGAAGACGCGGCTAAGTCTGTTGTTGCCGGGGGTCGCTTCACGCCGCGCCTGACGATCGCCGCGCCAAAGCAGCGCCAGCCTGGCAGGCTTTCCCACGGACGATGCGCGGCGTCTTGTGAAGGCTCATTAGTGGACATAGTGCATTCGTATCATACCAAATAGACTATATGCAACACTTGTATCTTTTTCTCTTGCTTATCCCGAAAACATCGCTATTTTCCCTCTGATACAAGTGTATCAGGAGGAAATAGATGACACTCGCCACCCAATACGGCCTCAGCTTCTTCGATGCTCCGGGGCATGCGCGGCGGTTTCGCGTGTGGCCGACCTTCCTTGCGACCGTCCGCCTTTGGCGCGAACGCAGACGCACGCGTCAGCACTTGGGCGACCTGGACGATCGCGGGCTGGCCGACGTTGGCCTCACCCGAGCCCAACAGAGGAGCGAATGCGCCAAATCGTCCTGGCGGCCCTGAACCTTCGCTCTCTGACGTCCCGCACTCCTCACCTTTTTATTTGGAGCCCCAACATGCGATACCACCTTGCACCCCTGTTCTGCCGCCCCTGGACCCTCAACGGGATCTCTCCTCGCCTGATCGAGAGCCACTACGAAAACAACTACGGCGGCGCGCTCAATCGCCTGAATGCCATCAGCGAGGAACTCGGATCGCTCGATCCCGCGACGACGCCGGCTGACGTTCTCAGCCGGCTCAAGCGCGACGAGACCGCCGCGCTCAACTCCACGCTCCTGCATGAACTGTATTTCGCCAGCCTGGGCGGTGACGGACGTGTCGTGCCGAACGTGATGGCCGAAGCAATCATCCGCGATTTCGGTTCGGTCGACCGCTGGCGCCAGGAGTTCGTCGCGCTGGCCAATGCGCTGGCCGGCGGCTCGGGCTGGGTCGTGCTGACCTACGTGCCGCGCGACAGCCGGCTGATCAATCAGACCGCCTCGGATCATGGGCAGAGCATCTCGGGTGGCATCCCGATCCTCGCTCTCGACATGTACGAGCACGCCTATCACCTCGACTTCGGCGCCAACGCGAGCGCCTACGTGGCCACCTTCATGCGCAACATCGAGTGGAATGCGGTGCAGGGGCGCTACGAGGACGCGATCCAGGTCGCCCCTCCGCGGCCGCTCGTGCAGAAGCAGTTCGCCGACGTGCCGGCGATCAGCGTCGAGGAAGTGGCGGCCATGCTCAAGGCGGGAACGCCCGTCCAGATCATCGATGCGCGGCCAAGGCACTACACGACCAAGTCGCAGGACATCATGGAAGGCGCCGTGTGGCGTGATCCGGAGCGCCTGGACGAATGGATCGGCGAGCTTTCCAAGACCGAGCCGGTCGTCACCTACTGCGTCTACGGCTTCCACGTCGGCTGCGAAACGGCAGTGACGCTCCGCAAGGCCGGGTTCGATGCTCGTTACATGGCTGGCGGACATTACGCCTGGAAAGCGATCAAAGGCCCCGTGAAGCTTCTTGCCTCCGAAGTCTGAGACCGCCAGCCTCGCAATCTCTATCTACGGCCAATGCAAAATCCCCGGTCTACATGCGGTTGCGCATGCCGGGATCATCCGATCGGTAAGCTGTGGCCACGATGCAAGGTTGAATCGTGGCCGCAGCCTCGGAGCAATGCTAGGCTCCGCCCATGCCCGTGCATTGGACGGTCTCGCATCCGCAGCGGCTGGTCGTCGCGGTCACCAAGGACAAGGTGACGGTGGCCGACATCGAGCAGTATTTCGCCGGCGTCACCGCCGACGGCGCCATGGCCTACCGCAAGATCTTCGAGATCACCCACGCGCCGATGGCGCTCTCGGAAGAGAACCTCAAGGCGCTCGGCCAGCGCGTCGTGTTCTATGCCCAGCACGGCCAGATCGGCCCGGTGGCGATCGTCGCGGCCTCCGACGAAAGCTTCGCCCAGGCCCAGACCTTTGCCGCGTCGTCGCCGGCGGATCGCCGCCCGCTCGCGATCTTCCGCGAGCTCCACGCCGCGCGGCAGTGGCTGGATGCGCAGCCGGTGTCCGACAGCTCTTCCTAGAGCGGATCATTGCTGGGAGAAAACGCCGCTAGTTGGCGTTCTCCACCGGCGGCGGCGTCCAGGCGCCTTCCAGGACGGCAGCCTTCGGCCCATAGGCGCGGATATAGAGCGAGAAGTCACCGTTCTCGTCGGCCTCCTTGGGCGTCGGCAGCCAGTTGGCGAGCTGGTCGTCAGGCGGCGGATCGGCCTGGATGTAGAGGGTGAGCGAGCCGTCAGCGCCGTATTTCAGATCCTTGTTCCTGGTGCCGACCGAGTAGCGCCCGATCGGGTTGGGCGCGAAGAAATGGTGCCGGTTGTAGAGCGTCAGCGACCAGAAGCCGTTGACCGGCGGCGTCAGGCCTTTGGGGAAGGTCACGATGTAGCGATTGCGGCCGTTCAGCCGCGCGCCCGCGGCATCGAGATCCTGGTAGAAATACTTGGTCTCGTTGGCGGCATTGACCAGGATGTTGGACTTGGCGACGGCGGTGCGGGTGAAGTAGTCGGTGCCGAACGCGGCCTCGTTGGAGATCGTGCTCCAGTGATAGGGCAGTTGCTGCCCCCAGGCGCGGAACTGGAACAGGGGCTCGACCACGTCCCGCTCGGCCTCGGCGGCGGCCTTGGCCATGGACTCCTGGCGCCGCGGATCGGTCTTGGCCGCCTCGAGCAGGCCACGCAGCTGGGCATAGCGCGCCTCCTCTCCCGGCAACGGCGGCGCATCGGCCAGCACGGCGCCGAGCTGGTCGATAAACTTCCCGGGCACGACCCATTTCACTTCCTCCGCGCCGGCCTCCGGCGCGGGGCCCGGCGGAACCTTGGTCCAGTCGACGCTCTTCATCGTGCCGTCGAATTCCGCCAACGGGTACATCACGACCTGGCGCAACGGCGCCTGGACCGCGCGTTTGTCTTCCGGCGTGTCGTCCTGGAAGATGCGCGGCGCGACAAGGCCCGTATTGGTCGAAGCGCGGAACACCTTGGTGATGCCTTTGGGCGGCTCGCCCTTCCAGTTGGGCCCGACCAGCAGGTAGAAGCCGGGCTTGGTGTCGTAGATCTTGCCCAACTGCACGAAACTGTCGGTGCGCAGGTCGACCGCCTGGTAGAGCCAGAAGCGATCGCCGAAGTCTGGCACCTGGATCACCACCGGCGAGACATCGAGCGCCAGCACGCCCAGGCCGTAGACCACGTCCTGGTTGGGACAGGCGACCAGCCGCTCGGCCGCATCGACATAGTCGGTGATCATGCCCAGCCGGTTGAGCGGCGCGCTGACCGCAGGGCCCGACCGCACGGTCTTGGTGACCTGCGCCGCAGCGAGCCGCCGGTTGTAGAGGTTGACCATCGGCCACGCCCAGAAATAGGCATCGCGCGCGACCAGGGCGGCGTAGTCGTCGGTGATCTTCACCCGCACGTCGGGCCCGGGGGGCGCCGAAGAAGGTCGCACCGGAACCGGCGATGGCGGCGCCGGCTGAGACGGCGGCACGGCGGATTGCGCCGATGCAGCAATCGACACCATGGAAACGGCGCCGATCAGAGCGGCGCGGACAATCGCGATCATGGGCCCTCCCTAACGCTGGAAAGCGGCGATCCAGTGTCCAAACCGCCGGATTGCAGACTCGTTGCCGCCATCCGGCAAGCCCATTTCGACGCCCATCAGTGTGATCGATGCGTGCGCATTCTCCGACCCGGGGCCGGGCCGACGTCCTTGCGTCAGCTCTTCAATGCCCTTCTCGTTCAGAAATGGGGTCTTGAAGGAATCGAAGGTCCGGCAGGCTGCGCCGGCAAGACGACACTGTCGATACGATGTATCGCCAAGGGTGATTCGCTGCTGCAACCATGCGGTGTTAAGCTCATCGCGTACTGTATGGGGGCGTCTCAATGCGATCGATTTGGACTGGAGTTTCAACGGCTCTGCTGGTGATCGGCTTGGCCACGTCTTCGTGGGCGCAGAACGGGCTGGAGCGCTTCGAGAAAGACATCAAACCCCAGCTCGAGCTGAAGAAGCTCAGTTACGCGAGCGCCGAGCCGCTCGGCGACGCAGGGTTCGTCCTGACCGACGTGGTGGCCGTGATCCCGGCCAACCAGGCGACCGGCGACAAGGAGAGCACGGTCAAGATCCAGAAGGTGACGGTCGAGGAGCTCGATTTCGAGCGCCTGACGAAGAACGCCAAGGACGACGAGGCGCCGCGCTTCGCCAAGCTCAAGCTGGAAGGCATGACGGGCGACGACGAGATGTTCACGGCGCTGGCGCCCTACGGCGTGCCCAACGTGCCGATCGACATCGCGCTCGACTACCGCATCGATACGGCGGCCAAGGTGCTCGACCTCAAGACGCTCGCGATCAATCTGCGCGGCGAGACCAAGATCACGCTGGCGCTGGTCGTCGACGGCATCAGCGACAAGGCGGGCATGGCCGGCGCCAAGGACGATGGCAGGTTGCGCAGCGCCTCGCTGGTCATCGACGACAGCGGGCTTCTGGCCAAACTGCTGCCCGCCTACGCCAAGGCGGAAGGCAGCAAGCCGGACGAGCTGGTGCAAGCGGCGCTGGCCGGCATCTCGGCCTTCGCCGAGCAACAGGGGCCGGCTACCTTGAAGGCGCTCGATGCGGTGGCCTCCTTCATCACCGACTGGAAGGCGCCCAAGGGACCGCTGGCGCTGGGGCTGAAGCCGGCAAAGACGGCAGGCCTCTCCGACCTCGACAAGATCATGATGCCCGACGCGCTTACCACCGTGTTCGGCTTCACCGCCACCTATCCCGGCACCAAGGAAGGCGCGGCCAAGGGCGGCGCCACCGCCGCCAAGTAAGATGAAACGACGCGCCCTGCTCGCCGGCGGGCTGCTGCTGCCGGCGCTTCCGGCAGCGGGAGAAGAGGCCTATCCGTCGCGGCCGATCCAGATGATCGTGCCGTTCCCGCCGGGCGGCGTGGCCGACATCACCGGCCGGCCGGTGGCCTATGTGATGGGCAGGCTGCTGAAGCAGTCCGTCGTGGTGGTGAACAAGGCGGGCGCCGGCGGCTCGGTGGGCGCGGCGCAAGCCGCCCGCGCCGCACCCGACGGCTACACGATCCTGATGGCGCTGTCGTCGATCTCGGTGCTGCCGGTGGCCGATCGCCTGCAGGGACGGCCGGCCGCCTATGAGCTCGACCAGTTCGCGCCCATCGCGCTGGTCAGCGCCGATCCCACCGTGCTCGTGGTGCGCGCCGACGGTCCCTACAAGACGCTGAAGGATCTGGTCGACGCGGCGAAAGCAAAGCCCGACACGATCAATTACGGCTCATCGGGTGTCTACGGCACCTTGCACGTGGCGATGGAGATCTTCGCCGCGGCAGCCGACATCAAGCTGTTCCACATTCCCTATCAGGGCGGCGGACCGGCGGTGGCCGCTCTGCTCGCCGGCCAGATCGACGCCTTGGCCTCCGGACCGTCGGCGGCGATCGGCCAGATCAAGGCCGGCAAGATGCGGGCACTCGCGGTATGGGGCGACCAGCGGCTCGCCTCGATGCCCGACGTGCCCAGCATGAAGGAGCTGGGTTACGACGCCACCTTCTATATCTGGTCGGGCCTGTTCGCGCCGGCCGCCACGCCGCAGCCGATCCTGTCGGTGCTGCGCGACACGGTCCGGCGCACGGTCGAAGACGCCGAGTTCAAGGAGGCGATGGCCAAGGTCGAGACGCCGATCGCCTATCTCGATGCGCCGGCTTTCAAGACCTTCCTCGACCGCGACGCCGAACGGCTGCGCATCGCGGTCGAGCGGATCGGCAAGGTGCCGGAGAACTGAGGCGAGCGTCCTCCCAAGCGATAGCTGGGGAGCGTGCGGCGCGTGCGTCGCGAAGGGTGAGAGCATCGTGGCGTCGCCGACCCCTCCGGCCGCTTCGCGCCCTCCTCAGGGCGAGGGGAGGCTACTGTTCGGCTAGCTCACGTACGGCCGGCGCAGCCGTTCGATCTCGGCCTGGCTCGGCGTGTAGGGCGTGGCCGCCGGATCGAAGCGCTTCCAGCCCTCGCCGGTGTAGATCGTGCGGCGCTCGGCCGGATCGATCGGCTCGTGGCGATCCATGATGCTCTGGACCAGGGCCGCCTCGTCGTCGGCCGCATGTGTGCTCACCATGGTGCCGCCCCGGCGCACGGCCTCACAGTAGACCTGAGCCTCGTGCTCCGGCACACCGGCGCTGACCAGCGCCCCGACCACACCGCCGGTGGCAGCGCCGGCAACGGCGCCGACCGCGGTCGCCGCCAGGGCGCCCGCCGCGACGACCGGGCCCAGGCCTGGGATGGCGATGATACCGAGGCCGGCCAGCAGACCGGCGGTACCGCCCAGGGCCGCGCCGACGCCGGCGCCCGGTCCGGCCGCGGACGGCTCCTGGATACGGGCGCTCTCGTCGCAGACATACTTGTTGGCGATCAGGTTGATGTCCCCGCTCGCGATGCCGGCCGCCTCTAGGTCGTTCACGACCTGATGGGCCTGACCGTAGGTGTCATAGACACGGGCGATTGTCTTCATGATGGTGATCCTTGTGATGGTTGCTGTTATTCGCTGACGACGACGTTGCCCTTGAAGTCGACAGCGACCTTCGCGGCCTTGCCGTCCTTCATGGCGCTGCCGCGCCAGATGCCGTCGCCGTCCTTGACCAGCGACGACACGCTGATGAAACCCGCGGCCATCGCGCGATCCTTGGCCTGCGCCTCGGTGAAGCTGTTGGCGCCCTTGACCGGCGCACCCGGTTCGGGCGCCTTGGCCATGAACACGTCGCTCTTGCAGGCCTGCATGAAAGCATCCTGCGTGATGCGGCCGTCGGCCGGCGTCACCTGCGCGCGCACGCGATAATAAGCGAGATAGCGATCGGCCTCGGGACCGACCAGCACGCCGTCATTGTTGCCGTCGGCGCTTTTCCACTGGGCCGCGCAATCAGCCTCGGACGCCGCGAAGGCGGCGCCCGGCATCGCAACGCAACATGCCGCGAGCACGGCGAGTGCAGATTTCTTGTTCATCATTCGCCTCCAATATGTTGTGGCTGGGCTGTCGGGGCGACAACGATGCGGCCGGCAACCCGTTCCGCCGAGGGGGCGTTCTTATGGCAGCGGCGTCCATCCCGGGCGTCGCCGGTAAGATGGAGGGCTAGCGATGAACAATCCTAAGGACCGCAATCCCCAGCAGTCGCAACAGGATCGCGATCAGCAGCAGCGCGAGCGCCAACAGCGCGAGCAGCAGCAGCGCCAGAACCAACAGCCCAACCAGAAGCCGGGTCAGCCAGGGCACAAGCCCGGCGAGCCGCAGCACAGGGATGACTAACGTTTTGTCCTAGCAAGGGAGGAGATGCCCGCCGGATGGCGGGCATCTCTTTCTTCTCACTTCTCACCGGGGAGACGAAGATGATGACGAGATCAGGACCGCGCGAACCATCACAAGTGCCGCCCGAGCCGGGCAAGACCGATCCGATTCCGCCCGAGATGCCGCTCGGCGATCCGCGGCCGGAGGACATGCCGACGCCGACCCCGCATCCGACGGGCCCGCCGGAGCCCGTCGCCTGATCGTTCCACGACGAGAGTAAGGAGAAGATGCCGCCGGATCGGTGCGGCACGGAATACATGCAAACCGCACCGCGAGTGCGAGCATTCCCCTGACGAATCTGTGACCAGCCGATCGTCGCAATCGCTTGTCGGAAATTCGTGCCGCCGACATGATGGATCGGCTTCAACTCGGGGGAGTGCATCTCATCATGAATTTCGACGCGATCGGCGCGGCGTGGGCGCCACGGCTGCTCAGCATCCTGCGCATCATGGCCGGCCTGATGCTGCTTGAGCACGGAACGGCGAAACTCCTGAAGTTTCCCGTCGTGGCGACAATGGCCAACCTGAACCTGTCGTCGATGCCCGGCATCGCCGGCTTCTTCGAGCTGATCGGCGGCGCTCTGCTGCTCGTCGGCCTCTTCACGCGACCGGTGGCCTTCATCCTCTCGGGCATGACGGCGGTCGCCTATTTCACCGCCCACGCGCCGCGCGGCTTCTTCCCGATCCTGAACGGCGGCGAGCTGGCCGCTCTCTATTGCTTCGCCTTTCTCTACCTGGCGGCGGCCGGTCCCGGCCCGTGGAGCCTCGACGCGCAACGCCGGAAGTAGCGCTTAACGCCTGCCTGTTTGGACTGTAAGGAGAAAGACGGCCGCCTTGTGCGGCCGCCTTTCTGCGAAGGAGTCCGGCATGGCGCTGAAGAGAGTGGCCCTCGAGATCGGCATGGGCACCGACATCCGCGGCGGCGACTACACCAAGGCCGCGGTGCGGGCGCTGCGCGATGCGTTGTGGCACAACTCGCTCACCGTCGCGACCGCGGTCGGCAAATCGAGCGACGACATGCAGGTCGAGGTGCTGATCGGCGTGCCCAAACCCGATCTCGTCGACAAGAAGCAGGTGCTGGCGGTGCTGCCGCACGGCACCGGCACGGTGAGCGTGGTCGAAGGCGGCCTGGAGATTGCCAACGAAGCCGGCACGGACAAGACGGTGATCGCGCAGGCGGCCGCCGTCGTCCGGCTCGATCTCTGAGGAGGCCGGCATGCCTGCAAGAAGAGTCATTCTCGAGCTCGGCACCGGCAACGACCTGCACGGTGGCGACTATACCAAGGCAGCACTTCGCGCCGTGCAGGACGCGCTGCATCACAGCTCGCTCGCCATGATCCGCAGCCTCAAGGTCAACCCCAAGACCGGCATGTTCGTCGATGTCACGATCGGCGTGCAGCAGCCCGACAAGGTCGATGCGGAGAAGGTGCGGGCGTCGCTGCCGCACGGCATCGTGACCGTGAAGGTCGTCAAGGGCGGCCTCGACGTGGCCGATCCCGAGAACAACGATCCCGCGGTGATCGCGAGCGCCGCGGTCTGCGTGCGGCTGGAGCTGCCGTGATGCTGCTCTACGAACATCCGCTGTCGTCCTACGCCCAGAAGGTCAAGATCGCGCTCCGCGAAAAGGGCCTCGACTTCAAGGTCGAGACGCCGCCGGCGCTGGGTTCGGGCAAGGCCCAAGGCCAGTTCGCGGCGGCCAGCCCGCGCAACGAGGTGCCGGCGCTGATCGACGGCGACGCGCGCATCTTCAATTCGACCATCATCCTCGAATATCTCGAGGACAAGTTCCCCTCGCCGCCGCTGCTGCCAACCGATCCCGCGGCGCGCGCCAGGGCGCGCATGATCGAGGAGCTCTGCGACACGCTCTACGAGGCGGTCAATTGGGGCCTGAGCGAAATCCGCTGGTTCAAGCGCGCCGAAGGCGAGCAGGCGGAAAAAATGAAAGCCACCGCGGCGCGCCAGACGGCCGAGCTGCAGGGCTGGCTCACCGACAAATTGGGCGATGGCCAGTGGTTCAACGGCCAGAGCTTCGGCTGGGCCGACCTCAGCGTGGCGCCCTACGTCAATCGCTCGTTCCATTACGGTTTCGGCACGCCGGCGGGATCGCCGCTGGCCAGGTGGCGCGACCGCATCCGCGAGCGGCCGTCGGTCGCCCAGACGTTCGCCGAGTTCGAGGCGGCTTCCGAGCGCATGGGCGACGGCGCGGCGCGCCTCGCCTCCGGCGCGATCCGCCGCGAATACCGCGATCACCGTCTGGAATGGATGATGAAGTCGGGCGGCCTCGAGGTCGTGCTCGACGGGCTGGCCAAGAACAACATCCGCTTTACCTGGCCGCTCGGCTGATTGGACAAGCCATGCATCGCAGCGACGACCGAATTCTCACGACCCACGTCGGCAGCCTGCCGCGTAACGAGGTGCTGAGCGACCTGCTGATCCGCAACGAGGCCGGCGAGCGCGTCGACCAGGCCGAGCTTGCCCGCCAGAGCGAATCCGCCGTACGCCACGTCGTGCGGCAGCAAGTGTCGAGCGGCGTCGACGTGGTCAACGACGGCGAGCAGCCGAGGGTCGGCTTCCAGACCTACGTGGCGCAGCGCATGCAGGGCTTCGGCGGCGAGTCATCGCGGCCGCGGCCGCGCGACTACGTGGATTTCCCGTCTCTCCTGGCGCAGCACCGCCAGCGCTTCCCGCGACGCAGCAAGGTGTCGAACGCACCGCAGGCCATTGCCGAGGTCGCCTATGAGGACCTCTCGCCGGCCGAGGAAGAGTGCCGCATGTTCCGCTCGGCGCTGGGCGGGCTCGACAAGCGCGCCGACCGATGCGTTCATGACGGCGGCATCGCCCGGCATCATCGCCACGACGATGCTGAACGCGCATTACGACAGCTACGAGGCCTATGTCTTCGCGCTGGCCCGCCAGATGCGCAAGGAATACGAGCTGATCGCCGCGGAGTTCGTGCTGCAGATCGATGCGCCCGACCTCGCCATGGAGCGTTCCGTGCTGTTCCATGACAAGAGCGACGCGGAGTTCCTGAAGATCGCCGAGATGCACATCGCGGCCCTCAACGAGGCGCTGGCGGGCATTCCGCGCGATCGCATCAGGCTGCATTGCTGCTGGGGCAACTACGACGGCCCGCATGTCCATGACATCCCGCTGATCGAGATCCTGCCGGTGCTGACGCAGGCGAAGGTCGGCGCGCTCAGCGTCGAGTTCGCCAACCCGCGCCATCAGCACGAATACGCCAACCTCAAGAAAGCCGGGCTGCCGCCGGAATTCCTGCTGCTGCCGGGCATCATCGATTCGACGACGAATTACGTCGAGCATCCGGAAGTCGTCGCCAACCGGATTTGCGAAGCGGTCGACGCCGTCGGCGACCGCAGCCGGGTCATCGCCTCGAGCGATTGCGGCTTCGGCACCTTTGCCGGTTCGGAACTGGTCGCCGAAGACGTCGTCTGGGCGAAGCTCAAGAGCTGCCGCGAGGGCGCCGATATCGCCACCCGGCGGCTGTGGGGCAAGAACCCTAGCGCGCGCCGATCGAATCATTGCTGGGGGCGCGCCACTCCAGTGGCGCGTCATGAGCTTCCGCAAGCCAGAGGCTCGCGCTTACAAGAGCAGGAGAAGACGCGCCACTTAGCGCGGAGGTTACTCCGCGTGCAGTGGCGCGCGCCCAGCGAACTGCGTCTTTACGATCGCATTCTAGCTGCGCGCCGGACGGCCCATGAATGCCATCGCCGCGCCGGCAACGATGGCGATGACGCCGGCGATGCTGGGAATCGGAATGTTGTGCTGGCGGGCCTCGGTTATCTTGATCGGGCCGGCATCGACCACGACCTTTTGATCGGTGAACGAGATGTTGTCGATCACCAGCCCGGCGATGCCGATGGCAATCAGCAAAATACCCCCGATGAAAAGCGGCCTCATGCTTTAGCTCCCTGTTCCCTTAGCGGATTTCACAGTCAGTGAAACGCGCGAGGCCGCGAAAAGTTCCACAGAGGGAAACCGGGTTTCAGGGCCGAACGAGCAGCCCCCGCCCCTGTTCGATCGCGAGCCTGGCCATTGCCCTGAGGTCGTCATCGGTGGCGCTGCTGACGGGATGGCCGATCGTGGCGAAGCGGTAGTCGGGCATGCCCAGCACGCGGCTCATCATCTCGGCGGCGCTGACGAACCGCGAGGTCATGACGCTGAAGGCGGGAACCAGGAGACGTTCAGCCGTTACGGAGTCGTGCAGACTGCACGATGAACAGCTTCCTCAATCGCCGATGCCGGAGATCACCGCGTCCCAGTTCCGGATCTCGGCGGCGATATGGGCGTCGGCCGGCGCGCTGTAGTTGGACTTGGTGCGGCTCACCACCCGGGCCACGCCATGCTCCTCGCGCAGCATGCGATCGAGATGGGCGAAGAAGCCCTTGGTCCCTTCCTTGCCGTTGGAGATGAAGCCGATGGTCTTGCCTTCCAGGCTGTCCAGGCGCGGCGCGAGCTGGCCGACCGGCGGCGCCTTTTCGGGCGTGGGATCGAGAACACGGAAAGTCATGGCGTACCTCTGCTACTTCTTCGGCTGTTACTTCTTCGGCGGTTCGCAATCGACGCAGGCGCCGATCGGCAATGTGACGGCATGGCTCTTGTTGCCGAGCCACGGCGGAATGATGGCGCCGAAACCGCCGGCCGGTCCGCCGGCGGCGATGACGAGGAGCTGATCGGCGGACTCCATCGCCGGATAGACGCTGTCGCCACGGTCGCGCACGACGGCGCCCTTGCCGACCTCGGCCCATTCGCGGCGATGGATGCGCGCCCGCTCGTGGATGAAGGTGGCGATGTCGGTCTTGCTCCACTTCGCCGCCTGCAGATGCTCGCGCAGCTGCTTGGGAATGATCAGCGCATAGTTGCCGGGATGGATCGAATAATGCCGCAGGTTGGCGCGCATCTCGGCGGCGAAGGTCTCGAGGATCTCCTCGGGCTTGGTCGTCCACTCGTTCATGATCTGGCGCGGTGCGCCCGCCGCCATCACCGTCACCGCCGAGGCCTCCTTGGGCAGCCCGCGCTGCTCGGACAGCGACAGCCACGTCGTGTCCTCCTCGTCCTCGGCCACGCAGTAGCTGAACTTGCCGGGATGGCCCAGGGTCGAGCGGTCGATGACGCCCGGCCGCACGTCCATGAGGTTGATCAGGCAGAGCCGGATCGCGCGGCCGATCACGGCGGTGGCGCGATCGCTGTTGCCCAGCGCATTGAACGTGCCGCCGGCGCCGAGCTCGAGCCGGATCGGACCGTTCAGCACCACCAGCACCGCGCAGCCGCCGGTGCTGGCCGTGGCGCCATGCATCAGGAAGTCTTCCTGCATCATCGCCATCCAGGCCGTGACCACGACCGGGAAATGCATGGGCAGGCAGCCCGCCATCACGGCGTTGACGGCAAGTTTCTCGGCGGTGATGGCAAGGCCGCGCACCGGCTCGATGCCGATCAGCTGATCCGGCGGCATCATCACCCAGTCGAGGCAGGCCTGCACGGCGTCCGCCGTCGGCGGCACGATCGGCAGGCCGTCGGTCCAGCCGTTGCTGTGATAGAGCTCCTGGACCGCGGAGATATCGGCGGCGTCGTAGCTGCGGGAGGCGAGTTGCACGTCGGGGCTCCTCAGGCGGCGAGCATGCGCTCGCGATTGCGTTCGCGCAGCAGGGGCATCACCCATTTGCCGAAGCGTTCGGCTTCCTCGTCGTGCAGGTAGCCCGACAGGCAGAAGGAGTGGCAACCGAGATCGATGAAGTTCTGCAGCGTGTCGGCGCACTGCTCGGGATTGCCGACCACGGCAATGCCGGCGCCCGGCCGGACCTGCGTGATGCCGGTCCACAGATTCGGCTCGATGGTCTCGCCGATCGCCGCCAGCTCGCGCACCCGGCGGTTGGCCTCGGAGGTGGCGAAGCGCTCCTTCACAAAGGCCTTCTGCGCCTCGGTGGCGTGGGACACCAGCTCGTGCGCGAACTCCCAGGCCTCCTGCTCGGTCGGCCGGCAGACGATCTGCAGGCGCATGCCGAAGCCGATATCGTCGGCGCGGCCGTGGCGGGCGGCCATGCCGCGGATCTCGGCCATGTTGGCGCGGATGCGCTCGTAGGTGTCGCCCCAGAAGAGATGCACGTCGGAGTGCTTGGCCGAGATCTCCCAGGCCTGCTTCGAGCCGCCGCCGAGATAGAATTTGGGATAGGGCTTCTGCAGCGGATGGGGCCGGATCTGCGCGCCCTTCAACTGATAGAACTTGCCGTCGAAATCCACCGGGCCGCGCGCGGTCCACAGCGCCTTCAGGATCGAGACCTCCTCGTCCATGATCTCGTAGCGCTCTTCCTTGCCCCACTTGACGCCTTCCGACGCGTTCTCGGCCTCGCTCTGGCCCGCGATCAGGTTGATGCAGATGCGCCCGCCCGAGAGCTGGTCGAAGGCCGCGATCATCTTGGCCAGCAGCACGGGATTGATGTAGCTCGGCCGCGCCGCCACCAGCATGCGGATCGACCTGGAACGCGCCACCATCATGGCGCTCGATATCCACGCCTCCCAGCAGGCGGTCTGCACCGGCACCAGCATGTATTCGAAGCCCGCCGCTTCGGCGGCTTCGACGACGCGATCGAACAGCGGCAGCGACGGCGCCACCTGCGCGCTCGCCAGCCCATAGGCCGTGGTGTCGCCTGCGGTCGGCAGGAACCAGCCGAATTCCAGTCTGCGCCCGTCTCGCTGCATGCCTCGATTGTCCCTCGGGAGCCACTGAAGCGCAATTGGCGCTGGCCGCGCCGCCCGCGACACGGCACGATCCGCGCGGTTTTTTGGCCGCCCGGTTCCTGGGAGATCCTATGTTGCAGCATGGCAAGCGTCCGACAATCGCATCGCGGCACGGCATGGTGGCCGCCGCGCATCCGCTGGCCGCGGCGGCCGGCGCGCGCGTGCTGGGCAACGGCGGCAACGCCTTCGATGCCGCGGCGGCGACGGCGGCGGCGCTGAACGTCGTCGAGCCCTACATGTCGGGCCTCGCCGGCCAGGGCCTGGCGACCTGCTACATCGCCTCGGAGCGGCGCGTGCGGTCGCTCAATTTCATGAGCCGCATCCCGCGCAAGTTCCCGCTCGACAAGTTGAAGCGCCGCGAGCAGGTCCTGCGCGGGCCGGTCGCCGTCGGCGCGCCCGGCAATCTCGCCGGCTGGTGCGAGATGGTGGCGACCTACGGCACCAGGAAATTGCCCGAGCTCTTCGCGCCGGCGATCGCCATCGCCCGCGACGGCTTCGGCCTGATCGAATTCAACGTCGAAGAGATGGGCAGCGCGACGTCGGAGCTGCGCGGCCACGCAGCGCTCTATCCCGAATGGTCGCGCACCTATCTCGAGGGGCTGAGCGGCGGGCGGCCGTCGCTGGGCGCCGTGCTGAAGCAACCCGATCTCGCCAGGACGCTGGAGGCGTTGGCGGCCGAAGGACCCGGCCTGATGTATGGCGGCGCGCTGGGCAAGAAAGTGATCGAGCGGCTGACCGAGCTGGGCGGCTGCCTCGTCATGGAAGACCTTTTGGACACCAAGGCGGAGTGGATCGACCCGCTGGCGGCCAGCTATCGCGGCCGCACCATCCACGTGCCGCCGCCGCCCTGCGAGGCGTTCCAGTATCTGCTGACGCTCCGCATCCTCGAAGGCTTCGAGCTCGGCAAGATGGCGCGCAACGGCACCGAACATATCGACACCGTGCTGCGCGCCATCCGCGTGGCCGCGGGCGTGCGCATCGCCAACGGCGTGCCGTCGCAGCAGAAGCTCGCCGAGCTTCTGTCGGACGGCCATGTCGAGGGCCTGCGGGCACGGGTGCGCGACGGCAAGCCGGTCGACGGCCCGACCGAACAGTGGACGGCGCCCGCCACCGAAGGCCACACCACGTCGTTCTCGATCGCCGACAGAGCGGGCAACATGGTCTGCGTGACGCAGAGCCTGGGCAGCGTGTTCGGCTCGGGCGTCGTCGTGCCCGGCACCGGCGTCTGCCTCAACAACTTCCTCTATTGGGCCGACGTCACGCCGGGCAGTCCCAATCGCGTCAAGCAGGGCGACGCCATGCCGGTCTGCGTGGCGCCCTCGATCGTCACCGAGAACGACCGGCCGGTGCTGGCGCTGGGCACGCCCGGCAGCTACGGCATCCTG
The DNA here is from genome assembly GCA_963755585.1 of uncultured Alphaproteobacteria bacterium. Taxonomy (GTDB): domain Bacteria; phylum Pseudomonadota; class Alphaproteobacteria; order Reyranellales; family Reyranellaceae; genus Reyranella. The sequence goes on from CAVWKN010000007.1 coordinate 58,842, forward strand.
CAGACCCAGGCGCAGGCCATGGTGCAGTACGTCGATTTCGGCCTGCCGCTGCAGCAGGCGATCGAGGCGCCGCGCGCACGCCTGACCGACGGCCGCTCCGTGCTGCTGGAATCGCGGGTCGAGTCCCAGGTGCGGGACGAACTGCGCGGGCGCGGCCACGACCTTTCGAGCGGACCGGAATGGACCATGAAGGTCGGCGGCATGCAGGGCGTGGCCGTCGATGCCGCCGGCACCTTCACCGGCGGCTGCGACCCCAGGCGCGACGGCTACGTCGTGCCGGCGTAGTAGCCTACTTGTGGGGCCGCGACGGCTCGGAGATCTCGGCGATCGCCTCGCCGACCTCCTTCGAGTCCGCGGCGCGCGGCTCCGTCGCGATGTCGCCCAACGACACGATGCCGACCAGGTTCTTCTCCTTGTCGAGCACCGGCAGGCGGCGGATCTGCAGGGTCCGCATGCGGGCGAGGACTTCCTCGGCATCCTCGTCCTCGAAAGCGTAAGAGACGTCTGCGGTCATGCAGTCGCGGACCAGCATCTCGACCGGGGACCGGCCGGTCGCCACGCCGCGCACCACGATATCGCGGTCGGTGAGGGTTCCGACCAGCCGCCTTCCGTCGCACACCGGCAGCGAGCCGACGCCCAGCGCTTCCATGGCCTCGGCGGCCTTCTGCAGCGAGGCGTCCGGCGGGATCGTCTCGACATCGCGGGTCATGACGTCACAGACTTGCATGCAGGGACAATGCGCGGACAGCCGATCGGTTGCGTCTAGCCAACCGGCACCACAACTCGTGTCTGGGAGCGGATATGGGGCGAAAAGCGATCCCAGCCGCGCATGGCCTTGAACTCCTTGGTTTCCACCGCGGCCGGCGAATCGAGCTCATAGACCGTGGTATAGAGCTTGGTCCGTGTACGCTTTCCCTGACCCCGCTCGCTTTCGGAGATTTCGCCCGACGAGACATAACGGCGCCCCGCCTGCACGCCGGGACAGGCCAGCGCATCGGGCAGGTGCACGTCGTCGTACCAGCGGTTCCAATCGGCCTCGACGGAGGCATCGACTTCGGCAGTCACGATGAGAAGACAATCGGGCAGCGCGGTCATTCGGCATTCCTCTTGCACTGAAGCGTCCGGCACGATGGAATGCCGGCCAACGAGAATGTTCAAGAGGGGATGGTTGATGCGCAAACTGATTTGGCTGGCGGCGGCAACGCTCGCGATCGCCGGCGCCGGGCTTGCAGAGGCGCAGGAGACGCCGCGCAAGGGCGGCACGATCCGCATGACGGCGCCCTATGCCGCGAGCTTCGGCAGCCTCGATCCGCATACCACGCCGCGCGCCCAGGACGAGATCGTCGGCAAGTCGCTCAATCGCACGCTCTACAACTGGGATTCGACCAAGAACAAGCTGGAGCTGGAGTTGGCGAAGTCGGTGTCGGCCTCGGCCGACGGCCTTGTCTATACCTACAAGCTGCGCGACGACGCCTACTTCCACAATGGCCGCAAGATGACGGCGGATGACATTATCTGGTCGTTCACGCGCATCATGGACGGCAGCAAGGGCTATCCCGGCGCGCGCTACGTCCGCCTGATCAAGGGGGCGATCGCCGTCGAAAAGGGCGAGGCCAAGGAAATCTCCGGCCTGAAGAAGATCGACGACTTCACGCTCGAGATGACGATCACCGACATCATCGATCCGGGCTTCTACTTCTTCGACGGCACGACCGCGATCCTGCCCAGGGAAGAGGTCGAGAAGGGCAACTTCGCCAACAATCCCGTCGGCCTCGGTCCCTTCAAGTTCAAGGAGCACGTGCCCGGCTCGCGCGTCGTGCTCGAGCGCTGGGAGAAGTTCTACAAGCCCGGCAAGCCCTATGCCGACCGCATCACCGTGTCCCTGATGGCCGAGGCCGCGGCGCGCGACGTGGCGTTCCGCAACAAGGAGATCGACACGTCGATCCTCGGCCCCGCCCAGTACGTCGCCTATCGCGAGGATCCGGAACTCTCCAAGGGCATCCTCGAGGTCGCCGAGATGTTCACCCGCTCGATGCGCATGAATCCCGACTTCAAGCCGTTCGCCGACAAGCGGGTGCGCCAGGCGATCAACCACGCCATCGACACCGACCTGATCATCAAGCGGCTGGTCAAGGACAAGGCCTATCGCGCCGTGAGCTGGCTGCCGCTCAGCTCGCCGTCCTTCGACAAGACGGTGAAGCCCTACGCCTTCGATCCCAAGAAGGCCAAGAAGCTGCTGGCCGAAGCGGGCTATCCCGACGGCTTCGAGTTCGAATGGACGACCAGCCAGAACGAGAGCTGGGGCCTGCCGATCGTCGAGGCGGTCATTCCCATGCTCGCCAAGGTCGGCATCAAGGTGAAGCCCAAGCTGATCGAGGTCACGGTGCTGACCGACGATCGTCATCAAGGGCGACTTCCAGGCCGTCATCAGCTCGAGCCTGACCGGTCCGAACTCGCTCGCGCCAGCTGAAATGCTTCCACTCCAAGACGCCACGCACGGCCTGCAACTATGTCTCGTTCAACAACGCCGCCTTCGACAAGCTGATCGACGAGGCCGGCCAGACGACCGACAGCGCCAAGCTCACCGACCTGCTGCGCCAGGCCAACAACATCCTCTATGACGAGGCGCCGGTGTGGTTCTTCAACTACAACAAGGCGGTGCTCGCCTATCAGCCGTGGATCCACGGCCTGCAGGCCAATCCGACCGAGATCACGCACCAGTACACCGAAGACCTCTGGGTCGACGACCGCTCGCCGGCGAAGTGACAGGACTGACGCCGCTCATGTTCCTGTAATCGATGCTTCTCGTACTCGCTCGTCGCGTCGCCAACGTCATCCCGACCCTTCTCGCCGTCGTCGCGCTGGTCTTCCTGCTGTTCAGCGTCCTGCCGGGGAGCTTCATCTCGGGCATGAACGAGGACGGCCGCACGACCATCGACCCGGCCGTGATGGAGCGCATGCGCAAGGAGATGGGCCTCGACGACCCGTTGGCCGAGCGCTTCGCCAAGTATGTCGCCAACGTCGCCACCGGCGACCTCGGCATCTCGTTCCGCACGCGCGAGCCGGTGACCAAGCTGATCGGCGTCCGCATCTGGCCGTCGCTGAAGCTGGTCTTCGCCGCCATGACCTTCGCCATCACGGTCGGCGTCACCCTGGGGTTCCTCGCGGCCCTTCGGCCGGGCAGCCTGATCGACACCCTGTCGATGGTCGGCGCCATCTCGGGCCTCAGCCTGTCGCAGTTCTGGTTCGGCCTGATGCTGATGTACCTGTTCGCGTTGCAGCTCAACTGGCTGCCGAGCTTCGGCTACGGCGACGGCGGATTGCGCAACCTCATCCTCCCGGCGGTGGCGCTGGGCGTCGGCCCGATGGCGCTGCTGGCGCGCACCACGCGCGCCGCCGTGCTCGACGTCCTCAACGCCGACTTCGTGCGCACCGCGCGCAGCAAGGGCATGAGCGAGCGCCTCGTCGTCAAATGGCACGTGCTGCGCAATGCGCTGGTGCTGGTCATCACCATCGTCGGCCTGCAGTTCGGCTCGCTGATGGGCCAGGCGGTGGTGGTCGAGAAGCTCTTCGCCTGGCCCGGCGTCGGATCCCTGATGGTCAATTCGGTGTTCCAGCGCGACATGCCGGCGGTCCAGGGCTGCATCCTGCTGATCGTGGTGTTCTTTCTCTTCATCAACACGCTGGTCGACATCGCCTACGTCGTGATCGATCCGCGCATCCGCTACGGCTGAGGCGATCGGATGAAGTGGGGCTCCAACACATGGGTGGGCGGCGGCCTGGTCGGCCTGGCGATCGGCGTGGCGATCCTGGCGCCCTGGATCGCGCTCACCGATCCGGTGATGGATGCCAACCTGATGAACGCCGAGCTGCCGCCCTCCTGGGAGTTCCCGTTCGGCACCGACGCGCAGGGCCGCGACATCTATTCCCGCATCGTCTACGGCGCGCGCATCTCGCTCACCGTCGGCTTCGTGAGCCAGATCTGCAACAGCCTGATCGGCGTCACGCTCGGCCTCACCGCCGGCTACTGGGGCGGCTGGTGGGACGACCTGGTGAGCGGTCTCACCAACCTGATGCTGGCGATCCCCTCGCTGGTCTTCGCGCTCGCCATCATGGCGATCCTCGGGCCCGGCCTGATGAGCCTGGTGATCGCGCTCGGCCTCACCAGCTGGTCCTATTCCTGCCGCATCGCGCGCGCCCAGGTGCTGTCGCTCAAGAGCCAGGGCTACGTCCAGGCCGCGCGCATCCTGGGCTATGGCGACCTGCGCATCATGTTCACGCAGGTCCTGCCCAACATCCTGGGGCCGCTGATCGTGATCGCCACCCTGGGCATCGGCGGCGCGATCCTGGCCGAGGCCGCCCTCTCGTTCCTCGGTCTCGGCATCCGCCCGCCCTTCCCGAGCTGGGGCAGCATGCTGTCCGAGGCGCGCGACCAGATCCGCGCGGCGCCGTGGCTCTCGGTGTTCCCCGGCCTCGCCATCTTCTTCACCGTGCTCGGCCTCAACCTCCTGGGCGACGGCCTGCGCGACATCCTCGATCCGCAGTCGACGACGCGCCGCGCATGAGCCCGCCCCTCCTCAAGGTCGACGATCTGCACATCGCCCTTGCCGGCGACGGGGCGACCTACAACGCCGTCGAGAACGTGTCGTTCGAGATCGGCCGCGGCGAGGCGTTCGGGCTGGTGGGCGAATCGGGCTGCGGCAAGAGCATCACGGCGCTCGCCGTCATGGGCCTGCTGCGCCGCCCGCTGTCGCTCGGCGGCGGCCGCATCGTGCTCGACGGACAGGAGATCCAGGACGCCTCGGCCGCCGAGATGCGGCGCCTGCGCGGCAAGCGCATCGCCATGATCTTCCAGGAGCCGATGACGGCGCTCAATCCGCTGTCGCCGGTCGGCCGCCAGATCGCCGAGATGTTCGTGCTGCATGAGGGCGCTTCCTGGAGCGAGGCGATGGATCGCGCCGAGGAGGCCTTGCGCCAGGTCCGCGTGCCCTCGCCCGAGCGGCGCATCAACGATTATCCGCACCAGCTCTCGGGCGGCATGCGCCAGAGGGTCATGATCGCCATTGCGCTGGCCTGCGGGCCCGAGCTTCTGATCGCCGACGAGCCGACCACGGCGCTCGACGTCACGGTGCAGGCCGAGATCATCGACCTGATGGCCGAACTCTGCGCCGCCAAGGGCACGGCCATCCTGATGATCAGCCACGATCTCGGGCTGGTCGCCAACATGTGCCGGCAGGGTCGCCGTGATGTATGCCGGCCGCATCGTCGAGGCCAGGTCGCCGGAGCGATCTTCGCCACGCCGCGCCATCCCTACACCCAGGGCCTGGTCAATTCCCTGCCCCGGCTGGGCGAACGCTCGCGGCGCGGCCAGCAGCGGCTGCGCGAGATCTCGGGCGTCGTTCCCTCCATCGCGGCCTATCCGCCGGGCTGCCGCTTCAATCCGCGCTGCCCGGCCGTGACCGACATCTGCCGCTCGGTCGCGCCGGACATCGATCCCCTGCCGGCCGACGGACTCGTGCGGTGCCACCACCATGGCTGAGCCGCTGCTCAAGCTCGACGACCTCGCGGTCCATTTCAAAGTCGGCAGCGCGCTCGCCGGCGGCGTGAAGACATTGAAGGCGGTCGACGGCGTCAGCCTCGATGTGCAGCCCGGCGAGTGCCTGGGCCTGGTGGGCGAATCGGGCTGCGGCAAGTCCACGCTCGCCTTGGCCATCATGGGCCTGGTCCCGCCGACCCATGGCGGCATCGCGCTGAACGGAAAGGCGATCTCCGGCCGCGATCGCATGGCCACGGCGCGCACGGTGCAGATGGTCTTCCAGGACCCCTACGCCTCGCTCAACCCGCGCCAGACCGTGCGCCGCACCCTGGCCGATCCATTGCGCCTGCATGGCGTCACCGACCGGGCCGAGGTCGACCAGAGGGTCACGGACATGATGGCCAAGGTCGGCTTGCGGCCCGACCATGCCGACCGCTATCCGCACGAATTCTCCGGCGGCCAGCGCCAGCGGATCGGCATCGCCCGCGCCCTGATCCTGCAGCCCAAGCTGGTGATCTGCGACGAGCCGGTGTCGGCGCTCGACGTGTCGATCCGCGCCCAGATCATCAACCTGCTGCTCGATCTCAAGGACGAGATGGGGCTCAGCTACATCATGATCAGCCACGATCTCGGCGTGGTCGAACATGTGAGCGACCGGGTCGCGGTGATGTATCTCGGCCGCATCGTCGAGCAGGGCGGCTGGCAGGAGATCTTCGAGGACCCGCGCCATCCCTACACGCGCGCCCTGATCGCGGCCATTCCCGACCCGTTCCATCTCGTCGCCGCATCGGCCATGGCCAAGGCCAGGGGCGAGATCGCGAGCGCCCTCAACCCGCCGCCGGGCTGTCATTTCAATCCGCGTTGCCCCTTGAAGGCCGACCGTTGCGTGAGCGAGGTGCCGGCGCTCGAGGCGGTCGCTGCGGGCCACCGTGCGGCTTGTCATTTCCGCGATCGCATGGATTGATGGGTCTCCTGGTCCCATGAAAGCCATCGACGTCGACCGCATTGCCGACTGGATCGTCCGCCGCGGCCTGGAGGGTGCTGCGGAAACCGACCTGCTGCGCGAATTCTGCGAAACCTGCAACGCGTCGGGCCTCATGATCTCGCGCGCACTGGCCGTCATCGATACGCTGCACCCCGTGCATGAGGGCACCGTCTTCCGCTGGCGCGCCGACGACGTGGAAGAGAACGCGGTCACCGAATACGGACGCACCAATGAGGGAGAAGCGGCCGAATCGTGGCAGCGCAGCCCGTTCTATCACCTGCTGCAGAGCGGCGGCGAGGAGCTGCGCCGGCGCATCGGCTTCGGCGAGCCGGCCGACTTCGCCATCATCCAGGAGATGAAGGATCTGGGCCACACCGACTACATCATCTTCGTCCATCGCTTTGCCAGCGGCGCCACAATCGGCGAAATGGATTGCGTCTACTCCGCCTGGTCGACACTGGGCGCCGAGGGTTTCAGCGAGGCCGAGGTGGCGGCCCTGCGTCGCCTCGTGCCGGCGCTGGGCCTTGCCATCAAGAGCGCGGCCTTGGCCAAGGTCGCCGGCACGCTGGTCGAGGTCTATCTCGGCCGCGACGCCGGCCGGCGGGTGCTCGAGGGCCGCATCCAGCGCGGCGTCGCCGACCGCATCGAGGCCGCGCTGTGGTTCTCCGACCTGCGCAGCTTCACCACCATCACCGACACCGCATCTCCGGGCGAGATCATCCCGCTGTTGAACGACTATGCGGAGGTGGTGATCACCGCGATCTACGAAGCGGGCGGCGACGTGCTGAAGCTGATCGGCGACGGCACGCTGGCGCTGTTCCGGGCCGACGATCCGTCCGAGGCCTGCAGCCGCGCGCTGCGGGCCGAGGAACTCGTGCGCACGCGGGTGAAGGAGCTGAACGAGAAGCGCCGCGCCGAGGAACGGCCGACCACCTCGGTCTATGTCGGCCTGCATATCGGCGAGGTCTTCTACGGCAACATCGGCAGCGTCGAGCGGCTCGACTTCACGGTCGTGGGACCGGCGGTCAACGAGACCAGCCGCATCGCCTCGATGTGCCGATCGGTCGATCGCTCGGTGCTGGCCTCCTCGACCTTTGCCGACTGCCTGCCCACCGCCGAGCGGGCGCGCCTGGTGTCGGTCGGCCGTTTCGCACTCCGCGGCGTCGGCCAGGCCAAGGAACTCTTCACGCTCGATCCCGAGACGCTCTGACGGCCAACTGGCGAAGATTTGACCAGCATTCGCCGGGAAAAATTCCGCTGCCCGACTTGCGCCAACTCCTTCCTGATGCCTACGATGACGGCAACAACCAAGCCGTCGAACGAGGCGGCAGTCCTGGGAGGACATTATGGCTAAGACCAAGCGTCGTAGCGTGCTTAAGCTTGCCGGCGGCACTGCCGCCGTTTCGTTGGGTGGGATGGCGGGGATTCTGGCGACCGGCCGCACGCCGGCCTACGCCCAGCAGCGGACGGTCCATTGGCTGAAGTGGGTCGACTTCGTGCCGGCGACCGACCAGCTGTTCCGCAAGGAAATGATGCCGGAAGCCGAGAAGGCGCTGGGCGTCAAAATGAATCTCGAGACGGTGAACGGCAACGATCTGCAGCCGCGCGTCACGGCCGGGATCCAGTCCGGCGCCGGTCCCGACCTGATCATGGCGTTCAACAACCAGACCTATCTCTATTCCAACAGCGTCGTCGACATGACCGAGCTGGCCGAGGAAGTCGGCAAGCGCGAAGGCGGTCTCTTCCCCTACGCCCGCTCGATCTGCAGCGACGGCAAGATGTTCATGTCGATGCCGTGGGCGGTGATCGGCGGCATGATCGCCTATCGCAAGTCGTGGCTCGACGAGGTCGGCGCCACCACGTTCCCCGATACCTGGGACAGCTATCGCGAAGTCGGCAAGAAGCTGAAGGCCAAGGGCCATCCGTTCGGGCAGACCCTGGGGCACACGTTCGGCGACGCGCCGGGCTTCACCTATCCCTACATGTGGTCGTGGGGCGGCAAGGAAATCGATGCCGACGGCAAGACGGTGGTGATCAACAGCAAGGAGACCGTCGAATCGGTCAAGTTCATGCAGGGCCTGTGGAAGGACGCCATGGACGAAGGCGGCCTCGCCTGGGACGACACCAACAACAACCGCGCCTTCCTGTCGCAAACCATCTCGGCCACGCTGAACGGCGCCTCGATCTACATCGAGACGCTGCGCAAGCCCGAGCAGTACCAGACCGACAAGGGCACGCCGATGAACAAGGACATCCTGCACGCGGCCCTGCCCAAGGGTCCGGCGGGACAGTTCGGCTTCCACCTGCTGCAGTCGAACATGCTGATGAAGTATTCGAAGAACCAGGACGCGGCGAAGGAGTTCCTGAAGTGGCTCCACACCGAGGCCAACTACCGGAGATTCTTCGAATCGCAGAAGGGCTTCGCCACGCCGTGCACGGTGAAGTGGGAGTCCGACAAGCTGTGGGACGTCGATCCCGTCATGACGCCCTACAAGGTCGCGGCCCGTCTCGGCAAGGCGCCCGGCTATGCCGGTCCGCCCAACGCCAAGGCGGCCGAAGGGCTGTCGAAGTACATCATCACCGACATGTACGCCAAGGCCGTGCAGGGCATGCCGGCCGAGGAATCGGTGAAGTGGGCCGAGAGCGAGCTCAAGAAGATCTACGTAGCGTGAGTTTCTTCCCAATCGCGTAGCACAACAGGTGAGTGTGCCATGGCAGTGACCGCAGTCTCGGGCTTGGAAGTTCGCCGCCCTGTCCCGCGACTGCGGCTCCTCGAGGACGAGCGCTGGCTGGCGCTCGCCCTGCTCGTGCCGACGGCGGTGCTGCTCGGCCTGTTCATCGCCTATCCCTTCTTCGAAGGTGTGATGCTGTCGCTCAGCAGCGCGCGCGTCGGCATCCCGGGCGAGTTCGTCGGCCTCAAGAACTTCAGCAAGATCTGGGACGACAGCATCTTCCGGACGGCGGTCTGGAACACCTTCTGGTACACGGGCGTGACGACGGTGTTCAAGCTGGCGCTCGGCCTGTGGCTGGCGATGCTGCTCAACCGGCATTTCAGGGGCAAGGCGCTGGTGCGCGCCTTCATCCTGCTGCCCTTCATCATCCCCACGGTGCTGTCGACCTTCGCCTGGAAGTGGATGTTCGATCCCACCTTCAGCGTCATCAACTGGTCGCTGTTCCATCTCGGCATCATCACCACCCGCATCAACTGGCTGGGCGATCCCGACCTCGCCATGACCTCGATCATCATCGTCAACATCTGGCGCGGCGTGCCGTTCTTCGCCATCAGCCTGCTGGCCGGCCTGCAGACCATCAGCCCGGAGCTGAACGAGGCGGCCGCCATCGACGGCGCCCGGCCGTGGAACCGGTTCTGGTACGTCACCTGGCCGCTGCTGCTGCCGGTCACCATGGTGGTGATGCTGTTCTCGGTGATCCAGACCTTCGCCGACTTCCAGCTCGTCTATGTCATGACCGGCGGCGGCCCGGCCAACGCCACGCAGCTCTTCGCGACCTATGCCTACCAGATCGGCATCGGCACCGGTCTCCTGTCGGAGGGCGCCGCGATCTCGCTCGCGATGTTCCCGTTCCTGTTCATCATCGTGGTGGTGCAGCTCCTCTACATCCGCCGAGTTGAAACCCGATGAGTTGGGAGACAAGTTGACATGATCGAGGGCGCAGCCTGGCGGCGGTGGGTGTTCTACAACATCCCGCTGATCCTGTTCGTGTTTGTCCTGCTGTTTCCGTTCTACTGGATGATCATCACGACCTTCCGGCCGGACGGCGAGCTCTACCGACCGTGGAACGCTCGCAACTACATGCCGTTCTGGACCAACAATCCGACGCTCGAGCACATCAAGTACCTGTTCGAGGAGACGAACTTCTCGCGCTGGATGCTGAACACGATGTTCATCGCGCTCGTTTCGACGGTGATCTCGCTGTTCTGCGGCGTGCTGGCGGGCTACGCCCTGGCCCGGCTCAACTTCCCGTGGGCCGGCAGCCTCGGCACCATGATCTTCATCACCTACCTGGTGCCGCAGACCCTGCTGTTCATCCCGCTGGCCCAGATCATCCGAAACTTCCAGCTCGGCGACACGCCGTGGTCGCTGATCCTGACCTATCCAACGTTCCTGATCCCGTTCTGTACCTGGCTGATGATGGGCTACTTCAAGGCGATCCCGAAGGAGCTCGAGGAATGCGCGCGCATCGACGGCGCCTCGCGCTGGAAGGCGATGGTCTACATCATCATTCCCTGTGCGGTGCCCGGCATCCTGTCGGCCGGCATCATCGCCTTCACCCTGTCGTGGAACGAATTCATCTACGCCCTGGTCTTCCTGTCCTCGCCGGACCAGAAGACGGTGCCGGTCGGCGTCACCTCGGAGCTGATCCGCGGCGACGTGTTCTTCTGGGGGCCGCTGATGGCGGGCGCGCTGCTCGGGTCGATCCCGGTGGCGATCGTCTATTCGTTCTTTGTCGAACACTATGTTTCCGGCCTTACGGGCTCGGTCAAAGGATAGCGTCATGGCCGAGGTTGTCGTTCGCAAGCTCAACAAGAAGTTCGACACCACGCACGTGGTGAAGGATGTCGATCTGCAGATCCACGACAAGGAATTCGTGGTCTTCGTCGGCCCCTCGGGCTGCGGCAAGACCACGACCTTGCGCATGATCGCAGGCCTCGAAGCCATAACCTCCGGCGAGATCCTGATCGACGACACGATCGTCAACGACGTGCCGCCGATGGATCGCGACATCGCCATGGTGTTCCAGAACTACGCGCTCTATCCGCACATGAGCGTCGCCGGCAACATGGCGTTCGGCCTCAAGATGCGGAAGTTCGAGAAGAGCGAGATCGACTCGCGCATCAAGCGCGCCGCCGACATCCTCGGCATCGGCGACCTCCTGCACCGCAAGCCGCGCCAGCTCTCGGGCGGGCAGCGCCAGAGGGTCGCGCTGGGCCGCGCCATCGTGCGCGATCCCAAGGTGTTCCTGTTCGACGAGCCGCTCAGCAACCTCGACGCCAAGCTTCGGGTGCAGATGCGGGTCGAGCTCAAGAAGCTGCACGAGCGGCTGGGCACCACGGCGATCTATGTGACCCACGACCAGGTCGAGGCGATGACCCTGGGCGACCGGGTCGTGGTGATGAAGGACGGGGTGGTCCAGCAGGTCGGCGAACCGCTCGAGCTCTACAACACGCCGGCCAACCGCTTCGTGGCGGGCTTCATCGGCTCGCCGGCGATGAACTTCGCCGACGTCACGCTAGCCGCCGGCCATGGCGGTCTATGGGCCGAGGCGCCCGGACTGCAGGATCGGCCTGCCCGATCGGCTGGCGCAGCGCGCCAACGGTCGCAACGGCGGCCAGGCCACGGTGGGTATCCGTCCCGAGGACATCCATATCGCGGGTCCATCCGACCCGGCCGAATTGTGCTTCGACGTCGAGGTCGAAGTGGTCGAGCAGCTCGGTTCGGAGATCCTGCTCGACACGCGGGTCGGCAACTCGACCTTCGTCGCGTCCGTCGACCCGACGCTGCGCACGCGGGTTCACGATCGCCTGAAGCTGGCGATGAACCCCGCCCGGCTGCATCTGTTCGACGCCCGGACCGAGGCGGCGATCTAAGCTACTGCTTGGGCCCGACCCAGCCTTCGAGCACGTCCCACTTGGCCTTGCGCTGCTCGGCGAGCGGCTTCTTGAAGTCGTGGCCGAAGGTCGCGGTGTCGAACGAGCCATAGGTCGGATTGGCGATCACCAGCCATTGCTTGCCCCAATTGGCCATGTCGGCATCGAAGGCTTTCGCGCGCTCGGCCTCGCTCGAGCGGTAGCGATCATCGAAATCGCCGAAATTGTCGCCGATGTTCAGCAGCACGCGATAATCCTTGGTCACCACGGCACGGCGCGTGCTCTTGGCGCTGCCCCAGTCCGGCTTCTCGTTCTGCATCAGGAAGGTGTCGACATTGCCACCCATCGGGAAGCCGAGCTTCTCCATGTTCTCGCGCGTGTCCTTCTCGGTCGAGGCGTCGCGGTTGGAGATGTAGAACACCTTCACGCCCTTGGAATCGGCGTATTTGGTGAAGTCAACGGCGCCCGGGATCGCCCGCGAGACCTGCGCGGCGCAGAACTCGTTCCACGTCTTGGTGCTGAAGGTCTGGTTGTTCTTCAGCATCCACACCTGGTACAGCGAGTTGTCGATCAGCGTCTCGTCGACGTCGAGGACGACGGCCGGCGGCAGGTTCTGGTAGTCGCCCTTCTGCTCGCCCGGCGCCGCCGTCCAGCTTTTGTCGGCCAGCGCCTGGTCGAGCCGGATCTTCGCCAGCGCGAACACGGTGAGGGAGTTGCCCCGGTACTCGACCGAGCGTTGCGTCCACAGCGTCGCCAGCAACATGTCGTTGGGCGCCACCTCCTGCGCCTTGGCGGCGCCAACAGAAAGCGCTGCAAGCATGGTGCCGAGCACCAGGAACTTCCTTGCGATCATGGTCCGATCTCCCTCAACAGCCTCTGCTTGGTCGCCTCGTCGGCGAACGACGCCTCGATCGCCGTCCGCGCTATGCCCCTCAGGGCGACCTCTCCGAGACCCGCCTTGTCGTACTCCTCACCGAGCGTGGTGTGGAAGAACGGCGGGTCGTCGGAATTGAGCGTGACCCGAACACCGGCCTCGATCAACCGGTGCAACGGGTGGGATTGGCGGTCGGGATACAGGCCGAGCGCAATGTTGCTGCCGGGACAGACCTCGAGGACGATGCCGCGGCGCACCAGCTCTGCCATCAAGGCGGGATCGTCGGCCGAGCGCACGCCGTGGCCGATGCGCGTCACCGGCAGGTCGTTGATGGCTGCCCACACGCTTTCCGGCCCCCTCACCTCGCCGGCATGCACGGTGCAGCCGAAGCCCTTGTCGTGGGCCAGCCGATAGGCCGGCGCGAAGTCGGCGGGTGAGTACTGCGCCTCGTCGCCGCCCATGCCGAAGCCCACGACGTAGTGATGCGGCCGGGTCACCATGGCCCGCGCCATGGCGAGCGCCCGTTCGGGCCCGAGATGGCGAATGCAGATGATGATGATGCGGCCCTCGATGCCGAAGTCGCGCCGGGCGCGGTCGATGCCGCCTTCGAGCGCCTCGAGCCAAGCGTCGTAGGAAATTCCGAGCGCCGCCGGCCGCTCCGGCGAGCAGAACATCTCGACATAGATCGCACCCTGGCGGGCGACGCTCGCCAGATAGGAATAGATCACGTCGCCGAAGTCGCGCGGCGTGCGCAAGGTCGTGCAGACAAGGTCGTAGGTCGAGAGGAAGCTCAGGAAGTCCTTCCACACATAGTGGCCATGATCGCCGATCAGGCCGGCCGGAACGTCCAGCGCGTTGCGGGTCGCCAGCTCGCGCGCCAGCGCCGGCGGAATCGATCCTTCGAGATGGCAATGCAGTTCGGCCTTGGGAATCACGTAAATCCTCGCAGCGGCAGGTCCGGCCTTTGCAGCCAGTTGTCGGCCGGATACTCCGCACACCCGTCGATCAGGTGCAAGGCATAGGCATGTCGCGGCCGGGCCGACCGGTTGGGCGCGCTGGCGTGGGGCAGCAGCCCGTGCAGCACGACCAGGCTGCCGCGCCGCGCCTCGAGCGCCATCGGCGCGGTGTCGGGCCACGGAGTATCATCGAGTGTCTCGGTCACCAGACGATCACCACGACGATGAAAGTGCTGGCGCAGCGGGCCGCGATGGCCGCCGGGCAGCGCCATCAGGCAGCCATTGTCGCGATCGGCATCGTCGAGCGCGATCCAGAATCCGGTCACCGTCGAGGGCCGCGTGTGCAGATAGGTCGCGTCCTGATGCCAGCCGACCTCGGCGCCGATCTGCGGCTGCTTGAAAAGGTACATCGACTGCAGCAACAGCGGCCGCTCAAAGCCCAGCGCCCGCGCCAGCGCGGCCAGGTACGGCCGGCGCGAGATGCGGTCGAAGACGGGATCGAGGTCGTGCAGCGCGTGGCCGATCTTGTTCAGCGCCAACGGCACCGGTTGGTCGGTCGCATCCTCCTCGAAGAAAAACCGAATGGCGCCGCCGGACTCTTCGAAATAGCGGTCGCGGGCATGGCCCTGATCGCGCGTGGAGAAGATCGTACGCGCCGGTCCGGGATCGAGGCCCTCCACCAGCTCGGCCGCGCGTATCTGCAGGGCATCACAATCGGCCGGCGGCAAAAAACCTTCCAGCACGAGAAAACCGTCGCGCGCATAGGCTTCCAGGTCGGGCGCGCTCACGGGACGAACTCGTTCCATGACGACCGGCCGGTCGACGGATGCGCAATCACCGATTCGAATCGCGCGGCGCACCATGCCGATCGCTGCATCGGCAGCGTCGTCGCTCGCGGCATGGACGATGCACAGCGGGCTGCCGGCGCGGATCTGGGCGCCGACATCGATGACATTCGTCAGGCCGACCGACGCATCAATCGCACTGTCGGCATGGGTGCGGCCGCCGCCCAGCGCCACCACGGCGATGCCGACGTCGCGGGCGTTCATGCCCACGACATGGCCCGACCGCTCGGCGGTGCAGGGCTTTATCACCGGCGCACGCGGGAGATAGCGCGCGCTATGCTCGAGGAAGTCGTCCGGCCCGCCCAGCGCCGACACCATGCGGCCGAAGACCTCCGCCGCTCGCCCGTCGGCCAGCGCCGCCTCGGCGCGCGCCCGGCCGGCCGCGGCACTGGGCGCCAGGCCGCCGAGCGCGATCATCTCGCCGGCCAGCGCCATCGTCACCTCCTGCAGGCGCGGCTCGCGCGTGCCCTCGCCCTTCAGGAATTCCACGGCCTCGACGACTTCGAGCGCGTTGCCGACATTGCGGCCCAGCACGCGGTCCATGTCGGTGATCAGCGCTATGGTGGGCAGGCCCGCCTGGTTGGCCACGGCGACCAGGCCATTGGCCAGGTCGCGCGCCATCTCCTCGGTGTCGCAGAACGCGCCCGAACCGCACTTCACGTCCATCACCAGCCCGTCGAGGCCTTCGGCGACCTTCTTGGACAGGATCGAGCTTACGATCAGCGGAATCGACTCGACGCTGCCCGTCACGTCGCGCGTCGCATAGAGCCGCCGGTCGGCCGGCGCCAGATCGTCGGTCTGGCCGATCACGGCGCAACCGACCTCGCGCACGACCCGTCGGAAGGTCGCGATGTCGGGCTGGGTCTCGTAGCCCGAGATGGCGGAGAGCTTGTCGAGCGTGCCGCCGGTATGGCCCAGCCCGCGGCCGGAGATCATCGGCACGAAGGCGCCGCAGGCCGCCACGATCGGCGCCAGCATCAGGCTCACCTTGTCGCCGACGCCGCCGCTCGAATGCTTGTCGATCACCGGCCCCGGCAGCGCCAGGCTCTTCCATTCGAGCATCGTGCCCGACCGCATGAGGGCAAGCGTGAGCGCCACCCGCTCGGCCGTCGTCATGCCGCGAAAGAACACCGCCATGGCGAAGGCCGCGACCTGGCCTTCGCTCAGGCTGCCGTCATGGATGCCGTGGCCGAGGAAGGCGATCTCGTCGGCTGAAAGCTCGCCGCCGTCGCGCTTCTTGCGGATGATCTCCTGCGGCAGCATGGTGCTCAGCCATACTGCTCGAGGAACAGCCGCAGCAGCCGCTGCATCTTGCCCGACGCGTCGCGCGCCACGGCCAGAGTCTGTTCGTGGCCGAGCTTGTCGTGCGTCAGCCCCGCGGCGAAATTGGTCATGAGCGAAACCGCCACCACCTTCATCCCGGCGTGCCGCGCCAGGATCGTCTCCGGCACGGTCGACATGCCGACCGCGTCGGCACCCAGGGTGCGGGCGGCGCGGATTTCGGCCGGCGTCTCGAAGCTCGGACCGCAGAACCAGATATAGACGCCGTCATGGCAGATGATGTTGGCGGACCGCGCCACCGACAGCATCTGCTCGACCAGCTTGGGATCGTATGCATCGACCATGTCGACAAAACGGTCATCGGCTGACGGTTCGCTGAACAGCGGATTGACGCCGGTGAAGTTGATGTGGTCGGAGATCACCATCGGCGAACCGGGCGGCATGTCGAGCCTGAGGCTGCCCGCCGCGTTGGTCTGCAGCAGCGTCTCGCAGCCCAGCGCTGCCAGGGCGCGGATGGCGCCCTTCATCTCGTCGGCACGGCCACGCTCGTAGTAGTGCGCGCGGCCCTGCAGCACGGCGACCGGCGTCGGACCGACATGGCCCAGCACGAGTTGCCCGGCGTGGCTGCCGACGCTCGTCACGGGAAAGCCCGGCAGCTCGCCATAGGGAATGGTGGCGATGGTCTTCACGTCCTCGGCGAAGCCGCCCAGGCCCGAGCCCAGCACGACGGCCACCTTCGGCCGGAAGCCGGGGGCTCCCTTTGCCGTCAATGTGGCGGCGATCACGTCATTCATGGCTTTGGCAGATTGTGCGGACCGAAGGACATCGGCAGCAGTTGGCCCAGGGTCACCGTGCGGTGCAGTCCGTCGGGACCGCAGAGATGGATCGGCAGGTCGTCGGTCGCGAACTCGCGCAATTTCTGGCGGCAGCCGCCGCACGGCGTGATGACCTCGGGCCCGGGGCCGATGATGAGGCATTCGAGGACGCGCTTCTGGCCCGCCGCCACCAGCGCCGCGATGGCCCCCGCTTCGGCGCACTGGCCCAGCGGATAGGCCGCGTTCTCGACGTTGCAGCCGCCATGGATCGCGCCGTCCTCGCCGCGCACCGCCGCGCCGACATGGAACTTCGAGTAGGGCGCGTAGGCGTGCAGCATCATCCGGCGCGCGAGATGCAGCAGATCGTCCATCAGTGCTCCTTTTCGTAAGGTACGCCGGCCGCCTTGGGCGCCACGGCACGGCCGATGAAGCCGGCCAACAGAAACATGGTGAGAAGATAGGGCAAAGCCTGGATCAGTTGCACCGGCACTTCGCCCATGCCCGGCATCCGCACCCCCTGCAGGCGGATGGCCACGGCATCGAGCAGGCCGAAGATCAGGCAGGCGCCGAACGCCGGGAACGGCCGCCATTTGCCGAAGATGATGGCGGCCAGCGCGATAAAACCCTGCCCGGCCGTCATATCGCGGCTGAAGCCGGCATTCTGGGCGATCGAAAGGTAGGCGCCGGCGAGGCCGGCAAACAGGCCGCACAGCAGCACCGCCCGGTAGCGCAGCCAGGCCACCGAGATGCCGGCCGCATCGACGGCGAGCGGCATCTCGCCCACGGCGCGCAGCCGCAAACCGAAGCGCGTGCGCTCGATGATCCACCAGGTGAGCGGCACGGAGGCGAGGGCGAGGTAGACCAGGATGTTGTCACCGGCGCGCGGGAACAGCAGCGGCATCAGGCGCTGGTCGCTCTCCAGCGCCGGGGTCTGGCCGCCGCGCGCAAACCACGCCGCCCCCAGCACGACGGTGAGGCCCGCCGCCAGGATGTTGATGGCGACACCGCTCACCACCTGGTTGCCGCGCCAGGTGATGCAGGCGAAGCCATGCAGCAGCGCCATCGCTTCGGCGGCGGCGATGGCGGCGGCCACGCCCAGCCAGGCCGAGCCGGTGACCGCGGCCGTCGCGGCGGCGAAGAACGCCGCCATCAGCATCTTGCCTTCGAGGCCGACATCGACGATGCCGCTTTTCTCGGAGAACAGCCCGCCCATGGCGCACAGCACCAGCGGCGTCGCCACACGCAGCGTCGCGGCGAACATCAGGAAGACGAAGGAGAGCGCCTCATCCATCGTCAGGGCCGAAGCGCCAGCAGCCGCTGCAGCCAGGGCCGCGGCAGGTGCGCCAGGGCGCCGGAGAACAGGATGATGAGGCCCTGGATCACCACCACCATCTCGCGCGTGATGCTCGGGATCTCGAAGGAGAGTTCGGCGCCGCCCTGCTGCAGGGCGCCGAACAGCAGGGCCGCCAGCATGATGCCCAGCGGATGGCTGCGGCCCATCAGGGCGACGGCGATGCCGGCGAAGCCGTAGCCCGCCGGAAAGTCGAGCACGATGCGCTGGTGCACGCCCATCAGCTCGTTGACGCCCACGAAGCCCGCCAGCGCGCCCGAGAGGCACATCGCCAGCATGGTCATGCGCTTGATGCTGGTGCCGGCATAGACCGCCGCCTCGGGATTGTGCCCCATGGTGCGGAGCTCGTAGCCCCACGGCGTGTGCCACAGGAACACCCAGACGGCGGCGCAACAGAACACCGCCAGCACGATCGAGAGATTGAGCGCCGAGGGCGCCACCTGGATGCCGACCGCGCCCAGCACCTCCTGCATCGAGGGCAGCTTGCCGGAGTCGGTGAAAGTGCGGCTCTGCGGCGTCATCGAGCCGGGCGCGATCAGCACGTTCACCATCAGGTAGACCATCAGCGCCGAAGCGACGAAATTGAACATGATGGTGGTGATGACGATGTGGCTGCCGCGCCAGGCCTGCAGCCACGCCGGCACGGCGGCCCACGCCGCGCCGAACAGCGCCGCCGCCGCGATGGCCAGCGGGATCATCAGCCAGGCCGGCAGGAAGCGGTCGAGCGCCAGGATGGCCAGGCCGCAGCCCAGGCCGCCGATATAGGCCTGGCCCTCGCCGCCGATGTTGAACAGGCCGGCATGGAAGGCGACGGCGACGGCGAGGCCGGTGAAGATGAAGTTGGTCGTGTAATAGAGCGTGTAGCCGATCCCTTCGGACGAGCCGATGGCGCCCACGACCAGCAGCCGCAGCGCATGGAACGGATCGACGCCGATGATGCGCACGATGATGCCGACCGTGACGAAGGCGAGCGCGATGTTGATCAGCGGCAGCGCCGCGATCTCGGCCCAGGCAGGCAACGGCCGGCGGGGCGCGCTCATGCCGCGCCTGCGCCCGCCATCATCAGGCCCAGCGTGCGCTCGTCGGCGCGGCCGGCCGGCACCTCGCCCACGATCCGGCCGGCGAACATCACCAGGATGCGGTCGGCGAGCGAGAGGATCTCGTCGAGCTCGACCGAGATCACCAGCACGGCGCAGCCCTGGTCGCGGCTCTTCACCAGCTCGCGATGGATGAACTCGATGGCGCCGATATCGACGCCGCGCGTCGGCTGGCCGACCAGCAGCACCTTGGGTTGGCGCGCCATCTCGCGCGCCAGCACGAGCTTCTGCTGGTTGCCGCCGGAGAAGCTCGACGAGCGCAGGCCGGGCGCGCGCGGCCGCACGTCGAAGCGCTCCATGAGCCGGGCGCAATGCGCGCCGACCGCCGGGCCATCCATCAGGTAGTTGTGGCAGAACGGCTCGAGCTCCTGATAGCCCAGGATCGAGGTCTCCGAGGCCTGGAACGCCGCCACCATGCCCTGGCGCAGGCGATCCTCCGGCACGTGGGCGACGCCAAGGTCGCGCATCTCGGCCGGGTCGCTGGGATGGCCGGCGTCGATCAGCCGGCCGCGCACCGTCGAGCCGGCCGCCGGTCGGCGCGCGGATGCCGGACAGGACTTGCAGCAGCTCGGTCTGGCCGTTGCCCGAGACGCCGGCGATGCCCACGATCTCGCCGGCCCGCAGTTTCAGGCCGACATCGTCGAGCAGCCGCACGCCGCGATTGTCGATCAAGGTCAGGTGCTCGGCCTCCAGCAGAACCTCGCCCGGCTGCTTCGGCGCCTTGTCGAGCTGCATCAGAACCTTGCGGCCGACCATCAGCTCGGCCAGCTCCTCGGGACTGGTGTCGGCCGTGCGGCGGTCGGCCACGATCTGGCCCTGGCGCATGACATAGACATGGTCGGTGGCGGCCATGATCTCGCGCAGCTTGTGGGTGATCAGCACGACCGTGACGCCGCGTTCCTTCAGCGTCGCCAGGATGCGGAAGAGCTGGTCGGTCTCCTGCGGCGTCAGCACGGCGCTGGGCTCGTCGAGGATCAGGATGCGCGCGCCGCGGAACAGCACCTTCAGGATCTCGACCCGCTGCTGCTCGCCCACCGACAGGTCCGCCACCAGCGCGTCGGGATCGACCGAAAGCCCGTATTCGCGGGCGAGCCGCGCCAGCTCGGCGCGCGCCGCCGCCAGGCCGCCGGCCAGCAACGGTCCGCCCTCGGCGCCCAGCACCAGGTTCTCGAGCACGGTGAAGGTGCCGACCAGCATGAAATGCTGATGGACCATGCCGATGCCGTGCGCGATGGCATCGCGCGGGTTGTCCATGCGGACGGCGCGGCCCTCGACGCGAATTTCGCCGGCGTCGGCGTTGTAGAGGCCGTAGAGGATGCTCATCAGGGTCGACTTGCCGGCGCCGTTCTCGCCGACGATGCCGGTGATCGCGGCCTTCTCGATGCGCAACGACACGCCGCGCACGGCGTGCACGTCGCCGAACGATTTCTGGATGCCCTGGAGCTCGATCGCCGCAGCGGCGTGCCATCACCGGCTCAGTGCCACTTCCAGCGTCACTTGCAGGCGTTGTTGCTCATGTAATCGTGGACGACGATCTTGCCCGATTCGATGTCGGCCTTGGCGGCGGCGACCTTGGCCTTCATCTCGGGCGTGATCAGCTTCTCGTTGTCCTTGTCGAGCGCCCAGTCGACGCCGCCTTCCTTGAGGCCCAGCACCTGCGTGCCGGCCTTCCAGGTGCCGGCCTGCGCCGCCTTGAAGCTGTTGTAGGTCGCGAGGTCGACGCGCTTCAGCATCGAGGTCAGCATCGTGCCGGGATGCAGGTAGTTCTGGTTGGAATCGACGCCGATGCCGAGCTTCCCGCGATCCTTGGCGGCCTGCAGGATGCCGATGCCGGTCGAGCCGGCGGCGGCATAGACGACGTCGACGCCGCGATCGAACTGGCCCTTGGCGAGCTCGGCGCCGCGACCCGGATCGTTCCAGGCGGCCGGCGTCGTGCCGGTCATGTTGGAGATGAGCTCGGCCTGGGGATTGGCGTACTTGATGCCCTGCTCGAAGCCGCACTGGAATTTCCGGACCAGCGGGATGTCCATGCCGCCCACGAAGCCGATCTTGCCGCTCTTCGAGGCCATCGCCGCCAGCACGCCGACCAGGAACGAGCCCTCATGCTCGCGGAACACGACGGACTGCACGTTGGGCAGGTCGACCACGCTGTCGATGATGGTGAAGTGGATGTTGGGGAATTCCTTGGCGACCTTGCCCAGCGAGACGGCCTGCGAGAAGCCGACGGCGACGATGGGATCCTGCCCGCGCTGGGCAAAGCGCCGCTGCGCCTGCTCGAACTGGGTCTCGTTGGTGGGCTCGAACTCGGCCACCGCGATCCCGGTTTCCTTGGTGAATTTCTCGGCGCCCATGCTGACGCCTTCGTTGAAGGATTTGTCGAACTTTCCGCCGGTGCTGTAGACGATGGCGGGCTTGATGGCAGTTTGCGCCATGGCGGGTAGAGCCAACGCACAGGCGGCGAGCACGGCGACCAGCGGTCCGATCCAGCAATTCATGACGGTTCCTTTTACGTTGAGGCGAGTGTGGCCCGGCGCGCGGGCCGGGTCTAGGTGGGGCGCCCTATCGCCAGGGTTTGGGAGGTTTCGGAGGTTTGGGAGGTTTGGGAGGTTTCGGCGGTTGGGTCGCGCCTTGGCCGTCTGCGCGACAGATAATTCTTTCGCGCCGCTATGGAGGGCGGAATCGCCAGGAAGATGCCGATCTGCCGCCAGCGATGCCGGCAAAAGGCAGTCGCGCGGCTGGATTGAAACGCGGACATGATACCGATCCTCCTTCACCAGGGTCGGCAGGTATACGCCACAACATTGCTCAGCAGCGTCAACGGCCACCGGCGCCTTTTTAGTTCATAATCCCTGCACGGCATGGGACTTGCTATTTTGGCGCTGTCCGATCGCCGGAGGGGAAATTCATGGCCGAGTACGATCTCGTCATCCGCAACACCACCATCGCCACGGCTTCGGACGTGGTGAAGGGCGATATCGGCGTCGTGGGCGGCCGGGTGGTGGCGCTGGGCGAGCGGCTGGACAAGGGCCGCAAGGAGATCGACGCCACCGAGCTGATCGCCGTGCCGGGCGGCATCGATGCCCATGTCCATTTCGACCAGGACACCGCCGACGGCTCGGTGTTCGCTGACGATTTCGAGAGCGGCAGCCGGGCGGCGGCGGCCGGCGGCACGACCACCATCATTCCCTTCGCCTACCAGAGCCGCGGCCAGTCGCTGCGCGACGCGGTCAACCGCTACCGCAAACTCCCATAATGGAGCATACCGCTGCGCGCAGGTCGAGGCTCCCGCTGTCAATTCGTCTGTCACAAGTGACCGTGACCACCTTGTCGGCGATGTTTCGGAGCGTCGGTGAACAAGACAACTTCGCGATGCAGGCGAACGGGTCGTATGCGTAACCCCTGCCAGATCGCCATCATTGGTTGCTGCAACCTATGTGGAGTCACCTTCGCCTACCGATGCCATCGCTCTGCGTAAGTTGCCCGCGCTTGTCGCTGTAGTCTGGGCTATGACCAACGGCGTTGCGAAGCCATCGAATTTCGTCCTGGGTCACTGTATAGGATTCAGGAAAGCTGCGGGAGATATTCCCCGCGATCTCATAAGCGATTTGGAAGATACTGACGGCGGCCGGGGTATCACCGCCGCTACGGGGAACGCCCGTGTAGCGCCGATAGAGCTGCTCGGCGATATAGGCAATGCCTTCGTCTTCAGTGACATGCAGTCCAATGTGGGGCCGCGATCCCGCGAAATTCATGTTGTCGATGACGGCGTGGGTCAGTTCATGAACCATCACGGACAAGTCGGGCTCAAGGTCGGGATCAGGCCCTACGAAGATCGTGTTGTTCGTAGGATCATAGGCGGCCGCCCCGCCTGTCGGTACGGGACCAAATTCGATTGACAACCAGCCCGACCGTATTTTCGACGCCACATCACGATATGCTTCGGGAGTAATCGTGACGGCCTCAGCAGAGAATCTGATTTTTTGCACAGGGGCGCTATTGAGCAGATCGATAAGGATCGTTTTAACTCGTTCGATGTCGTCAGGTCCTGCTGTCATTTTGTGCAGGCTTCATGGCCGAGTACGATCTCGTCATCCGCAACACCACCATCGCCACGGCCTCGGACGTCGTGAAGGGCGATATCGGCGTCGTCGGCGGCCGGGTGGTGGCGCTGGGCGAGCGCCTCGACAAGGGCCGCAAGGAGATCGACGCCACCGGCCTGATCGCCGTGCCGGGCGGCATCGATGCCCATGTCCATTTCGACCAGGACACCGCCGACGGCTCGGTGTTCTGCGACGATTTCGAGAGCGGCAGCCGGGCGGCGGCGGCCGGCGGCACGACCACCATCATTCCCTTCGCCTACCAGAGCCGCGGCCAGTCGCTGCGCGACGCGGTCAACCGCTATCACAAGCGCGCCGAGGGCAAGTCGCTGATCGACTATGCCTTCCACGTGATCCTGTCCGATCCCAGCGAGAAGATCATGGGCCAGGATTTCCCGGCGCTGGTGGCCGACGGCTACACCTCCTTCAAGGTCTACATGACCTACGACGACGTGAAGCTCACCGACCGCGAGATGCTCGATGCGCTGGCGGCCTCGCGGCGCGAGCAGGCGATGCTGATGATCCATGCCGAGAATTCCGACTGCATCACCTGGCTGACCGAGCGGCTCGAGCTCAAGGGCATGACGGCCGCCAAGTTCCACGCCACGTCGCGGCCCTTCGTGGTCGAGCGCGAGGCCACGCACCGCGCCATCTCGCTGGCCGAGCTTTTGGACGTGCCGATGCTGCTGGTGCATGTCTCGTCCAAGGAGGCGATGCACGAGATCCAGCGCGCCCAGGCGCGCGGCCTCAGGGTCTATGGCGAGACCTGCCCGCAATACCTGTTCCTGAGCGAAGAGGACTTCGAGAAGCCGGGCGATGAGGGCAGCAAATGCGTGTGCTCGCCGCCGCCGCGCGGCACCGACAACCAGGAGCACATCTGGACCGGGCTTTCGGCCAACACCTTCCACGTCCTGTCGTCGGACCATGCCGCCTTCAAGTACGACGACGTGCGCGGCAAGAAGCTGCCGGGCGCGGCGCAAGAGCTTCCGCAAGATCCCCAACGGCGTGCCGGGCGTGGAGACCCGCCTGCCGCTGCTCTTCTCCGAGGGCGTCAACAAGGGTCGCCTTACGTTGCAGCAGTTCGTGGCGCTGAGTTCCACCAACGCCGCCAAGATCTACGGCCTGCATCCGCGCAAGGGCACGATCGCCGTCGGCGCCGATGCCGACATCGTGCTGTGGGATCCCACATCGAAAGGTGAGCCTCACCAACACGATCCTGCATCACAATTGCGACTACACGCCCTACGAGGGCCGCGAGCTCACGGGCTATCCGGTGATGACCCTGTCGCGCGGCGAGGTCGTGATGGAAGAAGCGAAGATGAGCGGCTCGGCCGGCCGCGGCCTGTTCCAGAAGTGCGACCGGCCGGAAGCGGCGCGACCGCGCGGCAAGCCGCTGATCGATCCGTCGATCTTCAATTGATCTGCTGGGGGCGCGCCACTCCAGTGGCGCGCATCCTTGCGGCCGAAGGAACCGCGCCACTGGAGTGGCGCGCCCCCAGCAGTCAGTTCGCCGGCTTGTATTGCTCCATGAACGACAGCACCTCGGCGACCGGGAGGACGTCGGCGTACTTCAGGGCCATGTCGTAGAGGTTGGCGTAGTGCGGGCTCTCGTGCTTGTCGGAGACGCATTCTTCCGGGACGACGGTGCGGAAGCTTCGGGACAGGCTGTCGACGACGGTGGCGCGGACGCAGCCTGACGTCGAGCCGCCGGTGACGATCACGGTGTCGACCTTGTGGAAGGTGAACAGCGAGCCGAGGTTGGTTTCGAAGAACGCCGACGCCATGCGCTTGTTGAACACGATGTCGTAGGCGCGGTCGATCTCGCAGCGCTCGTCGAGCTGGGCGCGGCGCGAATCGGCCTTGATGTTCTGCAACGAGTCCGGCGTGTCGGTCCGGGTGCCCCAGACACCGCAATCCTCGCCCAACTCGAGATAAGCCACGTAGGTCCAGATCACCGGGCAACGGTTGGCGCGGAACAGCCGCGCCAGCTGGTTCACATAGTCGATCTGCTTCGGATCCGTTTCATAGGCCGTCACGAATTCGCCCGGACGGGTATAGGCGCATTGAAGATCGACATTGACCAAGGCGGGCTTGCGGCCAAATCCGAAGCGCTGGCGGTTGGGGTTGGCCTTCACGGCCTCGTAGAGCTCACGCGCGGTCTTGTTCGACGTTTCCATGGCGGCCTCGTCTGAAAAATCAGCCAAACCGGCTGAGCAAGAATGGCGCCACCGGCAGGCTGGTCGAGCGGCCGGCCAGCATCTCGGCCGTCAGCCGCGACAGCACCGGCGCCAGGGTATAGCCGTTGGAGCTGACGCAATTGTAGAAGCCGGGCAGGCCCGGCACCTCGCCCAGGATGGGCGCTCGGTCGATATTGACGTTCATGCCGGCCCAGATGCGGATGGCGTGCAGCGACGCCAGCGCCGGCACGGCGCGGCTGGCGATCCAGAGATTGCCCTCGACGCTGCCGCGGAGCGCGCGCGAGAGCCTGTTCTGCGGGTCGAGCTCGGCCGTCCAGCCGCCGCCGATCATGAAGGCGCCCGACGCCATCTGCTTCAGGGTGAGATGGCGGTGGGCGTAGGCCACGAGACGCGACAGTGTCGGCGCCGTGGGCTCGGTGACGACCATCTGCAGCGGCGCGGCGCGCACCGGAATCTCGACGCCCGCCATGCGCGCCACCTCGGCCGCCCACGGCCCCGCCGTGTTGACCACCCGCCGGGCGCGGATCTCGCCGCGGCTGGTGGTCACCTTCCAGTGCGTGCCGTCGCGTTCGATCGCGCTCACGCTGCTGCCGCGCCGGAAGCGTGCGCCCAGCGCCTTGGCCCGCCCGACCACGGCATAGGTGCCCTTCAGCGGATTGATCTTGCCTTCGCCCGGGCACCATTCGGCGGCGATGGCGACATCGCCGATGCAGGGTTCGAGCGCGCGCAGCTCGTTGGCGCCCAACAGTTCGGCCTCGATGCCGCGGCTCTTCTCCAGCGCGATCTTGCCCTTGAGGAACGCGATGTCGCGCTCGTTCTCCGCCAGCATCAGCCCGCCGCAGACCTTCATCTCGAGGTCCTGGCCGGTCTCACGCTGGATCTCCTGCCACAGCGCCACCGAGGCCGGCCCCAGCGGCAGGGTGTCGGCGGCACGGTTGGCCGGCGGCGCGTCCAGCGCGAAGTCGAAGGCCAGGAGCTGCACGTGCAGGCTGCCCGCGTTGGCACCGGAGGCCTGCAGGTTCACCTCGTCGCGCTCGACCACCAGGGTCTCGATGCCTTCGTGCGCCAGCCAATAGGCGAGGCAGGATCCGGCGACGCCGCCACCGACAACCAGGGTATCGACGGTCTCGACGGGCAACGGCTCGACCTCGCGCGGCCGGGCCATGTCGGGCGGCACGAAATCCTTGTGGCCCGTCCATTCCGGCCGCTCGACCGAGAGCGCATGGATGGGCACCGGCTTGGCCGGCGGTCGTGGCGCGAACAGCCCGAATTCGTCGACCTCGCCGGTCGTCATGCGCGCCACGACGGCGGCGCAGTAGCGGCCCTGGCAGCGGCCCATGCCGACGCGACAGGCGCGCTTCAACGCCGCCGGCGAATCGTGGCCGGCCGCGACCTGCCGGCGGAGCTCTCCCGCCGTCACCTCCTCGCAGCGGCAGACGATGGCGCTGTCGTCGATCGCATCGGGATCGAAAGGCGGCGCCTCGAACAGCCGCCACAGCGCCGCCTGAAAGCGTCGGGAGCGGCCGAGCGTGCGGCGCTGGGCCTTGGGTTCCGGAACCTTCAGGCCGAGATCGGCCGCGATCGCCGCCGCCGCCACGACGCCCTGCGCCCGCGCCGCCTGGGCGCCGCCGAAGCGCGCGCCATCGCCGATCGCGAAGACCTCGCCCACGCTGGTGCGACCTTCCGCGCTGGTCAGCGTCTCCATCGAGCCGGAACCGCGCGGCACGAAGCGATGGGCACAGCCCAGCGAGCGCGCCAGTTCCGACGACGAGGAGAAACCGTAGCCCAGCGCCACGATATCGGCATCGATCGACCAATCACCCGCCTCGAGCCTTTGCACGCGCCCCTCGCCGACGAGGCGCGTCACCTTGCGATCCCAGTGCAGCAGGCCGCGCAGCCGGCTGGCGAGGCTCATGCCTTCGACCAGGAGGCCGGGCCCGGCCGCAGCGGCGGCGAGAAGATCGCGCCACGCGGCGAGGCCCGGACGCCCGGCCGCTTCCAGCACGGCCACGACGTGGGCGCCGCCGTCCAGAAGCTCGACGGCGGTCTGCAGGCAGAGCGGTCCGTTGCCGGCGATCACGATGCGCTGGCCGGGCGCCACGCGGTAGGAGCGGGCCAGGGTCTGCAGGCCGCCCACCGTCATGACGCCGGGCAGGGTCCAGCCCGGCACCGGCAGCGACTGCTCGTAGGCGCCTGTCGCCAGCACCAGGCGCTTGGGGCGAAACAGCGTCGAATGGCCGGCGACGATGGCGGCGACCTCGTGGGCCGAGAAAGCGGCCCAGACCGTCGCCTCGCTCAGGATCCGGACGCCGGCCAGCAGCGCCGACTGGCGCAGGATGGCGCCTTCGCGGAACTGGCGGTCGAGGGTCGACGGATCGGCTTCGTGCGAGGCGGCGAGCGGCTTGAAATACTGCCCGCCGGGATGCAGGCGCTCGTCGGCCACGATCACGTCGGCGCCGGCCAGAGCGAGGCTGCGGGCTGCCGACAGGCCGGCCGGTCCCGCGCCCACCACCAGCACGTCGCAGGCGATCTCGTCGGCGGGCGGGACGGGCTCGGATGGACGCAATGTCGCGACGGGCGCCGAATGGACCTCCATGCCGGCCTCGACCTTGGTGAGGCAGGCGCGCTGGCTCGGCTTGCCGTCGACCGTGACCAGGCAGTCGAAGCAGACGCCCATGCCGCAAAATGGCCCGCGCGGCGCACCCGAGCGCGCCTGGCGGACGGCGACGAGGTCGGCGGCGGCCAATGCCGCGGCGATGGTCTCGCCCGGCAGCGCCTCGATCTCGCGACCGTCGAAGCGGAGGCGGACCGGCGCGCCCGCCGGCCGCATATCGGGATGCTTCAGGCGCATGCCAAAAGGTTTACAATGCCGAAAGAGCGCCGGCCAATGCCCGACGGGAGTTTCGATGAAGAAGTTTCGCGGCACCTATACCGTCCTGATCACGCCGTTCACCGCCGACGGGAAGAAGGTCGACGAAGCGGCGCTCAGGCGCCTGGTCGACTTCCAGATCGAGGAAGGCATCCATGGCCTGATCCCGCTGGGCAGCACCGGCGAGTTCCTGAGCGTGACGCCCGACGAGCGGCGCCAGATCGTCGAGACCGTGGTCAAGCAGGCGGCCGGCCGCGTGCCGGTGCTGATCGGCACGGGGGCGGAATGGACCGACGAGGTCGTGCGGGCGAGCCGCGAGGCCGAATCGATGGGCGCCGACGGCGTGATGATCATCCCGCCCTTCTACAGCGTGCCGACCGACGACGAGCTCTATGCCCACTACAAGAAGGTATCGGACGCGATTTCGATCCCGATCATGGTCTACAACAATCCGGCGACGGCCAATGTCGACATGATGCCGGAGCTGATCGCCCGCATCGCGCAGATCCCGAACTGCCTGTACGTGAAGGAATCGACGCTCGATCCGACGCGGGTGCGCGACATCATCCGGCTGGCCGGCGACAAGATGACGGTGTTCGCGGGCGTGCTGGGTTACGAATCGTTCTGGCTGGGCGCGGAAGGCTGGGTCGCGGTGTGCTCCAACGTCATCCCGCGCTGGTCGGCCGAGCTGTTCGAGCTGGTGGCCGACAAGCGCGACATGGATACCGCGCTCGCCCTCTACAACAAGATGACTCCGCTGCTGTGGTGGGTCGGCGGGCCGCGCTACGTCTCGGGCACCAAGGCGTGCTTCGAGATGATGGGCATGCCGATGGGTCCGCCGCGCGCGCCACGCCTGCCGCTGCCCGAGGCGCAGCGCCCGGCCCTGCGCGAAGTGCTGCGCCAGATGGGCGTGCTGGCGGAGGAGAAGGCGCGCGCCCGCGCCTAGTGGTCGTCACGCGCGAGCTGCTGCTCGGCGGCGGGGCCGTAGGCCTTGCCGTAATAGGCCTCGATGCGGCGCTGCACGAAGTCCCAGCAGGTGGTCATCACCAGGTAGATGATGGCCACGACCATGAAGACTTCCAGCACCTGGAACTTCTGCTGCATCAGGATCTGGCCGCGCCGCAGCACCTCCTCCATGGAGATCACCGAGGCGATCGACGTGGTCTTGAGGAGCCCGTTCACCGAGTTGCCGAGCGGCGGGATGATGACGCGCAGCGCCTGCGGCAGCACGACCTTGCGGAAGATCTGGTAGGGCCTGAGCCCCAGCGCGCGCGCCGCCTCGGTCTGGCCCTTGGCGACCGACAGGATGCCGCCGCGCAGGATCTCGGAGAGATAGGCCGCCTCGTTCAGCGCCAGACCGATGACGGCCGCCTCGATGACCGAGAAGCGCACCAGGCCGAGCTGCGGCAGGCCGGTGTAGATGATGATGAGCTGCACGAGCAGCGGCGTGCCGCGGAAGATCCAGACATAGACCTCGGCAGTCCGCGACAGCGCCTTGTGCCTGGCAAGCCGCATGACCGCGAGAAGAAGGCCGATCATGCCGCCCAGGATCAACGTGCTGATCGTGAGCCCGATCGTCCACAGCGCGCCTTCCAGGAGATAGAGATTGGTGAAGTAGCCCCAGAAGCCTTCCCAGTTCCAGACTTTCATGACGTTCCCTCAGTCATCCTGAGCGCAGCGAAGGATCTCATGACGACGGCAAGCGGCGTGCCTGATGAAATGCCATGAGGCTCCTTCCCTTCGCGGACTCGCAGGACGACAGGTGCCTCAGCCGGTCCCGGGCCCTTGATCGAGAAGGTCGGCTCGTCGATCTGGAGCACGCCGTACTGATCGAGCAGCTTGCCGTAGAAGCCGTCCTTCTTCAGGTCGTTCAGGGCGCCGACGACGGCCTCGGCCAGCGGTTTGTTGGCGAAAGCGAAGCAGGCGGTCTGCGGGAAGACGCCGCTGATGGCGCGGGTGAAGTCGCCGCGCTGCTGCATGAACATCGCCGTGGCGTCGATGCTGGTGGCGGCATCCGACTGGCCGGCCTTCAGCGCCTGGAAGGCCTCGGCGAAGTTGTTGAAGGTGAGCACGTTGACCGGCTTCAGCCCCTTCTTGGTCACGATGTCGCTGACCTCGCGGGTACGCCGTTCCTCGATGCCGCCCAGCTCGACCGAGATGCGCTTGCCGGCGAGATCGTCGATCGTCTTGAGGCCGAGCGGATTGCCCTTGGCCGCGAGGAAGCTGATGGCGGCCTGCTCGTAGGGCACCATGTACATCAGCTTCGAGCGCTCCTCGGTCCAGAAGATGCCGGTGTTGATCATGTCCCAACGCTTGGCGGCGAGGCCCGGGATCATGGTTGCGAATTCTGTGCGAATGTACTCGGGCGCCAGGCCGAGCCGCTTGCAGCATTCGTTGGCGAGCTCGACCCGCATGCCCTGCAGTTGGCCCTTGTCGTCGACGAACTGCAGCGGCGGCAGGGTCGGGTTGATCGACATGATGAGCGTGCCGGCCTTGATGATGTTGGGCGGCGCGATCTTCGGCTGGGCGCGCAGCGCCGATGGCGCGATGGCGAGCAGCGACGCGGCGGCACCGGCCTTCAGCAGGCTGCGACGGCGCGTGCCGGTGATGAATTCGTGCATTGATCCCCCTTGTTCGGTCCCCCCGACCGAATGCAATTTTGACGCCGAACAGCTTTGCTGTCAGCCCGGCGTGACGAATCCGTATCTCAGGTTCGATGGTGCCGGGCCACGCCGCTCGTAATCGGACTTGATGGCGGCGAAGCGATCGTCGCGCCACGCCGCCTTCTTGATCTCATAGCGGTACATTTTCGCCGAGTTCTCGCCGAAGATGGCGCGCTTGACCGGGCCGTCGGCCGGACCCAGTTCGGCGAAGCCGTACTTCTTTCGCATGTCCTCGGGGATTTCCAGCCGGCGCAGCCCTTCGATCTGCCATTGCGGCGCGCCGGTCCACAGCGCGTCGGTGCCCCACACGACGTGATCGACGCCCATGCCCTTGACCAGCATGCCCATCAGGGCGGCGCACAGGCGCGGCTCGACCACCATGGTCTGGGCGAAGATCTGGCCCAGGTCGGCGTAGACGTTGCTGACGCCGTACTTGGTCGGGATCTCGGCCAGGTCGCTGGTCCATTCGACCCTGCCCGTCTTCTCGAACTGGGCATAGCCGTCAGCCGAAGCGCCGGGCGCGCCGGTCCAGCGGAAGGCCGAGTGGTAGATCACGAAGCGGATCTGCGGCCAGTCCTTGGCCGCCTTGCCGACATCGTCGACCGTGGCGTAGCCGGTGAGGTTGGGGAAACGCTGTTCGGTCGAGGGCGGATAGAGTCCCTTGTGGACGCAGACGATGTCGTGACCCGCTTTCACGATCTTTTCGTAGAAGGGATAGACCAGCTTCTCGTCGTCCATGCGCCAGGGATGAGTCGACAAGTCCTTGTTGGTGTTGTCGCCGACCGTGTAGCCCTTCCACGAATCGGGCTTCAGCGTGGCGATGGCGCGGTCGACCTCGTCCATCCAGCCGGGATAGCCCGGCGTGAAGATGGCATGCGACAGGCAGCGCCTCGAGCCCGCCGCCTGGTTCACCCGCGTGCGCGCGTCGAGCTTCATGTCGTTGGTCAGGAACCAGTCGCGCGGATCCTCCGACGGCGAGCCGCTGATCAGCGCCACCTTGGTGTCGCTGTCGAGATAGATCTCCTTGAACCAGTTGGGGTACTTGAGGTCGTCGAGCGTCTGCGGCTTGCCGACCAGTGCCGGATTCCAGCCGGCCTGGCCAACGGCTTCCCTGCCGCGCGCAAAACCTTCGAGCCGCGTGTCGTCGCGCAGGAAGTGCGTGTGCACGTCCATGATGAATTGATCCTTCAATCCATCGGCGCGCGCCTGCGCGAGGTCGACGCTTTTCGCTTCGGCGGGCGATGCACCGTAGAGCGGGCCGTAGACTTCGTTCATGGCGACGAACGCCGTCGCCATGCCGGCCGCGGTCTGGAAGAAGCGCCGGCGCGGCAGGCCGTTCTTCCTGCCGTACTCGTCGCCCAGCGCGTTCATGCGCGCCTCGACCTTCTTCTGGCGCTCGGTCTGCGGGACCGGCAGGAACTCGTCGCTCGAGACGACCTGGGTCGGCACCGGCGTGGGGCTGGCGGCCAGTTCGGCCGGGATGAGTCTGGCTCGTTCCTCGTCGCTCAACATGCCCATGGCCATCCTCCAGGGTCTATCGGAAACGCGGCATCACCTTGGTCCAGAACTTCTCGATCGACTTCATCAGGATCGGGTGGGGTACCAGGCTGTTGTAAGTGTAGCAGAATACCCAATCGACCGGCTGCCGCTTTTGCTGGGTTTCCATGGCCCGCAGCACCGTGTCGACGGTGCCGACATAGGCATAGCCCATGGCGATGATCTCCTCGGACGTCGGGTACTTGCCGGTTTGCGGATCCTGCATGCCGCGGCGGAAGCCGAACGGTTCGAACCAGGCGCGGCCGGAGAATTGGCCGGAATCGCGCCACAGCGCCATCGCCTCCTCGTCGGTATCGGTGATGATGACGTCGCGCAGCACGCCCACGCCCTGCCCCCTGGGCTTGCCGGAAACCTCGGAATAGACGCTGTAGAGCTTCTCCTCGTAGACCGGCAGCATCGGCGGCAGGATCGGCGTGATGCCCTCCTGGGCGCAGAAGCGCACGGTGTTCTCCGAGCTGGCGAAGGGCTGGAACAGGGGCGGATGCGGCTTCTGCAACGGCTTGGGCACGACGCCGACGGCAGTGAGAATTCCGTCCTTCACGCCCTTGCCCCACTTCGCCGTGGTGTCGAGGGTCCACGGCGTCGGACCGGCCGGCACCTTCCAGAACCTGCCGTCGTGGGTCAGCATCTCCTCGGTCCAGCATTTCTTGACGATGCGGAAATTCTCCTCGAAGGCCAGGCGATTGGCGTTGTCGATCTCGTCATGCTGGTTGGGCAGCGCGCCATGGATGCCGTGCGTCTGCTGCGCCATGACGTCGACCCAGCGGCGCTGGTAGCCGCGCGCGAAGCCGGCATTGGCGCGGCCGCCGGTCATGTGGTCGAGCATGGCGATGTCTTCGGCGACGCGGATCGGATTGGAGGCCGGCAGCACGATGCCGAGCTGGCCGACCCGGATGCGCTTGGTCTGCATCGCGAAGTAGAGGTCGAGCAGCACCGGATTGTTGGAAAGCTCGAAGCCCTCGATGTGGAAATGATGCTCGGTGAAGCTCACCGAATCGTAGCCCAGCGCGTCGCCGAGCTTGATCTGCTCGGTGAGCTCTCGGAGCATGCGCTGGTAGAAATCGGGATTCATGCCGGCCATGCCGGCCTCGATCTCGGCGCGGCTGCCGATGCTGGGCAGATAGAACAGCGAGGCTTTCATTCACTTTCCTTTGGGCGTGGCGGCGATGCCCGGCACGTGGTTGAGGATCGAGCGGGTAAGCCCGCCATCGACCACCAGCGCCTGGCCGGTGATGTAGCTCGCCTGCGGGCTCAGCAGGAAAGCGACGGCGTCGGCGATGTCGCCCGGCTTGGCGACCCGCCCGAGCGGCACCAGCTTGGCGCGGCCGCGCGCCAGGCTGGACTGGCGGTAGATCGCGTCGGTCATCGAGGTGTGCACGAAGCCCGGGCAGACGGAATTGGCGCGGATGCCGTCGGCCGCCCATTCCATGGCCAGCATTTCCGTCAGCATGACGAGCGCGGCCTTGGCCGGGCTGTAAGCGCCGGTCGGGATCTGCGGCATGATGCCGGCCATCGAGGCCAGCATGACGACGGCGCCGCGCGATCGCTTGAGATGCGGATGGGCGGCCTTGGCCAGCAGCCAGTTGGCGCGGAGGTTGACGTCGAAGATGCGGTCCCAGGTCGCGATGTCGAGATCGACCAGCTTGCCGGGCGCGGTGATGCCGGCATTGCCGACGATGGCGTCGATGCCGCCCATCGCCTTCACGGCGGTAGCCACCACCCGGGCGGGTTCGCTGGGGCTTGCGCCATGTCGGCCTTGAGCGTGCACACCTTGCAGCCCGCCGTGCGCAGGTTGGCGGCGAGCGATTCGAGCTCGTCGAGATAGGCCACGTCGCAGAGCGTGAGCGCCTCCGCGCCGTCGGCGGCGAGCTTCAATGCCGTGGCACGTCCGATACCGCGGCTGGCGCCGGTGATCACGACCCGCATTGCCGCCTCCCCTTACATCTTCCTCTCCCGTATGAACGGGGGAGGTTATGAGATGGATGGTGGCACGGTTCCCGGCTTGGGGTCGATGGGCAGGAGGCGGTCGAGGCCTAAAAGCCTTTCGTAGAGCGACGCCGCCTGCAGGAGGGCGGCCTCGCCGCGCGGCTTGCCGACGAGTTGCAGGCCGACCGGACGGCCGTACTGGTCGAACCCGCAGGGCACGGCGATGGCCGGACAGGTCGTCATGGTGATCGCCGAGTTCACGGTCGAGCCCGCCATGTAGTTCTCGGGCTTCTTGCCGCCGATCGTCTCGGGATGGCGCAGGTTGACGTCGAACGCCGCGGTCGGCGCGCCCGGAGTCACCAGCAGGTCGTACTTCTGGAAGAACTCGACCATGCGGCGGTACAAGGCGGCGCGTTCGCGCTCGGCCCAGGCGAGGGCCGAAGGCGTCTGAGTGAGCCCGCGTTCGGTGTTCCACACGATGTCGGGCTTCAGCTTGTCGCGATGCTCCTTGAGCTGCAGCTCGCGGTCGACGACGAAGGCCTGGCTGCGGAGGTTGAGGAACGCCTCGTCGATGGCGCCGATGTCGGGCGAGGCCTCCTCGACGATGCAGCCCAGTTCCTCGAAGCGCCTTGCCGCCTTGGTGCAGATCTCGCGGAGCTCGCGATCGATCGCCATCTTGCCGTTGTAGTCGGCAGTGAAGGCCACGCGTTTGGGCGCCACCGGTCGCGCCACGGCGTCGCTGAACGACACGGCCGGCGCGTCGAAAGTCATCGGGTCGTGCAGGTCGAGGCCCGCCATGGTGTCGAGGAACAGCGCCAGGTCGGCAACGGTGCGCGCCATCGGTCCCTGCACCGAGAGCGGCAGATAGAGATTGTTCACGGTGCCGCGCGTCACCCGCCCCGGCGAGGGGCGCAGGCCCACCACCGAGCAATAGGTGCCGGGGCGGCGCAGCGAGCCGCCATGGTCGGTGCCCTGGGCCAGCCAGACCTCGCCGGTCGCCAGCGACACCGCGCCGCCGCCGGTCGAGCCGCCGCAGGTGAGCGAGGTGTTCCAGGGATTGCGCGTGCGGCCGAACACTTCGTTGAAGGTGCTGCCGCCGGCGCCGAATTCGGGCGTGTTGGATTTGCCGACCACGATGCCGCCCTTGCGCTCGATGCGCTCGACGATCGGATGGGATCTGGCCGGCACATGGTCGGCGAAGAGCGGCGAGCCGTAGGTCGTGCGCACGCCCGCGACGTCGGTGAGGTCCTTGATCGACACCGGCAGACCGGCAAGCCAGCCTGCTTCGCCGGAGGCTTCGCAGGCCGTACCGGCCATGATGCGCCGGGCGTGATCGCGCGCGCGATCGAGGCAGAGCGTGGGCAGCGCGTTCACGGCCGGCTCGACCTCGGCGATGCGCCGGGCCGAGGCCTCGACAAGGTCGAGCGGCGAGATTTCGCGCTTCTTCAACAGCGCCACTGCCTCGACGGCCGTCAGTTTCCAGAGATCGTTGTTCATGGAGCACTCATGGCTGGGAGTTATGCATAGAGGCGGCGGCGGCGCGAGAAAAGCAGCATGCCGAGCAGCATCAGGTTCAGGAGATTGAAGGCGAGCGCTGCCTGGAAGGCGGTGCGGTAGCTGAGCGTGGCGTCGAAAATGGCGCCGCCCAGCCAGCCGCCGACCGCCATGCCGGCCATGGCGAACAGCATGACCACGCCCAGCCGCCAGGCGGCGATGGCCGGTCCGTAGAGGTAGCGCAGGATGAGGGCATAGCCCTGCACGATGGCGATGTAGGGAATGCCGTGGATCACCGACAGGGTGTAGATGCCGGAAAGGCTTTCGACGAACACAAAACCCAGCAGCGAGGCGATCTGGATCACGGCGCAGAGCAGGCTGACCTTGATGGGTCCGATATAGTCGGACAGCCGTCCCATGGCGAAGGTCGCGGCCACGGCGGTCAGCAGGATCAGCGATATCGCCTCCGAGCCGCGCGCCGCGGCAAAGCCCAGGTCACCGCAGAAAGCCACCATGTGCACGAAGGGAACGGCCATGGCGAGGCAGCAGCAGAAACCGGCGGCCGACAGGAGCGCCATCAGCGCGGGCGACGACATGGGCAGGACCGACAGGTCCTCAGGCGCGCGCTTGCCGGCGCGATGCACGACCGGCGCGGGCCGCACGTAGAAGGCGCAGAGGAACAGGAGCGTGCCGGCGATGACGCCGTAAATCACCAGGGTCTGGCGCCAGCCGACATCGGGCAGCAGCCAGCGATAGATCTGCGGCCACACGAAGCCCGAGATCGCCGGACCGACCGAGATGAGGGAGACGGCGATGCTGCGGCGGCGATCGAACCAGCCCTGGATGTTGTTCATGGCCGGCGTGAAGGTCGCGGAATTGCCCAAAAAGCCCAGCGGGATGACGTAGCCGGCGTAGAGCGCGAACTCGCCGCCGCTGGTGGCCAGCCAGCCGCCGGCGAAGATCGACACGCCGGCGATGAAGAGCGGCACCCGCGGGCTGGTGCGATCGGCCAGCCAGCCCATCAGCACGCCGCCGATGCCCATGGCGAAGAAGCCCAGCATGTAGGCCATCGACGGCACGGCGCGGCGGTCGCCGAA
This sequence comes from uncultured Alphaproteobacteria bacterium, assembly GCA_963755585.1. Taxonomy (GTDB): domain Bacteria; phylum Pseudomonadota; class Alphaproteobacteria; order Reyranellales; family Reyranellaceae; genus Reyranella. The sequence goes on from CAVWKN010000007.1 coordinate 96,091, forward strand.
CTCGGCGGCGATCTCCTTCAGGCCGACGACCGGCAGGTAGATCGCGCCGCCGCCCAGGCCGATGCAGAACGTCGACACGAAGGCGAGCCGCCAGGCATAGGGGCTATCGACCCCCGGACGCTCCAGGACGGTGGTCATTCGCGGGCCAGCGCCGCCACCGCCGCCGATTTCGCGTCGAGCGCCTGGTCGTCGTCCAGGGTCACGGTGACCTTGCGCAGGCGGCCGGTGAAAGTGAACGGCGCCTCGTAGTGCGACACCGGGCTGCCGCGGTCGCGGCCGATGTCGAGGCCCGACCACGAGATGAAGCTCACGAAGCCGATCGCGGTCTCGAAGCCGCCGGCGGGTTCGCCGTCGATCAGCAGGGTGGCGACGTTCGTTCCGTTGTTGCGGCGCATGCGGAGGCCCAGGCGGCGGTTGCCGGCCGGCACCGGCCGGTCCGAGACGATCAGGTGATGCACGCCGCCGACATTCATGTCGTAGGCGAGCCGCCCTTCCTTGATGTAGAGCGCGTAGCCGCAGGTCATGTCGCCGTGGGCGATCAGCACGCCCTCGGTCGCGGGCCCGTCGATCCGCGCATCGGCCTCGATCGTGTAGGTGCGGCTTCGGACATCGGGCGCCACGTCGGTCGGCACGTGGCCCATGCCGGCATGGAAGACGAATTTCCGGCGCGGCCCGTGGAAGCGCTTGGCGTTGTCGGCGAAGCGCGGCGCAAAGCGGTCGTCGAGCGGCAGCACCTTGTGGGCTTCGGCCTGGCGCCACCATTCGTCGATCATCGCCTTCAGGCGCGCCGGTTCGCGCTCGGCGAGATCGTCGACTTCGTTGAAATCGCGGGCGAGATGAAAGAGCTCCCATTTGTCCTTGGCGAAGTCGGCGCCCGGCGGATGGAAGCACACCGCCTTCCAGCCGTCCTGCACCAGGCCGCGATGGCCGAACATCTCGAAATATTGCGGCTTGCGCTTCGACGGCGCCTTGGCGCGCGCCAGGCTCCTGGCGAAGCTGGTGCCCTCGATCGGCATCTGCTTCACGCCGTTGATCACTTTGGGCGGCTTGACGCCGACGATGTCGAGCAGGGTCGGTGCGAGATCGCTGGCGTGGCAGAACTGGTGGCGTAGCTCGCCGCGGGCGGCGATGCCCCGGTTCCAGGCCATCACCAGCGGATCACGGATGCCGCCGCCATGGGTGTTCTGCTTGTAGCGCCGCAGCGGCGTGTTGGCGGCCATCGCCCAGCCCAGCGGAAAGTTGGAGTGCGTGTCGGGCCCGCCGATATCGTCGATGCGCGCGATCTTCTCCTCGATCGGCTCGCGGCGCAGATTGTAGGGGCCCATGGCGTTGACCATGCCGAGCGGCCCACCCTCCTGGCTGGCGCCATTGTCCGACATCACGATGATCAAGGTATCGTCGAGCTGGCCCGCCGTTTCGAGGAAAGCGATCAGCCGCGCGATGTGCTGGTCGGCATGATCGAGCATGGCAGCGTAAGCCGCCTGCAGGCGCGTATAGAGCCGCTTCTCGCCGTCCGGCGCCTCGTCCCAGGCCTTCACCGCATCGTTGCGCGGCGGCAGGCGCGTGCCTTTGGGAACGATGCCCAGCTCGATCTGGCGGGCGAGCCGGCGCTCGCGCTCGACGTCCCAGCCATTGGCGAACATCGCATCGTATTTCAGGATCAGGTCGCGCGGCGCCTGGTGCGGCGCATGGCAGGCGCCGAAGGCCAGCCACATCAGCCACGGCTTCTCGTCATTGTCGCCGACATGATCGGCGAGGTAGCGGATGCCCTGGTCGACCAGGTCGGAGGTCAGGTGATAGCCGGTGGCGAAGGTGCCCGGGGGCTCCGTCGGCGTGTTGTCGCGCACCAGCTCGGGCGCGTACTGGTCGGTCTCGGCGTCCATGAAGCCGTAGAAGCGGTCGAAGCCGCGGCCGAGCGGCCAGCCGTCGAACGGGCCGGTGGCGCCCAATTCGGTGAGCGACGTCACGTGCCACTTGCCCAGCATGTAATTGCGATAGCCGTGCGGGCGCAGCATCTCGGCCAGGGTGCCGGCCTCGGGGGCGATCTTGCCGCGATAGCCGGGATAGCCCGAATCGAAGTTGGCCAGGCAGCCGACGCCCACCGAATGGTGGTTGCGGCCGGTCAGCAAGGCTGCCCGCGTGGTCGAGCACATCGCCGTGGTGTGGAAGCCGGTGTAGCGGAGGCCGCGGCCGGCGAGGGCGTCGATGGCCGGCGTGGCGATCGGCGAGCCGTAGCAGCCGAAGTCGGAGAAGCCGACATCATCGAACAGCACGACCAGGATATTCGGCGCGCCTTTTGGCCGATGGGGCGCGGCCGGCCAATAGGGCTGGGACTCGCCCACTGTCTTGCCGATCCTGGCGGCCATGCGTTTCCTCTTTGTTTCGCCCTTTGTCCGACACCCGCGCTCGCCAAGCAACTTGTGACGCCTCATGGCTCAGGCTAGGGAAAGTTATGGCTCAGTTCACGTCCGATGGCTTGGCCCTCGCTTATGACGAGTTCGGTCCCGCCGATGGCCGCAAGGCGATCGTGCTGGTGCACGGCTTTTCGTCCAACAAGTATGAAAACTGGAAACGCATGGGCTGGTACGACGCCATCGCCGGCAAAGGCCTGCGCGGCTTCGCCCTCGATTGCCGCGGCCACGGCGAAAGCGCCAAGCCGCACGATCCCGCGCGTTACGACCGCGAGGCGATGGCGAAGGACGTGTTCGCCCTGATGGATCATGCCGGCGTCGAGCGCGCGCATCTTCTGGGCTTCTCGATGGGGGCGCACGTCGCGCTGACCGCGGCGATGGCCGATGGCGGCCGCATCGATCACCTGGTGGTCGCCGGCGTGGGCGGCAGGATCTTCGAGCCCGGCCGCGAGCCCGATGCCATGGCCAAGGCGATGGAAGCGCAATCGCCCGACGAAATCAGCGATCCGATGCTGAAAAGCTTCCGCCACTTCGCCGACGAGCAGAAGGAGGACAGGCTGGCGCTGGCCGCCTGCTCGCGCGGGCCGCGTTCGCCGATCACCCGGGAGGCGCTCGGGTCGATCCGCCGGCCGACCCTGGTGATCGCCGGCGCGCGCGACCAGCTGGCCGGGCCGCCGCAGGTTCTGGCCGACGCCATCGCCGGCGCCAGGGCGGTGACGATCCCGGGCTGCGACCACTTCTCGATGATCGCGCACGGGCTGTTCAAGGCGAGCGTCTTCGACTTCTTCGACGGCTGGCTGGAGTAAGCCCAAATGGCGAAGACCGTGGCCAAGGTGCCCTTCAAGCGCATCCGCGAGCGCGCCGCCAAGCGCAAGGGCGGCGAGAAGGTCCTGGCGAGCCTCCTGCCCAGGAAACCCGACAACAAGGCGCTGGCCAAGCTGGGCGACGACCGCGTGCTGTCGGAAATGGCCTGCCGGGTGTTCTCGGCGGGCTTCGTGTGGAGCGTCATCGACAAGAAGTGGCCGGGCTTCGAGGAGGCCTTCCTCGAATTCAATCCCAAGCGGCTTTTGTTCCAGCCCGCCGAGTTCTGGGAGAAGCTCGCCGCGGACAAGCGCATCGTGCGCAATCCGCAAAAGATCAGGTCGGTGCGCGACAACGCCAAGTTCGTGAGCGACGTCGCGGCCGAGCATGGCAGCTTCGGCAAGTTTTTAGCCGCCTGGCCGGCCGACGATCAGGCCGGTCTGCTGGACGTGTTCGCCAAGCGCGGCTCGCGGCTGGGCGGTTTCAGCGGCCAGTACCTGCTGCGTTTCCTGGGCTGGGATGCCTTCGTGCTCTCGAGCGACGTGCTGCTGTGCCTGCGCGACTCGGGCGTGCCGATCAGCGCCACCGCAACATCCAAGAAGGATCTGCGGGCCGCGCAGGCGCAGCTCAACGCCTGGGCCAAGGAAAGCGGGCTGCCGATCACCCACGTGTCGCGCATCTGCGCTTTGTCGATCGGCGAGAACCATGACGTGGGCCGGCTGAAAGAGATCATGCAGCTATGACCGACATCCTGCTGATCAATCCCAACACCACCGCATCGATCACTGACCTCGTGTTGAAGACCGCCCAGCGCTTCGCGTCGAAGGGCACCAGGCTCCGCGCCGTCACCGGTGCCTTCGGGCCACGCTACATCGCCTCGCGCGTGGGTTACGCCATCGCCGGCCATGCCGCGGTCGATGCCTTGGCCAACGACCGTGGCACGCCAAGGACGCCGTCGTGCTGGCCTGCTTCGGCGATCCCGGCCTGGCTGCGCTCAAGGAGATCGCCAAGGTGCCGGTGGTCGGCATGGCCGACGCCTCGATCCTGCAGGCCTGCGCCATGGGCAATCGTTTCTCCATCGTCACCGGCGGCGAGCGCTGGAAGTCGATGCTGGAGGAGTTCGTGGCCAACCACGGCCTCTCCTCGCGGCTCGCCTCGGTGCGCACCGTGGCGCCGACCGGCGCCGATATCGCGCGCAATCCGAAGGCCGCGATGGCGCTGCTGGCCAAGGGCTGCAGCGCCTGTGTGCGCGAGGACGGCGCCGACGTGGTGATCCTGGGCGGCGCGGGCCTGGCAGGCCTTGCCGCCAGGCTGAAGACGATGGTCGATGCCCCGCTTCTCGACGGCGTCGCCTGCGCCATCTCGATGGCCGAGGCACTGGCGCAGGCAGAAGCTCGTAAAAGCCGCAAGCGGAGCGCTCGCTTTGCCCGCACCGGTCGACAGCGTCGGGCTTTCGCCTGGCCTCACGAAGTTGCTTGCCTCCTAACCCGCCCGTCATCCCGAGCGAAGCCGCCCAAAGGGCGGCGCAGTCGAGGGACCTCTTCTTGTCGGCGGACCCGCAAAATAGGTCCCTCCACCGCGCCTCGCTTCGCCCGGCTCCGGTCGGGATGACGGAAGTTTTTGGCTCGAGATGACAACTTTGCCTTCATTTGACATGGTCCCCTCATGCGGTTGGTCAGTTTTCGCCATGCGAACGCCTCGAAATTCGGCGCGGTCGTCGAGGGCGGCATCGTCGATCTGTCGGCGCGGCTCTCGTCGCGCTGGCCGAGCCTGCGCGCGGCGATCACGGCCAAGGCGCTGGGCGAGCTGGCGACGGCGGCCAAGGGCGCCAGCGCCGATCTCAAGTTCGACGACGTCGAACTCGAGCCGGTCATTCCCAACCCCGACAAGATCCTCTGCATCGGCCTCAACTATGCGACCCATGTCGGCGAGGTCGGGCGGCAGCTTCCCACCGTGCCCAGCGTGTTCTCGCGGCTGCACAACACCCTGGTGCCGCACGGCGGCAACGTCGTGCGTCCGAACGCGTCGATCGATTTCGACTTCGAGGGCGAGCTCGCGATCGTGATCGGCGAGCGCTGCCGGCACGTGCCGCGCGCCAGCGCGCTGTCGGTCGTGGCGGGCTACACCTGCTTCCTCGACATCAGCGTGCGCGACTTCCAGAAGCACTCGGTGACGGCCGGCAAGAATTTCCCGGCGACCGGGCCGCTCGGGCCGTGGATGGTGACGGCCGACGTGATCGCCGACCCGCAGCGCCTCGAGCTCACGACGCGGCTGAACGGCAACACCGTGCAGCACGACACGACCGATCACATGATCTTCGACGTCGCCACCATCATCGAATATCTCTCGACCGTGACCTGGCTGGAGCCGGGCGACGTCATCGCCACCGGCACGCCCGACGGCGTCGGCATGGGCCGCAAGCCGCCGCTCTGGATGAAGGGCGGCGACAAGGTCGAGGTCGAGATCTCCGGCATCGGGACCCTGGGCGTCAATGTCGTCGACGAGTGAAGCGGCGAGAGCCGGCTGGGGACACGACGCCAAGGTGATCGCCCTGGTTTCCACGGCCCACTTCGTGAGCCACGTCAACGTGCTGCTGCTGCCGCCGATCTTCGGGCCGGTGCGCGAGGCGCTCGGCGTCTCCTACATCGAGATCGGCGTGGCGCTCACGGCCTTCAACGTCGTGTCGGCGGCGCTGCAGACTCCGGTCGGATTCCTGGTCGACCGCATCGGTCCACGGGCCATGCTGACCGGCGGCCTCCTGCTCGGCGCGGCGGCGCTCACCATCGCGGCCCTGCTGCCGGGCTATGCGCTGTTCGTCGTGGCCTATGCCTTTCTCGGCCTCGCCAACACCGTCTATCACCCCGCCGACTATGCGATCCTCTCGGCCACCATCGATGAAAAGCGCATCGGCCGGGCCTTCTCGATCCACAATTTCTCGGGCTTCCTCGGCTTCGGCGTGACCCCCGCCCTGGTGCTGACCTCGGCCGCGCTGTGGGGTTGGCAGGGCGCCTTCTTCGTCGTTGCCGGGCTGGCGATCGGCGCCGCCCTGCTGCTGATCGTGGCGGGCGGCATCCTGCCCCGCACGATCCACGCGCCGGCCACGGCGGCGAGCGCCCGGAAAGGCGGCATCGGTCTCGACCTGCTGTTGAGCGGGCCGGTGTTGCGCAATCTCCTGTTCTTCCTCTGTATCGCCATGGCCAATGGCGGCATCCAGACCTATTCGGTGGTGGCGCTGGGCGTGCTGCACGGCACGCCGGCATCGGTCGCCACCCTGGGCCTGTCGGGCTTCCTGCTGATGAGCGCCGCCGGCGTACTCGTGGGCGGCATCATTGCCGATCGCACCGCGCATCACGAGCGGGTTGCGGCCATAGGCTTCGCCTTCACGTCCTGCATGGCGATCCTGATGGGCTGGCTGAACATGCCGGCCGCCGTCCTGATCTTCGTGATGTCGCTGGGTGGACTGCTGAACGGCATGATCCAGCCGTCGCGCGACATGATGGTGCGTGCCGTCACCCCCGTCGGCTCGTTCGGCAAGGTATTCGGCTTCGTCTCGACCGGCCTCAATCTCGGCGGCGTGGTGGCGCCGCTGCTCTATGGCTGGCTGATGGACCGCGGCCAGCCGCGCATGATCTTCGTCATCGTCACCGCCTTCATCCTGCTCGGTCTCGTGACCGCGATCACCCGCCCCAAACCGCAGGGAAACCTCGCATGGACTCGCTAGCCCCCAAGCAAGACGATCGCCAGACCGCGCTGGCCCGCCGCTACGGCGCCGCTTTGCCACCGGCCGGGCCGTGGAACGAGACCATCGCCTCCCTGCTCGACCATCGTTCGGTGCGCGGTTTCCTGCCGGATGCGGTGCCGGCGGGCACCCTGGAAACCCTGGTCGCCGCGGCGCAATCGGCCGCCACCAGCTCCAACATGCAGTTCTGGTCGGCGATCGCGGTCACCGATCCGGCCAAGCGCAAGATCCTGGCCGAGATCGCCGGCGACCAGAAGCATATCGAGCAGTGCCCGCTCTACATCGCTGGGTGGCCGACCTGTCGCGCAACGAGCGGCTGGGCGAGGCGGAGAAGACCAACCTCGAGAGCGTGCCCTGGCTCGAAACCTTCATGGTGGCCTGCATCGATGCAGCCCTTGCCGCGCAGAACGCCGTCGTCGCCGCCCAGTCGATCGGGCTCCGCACCGTCTATATCGGCGCCATGCGCAACGATCCGGTCCGCGTCGCCGAGCTTTTGGGCCTGCCGCCGCGCGCCTTCGTGGTGTTCGGCCTGTGCGTCGGCTACGCCGACCCCAAGGCCAAGAACGAGGTCAAGCCGCGCCTGCCGCAATCGATCGTGCTTCACCATGACGGCTACGACCCGGCGTCTGAGACCCGCGATCGCCCGGCCTACGACGCCGAAATGAGCAAATTCTCCGCCCGCCACGAGCTGCAGGCCGCGACCTGGACCCAGCGGGTGCTGAACCGCATGGGCCCGCTGAAATCGATGAACGGTCGCGAGCGGATGCGCGCCGCGCTGGCCAGGCTGGGCTTCGAGATCCGCTAAAGCTGCCCGCCCCGGCTCGCGCCACGCCACTTGTGGCCAAAGCGTGTTGCCGGCCCGTGTCCGGCGGAAACTATTAGCGGAACCCCCTGTTCCATAGGGGCGTTGTCCCCTCAGCGGCCGGCTCGCCCCGGATGAGGAGGGCAGCGCGGCCGCATTTTTTTCGAAAAGGACGATCGCATGACAAAGTTTCTTGGATTCACGCCTTTGGCGCGTTCGCTTGCCATCGCGTCCCTGACGGGCGCGGCGCTGCTTGCCGGCTCGCTCGGCCCGGTCATGGCGCAGACCACTCCCGACGGCAAGGTGACACCGCCGGCAGCCGCCGCGGCCACCAGCAGCAAGCCGGAGACCGTCGAGCAGCGCATCACCATGCTGAAGACGTCGCTCAAGATTACGGCCGACCAGGACGCCAAGTGGACAGCCGTCGCCCAGTCGATGCGCGACAATGCCAGCAAGATGGAAAAGCTGGTGGCGGAGAAGCGCGCGATCCCGCCGGAGAAGACCACGGCGGTCGACGACCTCAAGACCTATCAGGAGTTCACCGAAGTCCGTCTCGACGGGCTGAAGCACCTGAACTCGGCCTTCAAGTCGCTCTACGACTCGATGCCTGCCGAGCAGAAGAAGAACGCCGACATGGTGTTCGAGAAGTACGGCCCGTCGGCGAAGCCCGGGACGCAGGGCTAGGAGAACCATCATGACAAGCAGAAACCGCATCGGACTGGCGGCCAGCCTGGTATTGGCAGGGCTCGCCCTGACCGCCGTGGCCGCTCCGGCCAGCGCCGCCTGGTGGGGCAACGGCCAGTGGCATGAGGACAACCGCTGGCACAACAACAATAACAACAACAATAACAACCGGTACTACGGCTATCACTACCGCGACCCGCCGGTTGTCTACTCGACGCCCTACAATTACGGCTACACGCCGCCGCCGGTGGTCTACGACAACACGCCTGGTTTCACGATTCGCATCCAGTAGTGCAAGAATCAAAACGGAGACGGCGGGCAGCTTTGCCCGCCGTTTTCGTTGCGACTGCAACTATGGCCAAAGCGTGGTTTTCGGCCAATCCGGCGAGCGTTTTCGCCGGAACCGGTTCCACGACCGGCGCGTTCCCTCGCTTAGCGGCCGGCCTCCGACAGCCCGGGGCAGCGTAGCCGCTTCTTTGAAAGAGGAAGCAACGCATGACAAACCTGTTCACTCCCCTGACACGTTCGCTCGCCATCGCGTCCCTGACAGGCGCGGCCCTCTTCGCCGGCCCGGTCATGGCGCAGACCACTCCCGACGGCAAGGTGACGCCGCCGGCGGCGGCCGCCGCCACCAGCAGCAAGCCCGAGACCGTCGAACAGCGCATCGCCACCCTCAAGACGGCGCTCAAGATCACGCCCGACCTCGAGAAGAAGTGGGACGGCGTCGCCCAGTCGATGCGCGACAATGCCAGCAAGATGGAAAAGCTGGTCGCCGACCAAGCGCGCCATTCCGCCGGAGAAGACCACGGCGGTCGACGACCTGAAGACCTATCAGGAATTCACCGAGGTCCGTCTCGACGGGCTGAAGCACCTGAACTCGGCCTTCAAGTCGCTCTACGACGCGATGACGCCCGAGCAGAAGAAGAACGCCGACATGGTGTTCGAGAAGTACACGCCGTCGAAGCCGGCGTCGCAGGGTTAGGAGGTCTATCATGACGAGCAGAAACCGTATCGGACTGGCGGCCAGCCTGGTGCTCGGCACGCTGGCCTTGGCCGCCGTGGCGGCTCCCGCCAGCGCTGCCTGGTGGGGCGACGGCCGCTGGCATGAGGACACTCGCTGGCGCAACAACAACAGTTACTACTACGGCTACCACTACCGGGAGCCGCCGGTGATCTACGCGACGCCGTACAACTACGGCTACGTCGCCCCGCCGGTGGTCTACGACAACACGCCGGGTTTCTCGATCAACATCCGGCCGTAAGGCAAGCGACACGAAACGGCGGGCAGCAATGCCCGCCGTTTTTGTGTTAGGACTCCGCCGTGCTCGTCGACAGCGCTGGAGGGAGTCATGGACAGGCGCACACTCCTGATCGGCGCGAGCGTGCTGGCGGGCACCGCACTCGCCGCACCCGCGATCCGCTCGCAGGACAGGTATCCGTCGCGGCCCCTCAAGCTCGTCATTCCCTTCCCGCCCGGCGGACCGACCGACATGATGGGTCGGCTCTACGGCGAGAAGCTGTCGGCGGTGCTGGGCCAGCCGGTGGTGATCGACAACAAGGCCGGCGCCGGCGGCATCGTCGGTGCCGACCTCGTCGCCAAGGCCAGGCCTGACGGCTACACGCTGCTGCTGGGCTCGTCCTCGACGCAGGTCACCGGCCCGCTGCTGATGCCGAACGCGCCCTACCACCCGGTAAGAGACTTCACGCTGTTCATCATCGGCTTCGTGCCCATGGTGATTTCCTGCCGTCCCGGGCTGCCGGCCAGGACGCTGCCCGAGTTCGTGGCGCTCCTGAAGGCCAACCCGGACAAATATCGCTACGGTTCGTCCGGCATGGGCAGCATCGGCCATCTCGGGCAGCGAGCTCTTCAAGCTCAAGGCCGGCGGACTCGTCTCGCTGCACGTGCCCTACAAGGGCAACAATTCCGCCGTCCAGGCCGTGCTGTCGGGCGAGGTCGACTGGCTGTTCGACACGATCGGCACGACATACGGCCACTATACGGCGGGCAAGCTGCGCTACCTCGCGGTCTGCGCCGAGAAGCGCACGGCCGTCGTGCCCGAGCTGCCGACCACCGCCGAATGCGGCCTGCCCGATGTGCTGGTCTCGACCGTCAATCCGGTCGCCCTGCCGGCCGCTACGCCCGCCGAAGTCGTGGATACGATCGCCACAGCGACGCGCAGGATCATGGCCGACGAGACACTGCAGGCCGAGCTTCGCGCCCTGTCGATCGAGCCGGTGGCCGATGCCGATCCGGTGAAGTCCGCCGCCTATTTCAGCGCCGAACGGGAGCGCTGGGCCCCCATCATCCGGTCGAGCGGCGCGAAGATGGAGTAAGCTTCTTCTCGTAGAAGACCGACCACTTGGACTCGGGGTAGTCGAGCACCGGTCCGCAGCGCGTGAAGCCCGCGCGTTCGTAGACCGTCCAGGCGGCGGGATGGCGGTCGCCGGTTTCCAGCACCAGGCGCTCCAGACCCTCGGCCCGCGCCAGCGCCTCGATGCGCTCGACGATCAGGGCGCCGATCTTCTGGCCGCGATGCGAGGGCCGCGTATACATGCGCTTGACCTCGCCGATCCTGCCGTCATGGCGCTTGAGGGCGCCGCAGGCCACCGCGGCGCCATCGTCGCGCGCGATGAAGACAGCGGTGTCAGCGCCCGCCATCTGCTCGACCGTGAGGTGGGAGACGAATTCGGGCGGCGTCAGCTCGAGCAAGGTGGCGTTGAGTTCGGACACCAGGATGCGGACGTCGTCCTGCAGCGGGGTTTCGCAGGCAATGGAGACCGGCATCGGTCAGGCTCCGTGCGGCACCAGCACCTGCCGCACCGTGGCGACGTCCTGCAGCCGGTCGAAGCCTTCGTTCAGCTGATCGAAGCCGATGCGCTGGCTCATCATGCGGTCGACCGGCAGCTTGCCCTGCTGGTAGAGCGCGATGAAGCGCGGGATGTCGCGCACCGGCACGCAGCTTCCCATGTAGCTGCCCTTGATGGTCTTCTCCTCGCTCACCAGCCCGCTCTGCTTGAAGGAGAAATCGGCGGCGATGGGCGACAGGCCGGCCGTCACCGTGGTGCCGCCCCAGCGCGTCACCAGGTAGGCCGTCTCCATCGCCTTGATGGTGCCGGCGAGGTCGAAGGCGTAGTCGACGCCGCCGTTGGTGAGATCGCGGACCTGTTGCACGTGGTCGGCGTCCTTGGCGTTCACCGTGTCGGTGGCGCCGAGCTGGCGCGCCAGCCCCAGCTTGTCGTCGGAGAGGTCGATGGCCACGATGCGGCCCGCACCTGCCAGCACCGCGCCCATCAGGCCGCTCAGGCCGACACCGCCCAGGCCGACGACGGCGACCGTGCTGCCGGGCTGGATCTTCGCGGTGTTGATCACGGCGCCGACGCCGGTGACGACGGCGCAGCCGAACAGGGCGGCCACGTCGAGCGGCAGGCTGCGGATCGATCACGACGATCGAGCCGCGATCGACGACGGCGTATTCGGCGTAGCAGGACACGCCCGAATGGTGGTTCACGGGCTTGCCGTCGAAATGCAGGCGGTGATGGCCCGACAGAAGCTGGCCGGCGGCGCGCGGCGAGACCGAGCGCTCGCAAATGTAGGGCCGTCCCTCGAGGCAGCGCCGGCAGCGGCCGCAGCTCACGTTGAAGGTGAAGCAGACATGGTCGCCCTGCTTGACGTCATGCACGCCCGAGCCGACCTCGACGATCTCGCCCGCGCCCTCGTGGCCCAGCACGATCGGCACCGGCCGCGGCCGATCGCCGTTGATCAGCGACAGGTCGGAATGGCAGAGCCCGCCGCCGCCCACCTTGACCAGAACCTCGCCCTCGCCGGGCGGATCGAGATCGACCTCGAGGACATGGATGGGCTTGCTCTTGGCGAAGGGCCGCGGCGCACCGCAGACCGTCAAGACGCCGGCTTTCATCTTCATCTATATATCCCTCCTGCAACAGGTACCGCCGTTGGGGCCGCGCGTTTCGCGCGGCCTTAGGCAATTCCTCCGTCGACACGGACCAGGGAGCCCGTGGTGAAACTCGATTTGCTCGAGGCAAGATAGAGCGCTGCCGTCACGATCTCCTCGGGCTGGCCGCTGCGCTTGAGCGCGGCCGTCGGATTGAGCTTGGCCTCCTCACTCCACGCCTTGGAGACATCGGTGAGGAAGCGGCCGGGCGAGATGGTGTTGACCCTCACCTTGGGCCCGTACTCGAAGGCGAAGGCCTCGGTGATGGCGTTGAGCGCGGCCTTGGCGCCGGCATAGGGCGCGATCTGCGGCCGCGGACGGAGTGCACCGGCGCTCGAGATATTGATGATCGAGCCGCCCGCGCCCGCTGCCATGCGGCTGCCGACCAGCGACATCAGGCGGAACGGACCCTTGAAGTTCAGCGACACGATGCGGTCGAAGAGCTGCTCCGGCGTCTCGAGCGAAGACGGCGCCAGCGGCGAGGAGCCGGCATTGTTGACCAGGATATCGACCCTGCCGAAGGCGGCGTAGGCCGCGTCGACCAGCCCGTCGAGCTCCTGCCAGTTGGCCACGTTGCAGGCATAGGTTGCCGCCTTGCGGCCCATCGCGCGGACTTCCGCGGCGGCCTTCTCGCAGGCCTCGAGCTTGCGGCTGGTGATGAAAACGTCGGCACCGTGGGCGGCGAAGGCCTTGACCATCTGGTAGCCCAGGCCGCGGCTGCCGCCCGTCACCAGGGCCACTTTTCCGGTCAGATCGAAATAGTCGGTCATGTGGCTGATCCCATCACATCGGCACAGCTCGCGAAAGGCGCCTATTCCGTCAGGGGCAACGGGTGATTGACGCTGGCATGTCACTTGCTAAGTGTACTGGATAGCGGAATTGAGCAGGTCGGCATGAGCATCCAGGTCGCGCTGCATCATCGAACGACCTACCGATACGACAAGCCCGTGGCGCTCGGCCCGCAGGTCGTGCGACTGCGTCCGGCGCCGCATTCGCGCACCTCCATCCTGTCCTATTCGCTCACGGTCGAGCCCAAGCAGCATTTCATCAACTGGCAGCAGGATCCGCAGGGCAACCACCTGGCGCGCCTCGTCTTCCCGGAAAAGACCGATTTGTTCGAGGTCGTGGTCGACCTGGTCGCCGACATGACGGTGATCAATCCGTTCGACTTCTTCCTCGAGCCCGAAGCCGAGCAATGGCCCTTCGCCTACGATGCCTCGCTGGCCGAGGAGATCGCGCCCTTTCGCAAGGTGAAGCCGCCGGGACCCCGGCTCGCCGCGTGGCTCGCCAAGGTCGATCGCGGCAAGCAGCGCACCATCGATTTCATCGTCGGCCTCAATGCCCGGCTGCAGCAGGAGATCGGCTACATCGTGCGGATGGAGCCGGGTGTGCAGGATTGCGAGGAGACGCTGTCCCTCGCCAAGGGCTCGTGCCGCGACACCGGTTGGCTGCTGGTCACCATCATGCGCCATCTCGGTTTCGCCGCGCGCTTCGCCTCGGGCTACCTGATCCAGCTCATGCCGGACGAGAAGCCGCTCGAGGGACCCGAGGGTCCGACGCACGACTTCACCGACCTCCATGCCTGGTGCGAGATCTATCTGCCGGGCGCGGGCTGGATCGGACTCGATCCGACGTCGGGCCTGCTGACCGGCGAAGGCCACATCCCGCTCGCCTGCACGCCCGAGCCGTCGAGCGCCGCGCCGATCGAGGGCGCGGTCGAGAAGGCCGAGGTAAAATTCTCCTACGACATGACGGTGACGCGGGTGCACGAGACGCCGCGCACCACCAAGCCCTACACCGACGCGCAGTGGGCGACCCTGCTCGCCGTCGGCGAGGCGATCGAGCGCGACATCGGCAAGACCGACGTGCGGCTGACCATGGGCGGCGAGCCGACCTTCGTCTCGATCGACGACATGGACGGCGATGAATGGAACACGCTGGCGCTCGGGCCGGAGAAGCGGCGGCTGGCCGGCGTGCTGTTCCGCCGGCTTGCCGATCGTTTCGCCACGGGGCCGCTGCTGCATTTCGGCCAGGGCAAGTGGTATCCCGGCGAACAGCTTCCGCGTTGGGCGCTCACCTGCCACTGGCGCAAGGACGGCGAGGCGATCTGGCGCGACCCCCATCTCTATGCGCTGGAATCCAAGCCGACCGGCGCCACGCCCGAGACGGCGCATCGCTTCGCGCTCGCCTTCGCGCAACGCCTGCAGCTCGATCCCAACTACCTGTTCGGGGCCTTCGAGGACACCTGGTATTACCTGTGGCGCGAGCGGCGCCTGCCCAGCAACGTCACGATCGACAAGGCCAAGGTGCGGGACCCGATGGAGCGCGAGCGCCTGGCGCGGGTGTTCGAGCAGGGTCTCGACAGCTCCGTCGGCTTCGTGCTGCCGGTTTCCCGCGACCATGGGCGCGACCAGAATGGCAAGGCTCAGAACGGACATGGCGGACGCTGGCGCAGCGGGCCGTGGTTCCTGCGCTCGGAGAAGTGCTACCTGATCCCGGGCGATTCGCCGATCGGCTACCGCCTGCCGCTCGATTCGCTGCCCTGGACGGCGCCGGCGGATGCAGACTTCATCGCCGAGCCCGATCCGATGGCGCCGCATCCCGACCTGCCGCCGCTCGACGCCTTCCGCCGCGCGCCGATGCTGCGCCGCCAGGAGCGTGGGCCGGTCGCCGAGACCAACGGCGACGGCGAGGCGCGCCGCGAGGCGTGGCGGCGCGCCCTGGCGCCCGACCTCACCGGCAAGCCCGCCAACGGCGCGTCCGCCGGCGGCATCGTGCGCAGCGCCATGGCCTTCGAACCGCGCGACGGCCATCTCTTCGTCTTCATGCCGCCGACCGAACGCACCGAGGACTATCTCGATCTCGTCACCGCGGTCGAGGACACCGCCGAGGAGCTCGGCCAGCCGGTGTTCATCGAGGGCTATCCGCCGCCCGGCAGCGACCCGCGCCTGGTCAATTTCAGCGTGACGCCCGATCCCGGCGTGATCGAGGTCAACATCCATCCCTCGGCGAGCTGGCCGGAGCTCGTGGACAAGACCGAGATCGTCTACGAGGAAGCGCGCACGACCCGGCTGGGCGCGCAGAAATTCATGGTCGACGGCCGCCACACCGGCACCGGCGGCGGCAACCACGTGACCCTGGGCGGACCCTCGGCGGCCGATTCGCCGCTGCTGCGGCGGCCCGATCTGCTCAAGAGCCTTTTGGGCTACTGGCTCAATCATCCGTCGCTGTCGTATCTGTTCTCCGGCCTGTTCATCGGCCCGACCAGCCAGCATCCCCGGGTCGACGAGGCGCGCAACGATGCGCTGCACGAGCTGGAGATCGCCTTCCGCCAGATCGCACCCGGCCGGCAGACGCCGCCGTGGCTGGTCGATCGCATCTTCCGCAACCTGCTGGTCGATGCGACCGGCAACACGCACCGCACCGAGTTCTGCATCGACAAGCTGTTCACGCCCGATACGGCCGCCGGCCGGCGCGGGCTCCTGGAGTTGCGCGCCTTCGAGATGCCGCCGCATTGGCGCATGAGCGTGGCCCAGCAGGCGTTGCTGCGCGGCCTGGTCGCCAAATTCTGGGACCGGCCCTACGAGCGGCCGCTCAGCCGCTGGGGCACGCGCCTGCACGACGATTTCATGCTGCCGCACTTCGTCTGGCAGGATTTCAGCGACGTGCTCGCCGATCTCGGCGAAGCGGGCTATCGCTTCGCGCCCGAGTGGTTCGCGCCGCATTTCGAGTTCCGCTTCCCCAGGATCGGCGACGTGGCGCAGCGCGGCATCGAGGTCGAGCTGCGCCATGCGCTGGAGCCGTGGCACGTGCTGGGCGAGGAGCCGGGCGGCGGCGGCACGGTGCGCTATGTCGATTCCTCGGTCGAGCGCCTGCAGGTCAAGGCGGCCGGGTCTGAACGACCAACGCCACATCATCGCCTGCAACGGCTGGCGCCTGCCGCTGCGCGCCACCGGCGAGGCCGGCGAATACGTGGCCGGCGTGCGCTACCGCGCCTGGCCGCCGGTCAATGCGCTGCATCCGACCATCGGGGTGCATGCGCCGCTCATCTTCGACTCCACGACAGCTGGAGCGGCCGCTCGCTGGGCGGCTGCAGCTACCACGTCGCCCATCCCGGCGGCCGCAACTACGACCGCATGCCGGTCAACGCCAACGAGGCCGAGGCCCGCCGCCGCGCGCGCTTCTTCCCGATCGGCCATTCGCCCGGCGAGAGCCCCGAACCGCGGCCGCTCGACAATCCGGAGCATCCGCTGACCCTGGATCTGCGACGGGCTTAGCCCAGATCCGGTCCTGCAGGAAAAAAAAAAGAGACTGCGGCAGCCGATAGCGCGGCTTGTTAATTATTACTAAATATACTTGACTATTACTTAAGTTCGCCTATAGCTCCTGTTTGCGAAAAAGGAGCCATCACGCGATGCGCCTGGAGCGCACCCTTAGGGTGAAACTGGAGAAAGACCGGCGGAAAGGGCGGAAAGGGCGGAAACTGCCTGCAACAATCCGGCGCGCCGGATTCGTCAACGATATCAATCGTCTCTGCGGGCGCTGCGGCTGCCGCTTTGCGTCGCCCGGCGTGGCGGAAACCGGCGGAAACTGGCGGAAACCCCCTGCAAGGACTTTGCCCGGGAATCGGTCCGCGGTTTCACTGTCTCACTTTCGGGGCCGCGTGCAAAACGACTACCGCACTACCGGAAATACCGGAAATTCCCCCGGCTCGTGGCAGGACGGGCCGTGCCTGGCTGGGGCAGCGCCCTGCGGACCGTAGACCCCGCCCCCCTGCCATGCGATTCTGGCCTTTCCCATTCCCTTCAGTCGCAGGCCCATGGAGTCGTTGCGCGGCCTCTCTTCTTCGCCGGCTAGCGCTTACGACGAACTGGTCACCGGCCAGAAGTCGATCCGCTATCACTGGCAAGGCATCTTAAGCGTCATCCGCGCGCTGCCCGGCGGGCTGGGCGAGCGCGTGGAAAGCGCGCGCCGCCAGCTCGAGGAATCGGGCGCGACGGTCAACCTGCTCGACGATCGCGGCGCGCCGCGCTGGACGTTCGATCCGCTGCCCTTCGTGGTCTCGCCCGACGAATGGTCGGAGATCGAGACCGGTGTCATTCAACGGGCCCGCCTGCTCGACGCCGTCCTGGCCGATCTCTACGGCCCGCAGACGCTGCTCGCGCAGCGCCGGCTGCCGCCGATGCTGGTCCACGCCAACCGGCATTTCCTGCGGCCCTGCCAGGTCATGGACGGCAGGGCGCCGACGCGCCATCTCGCCCACTACGCCGTCGACCTGGTGCGGCTGGGCAGCGGGCACTGGCACGTGCTGGCCGACCATACCGAGGTGCCGTCCGGCATCGGCTATGCGCTGGAGATGCGCCGCGTGCTGGCCCGCAGCCTGCCCGAGGCGTTCCGCTCCATCCCGGTGCGCCATCTCCGGCCCTTCGTCGACCGCTGGCACGATTCGCTGCTCGCCATGGCGCCAGGCGGCGTGCGCAACCCCAACATGGCCGTGCTGACGCCGGGTTCGCTGTCGGCGACCTATTTCGAGCATGTCTATCTCTCGCGCATGCTCGGCGTGCCGCTGGTCGAGGGCGGCGATCTCGTGGCGCGCGACGGCGAGGTGTCGATCAAGACCCTGGCCGGCCTGCGCCCCGTCCACGTGCTGTTGCGCCGCCTCGACAGCGCCTTCGTCGATCCGCTGGAGCTGCGCGCCGATTCGGCGCTGGGCATCACCGGCATGGTCGAAGCCACGCGCAGCGGCAAGATCACGCTCGCCAATGCGCTGGGCTCGGGCGTGGTCGAGACGCCGGCGCTGATGCCGTTTCTCGAACGGCTGAGCGAGCATCTGCTCGGCGAGCCGCTCAGCCTGCCGTCGCTCGACGTGTGGTGGCTGGGCGAGCCGGCAGCTCTTGCCTTCGCGCTCGCCAACCTCGACCTGATGATCGTGCGGCGTTGCCTCGGCGCCGACCGCGAGCCGATCGTGGTCGGCATGCTGGAACCCGCCGAGCGCAAGGCGTTCGAGGCCGAGATCCGCGCGCAACCGGGACAGTTCGTGGCGCAGTACCCCGTGACGCCGTCGCTCAGCCCCAAGTGGGACGGCACGAGCCTGGCACCGGCTGCGGTGGTGATGCGCGTCTTCGTCAGCGCCGACGGCGACGGCTATCGCGTGCTGCCGGGCGGGCTGGCGCGCGAGCCGGCGGGCGATACCTGCCTGCGCTCGCTCGGCCGGCTGAACGGCACCCTGAAGGACGTCTGGGTGCTGGCCGAGGACGCGGCCGACGTGCAGGTCCCCTCGACCCGGCGTTTCCACCAGCTGGCCGTCGAGCGCGGCGGCGCCGACCTGCAAAGCCGCGTCGCCGACAATCTCTACTGGCTGGGCCGCTACATCGAGCGCCTGGACAACGATGCCCGGCTGCTGCGCGCCACGGCCACCAAGGTGGCCCAGGGCGCCGTGAGCCCGCGCGACGCGATCGAGCTCCGCCTGCTCGGCCGCCTGCTGAGCCAGGCCGACCTCATGGACCGTGCCGCGGCGCTGTCGGCGCCGGAGAATGCCGCCTTCCAGCAGGGCCTTGGCGCCGTCGCCACCGACGACAGCGGCCTGATCACCGTGCTCGACGCCATCCAGCGCCTGACCGGCTCGATGCGCGACCGCTTCTCCGTCGACATGATCACGGCGGCCGGTCCGGTGATGGCCGAGGTGCGCCAGCGCCTGTGGCGGCGCGCGGCAATCTCGATCCGCTGCTGGCCGCGCTCGACGAGATCGTGCGCTTCGTCGCCATCCTGTCGGGCCTCGCCCAGGAGAACATGACGCGCGGCACGGGCTGGCGTTTCCTCGATCTCGGACGACGAGCTGGAGCGGGCGAAGTTCGTGGTCACCGGCGCGCTGGCGCCCTTCACCCAGTCGCCGATCGACTGGGACGCCGCGATGTGGGTGGCGCTGGAGCTCTGCGACAGCACGATCACCTACCGCACCCGCTACCTCGGCCAGCTCCAGCCCGCGCCGGTGCTCGATCTCGTGATGCTGGACGACAGCAACCCGCGCTCGCTCGTCTTCCAGCTTCGCGCCATCGACGGGCATCTCGACTATCTCGCGCGCGTCTCGGGCGTGCACGTGCCGGCGCTTCCCGAATCGCTCGACCACGACCTCAACGCCGCCGTGCGCCAGTTCGCCGGCGACGAACAGGTCGTGGCGGCATGAGGGACTGGCGCTTGCCATGCTGCGCGACATCGCGACCGATACCGATCACAAGCTCGACCAGCTCTCCGAGGCGATCACCCGGGCCTATTTCTCCCACGTGCCGGCGGCGCAGGCCGTCGGTTCCTCGACGGCTTGAGCGGGGTCGGCCATGAAGTACCTGCTCTCGCATCGCACGTCCTACACCTACGCCAGCAGCGTCGACTCGGCGCATCACATCGCCCATTTGCGCGCGCGCCAGTTTCCCGGACAGAAGGTCACCTCGATCGGCATCGAGACCAATCCGGTGCCGGCGCTGGCGGTCCAGCATCTCGACCATTTCGGCAACCACATCGACATCTATCGCATCGACAAGCCGCACACCCGCTTCGACATCGAAGTGCGCGCCGCGGTCGAGGTGAGCTTTGCCGATCCGCCGCCGGCCGACTTGACGCCGCCGTGGGAGGAGATCCGCGCCGTGCTCGCGGGCGACGGCTTCCCCGAGCCGGTCGAAGTGAGCGAATTCGTCTACGACTCGCCCCTGGTGCCCGCGGTCGATGTTCTCAAGGCCTATGGCGCCACGTCATTCACGTCAGGCCGGCCGATCCTCGCGGCGGCGCGCGAGCTCACCTCGCGCATCAGGGCGGATTTCGAGTATCACCCGGGCGCCACCGACATCAGCACGCCGCTCGCCGAGGTGTTCGCCGGCAAGGCCGGCGTCTGCCAGGATTTCGCCCATGTCGAGATCGCGGCGCTGCGCGCCCACGGCCTCGCCGCCCGCTACGTCTCGGGCTACATCCGCACCGGGCACTCCAAGGAGGAGATCGCGCTGCGCGGCGCCGATGCGAGCCACGCCTGGGTCGCGGTGTGGTGCGGCGCGGCGGCGGGCTGGGTGCAGCTCGATCCGACCAACGACCTGGTGGCCAAGGAAGACCATGTCGCCGTCGCCTGGGGCCGCGACTTCTCCGACGTGAGCCCGCTCAGGGGCGTGATCCTGGGCGGCGAGTCGCATTCCTATGGCGTCGCAGTGACGCTGGTGCCGACGGCTTAGGATCTCATGCTCGGCGCTAGCCTCCCAGAAATTCCTTCGTCCACTTCGTGTAGTCGGCGTCGCGCGTCACGCGTTTCATCAGCTCGGCGTCGGCCACGCCTTGCAGCTTGCGCGGCGGCGTGCCGTCGCGGAG
>CAVWKN010000008.1:0-120597 GCA_963755585.1 uncultured Alphaproteobacteria bacterium
CCGCCGACACCGGCGCAGCGCCGCTTCGTGTGCGACCGCGACGCCTATGCCCGGCTGATGGAGACCCGGGTCCCCGGCGGCACCATCGGCATCGCGCCCCATTCGCTGCGCGCCGTCACCCTGGACGACCTGCACTGGGCGGCCCGCACGTGGCCTGGCCAGCCGGCGCATATCCACGTCGCCGAACAGACGCGCGAGGTCGAGGACTGCCTGGCCGCCCATGGCCGGCGGCCAGTCGACCTGCTGCTCGACACGATCGAGGGCGAGGTCGGCGAGGCCGATGCCCGTCGCTGGTGCCTGGTCCATGCCACCCACGCCGACACCGGCGAACTGGCGCGTATGGCGAAGGCCCGGGCGACGGCCGGGCTTTGCCCCATCACCGAAGCCAATCTCGGCGACGGGCTGTTCGACGTGCCGGCCTTCCTCGCCCGGGACGGAGGCTTCGGCATCGGCTCCGATTCGAACGTCCGCATCTCCGCCGCCGACGAGTTGCGCACCTTGGAATATGGCCAGCGCCTCACCCGTCGCCAACGCAACGTGCTGGGCGAGACGGCGCGCTCGACCGGGCGCCGCCTGTTCGAGCTCGCGCTGGCGGGCGGCCGGCAGGCCGCCGGCCAGCCCGTCGGCCTCCTGGCGCCCGGCCAGCGCGCCGATCTGGTGGTGATCGACGGCCAGGGCTTCGACGGCGACGCCGTCCTCGACCACTGGCTCTTCGCCGCCGACAATGCCGCCATCAGGTCGGTCTATTGCGGCGGCGTGCCGGTCGTGCAGAACGGCCGGCACAAGGACCGCGAGCGGATCGCCCGGCGCTATGGCGAGGCGCGGCGGCGCAGTGGCGCGCTGCCCTGAGCGAGTGGTAGAACGCCGACAAAATCGGAGGAACCCATGACCGCGGAAATCGGGCATTTCATCGGCAACAAGCGCACCGCGGGCACCAGCGGCCGCAGCGGCGACGTCACCAATCCGGCGACCGGCGAAGTGACCGCCAAGGTGGCGTTCGCGTCGGAAGCGGAAATCGATGCCGCGGTGCAGACCGCCAAAAAGGCGCAGCTCGCCTGGGCGGCGACGCCGCCGCTCCGCCGCCAGCGCGTGATGTTCAACCTCAAGGGCCTGATCGAGAAGCGCACCGACGATCTCGCCCGGCACATGTCGCTCGAGCACGGCAAGACCTTCGACGACGCCAAGGGCGAGGTCGGGCGCGGGCTCGAGGTCGTGGAGTTCTCCTGCGCCATCGCCCACCACATGCGCGGCGACTACACCGAGCAGGTCGCCACGGACATGCGATTCGTGGTCGATCCGCCAGCCGGTCGGCGTGGTGGCCGGCATCACGCCGTTCAACTTCCCGATCATGATCCCGTGCTGGATGGGCGCCATGGCGGTGGCCTGCGGCAACGCCTTCATCCTGAAGCCCTCGGAGAAGGACCCGAGCGCGCCGATGCTGCTGGCCGAGCTGTTCGCCGAAGCCGGCGCGCCGGCCGGCATCTTCCAGGTGCTGAACGGCGACAAGGTGGCGGTCGACGCACTCCTGAAGCATCCCGACGTGCCGGCGATCTCCTTTGTCGGCTCGACGGCGATCGGCGAGTACGTCTATCACCAGGGCACGCGGCGCAACAAACGGGTCCAGGCGCTGTGCGGCGCCAAGAACCACATGGTGATCATGCCCGACGCCGACCTCGACCAGGCGACCGACGCGCTGATCGGCGCCGGCTACGGTGCCGCGGGCGAGCGCTGCATGGCGATCTCGGTCGCCGTCGCGGTGGGTGATGTCGGCGACCGGCTGATCGAGAGACTGGCGCCGCCGGGTGGCCGCGCTCAAGGTCGGGCCCGGCCTCGACCCGCAGTCGGAGATGGGCCCGCTGGTGACGCGCCAGCACCGCGACAAGGTGATGGGCTATGTCGACCTGGGCGTGAAGGAAGGCGCGACGCTCGTGGTCGACGGCCGCGGGCTCAAGCTGCAGGGCTACGAGAACGGCAACTTCATGGGCGGCTGCCTGTTCGACGACGTGAAGCCCGACATGACGATCTACAAGGACGAGATCTTCGGGCCGGTGCTCTCGGTGGTGCGCTCCAAGAGCTTCGACGAGGCGATCGGCCTGGTGAACGACCATGCCTACGGCAACGGCACGGCGATCTTCACCCGCGACGGCGACGCCGCGCGCGCCTTCGCCAACAACGTCAAGATCGGCATGGTGGGCATCAACGTGCCGATCCCGGTGCCGGTGGCCTACCACTCCTTCGGCGGCTGGAAGGCCTCGATCTTCGGCGACCACGGCGTCTACGGCATGGAGGGCGTGCGCTTCTACACCAAGCTCAAGACCGTGACCGCGCGCTGGCCGACCGGCATCCGCGCCGGCGCGGAGTTTGCGTTCAAGGCGAGGAATTAGATCCCAGATCTGGCCACACTTGGATCTGCACGACGCATGACCGCACTGTGACCATGCAACCAAGCTCCAGATTGCGTTTCCCCGTTCGCCTGCTTACGCGAGAAGAAAAAACCCACCATCAGGTGGTGCTTCACCGCAGCTTAGTTTGCGTAATGCAATACATTCTTCAGAAAGACAGTGGGAGACTGCCACTTCCCGGTCCTATCGCGGCCAAGGCACGCCCCAAGTTGCTTCAAATATGGTTGCAGCATCGATCGAAGCTCGCCGGTCGTCACCCCCAGCCGTCGTCCCAAGTAAACTACCTGCGCGGCGCGAAGCGGGCCGCCGGCAAGCGTTACCCAGCTGCAAGGCTCGATGTTCTTGCTCAATATAGAAAAAAGGTCGGCAGGGGACAGGATGGAACGGACGATCGGAAGTAAAAGGCGCTCAACATCGCCTTTGACCTTGTCTGCAAAGGCGGTTTCAGAGAACTCCGATATCGTTAGAAGTCCACCCAATAGACCATCCAGCCCACTTTCCCAGAGGAAACAGATTGGAACAGTCATAGCGAGGGTTAAAGCGGACTTCACGGAGGGGTGGTGCGCTGAACAATTTCAAGCATTCGAGTGCGAACCGCTCAGCTTCCGGGTTTCTGATCCCAAAATCGCAGAGGAAGCGATCGCCGCCGCGCAACACAGACGCGAATAGAAAGTGTTCGACATCTGTCGAACTCCATGAAGCCTTATAGGTCAACCTCTTGAGACGGATGTAGCCAAGTTCCGACAAGCCCGGAGTTAGCGATTTCTCGTCAAACATGGCCACCCTTTGTCTAAGGTCGAATGTCTCCCGGCAGAATGCCTGGAACCACCGGCACATCCGCATCTTGCAATATCTCTAGGAGGACTTTTGATCGAACATCGAGCCTTTCGCATCCGAAGCAATAGACTGAATAGCTCACGCCAGATAGTTCCACATTATTCAGGAGACGCACCTTAGCGCCTAGGGCGATCACAACTGCATCCTTATTCACCTGCTGCCGATCAAGCCGGATCGTGCTCATGATGGTGGTTTTGACTTCCACTCCATAGTATCGCCCCGTGACAGGATCCTGAATGATGTAGTCATAAAACCGGGGCGTCTCAAATCCCGGGACATCAGCTGCACGTTCGCGCGCCACTATTTTAAACCCCTTCGCAATGTGGTCTGCCATTGAAACATCAACACCGCGCTGATGACGCTTGTTGCGTTCTACGAGGTCTCCATCTCCGACGAGTTGGATATTCGGATCGTCCGGAGCGATTCCACCTACGCTTGCTGGGCCCTGACTGGGTTGCAGATCAGGGGCGACTGGATTGATCGGGTTGCCGGCAAGGGAGTCTAGGCGATCGGATGCCCGAAAGAATTGTTCCGATGGGTAGACCTGCTGCGTCGCGACGAGACATGTCGACTGGTGTCGCCGCTTGAGGCCTATGGAGCTGCGTATTGGTTTGCCCGTTAGGGCGCGGACCATCTGTCCCGCTCTCAACCTCCATTGGCGGCATGTATCCCGCCATAAGCTGGGAAGACGTCGGTTCGGGCTCGCTTTCGAGGGCCGGCATCACTGCGCCCAACGGCGCTGACGGTTGCTTCTGCTGATAATCCTGCAATGCCGGCTGTCGCAAACCCTGTCGATCACCAGCAGGACGGTCACTCGCAAGGATGAAGTTGGACTTCTGCAACAGGTCTGACCGCCGGCATCAATGGAAGCGTCAGGCGCTGCCGTGTGACGTCCATATTCAATGGACCTTGAAGTCCGGCACTTGGGGCATACACCGAGCCGTCCGCGGGTAGCTGAGGCCAGGTGCTCCACGGCACTTTCTCGTTCAGCGGTTGGGGAGTGATGTTCTGCTTGTTGGGACTGAGGAAGGGGACCAGTGCATCCGCCGGCTGTCGAGGCACGTTCGAGGGAGACCATGGTTCGGATGAGGTTGCGCGCGGCGGCGCGTTGATCTCGATGATCGGCCCGGTGCGCGGATCGAATGTGGTCGGTAACCGCGGCGGCAGCATCGTCCCGAGCTGGTAGAGCCACTCGGGAAGCAGCGGCGGTACCGGCGGGGTCGGATCAACCACATCTGGAAGCGGCGGCGGCGTTTGCGCGGTGTTGGGATACTGTGGCGTAGTCGATCCCGGCGGCAGTCCATCGGACCAGGTTGTTTCCTGCTGCAGGCCACCATTTTCGTCGACGTTGAAGCCCGTGGCGTCATCCTGTGGGTCAACATTGAAGCCAGGGACATCGTCCTGCGGATTTACGCGAAACCCGGGCAGGTAGCGGCGGAAGAAGAAATTATACATCGCGATATCTCCGATTGATCAGCGGAAAGTCGCGATCGAAAACCTGGACGCCAAACATGGAGTTGCCACGTTTCAGGGCGCCATGTTTTGAGGCCTGTTCTACCTCACTCGTTTGACGATCTGTCTGTCAGTCCCCGGTCTTGCTTTCTTCGGCCGCCCACCTTCGCGGCCACGCGGCGATCGGCCCGGTGAACGACCGTGCCAAACTAGACGGCGGGCCGGCTGCGCATGTCGTCGGCCACCTTGCGTTTGAGAAACTCGCCGGCCGGAGGTCGCCGTGGAACGCGCCGTTGTCGACGACGACGTTGCCCCGCAGGATCGTCGTGGCAGGCCAGGCCGTCACCACGTGCCCTTCCCACGGCGTGTAGTCGGTCTCGTGAAGGTCGGCGGCCGTGATCGTCTTCTCGATGCCGGTCTGCAGCAGCACGATGTCGGCATCGGAGCCCACCGCCAGCGCACCCTTGCGCGGGTAGAGGCCCATGATGCGGGCGGCGTTGCTCGAGACCATGTCGACGAAATGCGCCGGTGAGTAGCCGCGCTTGGTCACCATCTGCGTGTACATGAGCCCGACCCGGGGCTCGACGCCGGAGTTGCCGCCCGTCGTGTCGTCGATCCGGCTGCCCTGCAGCTTGACCCTGAGCGGGCAGCACAGCTCGTCGGTGGCGATGACCTGGATCGCGCCGCGGTTGGTCGCCTCCCACAGGCGCTTCTGGTCCTGCGGATATTTCAGCGACGGGTAGGTATGGAACATCTGCCCGCCCGGCTTCTTGTAGTCCTCGGCGTTGTACATCAGGTACTGATGCAGGGTCTCGCCGTACATCGGGAATCCCTTGCCCCGCGACGCCTCGAGCGCCGCCACGCCGGTCGCCGCCGAGACATGCACCATGTAAAGCGCCGCGCCCTCGACATTCTCGGCGAGGCGAATCACGCGATTGAAGGACAGTTCCTCGCTGAGCGCATTGTGGACTTCGGCCATGTGCTCGAAGCTGACGCGGTTCTCGCGCATCAGCTTCTCGTACATGAACATGACGATGTCGTTGTCCTCGGCATGGATGCAGGCGATGCCGCCCTGGGCCGCGACGACCTTCAGGGCCTCCCAGATATGGCCGTGCGGCACCATGCGGCCGAGATTGCCCGGCCGGATGTTGGTGGTGAAGATCTTGATGCTGGCATGACCGTCCTGCATCGCATCGGCGAGCTGGCCGAAGTGAGGCAGCGGCACCTCGCCCATCAGGGTCAGGTGGAATCCGTAGTCGCAGTAGCAGGCGTCCTTCCAATGGGCCTGCGTCTCGGCGATCGATTCCTGGACGGTCCGCTCGTGCACGCACTGCACGAAGTCGATCAGGGTCGTGGTGCCGCCGTGCAAGGCGGCGCGGCTGACCTGTGACGGAGGATCCGTCAGCACGTCGGGCCGCCCCGGCGCCCGCACCGGCATCGAGCAGTGGATGTGGGGGTCGATGCCGCCGGGAATGACCAGGCGATCCCGGGCCGATACGGTCCGCGTCGCGTCCGGCAGCGAGCCGGGGCCGCCCACCAGGACGATGCGTCCGTCCTTCACGCCGATATCGGCGGCTTGGGTTCCCGTCGGCAGCACGCAGGTGCCGCCGGTGATGGCGAGGTCGAGCATCAGGTCACTCCGGGCATCAGGTCACTGTGGCCGGAGGGGCGATGCAGGCCGGCTCGCCCGCGGCGAACCGGTGCAGGATCTCGTCCGGCGCGAGATCGCGTACGATGAAGACAAGACGGCTGGATCGATCGGCATCGGGCCCGCCATCAGGCCAGGCCTCCAGCCAGCGCGGCGGATAGAGCGTGTGCTGCACGGCGTGGATCGCCGCCGGTCCGCCGGGACGGTCGGTGAATTCGACCAGTCCCTTGACCCGCAGCAGCTTCTCGCCGTGATCGCGCGCCAGGCCGCCCAGCGCCACGGCAAAGCCCAGCCGGCTCATCGGCCGCCGCAGGCGGACCGACAGAGCGTAGATGCCGTGCGCGTGGACCGCCGTGGCGTGGGGGCGCGGCCGCGGCAACGCCTTGGGTTCGCCGCCGAACAGCAGGGCGCCCGCCTCGGCGTCTGCCGCATCGACGATCGGCGCCATCGGGTTCAGGGAGGCCAGTCGTTGCACGAGGTCATCCGTGACGGGTGAAAGATCGCTCTTGGTGATGAGCAAGAAGTCGGCCACGGCGGCTTGCGCGACCGCCTCGGGATAGAGGTCGAGCGTGCGCGCGCCGATGACGGCGTCGACGGTCGTCACCACGCGATCGAGCCGCAGCGAGGCTTCCAGGAAGGCATCGGCCGACAGCGTGTAGAGCGTGGGTCCCGGATCGGCCAGGCCGCTGGTCTCGAGCACGATGCGCCGGAACGGCGGCTTGCCGGCGCCGGCCTGCCGCGACCGGAGCAGCTTGTAGAAGGAATCGGCCAGCCCCTGGCGGACGGCGCAGCAGGTGCAGCCGTTGGGCAGCTCGACCACGTCGTCGGTCGTGGCCTCCAGCAGGAGATGATCGAGGGCGACGGCGCCGAACTCGCTGATCAGGACGGCCGTGTCCCTGAGGTCGGGAACGGCGAGAACCCGGGAAAGAAGCGTCGTCTTGCCGCTGCCGAGAAAGCCGGTCAGGACCGAGAGCGGAACGGGCTCCGCCGGGACCGCCGCGAGACCGGCCAATTTCGCGGAGCCGAACTCGAGGGCCACTGTGTACCGCGCCTTTCTATGAGTCTGATCCTTCCCCAGTCAGCGCCGCGAGGCAAGACTTCTGAAGCCATCAGCGGGAGTCGGAATGGCGCCTATCGGTAAATTGCGCAGCCGCGCGCCTCGAGGTCTGCGAGCCATGCCGGAGGCGCAAGCGTCGTAACCCACCGCAAATCAAGCTTCTCCAGTCGAGGCAGCGTGGCCAAGCTGGTCGGCAGGTGCATCAGCGGATTGCCGCGCAGATCGATCTGCCGCAACTCCGGCAGCATGCCGATGCTTTCCGGCAGCGATACGAGCTGGTTGTTCCGCAGATGAAGCTCCCGCAAGCGGGACAGCCTTGCGATATTGGCCGGTATGGACGCCAGCCTGTTGTCGGTCACCCGCAGCTCGATAAGGCTCTCCATATGCGTGACGACCTCAGGGATGGTCTCGAACGCATTTTCGCTGAGGTTCAGGTAGCGGAGTTTCGTAAGTCGCCGCAGCGACGGAGGTAGCGCTGTCAGACCGTTGTCGTGCAAATAGAGAAAGTCGGTGAGGCCATCGAGGTCGCCCAAAGCGTCCGGCAGGCGCGCAAGGTTGTTGTGACCGAGGTCGAGCATGCGTAGCTTCTTCAAGCCACCAATGCGGTCGGAGAGGTCCGACAGGCCGTTGTCGGCCAGGACGAGCGTTTCGAGTTCGGTTCGCTCCCAGACCCAGGTCGGAACGATACCCAGCCCTTTTTTCCAGAGAGAAAGATTTGCCTCCGCACGATCTTGCATGAGACGAACCGTATCCAATGAAGCGCCTTGGCGAAACCTGCGCAAGTCCGCCGGTCGCGGTCCAGAGGAGTTAGGGAAGCATGATCATCGACTGCCACGCTCACGTCTTCACGCACTGGATCGGCGCCTGCGGACATCCGACCCGCGACGTCCATAACCGCTACCTGCAGCGCATGATCACGCGGACGGCGGCCTCGACCTTCCGCACGCGGGACTGGGCGCCCGCCGATACGAAGGCGCTGTACCGCGCCGACGACGCGGGCTGGACCGGGCTCACCGACGTCGATTTCCGCGTCGGCCGCTTCGGCCAGCTCGAGTTCACGCACGAGGGCCAGGACCACGTCATCCAGTACATGCCGGTCGGCATGCAGGAGATGGTGGCACCACCGGAGCTGATGCTGGCGCAGATGATGTATGCCGGCGTCGATCACTGCCTGCTGCAGGCGGGCGGCGCCTACGGGGCGATGACGGAGATGAACGCCTTCGCCCAGCTTCAGTACCCGACGCGCATGACCGGGCTGATGCATGTCGACGAGGCGATGGCGGGCAGCGAGCCCGAGCTCGCCAAGGTCGACCACGCCTTCGACGTGCTGAAGCTCCGCGGCCTCTATTTCAACGTCGATTCGATGAGCCGCCACGGCTTTCCCTGGCCGCTCGACGCCCCGGAGATGGCGCCGTTCTGGGACAAGCTCGCGCGCCGGGACATCGTGCTCTGCCTCGAGCTCAGCTCCGGGCCGACCTACGACGAGGCGGGCTACATGGGTCATATCGTGGCGCTGGGACGGATACTGGCGCGCCATCGCGCCCTGCGCGTGCACCTGGCGATGAGCCCGCCGGTCGCCTTCTTCGCCAAAGGCGGCCGCTACGAATTCCCCGCGGAGCTCGCGGCCGTCTATCGCCACGAGCCGCTCCGGCTCGAGGTCATGTTCCCGATCACCTATGGCGGCGTCTGGGACTACCCCTATGCCGAGGCGCAGGCGCTGATCGAAAGCCTGCGCGACCAGTTGGGCGCGGACCGGCTGATGTGGGGCTCCGACATGCCCAACGTCGAGCGCTTCTGCACTTACAGGCAATCGCTCGACTACGTGCGGAAATACTGCCCGTTCCTCACGGCGCGAGAGAAGGACCTGATCCTGGGCGACAACTGCGCGGCGTTCTACGGGATCAGCCCGTGACCCCGGCCAGATGCGTCAGGCCCAGCGCGACCGACAGAAGATCCGAACCGGCGGCCAGGCGGGCCGACGGCGCCGCGCGAGCAATCGCTGCCCGCACCGCCGGCACGCGACTCGATCCGCCGGTGAGAAAGATCGTGTCGACGGCGGAGGCGCCGAGGCCGGCCGCCGCGATGCAGTCGCCGGCCGTACG
This sequence comes from uncultured Alphaproteobacteria bacterium, assembly GCA_963755585.1. Classification (GTDB taxonomy): domain Bacteria; phylum Pseudomonadota; class Alphaproteobacteria; order Reyranellales; family Reyranellaceae; genus Reyranella. The sequence continues at coordinate 9,499 of CAVWKN010000008.1, forward strand.
GTACAGCCGATCGGTCCGGGCCGCGATGGCGCGCTCGAAGCCGGCCCGCTCCGCCGGCGCGGCAAGGCCGTCCTCGAGAAAGGCCAGGGACACCGCGGTGCTGTCCATCGCACTCAGCGCGATCTTGGCGTCCTCCACCGCAAACGCCAGGCGATGGCCCAGCCGTCGGCGCAGCAGCGTCAGGAGACGTCCGACCTTCTCGGGTTCGCGCGCCTCGGCGACCAGCCCGGCCAGTTCGCGCTCGTTGCGGTAGGTGTAGGCGAAGTTGATCGTCGCCCAGGTCGCCAGCTCGTGATAGAGCGCGTTCGGCATCGGCAGGTTCTTGTCGACGAGCTCGCTGCCGAGACCCAGCAGCGGCATCACCGCCGCGAGGTTGAGCGCGGCATCGAAGTCCGTGCCGCCGACGCGCACGCCGGCGCTCGCCAGCACGTCGCCGCTGCGATCGACACGCCGGCGGCGCTCCGGCCCGAGGCGGACGATCGAAAAGTCGCTGGTGCCGCCACCGATGTCGGCGATCAGCACCAGTTCCTCGGCCGCGACCGTCTGTTCGTAGTGATGGGCGGCGGCGATCGGCTCATAGACGAACCGGACGTCGCGAAAGCCCGCCCGCCGGGCCACGGCCTCGAGCACGTCCTGGGCCCGCGCGTCGGCCGTGCTGTCGTCGTCGACGAAGCGCACCGGCCGGCCGTGCACGACGGACGTGATCTCCCGCCCGGCGAAGGCTTCGGCCTTGTCTTTCAGGTGCCGCACGAAAAGTTCGACGACTGTCGTCAGGGGCACCTTGCGGCCGCCCAGGCTGGTCTCCTCGTCGATCAGGGGTGAGCCCAGGATCGACTTCAGTGCCCGCATCAGCCGGCCCTCGGTCTGGCCGACATAGGCCGAGATGGCCTCGCTGCCGAACACCACGCGGCCCTTCGTCTCGTAGTCGAAGAACACCGCACTCGGCATCAACGTCCTGTCGTCTTCGATCGGCGCGAGCACGGCTTCATTGCCGCGCGCGACGCCGATCGCCGAATTCGACGTGCCGAAATCCAAGCCGCAGGCGATCATATGCTTCCCCTTCATGCGCGAAGGGGATCTCATCTATTGCAATGCGTCTCGCGTTGCCAGACTGTTTCTTTTCGTCTAGACTGCCGCTCGATAGTGGGATGTCCGGCGCCGGGCGTCCCATTTTTGTTTGAGGCGGCACGCAGGACTCAAGGGGACAGCATGGTCGATACGCCACGCCGCCGAGCGCTTGGGTTGATCGCAGCATTTGCTGCGTCGAGCGTGCTTCCGGCCGCCGCCCAGACAACTCCGTTCCCGTCGAAGCCCATCCGGCTGATCGTCCCGCAAGCGCCCGGCGGCAACGCCGACACGTTCGGCCGCATCCTGGCGCAGAAGCTGTCGGAGCGCCTCGGCCAGCAGGTCGTGGTGGAGAATCGCGCGGGCGCCGGCGGAACTGTCGGAAGCGCGCTCGTGGCCAAGGCCAGCCCCGACGGCTACACGCTGCTGGTCGCCGACAACGGCACGCACGCCATCGCGCCCACGCTGTACGGCGCCAAGCTGCCCTACGATGTCTTCAAGGACTTCACGCCCATCACGCTCGCGGCCACCTTCCCGACCGTGATCATGATCCACCCGTCGGTGCCGGCGCAGAACGTCCAGGAGTTCGTGGCACTTGTGAAAAGCCAGCCGGGCAAGCTCAGCTATTCCTCGGCCGGCACGGGCAACGGTTCGCACCTGACCGTGGAGCTGTTTCGCGCCGCGGCGGGCGGGCTGGACATGGTGCACGTGCCCTACAAGGGCGGCGCACCGGCGATCCAGGCGCTGCTGGCCGGCGAGGTGCAACTGACCGCGGTAAGCGCCAACACCGCGCTGCCGCACATCCAGTCCGGCAAGGTGCGGGCGCTCGGCGTGGCCTCGCAGAAGCGCTCGCCGGCGCTGCCCGACGTGCCGACCTTCGCCGAGAACGGCATCGTGGTCGAAGCCGACAGCTGGCTCGCCATCATGGGCCCGCCCGGCATCCCGGCCGATATCGCGGCCAAGCTCAACCAGGAGATCGCCGCCGCGCTCCGCGAGCCCGAGACGCAGGAACGCCTGGCCAAGATCGGCCTGGTCGTGGTCGCCTCGCCGCAGAGCGGACTCACCGAACGGCTGGAACGCGATGTCCCCAAGTGGGGCAAGGCCGTCAAGGATTTCGGGCGCCGTCGCCGACTAACGAGAGGAGAGAAGATCATGGATGGAGCGACTTCGACCAAGCGTGCGGGCTCCCCGACGACCGCCGCGTCCGCCTACGATCCCGACGCCCGGTTCGATCTCGTCGTCAGCGAGGTCGAGCTTCGGCGCAACGCCGCCGGCCGCATGCTGATGGCGCGGATCTACCAGCCGCAGGGACAAGGCCCCTTCCCGGCCGTTCTCGATCTGCACGGCGGCGCGTGGAGCCGCAAGGACCGCCTGGCCGAAGAGCCGATGGATCGCGCCCTGGCCGCGAGCGGACTGCTCGTCGTCGCCGTCGACCTCACGCTCGCCTCCGAGGCGCCCTATCCGGCCTGCGTGCAGGACGCCAACCATGCCGTGCGCTGGCTCAAGGCGAACGCCGCGCGCTGGAACGGCGACGTTTCCCGGCTCGGCGTCTACGGCTCGTCGAGCGGCGGCCACGTCGCCGAGCTTTTGGCCATGCGGCCGCACGATCCGCGCTACAGCTCGATCCCCCTCGCCGGCGCGTCCCCCACGCGACGCAGGCATCGACGCCACCGTCGCCTGGGTCGCGATGCGCTCGCCGCCCAGCAACACCGTTGCCCGCTACGAGAATGCGGAGCGGCGCAAGAACGAGGGCATGATCGCGAGCAACCGGATGTTCTTCTCGCCGTGGGAGACCATCCACGAAGGCAACCCGCAGGAGATAATCGAGCGCGGCGAGAAGGCCACCCTCGTGCCGTTCCTCGTCATGCAGGGCGCGCTCGACGACAACGTCCTGCCGGCGATGCAGGAAAAATTCGTCGAGGCCTACAAGGCGGCAGGTGGCGCAATGCGACTACCACCTGTTCGCGGACTCGACCCACGAATGGGTCGCCGAGCCCGGCCCGCAGACCGACAAGGCACGCGAAACGGTCAAGGCCTTCATCGCGCGCCAGCTGCGGGGCTGACCGCCTATTTCTTCATCTTCAGCCCGGTCACCCGCACGAGGCCGTCCGGCACCACCTGGAAGCCTTCGAGGTTCGGCGACAGGCCGTAGATCAGCGTCGGATGGAAGAGATAGCCGTGGAGCCAGGGACCGACCTTCCTGCAGCAACTGGCGCTGCTTGAAGGGCTACGACGTCGCGGCGATGGACCCGCTGGGCGACGCCTTCGTCCACCTGGTCACCGAATGCGGCAAGCTCGCCTATGCCGACCGCGAAGCCTGGTACGGCGATCCGAACTCATGTCGACGTGCCGATGGACGATCTCCTGAGCGAGACCTATGCCGCCGAGCGCCGCAAGCTGATCGGCGAACGTGCGTCGCTCGACATCCGGCCCGGCGCGCCCGGCGGACGAAAGCCGAAGATGCCGGCACTCCGGCTGCCGGTCACCAATGCCGCCGGCAGCGGCGAGCCGACGCGGGCCCTCGAAAGTGCCGTCGCGGCCGGTGCCGGCGAACCCAACGCCGCCGGCCGCGGACCGACGGGCGGCGATACCTGCCACATCGCGGTGATGGACCGCTGGGGCAATGTCGTTTCCGCCATGCCGTCCGGCGGCTGGCTGCAGAGCTCGCCCACCATCCCCGAGCTCGGCTTCTGCCTCGGCACGCGGGCCCAGATGTTCTGGCTGGAAGAAGGACTCGCCAGCAGCCTCGCGCCGGGCCGGCGTCCGCGGACCACGCTGTCACCGTCTCTCGTCACGCGCGACGGCAAGCCCTCCATGGCCTTCGGCACGCCGGGCGGCGACCAGCAGGACATGTGGTCGATCAGCTTCTTCCTGCGCCATGTGCATCATGGCATGGGCCTGCAGGAGGCGATCGACGCGCCCAACTTCCACAACGACCACACGCCGAGTTCGTTCTATCCGCGCCAGGCGAAGCCGGGTTCGCTCTCGGCCGAGGAGCGCTTTCCGGCCGCGACGCTCGCGGCATTGCGCAAGCGTGGGCACGACGTGCAGGCGGCAAAGCCCTGGTCGAACGGCCGGCTGATCGCCGTGGCCTGCGATCGCCGCCAGGACCCGGTGGTGCTGCGCGCCGCCGCCAATCCGCGGGCGCTGCAGGCCTATGCCGTAGGGCGCTGAGCGGGATGCTGAAGTTCCTGCTCGGCCGGCTCGCGATCATGGTGCCGACGCTGTTCCTCGTCACCGTGATCGTCTTCGGGCTGCAGAACCTGCTGCCCGGCGATCCGGTGATCGCGATGGCGGGCGAGAACCGCGATCCCGCGGTGATCGCCCACCTCCGGGCCAAGTACAATCTCGACAAGCCGCTCGTCGTCCAATACGGCATCTGGCTCGGCGGCGTGCTGCGCGGCGATCTCGGCCAGTCGCTGCACATCGAACGCCCGGTGCTGCAGCTCGCGCTCGAGAAGCTGCCCGTCACGCTGCAGCTTGCCGGCATGGCGATGGCGATCGCGCTCCTGATCGGCATCACGGCGGGCACGCTGTCGGCGGTGAAGCACAACACCTGGCTCGACTATGCGATCAAGATCGCGGGCCTGTGCGGCCTGTCGACACCGAATTTCTGGCTCGGGATCCTGATGATCCTGCTGTTCTCGGTCGAGCTCGGCTGGCTGCCCGCCTCGGGCTATGTCAGCCCGACGGAAGACCTGTGGGCCAACCTCAGGTCGATGATCATGCCCGCCTTCGTGCTCGGCAATGCGGTGGCGGCGATCCTGATGCGCCATACAAGGAGCGCCGTGCTGCAGGAGATGCGGGAGGACTACGTGCGCACGGCACGCGCCAAGGGCCTGCCGCCGCGCCGGATCATCGTGCGCCACGTCCTCTACAACGCCCTGGTGCCGATCATCACGCTGGCCGCGCTCGAATTCGGCCTGCTGCTCTCGGGCGCCATCCTGACCGAGCAGGTCTTCACCATTCCGGGCTTCGGCAAGCTGATCGTCGACGCCGTGTTCAACCGCGACTACGCGGTCGTGCAGGGCGTGGTGCTGTGCACCGCCATCCTCTACATGGGCCTGAACCTGGCGGCCGACCTCGCCTACTTCGTGGTCAACCCGAGGATGCGTCCATGACGCTCGCGGCCGATCCCGAACAGATCGCCCGGCGCCAGGCGTTTCGGCGGAGGGCCTTCGCCAATCGCGAGGTGGCGATCGGCGGCGCCATCGTGCTGCTCTTCGTCCTCGTCGCCGTGCTGGCGCCACTGCTCGCGCCCTACGATCCCCTGCAGGCGAACTTCCTCGCCATTCGCAAGCCGCCGAGCTGGGCGCATCCGTTCGGCACCGACGATGTGGGGCGCGACGTGCTGTCCCGCGTCATCTATGGCGCCCGCACCTCGCTTCTGGCCGGCGTCGTCTCGGTCTCCATCGCCGTGGCGATCGGCGTGCTGTTCGGCCTGACGGCGGGCTACATCGGCGGCGTCTTCGACCTGCTGGCGATGCGCCTGATCGATGCCATGCTGGCCATTCCCTCGCTGGTGCTGGCCATCGCGCTCGCCGCCTTCCTCGGGCCGAACCTCACCAACGCGATGATCGCCATCGGCATCACCGCGACGCCGGCCTTCGTGCGCCTGACGCGCGCCCAGGTGATGGCGGTGAAGGTCGAAACCTACGTGGAAGCGGCGGTCTCGGTCGGCGACACGCATCTGCAGCTTCTGACCCGCCACATCCTGCCCAATGCCATCAATCCGATCATCGTCCAGGTGACGCTCGCCATCTCCACCGCCATCATCGCCGAAGCCTCGCTCTCCTTCCTGGGCCTTGGCCAGCAGCCGCCCTCGCCGTCCTGGGGCAGCATGCTGAACGCCGCCCGCGGTTTCCTGAGCCAGGCGCCGTGGATGGCGATCTGGCCGGGAGCGGCGATCTTCGTCGTCGTCGTCTCCTTCAATCTGCTGGGCGACGGTTTGCGCGACCTGCTCGATCCGCGCGAGACGGTCACGGAACGAAGCTGATTCGAATGATCGCAGGAGGAACGATGAAACGCAGGACGATTCTCGGGGCGATCATGGCATCGACCGGGCTGCCGGTGCGGCGGACAGGCGCAGGCCTGGCCGAACAGGCCGATCACGCTCTACGTCCCGTTCGCCACCGGCGGCCCCTCGGACATGTTCGGGCGCATCCTGGCGCGCGGCCTGTCGGCGGAGCTCGGCCAGCAGGTCGTGGTCGAGAACAAGGGTGGCATGGGCGGCCTTGTCGGCGTGGCGGCATTGGCCAAGGCGGCGCCCGATGGTTACACGATCGGCATGAACGCCACCGGTCCGTCGGCGATCGCGCCGTTCATGGTCCCCAACATGCCCTTCGAGGACAAGGATCTCGTCGCGCTGACGCCGATCGCCCTGGTGCAGATGATCGTCGCCGTGTCGTCGCGCCTGCCGGTCGGTTCGGTCGCGGAGCTGATCGCCTACACCAAGGCCAATCCCGGCAAGGTGAATTACGGCTCGTCCGGCCCCGGCGGAATCAGCCATCTGGCGGCGGAGCTGTTCAGGAGCGCCGCCGGCATCGACATCGTGCATGTGCCCTATCGCGGCGCGGCGCCGGCGGTCCAGGACCTGCTGGCGGGGCAGGTTCAGATGGTCGTGCTCGATGTCGGCGTGCTGCTGCCCCATATCCGGTCCGGCAACATCAAGCCGTTGACGGCCACCAGCAAGACGCGCTCGGCCCTGCTGCCCGATGTGCCGACCACGGCCGAGGTCGGGCTGCCCACCGTGCTGTCGGACAACTGGTACGGGCTCGCAGCACCAGCCGCTGTGCCCAAGCCGGTTCTCGACCGCATCCATGCGGCCGCCGTCGCGGTGCTCAACACCAGGGAAGCGGCCGAGCCGATGATGGCGCAGGGCGCGGTGATCCGGCCGATGACGCCGGCCGAGTTCACCGACTTCATCCGGCTGGAGCGCGAGAAGTGGGGACCCGTGGTGAAATCAAGCGGCGCCAAGATGGAGTGACGCGAGGACGTCTTAGCCGCGCGCCCCGCCAACCGAGATGAAGGCCATGAGACAAGGCTCCGGCAACGGGTTGCGCCAGCGGTGTCGGGTTCCGTTCTGCACGACGCAATCGCCTTGGCGCAGTTGGACCTTCTGCCCGTCGTCCAGCTCCAGCGTCATCTCGCCGCGAACCACGACGCAGTAATCGATCGTATCCGTCGTGTGCATCCCGGGCGCGCTGCGATCGAAATGATCGCCCATGCGGGGGACCTTGTCCGACATTTCCTGGAGCCCGCTCTCGAACGTGACGCCGGGCGGCGGCTTGTAACCTTCCGGTCGCTTGGGCGGATACGAGATCAGTCGGAACATCGTGCCGCCGGGGCCGGGAAAGGCTTTGGTGCCCTGGAGCATCGGGTCCGCTTCCAGGCCGGTGAGCCGGGGCACACCCTCGGTCATGTAGAGCTCGTAGAAGGTCAGCCCCGGGTTGGAATCGATCTCCACGACCTTGGACGTCACGTCGAAGGACTTGAACACCGACTTGCCGGCTTCATCCCGGCCGGTCAGCGCCCGTTTGGGCGGCGGCAGGTCGCTCGCGTCTTTCGCTTCGCCGGGTTGTGACAGCACAGCCAAGGCGCCGCCTCCCGCCATCGCCGAAAGGGCCTGAAGCAGATGACGGCGATCGCCGCCTTCAAATCGTTCGGAAGGGAGTGCCGCATCGTCCAAGGATCCGGTCTTGCGTCGTGGCCACCAGGGCCAGGAGAACCTGTTCATCCGCTTCCTCCGCTCCCGCTCGATTTATTTCTTTGGCGACCTGCCGACATTAGGCAGGCCGCGACACCGTGGCGATACCTCCGAAAGTCGAACCATGCGCCTGAACCGAGACCTTGCGGCAATTCGAGAACGTGTCCAGATTTGCCGGCATGAAGCCGGCCCCCTTGAAGACGTCAAACCGATGATGGCCGGCATCTTTGCGATCCTGCTGATCGCCTTCATCCTGAATTTCGTCGGGCTCGGACGTCTCGCCGTCTCCTGTCTTCTCGTTTCCCTGGTCCTCTGCGTCGGGCTCTTCTTGTGGGAGATCTACAGTCCCGAGTACGGCTTCCGCATGCCCTGGATCGAGGTCAACCTGGACCGCGCCGTAGCGGCCATCCGGAGCAGCTGACCATGCGCCGGATGGCATACTCCGAAGCCCCGATCGTCGTCGTCTTGGACCGCCTGGTCCTGCTGCTCATGGTGCTGGCCCTGGCCGCCATTCTCACGGCAGCGATGATCCTGCAGGTCGGCTTCGGGGAAATTCCTTGCCCGCTCTGCCTTCTGCAGCGGGTCGCCATGTTCGGCTGCTGCTTCGGTCTCATCCGGCAATTGCGCGCCGAGGAGTCGGAACGCGGCACGGAACGCGGCTCTGGTATCGGTCTCGTCTTCGCGGTCCTGCTGCTGGTGATATCGGCCCGCCAGACCCTGCTCGATATCGTCCCGCGTCCCGGTCATGCCTACGTCGGCCAGGCGGTCTTCGGCATCCACATGCCGGTCTGGTCCGTCGTCATTGCCGTGGTCTTGCTGGCGGGCTTCGCGATCCGGTTCGCGCTCTTTGGCGCCCCGCGTGCCGCACCGGACACCGGGGATTCCCTCATGCGCCGATGCGCACGCGGGCTCGAGATCTATGTCGTCTTCCTCTGTGCCATCAACTTCATTGCCGTCGTGCTCCAATGCGGGCTCGGCGAATGCCACACGTTCGGCTACCGATTCCTCTGATGACGCCGACCTCCCCGGCCTTTGTCGTCGTCGACTGGGGCACCTCGAGCTTTCGCGGCTGGCTGATGTCGGCCGACGGTGCTGCGCTGGCCGAAAGCCGTGGCAGCGAAGGCATGCTGCACTGTGCCAACGCTGGTTTCGCGTCGGTGCTGCGCGATCACCTCGTCCGGCTCGGTGCGCCTGCGGGAGCGCCTGTCCTGATCTGCGGCATGGCGGGCGCGCGTCAGGGCTGGGCGGAAGCACCTTATCTCAAGACACCGACGCGGCTCGATGCCCTGCACGAGGGCGCCATCCGCATCGATGCACCGGGCGACATCCGCATCCTGCCGGGCATCGCCCAGGCGCGCGCCGATCGGCCCGACGTCATGCGCGGCGAGGAAACGCAGCTCCTGGGCGTCACCGAGCCCGACTTCACCGGCCTCGTCTGCATCCCCGGCACCCACAGCAAATGGGTCAGCATCGACGCCGGCTGCATCGTCGACTTCTCGACCTACATGACCGGTGAGCTGTTCTCGGTGATCGCGCAGCACAGCATCCTCGCCCATGCCGTCGAGACGGAAGGTCGTCCGCCTCTGGCGGACAGTCCGCCCTTCCGCGAGGGGCTGGCGACGGCGCTGGCGGCACCCACGTCCTTGACCGCGTCGCTGTTCCGCCTGCGGGCCGCGCAGCTGCTGGGCTTCGAGCAGCGCGCCGACGGCGCGGCGCGGCTGTCGGGCCTGCTGATCGGCGCCGAGCTTGCCGATGCGGCGCGCCAACACGGCTCGCTCCGATCGGTCCGGCTGATCGGCGCCGGCGCGTTGGGGCGTCTTTATGAGGCGGCGCTGACGGCGCAGGGCATCGACGTGACGCCAGTCGATGCCGAGCAGGCGTCGAGGCTCGGCCTCGCCAAGGCCGCCCTCAGGATCTGGGGAGAAAACGGTACGACATGACCGACGGGGCGGAGCAATCGCTACGGAACCGGATATCCCTTCCATAGCCATTCGAGGGCCGACGGCAGGGTTTGCCCAACGGTCGGCCGGTCGACGTGCTTCGCGTTGCGCGCAAACACGAACTGGTAGTGATAGCCCTTGTCGGCCAGCACCTTGGCCATGAGCTCGGCCGAGAGGGTCCAATCGTGCATGCCGTCGGCCATGACCGGGTTCGGATAGAAGAGATCCTGGTCGCCGACCGCGAACCAGAATCGGATCGGCTTGGCGGCAGCGCTCGGGATGAGCGGCGAGCCGGGCGGGCCGGACGGCGAGATCACATTGCCCGTCTTGACGTTGAGGTTGGGGCCCGACGGCCCTGCCCATGGGCTGTGATATTCCCAGGCACCGCCGCGCAGGGAAGGATCGTACGGCCATTGCTGGTTCACCATGGTCGGCGAATAGGCCAGCACGCGGCGATAGAGCTCGGGATGGAACCACGCCATTGTAAAGGCCGCCGCACCGCTCGAGCTCAGCCCCAGGGTGGCGCGCCCGTCGGGGTTCTTCGTGAGCTTCACACCGGCCTTGTCCTCGACCAGCGGCAGCACCTCGCGTTCGACGAACTGGGTGTAGACGCCCGATACCGCGTCGTATTCGCGCCCGCGCTGGCTGCCCTGCGCGTCCTGCCCGCCATTGCCGATCTGGATGGCGATCATCGGCGGTATGCGGCGCTCCCCGATCAGATTGTCGAGGATGGCGGAGAGGTCCTTGTAGGCCGTCGAGCCGCCATCGCCGAGCACGATGAACGGCATCTCGGTGCCGCGCACGTAGTTCGCCGGGACGTAGACCTGGACCTGGCGCGTCCAGGTGCCGGGATGGCTGGTGGTGACGATCATGTTCGACTTGTCGCCGCTCGCCGTCGTCGTCGACATGATCGAGCTGTTGCCGCAGCCCGCCACGTCGTCGCGGATCAGGCCGGGGTTGTAGATCGTGCTGCCGTCCGACGACATATTGAACGACACGGTGGTGCCTTGCGGCACGCCGGGCTTCGCCACGGTCTCGGGCGCGGGCGCATGGGTCGGGCCGACGATGAAGTTCCCCTCGGCGCCGGGCGGCGGCAGCGTGCCGTCGGGCAGCTCCGTCGCCTTCGGATAACGCGGGTTCCGGGGATCGCGGGTCGGCGGCTGGGTGGCGAAATCGAGGCCCGTCGTATCGATGAAGAAGGGCGCCGCCTTGTCGGTGGCGTTGGCGCCCGGCGGCACGGCCATGTTCTGGGTCACGCAGGCCGGCTGCGCCATTGCGGCAGGGATCAGCCATGCCGCCGACAGCAACGCCCCCGAGAGGACCACCAGCGCGTTGTTCATTTTCTGCTCCCGGATGAGGCGAGTCTCATTGGCTCGCCTTCGCGGAGACAGTGTCCGGCGGCCGACGAACGGTCAAGCAACGGCTACGTCTGCGGCGAACACGATATTTAAGCTGACACCGCGCAGCAGGGACCGCAATTTGCCGGCAAGGACCGAAAGGAACGCATGATGGAATACAAGCCCCTCGGAAAGACCGGCCTCTCGGTGAGCGTCGCCGGGCTCGGCTGCGGCGGCAACAGCCGCCTGGGCCTCAGCCGCGGCGCCAGCGTCGAGGAGTGCGTCGCGGTCGTGCGCACGGCGGTCGATCTCGGCGTCAACTTCCTCGACACCGCCGAGGCCTACGGCACCGAGGAGATCGTGGGCGCCGCCGCACGCTCGTACGACCGTGACAGGCTGGTGATCTCGACCAAGGCGATCTTCGGCGCAGCCGATACCGGCGACACGGTGGCCCGCAAGGTGGAGGCGGCGCTGCGGCGGCTCCGCCTCGACCATGTCGACATCTTCCATTTCCACGCCGTCGCGCCCGCTGCCTACGAGCATCATCGCGATGTCCTGGCGCCCGCCCTGGTGAAGCTCAAGGAGCAGGGCAAGGTGCGCCATGTCGGCATCACCGAGACGAGCCCCAACGATCCGGAGCAGAAATCGCTGGCCCGCGCGATCGAGGAGGATCCGTGGGAAGTCATCATGCTGGCCTACAGCCTGATGAACCAGGGCGCGCGCCGCCGGATCTTTCCCACGACTGCGCGCCGCGGCATCGGCACGCTGCTGATGTTCGTCGTGCGCAACATCTTCAGCAACTGCCGCCTATCGGGCCGACATCTTCGCCGGGCTGGTCGAGCAGGGTCATCTCGACCGCTCGATCCTGGCCGACGGCGATCCGCTCGGCTTCCTGGTTGCCGACGGCGCGGCGCAAAGCATCACGGACGCCGCGTACCGCTACGCACGCCACGAGCAGGGCGTCGATGTCGTGCTGTTCGGCACCGGCGACAAGGCGCATGTCGAGGCCAACGTCGCCTCGATCCTCCGTCCGCCCCTGCCACCCGCGATCGTCGAACGGCTTCACACCGCGTTCGGCCATCTGACCGGCGTCGGGCTCGACCGGCCCGGCCCAGTCAAGAAGGCGGGATAAGCAATCGCTAGCCGCCGAACGCGCGCTTGTAGGTCTTGGTCATGATCTCGTCGAGGCGCGCGCCGGGTTCGAAGTCGGCCATCTCGTCGGGCCGCTTGAGGTCGGGGAGCTGGCGGGCGCAGTCCGACGGCGCGCCGATCACCTGGGTGACCGGATAGAGCGACGACCAGGCGCGCACGCCCTCGTAGTCCTCCTCCTCGTCGGCCACGTGCTTGTCGCGGATCTTGCCCGAGGCATGCTCGATCTCCATGCCCATCATGGTGGTGGCCTTGAACTCGCCGGCGTTGGGCGGGCGGATCAGCTTCGAGCGGCCGGGATAGATGCGGTCGATGAAGCGGTCCATCAGCTTCAGCTTCTCGGCCGGGTCCTCGATGAAGTGCGCCGTGCCGAACGCCATCACCGCGCGATAGTTCACCGAATGGTGGAAGCCCGAGCGCGCCATCACCAGCGCGTCGAGATGGGTCACGGTGAGGCAGACCGGCGTGCCGCCCTTCTGCGTGCGGATCATCCGGCTGGCCGACGAGCCGTGCCAGTAGAGGTGATCGCCCTCGCGCCAGAAGCTGGTCGGCGTGCAGTACGGCCGGCCGTCGATCACATAGGAAATGTGGCAGACCAGCGCCGCATCGAGGATCTCGTAGACCGTCTTCTTGTCGTAGCGGCCGCGCTCGTGGACGCGCTTGACCTTGTTGACCGGCGTGACGCCGAAGGCTTCCGCGGTGTTCTCTGTCGTCGTCGTGCTCATGGCTAACTCCTGAAATTCGGGCCGGACCATGCTGCCGATGTGGTCTATACGAAAGAGCCAGTTCGGCCAAAAGAGACTGGACCAGTCATGCCGCGCAAGACCGCTCCCGCTGGGCCTCGCCCTCGATCCCTCGTCCGACGTGCCGCTGCACCGCCAGATCGGCCAGCAGATCCGCGCCGCCATCCTCGACCGCCGCCTGGCGCCCGGGCTCCGGCTGCCCTCCTCGCGGCTGATGGCGGCGGAGCTCGGCTGCGCGCGCGGCACCATCCTGGCGGCCGTCGACCAGCTCGTGGCCGAGGGCTACGTGGTGGCGCAGGCGGCGTCGGGCCTCTCGGTCGCGACCAACCTGCCCGACGAGATGCTGGTGTCGCCCAAGGTCGCCGGCCGCCGCGGCCCGACCAGCCCGGGCGCGCCCGTCCTGTCGCGCCGTACCTCGGACGCTCTCGCGGCGGCCGATCTCGCCGCCCAGACGATCGACCCATCGTTCGACGAATCGCCGATCGCCTTCCCGACCGGCCAGCCCGACCGCGCGGCCTTTCCCTTCGCCCTGTGGGCCAAGCTGCTCGAGCGCGAATGGCGCCAGCCCGCCTGGGCGATCGCGGGCGCCCTGCATCCGTTCGGCCATCGCGGCCTGCGCGACGCCATCGCGTCCTATCTCGGCATGGCGCGCGGCTTCGCTTGCGAAGGCGGCGCGGTCGTCGTGACCTCGGGCATGCGCCAGAGCCTGTCGCTGTTCGCCGAGCTCGTCCTCGATGCCGGCCAGGAGGCGTGGATCGAGGAGCCGGGCTTCATCGGCACGCGCGAGGCGATGGCGATGGCCGGGGTCAAGGCCGTGCCGGTGCCGATCGATGCGCAGGGCTTCGCCGGTCGACGCCGCGCTGAAGCGCGCGCACCGAAGGCGCGGCTCGCCGTGGTGGCGCCGTCGCACCAGTTTCCGCTGGGCACGGTGCTCGGCCTGCAGCGGCGGCTCGAGCTGCTGAGCTGGGCCGAGCGCACCGGGAGCTGGATCGCCGAGGACGATTTCGACGGCGAGTATCGCTATGCCGGCCGGCCGCTGGCGCCGCTGCGCGCGCTCGACCGCAGCGGGCGCGTGGCCTATCTCGGCAGCTTCTCCAAGCTGCTCTTCCCCGCCTTGCGCCTGAGCTTCGTCGTGCTGCCGGCGTCGCTGGCCGCGGCCGCCGAACGCCTGATGACCGGCACGGCGGCGCGCGCCTCGCTGCTCGGCCAGGGCGCCCTCGCCCGCTTCATCGCCGACGGCCATCTCGCGGCGCACCTCCGCCGGACGCGCCTGCTCTATGCCGAACGCCAGCAGGCGCTGATCGCCGTCGCCCGGCGTCCGTTGAAAGGCCTGCTCGACCTCTCGCCCGATCCCGGCGGCATGCACCTGATCGCGCGGCCGTCCGCCTCGATCGCCGCGACGTTCGACGACCACGCCATCGCCGCCGCCTGCGCCGCGCGCGGCGTCAGCGTCTCGCCGCTCTCCGCCTGCTACTCGGGACGAGCCAGGAAGCACGGCCTGATCCTGGGCTATGCCGGCACGCCGGAGGAAGACATGCCGGCAGCCGTCGCGACCCTGCGGTCGGTCGCCTCGGCCAGGCGATCCAAAGGCTGATCAGCTCATCCCCTGGACGGAGAACACGGAGATTTCGAACATCACCCGCACATCGCCCGCCTTGGCATAGGGGTTCTTGTCGAGCCCCAGGTATTTATGCGCCAGCTGGTCGATATGTGCCGCGGCGACATCGTCCTGCCGCACGCGGCTGACGGTGCCGCGCAGCTGGACGTAGCGGTCGGGATTGTCCGGATCCATGATCGACAGGGCCACTTTCGCGCCCATCTTCATGTTGCGCACCTTGGTCCGCCCGAGCGCCGAGTTCACCCGGACCTTGCCGTCGATGAAGTCGAACCACACCGGCGTATTCTGCGGCGAGCCATCGGGCATCACCGTCGCCAGGTGGGCGAAGGCCCTCTTCTCCAGCAGCAAATCCATGTAGACGTCGGGAATCTCGGTCACGCCGTGGTCTCCTTGCCTCAGCCGCGATCAGCCGGCCGACCGGACCAGCTTTCCGGGCCTCGCCCCGGTCTCCTGCCCCTTCTCGAAGATCGGCGTGCCCGAGCAGATCGTCATGTCGTAGCCGTCGACATGCTGGACCAGGCGTCGGCCGCCGGCCGGCAGGTCGAAGATCATCTTCGGGGCATGCAGGCGCAGCCCGTCGAAGTCGATGACGTTCACATCCGCCTTCATGCCCGGCTGGAGGCGGCCGCGATCCTTGAAGCCGAAGAAATCCGCCGTCTCGCTGGTCTGCGCCTTCACCACATACTCGAGAGCCAGGCGCGGCCCGCGCGTGCGATCGCGCACCCAGTGGGCGAGCATCGTGGTGTTGAGCGAGGCATCGCAGATCACCCCGCAATGCGCGCCGCCATCGGACAGGCCGAGCAGCGTGTGCGGATCCTCGATCAGCTCGCGCACGACCTCGAGATCGCCGTGCACGTAGTTGGTGACGGGGAAATACACCATCCGCCCGCCATCGCCGCCGACCAGATAGTCGTAGCAGAACTCGGGCGGGCTCACGCCTTCGCGCTCCGCCCTGGCGGCGATGCTGCTCTCCGGCGGCGGTTCGTAGTCCGGCGGATCGCCCAGCAGGTACATGCGGTCCCAGCGCGTGGCGATCTGGCGCGACAATGGCGGCAGCAGGTCGAGCAGCCGCGGCGAGGCTTCCTGCGCCAGGATCGTGCGGCGCATCTCGTGGATCGCGCAGCTTCGCCAGCATCTCCGCCGGCGGCAGCTTCGCGACCTCGGCGAAGGCCTCGCGCAGCGCGAAGGGATTGAGCGAGGTGCCGAGGCCCAGGGTCAGCCCGACCGGGCGTCCCGCGACCTGGGCGGAGAGCGGCAGGTTGTCGGCGCGGGCGGCGCGGACGCCGTCCATCAGGCGGCGCCAGCGCTGCGGGTCGTAGCTGCGGTCGGTGAGCAGGAACCAGACCGGCCGGCCGCTGTCCTTCGCCACCTGGCGCATCCAGCGGAACTCGGCGGCCTCGTCCTCGAAATCGGAGAGCATGCCGAACGCTCCGCGGCCGGCCCGACCCATCGCCTTGCCGATGGCGAGCAGCTCCTCATGCTCGGCGTAGCGCCCGGGAACCAGGTCGCCGGCCAGCGTCTTGTGCTGGTCGGTGCGGCTGGTGGTGAAGCCGACGGCGCCGGCCTTCAGCGCCTCCTCCGTCAGCCGGCCCATGGCTTCGATGTCCTCGGCCGTCGCCTGCTCGCGGGCGATGGCGCGCTCGCCCATGACATAGACCCGCAAGGGATGGTGGGCGATCTGGGCCGCGATATCGATGGTGCGCGGCAGCCGCGCGAGCGCGTCGAGGTAGTCCGGGAAGCTTTCCCAGTCCCACTTCAGGCCTTCGGTCAGCGTGATGCCGGGGATGTCCTCGACGCCTTCCATCAGATCGATCAGCGCCTGCTGGTGCTGTTGGCGGACGGGGGCGAAGCCCACGCCGCAATTGCCGAACACGATGGTCGTGGCGCCGTGCCAGGAGGACGGCGCGAGCACGGGATCCCAGGTCGCCTGGCCGTCATAGTGCGTGTGCACGTCGACCCAGCCCGGCGTGACGATCCGGCCGTCGGCCTTGACCTCGCGCCGGCCCGGCCCTGCCTTGCCGCCGACCTGGACGATCCGGTCGCCCTCAATGGCCACGTCGCCGGCGAAAGCAGGCGCTCCCGTGCCGTCGACGATGCTGCCGCCGCGAATGACCAAATCGTGCATTGTCTGCCCGCTCCCGCCTGAGATGGAGCGTGAGCTTTCCACACATCGATGGCCCCTGAAAGCCGGAAGTGCCGCTGGAGCCCTGCACGCCAGGCAACATCGCCATCGTCGAAAGGCGTGCCAACCTTGTGATAACAAGGCTCTCGAGGCCCACAGGAGGTTCCCGATGACGATTATCGATTCGCAGGTCCACGCCTATGAGGCGAACACGCCGAAGCGGCCCTGGCACAGCGTGCCGAACTGGCCCGACCACGTCACGGGTGACGAGATGGTCGCGGCGATGGACAAGGTCGGCGTCGACGGGGCGATCTTCATCTCGGCCTTCTCGATGTATCAATACGACGCCAGCTATGCGGTGGAGGTGGCGCGGGCCCATCCCGACCGGATGGCGATCGTCAAGCCGGTCAACCCGGACGATCCGGCGGTGGCCGACGTCATCGCCGAGTGGAAGAAGACGCCGGGCACGGTCGGCATCCGCATCATGATGACGAAGGAGGCGGGCCGCGCGCCGACCGACCCGGGCCTCGATCGCATCCTGCGCGCGGCGGTGCGCCACGACTTCCCGGTCAACATGCTGTGCTGGGGCAACCTCGACGCCGGCACGGCCATCGTCGACCGCCATCCCGAGACGCGCTTCATCATCGATCACCTCGCCATCCTGCAGCCGCGCGTGCCGCCCGCGCCGCCGGCCCCGTGGGCCGACCTGCCGAAGGTGCTGGAACTCGCCAAACGCCCGAACGCCGTCATCAAGGTGAGCGGCGCCTGCACGCTCTCGCGCGAAGCCTACCCCTTCCCCGACATCTGGGACCCGCTTGCGCGTGTGTTCGATGCCTGGGGTTTCGATCGCTGCCTGTGGGGCACCGACTGGACGCGCGCGTTCGCCGTCGTCAATTACCAGCAGGCCGTCGAGCCCTTCCTGAAGACCGACCGCCTGAGCGACAGCGAGCGGGCCATGCTGATGGGCGGCGCCTGCGCCAAGGCCTATGGCTGGTCACCTGCTCCCAAACGACCCTAGCGTCTGCCTCCGGGAATGAAGCCGGGCACGCCGGTCTCCACGACCGCATTGAACCGGATCGTCGTCGCCACCCTGTCGCGAATTTCCTGCATGGCGTCGTCCGGTATGGCTGAAAGGTCGAAGTTCTCCTGAATGCGGCGGGGCGTGACCGACGTGGTCAGCAGAGCCGTGCCGCGCTGGATCGCCCAGGCGAGCACGACCTGGGCAGGCGTTTTACCAAGGCGCTGGGCGATGGCGACGATCACCGGATCATCGAGCAACCGCGGCTCCATGCCATGCCCCAACGCCGCAAACGCAAGCAGCACGATCTCCTGCCGTCGACAATAGTCGAGCAGCTCCCATTCCGGCAGGTAAGGATGGGATTCGACCTCCACGACCGCCGGCTTGATTCGCGCGCCTTCGACAATCTCTTTCAGTTTCGCCAGATTGACGTTCGACAGGCCGATCGACCTGCACCGGCCCTCGTCCACCAGGCTCTCCAACGCGCGCCATGTCTCCCCCAATGTCACGCCGGAATCGTAGATGACCTGGCCGCGCTCGTCCCGTCGGGTCCTGATCGTCGCCCGGCCGGAAGGCAAAGGGAGGACGTGAATCAAATAGCAATCGACGTCGTCGAGCTGGAGTCGCCGGCAAAGCTCGCCTCGAAGGCGGGTTTGACCCGCTCCGGACGATGATTGTTGTTCCAGAGCTTCGTGGTGACGAACACGTCTCTTCCGCTGGATCGTGCCCGCCTTGAACATCTCCTGCAGTCGCATCGCCGACGGCTCGACTTGCGTTGCTCTCGGTAGCGTTCCGAACAATCGAAGTGACGGAAGCCTGCTTCCAATGCAGCCTTGGTCGCCTGTTTGGTCGAGGAACTAAGGGGATCCGGGAGATCAGCGTGCCGAAGCCGAGGACGGGCATGGCACCGGCTCCGTTGACGAGAGGGATCTTCGCGGAGCGAAGAGTGTCGGACGCTGCCATGCTTGTACTCCTCCGGTCTCACCGAATCCGCTCGACCCATTGAGCGCGTGAAGGTCCCGGCTCGAACGCATCGCCGAAATATTGGGTTTCGCGGGCCACCTTCCCGTCTTTGAACTCCATGATGCTCACCGTGTAGGACGGTTGCCCGTCGTAGGTGAGGATGAATTCAGTGATCCAAAGGTCGGCCGCGCCAACGATGCGCCGCACCGTGAAGCGCTTCTGGTTGGGCTGTGCGGTGCGGGATGATTGAATATTGCGCCGACCGCGGATTCGCTCGCCCGACTGCGGATACTCGAGCACGGCGTCCTCCCGGTAGATCTGGTGCTCGACCTCGAAGTCGTTCGCGTCGGACGCCGCCCAATGGCGATCCAGAGCCAATCGAATCTCGCTGTCCGACATCTCATGCCTCCCTCGTATCGTCATGGTGGCGACGCGTGCGGATCGGAAGGGATTCGAGCCGCAGCTCGATATACCGTGCCTATCATAAACCACGCCCGGCATGCTGCCGGTGTGGCAAGATATTCGGGGGTTCGCTGAGGCTGGCCCGAAATAGCGAGGCAATTCATGATCCTGCAGCGACGCTCGTTTCTGGGAAGTGCCGCCCTGGCAATCGCGGCCCCCGCCATCGTCCGGGCCGATAGCTTTCCCTCCAAGCCGATCCGCTGGGTGATCCCGTTCGCGCCGGGCGGCAACTACGACGTGACCTCGCGCATCGTCGCCGACCCGATGAGCCGGCAGCTCGGGCAGACCGTGCTGATCGACAATCGTCCGGGGGCCGGCGGCGTGGTCGGCCTGGAGGCCGCCGTCAACGCACCGGCCGACGGTTACACGATCGTCATGGCGAGCTTCACCGTGGGCTACGTCGCGCCGATCTTCGCCGGCAAGCAGCAGATGCTGCAGGTCCTGGCGCCGGTCAGCATGCTGACCACGGCGCCTACCCTGGTGGTCGCGCGCTCGGACAGCCGCTTCACCGACATGAAGAAGCTTTTAGCCGAGGCGAAGGCCCGGCCCGGCACGGTCACCATCGGCCATTCGGGCAACGGCACGACCAACCACGTGGCGATCCTGCGCCTGCAGCTGAACGAGCAGGTCAAGTTCAACATCATTCCCTACCGCGGATCGGGGCCGGGCATCGCCGACCTCCTGGCCGGCACTATCGACTGCTTCGCCGATCAGCTCACCAGTTCGATGCCGCATATCCAGTCGGGCAAGCTGCGCGGGCTGGTGAACTTCGGCCTCGAAAAGATTCCCGACCTGCCCGACGTGCCGACGCTGAAGGAAGCCGGCTGCACCCCCTTCGAAGGCGGCACGACGGCGGGCGTGTTCGTTCGCCTCGAGACGCCGCAGCCGATGATCGACGTGCTGAACGCGGCCGTGGTGGCCGGACTGAACGACGCGGCGGCGAACCGGCGCCTGCGCGAGCTGGGCGCGGTCGTGCGGCCCTCGACACCCGCACAGTTCACCGAGGTCCTCAAGTCCGACGAGGCGAACGTTTCGGAGCTGCTGAAGATCGGCGCCCTGAAACCCGAGTGAGGTGTCGGGGCGCTTCCCGACCGATGCCGGCTATTTTCCGGCCGCGGCCGGTGCGGAGAGCTTGACGATATCGCCCCAGCGGCGGACCTCACCGGCAAGATAGGCGCCGACCTCGCCGGGCGTGCCGCGCTTTTCCTCAATGCCCTGGGCGAGCAGGGTTTCCTTGATCTTTGGATTCTGCAGCGCCTTGTCGATGGCACCGGCGAGCTTGTCGACGACCGGCTGGGGTGTGCCCTTCGCCGCGAGCAGGAAGTAGGCGACGTCGACGGTCAGATCGGGGTAGCCCGCCTCCTTGAACGTCGGGATGTCGGGCAGCACGCTCGCCCGTGCCTCGCCGGTGACGGCGATCATGCGGGCCTGCCTGGCGCTCTGCACCGGAATGCCCGACGCGACGGGGGTGAACCAGACCTGGATGCGGTTGGCCAGCAGGTCGACCAGCGCGTCGGTCGTGCTCTTGTAGGGCACCATCACCAACTCGATCTTGGCCGCGCGATTGAGCATCTCGCCCAGGAATTGCGGCACGCCGCCGACATAGCCCGCGTAATTGAGCTTGCCGGGCTGCCGGCGGGCGAGCTCGACGAGGTCGGCCACGGTCTTCGCCGGAAGCTCGTTGGGCACGAACATCGAATAGAGCGTCCTGCCGCTGAAAGCTATGGGCGTGAAGTCCTTCACGAGGTCGGAGTTCGCGTTGCCGGTCACCTGGTTCAGGAGATTGCTCATGGAGGCGATCAGCAGCGTGTAGCCGTCGGGTCGGGATTTCGCGACGAGGTCGGTCGCGATGTTGCCGGTGGCGCCGGCGCGATTGTCGACGATGACGCTCTGGCCCAGCGTGCCCATCATGTCCTGCGCGAGCTGGCGGGCGATGATGTCGTTGGCCGTGCCGGGACCGAACGGAACGACGATGGTGATCGGCTTGCTCGGAAAGTCCTGCGCGCCCGCCGGCGCCAGCATGGCGACGGTCGCAACGCCTGCCATCGCCGCCGCAACGGCTGCGCGCCGCGACCATTTCGTGGACCTGCATGAACGTTCTCCCCTTCTCTTTCAGTTGGTTTACGTCAGTGCCGCGCCGCAACGTCCTGATTGACCGGCAACGTGAATTGGAAGACCGCGCCCCGGGGAGAATTGGCGCTCGCCCACAATCGTCCGCCGCGCTCTTCGATGATCGAGCGGCAGATCGACAGCCCGAGTCCCAGGCCGTTCGGCTTGGTCGTGTGGAAGGCCTCGAAGAGGCGCTCGAAAGCGGCAGGCGTCAATCCCGGGCCTGAATCGCGCACGGCGACGAGCACGTCATCCGACTCGGTCTTGCCCGTCGTGATCAGCGATTCCCGCGGCCCTTCGTCGGTGGCGCTCATGGCCTCGATGGCGTTGAGGATCAGATTGAGGATCACCTGCTGCATTTCGACCCGATCTCCCGGAACCAGCGGCAGGTCATCGCCGAGGTCGGTCTGCACCACGACGCCGTTCTTCAGCGCTTCGCTCCGGGTCAGCTCGACCACCTCGCGGATCGCCGCATTGATCTCCACCGGCTCGTTGCGCCGCGGCGCCCCCCTGATGAGCTCGCGAATTCGGCCGATGACGGCGCTTGCCCGGTGGCCGTCCCTGACGATGCGGTCAAGCGCGTTGCGGACCTCGTCCAGGTTCGGCGGACGATGGCCGAGATAGCGCAACGCCGCCTCGGCGTTGTAGACCGTCGCGGCGATCGGCTGGTTCACCTCGTGGGCGATCGAGGCCGTAAGCTCGCCCATCGCCGCGACCCGGTTCGCGCGCCCGAGCTGCGATCTGCGTCTCGCGATAACGCCGTTCGCTTTCGCGCGCTTCGGCTTCCGTCCGCTTGGCATCGCTGAGATCGAGCACGAAGGCGACGGCATGGGCGCCGTTCTCGAGGCGCGCCGCGCCGACCAGCACGGGCACGCGACTGCCGTCCTTGCGGAAATACTCCTTCTCGTACGCCGGGGCGGTTCCGTTCGCCTTCAGGGCGGCCACGGCCCGCGCATCGCCGTCTTGCCATTCGGGCGGCGTCAGATCCGCCCAACGCAGAGTGCCGGCCATCAGGTCTTCGCGGTCGTATCCCACCATGCGCAAATACGCGTCATTGGCCTCGATGATCCGCCCGTCCGCCGCCATCGACCGGATGAAGACGCCGATGATATTGGCGTCGACGAGGCGCCGGATCCTCGCCTCCCGTTCCGCCAGGTCGCGGTACAGGCGGCTGTTTTCCAGCGAGATCGCCGCCTGCGAGGCGAGCAGCTTCAGCACCGTGATCCGGGCCGGCGGGAAGACGCGCGAGGTCAGGTTGTTCTCGAGGTAGAGCACGCCAGTCAGCCTGCCCTGGTTGATCAGTGGCAGGCAGAGGATGGAGCGGGCCTGGCGCTGGCGAATGTACGGATCGGCCGCAAACGCCGACTGGGCTGCGGCGTCGTCGAGAATCACGCTCTCGCTGGTGCGCACGACATAGTGCAGGACCGATTCCGGCAGTGCCGCTCCGGTCACCGGCTCGTCGCGGGGCTGCACCAGGACCGAATCGCCGCTGATCGCGGCTTCCGCCGCGATCCGCTGGTCGACGATCAACAGGCCGCGCTCGGCGCCCGCCTGCTCGATCGCCGTGCGCATCAGCGTGTCGATCAGTTTCTCCAGCACCATTTCGCTCGAGACGGTCTGCGACACCTTGATCACGGTCGCGAGATCGAGGCGTTCGACCGGCGTCGCGATCGTGTTCGTCGGGCCGGCCGAGGGTTCCTCGGCCCTGAGGTGCGGATGCATCGCCTCGAGCTGGCGCACCTTGCCGTCGGCGCCCCAGCGGACATAACAGTAGCGGGCGTTGCGCAAATAGAGATCCGCGATCTGGCCGAACCCGCGCGCCCGCCAGAACTCGGAAGCGCGCTCATAGGCCATCGCCTCGTACTTGACGAAGCCATTGTCACGCGCCGAATGGATGGCCCGTTCGTAGAGCTGCTCGGCGTCGAGCTCGCGGCCCTCGATGCGCGCCAGCTCCGCCCCGACCAACGCCGCGCGATGCTCGAAATTCTCGGGGCAATTCCTCGCCCACACCTGATGCTGCCGGTAATGCGCCGCTACGGCGTCGATGTGCTGCAGTCGCTCAGCCTCCGGCGCCGAGTTGCAGGAAGCGGCTCGCGTCAGTGCGCCGTAGAAGTGATATTCGGCTTCCTCGAAATGCGCAGACGTGGTCCACAGCAGCCGTTGCGCCTGCGATACGGCGTCCATGGCCGTCGCATAGTCGCCGGCGATATAGCGCGCCTGCAATTTCCGGATCCAGTACCAGCACGCAGCGATCGGCGAGACCGGATTGCCGGACAAAACGCGCTCGACATGAAGCTCGTTGAACTGCCCATGGTCCAGGCAGCCGAATGCCGGCGTCAGGCCGCGCAGCATGCGGATCAGCGCGACCTGCGCGGCGATGAAGTCGATGACAAGGCCGAACCCCGCCTTCTCGGCGAAGGCGAGGCCCCGTTCGGCTTCGCCTTGCACTTCAGCCAGCGGCTCGCCGCCGAACAGCAGGTCCGAGTTCAGATTCTCGCACGCGTAGGCGCCATAAGTGAGGTCCCCGATCCGGTTCGCCGCCTCGAACGCGCGGCGCATCAGATCGCGGCTGACCCGCACGTGCTTCGTCCAGCGCACGACATAGATCGCGAAGTTGAGATACGTGCCCGCCTCGAAGCGCTTCAGCCCGCGCCGTTCGACAAGGTCGTAGCCGAGCTGGCCGAAACGAAATCCGGCCTGGTAGTCGCCGAAAAGCGGTCCGGCGACCCGGGCGAGCATGACATAGGCAACGCACGAAGCGTCGCAGTTGCCGCGCTCGAGGCTGAGACTGGCCGCCTTGCAGCTCGCCAGGCTGGCCAGGTTCGCATCCGTATGCGAGGCCGGCGGCACGAGCTTGCCCAGAACGTCGACGGTCGCCAGGGTTGCCGGGTCGTCCATCAACGGCAGATCGATGAGGTCCTCGATCGCCCGGCTTCCCAGCAGCGACCGGATGCGGTCGTATTCGCGACGCACGTCTTCCTCTGTCGGATGGGGCGACCATTCGATGCCGACATGCCGGAGGTAGTCGATGCAAACGGCGACCGCGCGGCCGCTTTGATCGAGGGTCGTGTAGACATCCATGCGCAGGCAGGCAACGATGGCCTGCTCGACCGTCGTCGTGGCGCGCTTCGACAGCGCTGCCAATCGCTCCTCGGCGATCGACAACCGGCCGGTCAGGAATTCGCATTCGGCCCGGTCGAGCTCCAGGGCAAAGATCAGCTCGCGCCGGCGTTCCCAGCCATCCTCCGCCAGCAGCGTCGCGCCGAGATCGAGATAGGTGAGTGCCGAGGCATACGCCGTAGAGGCCTTGGCGCGCTGGCCCGCGATCAGATTGAGCTCGGCCAACCGGTCAAGCTCGTCGCGCGAGGCGATCAGGGCGGCGCCGCGATTCATCTGATTGACGATCTCGAAGATCGCCCCTTCTTGTTCCTCGCGGGGCGTCTGCGCCGCCAGCAGCCGGCCGATCCGGAGATGAACCTCGGCGCGCAATGTTTCCGGGGTCAGCGAATAGGCGGCCTCATGAACCCGGGCGTGCACGAATTTGTAGGAGCCTTCCAGGCGTTCGACCAGTTCCTGGCGGAGCGCGGGCCAAAGCGCGGCCTCGATCTGCTCCTCGCTGACCTGCAGGACGATCGAAAGCATGGTCGTCTCGGCCGTATTGCCGAGGCAGGCCATCTGCTGCAGCGCCTGCTGCGTCTCGACCGGCAGGCGGCCGAGCTTGCCGGCCATGAGGTCGACGACATTGTCGGTGTAGCTCTTGGCGTGGATGCGCTCGAGATCCCAGCGCCAGCGCGCCGCGCCGGGATCGAAGGCGAGCAAGCCCTCCTCGGCGAGCGTATGAAGAAACTGGATCACGAAGAAAGGGTTGCCGGCGGTCTTCTGCTGCACAAGCTGCGCCAGGGGCGCGGATCGTTCAGGCTCGCAATGGAGGGCATCGGCGATCAACCGGCCGAGGTCGTCGCGGGCGAGCGGCTCGAGGCGGATCTCCCGCACCTGTGCGCCCACCTCGGCGCCGGCCTGGCGGATCGCCTCGAGCTTGCGCATCAACGGATGCCCGGCATCGACCTCGTTGTCGCGATAGGCGCCGAGCACCATCAGATGCTGCAGCTCCGAGCGGGTCAGCAGATCCTCCAGCAAATCGAGCGTCGCCGCGTCGAGCCACTGCAGATCGTCGAAGAACAGGGCGAGCGGATGTTCCGGTTGGGCGAAGACGCCGATGAAACGCCGGATCACGAGCTGAAACCGGCTCTGCGCCTGCCGCGGCTCGAGCTCGGGGACCGGCGGCGGCTCGCCGATGATGAGCTTCAGCTCGGGGATCAGGTCGGTCATGAGCCGTGCATTCGGCTCCAGCGCCTCCAGGAACGCAGCCCGCCAGGCCGCCAGTTCGGCATCGCTCTTGGCAAGCAGAGGCACCACAAGACCCTGAAACACCTGCGCCAGGGTCGAATAGGGAATGTCGCGCTTGTACTGGTCGAACTTGCCCGACGCGAAGAGCCCGCGCAGCGGCACGAGCATCTTGTGCAGCTCGTTGACGACAGCGGACTTGCCGATGCCGGAATATCCCGAGACCAGCACCAGCTCCGGCGCGCCGCCCCGGACGATGCGCTGGAAGGCGGCGAGCAGGGTCGCGACCTCGCCCGCCCTGCCGTAAAGCGTCTCGGGGATCAGCAGCCGGTCGGGCGTATCGTTCGGGCCCAGCGGAAAGTCGTCGATGCGGCGCTCGCGCTCCCAGTCGGCCAGGCAGCGCCGCAGGTCGCGCTCGAGCCCGGCGGCGCTCTGGTAGCGCTCCTCGGCCGCCTTGGCGAGCAGCTTGATCACGATCTTCGAGAGGGCGGACGGGACGGTCTCGACCCGATCGCGGGGCGGCGCCGGCTTCCGCGCGACATGGCAGTGGACCCACTCCATCGGGTCCGACGCCGTGAACGGCAGGACGCCCGTGAGCATCTGATAGAAGACGACGCCCAGCGAATAGAGGTCGCTGCGCGAATCGATCGAGCGATTCATGCGCCCGGTCTGCTCGGGCGCCATGTAGGCCAGCGTGCCGGCGATGGTTTCGGGTGGTGCCAGCGTCTGTCGTTCGCGCGGCAGCCTGGTCGCGATGCCGAAGCCGGTGAGCCTCGCCGCGCCATCGGCGCAATTCACAAGGATATTGCCGGGTTTCAGGTCCTTGTGGACGAGGCCGGCCTGGTGAGCCTTGGCCAGAGCCGCAGCGACGCCGATCGCCAGGCGCAGGAAGATGCCGATCTCCACCGGCTGGCCGAGCAGGCACGCGAGCGGCTCGCCGCCGGGATCCTCGAGCACCAGCATGGCGCGACCGTCCTGGCGCACCAACTCCAGCGGCCGCGCCGCCCAGGCGCCATCGAGCTCGTTCCGGAGGCCATATTCGTGCGCGAGCCTTTCGAGGGCGAGCGGCGGCGGGCGATCCGCGGCGTGGAGAACCGCCAGGATGGGCTTGATCTCGCCCTCGGCGTTCGGCCGCGATCCGCGAAAGAGAACGCGTTCGCCATCTCCCCATAAGACTTGCAGGCTCTGATCCATCGGCGCTCCAACCGTGGCCGCCGCTGTACGATTTTATTGCGGGTCGTGTACTATAAGCACGCCACATGAACCAGGGAACCTCGACCTTCGGTTGGTCGGTCTGGCGGCGGGGAAGCCAGGGCGCGCGACGATGAGGGGGAGCGCATGCCAAGGAATGAGAAGGCGAAACTTCGCCGCATGGCAGTCCGCGCGGGATGGGCGCTCGCGGCGATGGGCGTTTGCGCCGGTCTCGCACCGGGCGCCGGGCAAGCCCAGGAAAGCAAGTTCCTGATCGGCATCGTCGAGTTGCAGCTCGCCAATCCGTTCTTCGGCCGGCTCAAGAAAGCCGCCGTCGACACGGCAAGGAAGCATGGGCTCGACATCATGACCGCCGAAGCCGAGATCGCCGGCGATTCGGCGACGCAGATCACCGCCATCGAGAACATGATCAACCGCGGCGCCAAAGGCATCACGCTCGATCCCGCCAATTCAACCGCGCTGGTACCCATCGTGAAGAAGGCGCGCGACAGAGGCATCGTCGTCGTGACGACGAACACGTCGCTCGCCCCGATGACGGCGGCTGACGCCACTTACGAGACCGACAACCTGCAGGCGGGCGTCCTCATCGGCCAATGGGCCAAGGCGACCATGGGCGCGAAACCCGCGCATATCGCGATGCTCGACTATGACCTCTCGAACAACACGGCGAAGGCCCGCCATGACGGATTCCTGAAGGGCTTCGGCGTCGCCGAGGGCAATCCGCAGATCGCCGGCTCCGCCCTCACCATGGGCAACGCCGAAACCGGCCAGACCGCCATGGAAAACCTGCTTTCCGCGCATCCGAACATCAATGTGATCTACACGATCAACGAGCCGGCGGCGCAGGGCGCCGTGCTGGCGATCCGGAAGGCCAGGCGCGATGTCCTGGTGACATCGATCGACGGCAGCTGCTCGGGCGTGCGCAGCGTCGCCGATGGAACGATCGGCGCGACCGTCATGCAGTTCCCCACCCGGATGGGCGAGATGGCCGTCGAAGCGATCGTCAAGGCGGTCCGGGAAGGCGTGAAGCCGAGCGGGTTCCACAACACCGGGACCGTCCTGATCACCGACCGTCCGGTCGGAGGCGTCGAATCGAAGGACTCCAAGTGGGGACTCGAGAACTGCTGGGGCGAGTGAGGATGCAGGACCCCGAACTGACTGTGACAACTGCTCCCGCTTCCCTGCAACGGCCGACCCTCAGCCTCTTTGCTTCGCCCATCATGGGGCCGCTCCTCGCCCTGATCGTCATCTTCGTCGTGTTCTCGCTCACGACGTCGACGTTCATGAATGCCGGCAACATGTCCCTGATCGCCCGCCAATCGGTGGTGATCGGCACGCTGGCGCTCGGCCAGACGCTGATCATCCTGGTTTCAGGCATCGATCTCGCAAGCGGCGCGATCATGGTGCTGGGAACGGTCGTCGCCGGCAGCCTCGCCGCGCAGGGCGATGCCGTCCCGGCGATGGCGCTGGGCTTCGCGGCCTGCGTCGCCGCGGCCTCGATCAACGGCCTGGTCATCGCGCGGTTTCGCCTGCCGCCGTTCATTGCCACGCTCGGCATGTTCACGATCATCGCCGCAGCGGCGCGGCTCTACAGCCAGTCGCAGAGCTTTCCCGTCACGTCCGACCTGCTGTCCGTTCTCGGATCGGGACCGGAGTTCGGCGCGGTCGCGGTGACCTGGGGCACCATGCTCTGGGTCGCCTTGACGCTGGCGCTGGGCTACGCACTGAACGAGACCGCCTGGGGGGTGCGCGTCTACGCGATCGGCAATTCGCCCGTCGCGGCCAGGCTGAACGGCGTCAATGTCACGGGCGTCGTCTTCAGCGCCTACGCGCTTGCCGGGGTCTTCTACGCCTTCGCCGCCTGGCAGGCCCTCGGCCGCACGCCGATCGCCGATCCGAGCGGCTATCAGCTCGCCGGTCTGGACAGCATCACCGCCGTCGTGATCGGCGGCACCAGCCTGTTCGGTGGACGCGGCGGCGTGGCCGGAACCTTGATCGGCACGCTCATCGTCGTCGCGCTCAAGAATGGTCTGACGCAGGCGGGGATCGATTCCCTCTACCAGCAGATCGCCACCGGAGCGCTCGTCATGCTGGCCGTCGGCGCCGATCAATATCGCGGACGGGGACACCGCACATGACGCCGTCCTTCGCCGCCGATCCCAATCCCGATCCTGGGCTCGCGATGCAGGCGACCGGCCTCACCAAGCATTACGGGCAGGTCGTCGCCATGGAAGGCGCCGATTTCGAACTCGCCCGCGGCGAGATTCTCGCCGTGGTCGGCGACAACGGCGCCGGCAAGTCGACGTTGATCAAGGCGCTGGCGGGCGCGCTGATTGCGGATTCCGGCCAGGTCTATCTCGACGGCGCGCCGGTCCGGTTCTCGTCGCCCATCGACGCGCGCCTGGCCGGCATCGAAACGGTCTACCAGGAGCTCGCCGTCGCGGCCCAGCTCGACATCGCCCAGAACATGTTTCTCGGCCGGGAGCTGCGAAAGCCCGGCGTGCTGGGCTCCGTCCTGCGGCAGCTCGACAAGAAGCGCATGCGCCGGCAGGCCGCCGAGCAGATGCATGATCTCGGCGTCCGGGTCCAATCGATCCGTCAGGCGATCGAGACGCTTTCAGGCGGCCAGCGCCAGGCGGTGGCGGTGGCACGCGCCGCGGCCTGGGGCCGCAAGGTCGTGATGCTCGACGAGCCGACCGCGGCACTCGGCGTGCGCGAAACCCATCAGGTGCTCGATCTCATTCGCCGGGTGCGCGACCGCGGCCTTTCCGTCGTGCTGATCAGCCATTCGATGTCGGAGGTTTTCGCCATCGCCGATCGTATCCATATTCATCGCCTGGGGCGGCGCGCCGCAATTGTCAGTCCGAAGACGACTGCGATGAGCGACGTCGTCGCGGTGATGACGGGCGCATTACCGTCGGAGGCGGTGATGTCCGCGACACTCGCGCCCGCCGGCGCGCCGACTGATCAGAGGGTTTAGTGATGTCCGTACTCGACAAGTTCTCGCTGCGGGGCAAGGTCGCCATCGTCACCGGCGGCAACCGGGGCGTCGGCAAGGCCATTGCGCGCGGCTTCGCCGAGGCCGGCGCCGCGGTCGCCATCATCGGGCGCGACGAAAAGAAGAGCGAGGAGACGCTGGCCGAACTGCGCGGCTTGGGCGGCAACGCGATCGCGGTCCGGGCGAATGTCGCCGAGCGGGGCGATCTCGAGGCCATGCTCGCGACCGTAACGGACGCGCTTGGACCGGTCGACGTGCTCGTGAACAACGCCGGCATCGGCTTTCACGCCGATGCGCTCACTTTGGACGACGCGGATTGGCGGCGGCTCTTCGACACCAATCTCGACGCCGTCTGGATGGCGAGCCAGATCGTCGGCCGTCAGATGGTGGCGCGCAAGACAGGCTCGATCATCAACAACGGGTCGATCTCCGGACTGATCGTCAATCGCCCGCAATGGCACTCGCCCTATGGCATCTCGAAGGCGGCGGTTCATCACCTGACCAAATCCCTCGCCGCCGAATGGGCGGGCAAGGGCGTGCGCGTCAACGCCATCGCGCCGGGCTACGTGAAGACGGAAATCGCCACCACGGAATACGAGGATTATCGCCATTACTGGCGCGACGAAGTTCCCCTGCAGCGCTATGCAACCCCGGACGAGATTGCGCCCATCGCGCTCCTGCTCGCCAGTGACGCCGGCTCCTTCATCACAGGCTCCGTCTTCGTCGTCGATGGCGGCTATACGCTCTGGTAGGACCAGGTCCGAACATCGTCAGCCGCGCCGTACGCCGCTACACTGGCCAAAAGGAAGCGTGAATGGACGTCCGCAGGATCAAGACGGCGCCGGGCCTGGAATTCGATTGCTCTGTGGCGGGCTCGCCCGACGGGGTGCCGGTCCTGCTTCTGCACGGCTTCGGCGTATCGCGGCATTTCTGGGACCGCCAGGTTTCCGCCCTGGCCGATGCGCGCTATTTCGCGATCGCTCCCAACCAGCGAGGTTATTCGCCCGGCGCCCGTCCCGATCCGAAGGATCTCGATGCCTACCATATCGACCGCCTGGTGGGCGACGCACTCGACATCGTCGCCGCGGCAGGCCATGGCGGCAGTCGCTTCCATCTGGTCGGCCACGATTGGGGCGGCAGCCTCTCCTGGATCATTGCGGCGCGACATCCCGAGCGGCTGCGCTCGCTCGCCATGCTGTCGCGGCCGCATCCGGCCGCGTTCCTGCGCGCGCTCGCCCTGCCCGACGGCGAGCAGAAGCGGCGATCGGGACATCACACGGCCTTCCTCGAGCCGGACGCCGTCCCGAAGTTGTTGGCGAACAATTGCGAATGGCTGCGCTCGCGCCACAGGCGTCAGGGCATGCCCGAGGCGGCGACCGATGCCCATATGTCTGTTTTGGGCAACGAGGCCGCGCTCGAGGCGGCGCTCGCCTGGTACCGTTCCAGCGGCCCGCGCCAGCCGCTCGGCCCGATCAAGGTGCCGACGCTCTACATCTGGGGCGATGCCGACGACACGGTGGGCCGCGTGGCTGCCGAAGGGACGGGCGAATTCATCGACGCCCCGTATCGCTTCGAGGTGCTGCCAGGCGTCGGCCACTATGCGGCGGACCAGGTGCCCGACACGGTCAACGCGTTGCTGCTGGCCCATCTGCGGCGACACGCGGACTGAAACGGCAGCACTGAAACAGCAATAGGATCACGCGATGAGCGATCTGACTTTCGGTCTGTTCGTGCGCGGGCAGTATCATGCCGGCGATGACATGAGGAAGCGGTTCGAGGAAGTGAAGGCGCAGGTGCGCCTGGCCGATCAACTCGGATTCTCCGACCTGCTGACCGGCATGCACTATGCGGCGGCGCCCTTGCAGCAATACCAGATGATTCCGCTGCTCGCCCGACTGCTGGCCGAGACCGAGCGCATGCGCATCATCACCGGCATCATCCTGCTGTCGCTGCACAAGCCGCTCGATATCGCCGAGCAACTGGCGACGCTCGACGTGATGTCGGGCGGGCGTCTGGTGTTCGGCGCCGGGCTGGGCTACCGCGACGTCGAATTCAAGGCCTTCGGCACCACGGCGCATGAGCGCGTGCAACGCCTGGAGGAGAATCTCGTAGCCATCAAGCGACTGTGGACCGAGGACGACGTCTCGATGAAGGGCTCGCATTTCGAGCTGGATCGGGCCACGGTGTCGCTGAAGCCGATACAGAGACCTCACCCGCCGATCTGGCTCGGCGCCAATGCCGATGCGGCGGTGCGCCGCGCCGCACGATTGGCCGACACCTGGTTCATCAACCCGCACCAGCGGATGGACACGATCGAGCGCCAGCTGTCGCTCTACAAGCAAGCCCTGGCCGAACTGGGCAAGCCGATGCCTGACGAGCTGCCGCTGATGCGTGAGATCTTCGTGGCGCGCACGCGTGCAGAGGCGGTCCGACTGGCGCGCCCGTACCTGGAGGAGAAGTACAAGGTCTACCAGCAATGGGGGCAGCAAAAGGCGATGCCGAAGGGAGACGACGACCTTTCGCTCGCCTTTGACGAGCTCACCCGCGATCGTTTCCTGCTGGGATCGTCCGACGAGGTCGCCGAGCAGATCGTCGGCTACAAGCGGCGCCTGGGCGTCAACCGCATGATCCTGTCCGTGCACTGGGTCGGCATGCCGCACTCGCAGGTGGTCGACACCCTCGACCTGTTCGCCGCCGAGGTCATGCCGAAGGTGGCTCAGGCTTTATAAGGAACCGCATCGTGCCCGACAGTGCTCCCAGCAACCGCCCGCTCGCCGGGCTGCGCGTGATCGACATCGCCACCTACATCGCGGCGCCGTATTGCGCGACCGTCATGGCGGAGTTCGGCGCGGAGGTGATCAAGGTCGAGCAGCCCAAGGTCGGTGATCCCTGCCGCAGGCTCGGCACGGTCAGCGAGTGCGGCGACACGCTGGTCTGGCTGTCGGAAGCGCGCAACAAGAAATCGGTGACGCTCAATCTCAAGTCGCCCAAGGGTGCGGCCATCCTCCAGCAACTCGTCGCCAAGGCCGACGCGCTGACCGAGAACTTCCAGCCGGGCACGCTGGAAGGCTGGGGCCTCGGTTGGGACGTACTGAGCGCTGTCAACCCGCGCCTCGTGATGCTGCGCGTCTCCGGCTACGGCCAGACCGGGCCCTACAGCCACAAGCCCGGATTCGGCCGGATCGGCAACGCCTTCGGCGGCATCTCCTTCCTGGCCGGCGAGCCCGACGGGCCGCCGGTGACACCGGGCTCGGCAACGCTGGCAGACTACATGGCCGGACTCTACGGTGCGCTCGGGGTGATGATGGCGCTGCGCGCGCGCGACGCCAGCGGTCGAGGCCAGCAGATCGACATCGGGCTTTACGAGCCGATCTTCCGCATCCTCGACGAGATGGCGCCCGCCTATGACAAGGTCGGATTCATCCGCCAGCGCATGGGCGCGGCGGCCCCCAACGTCTGTCCGCACAGCCATTACCAGACCGGCGACGGACGCTGGATCGCCATTGCCTGCACCAACGACAAGATCTTCGCCCGTATGGCCGGGCTGCTGGGTTGTCCCGAGGTGGCCGGCAACGGCATCTACGGCACCATCGCCAAGCGTGAGAAGCAGCGCGCCGCGGTCGACGGCCTTGTCGCCGACTGGGCGAAGAAGCATACGCAACAGGAGGCCGTCCAACTGTGTGACCATGCGGAGGTGCCGTGCGGCATCGTGGCATCGGTCGACGAACTCTTCCGGGATCCGCACTACGCGGCGCGCGGCAACATCGCCCGCGTGCGCGACCCGCGCGCCGGCGATCTGGCCGTTCCGAACGTGGTGCCTCGCCTCACCGACACGCCGGGCGGTGTCGACACGCTGGGCCCCGGCCTGGGTCAGCACAACGCCGAGGTCTACGGCCGGCTGCTGGGAATGACCGCCGCGGATTTGCGCACCCTGGAAGGCGAAGGCGTGATCTGAGGGGATCGCGACCCAGGCGACGCGAGCGAAGACTTGCTGCGACGCACCAATCCACTGACATATCCCGAGCCGGGCTTGCCACCATTTCTGATACAACATGGCTCCGATGATGATCTGGTGCCGGTGGAGCCATCCATGTTGCCGGCACGCGCGCTACGCGGGATGCTGTCTGAGACCGATGCTCGATTCGATGTATTCCCGGATTCCTCCATGGCGGTTCGTGAGCTGAGCCCATGAAGCAGGATACGGCGACCGACAGCACCCCTCCCAAGACAGGGATGCTCCATCACGGGCGCTTTCTCTGGCGTTTTGTCCTTTTCGCCCTGCCCTTCTGGTCGGCGGAGCACAAATGGAGGAATCGCGGCCGCCTGGCGCTGATCGCGGCCCTGACGGTTGCACAGGTCGCGGTTCAGGTCGGCCTGAATTCCTGGTCGGCGCGGCTTTACAACTCGATAGAAGGCCGTCACCTCGAGGCGTTCCTGGAGCTGATCGTGACCTTCGTGCTCCTGCTTCTGGCAAGCATCCTCGTGTTCTCCATAACGCTCTATACCAAGCGACGCCTGCAATTTGCCTGGCGTGTCTGGATCACCAAAAACACGTTGTCGGTCTGGATGGCGCAAGGAAGACACTATCAGCTCGGCCTGATCGTGGGCGAGCACGACGACAATCCGGACGGGCGAATCGCCGAGGATATTCGCGTGACGACCGAATCGGCCGTCGATCTGGGCCAGGCCTTGCTCTACTGCATCCTGCTCTTTGGGACATTCGTCACCGTGCTGTGGACGCTCTCCGGTGTCATCCACGTGGAAATCGGCGGGACGGTCATTCCCATCCCTGGCTTCATGGTCATCGTCGCACTGATCTATTCGGCGATCGGCACCAGCCTGGCGCTATGGGCGGGGTTCCCGTTGGTCGGCGCGTCCAATCTGCGGCAGACGGTGGAAGCCAATTTCCGGTTTGGCCTGGCGCGTTCCCGGGAATATTCGGAAAGCATCGCCTTGATCGGCGGCGATAGCGATGAGCGAACGCATCTTCAGGACCTGCTGCGGGGCGTGAGACGGGGCTGGGAGCGCCAGACCTACGGTATGGTGCGCATCATCGTGTTCACCACCGCGTACAGCGTGCTGGCAAATCCGTTTCCGCTTCTTGTCGCGGCGCCGCGCTATATCGCGGGGGTGATCTCGCTTGGGACGCTGATGCAGATGGCGCAGGCGTTTTCGCAAGTCACCGCCGCGCTGGCGTTTCCTGTCGACAATCTTTCCGGCATCGCCCTGTGGCGGGCCTCCGTCGAGCGCGTGATGGGGCTGCAGGATGCACTGGCCGGGCTCCAGGAGAAACTCGGCGCGAACCGCATCGAGGTGAGGCATGAGGGCGATTCGCTGCATTTCGACGGCGTGCGCGTGATGCAGCACGATGCGGTGCCGTTGATGCACGAAATAACCGCCGAGATCGGCCCAGGCGAACACGTGCTGATCGAAGGCGACCCGCAAGTATGCCACAAACTCATCCTTGCCATTGCGGGGCTTTGGCCATGGGGCGCCGGGAAAGTGACGCTGCCGGCGGGCGCGAAGATCTTCATGGCCACTGACCGGCCCTATGTGCCCGTGGGTCCTTTGGGCGAAGCCGTTTGCTATCCGATGACGCTTGGCATGTGTGTGCCGGACGACATCAATTCGGCGTTGAGTCGCGTGGGCCTCGGCGATTGGGCCGGGCGTCTTGGCGTGGTGGAGAATTGGGAGGCGGTGTTCTCCGTGGCGCAACAGCAAAGGCTCAGTTTCGCGCGCATGCTGCTTCATCGGCCCGACTGGATTTTCCTGTCGGAGGCAACAACGCACGCACTCGATGCAGCGGCCCAGCGTGAAATGGCCGAGTTGCTGGTCAAGGAATTTCCGGCGGCAACAGTCGTGGCCGTTGGTCGAGTCGGATTGTTTGACGGATTTTTCCAGCGCGTGCTGCATGTCGAGGCGGAGACCGCGTCCGGGTAATTGTCACGCATAATGGAGCGGCGTAGCCTTCGGCAAAACGCGCCTTGCGACGCATATTGGGGGAGTGGCCATGGCATCCGCTGGAACTGGATCTGCTGATAGTGACGCTGTGACGGGGCGCCCCGTGCCTTCCGCCCTGGCGCTGCCTGCATCGTTCAAGTGGGGCGTCTCGACCGCGGCCTATCAGATCGAGGGGGCTGCCGCGGAGGACGGGCGCGGGCCCAGCATCTGGGACCTGTTCGGCCGACAGGCGGGCCGTATTGCCAACGGCGATACCGGCGATGTGGCGTGCGACCACTACCATCGCTATCGCGAAGACGTGGCGCTGATGCGGCGCCTTGGCGCGCAGGTCTACCGGTTTTCCGTGGCCTGGCCGCGCGTGTTGCCGAAAGGGCGCGGCCAGGCCAACAGCCTGGGCCTCGACTTCTATGATCGCCTGATCGACGAAGTACTGCAGAACGGCATAGAGCCCTGGTTGTGCCTGTATCACTGGGATCTGCCGCAGGCGCTGGACGATCTGGGCGGCTGGCAGAATCGCGATATCGCTCTTTGGTTCGCCGACTATGCCGCCCTGGTGGCGCGCCGCTATGGCGACCGGGTTCGCCATTTTGCCACCTTCAACGAACCCAATGTGTGCACGCTGTTCGGCTACGGCATGGGCTGGAATGCACCGGGCATTGCCGACCGGCGGAGTTTCCTGCAGGCGGCTCATCATGTGAATCTCGCGCACGGCGAAGCGGTTCGCACGCTCCGGGCGTTGGCGCCGGGGGCGCTTCTCGGCGCCATCTATAATCGGCAGGCCTGTCTGCCGATCAGCGCCGCGCCGCAGGACGCGGTGGCGGCCGGTATTCTGGACGCC
Source organism: uncultured Alphaproteobacteria bacterium (assembly GCA_963755585.1). Lineage (GTDB taxonomy): Bacteria > Pseudomonadota > Alphaproteobacteria > Reyranellales > Reyranellaceae > Reyranella. The sequence continues at coordinate 46,084 of CAVWKN010000008.1, forward strand.
TGCTGGAACCGGCTTTATGCCGACCCGCAATGCCTCGCCGAATATCCGCCCGAACTCGCCGAAGGTTTGCAGGAATTTGCGCAGGCGGGAGACATGGCGCGCATCGCCCAGCCGATCGACTGGTTGGGCCTGAACCATTATTGCCCGATCTACGCGCGCGCCGATCAGGGCCCGCTTGGTTTTGCCTGGGCCGATGCGCCGACTGACGGCCCCCTGACCGGCGTGGGCTGGCGCATCGACCCGGAAGCGTTCCGCAACGAAGTGATCGGCACGCACCGGCGCTACAAGCTTCCGATCTACATTACGGAGAATGGCTACGGAGCCCACGAGACGCTGGATGAAGCGGGCGGCGTGAATGACGGCGGGCGCATTGCCTATCTTGCCCTCTATACCAAGGCGCTGGAGGAGGCGGTTGCTGCCGGCTCGGATGTGCGTGGCTATTTTCTCTGGTCGCTGCTGGATAATCTCGAGTGGGGCGCCGGCTATGCGAACCGCTTTGGCATCGTCTACGTCGATTACCCGACCCAGAGGCGTGTTCCCAAAGCGTCCTTTGATTGGTTTGCGCAGTTGATCCGAGCGCAGCAGCCTGGGCATCACGCGTGATGGGCCTGGAGAACGGGACGATTGCGGGATGATCGAGGGCTGGGTTACGCGTGATGCCCATTCGTTGCTGCAACCCATGCAACCGGTGGCATTTTCCAGATCATTGCCGCAAGAGGCGCTCCCGACGATCGAAATCGACGACAGCCGGACCTTTCAGCCAATCGAAGGCTTCGGGTTTGCGCTGACGGGCGGCAGTGCGTATTTGCTGGCGGGGCTCGCGGCGCCAGACCGTGCGGACCTGCTGCAGGAGCTGTTTGGCTTGACCGAGGCTTCGGTCGGGCTGAGCTGCCTGCGACTGAGCATCGGCGCCTCCGATCTCGGCCGGAGGGATTTCACCTATTGGGCTCTGCGTCGCGGCACGGCGGACCCCAACCTCTCGCGCTTCAATCTTGCCGGCGGCGACCCGGAGGTCGTTCCCGTGCTGCAGCAGATATTGCGGATCAATCCGACTGTGAAGCTCATCGCCTCGCCGTGGTCGGCACCGCCGTGGATGAAGAGCAACGGCAGATACATAGGGGGAAGGCTGAAGCCGGAATATTATTCGGCCTATGCACGATACTTCGTGAGATACCTGGAAGAGATGCGCGGGCATGGCATTCATGTCAGCGCGGTGACGCCCCAGAATGAGCCGCACAATCCGTCGAACGAGCCGAGCATGGCGATGACCGCCACGGAACAGGCGGAATTCATCAAGGGACACCTTGGGCCGGAATTGCGCAAAGGCGCGCCCGAAACGGAAATACTCTGCTGGGACCACAATTGCGACGAACCGGATTTTCCGCTCACGGTGCTGGGGGACGCGGAGGCGCGCGCCTACGTCGCTGGCGTTGCCTGGCATTTGTACAGCGGACCGCCGGAGGTAATGTCGGACGTGCGGGCGCAGTATCCGGAGAAGAAAGTGTACTTCACTGAACAATGGGTTTCCGCCCATGACGATTTCATGGTCGCCCTGCGCTGGCATACCAAGAACGTCATAATCGGCGCGCTGAGAAACTGGTGCCGCACCGCGCTGGAGTGGAATCTCGCATCTGATCCCGAGTACGCCTTGCACACGCGCCGCGGCGCCGTGGGAGCCCTGGGCGGCGTTACCCTTGGGGCCACGATCAAGCGCCACCGCGGCGCCGTCGGAGCCGGCGGCGTTGCCGTCGGGGCCACGATCAAGCGAAATCCCGGATATTACCTGATGGCGCACTCGGCGAAGTTTATCCGGCCGGGGTCGGTGCGGGTTCATTCAAGCACGGTGGATCAGCTCCCCAACGTGACTTGCCTGACGCCCGATTCGAAGATGGTGATGGTGGTCATGAATGACGCCGACGGTGCCAGGCGCTTTCGCGTTCAGCACAGGGGCGCGTACGCAACGCTGGAGCTGGGGACGGGTGATGTCGCGACGCTCCGGTGGAACGTGGCAACGGCACGCCAGGCAGCATCACAGGCTGCTATTCGATCTTGATCCCGGCGGCCTTGATCAGCGGCCACCACAGCTTGATTTCCGCCTCGTGATGAGCGCGTAACGCCGCTGCCGTCTGTTGGGCGGGCTCGGGAATGTCCTGGCCGAGCGCGGCGAACTTCTCGCGGACCTCGGGGTCGGCCAAGGCTTCGAATATCGCGGCAGAGAGTTTGGCCGTCACGTCCTTCGGCGTCCCCTTCGGTGCCCATAGGCCGTGCCAGACCGCAATATAGAGACCCGGCAGACCAGCCTCGTCGACGGTCGGGATATCCGGCATCGCCTTCAGACGCTGCTTGGCGGTCACGGCAAAGGCCTTGATCTTGCCTCCCTGGATCTGGGGAATCGAGTTGGCGGCCTGGTCGAACATGATGTCGATCTGGCCGGCCACGACATCCTGCAACGCAGGGCCGCCGCCTCGATAAGGAATGAAGCGCAGCTTGGCGCCGGTCTTCTGCTCGAAGTAGAGACCGCCGATATGGGACGCCGCGCCGACACCTGCCGTACCGGCAGTGACCTTGTCCGAATTGGCCTTCGCCCATTCGATCAGGCCCTTGAGGTCGTTGGCGGGAAGGTCCTTGCGTGCCACCAGCAATTGCGGATTGGTGGCGATGTCGGCCAGCGGCTCGAGATCGTCGAGAATGTCGAACTTCAGCGGGTAGATGGCAGGATTGACGACGTGCGTGCTCCAGTGACCGATGCCGATCGTGTAGCCGTCAGGGGCCGCGCGCACGACACGCGCGACGCCCAGTGTTCCGGCGGCTCCCGTCGTGTTTTCGACGACCACCGTCTGGCCGAGCGTCCGGCCCATCCGCTCGGCCAGGATGCGCGCCAGCGTGTCGGTTGGACCGCCGGCGGTGAACGGCACCACCAGCGTGATCGGCTTGGACGGAAAGGTCTGGGCGCCGGCGCTGCCGGCGGCCAAGCCGGCGACCAGCATCAGGCCCGCGATGAATCTTCTACGCATGTCGTCTCCCCCGGCTTTTACTTGGGCAGCTGCCGGGATCGACGGTATTCAAGGTTCTGCGGCTGCGCAACTTGGTGACGATATCTCGGCAGGGTTAGTGGAATTTCTTTTCTTGCCCGAGCATTGTGACAATCGCCTCAATTCTCTTCTGCCGAGTCTCGGGCTTCTTCGCCGTTTGCAATCGCCATGCGATCGAGTAGCGGTTCGCCCGATTGAGCGTATCGAAAAATGCTTTTGCCTGCTTGTCTTTGGCAAGTGCTTTCAAGAAGTCCGTCGGTATCTCCATGTTACTCGGAGAGTCGTAGGCTTTATCCCACCGTCCGTCTTTCTTCGCCGCGGCGACAGCCGCAAGTCCCGCAGGCCGCATCCTGTTTTCCTTTGTCAGGCGTTCGACATGCTCTCTATTCACCTTTGACCACACGCTCCTCGCGCCGCGCGGCGTGAATTTGTGCAGATATGAACTATCGTCGAATTTCTTGAGTTGCCCGTCGATCCAGCCGTAACAGAGCGCGACGTCGAGCGCACCTTCATGCGCGAGTGCTTTTCTGGCCGCTGACTTTTTGAAAAACCGTAGCCACAGACCGGGAGAATGCGAATGGTTTGTCTGCAACCATTTTTCGAAGGCCGCTTCAGAAGCGAAACTTCGTTCTGGTAGCTCAGTTCTCGTGTCCTTGCTCATATATTCGAATCCTGCTCCCGGGTGTGCCGAAAGTCTTCAGCAGGAGTTTCGCCCCCAAGCAGGGATCAACGCGGCAACCATCCGCCGACCAGGCACCCGCGTCGAGCGGCCATGCGCATTCACCTCATCACGCTCTGGTTCCCTCCCCCGCGAGCGGGGGAGGGATGAGCGAGTGAGCCCCGCTGGCGGAGCGGCGATGGCGAAGGAAGGAGGACGAGCCTCCTAGGCGCCGGCAATCGCCTTCACCTCGAGGAAGTCCTCCATGCCGTACTTGCCCCACTCGCGACCGTTGCCGGACTGCTTGTAGCCGCCGAACGGGGCGGTGCGCTCGTTCGGAACGCCGTTGAGGTTGACGTTGCCGGCACGGATCTGCTTGCCGACGCGCTTGGCGCTTTCGACCGAGCCGGCGGAAACGTAGCCGGCGAGGCCGTAGGGCGTGTCGTTGGCGATCTTGACCGCTTCGGCCTCGTCCTTGGCGCCGAGGATGGTGATCACCGGTCCGAAGATCTCCTCGCGGGCGATCGTCATGGTGTTGGTCACGTCGGCGAACACGGTCGGGCGAACATAGAAGCCCTTGTTTACGCCCTCGGGCAGGCCCGGACCGCCGGCGACGAGCGTCGCGCCCTCGTCAACGCCCTTCTTGATCAACGCCTGGATCTTGTCCCACTGAATGCGATTGACCACGGGACCGATTGTGGTGCCCTCGGCCTTCGGGTCGCCCGCCTTCGTCTTGTCGGCGACGGCCTTGGCGATCGCCGAAACTTCCTTCATCTTGCTCGACGGCACGATCATGCGTGTCGGCGCGTTGCAGGACTGGCCCGAGTTGTTGAACACCTGAGCCACGCCGCCGGAGACCGCCTTGGTGAAGTCGGCGTCTTCCAGGATGACGTTCGGCGACTTGCCACCGAGTTCCTGGCTGACGCGCTTGACGGTATTGGCGGCGCGTTTGGCGACGTCGATGCCGGCGCGGGTCGAGCCGGTGAACGAAATCATGTCGATGCCCTCGTGCTCGCTCATGGCGACGCCGACTTCGGGGCCAAGGCCGTTCACGAGGTTGAATACGCCCTTCGGGACGCCGGCGGCGTGCATGACTTCGGCGAAGATCAGGGCCGAGGTCGGCGTGTATTCCGACGGCTTCAGGATCATGGTGCACCCGGCGGCGATCGCGGGCGCGACCTTGCAGGCGATCTGGTTGAGCGGCCAGTTCCACGGGGTGATCATGCCAATCACGCCGATCGGTTCGCGCACGACGGTCGCCGTGCCGACCTTCTCCTCGAAGTGATAGTCCTTCAGCACCTGCAGGGTCGACATCAGGTGACCGAGGCCGGCGCCGGCCTGCGCACGCTCGGCCATCGGGATCGGCGCTCCCATCTCGTCGGAGATGGCGGCGGCAATTTCCTTGGAGCGCGCCTTGTAGGCGTCAATGATCTTCTCGAGCAGCGCGATGCGCTCCTCGCGCGTCGTGACCGAGAAAGTCTCGAACGCCTTGCGGGCGGCGGCAACCGCCTTGTCCACGTCCGCTTTCGAGCCGACGGCGACGTCATACATGGGCTCTTCGGTGGCCGGATTGACCACCGGGACCGTCTTCATGACGGCCGGGTCGACCCAGGCGCCGTCGATATAGAATTTCGTGCGATTGACCATGTTGGCTTATCCTCCTTGAGATTTTGGGACCGTATCGGGCGGCGGCAAACCGACCGCGGACGGTGGGAACTCTAGCGACTGAGCGGCCAACTGCCTACAGGGAGGCCGGGCTGGAAGGCCTGCCCTGCATCTTGACGGCCGTGACGCCGGAAGGTCTCGCGTTCGTACGGATCAGCGTGGATCCCGACGCGCGCGCACCTTCGCCACTTGCGTGAAAGCCAATGGTGCCCCCGGTCGGACTCGAACCAACACTTCCGTGAGGAAACCTGATTTTGAGTCAGGCGCGTCTACCAATTCCGCCACGGGGGCACGCTCAGGTGCGGCGCGAATAAAGCCGATGGGCGGAACCGGGTCAACGCTTATGGAATCAGGGCAATAACCGCCGACGTCGCCGGGTCGCCGGGGCACCCCAAATGCCTTACGCTGCTCCATCGGGCAGGGCGGGATACCGGCGGCGGGAGAGGAACGCAGCATCGTGAATCATGCCAACGGTCTGGCGTCGCTGCGTCACCATTATGCGTCGACGCTCGACAGAGTTGTCGACCGATTGGGCGATCGGCTCTGGATCACGGGTGGCTGGGCGCGCGCCGGCATTCTGCAGCGCAAATACGCCGGCGATATCGACTGTATCGTGCTGGCCGCAGCAAGAGAGATCCATGAATTCGCCCGGGAGGCGGGCTTCGAGGTGGGCACGACGCCTTTGGGCGATCCGCGCATCATTCTGCCGGACAAGAATCACATCGACTTCATCATCGTGGACGGCCCCCCGACCTCATCGTCGGTGCTCGAAGCGTTGCAACGATTCGACTTCTCGGTCAATTCGATCGCCATCAACTACCTGACCGGCGCCGTCGCAAGGACGGCCTGCAATCTTGAAGACGCCGGAACGACGTCGCTGCGCGTGAATGACCAGTTCGACCACCGATCTTCCGATCTTATTCTTGCGCGAAATTTCGAGATCTTCGAGAAATACTACCGGCTGCGCCCTGTCGACACGCCGTCGACCAGGGCAGCGCAGGCCCTTGTCGATGATTTCAGCCGGCGCGAAGCCTCTGCGACTCTTGACGACATGTTGCGGCTTCGGGCGGAACAGGTCCGGCCCCACCTTCCCGCCGGTGCCCGGGCATGGATCGTCAGGGGCAGCGTGCGCTCTGCCCTGCTGGGCGGGCTGAAATACTGGGACGACATCGATGTCGTCGTCGATTGCCGGACTCGAGGCGTTGTTGCATCATCTGTCGGCAAGAGAGAGTCGCTTCTCGCCGAGTTACTTCGGCACGCCCAAGGTCGTGCTGGCGAATGGCCTCAAGGCAGACATCTGGTCGCTGGCGGACGGCGACGGCATCGGCGGCGAGCTGGCCCGCTACGCCCATAACCTGGATGCAATCGCATGGTCTATCGACCGGCAGCAGGTCTGCGACCCGCTCGGAACGATGACAGCCATCGGCAAGAGGTTCCTGGACATCAACCCGGCGTACTTGAGCGCGGCCAGCGAGCACGATGTTCAGTATGCCGCCCTGAAGTCGCTGTACCTGGTCATCAGGCACAAGCTCTCTTTCTCCACGGACGTCGCGCGCCTGCTCAACACCCGCATCGATCCGACGCCGTTCCTGACCAGGCAGCTGATCCGCCTGCTTCAGGAACTCTGCCTTGTCCTCCCGCAAGCCGAATTGCAGCAATCACTCCTGAGCGTGGATGGCGTCGGGAGGGACAGCGACGTCATCGCCTTCGCGCTGGCCCATTTGAGCGAGGACCTGGCGACGGCAGACGCTGAGGTGCGGCGCGCATAGAGCCGATGGGCGGAACCGGGTCGACGCTTGCGAGACCTGTCGAGCGTCCGGTCTTATGCGCCCTCCCATGCATCCCTACATCCACGCCCGGAACCACCCCGACAAGCCCGCCTACATAATGGCCGGCAGCGGGCGAGACGGTGACCTACCGGCAGCTCGACGAGCAATCCAACCGCATCGCGCAGCTTTTCCGCTCGCTCGGCCTCAAGGCCGGCGACCACATCGCGCTGTTCCTGGAGAACAATGCGCGGTTCTTCGAGATCTGCTGGGGCGCCCAGCGCGCGGGCCTGATCTACACCGCCATCAGCTCGCGGCTCACGGCGGCCGAGGTCGACTACATCGTGACCGACTGCGGCGCCCGGCTGTTCGTCACCTCGAACCACCTCGCCGCCCCGGCCGCCGAGCTGGCGCCGCTCCTGGGGGGCGTCGAAAAGCGCTACATGATCGACGGCACGATCGCGGGCTACAACTCGTGGGAAGAAGCGGTCGCGCGCTTTCCCGCGACGCCGATCGCCGACCAGACCGCCGGCCACGACATGCTCTATTCGTCGGGCACCACCGGGCGGCCCAAGGGCGTGCTGCCGGTGGTCGAGCCGCAGCCGATCGATTTCGACAATCCGCTGTCGGCGATCACGCGCAAGCTCTACGGCATGGACGAGAACACGATCTACCTGTCGCCGGCGCCGCTCTATCACGCGGCGCCGCTGCGCTTCAACATGAGCGTCATGCGGCTGGGCGGCACCTCGGTGATCATGGAGCATTTCGACGCCGAGGAATTCCTGGCGCTCGTCGGCCAATACAAGGTCACGCACAGCCAGCTCGTGCCGACCATGTTCGTGCGCTTTCTCAAGCTGCCCGACGCGGTGCGGCTGAAATACGACGTCTCGTCGCTGCGCTGCGCCATCCATGCCGCCGCCCCCTGCCCGATCCCGGTCAAGGAGAAGATGATCGAGTGGTGGGGCCCGATCGTCTGGGAATATTACGGCGGCACCGAAGGCAACGGCCTCACCATGTGCAGCGCCCAGCGAATGGATGGCGCACAAGGGCACGGTCGGCCGCGCCGTCGTCGGCACGCTCAGGATCTGCGACGAGGACGGCAACGAGCTGCCGTCCGGCGAATCCGGCACCGTCTATTTCGCCGACGGCCGCAAGTTCGAGTATCACAACGATCCGAAGAAGACCGCCGAATCGCGCCACGCCAAGGGTTGGACCACGTTGGGCGACGTGGGCTACGTCGACGCCGACGGCTTCCTGCACCTGACCGACCGCAAGGCGTTCATGATCATCTCGGGCGGCGTCAACATCTACCCGCAGGAAGCCGAGAACCTCCTGATCAACCATCCAAGGGTGATGGACTGCGCGGTGTTCGGCGTGCCCAACGCCGATTTCGGCGAGGAGGTGAAGGCGGTCGTCCAGCCGCGCGACATGGCGGAGGCCGGGCCTGCCCTCGCCGAGGAGCTTCTGGCCTATTGCCGCCAGCACCTCTCGGCGCTCAAGTGCCCGCGCAGCATCGACTTCGAGGCCGAGCTGCCGCGCCATCCCACCGGCAAGCTCTACAAGCGCCTGCTGCGCGACCGCTACTGGCAGGGCCGCGAGAGCAGGATCGTGTGAGGCCCTGTCTGCTAATAGTAATACTAAATAATACTTGATTGTTACTTTGGACCACCCATATCTTCTTCCTGTCCCGCCAGGGCGATCGCAGCCTGTTCCACCGTTCGCCCCGTCCATCCGCGTCGAAATCGACTGCCGGAAATACCGGAAATACCGGAAATTGCCCGCCGCGTTGACCGCCCGGCGGTCCAAACCGGCTAGCGGAAAGTGCGGGAAGTGCGGAAAGTGCCGAAGCCAGCAGGCAGTGCCTGCATAACGGAGGGAAAATGAAAGCAGCCGTGGTCGGAGAGAACGGCGTCGAGATCCGCGACGTGCCCAAGCCCGCGCCCAAGCCGCACGAGATCCTGATCAAGGTCCGCGCCGCCTCGCTCAACCGCGCCGACCTCGCGGTCGCCTCGGGGCATCGCCACGGCACCGTGGGCGGCACCGGCGCCATCGTCGGCCTCGAATGCGCCGGCGAGGTCGAGGCGGTGGGCGGCGACGTCAAGGACTTCAAGCCGGGCGACCGGGTGATGAGCTCGGCCGCCGGCGGCTTCGCCGAATACGCGGTCACCGACGCCGGGCGCGCCCACAAGATCCCGGCCAACAACATGACCTACGAGCAGGCCGCCTGCATGGCGGTGGCGATCCAGACCATGCACAACGCGCTGGTCGGCGCCGGCCGGCTCAAGAAGGGCGAATCGGTGCTGATCCAGGGCGCCAGCTCGGGCGTCGGCCTTTTGGGCATGCAGATCGCCAAGCACCTCGGCGCCTCGATCGTCATGGGCACCTCGACCAACGACGGCCGCCGCGCGCGCCTGAAGGAATTCGGCTGCGACCTGGCGCTCGATACGCGCGATCCCAAGTGGCCCGACAAGGTCAAGGAGGCGACCGCAGGCAAGGGCGTCGACCTGATCGTCGACCAGGTCTCGGGCGGCGTCATGAACCAGAACATGGAGGCCGCCGCGCTGCTGGGCCGCATCGTCAATGTCGGCCGGCTGGGCGGCATGAAGGGCGACTTCAACTTCGACCTGCATGCGCTGAAGCGCATCGACTATATCGGCGTCACCTTCCGCACCCGCACGCCCGATGAGGTGCGCGCCATCGTCAAGGCGGCCCGCGCCGACCTGTGGCCGGCCATCGAGGCGGGCAAGCTGTCGCTGCCGATCGACAAGACCTACCCGCTGGCCCAGGCCGCCGAGGCGCTTGCGCACATGAAGGCCAATGCCCATTTTGGCAAGATCGTCCTGGTCGTGTGAGGGTCTGTCATCCTGAGCGCAGCGAGGATCATCGACGCTCCGAAGGCGGAGGTCGCCGCAGACATCGGACACAGATCCTTCGCTACGCTCAGGATGACACCAGTTTCGCTCTGAAAGGCATTCCATGAGCAAATCGATCAACCATCTCGCCACCGCCGATGGCCTGTTTTTCGGCAAAGGCGGCCTCGACCAGCGGCGCACCGCGAAGATGGTCGACGAGGCGTTGGCGGGCTGCGACGACGGCGAGCTGTTCCTCGAATACGAGCAGAGCGAGAGCCTGGCGTTCGACGACGGCAAGCTGAAGAGCGCGTCCTACGACACCACCCAGGGCTTCGGCCTGCGCTCGGTGGCGGGCGAGGCGACCGGCTTCGCCCATGCCTCGGCGCTCGACGAGGCCGCGCTGAAGCGCGCCGTCGCCACGGTGAAGGCGGTGCGGACCGGCAAGTCCGGCAAGGCCGACGAATCGCCCCGCGGCACCAATCATCTGCTCTATGCCGACGACAATCCGATCGACGGCGAGCCGTTTGCCCGCAAGGTGGCGCTGCTCGAGGAGATCGACGCCTATGTGCGCGGCAAGGAGCCCAAGGCGCGCCAGGTCTCGATCTCGATGGCGGCCTCGTGGCAGGTCGTCGAGATCATCCGCTCGGGCGGCTGGCGGGCCGCCGACGTGCGCCCGCTGGTGCGCCTCAACGTCAGCGTGGTCTGCGCCGACGGCAGCCGCATGGAATCGGGCGGCACCGGCTCAGGCCAGCGCGCCGCCTACGGCGACATCTTCAAGCCGGAACACTGGAAGCGCGAGGCCGACGAGGCGATCCGCCAGGCGCTGGTCAACCTGCAATCGGTGCCGGCGCCGGCCGGCGAGATGCCGGTCGTGCTCGGGCCGGGCTGGTCGGGCGTGCTGTGGCACGAGGCCGTGGGCCATGGGCTGGAAGGCGACTTCCACCGCAAGAAGACCTCGGTGTTCAGCAAGATGATGGGCGACATGATCGCTTCGCCGGGCGTCACCGTGGTCGACGACGGCACGCTCGCCGATCGCCGCGGCTCGCTCACCATCGACGACGAGGGCACGCCGACGCAGCGCAACGTGCTGATCGAGAACGGCCGCCTCGTCGGCCTGATGCAGGACCGCCAGAACGCCCGCCTGATGGGCGTCAAGCCGACCGGCAACGGCCGGCGCCAGAGCCACGCCTATGCGCCGATGCCGCGCATGACCAACACCATCATGCTGGGCGGGGACAAGGATCCGCAGGAGATCATCGGCTCGGTGAAGAAGGGCCTCTACTGCGCCAATTTCGGCGGCGGCCAGGTCGACATCGTGTCGGGCAAGTTCGTGTTCACCATCACCGAGGGCTACCTGATCGAGGACGGCAAGCTCGGCGCGCCGGTGAAGGGCGCGACGCTGATCGGCGCGGGCTCGGAAGCCCTCACCAAGGTCGGCATGGTCGGCAACGACATGGCGCTCGATCCCGGCATCGGCACCTGCGGCAAGGACGGCCAGGGCGTGCCGGTGGGCGTCGGCCAGCCGACGCTCCGCATCGATGCCCTGACGGTGGGCGGTACGGCGACCGGCTAGGCCTTGGCGGGCGGCGCCTTGGTGTAGTCGGCGTCGCTCACCGGTTCGAACCAGCTCGTCGCCTGGCCCTTGTCGTCGGTCTCCGACATGGCGAGATGGACCATCATGGTCTCGGGCGCCGAGCCGTGCCAATGGCGCGAATTCGGCGGGATGACGACCGTGTCGCCGGGCCGGATCTCCTGCACCGGCTCGCCTTCGAGCTGGTAGCGGCCGACGCCCGACAGCACGTAGAGGATCTGGCCGACCGCGTGCTGGTGCCAGTTGGTGCGGCCGCCCGGCATGAACGAGACGCGCGACGCGCGCAGCCGCGACGGCCCCTCCGGCGCGAAGACCGGATCGGACAGCACGGTGCCGACGAAATTGGCCGCTTCCGCCTTGGCCGTCGGGCGGGACGCGGCCCGCATGACTTCTGGGTTTCATGGCGTTTCCTCGATGGTTATGGCTTGGGCCGATCCTAGCACCGGCCGGCCGGCTAGGAAGAGTAGAGTCCTTTCGCTTCCGCAAGGCTGACACAGATCGATTCGATGGCATCGAGCGTCGGCGTCTCGATGCCGGCGCTCCGCGCAAAGGCCAGCGGCGCGCGCACGATCGATTCGATCTCCATCGGCCGGCCGAGATCGTAGTCCTGCAGGATCGACGGCCGATGGCTGGTGTAGACGCGCTTGGGCCCGTAGCGCGTGTCCGGATGGTCGTCGAGCACCACGCCGTGCGCCGCCGCCACGGCCAGCGCCTCGGCATGGGCGCGCCGCGCCAGGCGGTTGGCGAGCGGTGTCGCCTGGATCTTCACGGACTGGCCCGTGACCAGGCAGACCGTCGAGCCGGTGAGATTGGCCATCAGCTTGTGCCAGATCTCGTAGCGGATGTCGGTCGTCGCCGGCGAGCCGATGCCGGCCGCCTTCAGCGCGCTGCGCAGCGCTTCGATGCGCGGCGTGCTGCGGTCGTCCGGCTCGCCGACCCAGAGGATGTTGCGGTCCGGCACCTCGTTGTGGATCACGCCCGGCTCGACGACGTGGTTGGGCGAGCTCACGACCGCGCCCACCACGCGGTGCAATCCGACCGCCTTGGCGAGCGCGCCGCCGGGATCGAGCCGCGACAGATCGGGCGCCGGCGGACGCGATGCCGCGAGGCCATGGCCATACCACCACGGGAATGCCGTTCTGCACGAAGGCCACCGGCGTGTCGGGACCGAGCAGGGGCGCGATGCTGTCGGCCAGCGTGTGCTGGCCCGAGGCCTTCAGGGTCACCAGCACGGCGTCCTGCGGCCCGAGATCGGCCGGCCGGTCGGAGGCCTTGACCGGTGCGGTGATCTTCTGGTCGCCCGCCAGCACGGTGAGGCCGCGCGCCCGGATCGCCTCGAGGTGAGCGCCGCGCGCGACGATGGAAACCTCGTTGCCGGAAGCGGCGAGCCGCGTAGCGAAGTTTCCGCCGATGGCGCCTGCCCCGAACACGCAAATCCGCATGACCCGTTCTCCGATCCTGCCGTAGGCTTCCCGCCCGAAAGAGGGAGGAAACAACCATGGCCGCGCCTGGTGAATATCGCGGACTGAGTTACCGCAACAACGCCGATTTGCAAGCATGGCTGGCGCGTCGCCCGTCCGAGGCGGCGCTCGAGCCCGAGCTGCCGATCATCGATCCGCACCATCATCTCTGGGACACGCCGCAGCGCGGCCTCTATCTGCTGCCCGAGCTGCTGGCCGACACCGGCGGCGGCCACAACATCGTCTCGACGGTGTTCCTCGAATGCCAGTCGATGTTCCGCGCCGGCGGCCCGGAAGAGATGCGCCCGGTCGGCGAAGTCGAGTTCGTGAACGGCACCGCCGCGATGAGCGCGTCGGGCCAATACGGCAAGACCCGCGTCTGCGAAGCGATCATCGGCTGGGTCGACCTGATGCTGGGCGCCCGGGTGCGCGCGGTGCTGGAGGCCGAGATCGCCGCGGGCGGCGGGCGCTTCCGCGGCGTCCGCTACGGCACGTCCTACGACGAGGGCGTGGCCGGCAAGCACGTCTCGCGCGCCATGCCGGCCCATCGCCTGCTCGATCCGAAGCTCCGCGAAGGCTTCGCCGAACTGGGCAAGCTCGGGCTCACCTTCGACTCCTGGCACTTCCATCCGCAGCTTCCCGACCTGGTCGATCTCGCCCGTGCGTTCCCCGGCCAGACCATCATCGTCGACCATGTCGGCGGCGTGCTGGGCGTCGGCCAGTATGCCGGCAAGTCGGCCGAGGTCATTCCGCTCTGGAAGAAGAGCATGCAGGAGCTCGCCCGCTGCCCCAACGTTAACGTGAAGCTGGGCGGGCTCGGCATGACCTCGTTCGGCTTCGACTTCCATTTCCGCGAAGCGCCGCCCTCCTCGCAGGAGCTGGCGGCGACCTGGAAGCCCTACATCGAGACCTGCATCGAGCTTTTCGGTCCCGAGCGCTGCATGTTCGAGAGCAACTTTCCGCCCGACAAGCAGTCCTGCGGCTACACCGAGCTGTGGAACGCCTTCAAGCACATCACCGCGGGCGCCTCGGCCGCCGAGAAGACGGCGCTCTACAGCGGCACCGCGGCGCGGGTCTACAAAATGATCAAGCCCTAGGGAGCCTGTCGCGTCTCGGAGAGGCGCAGCGAATCGAGGAAGCGCTTGGCGGCGGCCCGGGTCGTCGTGTCGTATTTGGCGGTCACCAGCATGCGGTAGAGCCGGTCCTTCACGATGTAGGTGCGCATCATCACGATGGCGCTTTCCGCATCCTCGATGTCGAGCGCATAGCCGTCCCAGCCCTGCAGCGTGATCGGTTCGTCCAGCACGTATTTGTACTTGGCGCGCGGGAAGGCCTTCTCGGCATCGCCGCGGCCGAGGTCGCGCGCCATCTCCTTGCTGTCGTGGTTGGAGAACCAGCCGGGCTGGTAGTCGACATAGTCGAAGTCGAACATCTCGTCGTCGTGCTTGGAGGCCCAGGCGATCCGCGCGCCGGCGTGGCCCTTCTCCGTCTCGCCAGCCGTGGTCTCCTTCGCGGGCGCGGGCATCTCGAGCCGGAACTTGAGATCGCGGCCGACGACCGTCTGCCAGTCGGCGGGCTCAGCCCGCACGGCGAGCGGCGCGGACAGCAGGGCGAGAACGAGCAGGCGCCGTTTCATGCCGACGGCACGAGGTCTTTGCGGCCCGACCAGTCCCAGGCAAGGCCGGTGCGCGAGACGCCGAGCAGCACGCCGTGCAGTTCCTTGGGATGCACCCAGCCGCCATCGGGATCGGTCGCGGGATCCGATCCGCGCGGCGTGTAGCGCGCAGTGGCCTCGAGCAGGCGGCCGCGCACCGCCGGCCAGTCGTGGACCTCGACGTAGCACATGTAGAGCGAGTCGCCGTGCTTCTTGGCGAAGCGGCCCATCGAATGCACGTCGTCGGTGACCTGGCTGAGCTCGATGCGGTCGAGCCGGTTGGGCGGATCGAACAAAGTGAGCGTGCCGATATAGCCGAAGCGATCGCTGCCGATCTCGCTGAAGCGCGCGGGATCGAGGCCGAACAGGCCGGAGTAGGCGGCCGCTACCCGGCGCCAGTCGCTCACCAGGGCGTTGGTCGTCTCGTAGAGACTCGACACCGGCCCGACCCGCGGCCGGTAGGCGGTCTCGGAAATCACCATGGGCAGCCCGAAGGTCGTCTCGGGCGCGAGATAAAGCTGCTCGCCGTCGCGGCCGTACGGGATGCCCAGCCCCTCCCAGCGCCTCACCATGCCGTCGAGATCGCCGGTGCTGTAGCCTGCCGTCATCAGGCCTTCGCCGCGCCTGGCCAGGAAATCCTGCGTCAGTCCCGCGCCGTCGGGCTCGCAGAGCTCGAACTCGCTCTCGCCCACGGCCAGGATCGTGCGCCTGGCGCCGAGATGGCGGCTGTGGTCGCGGCGCGCGATCTCCGCGCCCAGGAGCAGGCCGAAGCGCTGCGCCGCCTTGGCGGCGTCGTGGACGGCAATCTGCACGCGATCGCAGCGGTCGAGCATGGCCCGACGATACCTCAGTAGGCGTAGTCGCGGAACAGCGGCGCGAAGGAGCCCTTCCACTCGCCCTGCCACTTGGCCAGGAGCTCGTCGGCGGGGGCGAGGCCCGAGGCCACCGCGCGATCGAGCGGCGCCAGATAGACCGTCTCGTCGTTGCCGTGCGCATCGAGCCGCTTGCGGGCGCGCAAGCCGGCATGGGCGATCTCGACCACCTCGCGCGCCCATTCGGTGAGGCTGCGGCCGCGGAAGATCGTCGACAGCCCGGTCTGGGGCGTCTGGGCGCGCAGGAAGTCGTGGTCGGCGACCGTCCAGTCCTTCACCAGGTCCCACGCCGCGTCGAGCGCGGTCTGGTCGTAGAGCAGGCCGACCCACAGGGCCGGCAGCGCATTGAGCGCCGGCAACGGGCCGGAATCGGCGCCGCGCATCTCGAGGTAGCGCTTCAGCCGCACTTCGGGGAATGCCGTGGTGATGTGATCGGCCCAGTCGTTCACGGTCGGCAGCTCGCCCGGCCGCGCCGGCAGCTTGCCCTTGAGGAAATCCTTGAAGCTCTGGCCCGAGGCATCGATGTACTTGCCGTCGCGATAGACGAAGTACATCGGCACGCCCAGCATGTAGTCGGCGTAGCGCTCGAAGCCGAAGCCTTCCTCGAACACGAAGGGCAGCATGCCGCAGCGGTCGGGATCGGTGTCGGTCCAGATGTGGCTGCGATAGCTCTTGTAGCCCGCCGCCTTGCCTTCCTTGAACGGCGAGTTGGCGAACAGGGCGGTGGCCAGCGGCTGCAGGGCCAGCGAGACGCGGAACTTCTTCACCATGTCGGCTTCGGAGTCGAAGTCGAGGTTGGTCTGCACGGTACAGGTGCGCAGCATCATGTCGATGCCGAGCTTGCCCTTCTTGGGCATGTACTCGCGCATGATCTTGTAGCGCCCCTTGGGCATCCAGTGCATGTCCTCGCGCGTCCATTCCGGCGCGAAGCCCAGCCCGATGAAGCCCGCGCCGATCTCGCCCGCGACCTGCTTCACCTCGTCGAGATGCTGTTGGTTCTCCGCGGCGGTCTCGTGCAGGGTCTCGAGCGGCGCGCCCGAGAGCTCGAACTGGCCGCCCGGCTCGAGCGTGACGCTGGCGTTGTTGCGCAGAAGCGCGATCGTGTTGTTGCCCTCGACGACCGGCTCCCAGCCAAAGCGCGTCATGCCGTCCAGCATGGCGCGGATGCCGTCCGGTCCGTCATAGGCGAGCGGCTTCAGCGTCGCCGTATGGAAACCGAACTTCTCGTGCTCGGTGCCCATCCGCCACGCCGTGCGGGGCTTGTTGCCGGCAGCAAAGTACTCGATCAGCTGCCGCCGATTTTCGATCGGCGTGCCGCCGCCCGACGGTGGTGCGGACATACGACCTGGACTCCCTCGGTCGCTCCGCAGCTTTCGAGGCCGGGAGCGGCGCGGTCGCATGAGCAATTCTCACGCGAGCACGCGGCTGGTTCATGGTGTTCAGACTCCCCTCTCCCACACCGGCGGGGGCAAACGCAAGCGGTCTCGCCAGGGGTCAGGCGGTGGCCTTGGATGTGCGGTAATCGGCGGCCAGACGCGGTGTCGGCTCGCGCCAGTCGCCGACCAGCGCCTGCCAGCAGGCGAGTGCCGCAAGCACCGCCGTATCGGCGCGCAGGATGCGCGGACCGAGCCCCACTGCCGTTACATCCTTAATGCGACGGAGTGCTGCGAGTTCGGCCGGGGCGAAGCCGCCCTCGGGGCCGACCACGATCGCCCACGGTGCCGCGCGGGCCGTCGCATCGAGGCCGGACAGCACCTCGGCGATCGGCGGGCCGCCGCCGGTCTCGTCGCACATCAGCAGGCGCCTGCCCGCCGGCCAGTCCGCGAGCAGGCGGGCAAGATCCACGGGTGCACGCACGTCCGGCACGGTGAGGCGCTCGGTCTGCTCGGCCGCTTCGATCGCATTGGCGCGCAGCCGCTCGACATTCACGCGCTCGACGTTGGTATGCTGCGTCAGGACCGGTTGCAGCACGGCGGCGCCGAGCTCGGTCGCCTTTTCGGCGATATAGTCGATGCGCGCCCGCTTGACCGGGGCGAAGCAGAGCCAGACATCGGGCTCCGCGCTCTGCTCGCGCGTCCGCTCGCCCAGCCGCGCCACCGCCGCCTTCTTGCCCTGGCCTTCGAACGTGGCGCGCCATTCGCCATCGCGGCCGTTGAACACCAAGAGCGGCGCCCCGTCGGCGCGCCGCATGACATGGCGCAGATAGTGGATCTGCGCCTCGGCCAACGGCGCCTCGCCGCCGGCCGAAAGATCGGCCTCGACGAAGAGTCGCGACACGCTCATGGAGTTCGTCCGGTCATGGCTGCATGATGCCGCCATGACTGCCGACAGGACAACCGGCTACACGGACATCGACCGGCAGCATTGGTCGTTGCGCTACCTGCCGCCGTGGGCGCGGCCCTATGGCAGGCTGGCGCGCTGGGACCGGCCGATCGGCATCTGGCTGCTGATGCTGCCGTGCTGGTGGTCGGTGGCGCTGGGTACGGCGCCGGACTGGGCCCACATGGCGGGCTGGATGGCGCTGTTCACGCTGGGCGCGCTGGCCATGCGCGGCGCGGGCTGCACCTGGAACGACATCGTCGACCGCAAGGTCGATGCCCGGGTCGAGCGCACGCGCGGCCGGCCGCTGCCGTCGGGCGAACTGAAGTTGCGCGATGCCCTGGTCTGGATGGTGCTGCAGTCGCTGGTCGGCGTGGCGATCCTCTTCAAGTTCAACAAGTTCGCGGGCGGCGTGGCGCTCGCCTCGCTGGTCCTGGTCGCGATCTACCCGACGATGAAGCGCCTGACATCGTGGCCGCAGGTCGTGCTGGGCCTCGCCTTCAACTGGGGCGCCCTGGTGGGCTATGCCGCGGTGACCGGCACGCTGTCATGGGCAACGGTCGCGCTCTATGCCGGCGGCGTCGCCTGGACGATGGTCTACGACACGATCTACGCCATGCAGGACCAGCGCGACGATGCCGTGATCGGCGTGCGCTCGACCGCCCGGCGCTTCGCCGCGGCACCGCGCCGCTGGCTCACGCTGTTCGCCGTATTGGCGGTTGCGGCCTGGGCGCTGGCCGGCCATCTCGCCGCCCTCGGTCCCTACTATTTCGTGATCCTGCTGCTGATCGCGCTCCACTTCGTCTGGCAGATCGCCTTCCTGAAGCCGCACGACCAGGCCGACTGCCTCATGAAGTTCAAGGCCAACGGCTGGCTCGGCTTGCTGCTGGTGGCCGCCATCATCGCCGGCCATCTGGCCTAGCCCGTGCCCCGCCTGCCCGCCGACCCCGAGGGCTTCATCCGCGCCAACACCGCGCTCGAGGCGCCGGCGATGGTGCCGGAGTTCAAGCTGTGGCTGGCCAGCGAATATGTGCCGATCTGGCAGGCCACCGAGGCGTGGCTGGAGGAGCAGAACGTCGATCCGCCCTACTGGGCCTTCTGCTGGCCGGGCGGCCAGGCGATCGCGCGCTATCTGCTCGACAATCCGACCTTGGTCGAAGGCAGGCGCGTCATCGATTTTGCCGCGGGCTCCGGCGTCTCTTCCATGGCGGCGGCGCGTGCCGGCGCTGCATCGGTGCTGGCCAACGACATCGACGCCCTGTCGCTGGTCGCCGCCCGTCTCAACGCCACGGCCAATGACCTTACTGTCGATGTGAGCATGGATGACTGGCTGATCGGTCCCGACGGCGCGCCCGACGCCGATGTCGTGATTGCCGGCGACGTCTGTTACGAGCGCGACATGTCGACACGCGCGCTCGCCTGGCTGCGCGGCCATGCGCGTCTTGGCCGGCTGGTGCTGCTGGGCGACCCCGGCCGCAACTATTTCAGCGCCCAGGGTCTCGAAGAGCGGGCGCGCTACGACATCCCGACATCACTGCAGCTCGAGAACCGAGGTATGCGTGAAACGGTGGTATGGCGGGTGCTGCCGCATCCTTAGGCAGGGTTTATAATTCCTTCACTGTTCTTTCATATGGGATTCGGGTAAACGGCCGCTGCATGCCCAAGGCAACCATCAAGCCCGCGGACTTCGCCACTCTCTACGAAGGCTTCAACGCCCCGGTGTCGCGCTTCGACTGCGGCCGCAAGTGTGCGCCGCTGAACGGCGGCGAGCCGGTGTGCTGCTCGACCCAGAATGCCGTGCCGGTTGTCCACAAGGTCGAGTACGACCTGCTCAAGACCCGCACCGACCTGTGGTCGAAGTTCAAGCCCTACGACTACGCCACCAAGCAGATCGTGGCCGAGCTCACCAGCGACTGCATGGCCATCCACTGCAAGGGCGCGCGGCATTGCGAACGCGACAACCGCACCATCGCCTGCCGCGGTTTCCCGTTCTATCCCTACCTGACGCGCGAGCGGCAGTTCGTCGGCGTCGGCACCTACTGGGTGTTCGAGGACCGCTGCTGGATGATGTCGAACCTCGAGATCGTCGACCGCGCCTTCGTCGAGCAGTTCATCGCCACCTACGAGGCGTTGTTCATCAAGGACCACAGCGAGTTCACGACCTACGTCGATTTCTCCGCTTCGGCGCGGCGCGTCTATTCGCGCTGGAAGCGCCAGATCCCGCTGCTCGGCCGCCAGGGCGAACTCCTGATCGTCGAGCCCTCGACCGGCGCGATCCGGCCCGGGCGCAAGAAGGACTTCCCCAAGGTCGCGCCGTTCTCCTCGGAAAAGGAGTATCGTGCGGCGGTGAAGGAGGCCGGTGGCGAAGTGCCCAAGGAAGGACTGCGCGCCACCTGAGCTCCTCCTGAATCCCAAGGGAGCCGTTCATGCGCCGCTCGATCCTGACCCTGCTGCTGTCATTGCTCGCCTTGCCAGCCCTCGCCGACGAAATCGGCTCCGTCGGCTACCGCTTCAAATGGCTGGGGCCGAACGACAAGATCGTCGTCGAAGCGTTCGACGATCCCGACGTGCCGGGCGTCACCTGCTACATGTCGCACGCGCGCACCGGCGGCATCAAAGGCGCCATCGGTCTCGCCGAAGACCCCGGTGAAGCCTCGATCGCCTGCCGCCAGGTCGGACCGATCGACGAGGCCAAGCTCGCGACCCTGAAAAGCCCGCATGAGGTCTTCAGCGAACGAGCTTCGCTGATCTTCAAATCGACCCAGGTGACCCGCTTCTTCGACACCAAGCGCCGGGCCCTCGTCTATCTCGTCTATACCGACCGCATCATCGAAGGCAGTCCGCGCAATTCGATCAGCGTCGTGCCGCTGGGCGTGAAATAGGGCGCCTAGACTCAACGATAGAGGGCCTCAGCGATAGAGGAACGTCCCCAGCAGCACCCAGCGGGCGGCGTCGGCGCGGCCGGGCTTGGCTGCGAGCGGCGTGGTGTAGTGCCAGAACGGCAGGCGGTAGGCCGTCACCGACGCAGGCTTGGCGACCGAGACGATCTCGCTGAAATGGCCGGCCCGGCTGTAGACCAGCCATTGATGCGCCACGCCCGGCGAGCACAGGCTGAGATGCAGGTCGATATAGCCGCCGCGCGCATCCTTGTTCTCCGGATGATGGTCGTTGTGCGGTCCGGCATAGTCGCCCGGCCCATAGCGCAGCACCTGCAGGCCCCAGCCCGCTGCGAGCTTGCGGCCGGCCAGCGCCTCGGCGAAGGCGCGATACGAGGCCGAGCGCATGAGGCGCACCAGCCCGATGGACTCCGCCGCCTTGACGCCCGGCTCGCGCCGGCTTTCGAAGTAGATCGTATGCGCGCGACTGGTCTTGGGCAGTCGCTCGCCATAGTCGTGACGCATGCCCGAGATGCTCTCGGGCGGAATCGGCCGCTCCATGAACTCGAGCTTGTCGACCAGCGAGGCCTCCAACGCGCGGCGCACCCGTTCGGCCTTGGTACGGTCCAGCAGGTCGCCGCGCGCGAGGAAACGCGTGCGGGGATTGGCGAGCGCGCCGCACAACGCATGCGTGCCGGCCAGCACCCGTTTTCCCGAGGTGCTCAGCAGGTCCTCGAACTCCGCCGGAATCGAAGGCCGGATGCCGTTTGCTCTCATGCGCCGCCCACTCTAAAGGACAACCCCAGGATGCCATACGCCTCGCTTCGAGATTTCATCGCCCGGTTGGAACAAAGCGGCCGGCTGGTGCGCGTAACAGCGCCGGTGTCGCCCCATCTGGAAATGACCGAGATCCAGACCCGGCTTTTGGCCGAAAAAGGCCCGGCCGTGCTGTTCGAGAACGTCGTGCGGGCCGACGGCACGCGCTCGGACATCCCGGTGCTGGTCAACCTCTTCGGCACGGTCGAGCGCGTCGCCTGGGGCATGGACCGCGAGCCCGGCGAGTTGCGCGGGGTCGGCGAGACCCTGGCCTTCCTGCGCCAGCCCGAGCCGCCCGGCGGCTGGCGCGAGGCGCTCGACATGCTGCCCATGCTGCGCACCGTGATGGCGATGAAGCCCAGGACGGTGGGCAGCGCACCCTGCCAGGAGATCGTGCTCACGGGCGGCGACATCGATCTCGGCAAGCTGCCGGTCCAGACCTGCTGGCCGGGCGAGCCGGCGCCGCTCATCACCTGGCCGCTGATCGTGACGCAGGGTCCCGATCCGAAAGGCGACAGGCAGGACAGCTTCAATCTCGGCATCTATCGCCTGCAGGTGACGGGCCGGAACACGACCCTGATGCGCTGGCTGAAGCATCGCGGCGGCGCGCAGCATCACCAGCGCTGGAAGGGCGCGGGCAAGCGCGAGCCGCTGCCGGTGGCCGCGGTGATCGGCGCCGATCCCGGCACCATCCTGGCGGCCGTGACGCCGGTGCCCGACACGCTGTCGGAATACCAGTTCGCCGGCCTGCTGCGCGGCAAGAAGGTCGAGCTGGTCGACTGCAAGACCGTGCCGCTGAAAGTGCCGGCCGAAGCCGAGATCGTGCTCGAGGGCCATGTCAGCCTCGACGACTACGGCGACGAAGGCCCCTACGGCGACCACACCGGCTACTACAACAGCGTCGAGAAGTTTCCGGTGTTTACGCTGAGCGCCATCACCATGCGGCGCAACCCGATCTATCTCTCGACCTTCACCGGACGGCCGCCCGACGAGCCGTCGGTGCTGGGCGAAGCGTTGAACGAAGTGTTCATTCCTCTGTTCCAGCAGCAATTCCCCGAGATCGTCGATTTCTGGCTGCCGCCCGAGGGCTGCAGCTATCGCATCGCCGTGGTGTCGATGAAGAAGGCCTACGCCGGCCACGCCAAGCGGGTGATGATGGGCGTGTGGAGCTATCTGCGGCAGTTCATGTACACCAAGTGGGTGATCGTGGTGGATGCCGAGGTCGATGCGCGCAACTGGAAGGACGTGATGTGGGCGCTCTCCACGCGCATGGATCCGGCGCGCGACATCACCGTGATCGAGAACACGCCGATCGACTATCTCGACTTCGCCTCGCCAGTGTCGGGGCTGGGCTCGAAGATCGGCCTCGACGCGACGACCAAGTTCCCCGGCGAGACCAACCGCGAGTGGGGGCGCGAGATCCGCATGGACCAGGACGTCATCGACAAGGTCGATGCGATGTGGAGCGCGCTCGGTTTGCCGGGCAGCGGGAAGAAGATCTGGCGCTAGTCAAAGTTCGGGGGGAGCCAAGGCGCGGCAGACTCAAAATTGAGAGTTAGTGGAGCCGCAGGGGCCAAACTCGCCGAATAGAATTTCGGCTTCACATCGAGGACGATTTCCAGTCCGGGCACCGCGAACTCTTCGCTGCGCTCCTGAATTTGAGCCAGATAATCGTCGACGTATTCATGAAGCGAGTCGTCGAAATTGACTACGAGATAAACAATTCTCTTGATGTCCGGCGCGGAGGAAAACGCCGCCATCTGCTGATCGGCGCGCCTAATGGTTGAAGTAAGCTTGGTAAAGAACTCGGTCGATAAGCGATTTGAGATAGAGCTCACGCCCTTTTGGGCCCGAGCAATAACTTCGCGCTCCGACCTGTTGATTGTCTTGGCCTCGCACAAGACATCGACGCTTCCCAACTTGGCGCGCAGGTCTGGCGTTTTGGCATCGCTGCGACGCGGGATGAACTCCACGGAAGTGCAGCCTCGACGAATGAGGAAATTGTAGGCCCTGGCCTCATTCAACTCACTGAAGGCTCCTTGCCAGCCCCGGACCTTTTCCTTTTTCATGAATAGGGGTCCAATCTTCGTCCTCAGATGGTCCCAAGCGACGGCGTCCAGCGTCGCCAACTCCGCTTCGATGTCTATGAAGTGTTTCCGTTTGAGCGGGTTATCGCGGATCGAGGTGACGAAATTCTTGAAATAGGATCTCGGCGCGTCTTTGAGACTGGAGACGAGTTCGTAAACTCTGGTCAGCTCTGCAGAGCACATGGAGAAAAGACTTCCTTCAAGCCGCTCACATTCGACGCGTGGCCTCAATGCATTGCCGGCAGCACATGCTGGACGACGAGATCCTTCGCTACCGCGATATCACCCGCCGCAGCGCCCCGCATCCCGCCGCTGATCGCCACCTTGTCGAGGCCGAGGGCCGCGAGCGAACGCAGGCGCTCGATGCAGCGGTCCGGCGGCCCGACGATGGCAAAACGATCGACGAAATCGTCGGTCAGCGTGCCGGCCTGGCGGGAATCGCCACGCGTGTGGGCGCGCATGTCGTAGTTGCTGCGCAGCGCCTCGAGCACGGCCCGATCGCCGGTCGATACCGGCCCGCTGGCCTTGCCGTGCATCACCGAGAAGCGCGCGAAGGTCGTGAGACCGCCGCGCACCAGGCCGCGGGCAGCCGCCATGTCGTTGTGGCAGCCAAGATTGACGTAGGCGCCGAAGGCGATGCCGTCAGGATCGAGGCCGGCCTCCTGGCGGGTCTGTCGCGCCAGCGCAATGCCCCAGGCCAGCCGCTCGAGGTCGGCGCCCAAGGTGAACATGACCCGCTCGGCGTGCAGGGCCGCCATGGCAATGACCTTGGGACCACTGGCGGCGACCTCGACCGGCACCTTGGCGCCGCCGGCGATCCAGGCGATGCGGCTCGCCGGCGGCGCGTCGTGCAGCTCCAGGGCCGACATCGGCGGCGCGGCGTCGAGCGGGATATCGATCTCCTCGAAGCTCACGGCGTCGCCGCGCAGATAGGTCTGCAGCTGCCGCAGGTAGCGTTCGAATTGCGCCAGCCGGGCCGGCGCCCGGCCGAGATGGGCGAGCGCGGAATCGCCGCGGCCGATGCCCAGCACGGCGCGGCCGTTCGACACGCGATTGACGCTGGTGATCGCCGTCGCGGTCGCCGCGGCGTGGCGGGTGATCGAGTTGGTGACGCCGGTGCCCAGCCCGATTCGCGTCGTGGCGGCGCCGGCCAGGGCGAGCGAGACGTAGGGATCGCCGGAGAGGTTCTGCGAATCGACCACCAGCATGCCGTCCCAGCCGGCGGCTTCGATTTCCTGCGCGGTGCGCGCGCTGCCGCGCGCCGAAGCGACGCCGGTGGTCCACAGTTGCACGTGTTTCCTCCGCTGAGTCTTGCGATGGAGACTGGCACGAATTGAGGCTGCGGACTCACTCCCCTCGATGTAAACTCCCTTAACATGAGTTGGAAACGTCGAGCCGAGGGCGCCTACCATCACGGCAATCTGCGCGAGGCGCTGATCCAGGCCGCGCGCGAGCTGATCAAGGAGAAGGGCCCGGCCGGCTTCACCTTCGCCGACGCCGCGCGCTCGGCGGGCGTCAGCGCGGCGGCGCCCTATCGTCACTTCCGCGATCGCGAGGCGCTTCTGGCCGACGTGGCGCGCGAGGGCTTCCAGCGCTTCGAGGCGATGCTCTCGACCGGCTGGGCCGGCGGCAAGCCCGACGCGCTGACCGCCTTCAACAATGTCGGCCGGGCCTATCTCGCCTTCGCGCGCGCCGAGCCCGCCTACTATGCCGCCATGTTCGAATCGGGCCTGCCGCCCGACCTCAACGCCGACCTGCGTGCGGCCGCCGACCGTGCCTTCGGCGTGCTGCGCACCGCGGCCGACTCGCTGGTGGCGATGCTGCCCGCCGGCAAGCGGCCGCCCGCCTTGATGATGAGCCTGCATGTCTGGTCGATGGCGCACGGCATCGCCTCGCTGTTCGGCCGTGGCGATGCCGGCCGCCGGACCCTGCCCATGACCGCCGAGGAACTGCTCGAATCGGTCATGCTTATTTACCTGCAGGGGCTGGGTTTTCCGCAAAAGTCCTGAGGGGGCCTTGACTCCCCCAGACCGAATGCCCAATGTAAATGTCGTTAACATTTACATCGTTAACGCTGACGAGGGAGCGCCCCATGACGGGCCTGATGGAAAGACTGGACGACATTCCCCGCCCCGCCTGGATCGCCCTGGTGGTCGTGAGCTTCATCGTGTTCTGGCCGATCGGCCTCGCCCTTCTCATCTACCTGAAATGGAGTGGACGCATGTTTTGCTCGAGACACGGCCGCTACGGCCATTGGTCCGGCCCCGACGGCCGTGACGCGCGCCGCGAAGCCCGCGAGGAATGGCGCGCCTGGAAGCGCCGCGCGCGCTGGGGCGGCGGCACCAGCGGCAACGTCGCCTTCGACGAATACCGTGAGGAGACCCTGCGCAAGCTCGACGAGGAGCAGCGCGAGTTCCGCGACTTCCTCGACCGGCTGCGCGCCGCCAAGGACCGCTCCGAGTTCGACCAGTTCATGAACGAGCGGCGCAATCGCCCGCCTGCCCCCGAGCCGCCGCCCGCCGCATCCCCGACAGCTTAGGCAGCCCACGACGCCCCTCCCCGCGAAAGCCGGGAGGGGTTCGTGCTTTAGTAGTCCAGTTTCATCGGCAATTTGTTGTCGACCGCCCGCCGGGCGAGGCCGAGCAGGACCGCGAAGGCATAGCGCGCGCAGAGCTCGAGCGGCGCATCCCCGACCAACGGCTCGCGGCTCCATTCCGCCACGGCGGAGGCGTCCGCCTTCCAGGTCGCCGCGTTCAGATCGTCGAGCTGGCGGCGGAGCGTGGTGGTCGAGCCGACGACCACCCGCCTTCCGTCGATATCCTCGCCTTCGAAGGTGAATTCGAAGGGACTGGGCAGCCACAATTCGACATTGCGCACGAGATGGGAGTAGCGCGAGCGGAAGCCCGCGACGTTGCTGCGCATCAAGGCGGGATCGTTGTCCCATTCCTCGGGCAGGGTGGCCGGCTGGCGCAACGCCGGATGCTCGGCATAGGCCGCCCACAGGACCAGCGAGCCGAAACCGTCCCAGCCCGGCCGGCCGGTGAAATACGGCGCTTCCAGCGACTCGTCCCAGTCGAGCGGCAGCGGGATCTTGCTGCCCAGCGAGTCGCTCAGGGTCGAACGCCAGACCAGGACCGCCGGATGGATTCTCTCCGGGTCCTTGAGACGGTCGGCCGACCCGCCAGGCCGTCCGATCTGATATTGCGCGCCGCGCTCCCGCGCTGCCTTTTCCGCGATGCTCTCCCACTCACCGGCGTAGTACCGCGCGAGCGACCCGACATAGACGTCGAGGGCCATGAACGAGGGATCCCTTTTTCGATGGGCGCGTCTACGCCTCTGCCACTAGAAGTTGTTCGGATTCTTAATTTATCCCGCGTCTCGAATCGAATGCAAACATCTAATTGAGTACAACAACGCACATCACAACTTCGTTCCCTCGTTATAGTGCCGCCATGACCAGACCATCCCTCGCGCTGTCGCGGCGCGCCTTGCTCGCCACCGCGCCGATCGCACTGGCCACCCGCCGTGCTGTCGCTCAAGGCACCGTGTGGTCGATGGCCACCGAATATCCGGCGACGACCGTGTCAGGCGAGGGCATTGCCTTCTTCGCCGACCGGATAGCGAAAGAGAGTTCCGGAAAACTCGCAATCACGCCGTCCTACGACGCACCGGGCGGACGGAAGTCAGCCGGCATCGTCGCCGCCATTCGCGATGGCAAGCTTGCGGCGGGCTGCTCCTTTGCCGGCGCGCTCGGCCACATCGATCCGCTCTTCCTGCTCTCCTCGCTGCCGTTCGTGGCAACCGGCCCGGCCGAGGCGCGCCGCCTGCTCGACGCGGCACGCGGCCTCTACGCCGCCCGCTTCGCCCGGGAAAAGCAGCGTCTGCTCTATGCCCCGCCGTGGCCGTCGAGCGGACTGTGGGCCAGGAAGCCGATCGTGACCCCGGCCGACCTCGCCGGCCTGCCGCTGCGGGTCTACGATTCGACCGGGTTCGCGGTGTTTGCGGCGGCCGGCGCCCGTCCCGTGAACCTCTCCTTCGCCGACGTCATGCCGCGCATCGTCGACGGGTCGATCCAGGCCGTCCTGTCCTCGGGCGATGGCGGCGCCGGCCGGAAACTCTGGGATCACCTGCCCTACTTCACCGAGATCGGCTATGCCATGCCGCTCTCCTTCGGCACGCTCGGCCAACCACTCTATGACGGGCTGCCGTCCGACCTGCGCACGGCGGTCGACCGCAGCGCCGATGCCACGCAGGCCTGGCTCTGGGAGCTGCTGACGCGCCGCATCGAGCAGAACTACGCACGACTCGAGGCCAACAAGGTGACGATCGTGGCCGCCGACAAGGTGAGCGCTGAACTGCGCGCCGAGCTCGTACAGGCCGCGTCCGGCGCCATCGAAAGCTGGCAACGCGAAGCCGGGCCGGAGGCCGCCGCCATGCTCGAAGCGGCGCGGCGCTAGAGCCCCTGGCGCCGGATCCTTCGACCGGCGCTGTTGCCCGGAGGCAGGATCCAGGTTCTGCTGAGATGACGTGCTAGAAGCCTACGAGGGAAACGCCTGGAGGAGAACGATGCCGCCGCCGACCAAGATCCGCTATTTCGGCTGGTCCGCTTTGTCGATCGAGACCGGCGATGGCGCGCTGTTCTTCGATCCGTTCTTCCGCCCCTACTGCGGCGCCGAGTGGTTCCATCTCGAGGACTTCAAGCACGCCCGATACATCTGCGTGACCCACGGGCACGAGGAGCATTTCCTCGACGTGCCGGTGATCGCCCACGCCACCGGCGCCACCGTCATCGGCTCGCCCTCGGTCTGCTCCTTCCTGAAACGGCGGCGCGGCATCGCGGCGGACAGGCTTCGCGTCATCGACCCCGCGACCTTCGGCACGATCTCGGTGCCGGGCTTCACGCTGTCGGCCTTCAAATGGAAGCATCGCGACATCAACCTCTACAAGGCGATGACCAAGGCGGTGTTCCACGGCAACGCCACGCAGCTTTCATGGGCGTGGAGCAGCGCCACCCGCGCGCCGTTCTATGCGCCCTACACGGGGTTTCATGTCACGCTGCCGGACGGCCTCACGATCCTGAACTACAATGAGGGCTTCAACACCAAGATGACCGACGCCGAGATCGGCGATCTCGGCCGGCGCTACCGCACCGACGTCCTGCTGGCCGGCATGCAGCTCAATTTCATCGACGATGTCGTGCGCGGCGTGGCGGCGCTCAGGCCCAAGGTCGTGATCCTCTACCCGCCGCACGACAAGTTCCACGCCATGATGGGCGCCGTGTCCGAGCCGTGGCCCGCCTTCGCCGCCGCGCTCGCGCACACGCTTCCCGGAGGTCGCCGTGCATATCGCCGAGCCGGGCTTCGAGCTTGCCGTCGCCGCCGGTGATCCGTCGCTCGCCAACCGCAAGGTCGCCTAGCCTTTTTTCACCTATTGCGGCTCGAGATTGAGGCCCTTCACCAGCTCGATCCAGACCGGCCCCTCTTCGGCGACGATCTTCTCGAAGAAGACGTGGTCCTGCGCCGCCTCGTCGATGCCGAACGTGTTCAGGATCTTCTGGATGCGCTCGCTCTTGCCGGCCTCGACCATCATGTCGGAGAGCCGCTGGACGATGCCCTTCGGCAAGGCGGCCGGCCCAACCATGCCGATCCAGCCCTTGATCTGGAAGGCGCGGTCGGTCACGCCCTGTTCGTGGAAAGTCGGCACATCCGACAGCTTCTTCATGCGCACCTTGGTCGGCACGGCGATCGGCCGGCCGTTGCCCGACTGCAGCACGCCCGAAGCCGCAGCGACGCTGCCGCTGCCGCCCTGAACGGCACCCGAGCCGACGTCCTGCCACATCGGCGCCTCGCCGCGATAATGCACCGCTTCCATGCCGAGCTTGTAATGGCGGTTGAGCGCCTCGACCGCGACATGGCTGTAGGAGCCGGCGCCGTAGGTGCCGAGGCTCGTCTTGTTGGCGCGCGCGTAGGCGTCAAGGTCGGCAAGGCTCTTCACCGGCAGCTTGCTGTTCACGATCAGCGGCAAATGACCGGCATCCATGTACGAGATCAGGACAAAGTCCTTGTCCGGGTCATAGGGCAGCTTCTTGAACAGCACCTTGTTCATGATCATCGTGGTCGAGATCGTCCACATCAGCGTGTAGCCGTCGGCCGGCGCGCTCTTCACCTGTTCCGCCGCGATGGCGCCGCTGGCGCCCGCCTTGTTCTCGACGACGACCGGCTGTCCGGTCTTCTGCGAAATCGCTTCGCCATAGGCGCGGGCGAAGATGTCGGTAAGGCCGCCCGCCGGATAACCGCAGACGATCTTGATGGGCTTGCTGGGCCACGCCTGCGCAATGGCCGGCGCCGCGAGCGCCATCGCCCCTGCGGCAGAGCCATAACGCAGCACCTCGCGCCGTGTCGAACGGACGATCATCGCTTCCTCCCTGTGACGCGATTTTTTAATCGATGGCGGTCTGGGCCGCCTTGGTCGCGCCGGGCGTCAGCATGGCGTCGATTTCCCGCACGGTAAAGTGCGGGTCGTGATGGCTCCGCAACTGTTGCCGGCTATAGTGGCGCCTCGACCGATCGGGTGCCGGCGATGATGGCGTTGCAGAGCTTCTCGCGTGTGCGAGCCGTGGTGGCCGCGCTTGCCCTCCTCGCGCCGTGCGCGGCCGAAGCGCAAGCGCCGGCCAATTCGCGCCCGGACCAGACCGTCTGCAGCACCGTCGCCCAGATCGTGCTCGCCGCCAACCCTTCCGGCGGCTGGCGCAGTGCCTGGCAACAGCCGCTCAGTGTCCTCGCCAAAGCCTCGAAGCGGCGTCGTCAGCATCGATGCCGAGGGCTGGCGCGCCAAGACCAAGGGAGAAGCGCTGGACCGGCTACGCGAGACGTATCGAGCGGCGCCCAGCCTCATGGAGGCGGTCGGAGGACTGCTGGACGGCGGCGACACATTTACCCTTTACCGCTTTGGCGGGAGTTCCCTGAACCTGGCCGAGACCGTCGGAGGCACGGCAAGCTGCCAACGTTTCGTGTTCTTCGATGCACCGCCCGCAGGCGCTGCACATCCGATCGCCGATCCGCCTGTTGTCCAGAATGCCGAGCCCTTCACGTTCTGCGTCAAGACGACGGCCTATGCCGGCGAGGTCGCGGGCGTGCCGGCCTTTGTCGTCGAGAGCGATCAGGACAGCACGGTCGAGCTGTCCTTCACGCCGTGGCGGGATGGCGCCTGGCAACAGCAATGCCAGGTCGTCATTCGCTTCAACGATGTCTTCGAGATGACCGACCGGTTCTGCCAGGGTGTGGACTGCAACGCGATGGCGGACCAGGCCCTCCCTCTCACCAAGAAGGTCGACCAAAGCTCGCAAGCCGCGCAGGACGCCGACGGTCAGGACGCGAAATTCAAGGCATTGAAGGAACTGGCGGACAATCGGCCACTGGACATCCACCTGCCGACCTTCGGCGGTCAAATTCACGGCCTCTTTGGCAACTACAACGAATTCGCACCGGACTCGGTGCTTCTGCCGGTCGTCGTCGGCGGCGAGACCTATCTCGCCCGCGTGGGCCACGCCGCCATCGCCTGGCGCACCGTGCCGGACTACCTGTTCGCCGCCTACAAGAAAGTGGGCGACGGCCTCGAGCCGGTGGCCGGCTTCTACATCACCAAGCTGCGTGGCAAGCCTTTGAGCGCGACGGTCAAGTGACCGCCTGAAGGCTAAGCCGTCTTGGTCGCGCCCGACGCCAGCATGGCGTCGATCTCTGCCGCGCTATAGCCGGCCTCGCGAAGCACTTCGACGCTGTGCTCGCCCAGCCGCGGCTGCAGGCGCGTGACCTCGGGCTTGGTCTTGCTGAAGCGCGGCGGAATGTCGGGCATGCGCAGCCGTCCCTCGGTCGGATGCTCGACCTCCTTCCAGAAGCCGGTCGCCTGGAGCTGCGGGTCGACGAACAGGTCGTCCAGTGTGTTGACCGGCCCGTGCGGCACGTTGGAGTTCTTGAGCAGCGCCATCCACTCGGCATTGGTCCGCGTGGCGCAGATCTCGGCCAGGGTGGCGTAATAGTACTCGACGTTCTTGAGCCGAAAGGCGAGCGAGGTGAAGCGCGGGTCTTTCGCCAGGTCGTCGCGACCGACCAAGGTGCAGAACTCCTTCCAATGGCCGTCGGTGTAGGGCAGCAGCGCGAAGTAGCCGTCCTTCGAGGGATAGGGCCGCCGCTCCTTGTTGAGCACCCGCTTGTAGCCCGCCGTCTCGATCGCCGGCCTGAACGTCTCGCCGTAGAGATGCTCGACCATGACGAAGGAGACCAGGGTCTCGTACATCGGCACCTCGACCGCCTGGCCCTTGCCGGTGCGCTCGCGCGCGAACAGGGCGGCCAGCAGCGCCGAGACCACGCCGTTGGAGCTGGTCTTGTCGGCGACGATGGTCGGCAGGAAGCGCGGCTGTCCGGCGACGACGGTCTGCAGCGAGGCCAGGCCCGATCCCGCCTGGATGATATCGTCGTAGGCGGCCTTGGGGCCCATCGGTCCGGCCGAGCGATAGCCGTAGGTGGCGAGATAGACGAGCCGCGGATTGATCTTCTCGAACGCCTCATACTCCACGCCGAGTCGCCGGGCGGGGTCGGGGCGATAGTTGTGCATCAGCACGTCGGCGGTCTCGGCCAGCTTGAACAGCGCCTTGCGGCCGGACTCCTGCTTGAGGTCGAGCACGATCGAGCGCTTGGAGCGATTGCAGCCGAGATAGAAGGCGGCCATGCCCGGATTGCGCGCCGGCCCGAGCTGACGCGTGGTGTCGCCCTCGGGCGGCTCGATCTTGATCACGTCGGCGCCGAGATCGCCCAATTGCTGCGCCGCCCACGGCCCCAGCACGACCGTCGTGCAATCGAGAATCCTGACGCCGTCCAACGGACCCGCCATCGACGTTACCTCCCCAATGCTTTCTCCCGAACTACCACAAACTGGTCACGAGCGTGCGGGAAACGTGACGCGATAGGCTTCCTCATGGCCGCCCCGAAGCAAACGCAACGCTCGGATCCACGGCGGCTTTTGCAACGACTCGAGGAGGCGGCATGTCCGATGGTGTGAACAAGGCGCTGGCCACGGCCGGCTGGCGGGGCGCGATGGCTGCCCTCGTCGGCACGGCGGCGCTCGGCGCCGTCAGTGCGGCCGAGGCCAACGATTGGAAGAAACACCATCATCATCACGCGCCGCCCGGCCATGCCGTCGTGCCGCCGGGCCACGTCCGCTATGTCGCGCCGGCGCCGGTGGTCTACGCGGCGCCCGTCGTGGTCTATCCGCAGCCGGTTGCCTACGTTCCCGTCCATTACGCGCCGGCCTATCCGACCTATGGCCCATCGGTAGGCAGCCTGAGCCTCGGATTGACGGTGCCGCTGCGCTAGGTCCCGATCACCGATCGGTCACAAGGCAAAGGCCCTGGAGGGGCGATGTCCTCGCAAGCGACCCACAAAATCCTCCGTGCCGTCACAATCCGACACGTATCCCCCTCTGTTGGGACGACAGGCAATTGTCATCCCGTGTTGTCACAGGAGGCTGTAATGCGTGGACTTGTGCGGAAGACCATCCTGGCCGCCGCGATCGCGGGTTCCGGTATCTTCCTTGCGGTGGGTGCCCAGGCCCACGACGATGATCACTGGCGCGACGAGCACTGGCGCCGCGAACACCGCCATTACGTCGAGGAGCGCGAACACTGGCGTCATGTCGAGCCGCCGCGGCGCGTCGTCTACGAGCGCCCGCCGGTCATCGTGGCGCCGGCTCCGATCATGATGGCGCCTGCGCCGGTCTATTCGCAGCCCGTCGAGCCGAGCCTGAACTTCAATTTCACCGTCCCGCTGCACTGAATATTCATGGACCTGCGACCCCGCCGGACGGACCTCCGTCCGGCGGGTTGACTCCTGCCGGCAGGGCCTTATTCTGGCGCCCATGCTGCGACTGACGACGCTTCGACTTATTGGCTGATCCGCCGCCCCCTGCCCGGGATCTGGGAGGGGGCCCTGCGGATCGCTTGTCGTTCGTCTCATCCTTCCAACAGTCGCCGCCACCCTTTTCCGCTTCCATCGCAGTGTTTGCCTAAAAGCCTTTGGGCTGTGCGCGGCGCGAGGAGTCTTCGATGTCACCCCAGAAACCCATGATGCCGACCGCGGGCGAGAAGTACGTTCCCTTCAAGCCCATCCCCCTGCCCGACCGACAGTGGCCCTCCAAGGTCATCACCAAGCCGCCGGTGTGGTGCGCGGTCGACCTGCGCGACGGCAACCAGGCGCTGATCGAGCCGATGGATTCCGACCGCAAGACCCGCATGTTCAAGCTGCTCTGCCAGATGGGCTTCAAGGAGATCGAGGTCGGCTTCCCCGCGGCCTCCGAGACCGACTTCGACTTCGTGCGCGAGCTCATCGAGAAGAAGATGATCCCGGACGATGTCACCATCCAGGTGCTGACGCAGAGCCGCCCGGAGCTCATCGAACGCACCTTCGAGGCGTGCCGCGGCGCCAAGCGCGCCATCGTCCATCTCTATAATTCGACCTCGACCCTGCAGCGACGGGTCGTGTTCGGCACCGACTACAACGGCATCATCGACATCGCCGTGTCGGGCGCCAAGCTCGTCAAGCAGATGGCCGACGCCGATCCCGCCACCGAATGGGTGTTCGAGTATTCGCCGGAGAGCTTCACCGGCACCGAGCTCGAATTCGCGCGCGACATCTGCGCCGCGGTCGGCGATGTCTACCAGCCGACGCCCGAGAAGAAGATGATCATCAACCTGCCGGCGACGGTCGAGATGGCCTCGGCCAACATCTACGCCGACCAGATCGAATGGTGCCATCGCAATTTCAAGTATCGCGATTCGATGGTGCTCAGCCTGCATCCGCACAACGACCGCGGCACCGGCGTGGCGGCGGCCGAGCTCGGCTACATGGCCGGCGCCGACCGCATCGAGGGTTGCCTGTTCGGCAACGGCGAGCGCACGGGCAACGTCGATCTCGTGACCCTGGGCCTCAACATGTTCACCCAGGGCGTCGATCCGGAGATCGATTTCTCCAACATCAACGAGATCCGCCAGACGGTCGAATACTGCAACCAGCTGCCGGTCCATCCGCGCCATCCCTATGGCGGCGACCTGGTGTTCACCGCCTTCTCGGGCTCGCATCAGGACGCCATCAACAAGGGCTTCAAGGCGCTGCAGAGCTCGAACAGCAAGGTCTGGGAAGTGCCCTACCTGCCGATCGATCCGGCCGATCTCGGCCGCAGCTACGAGGCGATCATCCGCATCAACAGCCAGTCGGGCAAAGGCGGCATCGCCTACATCCTGAAGAGCGACTACGGCATCGACATGCCGCGTCTTCTCCAGGTCGAGTTCTCCAAGCGGATCCAGCAGATCGCCGACGAGACCGGCAAGGAGATCATGCCGGCGCTGATCTGGGACACCTTCCGCAACGAATACCTCGAGAACGTGACGCCGGTGGACTTCATCAGCCACACCACGGTGCCCGAGCCCGATCACCCCGACGTGCGTCTTCTCGACGCCAAGGTGAAGTTCAACGGCCGGGAGCAGAAGATCAGCGGCCGCGGCAACGGGCCGATCGCGGGCTATGTCGACGCGCTCGGCAAGAACTGCGGCGTCGGCATCCGGGTGCGCGACTACCACCAGCACGCCACCGGCGCCGGCTCGGATGCGCAGGCCGTCAGCTTCATCGAAGCCGAGACCAGCGACGGCCGCGTGCTTTGGGGAGTCGGCATGGATTCCAACATCGTGACGGCTTCGCTCAAGGCGGTGACGTCGGCCGCCAACCGGGCGGTCGCCGCCAGATAGCGATATCACTGCGCGCCGGCGCTCTCTACGATCACGGGCGGGCGAGAAGCCCGCCCGTTCGACGTCTGGAGATGCAGCCCATGTCCTTCTTCGGCCCCAAGACATCCTTCGTATGCCTGCTCATCGGGATCGCCATCGGCGCTGTCGCCGGCGTCAGCACCGCCGGCGCGAATCAGCCCAACATGCAGGCGGCATTGAACTCGCTGCAGGCGGCGCGGGCCTATCTGGTACAGGCCGCACCGGACAAGGGCGGCTATCGCGCGCGCGCGATCACACGAACCGAAGAAGCGATCAACGAGACCGAGCGCGGCATCCGGTACGCCGGCGACTGACGCACGCTGCTTCATCCGCCAAATAGGCGTTTCGTCGCCAAACGACGTTCTCTACGATCATGAGCGGGCGGGAAAATTCCCACCTGCTTAACGTCTGGAGATACGTCTATGTCGCAATCCCGTCTCTCGCCCACCGCCTATGTGCTCATCGGCATCGCCATCGGCGGTCTGGCCGGCGCCTGCGCAGCCGGTGCGGACCAACCGAATATGCAGGCCGCCCTGGGCTCGCTTCAGCAGGCGCGCTCCTATCTCATCCAGTCGACGCCCAACAAGGGCGGGCATCGCGAACGCGCGATCAATCTCGTCAACCAGGCGATCAACGAAACCGAGGCGGGCATCGCCTACGCCGGCAACTGATGCGCGACAGCGCTCGGCAGGTCTCTCGCTTCATCGAGGCTGAACTCAAATAGCGATACCGTCGTTGCACGACCGGTTCTAGAACTCACGAACGGGCGGGACTTCCGCCCGTTCAACGTCTGGAGGATCGCCTCAATGGCTCGCTTCTTTCCCAAGTCGCCTGTCGCTCTCCTGCTGGTCGGCGGCACCGCCGGCGCGATCGTCGGCGCCTGTGTCGCCATGGCCGCCCAGCCCAACATGCAGGCAGCACTGGGCTCTCTGCAGGCGGCGCGCGCGGAACTGGTCAAGGCCACGCCCAACAAGGGCGGGCATCGCGAACGCGCCATCCAGTTCGTCGACAGTGCGATCGGTGAGACCAGAGCCGGCATCGGCTACGCCGGCCCCTGATCTCCGCTGCGACCTCGACGGGACGGCCCGTTAGCGCGTAGAACGGCGGTCATGGCCAAAGCGAAAAAGACCCTCCCGAAAAAGTCTCCGCGGAAGTCCCCGCCCAGGAAGCGTCCGGCGAGCGCGCCGGACGCCAACCTGCTCACCGATCTGCTGAAATGGGCGAAGGCCGCCGGCGCCGATACCGCCGACGCGCTTTACGTCAACGGCGAATCGATCTCGGTCGCCCAGCGCATGGGCGAGCGCGAGAAGCTCGAAAGCAGCGAAGGCCGCGACCTCGGGCTGCGCGTGTTCGTGGGCCAGCGCCAGGCCTTCGTCTCCTCGACCGACTTCGCGCCCGCCGCGCTGCGCACGCTCGCGCAACGCGCCGTCGACATGGCGCGCGCGGTGCCGGAGGATCCGGTGTGCGGCATCGCGCCGGAGGAATTGCTGGCCACGAGCTGGCCCGACCTCGATCTCGACGACAAGCGGCGGCCGTCGGCCCGATCGCTGCTGGCGATGGCGGAGGTAGCCGAGGACGCCGCCCGCGCCGTCAAGGGCGTGACCAACTCCGAGGGCGCCGAGGCGAGCTGGGGCCGCACCTCGGTGGCGCTGGCCGCCAGCAACGGCTTCTCCGGCGGCTATCGGCGCAGCGGTTATTCGCTGTCCTGCTCGGTGCTGGGCGGCGAAGGCACGGGCATGGAGCGCGACTATGAATGGTCGAGCGCCGTCCATCTCGACGATCTGATGGCGCCGGCCCGGGTCGGCCGCAATGCCGGGCAAGTTCGTCGTGCGGCGCCTCAACCCGCGCAAGGCGCAGAGCGCGCGCGTGCCGGTGGTCTACGATCGCCGCGTTTCGGGCGGCCTGATCGGCCACCTGGCGAGCGCCATCAACGGCCGCGCCGTGGCGCGCGGTACGTCCTTCCTGAAGGACAAGATGGGTGAAAAGATCTTCGCCGACGGCATCCGCATCCTCGACAATCCGCACCGCAAGCGCGGCCTGGGCAGCCGGCCGTTCGACGCCGAGGGCCTGCCGACCAAGCGCTACGCCGTAATCGACGACGGCCATCTCACCACCTGGCTGCTCGACCTGGCGGCCGCCCGTCAGCTCAAGCTCAAGCCGACCGGCCATGCCGCGCGTGGCACGTCGGGTCCGCCCTCGCCCACCACCTCGAACTTCTATCTCGAGAAGGGCAAGCTCTCGGTCGAGGAGCTGATCGGCGACATCAAGAGCGGGCTCTTCATCACCGACCTGATCGGTTTTGGCATCAACGGCGTCACCGGCGACTACAGCCGTGGCGCGTCGGGCTTCTGGATCGAAAACGGCAAGCTCGGCTGGCCGGTGAGCGGCATCACGGTGGCGGGCAATCTCAAGGACATGTTTCTCAACATGACGCCGGCCAACGATCTGCAATTCAAGAGCTCCACCAATGCGCCGACTGTGCGAATCGAAGGGTTGACCGTCGCCGGCTCGTGATAGAATCGGCGGCATGACCCCCTCCTCAAGAATTCTCCTCCTCGCCGCAATGACGGCGCTCTTTGCCGGCCCCGCTCTGGCGCAAAACGACTTCCAGGGGTGCCTGCAGACCATCAAGGCCGACGCGACGCGCCAGGGCGTGCCGGCCGAGGTCGCCGACCGCGCCTTCCAGGGCCTTACGCCCGACCAGAAGGTGATCGACCTCGATTCGCGCCAGCCGGAATTCTCGCTGACTTACTCCAAATATGTCGGCTCCTCGGTGTCGGCCGAGCGCATCGCCAAGGGCCAGCAGAAGATGGCGCAGAACCGCGCGCTGCTCGACGCCATCCAGGGCGAGTATGGCGTGCCGCCGCAATACATCATGGCGTTCTGGGGCCTCGAGACGAACTACGGCGGCTACATGGGCGACTTCCAGGTCGTGCGCTCGGTGGCGACGCTGGCCTGCATGACCAAGCGCACCGCCTTCTTCAGCAACGAGACGGTGCAGGCGCTGCGCATCCTCGTCGCTCGACCGCATGACCCGCGAGCAGCTGCGCGGCTCGTGGGCCGGCGCCATGGGCAACATGCAGTTCATGCCGTCGACCTTCATGAAGTGGGGCGTCGACCGCGACGGCAACGGCAAGATCGACCTGTGGACCAGCCTGCCCAATTCCTTCGCCTCGGCCGCCAACTACCTGCGCGGCGTCGGCTTCAAGCCCGGCCTGCCGTCGAGCGAAGAGGTGTTCCTGCCGCAGGGCTTCCCGCTCGACCAGGCCGACACCACGATCGAAAAGCCGGTGCGGGCCTGGGCGGCGATGGGTGTCAAGCGGGCGGGCAACGCTGCCTTGCCCAATGTCGACGATCTCGCGTCGATCACCCTGCCGGCCGGCTGGCGCGGCCCCGCCTTCATCCTCTATCCCAACTTCAAGGCGGTGATGAACTGGAACCGCTCGACGCTCTATGCGCTGGCGGTCGGCATCCTGGCGCGCCAGATCGCGGGCGGCCCGCCGGTCATGCAGTCGGCGCCGGCCGACGACGAGCCGCTGTCGCGCGATACCGTCATCGACATGCAGACGCGGCTGGCCAAGCTCGGCCTTTTGACCGATGACGCCGACGGGCTTTTGGGCCCCAAGACGCGCTCGGCGGTGCGGCTGTTCCAGAAGCAGGTCGGGCTGCCGGCCGACGGCCATCCCACGCCCGACGTCGTACGCCGCCTGCAGCAGGCGCGGTAGTGCTGGGAGCGCGCCACTCAAGGCGGAGTTTACTCCGCCGCGGTGGCGCGTCATGCTCATTCCGGACCGCGAGCGTCTCGCTCGCTCAGAGTCATGAGCGAGCGAGACGCTCGCGGTCCGGAAGACATGAGCGGACCTGGAGGTCCGCGGTCCAATGAGAATTCAAGCCGGCCGCAGCAGGCGCACCGCGCCGGCGGCGAGGCCGATCGATATCGGCAGCGTCAGCGCGTCGTCGCCGTCGATCTGCACCGGCTGGCGGCCATTTTCGCCGGCGTCGCTCAGCACCGAGATGCGCACGTCGCGGCCGGCGACCACGCGGTAGCCGGCGGTGCGCGGCAACATTCCCAGCAGCAACGCCAGCCCGAAGCGCAGGGTGTGCGAGCGGCCCCAGCGCTCGAACAGGCAGACATAGAGCAGCGGCTTGCCGAGCGCCGCATCGGGCGCCACGACATAGGGACCGGCATAGTGGCGGCTGTGCGTCACGATCACCGACGACGCCTCGTGGCGCACGCCGTCGATCTCCACGCCATAGCGCACCGGCCGATAGCGCCGCGCCTCGACCAGTGAGCGCCAGACATAGGCCGCCCCGGCCCCAGCGGCGCTTGAACGGCGCGCTGACCCCCGCCACGACCTTGGCGTCGAAGCCCGCGCCCGCCATCAGCGAAAAGCAGCGCGGCACGCCGGCGCCATTGGCCGCCTCGCCCGGCTGGACCAGCAGTTCGTGGCCGGCGATGATCGTCCTGGCGATCACCGCGGCCGAGAAGCCGAGGCCCAGCTCGTGCGCCAGGACGTTGGCGGTGCCGAGCGGCACGATGCCGAGCGCCGGCGCCCGGTCGCCGCGCCGGGCAAGCCCGTTCACCACCTCGTTGATCGTGCCGTCGCCGCCCGCCACGGCGATCACGGCATGGCGCGCCCGATCGCAGCGTTCGGCCAGTCGCCGCGCATCGCCCGGCGCCGCCGTTTCGACCACATCGACCGTCCAGCCCTCGGCGCGCACGTGGCGCACGACGGCATCCACCAGCCCCCGGCGGCGGCGGCCCGCTATGGGATTGAGGATCAGCAGCATTGTCTTGGAAGTGTCGAATGTCATCGAACCGTCACAACCAATTCACGGGCACGCAACGGCTCCCATACACAATCCGCTGCGTCCAGTGCAATCGCGCACGACAGATTTTGTGTCGATCGAGTCTTATCCACATGACCGTGATCGAGCGTAACCCACCCGCACGCCACCGCGCGATTTTCCTGTCGGACATCCATCTCGGCACGCGCGGCTGCCAGGCCGAGCTGCTGCTCGACTTCCTGAAGAGGAACGAGAGCGAGCATCTCTATCTGGTGGGCGACATCGTCGACGGCTGGCGCCTGAAGCGCTGGTGGTACTGGCCGCAGGCCCACAACGACGTGGTGCAGAAGATCATGCGCAAGGCGCGCAAGGGCACCAACGTGGTCTATATCCCGGGCAACCACGACGAGGCGGCGCGGCAATACTGCCAGCTCACCTTCGGCGAGGTGCGCGTGCAGGAAGAGGCGATCCACACGACGCCCGACGGCCGCAAGCTTCTGATCATCCACGGCGACCAGTTCGACGGCATCGTGCGCTACGCGCGCTGGCTCGCCATCCTGGGCGACTGGGCCTACTCGGCCGCACTGCGCGTGAACACGACGTACAACTGGGGCCGCCGCAAGCTCGGCATGCCCTACTGGTCGCTGTCGGCCTACCTGAAGCACAAGGTCAAGAACGCCGTACAGTTCATCGACAATTACGAGCACGCGGTGGCGAGCGAAGCGCGCCGCCGCGGCGTCGACGGCGTGGTGTGCGGCCATATCCATCACGCCGAGATCCGCACCATCGACGGCGTGCTCTACTGCAATGACGGCGACTGGGTGGAGAGCTGCACGGCGCTGGTCGAGGATTTCGACGGCCGCCTGCGCATCGTCCACTGGGCCGAGGAACAGGCGCGCCGCGAGGCTGCGCTGCCGCGCCTCACGTCGGCGCAGCTGGCGGCGGAGTAGACGCGGTTGCGCATCGCCATCGTCTCCGACGCCTGGCGACCGCAGATCAATGGCGTCGTCCGCACGATCGAGACCGTGTCGCAGCTGTTGCGCGCCCAGGGCCACGACGTCGAGGTGTTCGGCCCCGACCGCTTCCGCACCCTGCCCTGCCCGACCTATCCCGAGATCCGCCTGTCGCTGTTTCCCGCGGCCCGTCTCGACCACATGCTGAGGCTCTACGCGCCCGATGCGATCCATCTCGTGACCGAGGGGCCGCTGGGCTGGGCGGCGCGCGCCTTTTGCCGGCGACGCAGCATTCCCTTCACCACGGCCTATCACACGCGCTTTCCCGAATATGTGCGCGCCCGCATCCGCGTGCCGCTGGCCTGGAGCTACGCCTTCGTGCGCCGTTTCCACGCGCCGTCGTCGGCCGTGCTGGTGGTGGCGCAGTCGATTCGCGACGAGCTCAGCCGGCACGGCTTCAAGAACCTGGTGCCGTGGTCGCGCGGCGTCGACATCGCGGCGTTTCACCCGCGGCCACGCACGGAGACGGAAGAGGCCCGGCCGATCTGGCTCTATGCCGGACGGGTGGCGATCGAAAAGAACATCAAGGCTTTCCTCGACCTCGACCTGCCCGGCAGCAAATGGGTGGTGGGCGGCGGCCCGCAGCTCAAGGAGTTGAAGCGCCATTACAAGGATGCGCGCTTCTTCGGCTCGGTCGACACCGAGGAGCTGTCGCGACGCTACGCCGAGGCCGACTGCTTCGTGTTTCCCAGCCGTACCGACACGTTCGGCCTGGTGATGGTCGAGGCGCTGGCCTCCGGCGTGCCGGTCGCGGGCTATCCGGTGCCCGGCCCGCTCGATGTCGTGACCGTGCCCGGTGTCGGTGCGGTCGACGAGGATCTGCGCACGGCCTGCCTGGCCGCCATACAAGGCGACGCCGAAGCCTGTCGGCGGCACGCCGAGACCTTCACCTGGGCAAGCTGCGCCGAGCAGTTTCTAGTGACCCTGCGGCCCATCCCGCGCAGCGCCTGGCAGCCGCTGCCGCGGCGCGTGGTGCCCGACGCGGCGGCGTCCTAAGACGGTTGAACTCCGGTTCGGGGCCGCCTACCTCTGGGAAAAGCCAGCGGAGGCCCCGATGCCAGCCCTCAATCACATCATCGTTCCGGCCAGGAACAAGGATACCTCGGCAAAGTTCCTCGCCGACATCCTGGGCGTGGACGTCCGACCGCAATGGGGCCCCTTCCGGCCGGTGCAGACCAGCAACGGCGTCACCCTCGACTTCGTCGATTCCAAGGACGTGCGCACCCAGCACTACGCCTTCCTGGTCGACGACACGGAATTCGACGCCTCGTTCGCCCGCGTGAAGGATGCCGGCCTCGCCTATTTCGCCGGCCCCCACAAGGAAGGGCCGGGCGAGATCAATCATCATTGGGGCGGCCGTGGCGTCTATTTCGAGGACCCCAACGGCCACCTGCTCGAGCTGATCACCAAGCCCTACGGCGAGCTGCCTCCGGGCTGAGCGCCGCCGCTACTCCTGCAGCGCGCGGCCGCCCGACAACACGCCGCTGCGGCCGGCCTCCGCGCCGGTCTCCCGGATGGTGCAGGCCGCGGCGCCGGACGGCATCGCGACTTCGACGAAACGCATGTCGCCGGCCGCCAGCGTGATCGACGAGGGATTGGCCGAACTCCAGGTGACGCAGCGCGTCGTGTACCAGCCGGGGCTGGTGTCGATGCGTATCCATGTCAGCGGCGCCAGCCGGCCGATGACCAGGGCGCCCTGCATGACGTCGATCAGCGGTCCGCTGTTCACCGGATTGTAGAAATAGACGGCCGCCATGCCAGGCGGCGGCGGGCCGAACTGCTTTCCGGCGGCGTCCTGGCCGGGCGGCGCCATCGCCACCTGCGCTGGACCGCAACCGGCCAGCACCAGCATCATTGCGCCGATCCAACCCTCGCGCATCGATCCCCTTTTCAGGGCGCGGCTAGCCGTTCGGCGGCTCGCCCGCCTTGATCCAGGCCTGGTAGAGCACCTTGGTTTCGTCGTTGGGCGGATAGGTGCCGGTGATCGGTATGCCTTTGCCGACCCGGATGGCGACGAACTTCTCCAGCCGCTCCTGCTCGAAGGAATCGCGCGCCACCTCGTCGGCGAGATGGCGCGGCACGACAATGGCGCCGTCGTCGTCGGCCACGATGATGTCGCCGGGATAGACCGGCACGCCGCAGATGCCGACCGGCGTCTGCGTCTCGACGGGATGCAGGCTGTTCATGCTGGGCGGCGCGGCCGCGGCGCTGCAGAACACCGGAAAATCCATCTTGCCGATCACCGGCGTGTCGCGGATGGCGCCGTCGGAAATCACGCCCGCCACGCCGCGCACTTTCAGGCGGAGCGCCAGGATGTCGCCCAGGGTGCCGGCGCGGGTCGTGCCCTCGGTGCCGATCACCAGCACATGGCCCGCCGGCGTGCCTTCGATCGCCTCGCGCTGCGCGCTCGGCGGATCGTTGGGCGTGGGCGGCTTGTCGAGATCCTCGCGGCCCGGGATGTAGCGCAGGGTGAAAGCCGGCCCGACGAGGCGCGTCGCCTTGGGGTTGAGCGGGCGCACGCCGTTGATGGCGCTGTTGCGAAAGCCGCGCTTCAGCATCTGCATCGAGATGGTGGCCGTGCTGGCATACAGGAAGTTCTTGATGGTCTCGGCCGACAGCGGCGCGGCAGTCATGAGTTTTCTCCCGCCCTTACAACAACGATCCCTGATTGCCTCCGCCGCCGCCGTCGCGACGGCGCGGCGCGGTGGCGGCTCGCGGTGCAACGGCGGCACCCTCGGTCACCCTGGCGCCGACGCGGCCATCGGCGAATTCGATGGCGATCGTGTCGCCCGCGTGCGTCTCCGCCGCCGTCATGATCGGATGGCCGTCCTGGTCGCGCACCAGGGCAAAACCGCGGTTCAGCACGGAATGGAAGGAGTAGCTTTCCAGGAGCTTGCCGAGCTGGTCGACCTGGCGCAGGCCATGCGTCACGAGCTCGGTGCCGCAGCGGCGCAGGCGCTCGCCATACTGCTCGATCCTGTCGGTGGTGCGCTCGATCTTCTGGCGCGTATCGCCGACGTAGCGACGCATGGCCCCCTCGAGCACGCGCGTCTCGGCAACCAGCGCCTGTTGCTTGGCGAGGAGCACGGCCACCGGGCTTATGAGCCGCGCCGCCGCGAGCGCGTGGCTGCGGCGCTCGACGAGCTGGCGTGTCGCAAGCGCCAACCGCTCGCCGCTGACATCGAGCCGCTGCTGGCGCTCCTCGATCAGGCGCAGCGGATCGCCCAGGCCGCGCGCCAGGCCGCTCACGGCAAGGTTCGCCTCGCGCAGCACGCGGGTCATGCAGGCCATGGTGCGCTTGCCGAAATCGAGCGTCTGGGCCATCAGGTCGGCGCGCACCGGCACCGCCATCTCGGCCGCGGCGGTCGGCGTCGGCGCGCGGCGGTCGGAGACGAAATCGATC
Source organism: uncultured Alphaproteobacteria bacterium (assembly GCA_963755585.1). Lineage (GTDB taxonomy): Bacteria > Pseudomonadota > Alphaproteobacteria > Reyranellales > Reyranellaceae > Reyranella. The sequence continues at coordinate 90,745 of CAVWKN010000008.1, forward strand.
AGCGTCGTGTCGGTCTCGTGGCCCACCGCCGAGATCAGCGGGATGGTCGAGGCCGCGGCCGCGCGCACCACGATCTCCTCGTTGAAGGCCCACAGATCCTCCAGGCTGCCGCCGCCCCGCGCCACGATCAGGATATCGGGCCGCGGCACCGGACCCTGCTCGGGCAGGCGGTTGAAGCCGGCGATGGCGGCGGCCACCTCTGCCGCCGCCTTCTCGCCCTGCACCGCCACCGGCCAGACCAGCACGTGGCGCGGAAAGCGGTCGGCCAGCCGATGCAGGATGTCGCGGATCACCGCGCCGCTCGGCGAGGTCACCACGCCCACCACCTCGGGCAGGAAGGGCAGCGGCCGCTTGCGCTCGGCATCGAACAGGCCCTCGGCCTGCAGCCGCTTGCGCCGGTCCTCGAGGAGCTTCAGCAGCGCGCCTTCGCCGGCCAGTTCCAGGCGGTCGACGATGATCTGGTAGCGCGACGAACCGGCATAGGTCGTGAGCTTGCCGGTGGCGATGACCTCCAGCCCCTCCTCGATCCTGATGCCGAGCCGCGGGATGGTGCCCTTCCAGGCGACGCCGTCGATGACGGCATTCTCGTCCTTCAGGCGGAAATAGCAGTGGCCCGAGCGCGGGAACGAGGGCTGGCTGATCTCGCCGCGCACGCGCACCCGCGGAAACGCCGTCTCGATCTCCCTTTTCAGCGCAAAGGAGAGCTCGGAGACGGTGAATTCCGGGACGTTGCCGGGGCCAGCCGCGGGGTCGATGTTATCCATGGGCGGCGCAGCCTAGCCGCTTGTGCCGGGAGCGCAAACTGTGGTCAAAGCCTCGCCATGCGAATCCTGGTAGTAGGTGGCGGCGGCCGCGAACATGCGCTCTGCTGGGCAATTTCCGCCTCCCCCCTCTGCACCAAGCTCTACTGCGCCCCGGGCAATGCCGGCATTGCCCAGGTGGCCGAATGCATCGACGTGGCGGCCGAGGACATCGCCGGGCAAGTGGCGCTCGCCACGCGCGAAAAGATCGACTTCGTCGTGGTCGGACCCGAGGTGCCGCTGGCGGCCGGCCTGGCCGATCGCCTCGCCGAGGCCGGCATAAAGGTCTTCGGCCCATCGGCCAAGGCGGCCCAGCTCGAGAGCTCGAAGGGCTTCACCAAGGAACTCTGCCGGCGCCACAATATCCCGACCGGCGCCTACGAGCGCTTCACCGACGCCCGCCAGGCCGTGGCCTATATCAAGGCGCAAGGCGCGCCGATCGTCGTCAAGGCCGACGGGCTGGCCGCCGGCAAGGGCGTCGTGGTGGCCGAGACCGTCGAGCAGGCGATCGAGGCGGCGCGCGACATGCTGTCGGGCAACCGCTTCGGCGCGGCCGGCGCATCGGTGGTGATCGAGGAATTTCTGGTCGGCGAGGAGGCGAGCTTCTTCGCGCTCTGCGACGGCGAGCATGCCCTGCCCTTGGTCGGCGCGCAGGACCACAAGCGCGCCTTCGACGGCGACAAGGGACCCAACACCGGCGGCATGGGCGCCTATTCGCCGGCGCCGATCTTCGACGCCGCCATGCAGCAGCGCACCATGGACGAGATCATCCTGCCCACGGTGCGCGCCATGGCCGAGGCCGGCATGCCCTTCAAGGGCGTGCTCTATGCCGGCCTGATGATCGGTCCCGCGGGACCGAAGATCTTCGAGTACAACTGCCGCTTCGGCGATCCGGAATGCCAGGTGCTGATGATGCGGCTCAAGTCCGACATCGTGCCGGCGCTGATCGCCTCAGCCGACGGCGGGCTCAGGCATTTCGACCTGCGCTGGTCCAACGACACGGCGCTGACCGTGGTGATGGCGGCCAACGGCTATCCCGACGCCTATCAGAAGGGCAGCGAGATCCGCGGACTCGACGCCGCGGCCAAGGTCGAGGGCGTGCAGATCTTCCATGCCGGCACAAAGTTCGGGACGGCGGGGCCGGACGGCAAGCGCGTGCTGGCCAATGGCGGGCGGGTGCTGAACGTGAGCGCCGTGGCGCCGACCGTCGAGGAGGCCCGTGCCCGCGCCTATCGCGCGGTCGACCTGATCGACTGGCCGGAGGGCTTTTGCCGGCGTGATATCGCATGGCGGGCAGTCGGCCGGCAGAAGTGACACCGTCCCGCCTCCGAGGCTAGGGTCGGGCCATGCCCGATTCACCCGATCTCTCCCAGCGCCTGCTGGCGCAACTGCGCTTTCCCTGCGGCGACGTGCCGGAACCCGGCGACATCAAGAACGTGGCGCCCGGCGTCTACTGGCTGCGCATGCCGCTGCCCTTCCAGCTCAACCACATCAATCTGTGGCTGGTCGAGGAAAAGGACGGCTGGACCATCGTCGACTGCGGCATCAACTCGCAGCCCACGCGCGAACTGTGGGAGAAGATCTTCAGTGAAAAACTGAACGGCAAGCCGGTGACGCGCGTGATCGCGACCCACCTCCATCCCGACCATGTCGGCCTGGCGGGCTGGCTGTGCGAGCGCTGGAATGCGCCGCTCTGGATGACCCTGGGCGAGTACATGAGCGCCATCGCCGCGCGCAACGATTTCATCGAGAACGAGGAGGTGCGCGGCGCCCACCTGGCGCGCAACGGCGTGCCGGCCGAAAGCATCGCGCTGTTCCACCGCCACAAGGGCGGCTTCGCCAAGGGCGTGGTGCCGCTGCCCACCGCTTTCCATCGCATGATCCACGCCCATCCCATCACCCTGGGCGGCCATCGCTGGGACGTCATCGTCGGCCGCGGCCATGCGCCCGAGCATGCCTCGCTGTGGTGCCCCGAGCTCAACGTGCTGATCGCGGGCGATCAGGTGCTGCCCAAGATCAGCACCAATGTCGGCGTGTGGCCCAACGAGCCGCAGGCCGATGCGCTCACCTGGTTCCTCGACGGCTTCTCGCGCTTCCGCCGCCTGCCGGCCGACGCGCTGGTGCTGCCCTCGCACGGCTTCCCCTTCATCGGCCTGCACACGAGGCTCGACCAGCTCGTGTCCCATCACGATGCGCGCCTGAACGACATGACCGCCGCCATCGCCCGCCGCGGCGCCGTGGGCGCGACCGGCTGGGACATGGTGCCGGTGCTGTTCCCGCGCCATCTCGACAACAACCAGATCGTGTTCGCCTTCGGCGAAACCCTGGCGCATCTCCATTGCCTGGAGACGCGCGCCCGCGTGAAGCGGGTCGTCGAGGATGGCGTGTACCGCTTCGTCGCCCTGGTCGATGCCAATGTGCAGCCGCCGGCCGACGATTCCGACGCCGAGGTCATGGATATCGGCCAGACCTAGCGTGAGCCACGCTCCCAGCGATAGCGGACGTCCGGCATCTTTTCCTCGTTGTCCCGCCCATCGGTGAAGCGCACCGCACGGAAGCCGTGCTTTTCATAGAACCGGCGCGCCTCGGTATTGGCCGCGAAGCACCAGAGTTCCAGCGCCGCGACACCCGACGCCTTGGCAGCCTCGAGCAGCAGGCTCCCCGCACCGGCGCCGATGAAATCGGGATGGGTGTAGAGCAGGCGAATTTCCTCCTCCTGGCGCGCCAAAAACGAGACAATGCCCGCTTCGCCTTCGACAACCATGACCACGCACTCTTGCAGGATGACATTCTCGATGAATTGGCGATCTTCCTCGACCGTGTGCAGCATCGGCAGGAACGTGAGCTGCCGAAAGGACGACGAGAATATTTCGGCGACAGCCCAGGCATCGTCCGCCGTTGCCAGTCGCGTCGTGAAATTCGCCATCGCGTCATACTGAACCCGGCCCACATGCGCGTCGATCTCTTCGACTTCGAGCTGTCCGACGAGCTGATCGCCCAGCGGCCTGTCCAGCCGCGCGATTCGGCGCGGCTCCTCGATGTGGCGCCCGATGGCCTGCACGACCGATCGGTTCGCGATTTGCCGCTGCTGCTGCGGCGTGGTGACCTTTTGGTGTACAACGACACCAAGGTGATCCCGGCACGTCTCGCCGGCACGAGACGCGCTACACAAGGGCGGCGGGACGTGGCCGTCGAGGCGCTGCTGATCCGCGACCTCGGCGGGAGACGATGGCTCACCTTTGCACGACCGACCAAGCGGCTCAGGACAGGCGACACGCTCTTCTTCCCAGGCCTCGTCGCGACGCTCTTCGCCAAGAACGACGACGGCTCGATCGTGCTCGCGTTCGACGCGAGCGGGCCCGACGTCCTGGCGGCGCTCGAAGCCGGCGGCTCGATGCCGCTGCCGCCCTACATAAGGGGCGGCACCGCCGACCTGCAGGATCGCACCGACTACCAGACGCTGTTCGCCCGGCACGACGGCTCGGTGGCCGCGCCCACGGCCGCCCTGCACTTCACGCCCGAATTGATGGCAGCACTTTCCGCCGCCGGCATCGCCACGGCGGGCGTGACCTTGCATGTCGGCGCCGGCACCTTCCAGCCGGTGCGGGTCGACGACACCGATCAGCACACCATGCATGCCGAATGGGGAGAGGTGCCGGAGGAAACGGCCCGCGCCGTCGCGGCGACGCGTGCTGCCGGTGGCCGCATCGTCGCGGTCGGCACGACCTCGCTGCGCCTGCTCGAATCGGTGGCACGCGCGCACGACGGCACGATAAAGGCGTGGAGCGGCGAGACCGACATCTTCATCGTGCCGGGCTTTCGCTTCCGCGCCGTCGACCTGCTGCTCACCAACTTCCACCTGCCGCGCTCCACGCTTTTCATGCTGGTGGCGGCCTTCGCCGGACTGGAGCGCATGAAGCAGGCCTATGCGCACGCTATCAGCGAGCGATACCGCTTCTATTCCTACGGCGATTGTTGTTTGTTGCGGCGATGAGTCTTTCCTTCGAGCTTCTCGGCGGCGACGGCGCCGCCCGTCGCGGCCGCCTCTCGACAGCACATGGCACGGTCGAGACGCCGGCCTTCATGCCGCTCGGCACCGCGGGCACCATCAAGGCGATGCTGCCGCAGTCGGTCGCCGAGACCGGCGCGGAGATCGTGCTCGGCAACACCTTTCACCTGATGCTGCGCCCCGGCGCCGAGAGGGTGGCGGCGCTGGGCGGCCTGCACAAGTTCATGAACTGGCCGCGGCCGATCCTGACCGATTCGGGCGGCTTCCAGGTGATGTCGCTCAAGGAGCTGCGCAAGCTCGACGCCGACGGCGTCACCTTCCGCTCGCCGATCGACGGCTCGCAGCACCGCCTGACGCCGGAGCGCTCGATCGAGATCCAGAAGCTTCTCGACGCCGACATCACCATGTCGTTCGACGAATGCACGAGCTGGCCGGTCGCGGAAGAAGCGGCGGCCGCCTCGATGCGCCTGTCGATGAAATGGGCCGAACGCGGCAAGCGCGCCTTCACCGAGCGGCCGGGCTACGGCCTGTTCGGCATCGTGCAGGGCAGCACCTATCCCGCCTTGCGCGCCGAGAGCGTGCGGGCGCTCACCGCCATCGGCTTCGACGGCTACGCCGTCGGCGGTCTCGCCGTCGGCGAGGGCCAGCAGGCGATGTTCGAGACGCTCGACGTCACGCTGCCCATGCTGCCGGCCGACCGGCCGCGCTATCTGATGGGCGTCGGCCGGCCGGCCGACATCGTCGGCGCCGTCAAACGCGGCATCGACATGTTCGACTGCGTGCTGCCGACGCGCGGCGGCCGCACGGCGCAGGCCTTCACGCGGCGCGGCGAGCTCAACCTGCGCAACGCGCGCCATCGCGACGATGCCCGGCCGATCGACGAGCAGTGCGCCTGCCCCGCCTGCCGGCATCACAGCCGCGCCTACCTGCATCACCTCATCCGCGCCGAGGAGATTCTCGCAGCCATGCTGCTCACGTGGCACAATCTGCAATATTACCAGGACATAATGCGCGGCCTGCGCAGCGCGATCGAGACCGGTTCGCTTGGCCACTGGGTCGCCGCATTCGAAGCCGAACAACGGCTGGGAGACATCCCGCCACTAGACGGAGCGTAGCGTATGCCGAACGAGGCGTTGATCGTGATCGACCTGCAGAATGACTTCTGTGAAGGCGGCGCGCTGGCCGTCCCGGGCGCTGGCGCGATCGTTCCCCTGGTCAACCGCCTGATCGGCCGCCACGACCACGTGATCCTGACCCAGGACTGGCATCCGCCGGGCCATGCCTCGTTCGCCAGCGCGTGGTCGGGCGCCGAGGCCTTCAGCACCGTGCAGTTCTCCTACGGGCCGCAGACCCTGTGGCCGGACCATTGCGTGCAGGGAACGTCAGGGGCAGCGTTTCATTCGCAGCTCGACGCCGACAAGGCGCAGATGATCGTGCGCAAGGGTTTCCATACCGGCATCGATTCCTACTCGGCGTTCCGCGAGAACGACCGCATGACGCGCACCGGCCTCGACGGCTACCTGAAGGCGCGCGGCTTCACCCGGCTGGTGTTCTGCGGCCTGGCGCTCGACTACTGCGTCGCCTGGTCGGCGATCGACGCCCGCCAGGCAGGCTTCGACGTCGCCGTCGTGCAGGAAGCGACCGCCGCGATCGATCTCGACGGCAGCAAGAAGAAAATGCTGACCGAGATGCGTCAGGCCGGGATCAAGCTCAACGCCACAGCCTAGCCGTCAGACCCGCTCCAGCGCGAGGGCGATGCCCTGGCCGACGCCGATGCACATGGTGCAGAGGGCGCGCTTGCCGCCGGTCGCCTCGAGCTGGTTCAGCGCCGTGATCATCAGCCGGCCGCCCGAGGCGCCGAGCGGATGGCCGAGCGCAATGGCGCCGCCGTTGGGGTTCACGTTCTCGGCGTCGTCCGACAGGCCGAGCTGACGCAGCACAGCCAGCGCCTGGGCCGCGAACGCCTCGTTGAGCTCGATCACGTCGAAATCGCGCACCGTCATGCCGAGCTTGGCCAAAAGCTTCTGGGTGGCGGGCACCGGGCCGATGCCCATGACGCGGGGCGGCACGCCGGCCGATACGGTGCCGAGGATGCGCGCGCGCGGCGTCAGGCCGTTGGCCTTGGCGGCCGCCTCGGAGGCGATGATCATGGCGCAGGCGGCGTCGTTGATGCCCGACGAGTTGCCCGCCGTCACCGAGCCGCCGTCGCGGAACGCCGCCGGCAGCTTGGCCAGGATCTCCATGGTGGTATCGCCGCGCGGATGCTCGTCCTTCTCGACGATGGTCTCGGTCTTGCCCTTCTTGACGCAGACCTTGGCGATCTCGCGGTCGAAGAAGCCGCGATCCTGGGCGGCCTTGCAGCGGCGCTGGCTGCGATAGGCGAAGGCGTCCTGGTCGGTGCGGCTGATCTGGTGCTCGCCGGCGACGTTCTCGGCGGTCTGGCCCATGGCATCGACGCCGTAAGCGGCCTTCATGCGCGGATTGATGAAGCGCCAGCCCAGCACGGTGTCCTCGAGCTTCATCGAGCGGTCGAACGGGCCTTCCGCCTTGCCCATGACGTAGGGTGCGCGGGTCATGCCCTCGACGCCGCCGGCGATCATCATGTCGGCCTCGCCGAGCTTCACGGCGCGTGCAGCATGCCCGGCCGCCTCGAGGCCCGAGCCGCACAGGCGATTGACCGTGGCGCCCGCCACCTCGACCGGCAGGCCGGCCAGCAGCCCCGCCATGCGCGCCACGTTGCGATTGTCCTCGCCCGCCTGATTGACGCAGCCATAGATCACATCGTCGACGCCGCCCCAATCGACGCCGGTGTTGCGTTTCATCAGCGCCTTGATGGGATGGGCGGCGAGGTCGTCGACTCGCACGGCGGCGAGCCCGCCATTGTAACGGCCGACGGGCGTGCGGATGGCGTCGCAGATGAAGGCTTCGGTCATCTTGGGTACTCCCGACACAGACGGTGTTGCCGGGGTAGCATCGCCCCATGAGCTTGCCAATGCCTTAGGGGCAGAGGGGCCATGCGTCGAGGAACGGCTTGGGGTGGGTGGGACTGCGCGGGCGCTAACCCGTCAGACCACGGTGAAATACCGCATATTGGGCGTAGCCGCCGTGCGGCCGTTCCAGGCAGCGCAGCGAGCCGGCATGGCCCGCGAGCCCCGCCAGTTCGGCCCCCAACTCGTCGCGCGGGCTGACATGGAAGCGGGCCAGCCATCCCCGCAGGCCGGCTACGGAACCAGCCGGGCAGCCGCTCCTGGCCGCCGAAATCGACGATGTGCAGCTCGCCGCCCGCCGGCAGCCAGACCAGCGCCTGGGCGAGCGCCGCCCGCCATTCGGGGATCATCGACAGGCTGTAGGAGAAGAAGATGCGCGAGAAGCAGGGCACGCCGAACAGCCAGGCCGGATCGAACGAGGTGGCATCGCCGCGGGCAAGCTCGATGCGCGAGGCGAGACCGGCCCGCCCGACGACCCGGCGCGCCGTGTCGAGCATCTCGGCCGAGATGTCGATGCCGAAGAACTGCGCCTCCGGCCAGGCGCGGGCCGCCGTCACCAGGTTGCGCGCCGTGCCGCAGCCGATTTCGAGCACGCGGCCGTCGGTTGGCGGCGCGAGACCCTCGATCAGGCGGTCGCGCCCCAGCAGATAGTGCTTGCGCGTCAAATCGTAGAAATGCCGCTGGTGGCGATAGAGGCGGTCCATGAGGGCCGCACCCGCGACGTCGCTCACGTCAGCCTTCGAAGATGTAGAGATGGAAGCCGCCATAGATCGCCGAGCGATCGCGCTCGGTGAACGCGCGCGACGCCGCCGCTTCGTAGCGCCAGCGCGCGAGCAGCGCCGGGTCGAGGCGGCCGGGCAGCAGCGACGGCTCGGCGGCGGTGCGGAAGATCACCCGTGCGCCGGGCCGGGCGGTGCGCGTGATCTCGGCCCACAGGGCGGTGAGCTGCGCGTCGGTCATCCAGTCCTGGGCATCGAGCAGCACGTAGCGGTCGCGCGAGGCATCGGGGCAGCCGGCGAGATATTCGGTGATGGAGCGGTTCAGCACCTCGACCCTGTCGACCCGCGCGCGGACCGTGTCGAACTCCTCGCGCCGCAGGTAGGGCGGCAGCGGGCCCGCCCCGTCGCGGCTGTAGCGCCGGCCGAAGGCCTGCCAGGTGAAGTAGTTGTCGTCGAGGCTGAAGCCGCAGGCCAGCCGCTCCACCCGGGAGCGCAGCACCGCGCCCATGTCGCCGCCGCCGGCCAAGGCTTCGTACTGCGCCGGCGGGATGCCGAGCCCATAGAGCGACAGGCGGTTGGCCGTCGCCCAACGCACCGCGCGCTTGTCGAACAGCGGCGCCAGCACGGTTTCGAAGAAAAGCCGCTGTTCCTCGAGCGAACGCGCGCTCAAAAGGTCGCGCAGATCGACGCCGTAGACCCGCGCGGCGGCATGGGCGATGCCGATGAAGCGGCCCAGCACGCCATGGTGATAGGCGTTGCGGGCGAAGATCGAGATCCGCCGGCGTCCCAGATGCTGCAGGCCGCGGCTCTCCCAGTAGGCGCGACTCTGCGGATCGAGATGGGGCGCGATCAGCCGGTGATAGGCGGCGACGTTGGCCGGATCGTCGGCCGTGCCGAAGAAGCCGTAGAAGGCCTGCCACGAGGGCAGCCGGGTCGCGGCGACCAGTTTCAGCCGGTTGAGCGCCACATGCGCGCGGCTGAGATCGACGGCGGTGATGTGCGCCGGGCCGGCGGTCAGGTACGAGAGGATGTTGCAGCCGCCCGAGGCGATGGCCACGACATGACTGTCCGGCCCCAGCGCCAGCGCCTCGAGATCGATCTCGGGATCCTCCCAGATCTGGGTATAGACCAGGCCGCGAAACAGCCGTTCGAACAGCCGCTCCAGCAGACCTTCACGAGAAAATGTGCGATTGCGCCGGACCGCCTCTTTCAGACGGACATGGCTCTCGGCCCGCGGATCGATCACTCAAACACACCCTGAATGGTGTCAATTCCCCACAATAACCCACTATCCGTGCCACTTTGATGACGGTGCGCCTTTATGAGGTCACTTGACGGGATGACCGGTTAGGCGGACCGTGGCGCCATGTCAGAGTCACCTGCCCCGGCCGGTTTCGCCATCTTCGAAACACCCATCGGACCCTGCGGTCTCGTCTGGAACGCGCGCGGCATCAGCGGGCTGCGATTGCCCGAGGGCAGCGCCGAGAAAACACGGGCGCGCATGCGCCAGCGCCGGCCCGGGATTCCCGAGGCCGTGCCGCCGCCCGACATTCGGCGCGCCATCGACCGCATCCTGACGCTGCTGAAAGGCGAGGCGGTCGACCTCAGCGACATTCCCCTCGACCTCGAAGCGGCGCCCGACTTTCATCGCAAGGTCTACGAGGTGGCGCGCACCATCCCGCCCGGCCAGACCATGACCTATGGCGAGATCGCCAAGCGCCTGGGCGTGCCGCACGAATCGCGCGAGGTCGGCCAGGCGCTCGGCCGCAACCCCGTCGCCATCATCGTGCCCTGCCATCGCGTGCTGGGCGCCGACGGCAAGATGGGCGGCTTCTCGGCCACCGGCGGCGTCGCCACCAAGCGACGCATCCTGGAGATCGAGGGCGCGTCGGCGCTCAGCGCCGGTCCGCTGTTCGACCGGCTGAAGTAACGATGGCCGACTTCGGCTTCGAACCCGCCAAGGCCGTTGCGCATCTGCAGACCACCGATCCGGCGCTGGCGCGGATCATCGCTGAGGCCGGTCCCTTCGCCATGGAGCTCAAGAAGGCGCGAGCGTGTTCGCGGCGCTGGCCGAGGCGATCGTCTATCAGCAGCTCTCCAACAAGGCCGCCGCCACCATCTTCGGCCGCCTGTGCGGACATTTCCCGCGCCGGGCGGCAGGCCTGACACCCGAACGGCTGCTGGCGCTTTCCGACGCGAAGATCCGCGGGGCCGGCCTGTCGCGGGCCAAGCTCAAGTCGCTGCGCGACCTCGCGCGCCGCGCGGCCGCCGGCGAGGTTCCGACCCTGGCCGCCGCCCGCCGCATGGAAGATGCCGAGATCGTCGAGCGCCTGGTCGCCATCCACGGCATCGGCCGCTGGAGCGCGGAGATGTTCCTGATGTTTTATCTCGGCCGGCCCGACGTGCTGCCGCTCGACGACTACAGCCTGCGCAAGGCCTACGCGACGGCCTTTCGAAAACGCACGCTGCCGTCGCGTGACGTGCTGGAGAAGGCCGGCGAGAAATGGCGACCTTATCGGACGGTGGCGAGCTGGTATCTGTGGCAGACGTTGAGCAAGCCGTAGGGTCGCCGGCAGGCCGCGTTGATGCGCCACTGGAGTGACACGTTCGCCATGACATAATCCGCTCATGGCTCTGCCCTTTTCCAACACTGTCGACCGCACGCTCGAACGCCTGCGCACTGCTTTCGTCGAAACCGCGCGCGGCGCGCGCGAGGTCGTGGGCTCGCCGCTCAGGCCCGACCTGCCCGACGACGACATCCCGCGCCTCAAGAGCCGCATCGCTGCCTGCCTGGCGGGCAAGGGCGGCGAGACCGCGCGGCGCGGTCGTGCCGCCGAGCTCGGGCAGGCCTACCTGTCGCTGTCGCCGGCCGGGCGCAAGAAGTTCCTGCTGACCCTTGCGCACGACTATGGCCTGCCGCGCGAGGCGGCGATGGCGATCGTCGAGCGCTGGCGTGCCTCCAAGGAGCCGCCGCGCGCCTTGCGTAAAGCCCTCGAATCGCCCGCCGTCCGCCTGCTGCACGAATTCGTCGGCGTGCCGCAGGGCGTGAAGTTCGTGGTCGACCTGCGCGCCGAGCTTTTGGTCCTGGGCAGGACCGATGCGGCGGCACGCATGCTGAGCGAAGACCTGCGCACCCTGCTCGGCGCCTGGTTCGATGTCGGCTTTCTCGACCTGGTGCGCATCGACTGGCGGGCCTCGGCGGCGCTGCTCGAGAAACTGGTGGCCTATGAAGCCGTGCACGCCATCCGTTCGTGGCGCGACCTCAAGAACCGGCTCGATTCGGACCGCCGCTGCTTCGCCTTCTTCCATCCGCGCATGCCCGACGAGCCGCTGATCTTCGTCGAGGTGGCGCTGGTGAACGGCATGGCGGGCAATGTGCAGCGCCTGCTCGATGCCCGCGCCGAGACGTCCGATCCCAAGCACGCCAACACGGCGATCTTCTATTCGATCAACAACTGCCAGCAGGGGCTGGCCGGCATCAGCTTCGGCAACTTCCTGATCAAGCGGGTCGCCGACCAGCTCGCCCGGGACCTGCCCAACATCAAGGACTTCGCCACGCTCTCGCCCATCCCCGGCCTGCGCCAGCATATCGATGGACGGCTGAAGAACGAGGGCGACGGCGCGCTGACGGCGGGCGAGATCGCCTCGCTGGTGCCGGTGATCGACGAAGCAAAGGGCGCCGCCGCGGTGCGCACCCTCCTCGACCGGCCAAGCTGGTGGGAAGTGCCGGCCATCAACAAGGCGCTGCGTCCTATCCTGACCCGGATGGCGGCGCGCTATCTCACGACCGACGAGAGCGGCCGCGCCCTCGACCGGGTCGCCCACTTCCATCTCGGCAATGGCGCGGTGATCGAGCGGCTGAACTGGCTGGGCGACACCAGCGCCAACGGCTTCAAGCAGTCCTACGCCATGATGGTGAACTACCGCTACAAGCTGGCCGACGTCGATGCCAACCACGAGGCCTATGCCTCGGGCAGGATCGTCGCCAGCCGCGAGGTGCGGGCACAGGCGAAGGGCTGATACGCCCCCAGCTACTTGTTCAAATATTCCAGCTTCAGCCCCGGCCGCGGCCATTCGAAGCTCACCAGCTTGCCGGTCATCGACAGCGTGGCGAAGGCGGTGCGCAGGTCCTTGCCGCCGAAGCAGACGTTGGTGACCATCGGGTCGGGCAGCTTGTATTGCACGACCGACTTGCCGTCGGGCGAGATGTCGCTGACGGCGCCGGTGATCAGGGTGGCGACGCAGATGTGGCCCGCCGAATCGACGGCCAGCGAATCGAACATCTGGTAGCCGCCGAGGCCCGCGATCACCCGGCCCTTCTCGCCGCGATAGGGACCGTTGGCGTCCTTGATCACGCCGGGCGCGGAAAGCTCGAAGGCCCAGCAGCGCGCCGTCGGCGTCTCCACGACATAGAGCGTCTTGCCGTCGGGCGACAGGCCGCAGCCGTTGGGCCGCTCCAGCGGGAAGACCTTCTCCTCGATCTTCGAGCCGTCGGCCTTGGCGTAGTAGACGGCGCCGCGGTCGTTGTCGCGCTCGCGCGTCTTGCCGAGGTCGGTGAACCAGAAGCCGCCGGCATCGTCGAACACCAGGTCGTTGGGACCGTTCAGCTTCCGCCCGTTGCACGAATCGTAAAGCGTCTCGAACTTGCCGGTCTCGGGATCGACCGTCTGGATCGAACCGCCTTTGTAGTCGGCCGGCACGGTGCCCGGAAACAGCCGTCCGTCGGGCCGCTCGATCCAGTTGAAGCCGCCGTTGTTGGTGACATAGATCTTGCCCGCAGGCCCCATCGCGGCGCCGTTCGGGCCGCCGCCCAGCTTGGCGATGACGTGCTGCTTGCCGTCGGGCATGACGCGGGTCAGCGTCTCGCGCGCGATCTCGACCAGGATCACCGAGCCATCGGGCATGGCGACGGGGCCTTCCGGAAACTTCAGGCCCGACGTGATCTCCTTGTGCGGCGTCGTCATGATCGTTCTCTCCCCTACTTGCCCTTGAAGGCGGGCTTGCGCTTGGCGAGGAAGGCGGCGACGCCTTCCTTGAAATCCTCGCTGCGGCCCAGCTCGCGCTGGAAGTCGCGCTCGACATCGAGTTGCGCGCCGAGGTCGTTGCCGCTGGCGCGATTCATCGCCTCCTTGATGCGGGCGAGCGACATCGTCGGCCCGTCGGCCAGCCGGCGCGCCAGCTCGGTCGCCGTCTTCATCAGTTCGTCGTCCTCGACCACGTCCCAGATCAGGCCCCATTCCTTGGCCTGCTGCGCGGTGATCTGCGGCGCCAGCATGGCAAGGGCGCGCGCCCGCTGCTCGCCCACCAGCCGCGGCAGGAACCAGGTGCTGCCGCCGTCGGGCAACAGGCCGATGCGCGCGAAGGCCTGCAGGAAGGACGCGGACTTGGCAGCAATGGCGATGTCGGAGGCGAGCGCGAAGCTCATGCCGACGCCCGCCGCCACGCCGTTCACCGCCGACACGATCGGCTTGGGCAGGCCGCGCATGAGGCGGATCACGGGATTGAAGTACTTCTCGAGGGCGGAGCCCGAATCGGCGGTGGCGCTCACCTCGCGGTCGGGATCGGCGAGATCGGCGCCGGCGCAGAAGCCGCGGCCGGATCCGGTCAGCAGCACGGCGCGCACCGAGGCATCGGCCGCCAGATCCTCCCAGCACAGCTTGATCTCGGCGATCATCTTGCGCGAGACGGCGTTCAGCCGGTCCGGCGCGTTGAAGGTGAGCGTCGCCAGGCCATCTTCCTTGGCGAGCAGGATCTTCTCGTAGGCCATCGTCTCAGCGTCCCGTGAAGTTGGCCGGCCGCTTGGCCAGGAAGGCCGCGACGCCTTCCTTGTAATCGGCGCTGCGGCCCAGCGCGCGCTGGCTGTCGCGCTCGAGGTCGAGCTGCTGGTCGAGCGTGTTGGTGGCGGCCGAATTCATCGCCTGCTTGATCGCGGCATAGGAGAGCGTCGGACCGCTGGCCAGGCGATGGGCGAGCTTCTTCGCCTCGTCCATCAACGCCCCATCGTCGAGCACCTGCCAGACCATGCCCATGCGCTCCGCGTCTTCGGCCGGCACCGAGCTGCCCAGCATGGCGAGGGCACGGGCGCGGGCATCGCCCACGGTGTGCGGCAGGAACCAGGTGCCGCCGAGATCGGGGATCAGCGAGATGCGCACGAAGGCCTGGTCGAAGCGGGCCGAGCGCGCGGCCAGGACGATGTCGCAGGCCAGTGCCAGGTTGGCGCCGCCGCCCGCCGCCACGCCGTTCACCGCCGCCACGATCGGCTTGGGCAGGGCGCGCATGGCGCGGATCATGGGGATTGAAGCGCCGGTCCATGGCGACGCCGAGATCGGGCTGGCCATCGGCGTCGGGATCGCCCGGACCGGAGCCCGCCAGGTCGGCGCCGGCGCAGAAGCCGCGACCGATGCCGGTCAGCAGCACGGCGCGGATGTCGGCGTCGTCGCGCGCCCGCGCCAGCTCGTGGATCATGGCCTCGATCAGGCCGGGACTCATGGCGTTGAGCCGTTGCGGCCGGTTCAGCATGAGGGTGAGGACGCCGCTTTCGAGGGCGGCGATGACGGGCGTTTTGTCCATGGCGGCGAACACTGGCATGGGAGGCCCCCTTGCCGCTACTCTCTCCGCGCCATCCGGTCGCGTCGCATCGCGGCACGCGCTCGCTTATCCCGGGATGCGATGTCCAAGATCCTGATCCTGGTCGGCACCGAATTGGGCAATGCCCAGATGGTGGCCGACGCGCTGAAGCCGGTGCTCGAAGGCGCCGGGCACGCCGTCGATGTCAGCGATACGGCGGCGAGCGCCGGCGACCTCGAGGCGCACGACGTGCTGCTGGTGGTCTGCGCCACCCACGGCTCGGGCGACATCCCGACCAATATCCTGCCCCTGGCCGAAACCCTGGAACGCGACCGACCCAACCTGTCCGGGCACCGCTACGGCATCATCGCGCTGGGCGACATGACCTACCAGGACACGTTCTGCGGCGGCGGCAAGAAGGTCGACAAGGTGTTCGAGCTGTGCGGCGCCCAACGACTGGGCGACCGGCTGGAAGTCGACGCCTCCAGCCAGCCGCTGCCCGACGAAGAGGCCCTCACCTGGATCGAGGGCTGGAAGAGCCTCGTCTGACCGCGATCAGTCGGGCAGGGTAAAAATCTCGACCGGCTCGGGAATGCCGCGCAGGACGTGTTTTCCGAGCGGTCGCATCGCCACCATGCAGACTTCGTTGAACTCGGCCGACGCACAGACCGGCACGCCCAGCTCCTTGGTCAGGCTTTCCAGCCGGGCCGCGCGGTTGACGGCCGAGCCGATGACCGTGAAGTCGAGCCGATCCTCGGTGCCGACATTGCCGAAGGTCACCGGACCGACATGCAGGCCGATGCCGAAGCGCAGCGCTTCGTTGCCGCCGGCGGCGCGCGCTTCGTTGGCGGCCTCGATATCGGTGATCAGCCGGCGGGCGGCGTTGAGGGCCGCACCGGTGACCATGGGCAGGAAGAGCGCATCCTCGGCCGGGAAATAGCCCATCACGCCATCGCCGATGAATTTGAGGATTTCCCCGCCATGGGCGCTCAGCGCATCGCCGACGAGCTGTAGATAGTTGTTCAGGAGCTCGAGCACTTCGGACGGAGTCATGCGCTCGTTCATGCCGGTGAAGTCGCGCAGGTCGGAGAACCACAGGACGGCGCGGATCTCCTCGCCCTCGCCGCGGCGGATGGCGCCATTGAGAATGCGCTGTCCGACCTGGCGGCCGAGATAGGTATTCGCCACGGTCTCGGCGACGCTGCGTTCGATGTGCATCTCGACCACCGCGCCCATCATGTCGACGAGGCGTGTGAGATCGGCGATGTCGTCGTCGGAGAAACCCGTGCGGCTGTCGGTGGCGAAGGTGACGACAGGCACCGGTCCATCGCGGCGGATGCGCATCGGCATGGCGAAATAATCGGTGCCGCCGTCGGACTTTATCTCGCGCAGCGTCGTGTGATGAGTCTCACCCACGTCCTTCATGTGGTAGCGCACCGCGCGGCCCTGCTCGCGCGCCTCCTGCAACGGGCTGCCGATATAGGCCGGCGTGAACTGGATGCCATAGGCGCGGGCGATCGACTGCACGTGCTCGCCGCGCCGCCACACGTAACCCATCGCCGCCATCTGTGGATGGACGAGCTGCAAGCCGAGATAGACGCGCCACAGCGGAATGCCGGCCTGCAGCACGCGATTCATCAGGCGCTCGATGAAGGCCGTCGGCGCGGGCACGAGGCGCCCCTCATGCACCAGCCACTCGGCAACCGGCGCCAGGCGATCGCCCGCGGAGAGGCCGGCGTTCAGGAGCCCACCACCGCCGCCACCTCCTCCGACGAGGTCCGGAAGACCTTGCTGGTCGAGAGGTCGGCGATCCTGTCGATATTGTCGGCCACGTCCTCGATCGTGGGCGCGCGGCCGGCGATGCGCAGGCCGGGCGCCTCGCGATATTCGATGCGCGCGAAGTAACCGGCGCCGGCGCTCCAGATGTCGCCGGTGCGCTGGCACTGTTCGCTGCACAGATAGGCCACCATCGGCGAGACGAATTCCGGTTTGATCTTCGCCAGCATCTCCGGCGTCATCAGGCTCTCGGTCATGCGCGTGCCGGCGACCGGCGCCAGGGCATTGACCAGGACGTTGTACTTCTGGCCTTCGAGACGCAGCGCATTCATGAAACCCACGACGGCGAGCTTGGCGCCGCCGTAATTGGCCTGGCCGAAATTGCCGTAGATGCCGGAGTTCGACGAGGTCACGACAACGCGGCCATAGGCCTTGGCGCGCATGATCGGCCAGGCGGCGTGCGTGACGTAGGCGGTGCCCAGGAAGTGCACCTTCACCACGAACTCGAAATCCTCGACCGTCATGTTGTGGAAGGTCTTGTCACGCAGCACGCCTGCATTGTTGACCACGATGTCGATCGTGCCGAACGAATCGACCGCCGTCTTGACGATGTTGGCCGCCGTCTTCGGATCGGCGACGGAATCGTAATTCGGCACGGCCTGTCCACCCGCCGCCTTGATCTCGGCCACCACCTTGTCGGCCGCGGCATGGCCGCCGCCTTTACCATCGACCGCGCCGCCCGGATCGTTCACCACCACCTTGGCGCCGCGACTGGCGAGCAGCAGCGCATGCGCGCGGCCCAACCCGTTGCCGGCGCCGGTGACGATGGCGACACGATTGTCGAAGCGGATTGTCATTCCCCGATCTCCATTAAGGTCTTGTCTTTTGGTTGCGCAACCACGGCCTCCATGTTTGTACGCCGCGCGTTCGTTTCAACCCTGCCAACCGCAGGATTGCGTAACGCTCTACGCAGCACGTGAGGAGCGTTGGCCCTCAAGTCTGCAGGACTGCATGGCGGGCCCTCCGGGGCGTTTCCCTTGGTTGGCTTTGGCGGCATTTGAGCGTATCCAAATGGCCCGCGCTAGGAGAACCGACATGGCCATAACGGCCCCTGCACAGTCTCAGCCACGCCCCCTCAACGTCGACGCGACCATCGCCGAACTGAAGAAGCTCTACGGCGATCGGTTGAGCACGGCGCACGCCGTGCGCGAGCAGCATGGCAAGGACATCTCCTTCCACGAGGCGCATTTGCCCGACGCCGTGGTGTTCGCCGAATCGGCCGAGGAGGTGCAGCAGATCGTCCAGCTCTGCGCCCGCCACAAGACGCCGATCATCGCCTTCGGCACCGGCACCTCGCTCGAAGGCCACATCAGCGCGCCCAACGGCGGCATCTCGCTCGACGTCAGCCGCATGAACAAGGTGCTGGCGGTGAACGAGGCCGACCTCGACGTGGTGGTGCAGCCGGGCGTCACGCGCAAGCAGCTCAATGAATATATCCGCGCCACCGGGCTCTTCTTCCCGATCGATCCCGGCGCCGACGCCTCGCTGGGCGGCATGACCAGCACGCGCGCCTCGGGCACCAACGCGGTGCGCTACGGCACCATGCGCGAGAACGTGCTGGCACTGCAGGTCGTCACCGCCGACGGCCGCCTGATGCGACTGGGCCGCCGCTCGCGCAAGTCCTCGGCGGGCTACGATCTCGTGAAGCTGTTCGTGGGCTCCGAGGGCACGCTCGGCATCATCACCGAGATCACGCTCCGCCTCTACGGCATCCCCAAATCGATGGTGTCGGCCACCTGCGCCTTCGATTCGCTCGAGGGTGCGGTCAACACCGTGATCCAGACCATCCAGTCGGGCATCCCGGTGGCGCGCATCGAGCTGATGGACAAGGAGACGGTCGACACCGTCAACAAGTACTCCAAGCTCAGCCTGCCGCTGAAGAGCATCCTGCTGCTGGAATTCCATGGCACCGAGGCCGGCACCAAGGAGCAGGCCGAGATGGTGCAGGCCATCGCGGCGGACCATGGCGGCGGCGACTTCGCCTGGACCCGCCAGGCCGAGGAGCGCAGCAAGATGTGGCAGGGGCGCCACGACGCGGCGTGGGCCGCCAAGGCCGCCAAGCCCGGCTGGGGCATGTGGGCGACCGACGTCTGCGTGCCGATCTCGCAGCTCGCCGAATGCATCCTGGAGACGCAGAAGGACATCGTGGCGAGCGGGCTCTATGCGCCGATCGTCGGCCACGTCGGCGACGGCAACTTCCACCTCACCATGATGGTCAATCCCGACGACCCGACCTACCTCAAGCGCGCCGAGGCGCTGAACGACCGCATGGTGGCGCGGGCCTTGTCGCTGGGCGGCACCTGCACCGGCGAGCACGGCGTCGGCATGGGCAAGATCAAGTTCCTGTACGAGGAGCACGGCGAGGCGATGTCGCTGATGCGCGCCATCAAGAAGGCGCTCGACCCGGACAACATCATGAATCCGGGCAAGATCATGGGGCCGATCAACTGATCTGGTTCGATCTTTGCGCAGGTCCTGGGCGGCTGGCCTGAATTTGCGGTATTTCCGGTATTTCCGGCAGTCGTTTTCGAGAGATCCGATTCTGCTTCTGAAGCGCCGGGAGCGCGCGCGACTCCGCGCGCCCGCGGAGCGGGTTTGCCGAGCGGGCGGCTGGCGCGAGGACCGGAGCGTCATCGGAGAAGAACTTAAGTCATGGTTGCAGAAAGTCGGGCGAAGTCCGCTACGCGAGCGTGGTGCGTATCTAATATTGACTTAAGTGATTGTCAAGTAATACTTGGAGACGCAATAAGTAAGCGCTCCGGCTTCCCCGAATAAGTGGGTGCCAGAGAACCCATAAATGTAATTTCCTTACCCGGCGACGACGCGATGCTTCGGCGTTCGCGCCAGCGACCTGCCGCCGGCGATCCGTCGAGCGGCCGCCTGGCGCTGCGCAAATCCTACTCGACCGCCATGCCCTTCTTGGCCAGCTCCTTCTTCGCGCTCTCGTTCTTGGCGAGATGCGCGAGGCCCATGCCGCGCAGCACGTTGGGCGCCTTGGTGAACTGGATGTTGTCGTAGCCGACGATCTCGACACGATTGCCCCAGGGATCGAGGAAATCGAGGAAGGGACCGTCGAGCAGGGCGACGCCGGCCGCCTGCAGGGCGCGACGCGCCGCCTCCTTGTCGTCGACCACGAGACCGAAATGGCGGCCGTCGTCGGGCGCCTGCTTGCGCCCCTTCTGAAGGGCGATGAACTGGTCGCCCAGATCGATGAAGGCCATGGTGTCGCTCTTGCCGCGCAGTTCGAACGCGAAGAGCCGGCCGTAGAACGCCAGCGCCTGCTCGATGTCGCCCACCTCCAGCGCCACATGGTTGAAGCCCACGACGCGCGGCCTGCCGGGTTCGGTCATCGCACACTCCTCTGCTGATCTCGGAATCAGGTGGGAAGAGCCGCCTCGTCGCGCAAGGTCCGCGCTCCCGCACGAAAAAGGGCCGGCGATTGCCGGCCCTTTCCTGGTTGATGCGACGGCGGTCTACTTGGCCGCCTGAATCATGATCTCGACCTTGAGCGCCGGATTGGCGAGCTTGGCCTCGACCGTGGCGCGCGCCGGCGCACTGCCGGGCGCCACCCAGGCGTCCCACACTTCGTTCATCTGGCCCCAGGTGCCGATGTCGGTCAGCCAGATGTTGGCCGACAGGACCTTCGACTTGTCGGTGCCGGCCTCGGCCAGGAACTTGTCGACCTTGGCCAGGATCTGCGCCGTCTGGCCCTTGACGTCGGCCTTGGCGTCGTCGGCGGTGAGGCCGGCGAGATAGACCGTGTCGCCGTGCACGACCGCGCTGCTCATGCGGGGACCAGCATTGATTCGCTTGACGCTCATAGTGTCTCTCCTCCGTTGAACTCCCAAAACGGCGGCGACCTTAGCAGAGCCTAGATCGCCGCGACGACCATGATTTCGACCTTCATTTTCGGGTCGTTGAGCGCGGCCTGCACGGTGGCGCGGGCCGGCGTCTGGCCCGGCACGACCCAGGCATCCCACACGGTGTTCATGGCGGCGAAGTCGGCGATGTCGCTGAGCCAGATCACGGCCGACAGGATCCTGGTCTTGTCGCTGCCGCCCTTCGCCAGCAAGGAGTCGATCTCGGCCAGCGCCTGCTTCACCTGGCCGGCGATATCGAGCGAGGTGTCCTCCGGGATCATGCCCGAGAGATACATGCGATCGCCGCAGACGCTGGCCTCGCTCAGCCGCGGGCCGGGATCGATGCGGCGGACGTCGGTCATGTTCTCTCCTTCGATGGGCTCTACGGAACGAACTTCCGCTTCGCAGCACGGCTCTGGCAAGAGCTTCTATGCGCCACACCGCCCCTTCTGTCATCCTGAGCGCAGCGAAGGATCTCTGGCGATTACGAGCAGCATGCCTGTCGAAATGCCATGAGGTCCTTCGCTCCGCTCAGGACGACTGGAACGCAGAAGGAAACAATCATGGCCATCCGCCGCCCCCTCGAGGGCATGCTCGTCCTCGATCTCGGGCAGATCTACAACGGCCCCTATTGCGGCCTGCAGCTGGGCTTCATGGGCGCCCGCGTGCTCAAGATCGAGCCGCCGGAGGGCGACGTGGTGCGCCGCCGCAAGCGCGAGGTCGAGCCGTGGCCGCTGGTCATGCTGAACTCCAACAAGGAGTCGGTGGTGCTCGATCTCAAGCAGCCGCGCGGCAAGGAGCTCTTGCTCGAGCTGGTCGCCAAGGCCGACGTGCTGATCGAGAACTTCGCCGTCGGCGTCATGGATCGCCTGGGCATCGGCTGGGACGTGCTGCAGCAAGCTCAATCCCGCGCCTGGTCTATGGCGGCAGCTCGGGCTTCGGGCTCGACGGGCCCTATCGCGATCTCGCCGCCATGGACGTCACCATCCAGGCGATGAGCGGCATCACCAACGCGACCGGCCACGCCGACGGGCCGCCGACCAAGGCGGGCGCCGCGGTCTGCGACTTCCTGGCGGGCATCCATCTCTGCGCCGGCATCCTGGGCGCGCTCGTCCAGCGCGAGCGCACCGGCCAGGGCCAGAGGGTCGAGGTCGCCATGCATGAAGCCGCCGTCACCACCCTCGCCTCGGCGATGGGCGCGGTGATGGACGGCGACACCGACGTTCCCGACCGCACCGGCAACCGCCATCCCGCGCTCGCCATGGCGCCCTACAACACCTACCGCTGCAGCGACGGCTACGTCGCGATCTTCACCGCGGCCGAACGGCACTGGCAGTCGATGTGCAGCCTGCTGGGACGGCCCGACCTCGCCACCAGCCCCGACTATGCGAGCACGGTGGCGCGGGCGAAGAACATGGCGGAGATCGACGACATCGTCGGCGCCTGGACGATCGTCCGCGCGAAGGACGAGGTGCTGCGGCTGCTGAACGAGGCGCATGTGCCGTGCGCGCCGGTGAAGACCGCGCGCGAGGTGGCGCACGACCCCCATCTCGAAGCGCGCGGCTTCTGGGTCGACATCGACCATCCGCGCCGCGGCCGCACCCGCGTGCCGATCTCGGCCATCCGCCTGCATGCCGGCGGCAAGCCGGAGATCCGCAGCCCCGCCCCGACCCTGGGACAACACACCGAGGCAGTGCTGGCCGAACTGTTGGGACTGAAGGCGGAGGAACTGGCGACGCTGCGCGCCCAGCGCGTCACCGAACCGGTGGCGTCCATCGCCGCCATCGACAAACGCGCGCGATAAATGTCGATCGGCGAGGCTCGTCAACTCACAAATCCTCACGCGCTGACGTCCGCTTGGTGCGCGTTGAGGACCGTCGGATGGCGCGCGAGGTCCGCCAAGTGCCAGAAACGGACGTTCCAAAGGGAGGTTAAGACCGGCGTCAATCGAAAAGCGTCGCCAACCGGTGCTTCATCTGATCGGCGATATAGAGCGCGAGGGCCTGGATCGTCGAAGTCGGGTTCACACCGCCTCCCGTCACGAACACGCTGCCGTCGACGATGAAGAGATTTTTCACGTCGTGGCTGCGCCCCCACTCGTTCACTACCGAGCGCTCGGGGTTGGTGCCCATGCGCGCGGTGCCGAGCAGGTGGCCCGGAGAATTAAGCGCCTCGCGTGAGCAATAGATTTTCGTGGCGCCAGCAGCGCGGAGGATCTCCTCGGCACGGGCGATGCCGTGCTCCATCATGCGATGCGTGTTCTCGCTGACCTTATAGTCGATCTTGGGTGCAGGAATGCCGTTGCTGTCCTTCAGCACGGGATCGAGGGTCACCCGGTTGTGCTCTTCAGGCAGGTCGTCGCACGCGACACCGATGCCGACGCGGTGGTCGAGCATCTCGCGATAGACCTTATGGTGCTGAGGGCCCCACGGAAGCTGGTCCGCGCCGACCCCCATGATTGCCTGGTTGGCTGGGCCGGTTCCGCGATTGAACTGAAGCGTGTAGCCGCGAACGAAGTCGCGCTTGGAGTCGGTCTCGTAGAACTGCTTGCTCCACATGCAGGTGATCGGCCCGCGACCGCCGTCGAGCGTATCCTCGACGTAGCCGGAGATCATCGGCCACGGGTGGAGCATCAGGTTCTTGCCGACCAGGCCGGACGAGTTGGCGAGGCCGTTGGGGAATTTGCCCGACACCGAGTTCAGCAGAAGGCGCGGCGTGCCGACGCCGTTGCAGGCCATGATTACGACCTCGGCCGCCTGGAAATGCTCCTTGCCGTCCTTGTCGTAATAGATCGCACCTGAGGCCATGCCGTTTTCGTCCACGGTGATTTCACGCACGCGGCTTCGCGGCCTCAGTTCGACACCGGCGCGGATCGCCTGCGGCCAGTAGGTGAGGTCGGTGCTGGCCTTGGCGCCCTGCGCGCAGCCCGGCGTGCAGTGGCCGAGATTGATGCACTTGCCGCGGCCCTCATATTCCTGCGTGGCGACGGTGGTGTCCGATGGCCACCAGTGCCAGTCGAGCTTGTTCATCGCCTTGCCATACAAGCTGCCGGTCTTCCCGAGCGGGATGGGCGGCATCGGCGGATGACGCGGCGGTACGCCCGGATCGCCTTCGAGGCCCGACGAACCCATCATCCGGTCGTTCTCTTCGTAGAACTTCTCGAGCGTCCAATAGTCGATTGGCCAGTCGTCGGCCACGCCGTCCAACGACTTTACCTTGAAATCCGACGGATGCAGGCGCGGCCAGTGCGCAGTGTAGATGATGGTGCCGCCGCCAACTGCGTTGAAGTTGGCAACCTTCATGATCGAGTTGTCGTCATTCACCGGATAGTCGGTGTCGCGGCCGCGCAGGTTGGGGCTGATATTGAAGTCGGTATAGCGCCGGATTTCCCAGTCGCGCCCGTTGCTTGGATACTCCGTCGAGCGCACCCAGTCGCCCTGCTCCAGGCACAGGATGCGCATCTTGGTTTCTGCAAGACTCCAGGCAACGGCCGCGCCCGAGGCGCCGGAGCCCACGATCAGCACGTCGACCTTCTCATGCTCGATCACGGTCAGGCTCCGTCTCGGTCATCGCGCCAGAGCGGCGCCCGCGCGCGAACCTTGTCGAGCAGCGACCAGTCGCCTTGGTCGATTTCGTAGCCTTTGGGGAAGGGCGAGCGCGCCTCGTGTCCGATCGCGACCAGCACGCGATCGTCGCGGTAGTAGGCGGCGGTCACGAGCCGGCCGAGCGCCGCCGCCGCACTTCCGCCCGACTTGTACCAGGCGTTGATATCCTGTCCGGCGCGGTAGCTCTTCAGCGCCTCGCGGACCAGCCGCAGGTCGCGGCCGATCGATTTCTCGATGTCGGCCAGGATGAGGGGATCGTTGGCCGCCGGCATGCGCCGCTTCGCATCGGCCGGAATCATCGCGCCAGTCACGGCGGCGAGTTGCTGTCGTTCGGATTCGGAAAACTCGTCGGTCATTCTACGCACTCACTCTCTTGCTTACTTCACCGCTCCCATGGTCAGACCGCGCACGATGTACTTTTGCACCATGAGGCTGAGCAGGAGTTGGGGCAATGCGGCAACGACGGTCGCCGCGGCCATCTGGCCCCACAGGACCTGCTCGTAGGAAATGAACTGGATGGCGCCGACCGTCACCGGAAAGGTCTGCCGGCCGGCCAGCATCAGCGGATAGTTGAAGGCGTTCCAGCAGAACATGAAGCCCAGGATCATCGTCACCGACAGGCCGGGCATGCTGAGCGGCAGGACCACGCGCGTGAGCACGCCGAACCACGAGCAGCCATCGATCTTGGCGGCCTCCTGGATCTCGAGCGGGATCTCCATGAAGAAGCTGCGCAGCATCCAGATGGTGAACGGCAGCGTGATCAGCTGGTAGGCCAGGATCAGGCCGCCATGCGTGTTATAGAGACCGAGCTTTTGATAGATGATGTAGAGCGGGATCACGAAGGCGATGAACGGCACGAAGCGGAAGCTCATCAGCACGAAGGCGATCGCGTTCTTGAACGGAAATTCGAAACGGGCCAGCGCGTAGGCCGCCGGGATGCCCGCCGCGAGCGAGAGCAGCACCGAGCCCAGCGAGATGATCAAGCTATTGAGGAAGAACAGGGGGAAGTCGGGGCGGCTGGAGGCGTACTGCCCGCGCTGTTCGCCGATCACCAGGGCCATGTAATTGGCGATGGTGGGCGAGAAGACGAGCTTGGGCGGCACGGTCATGATGTCGCCCGGCGTCTTGAACGACGTGAGCACGATCCAGAAGAACGGGAAGACCGTCCAGAAGAGCAACACGACGGCGCCCAGCACGAGGGCGAGCTGGACGCTGATGCGCCGCCCGGCGCGTGCCCTGACGCGCGGTTCGGTGCCGGCGAAGGGGGCTGCCTGCACCGTCATGTCGTGCTCTCCGAGGCCTTGTTCCAGAGCCGCATCAGCAGGTAGCTCGCGATCACGACCGTCACGAGCAGGATGATGGCCTGCGCCATGCCCTTGCCCATCTGGTACCATTGGAAGGAGAACTGGTAGGCCATGATGTGCAGGTTGGTCGTGGCGTCGTTCGGTCCGCCCTGCGTCGTGGCGTAGATCACGTCGAAAATGCGCAGCGAATCCATGGTCCGGAACAGCGTGACCAGCACCAGGAACGGCATGAGCAGCGGCAGCGTGACGTAACGGAACGTCGCGACCGGACCTGCGCCGTCGACCTTCGCCGCCTCATAGGGCTCGACGGGCAGCGCCTGCAGCCCGCCCAGCAGGATCAGCGAGACGAACGGCAGGTTGCCCCAGGTGTCGATGATCAGCACCGACGCCACCGCCCCGTCGGGCGAGCCGAACCAGTTCACGGGTCCCAGCCCCAGGAACGACAGCAGATAGTTGAGGATGCCCGCGGTCGTCGACGCCATCATGATCTTCCACATCAGCGCGGTGATCACTGGGCGGGATCATGAGCGGCGTCAGCATCAGGGCGCGAAGCACGGCACGCCCGGGAATCCGGGCGTGCAGCA
Organism: uncultured Alphaproteobacteria bacterium; assembly: GCA_963755585.1. Classification (GTDB taxonomy): domain Bacteria; phylum Pseudomonadota; class Alphaproteobacteria; order Reyranellales; family Reyranellaceae; genus Reyranella. The sequence continues at coordinate 117,016 of CAVWKN010000008.1, forward strand.
GGAGCGCGACGGCAATGCCCAGACCGACCTGGACGACAACCGCCGCCGCCGTGAAGCCCAGCGTGAAGAGGAAGGCCCGGCTGAACAGCGGCTCGTCGAGCAGATCGGTGTAGTTGTCGAACCAGATGAAGCGGAAGCGCTTGGGATACTGCAGCCAGTAGGCGGTGAAGCTGTAGTAGAAGCCGAGCGCGAACGGATAGATCATCCCGGCGAGCAGCACGAGCGCCGGCGAGAGCAGCAGCCAGGCAGCAGCTTCTCGCGCCGGCGACGACGGCGCGATTGTACGGTGAACGCGGCGGTGCTCATGAGCCGAGGTTCCCGTTCGCTACTCGAGGCCGACTTCTTTCAGCATCCGGTTGAGCTCGGTATCCGCCTTCTTGAGGGCATCGGCGGCGGACATGCGCTTGAAGTAGATTTCGTGCAGGGCGCGAGCCCAGGTATCACCCAGCCGGGGACGCTCGGGTTCGGGCACCCAGGCGATCTTTGCCGTCTCGAGGTTCTTGGCCACGGTCTTGAGGTAGCTACCGCCGCCCCACGGACCCATGATGGCCTGCACGCGGGGATCGTTGGTGACCGACATGCGCGAGGGGGTTGTAGTTGCGATAGCCGACCGTGGCGTTGAGCAGGGTGTGCGGCGCCGTCGCCCACTGCAGGAAGAGCCAGGCCGCTTCCTTGTTCTTGGTCGCGCGGCTCAGGCCCAGCGCCCAGGCGAACAGGCCCAATCGGGTCTTGCCGCCCGGTCCCACCGGCAGCAGCGCGTAGCCGACCTTGCCCGCAACCTTCGACTTGTCGGGATCCTCGTACTGGGCGGCGAAGAAATCGCAGTCGGCGATCATGCCGGCCTGGCCGGCCGCGAAGGCCCCCATGGCGTCGTACCACTGCATGTTCGCCCAGTTGGGCGGTCCGCTGTCGCGGATCATGTCGACCCAGGTCTCGGTGTACTTGACGGAGCGCGGATCGGCGCGAAGGCCGCCGTGAGCTTGCCGTCGAGCTCGCTCCACTGGTCGTCGGTGAGGATTTCAGCCGCTAGGAAGCCGGTGCCCATGCTCCCGAAGCTCGGCGTGCCGCGGGCGACGATGCCGGGAATGTCGGCATTCTTCTTCACCGCCGCGGCGGCCGCGGCCATTTCCTCGATCGTGGTCGGCACCTGATGTTGTACTGGTCGAAGATGTCCTTGCGGTAGGCGAGGATGTAGCTCTCCTCCAGCACCGGGATCGATAGATCGGTCCTTCGCCGACGCCGCCGCCGATCTTGCCGTTCCAGCGGTTGGCCGCCATCAGCGCGGGTAGAAGTCGTCGAGCTTGTACCAGCCGAGATCGGTCAGCTTGGGATTGTTAAGGAATTCGTCGAGCGGCAGGATCCAGTCGGCCGACACGTACTGCCAGTTGCGCATCGCGCCGCACATGATGACGGAGAACTCGCCGCGCTGGTTCGACAGATCGGCCGCCAGCTCGGTGTCGTACTGGTCCTCGGGCAGGACCGGGTCTTCGATGTCGATGCCGGTCAGCTTCTTGAATTCGGGGATCAGCGGCAGCAGCGATTCGGCGAACGGATGCTTGTTGAGGCCGATCGTCAGCGACTGGCCGGCAGCCTGCTTCCAGTCGATCTTGGCCTTGGCGAACTCGGCCTGCGCGTCGCCGCTCTGCGCGAAAGCGGTGGATGCTCCCCCCATCGCCAGAGGTGTCGTGAGCAAAAGCTTGTTGAGCAGCCGACGCTTGATACGCATGCGTTTCCCCTTTTCTGTCGCGATTTTTCGAATCCGGCGTGATCAATCGACCTGGATGTTCTGCTCCTTGACGATCGCGGCCGACCGCGCGGATCTCTTCACGCGAGCAGGCAGCCGATCTCCTGGCCGATGAACGTTCGGGAGTATTCCAGCTTCCGCATAGAGTTCGCGCATCTCGGATCGTCGAGGGCCTTGCGGTCGCACGCCCTCCAGCCTGTCGATGATGGCGTCGCTGGCGTGGGCCGGCGCCACGATGGCCTGCCACGAGACGACGACGAGCTTGGAAAGCCCTCGCTCATCGCCGTCGGCACGTCGGGCAGCGCCGGTGGCGCGGACCGAGGAGGGCGATGACGCGGACGTGCCCGGCATCGACCTCGCCCTTGTACATGTCGTAGGCCGAGACGCATGGAGCTCTGCCCGGCCGAAGCATGTCGTTCGATGCCGCCGACGCGCGGCAGGGCAGGACGTGCATGACGTCGGCGCAGGCCGGTCTGCTCGGCGGATCACCTCGAGCTGATGGTGATCGACGCTGCCATGCCGCCGATCCGAAGATGAAGCAGCCTGGCTGGCTCTTGGACAGGCCGCGACGATCGCCAAGTAGTCTTCACCGGCAGATCGGCCGGCACTACCACGGCCACCGCGAGTTGGCCATGGTGCAGATGGCGCCAGATCGCGTTCCACGTCGATGGTCATGTTCTTGTAGAGCAGCGGGTCGGTGATGATGACGCTGCCGTCGACGTGACCCAGCGTGTCAACCGTCGGGCGGCTTTGGCGATGGCTTCCAGCCCGACGCTGCCGTTGGCGCCGGCGCGGTTCGTCGATCACGAACGACTGGCCAAGGGACGATTGGACGAGAGGCGTGCGAATTGCCGGGCGACCAATCGGATTCCCCGCCCGGCGGAAGCCGAACGACGACACGACCGGGCGCGTGGCGATCTGTTGTCCCCACAGCGCAGAGAGGAATCGGCGCCCAAGGCAGCACGCGAGCAGGCTCCGACGATACATCATGCCTCTCCGAGTCGCCGTTTACGACGATCCGTTGTTCGAGGCTGCGACCTGCGCGACCGTTGGCGCGTCGCCGCCGAGGGTGGTGCGACGCATGTCGCGCATCTCGTTGCGGTCGAACGGCGCGCCCGATGCATCGTCGCCCGGTTGTTCCACATGACCAGGTCGGACCGTTCGCCGACGTGCGCGTACGACTCGCGCTGGTCGCGCGCTCGGTGACATATCGCGCAGGAAGGACCGTGCCTCCGGGATCGTCCATCCGGCGATCGCCCCGGCGTGCGCCGACAGGAAGAGGACTCGCGCCGGTCCGGGATGGATGCGGACGAGGCGTTGCCGGACGGGCTGGAAGCCGGCGATCTCCTCGGCGTGAACTCGGTGAAGCCGATCGACCCACGTGAATGAAGCAGGAAGTGCTCGCAGACCAGGTCCTCGATCTCCGCCTTCGGCGGTCGTCGAGGGCATCGTAGGCTGCGCGCATGTCGGCGAACTCTGTGATCGTTCTCCCCATCGCGGGACCACGCGGCCCAGCAGCAGGAGTGCTTGGCGGCATTCGCGGTAGCGAGCTGTCTGGAGTGCCAGAGCCTGTCGCCCAGCTTGAGAACGACTGACAATTGTCGCGGATATCGATCCTGCCGTTCTTGTCGAGGTTGCAGATATCGCCGATCCCGCGCCAGCCGGCCTTCGGACTCTTCCGGATGTTCCCCTGGCCTATCCTTGACCTCGAGGTCGCCGAAGCTTCCTGGAGAAGGCGATCTGCTGCTCGTCGGTCACGTTCTGGCCGTGAAGACCAGGACGCTGAAACGATTGATCCCCTGGTCGATGGCCGCGACCTCTCGCGGCTGAGCGACCTG
>CAVWKN010000009.1:0-200148 GCA_963755585.1 uncultured Alphaproteobacteria bacterium
CCCGCGCTTCGCGGCACTCAGGCTGACGAAATAACGCTGGGGGCGCGCCACTCCAGTGGCGCGTCTTCCGGGATTGCAGCACATGACGCGCGACTGGAGTCGCGCGCCCCCAGCTAGCCGACCTTCACCACCAGCTTGCCGAAGTTCTCGCCCTTGAGCAGGCCCATGAAAGCCTCCGGCGCCTTGGCCAGCCCGTCGACCACGGTCTCGCGGCTCGTGAGCTTGCCGTCCTTCACCAGGCCGCCGACCTCGCTCACGAACTCGCCCATCAGGGCCACATGGTCGGAGACGATGAAGCCCTGAATCGTGAGCCGGCGCTGCACGATGGTGAACATCTTGGTGGGGCCCGCCATCGGTGCGGTGTCCTGATACTCCGAGATGGCGCCGCAGAAGGCGACCCGGCCGAAATTGTTCAGCCGCTCGAATACGGCGTGGAAGATCCGGCCACCGACATTCTCGAAGTCGGCGTCGATGCCTTGCGGGCAGAGCTTGTCGAGCACGGCGCCGATATCGCGCTCGGTCTTGTGGTTGAAGCAGGCGTCGTAGCCCGCCTCGCGCACCGCCCAGCGGCACTTGTCGTCGTCGCCGGCACAGCCCACCGCGCGGGCGCCGGCAAGCTTGGCGAGCTGGCCCGCCACCTGGCCCACCGCACCGGTGGCGGCCGAGACGAACACCGTCTCGCCCGCCTTGGGCTTGCAGATGTGCCGCATGCCGTACCAGGCGGTGAAGGCGGGCATGCCCAGCACGCCGAGATGGGCAGAGAGCGGCGCGATCGCCGGGTCGATCTTGCGCAGTCCCTTGCCGTCGTGGAGCGTATGGGTCGCCCAGTTCAGCATGCCGATCACGGTGTCGCCCTTGGCGAATCGCGGATTGTTCGACTCCACCACCTCACCGACCGAGCCGCCGGTCAGCGGCTTGTCGACCTCGAAAGGCGGCGTATAGGAGCGCAGCTCCGTCATGCGTGGCCGCATATAGGGGTCGAGCGACAGGAAGCGCGAGCGTATCAGCACCTGGCCGTCGCCCGGCGCCGGCAGACCGACGCTTTCCTGGCGGAAGCAATCGGCGGTCACGTCGCCCGCCGGCCGCTTGCAGAGGACGATCTGGGTGGTGTCGGTCATGGGTCGTTCCTTTCGATGAAGTCGCTGCGGCGATAGCCCTGCAGGTAGAGGAGCGCCGTGAGATCGCCGTGGTCGATGCGGGCCGGCACCTCGGCTGCGACCGCGGGCTTGGCCCGGAAGGCCACGCCCAGGCCCGCTTGCTTCAGCATCGGCAGGTCGTTGGCGCCGTCGCCCACGCACACGGCATCGGCGGTCGAAAGCCCGTGCTCGGCGGCAAGACGGCGAAGCGTCGCGAGCTTGGCCTCCTTGCCCAGGATCGGCGGCTCGACCGTACCGGCCAGCGTGTCGCCGTCGAGCCGGAGCGTGTTGGCGGCATCGACGTCGAAGCCCAGTGCCCGGCGCACCAGGGCCGTGAAATAGGTGAAGCCGCCGGAGACCAGCGCGCAGTGCGCGCCCTGCTTCTTCATGGTGGCGACCAGGGTGGCGCCGCCCGGCATATAGCGGATGCGCCTGGCGGCCTCGTCGAGCCGGGCGATCGGCAGGCCCTTCAGCAGACCCACGCGCTCGTCGAGGGCGGCGGCGAAGTCGATCTCGCCGTTCATGGCGCGCGCCGTGATGCCGGCGATTTTTTCGCGCAAACCCAGGAAGTCGGCCAGCTCGTCCAGCATCTCGTTGTCGATCATGGTCGATTCCATGTCGGCCACGAGGAGCTTCTTGCGCCGGCCGGCGGCGGGCAGGACGACCCCGTCGAGCGCGGTCATGGTCAGGCCCGCGGAAGCGCCGTCGAACGGGATGTCGCAGGCGATCTCGGGCGCCAGCCAGTCGGGCGTGCCGACCGTGGCGCCCTGGGCACGCAGCGCCTCGATGGCGCAGCTGATCGCGCCGTCGTTCAGCGCCGGATGGGCGGAACTCGAAATAAGGACAAGGACGTTTTTCACGCCCCGCCTCTAGCGGTGGCACCGTGGATTTGCAAACAATCCGCCCGCCATGGCCCTTCCGCGCGTCATCGTCATCACCGGCCCGACAGCCAGCGGCAAGTCGGCGCTGGCGCTTGCGTTGGCCCAAGGACGGCAGGGCACGGTGATCAATGCCGACGCCATGCAGACCTACGACGCCTTCCCGATCCTGACGGCGCAGCCCACGGCCGAGGAGCAGGCCGGCGTGCCGCACCGGCTGTACGGCGTGCTGCCGCTTTCGGAGACCTTGTCGGCCGCGCGCTGGCGGACCCTGGCTGCGGCGGAGATCGAGCGTTGCCTGGCCGAGGGTCGCACGCCCATCCTGTGCGGCGGCTCGGGCCTTTATCTCCGGACGTTGATGCAGGGCATCGCCGCCATTCCCGATCCGTCGCCTGGCGTGCGCGATCAGGCCAATGCGGAATGGCAGGCGATGGGCCCCGACGCCTTCCGCGCGCGGCTTGCCGAGAAGGATCCGGTGATCGTGGCGCGGCTGAAGCCCGGCGATCGCCAGCGCCATGTCCGCGCCTGGGAAGTCTGGCTGGCGACCGGCCGGCCGCTCAGCCTCTGGCAGCAAGGTGAAGGCGAGTCGGTGCGCTGGCGCTTCACGACGGTGCTGCTGGCGCCCGAGCGCGGTTGGCTGCGCGCCCGCATCGCGAGTCGATTCGACGGCATGCTGAAGACGGGCGTGCTGGCCGAGGTCCGCGCCATCTTCGATCGCGCGCCCGACCCGCGCTGGCCGGGTCTGAAAGCCCACGGTGCGCCCGAGCTGTTTCGACACTTCCGGGGCGAGCTGTCGCTCGACGAAGCGCGCCGGATCGCCGTCGATCACACCCGCCAATATGCCAAACGCCAGATGACGTGGTTTCGGCACCAGATGACACCAGATCTGGTATTGGACCCGCAGGCCAACCCGGTCTTGGGACCGACTGAGAAATTATTGACCAATTCAGGGGTCTGAAACTTTACATTTCGTGCTGATTTCGGTTGACCCTTCCGGACCCCGCCGATATTTTCCGCCCCGCCGCAAACCCCGTTTTGCGGCGCATTTGTCTTGAAGGAGACCCCGTCATGAAGCCCGAGGAGCCCGCCACGACTGGCGCCGATCTGTTGGTGAAAGCCCTGATCGACGAGGAAGTCGAGGTCGTCTTCGGCTATCCGGGCGGCGCGGTCCTGCCGATCTACGACTCGCTGTTCAAGCAGAACCGGCTGCGCCACATCCTGGTCCGCCACGAGCAGGCCGCCGTCCATGCCGCCGAGGGCTATGCGCGCTCGACCGGCAAGGTGGGCGTCGTGCTGGTGACCTCGGGTCCGGGCGCCACCAATGCCGTGACCGGCCTCACCGATGCGCTGATGGATTCCATCCCCGTGGTCTGCCTGACCGGCCAGGTGCCGACCCATCTGATCGGCAATGACGCCTTCCAGGAAGCCGACACCACGGGCATCACCAGGCCCTGCACCAAGCACAATTATCTCGTGAAGGCCGTCGGCGATCTCGCGCGCATCGTCCACGAGGCCTTCTACGTCGCGCGCTCGGGCCGTCCCGGGCCGGTCGTGATCGACCTGCCCAAGGACGTGCTGATGAACAAGCACGACTATTGCGCGCCCAAGAAGCCGGTGCAGCACAAGAGCTACCGCCCGCAGGTCAAGCCCGAGCTCAAGAAGATCGAGCAGGCGATCGAGCTGATCGCCAATGCCAGGAAGCCGGTCTTCTACACCGGCGGCGGCGTGATCAATTCCGGGCCGAAGGCGTCCAAGCTGCTCGCCCAGTTCGTGCACATGACGGGCTATCCCATCACCAACACCCTGATGGGCCTCGGCACGTTTCCCGCATCGGACAAGCAGTTCCTCGGCATGCTGGGCATGCACGGCACCTACGAAGCCAACCTGGCGATGTATCACTGCGACGTGCTGATCAATATCGGCGCGCGCTTCGACGACCGCATCACCGGCAAGCTCACCGAGTTCTCGCCGCACTCGAAGAAGATCCACATCGACATCGATCCGAGCTCGATCAACAAGAACGTGCGGGTCGACCTGCCGATCGTGGGCGACGCCGGCCACGCGCTGGAGGACCTGATCCGGGTGTGGAAGGCCAAGCAGCCGCGCACCGACCTCAAGGCGCTGAAGGCATGGTGGGCCGAGATCGACACGTGGCGCGCCCGCGACTGCCTCGCCTACAAGCAGGACAACGAGACGATCAAGCCGCAATACGCGCTCGAGCGGCTCTATCACCACATCAAGAACCGCGACCACTACATCACCACCGAGGTCGGCCAGCACCAGATGTGGGCGGCGCAGTTCCTGAAGTTCGAGCAGCCCAACCGCTGGATGACCTCGGGCGGGCTCGGCACCATGGGCTACGGCCTGCCGGCCGCCATGGGCGTGCAGATCGCCCATCCCGACGCGCTCGTCATCGACGTGGCGGGCGAGGCCTCGATCATGATGAACATCCAGGAGCTCTCGACGGTGGCGCAGTATCGCCTGCCGGTGAAGGTCTTCATCCTCAACAACCAGTACATGGGCATGGTGCGGCAGTGGCAGGAGCTGCTGCATGGCGGCCGCTATTCCGAGAGCTACATGGAATCGCTGCCCGACTTCGTGAAGCTCGCCGAGGCGTTCGGCGCGGTCGGCCTGCGCTGCCACGAGCCGGCCAAGCTCGACGACACGATCAAGCAGATGATCGAGGTCAACCGGCCGGTCATCGTCGACGTGCTGGTCGACAAGCTGGAGAACTGCTTCCCGATGATCCCCTCGGGCGCGGCGCACAACGACATGCTGCTGGGGCCCGACGACAAGGCCGCCAAGCCGATGTCGGAAGAGGGCATGGTGCTGGTGTGAGCGCGTCCGACCTGGCGTCCAGCCATACCATCTCCGTTCTGGTCGACAACGAGCCCGGCATCCTGGCGCGCGTGGTCGGCCTGTTCTCGGGCCGCGGCTACAACATCGAGAGCCTGACGGTCGCCGAAACCGACGCCAAGGAGAACCTCTCGCGCATCACCATCGTGACCACGGGAACGCCCATGGTGATCGAGCAGATCAAGGCCCAGCTCGACCGGCTGGTGCCGGTCCATCGCGTGCGCGACCTCACCGTCGAGGGCCCGCATATCGAGCGCGAGCTGGCGCTGGTCAAGGTCAAGGGCACCGGCGAGAAGAGGGTCGAGGCGCTGCGCCTGGCCGACGTGTTCCGCGCCAAGGTGATCGACGCCAAGACCGATTCGTTCGTGTTCGAGGTCACCGGCACGTCCGACAAGGTGCAGACCTTCGTCGGCCTGATGGAAGGGCTCGGCCTGGTCGATGTCGGCCGCACCGGCATCGTCGCCATGTCGCGCGGCGCCGAGGCGCTCTGATCGTGGACTACGTCGTTGCCCTGCTGGGGCTCTCGGTCGTTCACCTGCTGGCCGTCGCCAGCCCCGGTCCCTCGACCGTGCTGGTGATCCAGACCGCGGCTGTCGCCGGCCGGCGCGGCGGGCTTCTGGCGGCGCTCGCCATGATGGTGGGCGCGCTGCTGTGGGCGACGGCGGCGCTGTTCGGCCTGCAGGCGCTGTTCGCCCGCTTCGAATGGCTCTACCTCGCCTTCCGCATCGGCGGCGCGATCTATCTTTTCTATCTGGCGATCATGCTGTGGCGTCACGCCCGCGACCCGCTGCCGGAAATCCCGCTCGGCGGCGCTCTGCGCCTGACGGGCTGGCAGGGCTTCCTGCGCGCCCTGCTGCTGCAGCTCAGCAATCCCAAGATCATGGTGTTCTTCGGCAGCATCTTCCTGTCGCTGCTGCCCGCGAACCTGCCGGCCTGGATGGACGCCACGGTCTTGGCCATCGTGGCCGTGAACGAATTCGCCTGGTTCGCGATTCTCGCTCTGCTGTTCTCGGGCGGGCCGGCGAGGGCCTTCTATCGTCGGGCGAAGTTCTGGCTGGATCGGTTCATGGGCGGCGCCTTGGCGCTGCTCGGCCTGCGGCTCGCTCTCGCGAGCCGCTAACGGCCAACGACCTGCGCCTCCACCTCGGCGAGGTTGGACGGCGGCCGGGTCAGCACGAACTGCGCCTGCGTGCGCCCCAACAGGTGCAACGGATCGCCGCTCTCGCGCTCGGTCATCTCGATGAAGAACGTGCCGGCCGGGCGGCAGCTCCAGCTGTCGCTGAGATCCGGCCGCCTCACGCCGGGATAGCGCAGGCAGAGCTGGACGAGCTGGCCCTGCGGGCCGGTCGTGGTATCGATCCGCCACTCGCCGGCGAAGATCCTGCTTTCGCCCACCAGCCAGGCGAAGTCCCTGCCGTCGGCCGTCGAGTAGTGAACCTGGTAGGGACCGCCGCCGCGGGTCCACAGCCAGGTCTTGTTGCTCATCGCCCGGCGCGCCTCGTCGGGCGTCGAGTTGGCGATGGCGGCCTGGATCTCCGGCATCGGCACCGCAGGACCGGTCGGCGCCGAGCGATCGGGGTGGTCGACGCAGGCGGCGAGGGCCTGCGCGAGGCACAGCAGGAAGAGCGGAAAGCGTATCGCGAGCATGGAATTGAAGCTGGCCTTTGCCGGCCGGGTTGTCTAGTAAGCCCCCTTTCAAGGGTAAAAGCGCACTTTGCCAGGAGGAATGGCCCCAATGCGTGTCTATTACGATCGCGATGCCGACGTGAACCTGATCAAGGGCAAGAAGGTCCTGGTCGTGGGTTACGGCAGCCAGGGCCATGCCCACGCCATGAATCTGCGCGACTCGGGCGTGAAGGACGTGCGCATCGCGCTCAAGGCCGGCTCGGCTTCGATCAAGAAGGCCGAGGACGCGGGCTTCAAGGTGATGAGCCCGGCCGAGGGCGCCAAATGGGCCGACATCGTCATGGTGCTGACGCCGGACGAGCTGCAGTCGGACATCTACACCGCCGACCTCGCCCCCAACATGCGCCCGGGCGCAGCCCTCGCCTTCGCGCACGGGCTCAACGTCCACTTCAACCTGATCTCGCCGCGCGCCGACATCGACGTGTTCATGATCGCGCCCAAGGGCCCCGGCCACACGGTGCGCTCCGAATACCTGCGCGGCGGCGGCGTGCCCTGCCTGGTGGCGGTGGCGCAGAACGCGTCGGGCAACGCGCTCGAGATCGGCCTCAGCTACTCCTCGGCGATCGGCGGTGGCCGCGCCGGCACCATCGAGACCACCTTCAAGGAAGAATGCGAGACCGATCTGTTCGGCGAGCAGGTCGTGCTGTGCGGCGGCCTGGTCGAGCTGATCAAGGCGGGCTACGAGACCCTGGTCGAGGCGGGCTACGCGCCGGAGATGGCCTATTTCGAGTGCCTGCACGAGGTCAAGCTGATCGTCGACCTGATCTACGAGGGCGGCATCGCCAACATGAACTACTCGATCTCCAACACCGCGGAGTACGGCGAGTATCGTTCCGGCCCGCGCATCGTCACCGACGAGACCAAGGCCGAGATGAAGCGCGTGCTGGCCGACATCCAGTCCGGCCGCTTCGCGCGCGACTGGATGCTGGAGAACAAGGTCAACCAGGCCTCGTTCAAGGCGATGCGCAAGAAGATGTCGGAGCATCCGATCGAGGAGATCGGCGCCAAGCTGCGCGGCATGATGCCGTGGATCAAGGAACGCGCGCTGGTCGACAAGACCAGGAACTGATCTTCGCTGGGCGGCACCCCGAGCCGACCGACAGCTCGCTTTAGATGATGTAGCCGCCGCCCGCCGCGTCGATCATGGCGCCGGTGATGAAGGAAGCCTCGTCGGACAGCAGCCACAGGATCGCCTCGGCGATCTCGTGGCTCTCGCCCACGCGGTGCATGGGAATCGACGCCTCGATGCGGGCGCGGAAGGCCGGCTCGGCGAGCGAGCCTTCGGTCATTTCGGTCAGCACCATGCCCGGCCGGATCGCATTGACCCGGATGCCCTCGGCAGCCGCCTCGCGGGCGAAGCCCTTGGTGAAGGCATCGACCGCGCCCTTGGTCGCCGCATAGGCGCTGGAGCCCAGCCGTCCGCCGATCGTCGAGGCCATCGACGAGACATTGACGATGGCGCCACCCTTGCCGCCGTTCCGGGTCGACATGCGCTTCGCGGCCTCGCGGCAGCACAGCATCAGGCCGATCGCGTTGATCGCGAAGAGATTCGCGAGCCGCGCCGCGTCGTATTCGTCGACCCGCGCGCGCAGGCCGGTGCCGGCACTGTTGACCAGGTGGGTGATCGGACCGAGCGCCCGCTCGGTCTCCTCGAACAGCCGCACGATATCGGTCTCGCGCGCCATGTCGGCGGGCAGGGCGACGGCCGTTCCGCCCGCCGCCTCGATGTCGGCCACCACCTGCCGGGCCTGCGCATCGCGCGAGCGGTAGTTCAGGGCGACCTTGTAGCCGCGGCCCGCCGCGCGACGCGCGGTCTCGGCACCGATGCCCGAGGCGCCGCCGGTGATGAGAAGTACCTTGGTCATCCTTTGATCGCCCCTCCGGTCAGGCCGCTCACCAGATAGCGCCGCACGATGAAGGAGAACACCAGCACCGGCAGCATGATCATGGTGCCGCCGGCGGCGATGCGGCCCCATTCCCAGCCTTCGTAGTTCATGAAATTGACCACCGCCACCGGCGCCGTCATGGCCTCGGTGCGGGTCAGGATCAGGGCGAAGAAGAAATCGTTCCAGGCGAACAGGAAGCAGAGGATCGCCGTCGCCGCCAGGCCGGGGCCGGAAAGCGGCAGGATGATGCGATAAAAACCCTGCCACATCGTGGCGCCGTCGATCCAGGCCGCCTCCTCGAGCGAGCGCGGCAACTGGTCGTAGAACGGTCGCATCATCCAGATCACCAGCGACAGGTTGAAGGTGAGATAGATCAGGATCAGGCCGGTCAGCGTGTCTAAAAGCTCGAGATGGCGGTAGACCAGGAAGTAGGGGATGGTGAAGGCGATCGGCGGCGCCATGCGGCTGGCCAGGATCCACAGCGTGATCGTGCCGCCGCCGCGCGACGTCCAGCGCGACAGCGCATAGGCCGCCGGCACGCCGATCGCCAGGGCGATCGCCGTCGAGGCCACGCTCACCACCAGGCTGTTGGCGAAGGAATTGCGGAACTCCGAGGTCCACAGGGCGGCGTAGTTGGCCCATGTCGCATCGAACAGGAGCCGCGGCGGGAAGCGGAAGATCTCGGCGTTGGTCTTGAACGACATCAGCAGCAGCCACAGGAACGGCGCCAGCGCCAGCACCGCCAGCACGACGGCCAGCGCCTGCATCAGGAAGCGATCGCGCCCGCTCGATCTTCTAGTCAATTTTGCTGCCCCATCCGATCAGGCGCACGATCAGCCAGCTCAGCGCGATGGTGGCGGCGAGCAGGGCGACGGTGATGGCGCTGGAAAATCCCAGGAAGGAGAAATTGAAGGCCTGCAGGAACGAATAGTAGTTGGTGACCTCGGTGAGGCTGCCCGGCCCGCCGTCGGTCAGGATGAAGATCAGCGGAAAGGCCTTTATCGAATCGATCAGGCGGAACAGGCCTGCGACCAGCAGCACGCCGCGCAGGAAGGGCAGGGTGATGTAGCGCGTGAGCTGCCACGGCGAGGCGCCGTCGACCCGGGCGGCGTCGAGCAGCTCCTGCGGCATCATCTGCAGGGCGGCCAGCACCATCAGCATGGTGAAGGGGAACCATTCCCAGGTGTCGGCGATGATGATCGAGGTCAGCGCCCAGTTGGGATCGGTGATCAGCGCCGGCACGTTCCAGCCCAGCGCCCGGAAGAGGCCGTGCATCGGGCTGATGTCGGGCGTGTAGATCACCTTCCAGATGATGGCGACGACGATCGGCGGCAGCACCATGGGGATCAGGAACACCGTGCGCAGCGCCTCGAGCAGGCGCGAGCGGACGTTCAGCAGCAGCGCCAGGCCGAGTCCGATCAGGAGCTGCAGCAGCACCGTCCAGAAGGAAAGCTTGATCTGCACCCACACCGAATTGTGCAGGCGCGAGTCCGACAGGAGCTGGCGGTAACTCTCGAGCGGCTGCGAGAAGTCCCACTGCGTCTCGGGCCGGGTCAGGCTGAGCTGGGTGAAGCTCGTCGCCAGCAGATAGAGCGCCGGCAGGAGCGTGATCACCGCCAGCACCGCCAGCGACGGAGCGACGCAGAAAGCGAAGAAACGGTGTTGCTGGCGAGCGAAGCTCATCTTCTCCTCCCCAGCGAAGCTGGGGAGGTGTCGCGAAGCGACGGAGGGGTCGGAAGCACCGGGCGGAGACTCATGACCCCTCCGCCCCTGCGGGGCACCTCCCCACTGCGTGGGGAGGAAGAGACTGCTTCAGAGATCAACCTTGATCCCGGCCTTCTGCAGATCCTGGAGAGCCTCGGCCTGGGCCTGCTTCAGCGCCTCGGGTGCGGCCTGCTGCTTGGTGGCGATGCGCTCGATCGCCTTGTTGATCTTGTCGCCGACCTGCGGATAGATCGGCACCGTGCGGTATTTCATGTAGCCGGACTTGCCGCCCAGCTTCAGCACCTCGAGATAGAGCGACGCCACGTCCTGGCCGTTGAGCGTCAGCACGTTCTTGAATTCGGGACTGTTGATGACCGAGAGCCGGCAGACGCTGGGATAGCCGTGGTCCTTGACGACCATGGCCAGCGTCTCCTTCGAGAGCGCCCACTTGATGAACTCCCACGCCGCTTCCTTCTTCTTCGAGCCGGCCGGAATGGCGAGGCCGTGGCTGTTGCAGCCCGAGAAATTGCCGGCCGGGCCGGTCGGCATCAGCCCGTAGCGCACCGTCTTCTGCACCGTGCTTTCGGCGTGCTTGGCGAGCGGCACCATCCAGGTGATCGACTGGGTGCGGATGTTGGCGCGCCCCGACATCTGCGAGCGCATCGCCTGATCGTCGGAATAGGAGAGCAGGCCGTCCGGCCCGTATTTCATCAGAAGGTTGGCGTACCACTCGCCCGACTGGGCGGCCTGCGGCGTGTTGAGCGTCGGCGTCAGGTTCTCCGGCGGCGCCTTGAACACGCCGCCGCCCATGCCCATCAGGTAGGGAATCCAGTTCCAGTGATGCAGCTTGTCGGCGGTGAAGGCGGCCACGCCGTCCTTGTTGTGGGTGGCGTCGCAGACCTTGATCAGCTCGTCGAAGGTCGTCGGCAGCTTGAGGCCCGCCTTCTCGATCAGGTCGTAGCGCGCCGCGCTCTGGATCATGGCGCCGCCTTCCCAGGAGAAGGCGAAGGTCTCGCCCTTGGCGTTCTGCATCGCCGACTGCGTGCCGGCCACGAAATCCTCCGGCGCCCAGTCGGCCGGCGTGTACTTGGGATCCTTGGTGAAGGTGTCGAGGCTGGTGAGCCAGCCGGCGCCGATCCAGCGGCCGGTATAGATGAAGGTGGCGTTGACCACGTCGAGCGCCGAGCCCCTGGTCGACAGTTCGAGGTCGGTGCGCTGGTTGTAGACCGGGAAGGCCTGCATGTTGAAGTTGACCTTGATGCCGGTCTTCTCCTCGAACTGCGGGAAGTAGTTCTTCAGGTATTCGAAGAAGGTCGTCTGGAAGCACGACGCGTTGATCGTCGTGCCGGCATGGGGCTTGCCGCCCTGGGCGAGCAGGGCGGGCGCGGGCAGCACGCCCGTTGCGAGGGCGGCGGCGCCGACGCCGCCACGCAGAATGCTACGACGATGGGTCTTCATCATGTCGTCCCCTCCCAGGCTGCTTTTCGCCGAGTTGAACGCGCTTCCGATGCCTGGTCAACAATCGCGATGCTATAGTGACTCCGCCACGCGGGAGGAGATGCAATGAAAGCCGCCGTTCTGTTCAAGCCCAACGAGCCGCTGCAGGTCGTCGACTGCGAGCTCGATCCGCCCAAGGCGGGCGAGGTGCGGGTCAAGATGAAGGCCTCGGGCGTGTGCCAGAGCGACTGGCACGTCATGAACGGCGACTGGCCCTCGCCGCTGCCGATCGTGCCCGGCCACGAGGCGGCCGGCGAGATCGCCGAATGCGGCCCCGGCGTCACGACGGTGAAGCCGGGCGACCACGTGATCTTCTCCTTCCGCCCGCATTGCGGCCGCTGCCGCTACTGCACCCAGGGCCGCACCGTGCTCTGCATCGGCCGCGCGTCGGTGCCGCCGGGCGCGCTCTACGACGGCACCTTGCGCATCAAGCACAAGGGCCAGGGCATCAACCAGATGGCGCGCATCGGCACCTTCGCCGAGGAAGTGGTCGTGCCCGAGGAGATGGTGGTGCCGATCCGCAAGGACATGCCGTGGCCGCAGGCGGCGCTGGTCGGCTGCTGCGTGGCGACCGGCGTCGGCGCCGTCACGCGCCATGCCAGGATCGAGGCCGGCTCGTCGGTGCTGGTGATCGGCTGCGGCGGCGTCGGGCTCAACGCCGTGCAGGGCGCGGTGCTGTCGGGCGCGGGCACGATCATCGCCGCCGACATCCTCGACAACAAGCTGGAGATGGCCAGGACCTTCGGCGCCACCCACACGATCAACACAGCCACCAACGAAGACGCCGCGAAGAAGGTGAAGGCGATCACCGGCGGGCTGGGCGTCGATTATTCCTTCGACGCCGTGTCGGTCGACAAGACCCAGGCACTGGCCTTCGATGCGCTGGCGCCGGGCGGCCATGCCGTGGCGGTCGGCATCTCGGCGCCGACGGTGCGCGCGTCGTACTCACCCTTCATGATGGTGTTCAGCGAGAAGAAGGTGAGCGGCACGTTCTACGGTTCGGTGCGGCCCGACCTCGACTTCCCCGTGCTGGTCGACCACTACATGAACAAGCGGCTCAACATCGACGGCCTGATCAGCCGCACCTACAAGCTCGCCGACATCAACGAGGGCTTCAAGAGAATGATGGCTGGTGAAGTGGCGCGCGGCGTCGTGGTGTTCGACTAGGGCCGGCCGTCGTGAAGTCGCTGACCTGCCTCCTGCTCCCGGCACTCCTCCTGGCGTCGACCGAAACGATGGCGCAGGGACCGTCCGAAGCGCGCATCATCTGCGATCGCGGCCCCTTCGGCAGCAAGACCTATGGCGGCACCGCCTGGGATATCTATGGCTGCAACGACAACCGCTCCGTGGCGGTCGTGACGGCGCCCGGCAATCCGGCCTTGCCGTTCTATTTCCTGTTCGCCGAACGCAACGGCCAGTATCGGCTGAGCGGCGAGGGCACGGGACGGCCGGAGATCACGCGCAAGGCCTATGCCGATCTCGTCCAGCTCTCGCAGAAGGACATCCAGGCGCTGGTCAAGGCAACGCAGACGGCCGCGCCGCGCCTTGGCCAATAGCGAAGCCGTATCCTTCAGCCTGCCTGATGATTTGTTGGCGAGATATGCGTTGCCGCATCGTTCGCTTGAATCGCCTTGCGGCTCTCCGCCTGCCGGTCTAAACCCGGACGCACCCTTGGCGTCGGGCCCACAGCTGCATCGTCCGATCAAATTCTATCAGCAATAACAGAGACTTACCTAAATGCTCTCGCGTGTCATCGGGCTCTTTTCGGCGGACATGGGCATCGACCTCGGAACAGCCAACACGCTGGTCTATGTGAAGGGTCGCGGCATCGTGCTGAACGAGCCGTCGGTCGTGGCGCTCACGACGCAAAGCGGCAAGCGCCAGGTCCTGGCCGTCGGCGAAGAGGCCAAGATGATGCTGGGCCGCACGCCCGGCAACATCCAGGCGATCCGCCCGCTGCGCGACGGCGTCATCGCCGACTTCGAAGTCGCCGAGGCGATGATCAAGCACTTCATCTCCAAGGTTCACAACCGCCGCAGCTTCGCCCATCCGCAGATCGTGGTCTGCGTGCCCTCCGGCTCGACCGCCGTCGAGCGCCGCGCCATCCAGGAATTGGCCGAAAGCGCCGGCGCGCGCAAGGTCTGGCTGATCGAGGAGCCGATGGCGGCGGCGATCGGCGCCGGCCTGCCGGTCACCGAGCCGACCGGCTCGATGGTGGTCGATATCGGCGGCGGCACGACGGAAGTGGCCATCCTGTCGCTGGGCGGCATCGTCTATCCGCGCTCCGTCAGGGTCGGCGGCGACAAGATGGACGAGGCCATCATCGGCTATATCCGCCGCAACCATAACCTGCTGGTCGGCGAAAGCTCGGCCGAGCGCATCAAGAAGACCATCGCCTCGGCCTGCTCGCCCGAGGACGGCGAGGGCCGCACCATGGAGATCAAGGGCCGCGACCTGATGAACGGCGTGCCCAAGGAGCTTGTGATCACCGAGCGGCAGATCTCCGAGAGCCTGCAGGAGCCGGTCAGCGCCATCATCGAGGCCGTCAAGGTGGCGCTCGAGAACACCGCGCCGGAGCTCGCCGCCGACATCGTCGACAAGGGCATCGTGCTGACCGGCGGGGGCGCCCTTTTGGCCAACATGGACACCGTGCTGCGCCAGGCCACCGGCCTGCCGGTCTCGGTGGCCGAGGATCCGCTGCTCTGCGTGGCGCTCGGCACCGGCCACGCGGTGGAAAACATCAACCGACTGCGCGGCGTTCTGTCGTCGATGTACTAAAACGCACTACGTCGCCGCCCACTTGGAGTAGACTGGGCCCGACATGGCGATTCGGGACGATTTCGAGGTAGCCGCCGGCCAGGTACGCGCAGCCGTACAGCGCTTCGCGCTTGGCCTGCTGGTGCTCGCCGCCTTCGGCGCCATGCTGATCGGCAAGGCCGACACCGTCCTGGTCGAGAATGCCCGCGTGCTGGCGCTCGACCTGGCAAGCCCGGTGCTCGAGGCCATCGCCCGCCCGGTGGCTGCCGCCAACCGCGCCATCGCCGATCTCAGGGAATTCGCCTCGCTGCGCCAGGAGAACGCCCGGCTGCGCGAGGAGAATGCCCGCCTGCTTGCCTGGCAGACCGCGGCGCGCCGGCTGGAGAACGAGAATGACGGCCTGCGCGGCCTGGCCAATTTCCGCGAGGGTCCGGAGGCTTCCTTCATCACCGCCCGCATCGTCGGCGACAGCGTCAGCGCCTATGTGCGGGGCGCCCTGCTCAATGTCGGACGCCGCGCCGGCGTGGCGCACGGCCAGGCGGTGGTCACCGGCGAGGGCCTCGCCGGGCGCATCGCCGAGGTCGGCGACAACAGCGCGCGCGTGCTGTTCGTCACCGACGTCAACTCGCGCCTGCCGGTGCTGATCGAGCGCACCCGCGAGCGCGCCATCCTGGCCGGCGACAATTCCCCGCAGCTTCGCCTCACCCTGCTGCAGAGCGTGGCGGGCGTGCAGCGCGGCGATCGCATCATCACCTCCGGCCATGGCGGCAGCTTTCCCGTCGGCATCCCGGTCGGCGAGGTCGTCGAGACCGGCGAGGGCGGCGTGCGCGTCAAGCCGTTTGCCGATTTCTCGCGGCTCGAGTTCGTGCGCGTCGTCGATTACGGCGTGGCCGGCCTGGTGAGCGGCGCGACCTCGCCGCCTGCCGCAGTACCTGCCGGTACGCTGGTGCCCGGGCAAAGGATCCGCTGAGATGGGGATCCGCTGACATGAGGGTCGATGGATCGCTCGCCATGCTCGACCGCTGGGGTCGCGCCGCCCTGCCCGGCGCGGTCCTGCTGTTCTTCGTGCTGCTCACCCTGGCGCCGCTGCGCGCGCCCTATCTGTCCGACGCCCTGCCGCTCCTGCCGGTGCTGATCGTCTTCCAGTTCAGCCTGGCCACGCCCGAGCGCCTGCCCGGCCTGCTGCTGCTGGTGATGGGCGTGCTGCTCGACCTGCTGCTGGGCGGCCCCGGCGCGCCGGTCGGCGTGAGCGCGCTGGGCTTCGTGCTGATCCGCGCCACCGTCGCCAACAACCGGCGCTATCTCGTGGGCGTGCCGTTCCTCTTCCAGTGGTTCGGCTTCTGCCTGCTGGCGCTGGGCTTCGTGTTGCTGGTCTGGATCTTCACCTCGCTGTGGACCTGGACGGCCATCGATCCGCTGGCCGCCTTCGTCCAATATGTCGTGGTGATCGTGCTCTACCCGGTGATCGCCCCGCTGCTCGCCCGCGTGCGCGCGCGCGATCCGCTGAACGTGCCCGAGCTGTCGCGCGGCACGGCGCGGCCCGGGGAGACCACGCCATGATGCGCTACCGCAAGGGCGACGGCGAGCGCTCCAGCCTGTTCACCCGGCGCGCCCTGCTGCTGGGCGGCGCGCAGGGCGTGCTGCTGGCGGCGCTGGCCGGCCGGCTCTACCAGCTCCAGGTCATCGAGACGCAGCGCTTCGCCACCCTGGCCGAGGAGAACCGCATCAATCTCCGGCTGCTGCCGCCGTCGCGTGGCCTGATCTTCGACCGCACCGGCCAGCCGCTCGCCATCAACCGCAACAATTTCCGCGCCATGGCCACCTCCGACCGCGGCCGCGGCGTGGAAGTGCTGGTCGAGCGCCTCGACCAGGTCTTCAGCCTGGGCGAGGCCGAGAAGAACCGCCTGCTGCGCGAGCTCCGGCGCAGCCGCAACGCCCAGCCGGTCGTGGTGCGCGAGAATCTCGGCTGGGAAGAGGTGGCGCGGGTCGAGTTCAACGCGCCCGACCTGCCCGGCGTGTTCATCGATCTCGGCCAGACGCGGGACTATCCCGAGGGCGAGCTGATGAGCCACATCATCGGCTACACCGGCCGCGTCGCCGACGAGGATCTCGCCGGCCGCGACGATCCGGTGCTGCAGCTCGCCACGCTGCGTTTCGGCAAGAAGGGCGTGGAACGCTCGCTCGAGGACGAGCTGCGCGGCCGCGCCGGCGCCGTCCAGGTCGAGGTCAACGCCGTCGGCCGGGTGGTGCGCGAGCTCGACCGCACCGAAGGCCAGCCCGGCGCCAACGCGCTCCTGACCATAGATCTCGACCTGCAGCGCTTCGTCGCCGAGCGCATGAAGGAGCACCAGAGCGGCTCGGTCGTGGTGCTCGACGTCGTCACCGGCGATGTGCTGTCGATGGTCTCGACGCCCGGCTTCGATCCCAACACCTTCGCCCGCGGCATCACCCAGAGCGAGTGGCGCGAGCTCCTCGAAAGCCCCGAGCGGCCGCTCAACAACAAGGCGATCAACGGCGTCTATCCGCCGGGCTCGACCTACAAGATGGTGACGGCTCTGGCCGCCCTCGAATCCAAGGCGATCGACCCGTGGACGCGGCTGCCGTGCAACGGCTTCATCGAGCTCGGCAGCATCAAGTTCCACTGCTGGCTGAAGGGCGGCCACGGCTCGACCAACGTCTCCGAGGCGATCGCCCAGTCGTGCGACTGCTTCTTCTACGAGGCGGCCCGCAAGGCCGGCATCGACCGCGTCGCCGACGTGGGCGGCCGGCTGGGCTTCGGCCGGCAGAGCGAGCTCGGGCTGCCCGGCGAATTGGCCGGCATCCAGCCCAGCCGCGCCTGGAAGCAGGAGAAGCTCGGCAAGCCCTGGCAGCACGGCGACACGTTCAACCTCGGCATCGGCCAGGGCTACATGAATGCGACGCCCCTGCAGCTCGCCGTCATGACGGCGCGCATCGCCAACGGCGGCTACGAGGTGCAGCCCAACCTGCTTCTCGCCTCGTCGACGCCGCGCGAGGAGCTGGCGCCGCCGCCGCCGCGCAACAAGCCCGCGGCGCCCTCGATGCGCTTCAATGAAAAGAACCTGGCGCTGATCCGCGAGGGCATGTTCAACGTGGTGAATGCCGGCTTCGGCACCGCCAACCAGCTGCGCCTCGACAGCCAGGGCAAGCTGCTCGACCCGGCGTTCCGCTTCGCCGGCAAGACCGGTACCGCCCAGGTCAAGCGCATCACCGAACGCGAGCGCGACATGGGCATCACCCAGGCGATGCTGCCCTGGCACCTGCGCCACCATGCGCTGTTCGTCTGCTTCGGGCCGGTCGACAATCCGCGCTACGCCTGCGCCGTCATCGTCGAGCACGGCATGGCGGGCGGCAGCACCGCCGGCCCGATCGGCCGCGACGTGCTGGTCGAGACCATGAAGCGCGATCCCTCGCGCCGCACCGACCGCTTCCGCAAGATGGCGTCGCGATGAGCCTCGTCGCCTCGACCGTCGTCGGGCTCGACGCGCCGGCGCCGGTCGGCTTTGCCGAGAAGATCTGGCGCATCAACTGGGGCCTGGCGCTGGTGCTGACGGCGATCGCCGGTATCGGCGTGGTGGCGCTCTATTCGGCGGCCGGCGGGCGCTTCGATCCGTGGGCGGCGCGCCATGCGGTGCGCTACGGCGTGGCCTTCGGCCTGATGCTGGTGGTGGCGCTGATGCACCCCAAGGTCTGGCTGGCGCTCGCCTGGCCGATCTACATCGTCTCGCTGCTGCTGCTGGTCGCCGTCGACGTGGTCGGCAAGACCGGCATGGGCGCGCAGCGCTGGCTGATGATCGGGCCGATGCAGATCCAGCCCTCGGAGATCACCAAGGTGGCGGTGATCCTGGTGCTGGCGCGCTACTATCATGGCCTCAGCCGGGAGCAGGCCGGGCGGCTTCTCTTCGTCGTGCCGCCGCTGCTCGTGATCCTGGCGCCGGTCGCGCTGGTCATGGTGCAGCCCGACCTCGGCACGGCGATGATGGTGCTGCTGGGCGGCGGCGCGATCCTGTTCGTGGCCGGCGTCCGGCTCTGGATGTTCCTGGGCGCCATCGTCGCCGCCATCGGCTGCCTGCCGCTCGCCTGGTCGTTCATGCACGAATACCAGCGCAAGAGGGTGCTGACCTTCCTCGATCCCGACCGCGATCCGCTGGGCGCCGGCTACCACATCACCCAGTCGAAGATCGCCATCGGCTCGGGCGGCCTGTTCGGCAAGGGCTTCCTGAAGGGCACCCAGTCGTCGCTGAACTTCCTGCCCGAGAAGCAGACCGACTTCATCTTCACCACCTTCGTCGAGGAATGGGGCATGGCGGGCGCCTTCATCCTGCTCGGCCTGTTCGCCCTGGTGCTGGTGTGGGGCTTCTCCATCGCGCTGCGCAGCCAGCATCATTTCGGCCGCCTGGTGGCGCTCGGCGTCACCGCCATGATGTTCCTCTACGTCTTCATCAACACCGCCATGGTCATGGGCCTTCTGCCGGTGGTCGGCGTGCCGCTGCCGCTGGTCAGCAACGGCGGCACCGCCATGGTCTCGGTGATGTTCGCCTGCGGCCTGCTGATAGGCGTCAGCGTCTACCGCGATGCGCAATTGCCGCGGAAGCGCTGAGCGTCAGCGCACGGGCCTCTGGCCCGCTCATCCCGACCCGAAGCGCCGCACGCTGACGGAGACATGGCGGCAATTGCCGGAAGCGCGCGCGCTCTCCGAACTCGACAAGGCGATAACCTGCTTGGTATAGTCCGCGCCGCTTTGAGGGGCGCTTAGCTCAGTTGGTAGAGCAGCTGACTCTTAGATGATGGGAGCTCTCGCTGGAAACGGCGGGATGACAAGACGTCAAAGTCGGGGAACCCTTCCGCGCTCACGCGCGATGGCAATCCCGAGCCAAGCCCTGGAAACGGGGAAGGTGTAGAGACCAGACGGCGTCCGCCTACGTCCCGCGAGGGATACGGCGATGGGATGGTCCGGGCCACGAACCCGCAAGGGGCGACGAAAGTCGAAGTGGTGGAGTAATCAGCGGGTCCTAGGTTCGAGCCCTGATGCGCCCACCATCGCCGGATGAACAGAAGCCCCGCCGTTGCGGGGCTTTTGCTTGCCTGCCTCAGATCAGGAAAACGCCCTTGCCGTCCGACTGCTTGTCGAACAGCCGGTAGGCTTCGTCCGCCTGGTCGAGCGCCCAGCGATGGGTGAACAGCCTGTCGACGTCGACCTTGCGCTCGATGCAGAACTCGGCGCACTCGGCCTGGATGACGGTGGAGAAAGTCCACGACGCCATCAGCGTCATCTGGCGGCGCAGCAGATGCGGGCTGACGTCGATCGTGACGTCGCCGCCTTCGCCCACGAAGCACATGGTGCCCCACACCTTGGTGCTGCGGATGGCATTGAGACGCGCCTCGCGGTTGCTCGACGTGTCGAGCGACAGATCGGCGTACTTGCCGTGCGTCAGTTCCTTGATCGCCTCGACCGGGTCGTTCGAACCCGGATTGACCAGCTCGTCGGCGCCGAATTCCTTGGCGCGCTCCAGCCGCTGCGGATTGACGTCGAGCGCGATCACCCGCGCGCCCATCGCCTTGGCGAACTGGGTGCCGGCCAGGCCGACCGGTCCCTGGCCGAAAATGGCGATGGTGTCGCGGCCGGAGACGTTCATCCGCCTGAGCGCGCCATAGGCGGTGCCGGAGCCGCAGGAGATCGCGGCGCCGGCGGTGAAGCTCAGCGCATCGTGCAGCGGCACCATCGTGTTGGCCGGCACCTTCAGGTACTTGGCATGCCCGCCATGCGCGTTGTTGCCGTAGACCTTCACCGGCACCTCCTGGCAGAGCTGCTGCCAGCCGGAGCGGCAATGGCTGCATTGGGTGCAGCCCTGGTAGTGATGCACCATCATGCGGTCGCCGACCTTGGCCTCCGCGGCGCTGACCCCGGGCCCGACCGCCACGACGACGCCGCACGGCTCGTGCCCGGCAATGACGGGATCGGGGTTCGCCGGTATGCCGGTGCCTGCCCGAGGCTGGTTCTTGGGGCGGCGGTACTGGTGCAGGTCCGACCCGCACATGCCGGAGGCCTTCATCTCCAGGACGACCTCACCTGCGTCCGGGGTGGGGTCCGCGAAGTTCATGATCTCGAGGCCCCGCTCGCCGGTGAACACGACGCCGCGCATGGTTTCCTCCGCTCTTCTATGGTCACCGGAATCTATCGAGGTTTTGCACCCGTCCCTACGGGAACTTGGGCGAATCCTGCGCCGGCGCGTGTCATGGAGATTGCCAGGCGATATGACGCGCGCGGCCCGGGCACTTTGTTGCAGCGGGCAGAAGTCTCGCTCGCCATGATTTTAGCGCACCGATGGCGTGCTGCTTCATTGATGGAAAGGTGGGTAACGTGACGACCTTGAGCAGATCTTTGATCGTGGGAATGGCGCTTGCCCTTCCGGCGGTTGCGTTTGCCCAATCGAGCGACGCCAGATATTGCAAGACGCTGACTGACTTGTCCCGCAGTCCGGCCATGGGCAGCACGGAGCGGCCGCTCGCCGTCTCCGCCGCGATCGCGAGGTGCGAAGCCGGCGACTACAGCGGCATCCCCGTCCTCGAACACTACCTGACGGACAGCAAGGCGACGTTGCCGCCGCGCAAGTAATCTTCCGGCCGGCAACTTCCAGGACGGCGGGGCTTGTCAGCGTCGGCGCTTCGCGACACCCTGTTTCATCGCAGGGGGAAATGCACATGAGCGCGACGCGGATCACGCCTTCGGAGCAGCAGTCTCGCCCTCGCGGCGCTCGTGGGGCTGGCGCAGGCGGCCAGCGCGGCGGACGTCGCCGGCACCCGAGCCGCCATCGATCGCGGTCTCGATGCCCAATATCCGCACATCGAGGCGCTCTACAAGGATATCCATAGCCATCCCGAGCTCGGTTTCCAGGAGACGCGGACGGCGGCCAAGCTCGCCGCGGAGATGCGCGCGCTGGGCTACGAGGTGACCGAAGGCGTCGGCAAGACCGGCATCGTCGCCCTCTACAGGAACGGGGCGGGTCCCACCGTGATGGTGCGCACCGAGCTCGATGCCCTGCCGATGCCGGAGAAAACCGGCCTGCCCTATGCCAGCACGGCCAAGCAGATGTGGCGCAATGCCGAGACGCCGGTGGCGCATTCCTGCGGCCACGACATCCACATGTCCGTCTGGGTCGCGGTGGCCAAGACCCTGCTCGACATGAAGGACCAATGGAGCGGCACGCTCATGTTCGTCGGCCAGCCGGCGGAAGAGGGCGACGGCGGCGCCAGGGCCATGGTGACCGACGGCCTGTTCACGCGCTTTCCCAAGCCGGACATGGGCTTCGCCCTGCATGTCGGCGCGGGCCCCTATGGTTACGTCTCCTACAAGCCGGGAGTCATCAACTCGACCTCCGACGGGCTGTCGGTGACGTTCATCGGCAAGGGCGGCCACGGCTCGCGGCCGCACGTCACCATCGACCCGGTGATGATGGCCGGCCATTTCATCGTCGACGTGCAGAGCGTGATCAGCCGGGAGAAGGACGCCGCGAAGTTCGGCGTCGTCACCATCGGCTCGGTGCAGGCCGGCAACGCCGGCAACGTGATCCCCGACACCGCCCTGCTGCGCGGCACCATCCGCTCCTACGACGAAGACACGCGCGGCAAGATGATCGCGGGCGTCGAGCGGACCGCCAAGGCCGTCGCCATGATGGCGGGCGCGCCGCCGCCGGAAATCAAGATCACCTCCGGCGCCAAGGCCGTGATCAACGATGCCGATCTCACGGCGCGCAGCGGCGCGGTGCTGAAGGCGGCGTTCGGCGACAAGGCGGTGCTCATGCCCGCGCCGGGCTCGGCCAGCGAGGATTATTCCGAATTCATCATCGCCGGCGTGCCGTCGTTCTATTTCGGCATCGGCGGCCTCGACCCCAAGGCCGTCGCCCAGGCGATGGCGACGCAGACGCCGCTGCCAGGCAACCACTCGCCCGAGTTCGCGCCGGTTCCCGAACCGACGATCCGCACCGGCACGCAGGCGATGAGCCTCGTCCTTCTGGACGTCCTTCAGAAGAAATAGGCGACGGCGCAAAACAAAAAGGGCGGGACGGCGGCGTGGTTTCGCGCATCGCGTCGTCGTGACGAATTTCCGCAACATTGAGAATTTGCAACGTCGGCGTTTCGCGTTGACTGCCGGATCGTCATGACTACGGTGTCGTCCGCATCAGCCCGGGTGTTCAGTCGTTGGGAGCGTACATGAAAAAAATAGTATCGATGATGTTCGCGGGTGCTGCCCTGTCAGCCGCCGCTGCCGCACCCGCCGGTGCCTTTCCCCTTCAATCGGATCTGCCTCGCGCACCGCAATTCACGCTGGTCGCCGAAGGGTGCGCCTATGGCTGGTGGCGGGGTCCCTGGGGCGAGTGCCGCAACAACGCCTATTTCGGTCACATGCCGGACGGCTCGAACACCTACCGCCCGGATTGCCCGCAGGGCTATTGGGTCGGTCCGTGGGGACAGTGCCGCGACACGCCGTATCACGGCCGGCTGCCGGGCGGCGATTACCGATAGGGCGTGCGGCCCAGCGCCGGTCACTTTCGAGATCACGACGCAGAAGACGCTGCCGGGACTGTGTCCGGCAGGCCGCCTCGCGACACGCGAAACACCATCAGGGCAGCCGCTCGCTGCCTTGAGTTCCTCAATCCAGACGGCAAGTGAAACGGCCCAGGCCGCGTTTCGCGGAGCTTCCGCGACGGCGGTCCATGCGGCGAAGCAGGAGACAGTCCATGAAGCGTAGCCTATCAATTCTGACGATGACCGCCGTGATCGGTTCAGGTCTTGCGATGGCCGGCGCGGCGACGGCGCAGCAGCCCGCCAACCCGGCGCCGGTGCGTCCGACGACGCCGATGCCGCAATACACCGCCGCCGATGCCGCTGCGGTGCTGAATGCGCGCATTGCCGCGCTGAAGACGGTGATCGCGCTCACGCCCGAGCAGGAGAAGCTGTGGCCGCCCGTCGAGGCCGCCATTCGCGACATCGCCAAGAGCTCCTTCGAGAGGGTCAAGCAGCGCCTGGCAGCGCCGCCGACGACCGACTTTGTCGTGGCCCTCGGCAAGATCGCCGATGCAGAGGAAGCGCGCGCCAAGGACCTCAGGACCTTCATCGCCGCCGCCAAGCCGCTGGTCGCGACCCTCAGCCCGGAACAGAAGCGCCGCGTTCCGGCGTTCTTCGGCATGACCGGCATTCCCGGCGGCCAGCCGAGCGCCCAGCTCTGGCTGTTCGAGGAGGAAGAGGGCTGACGTTCTATTGAAGTTGAGGCGGTTCCCTCGGTTCGCGATGCCGAGGGACCGCGCTCGCTTTCGCGCGCTCGCCGCCGATGATCGCGGTGAGATGATCGATCACGGCGCGGATCGCCGGGACGCGCCGGACGTCGCGATGGAACACGAGCCAGAGGTCGCGGGTCGGGGCGGGAGCAGCGGTCGGCACCTGCTTTAGCGCCTTGTCGTGGCGGGCCAGCGTCTGCGGCAGGACCGCCACGCCGAGACCGGCGCGGACAGCGCCCAGCAGAGCGCTGAGGTCGTTGGCCCGCAGCGCGAATTCACGGTCGCCGGCAATGGCCCTCAGCCACTTGTGCTGCGGCAGATGATCCTCGCTCTCGTCGTGCCCCAGGAAGTCGAGGTCCTTGGGCAGCCGTCCGCTCAGGTACTCCTTCGAGCCGTAGAGACCGTAGGTGACCTTGGCGAGCTTGCGCGCCACGAGGGCGTTCCCGCGCGGCCTGAACAAGCGCAACGCCAGATCGGCTTCGCGCCGGCTGAGCGACGCTTCGCGCGCCTCACCGATCAGCGCAATGCGAAGCTCGGGAAACTCTGCCTGCAGCGTCGCCAGACGTGGCGCAAGCCAATGGTTGATCAGGCCCGGCGGTCCGCTGATCCGCACCGGACCCTGGGGCGTGCGCGTGACGCTCTGGGCAAATCGCTCGACATCGCCGATCGCGGTCTCGACCCGCGCGGCCAGCTCGCGGATGCGCTGGCCCGAAGGCGTGAGGCTGTAGGCCCGCGCCCGC
Organism: uncultured Alphaproteobacteria bacterium; assembly: GCA_963755585.1. Taxonomy (GTDB): domain Bacteria; phylum Pseudomonadota; class Alphaproteobacteria; order Reyranellales; family Reyranellaceae; genus Reyranella. The sequence continues at coordinate 24,434 of CAVWKN010000009.1, forward strand.
CGGTCGACGAGCTGCAGGCCGAGCTCCTTCTCCAGGGCCTGGACGCGCCGCGCCACCGTCGTGTGGTCGGTGCCGAGCACCTTGGCGGCGGCCGACAGGCTGCCGCCGCGGGCCAGCGCGAGAAAATAGCTGAGGTTGCTCCAGTCCATCGCGGCCTGTGTATTCTTCCACGTTGAGAATGCAATCTTGTGCATTTATGCACAGGCCACGCCAGCGTAAACGCGCCTGTCTTCGCCCACTTTCACCGGAGCGGGATTTGGCATGATTTTCGACCTCGCCAGGCTATGGCGCGCCTCGCTGGTCGCCTTGTCGGCTGTTGTCGGCTGCGCCACGACGATAGGGGCGTCCGCGGCGGGGCAGCTCTCCTTCGAGGAAGCCGCACGGGCGGCGGGGTTGCCGATGAAAGCCGCAACGGTCTTCGTCAACGGCACGTCGATCTACTATCGCGACGTCGGCAGCAGTGACGAGGTCGTCGTCCTTCTCCACGGCTTCCCCGAAACCGGCGATGCCTTTGCCCCTGTCGTCGCCGCGCTGGGCAAGCGCTTCCGCCTGATCGTTCCGGACATGCGAGGGTTGGGGAAATCGCCGCCGCCGCCCTCGGGTTACGACAAACGCACGGTGGCGACCGACATCCGCGACCTGCTCGATCGTATCGGCATCGATCGGGCGCATGTCGTGGGGTATGACCTGGGCGCGCGGGTGGCCTTCTCCTTCGCGCTTCAGTTTCCCCGGCGGGCCAGGAGCCTGACGGTCGCCTCGGCCTTCATCGAAGGACTCGCCGGTACCGAGCAGATGAAGCGGTTTGCCGCGGCCAACCCGCGAACGCGGCACTTCGCCGAGTTCGCCAAGGTCGACGAATCGGTCTCCCGATATCGCGGCAAGGAAGAGGAATTGATCCTCGCCTTCATGAATTCGCGCACGAAAACCCGCCGGTTCGCGGCCGACGACGTATCGCTCTACGTGGCGTCGGCCAAGCGGGACGGCAGCCTGCGCGCCGCCTTCCAGTATTACGAAGCCTTCGAGGCCGACGAGGCTTTCGTCGCGCAAGCCGACAAATCGGCGCTTCGCGATCTGCCTGCGTTTGCCGCCGCCTGCGAGGGCGAGGGAGACGGCCTGTTCCGCCAGCTCGGTGCCGCCGGCATGCGGCACGTTCGCCGTGCCGTCCTGAAAGGCTGCGAGCACTGGATCTTCGAGGAGAATCCCGCGGAGACGCTTTCTGTGCTGATGGCATTCCTGTCGGAGCAGCCGGCAGCGACGCCGTCGCAGCGCTAAGCGCCTGAACCGACGCTACTGACGCTGCGCAAGCTCCGCCGCGGCGGTAGTGCAGTTGTTGCCCTGCGAACGGAAGCTCGTGGCGACGCCCTGCGCGACGGTCCATTCGGCCACGCACTCGTCGCGCACCATGCCTTCCGGCGTATTCGGGATCGGCTGGATCGCGCCGCCGGCATAGGTGTAGCCCAGCATGCGATCGGGGATGGCGTAGGTTCTCTGCCAGCGCCATTGCAGCTGCTTCACGCCGGGCGCCGATTCCGTGCTGGTATCGGGCGTGCGGCCCATGGCGGCGATCAGCGCGGGTTCGGTCGCGCCCACCATCGGCTTCATCCGGGCGTCCAGCGCGTCGGCGTTTGCACAGGCCCCGACAAGGAAAACGGCGATCAACGCATACTGACGCATGATGAACTCCTGTTCAGGCGCGGCCGGCTTCGACCTCGCGCTGATAGTACAGAAGGTCGAGCTCGGGCGCCTTTTTGCCAAGGCTGGTCAGGATCATATGTGCGTGACCGCGATGGTGGGTCTGGTGGTTGAACCAGTGGTCGAGCGCCGGCATCAGGGGCTGCACGAACTCGTCCGGCGTCGAGACCCGGCGATAGCGGATGACGCCCTTGAGCCTCGTCTCGTCGAGACCGCCGATCCACGCCACGATGCGCCGGTCCTCGGCGTCGCGCGCCGCCCGCAGGTCGGGCAGCCGATCGTGCAGGATGGCGTCGAGCCGGTCCGGCGCCTCGCCCTCGCCGGTGAAGCGCTTCATCCAGATGCGGTCGGTGGTCAGCAGGTGATTGAGCGTGCCGTGCATCGACTTGAAGAACGCGCCCTTGTCGGCGCGGTACTCGGCGTCGGAGAGCTGCGCGGCGGCGCTGTAGAGACGGTCGTTGGCCCAGGCGTTGTAGCCGGCGAACGTCGTGTAATGGTCCTTCATGCCGGCATTGTGCGCCGCGGCCGGCCGACATCAAGATTGATTGATCCAGTCAACCCTGGGCGCTTCCTCCCCAGCGAAGCTGGGGAGGTGTCGGCGTCTTACGCCGACGGAGGGGTCATGAGCGTCAGTCGTGGTGCTCATGACCCCTCCGCCCGCTACGCGGGCACCTGTGCGCTTTTGGCCGCAAGCGGCCAAAACGCAAACTTCGCGGACTCCGCGAAGGGGAGGAGTGTCTGATTGGGACGCTCAGCCGCGATAGCCGCGCCGGCCGCCGTCGCGCAGCCACAGCCGCACGAGGTGGCGTTTGCGCTCGGGTTCGGGATGGTCGACGAACTCGGTGCGGGCGTGGCCGGTGGCGCGGTTGTTGACGTATTGAATTTGGCCCGGCGCGAAGTCGAGCTCGACCCTGAGCTCGGGCCGGTCGAACACCGCCTGCACGGCGGCCAGCGCCGCGGCGGTCTCGTTGTCCAGGCGCTCGCCGCGCAGCTCGTAGCCCGCGAAGATTTCGCCGAGCGCCAGGCGCGCTTTCACCATGCCGTCGGCGCCGCGCTCGAAGATCGGCGCGGCGAAGGTCGTGGGCTCGTCGGGTTGGTGCTCGGCGTGGCGGTCGTACCAGAACGGCCGGTAGAGGCGGTCCATCAGCTCGGGGAAACGCTCCTCCAGCGCCTGGTGGACCGTGGCCACGCTCATCACCTGGCTGACTCCGCCCTGCTTTGCCGGGTGCAGGCAGAGCAGGCAGACATAGTCGGGCGGCGTCTCGTTGTAGGAATTGTCGTTGTGGAAGCGCAGGTCGACGTTGGTCACGGTCGGCCGGATGCCCGAGCCGGGCTTGAGCTTCGCGCCGGTATCCGTCACGTCAAAGAACATCTGGCCGTTGAGCTTCTGCGCCACCGGCCGCGCGAGCAGGCTCGACAGCAGCCAGTAGAGCTGGGTCGCCTCGTCATGGCTGAGCTCTTCCATCGGCAGGCGGTCGAGCACGGCGAACATCGGGCCCTGACTGGTGACCCGGCGCACCTCGTCCATCGCGGCCCGGCAGGCGTCGAGGGCAAAGTCCCGCGGATCGAGCAGGAAGGTCGGCAGCGGCGCCCGCCGCAGCCCGGCCAGCACGTCGCGCAGCTCGCCGAGCGCGGCCGGCGGCAGGCGCACCGTCCAGTCGGACGGCTGCAATGTCTCGCGAGTCCAGGCTTGAGCTGTCTGCATCTCAGAACCCGAAGGCGTGGCGCACGTTGCCGCCCAAAAGCCCGGCGCGGGCCGGGGCGGGGACGGCGTCCACCATCTCCTCCAGCGCCTGCAGGTAGTCGCCGGTATGGTCGGGATGGGGATAGTCCGACGCCCAGAAGAAGCGGTCGGCGCCGTAGGTCTTCATCATGGCGGGCAGGGTGCGCTCGTCGGGATCGCCCGAGATCCAGACCTGGCGGCGGAAATAGTCGCTCGGTTTCATCTTGAGCGGCGCGCGGCCGCCCAGGTAGGTGGCGGTCGCCACGCCATCCAGCCGGTCGAGCCAGTAGCCGATCCAGCCCGCGCCCGATTCCAGCAGCACGAGCTTCAGCTTGGGAAAGCGATCGAAGGTCGCGAAGTCGAAGAAGGTGGTGAAGGCCTGGCGCACGCCGTCACCGGCCGTCGCCGCGGCGAGCAGCGACAGGCGATGGCCGTTCTCGAAGCGCGGCGAGCGCAGCTCGAAAGGCTCGAAGGCGGGATGGATGGCGATCGGCACGTCGAGCTCGACGGCCTTGGCGAAAATCGCATCGTGCGCCGGGTCGCCGTGCGGCTTGTGCGTCGAGGCGAAGGGCACGACGAAGGCGCCGCGGCAGCCGTCCTTCACCGCGCGCTCGAGCTCGAGAGCGGCCGCCGCCGGATCCCCCAGCGAGAGATGGGCGATCGGGATCAGCCTGCCCTTCGAGGCGCGGCAGAAATCGGCGATCCAGCGGTTGTAGGCGCGGCAATAGGCCTGGCTCAGCTCGACGTCGGAGAGCTCGGCCTCCCACAGGATGCCCAGGGTCGGATAGAGCACGGCCGCGTCGAGTCCTTCGGCGTCGAGCAGCTTCAGGCGCTCGTCGGCGTTGCAGGCGCCGTACGGCATGTTGGCGGCGTAGGTCTTGTCGGGATGCGGCGTGAAGGCGTCGAGGTCCTTCTGGCCCATGCGTCCCAGGGTGGCGGGATAGCCCTTGCGCGTGCGCTTGCTGGGCAGGCCGCCGATCTCGAGATACTCCAGGCCCTGGGCGTCGCGCTTCATGCGCAGCGCCCGGTCGCGGTATCTGGCCTCGATGTAGTGGTCCCACAGGCCCGCGTCTTCCAGCACATGGCCGTCGGCATCGACGGCGCCTTTGTGCTTCAGGTGATGAACCGCACTGGGATCGAATACCGGTCGCATTACCGTTCCTCCCCGGCGAGCAGGCCGTAGATCATGACGCTAAGCCAGCGGCCCGAGACGAACCAGCGGTCGCGGATCGGCCCGCCCTCCAGGCGAAATCCCAGGCGCTTGGCGAGCGCGGCCGACGGCTTGTTGGCCGGCGCGATCAGCGCCTCGACCTTGTGGATGCCGAGATCGTCGATCAGGTATTTCAGCAGGGCGCGGCCGGCCTCGGCGGCGTAGCCCTTGCCCTGGTGCTCGGGCAGCATCAGCCAGCCCATATCGACTCTTTTTTCGCGCAGGTCGCGGCGGTGATAGTTGATCATGCCGATGGCGCCGCGACCGTCGCCTTTCTTGGCGGCGCGTTCCTCGATCGCCCACATCACGTAGTGCCGCGGCCGGTAGGCGAGATGCCAGCGCAGCGACTTGCGCGTGTTGGCGAGGTTGGGGCTCGCCTCGACGCTCCAGTAGCGAAGATTGTCGGCATCGCCATAGAGCTGGTGCATGGCCGCAAGATCGCTGCCGCGAAAAGGCCGCAGACGCAGTCTCTTGGTCAGGAAGGTCGGCTGTTTCTTCGGGGTGCGGGCCATTTGGTAGAGTAGAGCAGGTACCGATTGTTTGGAATCTCTTCCGGACCGCGAGCCTCCGGCTCGCTCATAATTCATGAGCGGGCGGGACGCCCGCGGTCCGGAAGAGCATGAAAGACGCGAATCCGAATTCCAGGAGGCTTCATGACCAAGCGAATCGGAATCCTGACCAGCGGCGGCGACTGCGCCGGGCTGAACGCCACGATCCGCGCCGTGGCGCTGCGCGCCCATCACGGCTACGGCTGGACCACCATCGGCATCCGCTACGGCACGCTCGGCCTGCTCGAGCGGCCGGTCGAGGCGCTGACCCTCGATCCCGACCGGCTCGATGCGGCGCTGGCGCGCCAGGGCGGCACCTTCCTCGGCAGCACCAACCGCGGCGATCCCTTCGCCTTCCCGATGGAGGATCGCAGCCTGAAGGATCGCTCGGGCGAGATGGTCGAGGGGCTGGCGAGCCTCGATCTCGACGGGCTGATCGGCGTCGGCGGCGACGGCAGCCTCGACATCCTGCGCCGGCTGATGGCGCGCTCGCCCATCGCCTTCATCGGCATTCCCAAGACCATCGACAACGACGTCGCCAATACCGAGCGCGCCGTCGGCTATTCGACGGCCGTCGCCATCGCCACCGAGGCGCTCGACCGCCTGCACCCGACCGGCGCCAGCCACGAGCGGGTCATGGTGCTGGAGGTGATGGGCCGTGACGCGGGCCACATCGCCATCGCCGCGGGCATCGCCGGCGGCGCCGATGTCGTGCTGATCCCGGAAGTGGCGTGGCGTCTCGAGCGCGTGGTCGAGCATATCGCGCGCCTGCGCGCGGCCGGCCGCAGCTCGGCCCTGGTCGTGGTGGCGGAAGCGGCCGGGCAGCCCGATGACGCGCTCGACCCGCCGCAGCATGGCGTGGGCGACTGGCTGGCGCGCCGGCTCAGCCAGGAGACGGGCGCGGAGACGCGCGCCACGGTGCTGGGCCATGTCCAGCGCGGCGCCATGCCGACGGCCGAAGACCGCCTGCTCGCCTCGGCGCTGGGCGTGCGCGCCGTCGACCTCCTGGCCGACGGCAAGGCCGACCGCATGGTGGCGTGGTGGAACCGCCAGGTGATCGACGTCCCGCTCGCAAAGGTCGTCGGCCGCTCACGCACCGTCGACCGCGACGGCGCCCTGATCCGCACGGCGCGCGCCCTCGGGATCTGCCTGGGTGATGCAGCTTAGGCGCTTGACCGGACTGAGCAATGTTGTGTCCTTGTCATCCTGAGCGACGCCGAAGGGATCTCATGCCCGTGGCGAGCGGCGATGAGATCCTTCGCTACGCTCAGGATGACAGCAGTGCTGTCAGCCCGATCTGCGATGCGCGGAAACCTCAGGAGCCTCAATAACCTCAGAAACCTCAAAAACCTCCCAGAAACCTCCCAAACCTCCGAAACCTCCCAAACCCCCTCCTGCCTCAGGCGGTCAGATCCTTGCGCCCGATCCAGAACACCTCGTCCTCGCTCTGCTCGGTGTCGAGCCAGAGGAAGGGCAGCCGCGGGAACGCCTTCTCGAGCGGCTTGCGGCCGCGGCCGATCTCGCACAGCAGCGCGCCGTCCCTGGTCAGGTGTCGCGGCGCCTCGTCGAGGATGCGGCGCACCAGGTCGAGCCCGTCGCCGCCCGCGGCCAGCGCGAGCCGCGGCTCATGACGATACTCGGGCGGCAGGCGCGCCATGCCGCGCGCATCGACATAGGGCGGGTTGCTGAGGATGAGGTCGTAGCGCCTGCCCGCGAGCGGCCCGAAGAGATCGCCGCGATGGAGCGCGATGCGGTCTTCCAGGCGATGGCTCTTCACGTTGCGCCGCGCCAGCGCCAGCGCGCCGGCCGACAGATCGGCGGCATCGATGCGCGCCCGCGGGAAGACCAGCGCTGCCAGGATGGCGAGGCAGCCCGAGCCGGTGCAGAGGTCGAGCACGCGCCGGACCTTGCGGGGATCTTCGATCGGCAATACGCCGTCGGCCAGCATGTCGCCGATGAAGGAGCGTGGGATCAGCGCCCGTCGGTCGGCGTGGAAGCGCACGCCGTGCATGTAGGCCGCGCCCACCAGATACGGCGCGGGCAGGCGCAGGCTCACGCGGGCGTCGATCAGGGTCAGCAGCCGCGCGCGCTCGGCGGCGCTCGGCCGCAGGTCGAAGTAGGGCTCGAGCCGGTCGATCGGCAGTCGCAGCGCCTCCAGCACCAGGAAGGCTGCTTCGTCATGGGCGTTGGTCGTGCCATGGCCATAGGCCAGCCGCGCGGCGCGGAAGCGGCGAACCGCGAACCGGAAGATTTCACCCAGGGTGTCGAGAGAAGGTTTGTTGGCGGCGGGCATGGGGGCCTAGATTACCCGACATGAATCGCCGCGCCTTCCTTATTGCGAGCCTGCTGGCCTCGACGCCGCTGGCGTCCGCGCAGGCTGCCGCCGATCTCACGGTGGTCTATGTCGGCGGCCTCGACTGCCCGCCCTGCACGCAGTGGAAGAACACGCAGAAGGCGCGCTGGCTCGCTTCGCCCGAGTTTCCCAAGGTGGCGTGGGTCGAGATCGACTCTCCCAGGCTCAAGGATGCCTACCAGCCGCGCTACTGGCCGGCCGAACTCAGGCCGCTGCTCGACCAGCTTCCGCGCAAGAGCGGCGTGCCGCGCTTCCTGATCGTCAGGGACGGCAGGATCGTGTCCAACGAGTTCGGCACCAACCGCTGGTCGACGACGATGACCGACCTCAAGAAATTTTTGGGAGAATAGAATGCCCGGCGCTCTCGACGGCCTTGTGGTCCTCGACCTCACGACGCATCTGTCGGGCCCGTTCTGCGGCATGCAGCTCGGCGATCTCGGCGCCGACGTCATCAAGATCGAAAGCCCGCAGGGCGATTCCATGCGCGGCGCGCCACCCTTCGTCGAAGGCGAGGGGGCGCCCTTCATGCTGTGGAACCGCAACAAGCGCGGCATCCGGCTCGACCTCAAGGACGCGGCGGACCTCGAAATCTTCTGGGACCTGGTCGATGGCGCCGACGTGGTGCTGGAGAATTTCCGGCCGGGCGTGATGAAGCGGCTCGGGACTGGGCTGGGAGGCGCTCAGCCGGCGCAATCCGCGGCTGGTGCTGGGATCGATCTCGGGCTTCGGCCAGACCGGACCCTATGCGAGCCGCGGCGGCTTCGATCTCATGATCCAGGCGATGTCGGGCCTGATGTCGGTGACGGGGCCGAAGGACGGGCCGCCCTATCGCATCCCGCTCGCCATCTCCGATGTCGGCGCCGGCCTCTATCTCACCATCGGCGTGCTGGCCGCCCTCCAGGCGCGCAACGCGACCGGCACGGGCCAGTGGGTCGAGACCTCGCTGCTGGAAGCCACGGTGTCGCTCGGCGTCTACGAGGCCGCCAACTATTTCGCCAACGGCATCCGGCCGGCCAAGCTCGGCCAGGCCCATCGCGGCTCCTCGCCCTACCAGGTGTTCCAGACATCGGACGGCTGGCTCACCATCGGCGGCGCGCAGCAGAATTTCTTCAGAAAGCTCTGCGCCATGATCGGCAAGCCCGAGCTCGCCGACGATCCGCGCTTCAAGACCAACGCCGAGCGCGTGAAGAACAACGACCTGATCGTGGGCATCCTGCAGGCCGAAGTCGCCAAGCGCAGCACGGCTGATTGGATGACGGCGCTCGAGGCCGAGGGCATTCCCGCCGGTCCGGTGCTGCACCACGATGAAGTCTTCGCCGATCCGCAGGTGCTGGCGCGCGGCATGGTGGCCGAGGTCGAGCATGCCAAGGCGGGCAGGCAGAAGACGCTGGGCGTGCCGCTCAAGCTGTCGGCGACGCCGGGTGGCGTGCGCCGCGCCGCGCCGGTGCTCGGTCAGCATGACGACGAGATCAAGAAGTCGAAGGCAAAGGGAGTGAAGCGATGGTCGGAGCCAAAGGAGTCCTTGCGGCGCTCGCGCTGAGCCCGGCGTTCGTTTCGGCCGGCGCGCTGGCGCAGAACGGCTACAGCTTCAGCGATGCCGCCGGTTCGGCGGTGCATTACGGCGCGGCGCCGGCCAAGCCCGCGATGAGCTGCGTCTCGGTCGCCAACCTCGCGACGGAGGAGACCACGATCCTCTCGGTGCGCACCGTGCCGGAGGCCGACGGCGTGCCCGAGCACTGCCGCGTCGCCGGCATGATCCAGCCCGAGATCCGCTTCGAGCTCGACCTGCCGGTCAAATGGAACCGCCGCTTCTACATGCACGGCAATGGCGGCTTCGCGGGCGAGGCACCCGAGTTCGGCTCGCGGCCCACGATCCGCGCCAATGCGCTGAAGCAGGGCTTTGCCACAGCCCAGACCAACACCGGTCACGACGCCACGGCCGAGCCGCTGGCGAGCTTTGCAGTCAGCTACCAGAAGCGGGTCGACTACGCCTTTCGCGCCGTGCACCTGACCGCGGTCGAGGCCAAGCGCATTGCCGCCGCCTATTACGGCCGCGCCGCCGCCTATTCCTACTGGGACGGCTGCTCGACCGGCGGTCGCCAGGGACTGATCAGCGCCCAGCGCTTTCCGCACGATTTCGACGGCATCGTCGCCGGTGCGCCGGTGCTGAACTTCGTCGACACCGTGGCGCAGAGCCTGATGAACGGCCTGGCGCTGGTCGAAACCCCCGTGCCGGTCGCCAAGATGAAGCTGGTGTCGGATGCCGTCTATGCCCGCTGCGACGCCAAGGACGGGCTGAAGGACGGCCTGATAGACGATCCGCGGCGCTGCGATTTCGATCCGGCGCGCGATGTGGCGCAATGCCCGGCCGGCCAGGACGGCGAGAGCTGCCTGACGCCGGCGCAGACCGCGGCCATCAAGAAGGTCTATGCCGGCGCGCAGGTCGACGGAAAGCCGGCGCATTTCGGCCAGCTCGTCGGCGCGGAGACGGGCGGCACCTCCTTCACCGGCGCCGGCCCGACCGACAGCGGCTGGGCGACGTGGCTGATCCCGCCGGCCAACGGCAAGGCGCTGCAGCACGCCTACGGCGAGAGCTTCGTGCGCTACTTCCTGCCGAAGCCCGATCCGGCGCTCGACGCGGCCAAGTTCGACTTCGCAAAGGATATCGGCAAATACGCCGATGCCCGCGCGCTCCTCAATGCGACCGATCCCAACCTCGGTCCCTTCCGCTCACGCGGCGGCAAGCTGCTGATGTATTTCGGCTGGGCCGACACCGCGCTGCCGCCGCTGATGGGCATCGACTATTACATGAAGGCGGTGGCGGCCAACGGCCTCGGCACGCCGGACTTCTTCCGCCTGTTCATGGTGCCCGGCATGTTCCATTGCCGGGGCGGCATCGGCACCGACCGGCTGGACGCCATGACGGCGCTGATCAACTGGGTCGAGAACGGCGTGGCGCCGGCCACCATCACCGCCTCGCAGGTCGACAAGGGCAAGCTTGTGCGCACGCGTCCGCTCTGCCCCTATCCGCTGGTCGCGCGCTACTCGGGGTCGGGCAGCGTCGACGACGCGGCCAGCTTCGCCTGCAAGGCGCCCGACTAGCGGCTGCTCTGGCGCTGATAGCGGTCGGGGATGCCGTCGCCGTTCTTGTCCCGGTCGTAGCGGTCGGGAATGCCGTCATGGTCGCTGTCGCGCAGGCGACGCTGCGGCTGGGGTTGCGCCACCGGCACCGGCACGTAGCGGGTCTGCACCACCGGCGCCGGCTGATAGTAGGCCGGTTGCTGCTGGTAGTAGGTCGGCTGGGCGTAGTAGCCGTTGGAATATCCATTGGAATATCCGTAGCCGCCGCCGGGATAGCCGCCGTAGGACGCCGTCGGATAAGTCTCGCAGGCGGCGAGCGACACGGTGAGCGCCGCGGCGGCCAGCCATTTGACGTTGCGCATTGCCTTGCCTCCACAGGAGAGGAGCCCTTGTTCCGGGTCCTTCCCATTAGGCCTTACGAGGCCGACCGTGGCGGAGCGGGGGCGCAATCGAGATTTGTTGAAGGCAGACGCAGAACCGGCTCCCGGTTGGGGCCGGGAGCCGGTCAGGATGTCGGGGGTTCAGCTAGCGCTGGAAGCGGTCGGGCACGCCGTCGCCGTTGGCATCCCGGTCGTACTTGTTGGGAACGCCGTCGCGATCGTAGTCGCCGTTCGGCCCGTTGCGCGGGGTCCGGTTGTTGTAGGCATAGTTGGGCGTGGTGCTGTAGACCACCGGCGCCGGCGCGTTGCTGTAGTACGTGCCGTTGCGATAGTAGCCGGCGTTATTGTAGTAGCCGTTGTTGTAACCGCTGTTGTAGGCGGTGTTCGGGTAGCCGTTCGACTCGACACAGCCCGCCGTCGTGGCGGCGATCAGGCCAGCCGCGAGCAGCCATTTGACGTTGCGCATCTCGACCTCCGTCAGGAAAAGACTTCCCATGCAACGAGGTACGAGCGCGTGAGTGGCGTCATCGCCCGATAAATTTCATTTTTTATGCAAGGCAACCGCCGCCGCCATGCGGCGTTTGCCGCCTTTTTCTACAACGCTCCCGGGGCGGGGCCGCGCGTCGGCCGGGCATTGAGCTTGGGCGGGTGGGTGACGATCGACTTCAGCTCGGGCGTGGGCTTGCGCAGCCGGGCGATGTCGGGCAGCGGCCGGCTGAGGCCGGGAATGTGCTTGAACGCCTGTTCCATGGCGTGTGCGGCGCCCAAAACCTCGCCGTCGCCGCGGAAGCGGCCGATCACCTGCAGTCCGAACGGCATCTCCTCGTGGTCGAGCCCGCAGGGCAGCGCGATCGCCGGATTGGTGGCAAGCGTGATCCAGTAGGTCGGCGCCAGCCAGTGGTAGTAGTTGCGGAGCTTCTTGCCGTCCATCTCCTCGACATAGAGTTGCTTCCACGGAAACGGCGTGACGCCGACCGTGGGCCCCATCACGAGGTCGTAGTCGCGGTAGAGCTCCTGGAACTTGCGGAAGATCCGCGTCTGCTCGGCATGCGCCCAGGCGAAGTCGGCCAGGGTCATGTTGGCGCCGATCTCGTAGTTGGCGCGGATGTTGGGGCCCAAAAGCTCCTTGTTCTTCTTGTAGGCGTCGCTGTAGCGCGCCACGAAGTTCACGGCGCGGATGACGTCGAAGCACTTGTCGGCCTCGCCCAGATCCATCTTCACTTCGTCGACCCGGCGGAACAGGTGCTTCATCGCCTTCATCTTGGCGCGCATCGTCCGGCGGATGCCCTTCTCGACCGGCACGCCGCCGAAATCCTCGGTCCACGCCACGTTCAGGCTGCCGAGATCGACCGGCCAGGGCTCGGCAAAGGCATCGCCCTCGATGGGGAAGCTGAGCGGATCGGAATCGTGCTGGCCGACCTGCGTCGCGTAGAGAAGGCAGGTGTCGGCCACCGTGCGGCCCATCGGGCCCAGCACCGAGATCGGCGTCCAGCCCATGGGGCGGCGCTCGACCGCGACCATGCCGGGCGAGGGACGGAAGCCCACCACGCCGCACATGGCGGCGGGAATGCGCAGCGAGCCGCCGGTATCCGAGCCGGTGCAGACCGGCAGCATGTCGGTGGCGAGCGCCACTGCCGAGCCGCCGGACGACCCTCCGGGATTGAGCATGGGATTGAACGGATTGCCGGTGGCGCCCCATACCGGGTTGCGGCTGTTGGCGCCGGCGCCGAACTCGGGAACGTTGGTCTTGCCGACCACGACCGCGCCGGCCGCCCGCACGCGGCCGACCATGACATTGTCCCAGGTCGGCACGAAGTCGCGGTAGAGCGGCGAGCCGTAGGTGGTGAGAAGGTCCTTGGTCTCCTCGAGATCCTTGATGCCGGTCGGCAGGCCGTGCAGCAGCGGCAGCTCCTCGCCGCGGCGCGCCGCGGTTTCGCAGGCCTTGGCCTCCTTGCGCGCCCGCTTCACCGACATCGCCGTCACGGCGTTGACCGCGGGGTTCACTTCCTCGATGCGCTCGAGGCAGGCCTCCAGCAGTTCGACCGGCGAAATTTCCTTGGTGCCGATGCGGCGGCGCAGCTCGACGGTCGACAGCGAGACCAGTTCTTCGTTGGACATTATTCCCCCTCGGTTGATGCAGAGCTTAGCCCTTCCCGTTTCCCCGGGGAAAGGCCACGATGAACGAAGGAGGAAACCAACAATGGCACATCCGCTTCGCGACAAGGCGGCGGTGAGCGGCATCGGCGAAACCGCCTACACGCGCGGCACGTCCAAGAGCGGGCTCGCATTGCAGCTCGAGGCGAGCCTGGCCGCCATCGCCGACGCCGGCCTCAGCCCGCGCGACATCGACGGCGTCGTGCCCTATTTCCCGGGCGCCGGCATCGCCGAGGATTTCGTCGCCAATCTCGGCCTGCCCGATCTCAAGCTGTCGGTGTTCGTGCCGGTGGGCGGCGCCACCTGCGTCGCCGCCATCCAGACCGCGGCGATGGCGGTCGCGACCGGCGTGTGCAATCACGTGCTGATCTCGGTCGGCCGCACCGGCTATTCCGGCGCCAGGGTCAGCACGCGCCTGCAGCAGTTCCCGCAATTCGCCCTGGCCGCCGAGTTCGAGGCGCCGATCGGCATGTTCGCGCCGGCCCAGCTCTATGCCCAGGGCGCGCGCCGCCACATGGAACTCTACGGCACGACGACGCGTCACTTCGCCGAAGTCGCCGTCGTCACGCGCCAGCACGCCATCCTGAACGGCAATGTGGTGATGAACAAACCGCTCACCGTCGAGGAGCATCACGCCTCGCGCATGATTTCCGATCCCGTTCCGCCTGTTCGACTGCAGCCTGGAGAGCGACGGCGGGGCGGCGATCATCATCAGCGCCGCCGATCGCGCGCGCGACTTGAAGAAGCCGCTGGTGACGGTGAGCGGCGTGGCCGAGGGCCATCCCGAATCGCCGGCCTCGATCGCGCAGCGGCCCGACCTGCTGGAGTTCGGCCTCGCCAAGGCGGCACCGCGTGCCTACGACATGGCGGGCGTCGGGCCTGCGGATATCGACGTCGCCGAGATCTACGACTGCTTCACCTTCACGGTGATCAACCAGCTCGAGCTTCTGGGCTTCTGCAAGAAGGGCGAGGGCGGCCCGTTCGTCATGGACGGCCGCATCGCGCTGGGCGGTGCGCTGCCGATCAACACCCATGGCGGTCTCTTGAGCCAGGGCCATGTCGTGGGCCTCAACCACGTCATCGAACTGACGCGCCAGCTTCGCCGCGAGGCCGGCAAGGCGCAGGTCAAGGACGCCGAGCTGGGCCTGGTCACCGGCTACGGCGACATGGGCGACGGCTCGATCGCCATCCTGCGGAGGGCGGCATGAGCGCCGCCACCGCCGCTCCTCCCGCTCCCGAACGTCCGTTGCCGACACCGACGCGCGAGAGCCAGCCTTTCTGGGACGGCATGCGCGAGGGCAGGTTCGTGCTTCAGCACTGCGCCCAGTGCGGCAAGGTGCGGCACTATCCGCGGCCGGTCTGCCCGCACTGCTTTTCGATGGAGAGCAGCTTCAAGGAGGCGCCGACGGGCGGGGTGATCCACACCTGGACGGTCTGCCACCATCCCTTCAACTTCTTCTTCAAGGCAGCCGCGCCCTACATCGTGGCGCTGGTCGACATGGATGCCGGCGTTCGCGTGAATGCGCCGCTGCGCGGCATGGCCGAGGCCGACATCAAGATCGGCAAAAGGGTGCGTCTGGGTTTCGAACCGGTGAACAAGGAAGTGACCCTGCCGTTCTTCGTCGCCGAGTGAGTTTCTGGGAGGAAAACAAATGAATCGTTCGAGGTTCCTTGCGACCGCGCTGGCGGCCGTGTTGCTGCCGTTCGCCATGTTTCCGATCGAGGCTGGGGCGCAGACCGACTGGCCGACCAAGCCGGTTTCGATGGTGGTGCCCTATCCGCCGGGCGGCGTGAACGACGCGGTGGCGCGGGCCTATGCCGAGAAACTTGCCGCCGAACTCGGCAAGCCCGTCATCGTCGACAACCGCGTCGGCGCCGCGACCACCGTGGCCTCCAACTACGTCGCCAAGGCGGCGCCCGACGGCTACACCATCTATGCCGGTGGCACCTCGCTGGTGATCAATCCGACTCTCACCGGCCAGGTGCAGTACGACCCGCACAAGAGCTTCGAGCTGGTGTCGCTGATGTCGTTCACGCCGTTCATCCTGCACGTCAACGCCGACTTCCCAGCCAAGAACATGGCCGAGCTGATCGCCGTCGTGAAAGCCAATCCCGGCAAGTTCAACATCGCGAGCTCGGGCGTCGGCGCCACCAACCATCTCGCTGCCGAACTGTTGAAGGTGCAGGCCGACCTGAAGCTGGTGCACGTGCCCTACAAGGGTGGCGCACAGGCCGGCCAGGACGTGGCGGGCGGTCAGGCGCAGATGATGTTTTCCGCGTCGCTCGAGGCCAAGCCGGTGCTGGCGTCCGGCCGGACGCGCGCCATCGCCATCTCGAGCCAGCAGCGCTCGCCCGCTTTCCCCGACATCCCGACCGTGGTCGAAGCCGCGGGATTGAAGGATTTCGAGGTGGTGTTCTGGCAGGGCATGGTGGTGCCTGCCGGCACGCCGCAGCCGATCGTCGACAAGCTGCAGAAGGCGATCGTCAAGATCGCCGCCGATCCGGAGATGATCGAGCGCTTCAAGCAGCAGGGCGTGGAGATCCGGAGCTCGACCCCGGCCGAGTTCAAGGATTTCTATGGCAAGGAAGAGAAGCGCTGGACGACGCTCATCAAGGAACAGGGCATCAAGGCGGAGTAACGGTCACAGCGCCTTCCGGAACGTGAGATTGAAGCGCCGGTGGCCGGTCAGCGGATGCTCGCCGTCCTTCAGCGCCAGCACGCCGTGATAGACGAGACGCGCGGGGCCGCCCCACACCACGACGTCGCCGTGCTGCAACGGCACCTTGAGGGGCCGGTCGTTGCGCTTCAGCCCGCCGAACTGGAAGGTGGCCGGCAGGCCAAGCGATACCGACACGACGGGATGGCTGTAATCGCGTTCATCCTTGTCCTGATGCAATGACAGCCGCGTGCCGGGCTCGTAGCAATTGATCAGGCAGGCGTCGGGCACGAAGCCGGGGAAGCCCGCTTCGCCGGCCGCGCCGCGCGCCAGCTCGAGGAACGCGTCCGGCATCGCCGGCCACGGCGCGCCGCTTTCCGGATCGCGCGCGTCGTAGCGGTAGCCCGTGCGGTCGGTGACCCAGCCGACGCCGCCGCAATTGGTCATCGCCACGGACATCTGGAACCCGCCGGGCGTCGTCATGCGCCGGAACGGTGCTTGCGCGGCGATGCGCCGGATGGCGGCGAGCAGTTCTCTGTCGACCGGCAAAGCGCGGCCGCGCAGCAGCACCGCGCCCGTTTGCAGCGTCTGCGTCGTCTCGCGGTCGAACAGGTCCGGCATCACGCTCTCAATATGGCGTTGAAAATCAGAATTCCAGTCCGCTGGCGGAGCGCCGGACGGCGGGCGGACGCCTATGTTCCCGTCATCGATGATCCAACGATGGAGAAGACCATGGCTGACACGATCCGCTATGCCGCGGGACAAAGCTCCCTCGGGCCCTTCGTCGCCGCGCTGTCCGAGCGCGGCCTGGCGATGGTGGAATTCGGCGAGATGGACGAGGCCGGCCTGCGGGCACGCTTTCCGGACGCCGACGTCGTCAAGGATACGGCGTCGCTGCAGGAGACGCTTGGCCGGCTGACCCGGCTGATCGAGCATCCCGAAGCCGACGGCGATTTTGCGCTCGACCTGCGCGGTTCTGCCTTCGAGCTCAAGGTCTGGAACGCCCTGCGCGACATCCCGGCCGGCACGACGGCGACCTACGGCGAGATCGCAGCCCGCGTCGGATCGCCGCGCGAGGCCCGCGAAGTGGGCGAGGCGTGTGCGGCAAACAGGCTCGCGGTTGTCGTGCCCTGTCACCGGATCGTGAAAAAGGATGGCTCGATTTCAGGCTATCGCTGGGGTGTCCGGCGCAAGCGGGCGCTGCTCGAACGTGAACATGGCGCCCGCCTCTTGCGCCCCATCGATGCCAACCCACATGGATCGGCATCGCTTTGAGAGTTCGGAGACGCGTGATGAAATGTTGGGCAGGTGCGGCCGCCGCGATCGTGGTGGGAATTTCGACCACGCAAGCCTTCGCCCAGGCGGGCAATGCCGCTCGCGGCGAGCGCGTCTTCAACCAGCAATGCAAGACCTGTCACGCGCTCGAGGAGGGCCCGAGCCTCACCGGTCCCACCCTGCATGGCATGTTTGGCCGCAAGGCCGGCACGGCGGCGGGCTTCGACTTTTCCGAGGCGATGAAGACGTCCGGCATCGTCTGGGACGAAACGACCCTGGCCGAGTACACCCGCGATCCCAAGGAGAAAGTGCCGGACACCAAGATGGTGTTCAACGGCCTCAAGCAGGCCGGCCAACTCGCCGATCTCGTGGCCTATCTGAAGCAGGCGACGCAGTAGCACTGTCGCGCGAGCGCAGGTAGACGCCTGCGCCCAGGACAAGTCCGGCCGCGAGCACGCCGAAGGCCACGCGATAGGCGAGGTCGGAATTGCCGAACGCCTCGACGATATAGCCGACGATAGCCGGCAGCACGGTGAGCCCGAGGCACTGCGCCATGTTGACGGTGGTGACGCCGCGCCCGGCCAGGCGATCGGGAAAAAGCGTGCGGCCTTGCGCCACGATCACCGTGCCGAAGGCGCAGAAGAAGCAGAAGGCGGTGAGCAGCACGACCGTGACGGCCAGCGAAGGTCGCGGCAGCAAAGCCAGCGCCGCAAGAAGAGCCACCGAGATGGCGGCACCGCCCAGCACCACCTTCTTGCGCGAGCGCAGCAGGCGATCCATCGGGCCGTAGGCCAGGATGCCCAGGATCTGCGCCACGCCCATGGCCAGAAGCACGTTGCCGCGCTCGACACCGTCGAGCTTGTGCACGTCGTAGAGATAGGGGCCGCCCCACACTCCCAGCACCGTCAGCATGGTGGCGTAGGCGAAGAAGTGCATGGCGAGCACCGGCATCAGGCCGGGCGTCGTCCACACCTCCAGCAGCCCGCGCATGATCTCGCCGATACTCTCCCGCCGCGTCGCGGGCGCGGGCTGATCGGGCGGCCGGTCGCGCACGAAGACGTAGAAAGCCACGGCCACCACCACCGTGACGACGGCGAGACCCAGGAAGCCATTGCGCCAGCCGACCGTCGCGGCAATCCAGGCGAGTGGCGTGGCGGCGGCCAGGGTGCCGATGTTGGAGGCAGCAAACACCCAGGAGAGTGCGGTCGCGAGCCTGGCCGGCGGGAACCAGCGGGAGCACAGGAACACCACCGACATGAACGAGGCGGCGCAGCCGACGCCGACCACGGCGCGCGCGGCGATCAAGTCGAATGCATCGGCGGCCGCGGCGATCCACAGCGCTCCCGCCATGGCGAGGATCGACAGCACCGCCACGGTGCGCCGCGCGCCGTAGCGGTCGAACCACATGCCGACCGGGATCTGCACCGCGAACAGCGCGAAGAAGAAGGCGCTGCCGGCCCAGCCAAGCTGGCGCGCCGAGAGGCCGAGGTCGCGTGACAGCTCCGGCGCGATCACGCTGTTGGAGACGCGGTAGAACTGGCTGAGGCAGGTGATCGCAATCAGCAACAGAAGGAGCGGCAATTTCGATGCCATGACGCGGCTCCCGTACCATGCGACACACGGGCATGTCCTTCGGCGTGGACCGAAGCATCGCCTTCGGCCACCATACGAAACGCATGGCTTCCGTTTCGTCCCGACCCACGCCGATCGCCTGGCTGCTGGCGCCGGCACTCCTGCTCTTCGTGCTGTTCTTCGTGCTGCCGTTCGGCGTCATGGCGGGGATGTCGTTCTTCTCGTCCAACCCCGTCACCAATCCCAACGCCTTCCTGACGACGCGCCACTACGAGCGCTTCATCTTCGATTCGGCCGGCATCTTCCACGATGCGCTGTGGGCGACCTTGCGCATCGGGCTGATCACCACGGTCGTCTCGCTGCTGATCGGCTACCCGCTGGCGCACTGGATGGCGCGCATGCAGTCGCGCCTGGGTCACGCCCTGGTGCTGATGGCGGTGATCGCGCCCATGCTGACCGGCATCGTCGTGCGCACCTTCGCCTGGATGACCATCCTGCAGGACAAGGGCGTCATCAACACGCTCCTGATCCAGTGGGGCGTGATCGGCAAGCCATTGCCGCTGATGTACAACGAGTTCGGCACGATCGTGGCGCTGGTCCATATCTACGTGCCTTTCATGGTGCTGACCTTGACCGGCGTGATCGGCCGCATCGACGAGCGGCTGGAACAGGCCGCGCGCAGCCTGGGCGCGGGCCGCCTGCGCGCCTTCGCCGAGGTCACCCTGCCGCTCAGCCTGCCCGGCATCCTGGCGGGCTCGTTGCTGGTGTTCGCGCTCTCGATCAGCGCCTATGTCACGCCGTCACTGATGGGCGGCACCGACGTGCTCACCCTGCCCATGCTGATCGCCCAGCAGGTCGGCACCAGCTTCAATCCAAATTTCGCCGGCGCGCTGGGCGTGATCCTGCTGCTGGTCTCGCTCGCCATCGTGGTCGCCTACAACAGGATCCTCACCCGCCTGTCGGGCGAGCAGGGCATGGCATGAGCGCCGCCCCGAACAAGCACCCCTTCAATGCGGGACGCGCGGCCTATCTCACGCTCAACTTCGCGCTGCTTTTCTTCCTGCTGGCGCCCATCGCCATCGTGCTGATCTTTGCGCTCAATCCCACGCCCTACATCTCCTTCCCGCCGGTCGGCGTCAGCCTGCGCTGGTTCGAGAAGTTCTTCGGCAGCTCGGAATTCATGAACGCCTTGTGGCTGTCGCTGTGGGTGGCGGGCTGCGTGCTGGTGCTTTCGATCCTGATCGGCGGCGGCTCGGCGCTCGCCCTGGCGCGCGGCAACCTGCCGGGCCGCGGCTTCCTCACGGCCTTCTTCATGTCGCCCTTGATGTTGCCCGCCATCCTGACCGGGCTGGCGCTGTTCCAGTCCTACCTGCTGATCGGCATCGGCCGGCCGGTATGGGGCCTGATCATGGCTCATACCTTGGTGGCCGTGCCCTATGTGATCCGCACCACCCTGGCGGTGCTGCACAATTTCGACCGGCGCATCGAGGAGGCGGCCGCCGTGCTGGGCGCCAATCCGGTGCGCGTCTTTTTCGAGGTCACCTTGCCGCTGATCCGTCCCGGCGTATTTGCAGGCGGCGTGTTCGCCTTCATCGTGTCGTTCGACCAGTTCCCGGTATCGCTGTTCCTGGTGGTGCCCAAGGGCGAGACCCTGCCGGTGGTGCTGTTCAACTACATGAAATTCGACCTCGACGGCGCCATTGCGGCAGCCTCGATGGTCTCGATCTTGCTGGCGCTTTCGGTGGTGCTGGTGCTGGAAAGGCTGATCGGGCTGAAGGCTTACGTTAAGCTCTAAGAGGGAATACAGGGGGTCATCATGATTTCACGTCGTAAGGCATTGCACGCGGGCGCCGGCTTGGCCGCCCTGACGGCGCTCGGCGCACCGTCGATCCTTCATGCCCAGACCAAGACGCTCAAGATCACGACCTGGGGCGGCAAGTGGGGCGACATCATGAAGGCCACGGTCCTGCCGGCCTTCGAGAAGGAGTTCAAATGCACGGTATCGGCCGACCAGGCCTTCCCGTTCATGCCGAAGCTGCAGACCAGCTCCAAGACCGATCCGCTCTATGACGTCTTCCACACCAACTCCAACGAGCAGTGGAGCGCGCTGACCGAGGGGCTGGTGATGGCCAAGATCACCGCCAAGGAAGTGCCCAACGTCGCCGACGTCTATCCCTATGCCGTGAGCGACAAGATCGTCGGCGTGACCATCTTCACCAGCGCGGTCGGGCTGGGCTACCGCACCGACAAGGGGCTCACCAAGCCGACGTCGTGGAAGGACCTCGCCGATCCCAAGCTCGCCGGCGCGCGCGGCGGCTATCTCATTCCGGTGAACAGCCTGGGCCAGGCGCATCTCATGATGCTGGGCAAGATCTACGGCAAGGGGCTGACCGACCTCGATGCCGCCTACAAGGCGCTGGAACAGCTGAAGCCGATCAAGCTGGTCGATTTCACCGGCCAGATGGAAAAGATGCTGCTCTCGGGCGAGGTCTCCGAGGGCGTGATCCACGATTCCGGCGTCTATCGCTACGACGGCCAGAACCAGGCGGTCGATTTCGCCAGCCCGTCGGAGGGCGTGATGGCGCTCGAGCAGGTGCTGAACGTGACCCCGGGCTCCAAGGTCAAGGAGCTGGCCTTCGCCTACATCGACTACATGCTGCGGCCCGATGTGCAGAAGCTTCTGGCCGAGGCGGTGTGGTATTCGCCGGCCAACAAGAAGGTGAAGCTCGACGCCAAGTACGACGAGAAGCTGCTCACCACCGAAGCCAAGGTCGCCACCCTGATCCAGCCCGACTGGAAATGGTACAACGAGCGCAAGGACGATATCGACGCGCGGGTCACGAAGATCCTGAAGAGCTGAGCGCTGACTTCCGCCACCATCCGACTGGAGAACGTCACCAAGACCTTCGACGGTGCCGTCGTCGCCGTCGACGGGGTCACGCTCGACATCGCGGCCGGCGAGTTCTTCTCGCTGCTGGGACCGTCGGGCTGCGGCAAGACCACGTCGCTCCGCATGATCGCGGGCTTCGAGCTGCCGGACTCGGGCCGCGTCCATGTCGGCGGCAAGGACATCACCGATCTGCCCGTGCATCGCCGCGACATGGGCATGGTGTTCCAGTCCTACGCGCTCTTCCCGCACCGCACGGTGGCCGAGAACGTGGCTTTTGGCCTGCGCATGCGCGAGGTGCCGCGGCCCGAGATCGAGCGCCGCGTCAAGGCGGCGCTGGCCCAGGTCGCGCTCACCGGGCTGGAGGAGCGCAAGCCCGGCCAGCTCTCGGGCGGCCAGCAGCAGCGCGTGGCGCTCGCCCGCGCGCTGGTGGTCGAGCCGCCGGTATTGCTGTGCGACGAGCCGCTGGGCGCGCTCGACCGCAAGCTCCGCCAGCAGATGCAGTTCGAGCTGAAGGAACTGCAGAAGCGGCTGGGCGTCACCCTGGTGTTCGTCACCCATGACCAGGAGGAGGCGCTGGCCATGAGCGACCGCATCGCGGTGATGAACAGGGGCCGGGTCGAGCAGGTCGGTGCGCCGACCGAGATCTACGAACGGCCGCGCACGCGCTTCGTCGCCGACTTCATCGGCGAGATCAACATCCTGGAGGAGGGCGGGCTGGCGCGCGCCTTGCGGCCGGAGAAGATCCGGCTCGTTCCGGCGACCGAGGCCAAAGTGGCGGGCACCGTCGAGACCGCGAATTTCCTCGGCGGCTCGACGCTTTATCGCGTGCGCGCCAACGACGGCCGCGCGCTTCTTGTGCGCGAAACCCATGCCGGCGAACGTGCGCCGCGCGGCGCCGGTGACACTGTCGGCCTTGCCTGGGCGGATTCGGATACGGTGAGGCTCGAGGCTTAGCTGGAGTGGCGCGCCCCCGGCGGCGTATGATCCGGACATGCCTCGCACCCTCGGAATCATCACCATCGGCCAGGCGCCGCGTGACGACATCGCCTCGCTGTTCGCCACCCACGCGCCCATCGGCACCAAGGTCATCCTGCGCGGTGCGCTCGATGGCCTCTCGGAGGCCGAGGTCGATGCGCTCACGCCCGAGAATGGCGACGACACACTCTACACCCGCCTGCGCGGCGGCCGTGACGTCAAGATCTCCAAGAAGGCCGTGGTCGCCCGTTCGCCGGCAGCCTTCGCCAGGTTGCGCGACGATGGCTGTGACGTGCTGGTCTATGCCTGCACCGGCGACTTTCCACCGCTGGCGGGCGATGAGGGCGTGGTGTTTCCGTCGCGCGTGTTGAACGGATTAGCCACCGGCCTGCTGCCGCGCGGCCGGCTGGGCATCCTGATCCCGCTCGCCGAGCAGGCCGGCAAGCTCAGCGCGAAGTGGGCGCGGCCGGGGCTGGATGTCGTGGCCGAAGCCCTGGCGCCCAGCGCCGGCGCAAGCGAGGCGGGCGAAGCGGCGCGCCGGCTCGCTGTCCACAAGCCCGACCTCGTCGCCATGGATTGCATGAGCTACACGCCCGTCACCAAGGAATGGGTCAGGGGCCCGCTCGGCGTGCCGGCGCTGCTCGCCATCACCGCGACGGGTCGTGTCTTGCGAGAAATGCTCGAATGACGGCAATCGCCACCCAATGCTGCATCGTGGGCGGCGGCCCGGCCGGCATGATGATGGGCTTCCTGCTGGCGCGCGCCGGCGTCCGGTGCGTCGTGCTGGAAAAGCATGGCGACTTCCTGCGCGACTTCCGCGGCGACACCGTCCATCCCTCGACCCTGAACGTGATGGACGAACTCGGCCTGCTCGACGAATTCCTGAAGCTGCCACACCAGGAAGTGTCGCGCTTCGGCGCCCAGTTCGGCGAGGAGCGTGTGCAGGTCGCCGACTTCTCTCATCTGCCGGTACGTTGCCGTTTCATCGCCCTGATGCCGCAATGGGATTTTCTCGACTTCCTGGCCGCCCAAGGCAAGCGCTACCCGGCTTTCACCGTGCTGATGCGTGCCGAGGCGAGCGGCCTGATAGAAGAAGGCGGCAAGGTCGTGGGGGTTCGCGCGACGGTCGAGGGCAAGCCGCAGGAGATCCGTGCCGACCTCGTGGTGGGCGCCGACGGTCGCCATTCGACCGTACGGGCCGCCGCCGGCTTCGACGTCAAGGTGCTGGGCGCGCCGATGGACGTGCTGTGGTTCCGCGTCACGCACAAGCCCACGGACAGCGCCGAGACCATGGGCCGCTTCGATCGCGGCAGCATTCTGGTGATGCTCGACCGCGGCGATTACTGGCAGTGCGCTTTTGTCATTGCCAAGGGATCGGCCGAGACGTTGAAGGCGGCTGGCATCGAGGCGTTCCGAGCGAAGATCGCCGGGCTCATGCCGTTCCTCGCCGACCGGGTCCACGAGCTCGCCACCGTCGACGACCTGAAGCTGCTGACCGTCGGTGTCGAGCGGCTGGAGAAATGGTGGAAGCCTGGCCTGCTCTGCATCGGCGACGCCGCCCATACCATGTCGCCGATCGGCGGCGTCGGCGTGAACATCGCCGTGCAGGACGCGGTCGCGGCCTCCAACATCCTGGCCGCCCCGCTCAAGGAGGGCCGGCTGAAGGAGTCCGACCTCGAAGCCGTGCAGGCGCACCGCATGTGGCCGGTGCGCGCGACGCAGGCCATCCAGGTCTTCCTCCAGAACCGGATGATCGCGCCGATGCTTGCCGGCACCCGGCCGATGCGTCCGCCGTTTGCTGCGCGCCTGTTGAATGCCGTGCCGTTCCTGCGCCGCATCCCCGCCCGAGTGCTCGGGCTGGGCGTGCAGCCCGAGCATGTGAAGACGAAGCCAGCCTAGGCCTCCGCGTTACTTGACGTGCTCCTTGATCGCCCGTGCGTGGCGCACGGCGAGAACCAGCGACGCGCCGAGTTCGGCCAGCAGCTTGCCCGTCGCCTCGTCGGTGAGCTTGCCGTCGGCGAAGCGGGTCTGCGCCGCGCCGATCATGACTTCCGGCTTGTTCACCGGCCGGCCGTCGAGGAACACCATGATCTGGCGCAACTGGTATTGCGCGCGCGCCGTGCCGAGAACGCCGCCCGAGGCGCCCAACATGGCGATCGGCTTGGCGGCGAAGGGCTGCGGCGTCATGCGCGACAGCCAGTCGATGGCGTTCTTCAGCACGCCCGAGGGGCCGTAATTGTATTCCGGCGTGACCAGCACGAGGCCATCGGCCTCGATCATGGCTTTCTGCGCGGCCTGCACCTTGTCCGGGAAAGCCCTGGGCCTGGATGTCGGCATTGTAGAGCGGCCAGTCGATCTCGATGGTCTGCGCCGAGGCGCCGGCCGGCAGGCGCTCGATGAAGGCATTGAGCGCCATGCGGTTGAACGACGCCTTGCGCAGGCTGCCACAGAAGGCGACGAATTTGATTGGCTCGGACATTGCTCGGTTTCTCCCCGGTTACTGGTCTTTGTCAGCAAAGAAGCAGGCGGCTACATAGAAGCCGTTGGGAGAATTGGCAACGCAATGCCGCTACGCGACATCACGCTGGATGACATCGAATCGCTCGCCGTCGGCGCCTGGGTTTTGGGCACCGGCGGCGGCGGCAGCCCCTATCTCGGCCTTTTGAACATGCGGGCCCTCTACAAGGAGGGCTATCGCGTGCAGCTCATGCCCTCCGACGAGCTTTTGGACGACGATTGGGTGGCCGCGGTCTCCAACATGGGCGCGCCGCTGGTCGGCCAGGAGCGGCTGACCGACAGCCGCACCATCGCCCGCGCCGTCGCGCTGATGGAGCGCCACACCGGTCACGAGTTCCGCGGGATCATGTCGCTCGAGATCGGCGGCGGGAACTCGATCCAGCCGCTGATGGCCGCCGCCCATCTGAAACGACCGGTCATCGATTCCGACATGATGGGCCGTGCCTATCCCGAAGCGCAGATGACCTCGGTCGCGGTCGGCGACCTCGCACCCTGTCCGCTCACCTCGGTCGACGTGCGCGGGCTCGAATCGGTGGTCGAGAAGGTGCCGACCTGGAAGTGGATGGAGCGGGTCAGCCGCAAGATCTGCGTCGAGTACGGCTCGATCGCGTCCACCTGCAAGGCACCGCGCACCGGCGCCGAAGTGAAGAAATGGGGTATCCACGGCACCACCACCAAGGCGATCGCCATCGGCCATGCGGTGCGCGAGGCCCAGCGCAGGCACGAGGACCCGATCGCGGCCATCTTGGGCGTCGAGCCGGGCAAGGTGCTCTACCGGGGCAAGGTGGTCGACGTCGAACGCCGCGCCACCGAGGGCTTTTTGCGCGGCCGCACGCGCTTCGACGGCACCGACGAATACAAGGGCGCGTCTCTCGAGCTCAACTTCCAGAACGAATGGATCGTGGCCTGGCTCGACAAGCAGCCGATCGCCATGTCGCCCGACCTGATCTGCGTGCTCGACTCGGTGTCGGGCGAGGCGGTCGGCACGGAGACCATCCGCTACGGCCAGCGGGTCACCGTGATCGCCCTGCCGCCGCCGCCGGTGTTCCTGTCGCCCAAGGGCCTGCAGCATGTCGGCCCGCGCGCCTTCGGCTACGACATCGACTTCAAGAGCGTGTTTGCGTGAGTTTGCGCGATATCACCGGCGACGACATCGAATCGCTGGCCGTCGGCGCCTGGATTCTCGGCACCGGCGGCGGCGGCAATCCCTACCTGCCGCTCCTGAACATGCGTGCGCTCTATCGCGAAGGCTATCGCGTGCAGTTGATGGACGCGTCCGACCTTGCCGACGACGACTGGGTAGGCGTCGTCGCCAACATGGGCGCGCCGCTGGTCGGCCAGGAACGCCTGACCGACAGCCGCACGCTGGCGCGCGCCGTCGCGCTGATGGAGGAGCACACGGGGCATCACTTCGCCGGCCTGATGAGCATGGAGATCGGCGGCGCCAATGGCGTGCGTTCGCTGATGGCGGCGGCGCATCTCAAGCGGCCGGTGGTCGATTCCGACACGATGGGCCGCGCCTATCCCGAAGCGCAGATGACGTCGGTGGCGGTGGGTGGCCTGAGACCCTATCCGCTGACGGCGGTCGATGTGCGCGGTCTCGAATCGATCGTCGACAAGGTGCCGACCTGGAAATGGACCGAGCGGGTGGCGCGCAAGATCTGCGTCGAATACGGCTCGGTCGCCGCCACCTGCCAGCCGCCGCGGACCGGCGCCGAGGTCAAGCAGTGGGGCATCCACGGTACGACCACCAAGGCCATGGCGATCGGTCATGCCGTGCGCGAAGCCCAGCGCAAGCACGAGGACCCCGTCGCCGCCATCCTCTCGGTCGAGCCGGGCAAGCTGCTCTACAAGGGCAAGGTGATCGACGTCGAACGCCGCGCGACCGAGGGCTTTTTGCGCGGCGTCGCGCGGTTCGACGGGCTGGACGAATGGCGCGGCGCCGTCCTGACGATCAATTTCCAGAACGAATGGATCGTGGCGCACCGCGATGGCGAGGCCATCGCCATGTCGCCCGACCTGATCTGCGTGCTCGATTCGGTGTCCGGCGAGGCCGTCGGCAGCGAGACCATCCGCTACGGCCAGCGGGTCACCGTGATCGCGCTGCCGCCGCCTGCCGTCTTCCTCTCGCCGCGTGGGCTGGAGCATGTCGGCCCGCGCGCCTTCGGCTACGACCTCGAGTTCAGGAGCGTGTTTAGAACATGAGACGCATCGGCATCGATGTCGGCGGCACCAATACCGACGCCGTCCTGATCGAAGACGGCAAGGTGGCGGGGGCGGTGAAGGCGCCGACCAGCGAGGACGTCACGACGGGTATCCTCGACTCGCTGAAAAGCCTCGCCGCGACCGGCGTCCTGAAGGATGCCGCCGGCAAGCTGAAGCGCATCGACGGCGTGATGATCGGCACGACGCATTTCATCAACGCCGTGGTCCAGCGCCGGCATTTGACGAAGGTCGCGGCGCTCAGGCTCGGCATGCCGGCCTCGGCCTCGCTGCCGCCCTTCTGCGACTGGCCTGACGATCTCGCCACGCTGGTGAGGGGCGGCGTGTGGATGGTCGAGGGCGGCCACGAATATGACGGACGGCTCTTCATGCCGCTCGACGAAGCGGCAGTGACCAGGGCCGCACAGGAGATGAAGGCGGCAGGGCTGAAAGCGATCGGTATCTCGTCGATCTTCTCGCCGCTCGATTCCAGCCACGAGCGGCGCGCCGCCGAGCTGGTCGCGGCCGTGATCCCTGACGCCGCCATCACCTGCTCCTCGGACCTCGGCCGCATCGGCCTGCTGGAGCGCGAGAATGCCGGTCTGCTGAACGCGGCCCTGGCCGATCTGTCGCGCGAGACGATCGCCGCCTTCGAGAGGGCGATCCGCGAGTTCGGCATCGCTGCGCCGTTGTTCATCACCCAGAACGACGGCACGGTGGCCGAGGCGGGCCAGGCGCGCCGCCTGCCGGTCTATTCCTTCGCCTCGGGCGCCACCAATTCGATGCGCGGCGCCGCCTATCTCTCGGGCCTCGCCGACGCCATGGTGATCGATGTCGGCGGCACCACCACCGATGTCGGCCAGCTCAAGCTCGGCTTTCCGCGCGAGGCCAACTCGGTGGTCAAGGTGGGCGGCGTGCGCACGCTGTTCCGCATGCCCGATCTCCTGTCCATCGGGTTGGGCGGCGGCAGCCACGTGACGCTCGATCCCCTGAAGGTCGGGCCCGGTGTCGGTCGGCTATCGCCTGTTGAAGGACGGCATTGCCTTCGGCGGCGGGCAGCTCACCACGACGGACATCGCCATTGCGTCGGGCGTGCTGACACTGGGCGACAAGAAGAAGGTCGCCCATCTCGACGAGGCGATCTGCCAAAAGGTGTTCACTGAGGCCGCCCGTATGGCCGAGGAGGCGATCGACCGCATGAAGACCGAGGCGGGCGACGTGCCGCTGATTGCCGTCGGCGGCGGGGCGTTCCTGATCCCGGAGAAGCTGCCGGGCGTGTCGCGGGTCATCCATGTCGAGCATGGCGACTGCGCCAACGCCGTCGGCGCCGCCATCGCCCAGGTCTCGGGCGAGTGCGACCAGATCTTCAAGGACATGAGTCGCGGCGATGCCATTGCCGCGGCGCAGGGCATCGCCAACGACCGCGCCGTGGCGGCCGGCGCCGACCGCAAGACGCTTAGCACCATCGAGAGCGAGGACATGCCGCTTGCCTATCTGCCCGGCAACTCGGTCCGGGTGAGGGTGCGCGTGGTGGGTGACGTCGCGGCTTCTCTGTCATCCTGAGCGAAGCGAAGGATCTCATGCCGATTGCGAACGGCGATGAGGTCCTTCGCTTCGCTCGGGACGACAATACTGATACGGTGCCGGCTCGTTTGACGAGAGAAATCAATGAAACGATCCGTCCTTGCAGCCCTCGGCCTCGTTCTCGTGGCCTCGTCCGCCTCGTCCCAGGGAATGGTCGGGCAGAACCAGCCGCCCGACCAGTGGGTCATGAACTGCAATACCGAGAGAGGCCGCGACTGCACGGTGTCGGCCATGATCGACGGCGGCCCCGACAACCTGCTGGGCACCTTCCTGATCTTGAGCTACTCGGTGGCCTACACCACCCTCAGCGTCGTGGTCGACGGCTACGGCCAGCGGGCCGCCATGCAGGTCGATGCCAACCCTTTCATCACGACCGGCAGCTGCACCGGCAACGCGTGCTCCTTCGAGCAGGGCAATTCCAGCCAGCTCGTCCAGGAAATGCTGACCGGCTCGCGCATCAGCGTGCAGGCTTCGACGCAGAGCGACAGCATGGTGGGCCCGCTCAAGCAGTCGTTGAAGGGCTTTGCCGAGCAGTATCAACGAGCCGTCCAGGCGCAGCAGGCCCGCTGACGCGTTGCTATCCCAGCAGCGCGGGGTAGTTGATGCTGAGCGGCATGTCGCCGCCGTTGAAATAGGCCGAGTAGGCGTGGAAGACCTCGCCCGCCGGGTTGCGGGCGAAGACGCTGGTGCCGGGCAGCTCCGTCTTGTCGATCTTGCAACGCTCGTAACCATAGACGACCTCGCCGCGTGCGATCGCCTCGGCCGGGAACGAGACCTGGTAGTCGTAGTTGAAGTCGCAGGGCTCGGATGACACCCACTTGAAGCGCCATCCCTTGCTCCGGCGATAGGCCTCGATCTTGGCGAGCGGGGCGCGCGAGATGGCGGCGAACGTCGCATCGCGATGGCCCAGATGCTCGTGCATGCCGTCGAAATGGTCGGCCAGGCGCGAGCAGTCGGGGCAGCCTTTCTGCCAGTCCGGCGCGAACATGAAGTGATAGACGATCAGCCTGCCGCGGCCTTCGAACAGGTCGGCCAGGGTCTGCCGGCCGGCCGGCGTGTCGAAGGCGTAGGCCTTCTCGACCGGCGTCCAGGGCAGGGTGCGGCGTTGGCCGACCACGCTCGCACGGGCCGCCGCCAGTTTCTTTTCGGCGTCGAGCAATGCCCGGCGTGCGGCCAGCCATTCTTCGCGGGAAACGATCTCGTGCTGCATGATGCAATCTCCTTCAATCGATCTTGTTGGCTGTCAGCATTCCGTAGTTGCCGACAAGGATCGGCGGGGCGGCGACGGGCGGCTCGAGGCAACGTTCGCGAACGCCGCTCGAGAAGGCGCGAAATGTCTCCAGGGCGGACAACGGCGCCGCGCCGTCCTCCAGCGAGGCGAGATGGACGAAGGTGTCGTCGGGCAGCCGGAACACCGCGTAATGCAGTCCGGCCGGCGCCTTTTGCTGCAGTTCGCCGAACACCGCCGCGCTCAGGCGCTGGTTCTCCTCGGCCTGGTCGGGCTTGGCTTTGTAGCGCACCAATGTCCACTTCATGGCTTTACCTCCGCGGTTGGGTTGCTGCCTTGAAGACGAACGGGAGATGGCAAAGGATTCGCAAAAAAGACGGTGCTCGGCGAATCCTTTTGCCCTCGCCGGACGTCCTGCTGGCATAGTGGTCCGGCCCAAACCGTCCGAGGGGTGCATGAACGACCCGCGCGCAGGCTTCGAGCAGCTTCTGGCGGAGCTCCGCCCCAGGCTGCATCGCTATTGCGCCCGCATGACCGGCTCGGTCATCGATGGCGAGGACGTGCTGCAGGACGCCCTGGCGAAGGCGATCGAGGCGTTCCCCCAGGCCGGCCCGATCGCTCATCCCGAAGGCTGGTTGTTCCGCATCGCCCACAACACGGCGCTCGATTTCCTGCGCCGCCGCGCGCGCCAGGAGAATATCCGTGCCGACGAGGATCTCGACATGATCGCCGATCCCGACAGCGAGATCGACCGCCGCCAGGCCGCCGCGGCCAGCCTGCGCACCCTGATGCGCCTGCCGGTCGCCCAGCGCAGCAGCGTCATCCTGATGGACGTGCTCGGCCATTCGCTGGAGGAGATTGCCGTCGTGCTCGACGGTACCGTGCCCGCGGTCAAGGCGGCGCTGCATCGCGGCCGCAACCGGCTGCGCGAGCTGGCGACCGAGCCGGACGACCGGCCGGCGCCGGTTCTTGCAGCGTCCGACCGGGCGCGCCTTGCCGCCTACACGGCGCGCTTCAATGCGCGCGACTTCGACGCTCTGCGCGCTCTTCTGGCCGACGATGTCCGGGTCGATGTGGTGAACCGCACGCGCCTCGACGGGCGCGGCGAGGCGGGCCGCTACTTCACCAATTACGGCCAGTCGCGCGACTGGCAGCTGGTCCCCGGGCTGGTCGAGCGGCGGCCGGCGGTGCTGGTCCACGACCCGGACGATCCGGGCGGCGTCCCGCTCTATTTCATCCTGCTCGACTGGACGGGCGAACGCCTGCTCAAGGTTCGCGATTTCCGTTACGCCCGCTACGTGACCGACGGCGCCGAATTGATCGATTTCCGTTAACGTTGCTGCAACCTCCCCCTGCTCAAGGCTTTGTGATGCCATGCCCACGCCTGAACCCGTGGCATACTGCGGCTTCATTTTTGGGAGGAGGTACTGCCATGCGCACGCTACTCGTTCGTTCCGGTTTCGCTGGTTTGATTGCCGCGTCGTTTCTCGTTGCAGCACCGGCGGCGTTCGCCGAGATGGTCATGTACAAGGCTGCCCTCACCTCGGCGGCCGAGGTGCCGGCGACCGACAGCAAGGGCAGCGGCGCGCTGACCGCCAGCTACGACACGGCCACCAAGAAGCTGACCTACAGCGCCACCTACAAGGACCTGACCGGCGCCGCCACCGCGGCGCACTTCCACGGTCCGGCCGACGCCAAGACCAATGCCGGCGTCGTGGTGCCGGTGCCGGCACCGGCGAGCGGCGGGATGATGAGCCCGCTCAAGGGCGAAGCCACCCTGACCGACGCCCAGGCGGCCGACCTCGCCGCCGGCAAGTGGTACTTCAACATTCACACCGCGGCCAACAAGGGCGGCGAGATCCGCGGCCAGGTCATGAAGGGCGGCATGTAAAGCGAGTTGCCGAGGGCGCGGGCGGCTGGGGCTGCTCGCGCCCTTTTCTATTCAGGCAGGCTCTCAGCGGGGCGATGGCTGCAGCGTCGGGCGGCTATTACTGCTCGTCCATGTGCTTCAGCCTCTCGATGTCGATGATCCGGATCTGCTTCCGCCGGACCTCGATGATGTTCTCCGATTCCAGGCGGTTGAATTCGCGGGTCACGGCTTCGCGATGCGAGCCGATGCGGGCGGCGATCTCGTAGTGGGTCGGCGCCGGCTGGATGACGACGCCGTTGCGGAAGGCCTCGCCTTCGGTCGCCAGGCGCAGGAGCTCGCGGCGCACGCGCTCGCGCACGCCCAAGGCGCTCACTTCGAAGACCCGCTCGGACATCTTCCGGATCTTGAACACCAGGAGCTCGATCAGTCGCACCGAGATGTCGGCATGGCTTTTGAGGACTTCGTAGAACTTCGCCGAAGGCATGCGCGCCAACACGCAGTCGGTCAGGGCGACGATGGAGGCCGAGCGCGGCAACCGGTCGACGGCGGAGAATTCGCCGAATATGTCGCCGGCGGACATCTCCGTGAAGATCACCTCGCGGCCGCCCTCCGTGTAGCTGCTGATCCGCACCGAGCCGGCGAGAATGAAGAACACGTCCGTCGTCTGGTCCTGCTCGCCCATGATCTGGGTGTGCTTTTCGCTGGCCTGCATCGTGCACAGCGCGGCGATCTGCAACAGCTCGGCGGCCTGCAAATCCTCGAACAGGGAAATGACGCGCAGTTGTGAGGCTTGGCTCGCGCTGGTGTTCAAGCGCTGCTCCGATGGGGCTGACAGGACGGCCAAGCATGGCGCATCGTATCCGCCGCGCAACTGGAGTTTAGCGGGGGGCGATCCGGCCGCCCGGCCTGCGATACGGCGGGTGACCGGCTGGCCACGGCGTCCGGCCGCCGCGGGGGGCTAGCCGCGGGCCGTGCGGCCCCGCTGGACCCCGGCAAGCCTGGGATCGCCCGGCGTCGTGCGGTCCAGGGCTTCGAGCAGCTTGTGGCCCTGTTTGATCAATTCGCCCTCGGTCGGATGATCCATCGGTTCGACGCCCACCAGCCTCTTCTTGAGCTCTTCGCCATGGCCGTCGAGGTACTTCTCGAGGTCCTTCTTGGTCCCGCCGGGGCCTGCAATCAGCCAGGAATCGGCCTCCTCGACGGCGGCCAGGATGGCCTCGAAGTAGGTGCGGTCGTCGCGGACATGCCCGCTGCCCCGCACCTGCGCCTTGTGATGGATCTGGCGATGTGGCGTGTCGGACCTGATATGCCCGGCCTCGACGTCCTCGGCGGTGATCAGAAAGATCTTCGCCTGGTGGAAATCGAGCCAGACCACCGCATGGGCAGGGCCATGGATGGAGGCAGGGCTGGGATTGTGCGGCACGGCGGCCCTCCGGTGCTGTTCCGGGGGTGAACGCGTGCCCCGCCGGGGCGTTGCGGATAGGAAGCCGCCCGGTTGGCTGACCTGTTACTGGGTCCGCCGGTAGAGGAAGCAATTGTCGGCCTGGGGCATCTTGATGCCCTTGTAGAAGCTCAGCGCCGTCGGCGCCGACAGCAGCAAGGTCGTGGTCGAGGCCCCGCCCGCGGCAGTGCGCGTCTCCTCGATCAGGCGCTTGCCGATGCCCTGGCCCTGGCAGGCCTTGTCGACGGCCAGGTCGGACAGATAGCAGCAGAAGCAGAAATCGGTCAGCGAGCGGGCGAAGCCGACCAGTCTTCCGTCCTGGCGCGCCGTCACGATCAGGTTGGCGTGGGCCAGCATGCGCTCGACCCGGCCGCGATCCTCGATCGGCCGGTTGAGGCCCGATTTGGCGACGATGTCGATATAGTCGTCGGCGCCGAGATGCTCCTCGCGGGCGTACACAGTTGTCATTCGGTCAACCATCTCCTGAGTGTGGCCGTCACTTCATCCGGCTTTTCCAGCGGGCTCATGTGCCCGCAGTCCTCGAGTACCACCAGTCGCGAGCGCAAAATGTCGGTCGCCATTTCGGTGGCACGCACAAGCGGCGTCGACTGGTCCTGGCGGCCCACGATCACCACGGTGGGGACCTTGATGTCGACCAGCAACGGCCGGCTGTCGGGCCGCGCCAGGATGGCCGACTGTTCCCGCAGGAAGCCCTCGGCGCCGATCTCACGGGCCATCTCGAGAATGGGCTGGGTGACGGCGGGATCGTCGAGATGCGAGCGGTGGACGATGTGCGGCAGCATCGAAGGCTGTACGCCGTGGAAGCGGCCGATGTGGGTCTGTTCGCTCAGCGCATGGCGGCGCGCGACCTGCTCCGCTGAATCAGGGGTGGCCTGGGTATCGATCAACGCCAGGCGCTGCACGCGCCGGGCGGCACGGCGCAGGATCTCGAAGGAAACGTAGCCGCCCATCGAGAAGCCGACCAACGCGAAGCTCTCCGGCGCGGCGGCGAGAGCTGCCTCCGCCATGGCGCCCATCGTGTCGTGGTGCCAGAGCTCGGGCACGACGCAGTCGGCGATGTCGGACAGGGCCGCGATCTGATGCTCGAAAACCCGACGCGTATTCAGCAGGCCGGGCAGCAAAACGAGCGTCGTTCGGGGCATCAGTCGATCTTAGACCTGGATCTGGTTGCCCAGCTCGATAGCGCGGTTCGGCGGGATGCGGAAGAATGTCTTGGTGCCGGAGGCCGAGTGGGAGAGCGAGATGAACCAGTCGCGCCGCCATCTGCCCAGCCTGGAATGCTGGCTCGGCAGCAGGGTCTCGCGGCCGAGGAAGAAGCTGGTTTCCATCTCGTCGTAGGCGATGCCGTGCGGACGGCAGGCGCGCAGCGCCTCGGGCACGTCGGGCTGCTCGGTGAAGCCGTAGCGGGCGATCACGGTATGGAAACCCTTGCCCAGGCGCTCGACCTCGACCCGGTTGGCTTCCGACACGCGCGGCACGTCCATGGTCTCGACCTGCAGGATGATGACGCGCTCGTGCAGCACCTTGTTGTGCTTGAGGTTGTGCAGGAAGGCGGCGGGCGTGTGACTCGCATCGGCGGTCAGGAATACCGCGGTGCCGGCGACGCGATCGGGCGCGCGCTCCATGCGCTCGAGGAACTGGCGGAGCGGCAGCGCGCCTTCGCTGAGTTCGGTGGCGACCAGCCGGCGGCCGAGCCGCCAGGTGGTGATGGTGAAGTAGATGAAGGCCGCCACCATGAGCGGCAGCCAGCCGCCGTCGGGGATCTTGAGCGCGTTGGCGATGAAGAAGGCGAGGTCCGGCACGGCCAGCAGGCCGAACACCAGGACGGCCACCGGCCAGTCCCAGCGCCACACCAGGATCGCCACCGCCATGGCGAGGGCGGCATCGACCAGCATGGCGCCGGTGACGGCCAGGCCATAGGCGCCGGCCAGCGCGCCCGACGAGCCGAAGCCCACCACCAGGGCCACGACGCCTGCCATCAGGATCCAGTTGACCCGCGGAATGTAGATCTGGCCGATCGCCGTTTCGGAGGTGTGCTTGATCTCCATGCGCGGCAGGTAGCCGAGCTGGATCGCCTGTCGCGTCAGGGAGAACACGCCGGTGATGACGGCCTGCGAGGCGATGACCGTGGCCAGGGTGGAGAGGGCGACCAGGGCGATGAATGTAGTCCTGCGGCACCAGGTCGAAGAACACCTGATGGATCTCGCCGGGATTGGTGATGATCAGCGCGCCCTGGCCGAAATAGTTGAGCAGCAGGCCCGGCATGACGAGGCTGAGCCAGGCCATGCGGATCGGCCGGCGGCCGAAATGGCCCATGTCGGCGTAGAGCGCCTCGGCGCCGGTGACGGCCAGCACGATCGAGCCGAAGGTCCAGAAGACGCCCAGCCCCTGATCGGAGATGAGGCGGTAGGCGTGGATCGGGTTGATGGCGTAGAGCACGGCGGGATGCTTGGCGACCTGCCACAGGCCGAGCACGCCCAGCACCAGGAACCAGACCAGCATGACCGGCCCGAACAGCCGGCCGACATCGGCCGTGCCGCGCGCCTGCAGCAGGAACAGGGCGACCAGGATCAGAGCGCCAGCGGCACCACGAACGGCGTGAAAGCCGGCGCCACGGCCGAAAGGCCCTCGACGGCGCTCATCACCGAGATCGGCCGGGGTGATGATGGCGTCGCCGTAGAACAGCGCCAGGCCGACCACGGCCAGCAGGGTGATGGCGTACCGGATGTGGCGGCCCTTGCCGTTCAGCCCATGGGTGGCAAGCGTCGCCAACGCGAGCACGCCGCCCTCGCCCTTGTTGTCGGCGCGCATGATCAGGGTGACGTACTTGATGGTGACGGTGAGCGTTACCGCCCAGAACAGCACCGACAGGACGCCCAGCACGTGCTCGGGCGTCGGCGCCATGCCGGTCCCGTGCAGGAAGGACTCGCGAAGGGCATAGATCGGGCTGGTGCCGATGTCGCCGAACACCACCCCCAGCGCGCCGACGATCAGCCCGGCGGCGGCGGCCTTGTTATGGGGCGCAGTCGGGACGTCGGCGGCGATGGACGATGGAGTAAGGGTGGCAGGGGCCATGATATCGAACGCCGCCAGGGTTGGCGGCGGCGCGACGGTTTGCGCCCACGCCTTCCGCCTGTCAACGCGCCAAATCTGGCGGAGTTGCGACGAAAGCGCTTGACTTGGAACCGGCCCGGAGGCGGCCTTGAGCCATGACCGGGCACGCCTCCCAGCAGGTCCCCCCGTACGCCGACGTCAGCGATCCGCGGCTTTATCGCGAAGATTCGTGGCGCGCGCATTTTGCCCGGATGCGGCGCGAAGACCCGGTCCACCGCCACGAAGCGAGCCCCTTTGGGCCCTATTGGTCGGTGACGCGCTACGCCGACATCATGAAAGTCGAACTCGACCACGGCACCTATTCGTCGGCTTCGGAGCTGGGCGGGATCCAGATCGCCGACCAGCCCAAGGGCCAGGAACTGCCCAACTTCATCCGCCTCGACCCGCCGCGTCACACCGCACAGCGCCGGACGGTGGCGCCGATCGTGGCGCCCTCCAACCTCGCCAATATGGAGGCGACGATCCGGCAGCGCACCGCTTCCGTGCTCGACGGCCTGCCGCGCGACCAGCCCTTCGACTGGGTCGACCGGGTCTCGACCGAGCTCACCGCCATGATGCTGGCGACCCTGTTCGACTTCCCGTGGCAAGACCGGCGCAAGCTCACCCATTGGTCGGATGTGGCGATCGCCAACATCGAGGCGCCCGACGCGGTGGTGAAAAGCGAGGCCGAACGCATGGCCGAGCTCACCGAGATGGCCGAGATCATGGCCGCGCTGTGGAAGGAGCGCGCCCAGGAGCCGCCCAAGTTCGACCTGATCTCGATGATGGCCCACGCCGAGGCGACGCAAGCCATGCCGTTCCGCGAATTCATCGGCACCTTTGCGCTGCTGATCGTGGGCGGCAACGACACGACGCGCAATTCGATGACCGGCGGGCTGATGGCGGTGCTGGACAACCCGGCCGAGCTCGACAAGGTCCGGGCCGACAGAGGCCTGCTCGACAACCTGGTGTCGGAGATCATCCGCTGGCAGACGCCGGTGATCCATATGCGGCGCACGGCGACCCGCGACGCCGAGCTTGCCGGCCGCGCGATCCGGAAGGGCGACAAGGTCGTGATGTGGTACGTCTCGGGCAACCGCGACGAGGGTGCGATCGCCGAGCCCGAGCGCTTCGTGGTCGGCCGGCCCAAGGCGCGCCAGCACCTCGCCTTCGGCGCCGGCATCCATCGCTGCGTCGGCGATCGCCTGGCCGAGATGCAGCTCAAGATCCTGTGGGAGGAGATCCTGAAGCGCGATCTCGCGCTCGAGGTCGTGGGCCCGCCGGTGCGACTCTATTCCAACTTCATCCGCGGCATCCGCTCGCTGCCCGTGGTGATCAGGGGCTAGACTCATGGCTGGGGGCGCGCCACTCCAGTGGCGCGTCATGCTCTTCCGGACCGCGAGCGTCCCGCTCGCTCGAATCATGAGCGAGCGGGACGCTCGCGTCCGAATGAACATGAGAAGACGCGCCACTGGAGTGGCGCGCCCCCAGCAAAGACGTCCTAACCCTTCCTGACCGTCGCCATGCCAGTCGCAAAGGCCTGCTGCAACAGCCAGACATCGCCCGCGATCGAGACGAAATCGTAGCCCATCGCGGCGAACTGGGCGCCCTGCCTGGCATCCACCGACAGCCGCCCGACCGACTTGCCGTGCTTCTTGGCTGCCGCGATCGTCGCCTGCTCGGCCTGCACGAAATCGGGATGGTCGAAGGCGCCGGGCTCGCCCAGCGCCACCGAGAGATCGTTGTGGCCGAGCCACAGCATGTCGACGCCGGGCATTGCCGCGATCTCATCGGCCGCCCCGGCGCCGCGCGGGTCCTCGACCTGCAGGATGATGCAGGTTCGCGCGTTCTGCTCGGCGAAGCGCGGCACCAGCGGCTCGGAGCGCATCGCGAAGCGCTCGTGGCCCAGCCCCAGCGCCACGCCGCGCGTGCCGTCCGGCCAGTATTTGGCAGCATCGAGCACCGCCTTGGCCTGCTCGACCGACGAGACGATGGGCACCATGACGCCGTCGGCGCCGGTGTCGAGCGCACGCGATATGTGGTGGCGCTGCTGGCTGGGCACCCGCACGATCAGCGGCAATGCCGCCGCCTGGCAGTAGCGCACGACCTGGCGCACCGTGTCGAAACTGAAGCCCGTGTGCTCCATGTCGAGCACGGCGAAGTCGGCGCCGGCCGCTTTCAGGATCTGGCCGATGCCGGGCGTGGCGAATTCAAACAGGAAAGTCCCCACTTTGATCGTGGACGTGCCGACCAGCGAGCGCAGGTTTTCGCTTTGCATGTGTTTCCCCCTTGGCGTGTCCGATGCTAGCGTTGCCTGTCCCCATTAACATCTGCGTTAGACACATTAGGGAGAGTGCGATGAAGCTCTATTACATGCCCGGCGCCTGCTCGATCGGCATCCATGTGCTGCTCGAGGAAATCGGCAAGCCCTACGACCTGCAGAAAATCGACGGCGCGAAGCAGGAGCAGTACGGGCCGGATTTCGTCAAGATCAACCCCAAGTCCAAGGTGCCCACCCTGCAGCGCGACGACGGCTCGGTGCTGACCGAGTTCCCGGCGATCGCCACGTGGCTGGCCCGCAAGAATCCCGAAAAGGGCCTGCTGCCGTCTGATCCCGACGGCGAGGCGCGCGCGCTCGAAGCGATGGACTTTGTGGTGTCGACCATGCACATGCAGGGCTTCTCGCGCATGTTCCGGCCGGCCAACTACGCGCCGACCGAAGCCGATCACGACACGGTCAAGGCGCGCGGCAAGGAGATCATGGAGAAGGGCCTTGCCATCATGGACAAGGCGCTCGAGGGCAAGGAGTACGTCGCCGGCAAGTTCTCGGTCGCCGACGCGGCCCTTTTCTATGTCGAGTTCTGGGCCGCCGCGCGCATGAAGATGACGCTGCCCAAGAACTGCGCCGCGCACTACGAGCGCATGAAGAGCCGCCCGGCCGTGAAGCGCACGATCGAGCAGGAAGGCCTCACCGCAGCAGTCTAGCATTTCTCGTGGCGGCTCGCCCCGCAGACGCTGTTTGCGGGGCGGCTCCGCGCACGACCGGTCGTTGACCGGTCGTGCAGGGCGCCCGCTAATCGGGCGTCATGACTCCGGCGCTGCTCTACGGCCTCGTCATCCTGTCGGCGATCGCACACGCCGTCTGGAATGCGCTGGTGAAGTCGGCGGGCGATCGCACGCTCACCATGGTGGCGCTCCGCACGACCGGCATGTTGCTCGGTATCATTGCCTTGCCGTTCGTCGAGTGGCCCGCGCCGGAGAGCTGGAAATGGCTCGCCGTCACCGCTCTCGTGATGTTCGCCTACTACGGCCTGCTGGTCCGCTCCTACGGCGTGGGCGACATGAGCGTGGTCTACCCGTTGGCGCGCGGGCTGGCACCGGTGTTGACGACGATCGCGGCCTTCCTGTTGATCGGCGAGGCTTTGAGCACGGGCCAGATCGTGGCGGTCGTGATGATCTCGCTCGGCATCATGGCGCTTTCCTTCGGCGCCGGCGCCAGCCGCGCGGCCGTGGGCTTTGCCCTGGCGACCGGCGTTTCCGTCGCGACCTACAGTTTTTTCGCCGGATTGGGCGTGCGCACGGCGGGGACGGTTCTGGGTTTCCAGGCCTGCCTCGAGATCGTCACGGGCTTCGGCATGCTTTGCTACGGCGCCGTCACGCGCCGCGCGGCCCTCGTCGACTACGCACGCCGCCACGGCGCGATCGGCCTCTTCGCCGGCGCCGTGTCGGTGGCGGGTTTCCTCGCCTATCTGGTGGCGGCCAGAAGCCTGCCGCTCGGGCCGGTGAGCGCGGTGCGCGAGACCAGCGTGATCTTCGGTGCGGTGCTGGGCACGATCGTGCTGAAGGAGGGGTTCGGTGCGCGTCGCATCGCGGCCGCGGTCCTGGTGACGGTCGGGATCGTGCTTCTGGCACTTCTGCGCTGAGGTAAGCTGTCGCCATGTCGCTGCCCGACACGCTGAAAAGCCGCCTGCGCCTGCCGCTGATCGCGGCGCCCATGTTCCTGGTCTCGGGCCCGGCGCTGGTGAAGGCGGCGTGCCGCGCCGGCGTCATCGGCTCGTTCCCGACCGCCAACTGCCGCAGCGTCGAGGAGCTCGACGGCTGGCTCGCCGACATGAGCGACGATCTCGCGCGCGCCGCCCAGGAGACCGGCCGCGCGCTGCCGCCGCTCTGTCCCAACCTGATCGTGCATCGCTCCAATCCGCGCGTGCGCGACGATCTCGCCGCCGTCCTGCGCCACAAGGCGGAGATCGTGATCACCTCCGTCGGCTCGCCCGAGCCGGTGCTGAAACCCCTGAAGGACGCGGGCTGCCTGGTGCTGGCCGACGTGGCCTCGGTGCGCCATGCCGAGAAGGCGGTGGCGGCCGGGGTCGACGGGCTGGTGCTGCTGACGGCGGGGGCGGGTGGCCAGACCGGCTGGGTCAACCCCTTCGCCTTCGTGCGCGCCGTGCGGAAGTTCTGGGACGGCATCGTGGTGATGGCAGGCGGCATGGCCGATGGTCACGCCGTCGCCGCCGCCCAGGCATTGGGCTGCGATCTCGCCTACATGGGCACCAAGTTCATCGCCACGCGCGAGAGCCTGGCCAAGGACGGCTACAAGCAGATGCTGGTGAAAAGCCGGCTCGACGACGTGCTGCTGACCCGCGCCTTCACCGGGCTCGAGACCAACATGCTGCGGCCCTCGATCGCCGCGGCGGGCCTCGATCCCGACGACCTGCCGGCGCGCGGCGCCATCGACATCGCCAAGGACATCAACGCGGCGGAGCGCGACAGGCCTGACGCCAAGCGCTGGAAGGACATCTGGAGCGCCGGGCACTCCGTGTCGGGCGTATCGGACGTACCGTCGGTCGCCGAGCTGGTCGAGCGGACCGCGGCGGAATACGACGCCGCGCGCCGCTAATGCAGGGCGTATAGGCCCGAGGCGAACTTGAACTCGGCCGGCTTGATCAAGGCGGCGTTGGCCACCTTCACCCGGTGGACCTTGCCGTCGAGATTGCGCTCCCAGAAATCGAGGAACTTGGTGAGGGCGGGAAAACGAGGGGCGAGATCGAGGTTCTGCCATACGAAACTTTGCAGAACATGCTTGTGGTCGGGCATCCAGTAGAGGATTTCGGCCGTTGTGATGCGGTAGTTATTGAGCTGCGCAACAAAACTACGGTCCATCGAGCACTCCTTGACTCTGTACTCAGATCGGAATAGTCACCTCCCCTTAACGAAAAATCAATAAAATCGTTCCATATCAAGGCATTAGCAGCACTGTCTGTCGATTGCTGCTAGTGCGAGATGACTTCGCGCCATCGCCTTGACTCCCGCCGGCCATACCCTTACATCCCGCTCGCCATTGGCACTCAACACCTGAGAGTGCTGATAGGCGCTTTTCGGTCGCGGCCCGTCGGCCGCGCAGGCTCAACCAGCGATTTTTGGAGGAAAAACATGAAGTTCCGTCCGCTTCACGACCGTGTCGTGGTCAAGCGCGTCGAGGAAGAAGGCAAGACCAAGGGCGGCATCATCATTCCGGACACCGCCAAGGAAAAGCCGATGGAAGGCGAGATCGTCGCCGTCGGTCCGGGCGCCCGCGATGAGAAGGGCACGCTCGTTCCGCTCGACGTCAAGAAGGGCGACCGCATCCTGTTCGGCAAGTGGTCCGGCACCGAAATCAAGCTCGATGGCGACGATCTCCTGATCATGAAGGAGTCCGACATCATGGGAATCATCGAAGGTTCCCCCGCCGCGGTCCGCAAGGCCGCCTGAGCGCACCCATCACAACCAACATCCAAGAGGGATAAGCAACAATGGCAGCCAAGGAAGTCCGCTTTAGCGGCGATGCACGCGAGCGCATGCTGCGCGGCGTCGACATTCTCGCCAACGCCGTCAAGGTGACGCTGGGTCCGAAGGGCCGCAACGTCGTCCTCGACAAGAGCTTCGGCGCTCCGCGCATCACCAAGGACGGCGTCACCGTCGCCAAGGAGATCGAGCTCGCCGACAAGTTCGAGAACATGGGCGCCCAGATGGTGCGCGAAGTGGCCTCGAAGACCAACGATCTGGCCGGCGACGGCACGACGACGGCGACCGTTCTCGCCCAGGCGATCGTGCGCGAAGGCGTGAAGTCGGTCGCGGCGGGCATGAACCCGATGGACCTCAAGCGCGGCATCGACCTCGCGGTCGACGCGGTGGTCGAGGACATCAAGGCGCGCGCCAAGAAGATCACCGGCACCGACGAAGTGGCCCAGGTCGGCTCGATCGCCGCCAACGGCGACAAGTCGATCGGCAAGATGATCGCCGAAGCCATGAAGAAGGTCGGCAATGAGGGCGTGATCACGGTGGAAGAGGCCAAGAGCCTCGACACCGAGCTCGACGTCGTCGAAGGCATGCAGTTCGACCGCGGCTATCTCTCGCCGTACTTCATCACCAACGCCGACAAGATGATCGCCGAGCTCGAACTCGCCGTACATCCTGCTGTTCGAGAAGAAGCTCTCGGGCCTGCAGGCGATGCTGCCGGTGCTCGAGGCGGTCGTGCAGTCGGGCAAGCCGCTGCTGATCGTGGCCGAGGACGTCGAGGGCGAGGCGCTGGCCACCCTGGTCGTCAACAAGCTGCGCGGCGGCCTGAAGATCGCCGCCGTCAAGGCGCCGGGCTTCGGTGATCGCCGCAAGGCGATGCTCGAGGACATGGCGATCCTGACCGGCGG
This sequence comes from uncultured Alphaproteobacteria bacterium, assembly GCA_963755585.1. Taxonomy (GTDB): domain Bacteria; phylum Pseudomonadota; class Alphaproteobacteria; order Reyranellales; family Reyranellaceae; genus Reyranella. Next base: position 67,583 of record CAVWKN010000009.1, read on the forward strand.
TCAGCTGATCTCCGAGGACCTCGGCATCAAGCTCGAGAACGTCACGCTCGACATGCTCGGCAAGGCCAAGAAGGTCATCGTCGAGAAGGAGAACACCACGATCGTCGACGGCTCGGGCAAGAAGGCGGACCTCGAAGGCCGCATCAGCCAGATCCGCGCGCAGATCGAGGAGACCACCTCGGACTACGACCGCGAGAAGCTCCAGGAGCGCCTGGCCAAGCTCGCCGGCGGTGTCGCGATCATCAAGGTCGGCGGCGCCACCGAGATCGAGGTCAAGGAGAAGAAGGACCGGGTTGACGACGCCATGCACGCCACCAAGGCGGCCGTCGAAGAGGGCATCGTCGCCGGCGGCGGTGCGGCTCTGCTCTACTCGATCCGTGCGCTCGACAAGCTGCGCTCGGCCAACGACGACCAGAAGGTCGGCATCGAGATCGTGCGCCGCGCGCTGCAGTCGCCGGTCCGCCAGATCGCCGAGAATGCCGGCTTCGACGGCGCCGTCGTGGCGGGCAAGATGCTCGACCAGAAGGACACCAACTACGGCTTCGACGCCCAGAAGGGTGACTACTGCGACATGGTCAAGACCGGCATCATCGATCCGGTCAAGGTCGTGCGCACCGCCCTGCAGGACGCCGCTTCGGTGGCGGGCCTCCTGGTGACGACCGAAGCCATGGTCGCCGAGAAGCCCGAGAAGAAGGCCCCGATGGGCATGCCGCCGGGTGGCGGTGGCATGGGCGGAGACATGGACTTCTAGTCCAGCCGTCTTCAAGACGTTACGGAAGGGCCGGGGAGCGATCCCCGGCCTTTTCTTTGCTTGGGACCGCGGCACTCCAGTGGCGCTCATGTCATCCTGAGCGTAGCGAAGGATCTCGCGCCGACTGGAGCGGCGTAGGCCTCCGCCATGATCGGGCGACGTGCTATTCTCCGACGCAATGAGTACGCACCCGATCTCCGTCAAAGGGCGTCCTGATTCATTCGGACCGCGTCCTCCTTCTCCTGAACGAGCGCGACGAGTGGGATCTGCCGGGCGGGCGACCCGATGCGGGCGAGGATCATCGCACCGCGCTCGAACGCGAGGTGCGCGAGGAAACCGGGCTTGCCGTCACGGTGGGCGACGCGCTCGCCGAGCATCTGTTCGAGGTGCTGCCCGGGCGCTTCGTGCGTATCCTGCCCTTTGTCTGCCGGCTGGCGGGCGGCAGTGATGTCGTGCTGAGCCACGAACACCTGGAGACGCGCTGGTTGCCGCTCGCCGAGCTTGGCGAGACTGTCGCCGGCCATCGATTGCCGGCGGGCTACCTGGGGGCGATCCGCCAGGTGATCGACCAGCCGCGGTCGCCCACCGCGCGGGTGGTTTGAACGGCGAGGAACCGGTCGTGCGCCGCGGCGGCGCCGAGCCAGAGTTCGTTCCAGGCGTCGAAGGCTTTCAGCGGATCGGCAAGTGCCAGCTCGCGTACGCTGCGCCAGCCGGTCTGGCTCACGGTGACGGCGCCGTCGCGCTCCGCCGTTTCGATCTCCTCGCCGTGCGCCTTCAGGATGTTCGAAAGCCAGCGCGCGAAGTCCCGGGCGCTTGAAAGATCGCCGCGCTCGACGTCGGTCGGCAGGTCCATGTCGCGCGCCGTTTCCTCGTGGAACTGCAGCCCGACCAGGCGCGCCACGCGGCCGAGCTCGGCCTGTGCATCGGCCGGCCCCAGAAGCTCCTGCAAGGTCGGCAGCATGGTGCGGAGATATTCCAGCGCATAGGCGCGGAAGGTGCGCTGGCGGCGTTCCTCGGGCCAGTTGGCGGTCTCGAGCCGGGGCTGGTTGGCCCAGTCGACCCGCGGCATCTCCTCCGTGCCGTAGGCGAAGCGCACGCGCTCCTCTTCCTTCAAGGGCCGGCCGTAATCGAAATAATAGCCTTCGAGGCCGGGCATGCCGTCGACCGTCATGCCGGTGCAGACGAAGCCCAGGCCGGGATTGCCGAGCGAGACGCCGTTGTGGCCGTGCCAGCCGTGCAGCATGGCGGCCGACACCGAATGGGGGACTGCGGCGATCGCCGTGCCGCGCCAGATCCAGCGCGGCGGCGGATAGCGCACCCAGGCCTTCCGGTCGCTTTCGCGCAGGTAACCCGTCTTTACGCCGCCCAACGCGTTCGAATGATAGTGATAGAGCGCGCAGGCCGGCGCGTCGGGTTCGTCCGCCAGGCCGAGCTTCTTGAGGCCGGGCAGGAACTTCTCGAGATGCTGGCGGCGGAAATGGCGGAACACGTAGTCGCGTGCGGTCTCCTCGCCGCGTCGCGTGACGAGGCCCAGGATCAGGGCCGTCATCAGCGCATTGTAGAGCGTGCCGACCGCGCGATAGGCGGCCAGCTCCGCAGGCGCCGCCATCAGCCGTTGTGCCCGTCGACGATGATGGCCTTCGACTTGCCGGCCTTGAGTCGCATGTCGAGCACCGGCTTGTAATCGGTCGAGTCGTAGAAACGCTCGGCCGTCGCGTAGTCGGGAAATTCCAGCACGACGACCCGCGACGGCGTCCAGCCGCCTTCGAGCGTCCGGGTCTTGCCGCCGCGCACGATGAAGCGGCCGCCGAACTTGGCGACCAGGCCGGGCGTGTGCTTGCGGTATTCGGCCATCAGGGCCTCGTCGGTCGTTTCGACCTCGACGATCATGTAGGCGGGCACGTTGTTTCCTCCTCAACCGGTTTCCATCGGCAGGCTGGCATCGTTCGACCATTCCTGCATCGAATTGTCATACACCGAGACGTTCCTGTGGCCGAGCAGGGCCGTCAGCACGAAGGCGTCGAGCGTGGCGGCGATGCCGCCGCCGCAATAGACCAGCACCCGCTTGTCCGGCGCGGCACCCACGCCGTCGAAGGCCGCGCGCAACTCGGCCATCGGCTTCAGGGTCTTGTCCGGTCCGAACAGGCTCGCCGCCGGCACGCAGGACGAGCCCGCGATGCGGCCGGCGCGGCCGTACGCGACGCCGCCCGTGCCCTTGTGCTGGTCGAGGCTGAGCGCGTTCAAGGTCAGCGTATCGGCCTTGCCGATGGCGTTCTTGATGTCGTTCTTGTCGACGAAGATCTCGGGTCGGCCGCGCAAGGTGAGGGTCGCCGGCGGATAGGTCGTAGCCTCGGTCGAGAGCGGCCGATTTTCGGCCTTCCACTTGTCGAGCCCGCCGTCGAGGATCGCTGCATCATCGAAGCCCACGGCGCGCAGCATCCACCACAGGCGCGTGGCCCAGTTCGGCGTGGCGTGGCTGTAGAGCACGACGAAGGTGCCGTGGCCGATGCCCTTGGCGGCGAACGCCTTGGTGAGCTGGTCGAGCGGCGGCAGGGTGAAGCGGTGCTTGGGATGCGGCGTCGAGAGCTCGCCGGGGAGGTCGAGGAAGGCCGCGCCCGGGATGTGGCCCGCATCGTAGTTGGCGCGCCCGCTTTCGACGTTGTAGCCGCCCTCGGGGCGCGGCCGCAGATAGGTCGTGCAGTCGAAGATGCGAAGCGCCGGCGCGCCCATGCGGCGCGCGAGCTCTTCGGTCGAAATCAGCGCTGCGGAATGGGCAGCCATGTCGCTCTCCCCAGGTTGGGAGAGTGACGGTACACCGTCACCCCGAGCGGAGCGAAGCGCAGTCGAGGGGCCTTTCGGAGCGAAGCGAAGAGACCCTTCGACTTCGCTTCAGGCGGCGGTACGCCGCGCGGTGACCGGCTTACGCCGGTCAGATCGTCTTCTGCGGCAGCGGCGGGACGGCGACGGTGCCGCTGCTCGGCGCCGGAGCGGGCGAAGCCGCGGCCGGCGGCGGCGCCAGCTGGCCGACTTCAGGCTGCGTCGCAGCGGTCGTGGTCTTCTTGGTCTTCTTCTTGGTCGTGGTCGGCGCTGCCTTGGGCGTGGCCTGGGCATGGAGCTTCTTCATGCAGGCGCTGCGCGAGGAGCTGCTTTTCAGCGTCTGGCAGTAGGCAGTCGTGCCCGGCTTGGCCTTGGTCGCCGGCACCGGGGCGGTCGGGGCTGGCGTCGGCGCGATTTCATCCTGGGCGAACGAGGGGGCAGCAAAAGCGACCGCAGCCAGAGCTGCCATGCTGGCAATCAAAAGACGCATTGGAACTTCTCCCGGGCCGCTTGCGATGGGGGGACGGTGCGGCCTCGATATACCGGCAAAATGTTATGGTATTTGTGTCATTTATGTCAAATTCTTAATCGTTTACAGCAACTGAAATCACGGGCTTTTCACCGCCGTGCAGGCCATCCTCAACGTCGCTTTCCCGATCTTCGGGGTCATCCTGGCGGGCTACCTGGCCGGCCGCTGGCGCATCCTGGGCGGCGAGGCGACGACGGCGCTGAACGCCTTCGTGAGCTATTTCGCGCTCCCCGTGCTGTTTTTCGGCACCCTGGCGCGCACCCCGGTGGCCGCGGTGCTCGATCCAGCCCTGATGCTGGGCTTTGGCGCCGCCGTGGTCGCGACCTTTGCCGTCGGCATGGCCTCGACCCGGCTCGTCTCGCGCGGGACACGGAAAGGCGGGCTCGCGGCCATGAGCCTGCAGGGCATCGCCGCCTCCTGGGGCAATGTCGGCTACATGGGCGTGCCGCTCTGCCTGGCGGCCTTCGGCGAGGCCGGCCTGCCGCCCGCCATGCTGGCGGTGATCGTGACGTCTGTCGTCTCCATGGTGTTCGGCGTCATGCTGATCGAACTCGAGGTCGCGGCCGGCCATGGCCCGCTGAAGACCTTCCTGCGGGCCGCCTTCAACGTGGCGCGCAATCCCCTGCCGATGTCGATCGCGCTCGGCATCGTGGCCTCGGGCGTTGGCCTGCCGCTGCCGACGCCGATCGAGAAATGGCTCGACCTGATGGGGGCGGCGGCCGCCCCCTGCGCGCTGTTCGCCATCGGCCTGTTCCTGTCCGACAAGTCGATCAAGAGCGGGCTCGCCGAAGCGGGCCTCGCCACCCTGATCAAGCTTTTGCTGCAGCCGCTGCTGGCGGCGCTCATCCTGCCCTTCTTCGTCGATCCCGGATCGGTGGCGGGCCGGGTGGCGCTCCTGATGGCGTCCTTGCCGACGGCTGCCAACGCCTTCGTGCTGGCCAAGCAGTTCGACACCTCGGTCGAGCAGAACACGGCCTCAGTTCTGCTTTCCACGGCCTTCTCCGTGGTCACGGTTTCTGCTTTGCTGGTCTGGCTACGCGTGTCCTGAAACCACGGAGGAGAAGATGCTCCAGGAATTCAAGAAATTCGCGATGCGCGGCAGCGTCGTCGATCTCGCCATCGGCGTCATCATCGGCGCGGCCTTCGGCAAGATCATCGATTCGATGGTCAACGACATCATGATGCCGATCATCGGCCGCATCTTCGGCGGACTCGACTTCACCAACTACTTCATCGGCTTGACGCCCGAGGCCAGCCACGCGTCGACCTACGACGCCGCCAAGAAGGCCGGCGCCACCCTGGGCTATGGCAGCTTCATCACCGTCACCGTCAACTTCATCATCATCGCCTGGATCCTGTTCCTGGTGATCAGGGGCATGAACAAGCTGTTCGCGCAGGAGCAGGCCGCCCCGCCGCCGCCGGCACCGCCGACCAAGGAGCAGGAGCTGCTGACCGAGATCCGCGATCTTTTGAGGGCGCGCGCCTAGGCGGCCAGCCGCTCGGCCGTCGCGTCGTCGAGGCGGCGGGCGAGTGCCGCGGAGATGCGCGTCAACGGCAGGCGGCATTCGGGCGAGGCGATCAGGCCCTGGCGCCACAGCAGGTACTTGATCGGCATCGGGTTGGCCTCGGCGAACAGCAGCGGCACGAAGGAAGCGAGCGGTGCCCAGGCGGCACGTGCACCCGTCACGTCGTTGGCTGCGAACCGTCGCCCGACCTCGACGAATCTCTCCGTCAGCAGATGGCTCGCCGCCAGGATGCCGCCGTCGGCGCCGTTGGCCATCATGGTGAAGTAAAGCGCGTCCTCGCCCGTCAGCACCGAGAAATCCGCCGGCTTGCGCTGCAGCAACTCGAGCGACTGGGCGATGCTGCCTGAACTGTCCTTCACGCCCACGATGTTGGGCACCTCGGCAAGCTCGAGCAGCGAGTCGTTCAAAAGGTTCACCGCGGTCCGGTAGGGGATGTTGTAGATGAGCACGTCGCGGTCGGTTGCCGCGGCGATGGCGCGAAAGTGGGCGATCAATCCATCCTGGCTCGGCCGATTATAGTAGGGGCAGACCGAGACGATGCCCTCGAAGGCGAAACGCTCGAGCCTGCCCAGCGCCTTCTCGACCTTGTGCGTGGCATTGCCGCCCACGCCCACGAACACCGGCACGCGGCCAGCGACTTTGGCCACCGTGCGCTCGACCAGTTCATCGATTTCGTCGTCGTCGAGCGCCGGCGATTCGCCCGTCGTGCCGAGCGGGAACAGGCCGTCTACGCCCTTGGCGACGTAGTGCTCGATCAGCCGTTCGTAGCTCGAAAAATCGACGGCGCCGTCCTTGAACGGCGTCACCAGGGGCAGCCAGAGGCCGGAGATTTTTGCGGTCATGGGCAACGCTAGGCAAAAAAAGCAAATAATTAAAACGAATGTTTTTGATATGATCATTCACTATCTCTTATGATTGACGCCATGCGCAAAGACCTCGATGTCGCCTTGCTGCGGGCTTTCCTCGCTGTCGTCGAAGCGGGTGGTGTTACGCGCGCCGCCGCCGCGCTCGGCGTCAGCCAGGCGGCGGCCAGCCAGCAGATCAAGCGGCTGGAAGAGGCGCTTGACTGCCGTCTGTTCGAGCGTGCGGGAAGGCGGCTGGTGCTGGCTCCGGCGGGCGAGCGGCTTTTGGCCCAGGCGCGCCGCCTGCTCTCGCTCAACGATGAAGTCTGGTCGTCGATGCGCACGCCGTCGTTCGAGGGCGAGGTTCGTCTCGGCGTGCCCTACGACATCATCGCGGGCTTCGTGCCGCCCATCCTGCGCCGCTTCGCCAAGGCGCAGCCGCGGGTGCGGGTCAGCCTGGTGTGCGAGGATTCCCGCGTGGTGCGCGAGCAGCTGAAATCGGGCGGCGTCGACCTCGCGCTCACCACCGAGACCGAGTGCGGCCGCCACGGCGAGACGCTGCGCACCGACCGGCTGGTGTGGGTCGGCGTGCCCGGTGGCGATGCCCATCTGAAAGATCCGCTGCCGGTCTCGCTGGGCGCGCCGACCTGCGTGTTCCGGCCCGTCGCCGTCGAGGCGCTGGGCAAGGCGCGGCGCGACTGGCGTGCGGTCTGCGAGGTGAGCCGCATGGAGCCGGTCTATGCCGTGCTCGAGGCCGGCCTCGCCGTGGCGCCCCTCCTGCGCTCCTCGGTGCCCGAGCGTTTCGAGATCTTCGAGGGCAAAGGCGGCCGCGAGGCCCGCCTGCCGGGGCTGCCGGAATTCCGCATCAATCTCTACGCCCCGCCGGGCCTGAGCCCGGCCGCGCGCGACCTCGCCGATCATGTCCGGGCGAGCTTTGCCGGGCGGGCACGCGCCCCGGGCAACAATTGATACGATCCGACACTGTCCTGTCGGACCCTGTGAAACTATCATCAGAGTCGCAAACGGAGTGTCGATGCGTTTTCTGCTCGGATGGGCGTTCAAACTGGGATTTTTGGGCGCGGCGTATCTCGTAGTGAGCGGCAAACTGCCGCTCAAGTTGCCCGATTCGGTGCTGGGCTATGAGATGCCGCCGCTCGCCAAACAGTGGGCCGAGCGCGTTTCGCAGGTCAACGATCTGGAGAACAGCGGCGGAAACGTACTGAGGCAAATCTCCGACAGACTTAGGTAACGCGCTTCAGGGATTGAGGGGGCGTCCAAGGGCCCGGACCGCACGATCTTCGGATCGTGCGGCTCCGGGCTCTTTTTTTCCGGGCGATGTTTCGCGCAGCGCACGCCTTGGCGATCGACACTTCGCCGCCGCTACAATTGTTACGATCAAATCGAGCCGGTGATCTGCAGGAACGCAGGCGAAAGCGGAAGGACAAGTTCAACGCTGGCAGCCTATGATCGAGTCCTGCTCGGCGCCGTGTACGCCATCGTGTGCAGTCCCGGCCACGAACAACTCCCTCTGACGGCAAGGGCTCGGGCGGCACGATGATGCGACTTGCGTGTGGCGATCGAGGGAGAGTGTTCATGTCCTTGCTGTCCTATGTGCCCGCCATTGTACCCGGTCACGGCCTCCACCTGCCGTCCGGGAAGGCGGTCAGGCGCAGCGCCCTCGCCGTCGTGCTGCTGACCGCTCTCGCCGTGGCTACGGTGTTTGCCTACAACTACTGGCAGGACGGCCGCTTCCTGCAATCGACCACCAACGCCTATATCCGCGCCGACTACACCATCGTGGCGCCCAAGATCTCGGGCTACGTCACCAAGGTGCTGGTTCAGGACAACGAGGAGGTCACGGCAGGCCAGGTTCTCGCCCTCATCGACGATCGCGATTTCCAGGTCGCCCTCGAGCAGGCGCGGTCCGACATCGCCACCGCCGATGCGACGCTCGGCAATCTCGACGCCCAGATCGCCCAGCAGCAGTCGGTGGTCGACCAGCAGAAAGCCGACATCACCTCCGACAAGGCCTCGCTCGAATTCGCCCAGGCCGACCATGCACGCTATGGCAACTTGAAGAAGAGCGGCTACGGCTCCGTCCAGCGCGCCCAGCAGGCCGAGACGGCGATGCGCGAGAAGGCGGCGCAGCTGCGCAGGAGCCGCGCCGGCGTGCTGATCGCCGAGCGCCACATAGACGTCCTGTTGTCCGAGCGCGCCAAGGCCCAGGCGCAACGCGAGCACGCCGTGTCGGCCTACCACCAGGCCGAGCTCAACCTCTCCTACACGTCGATCGCCGCCGCGCTGCCCGGCATGGTCGGCGCCCGCATGCTGCGTATCGGCCAGTACGTCCAGGCCGGCACGCCGCTGATGGCGGTGGTGCCGCTGCACGCCGTCTACGTCGTGGCCAACTACAAGGAGACGCAGCTTGCCCAGGTGCAGTCGGGCCAGCCGGCCGAAATCGCCGTCAATTCCTTCCCTGGCGTGACGCTCAGGGGCCATGTCGACAGCCTCTCGCCGGCGAGCGGCCTCGAATTCTCCCTGCTGCCGGGCGACAACGCGACCGGCAACTTCATCAAGATCGTGCAGCGCGTGCCGGTGAAGATCGCCCTCGACGACAACCCGCTGCTCGGCCGCCTGCGTTCGGGCATGTCGGTCGAGGCGATCGTCGATACGAGGGTGCAGAAGTGATCGATGGCTTCCGCCGTCTCCCTCAGGACCTGGACCGCCATCACGGGCTCGACGCTCGGCGCCTTCATGGCGATCCTCAACATCCAGGTCGTCAACGCCTCGCTCGCCGACATCCGGGGCGCGATCGGCGCCGGCATTGACGACGGCGCCTGGATCACGACCGCCTACCTGATCGCCGAAATCGTCGCCATCCCGCTCGCCGGCTGGCTCGCCAGGGTCTTCTCGACGCGCCGCTACCTGATCGCCAGCGCCGCGCTGTTCCTGCTCTTTTCCGTCGCCTGCGCCTTCGCGCAAAATCTCGGACAGATGATCGTGCTGCGCGCCCTGCAGGGCTTCTCGGGCGGCGTGCTGATCCCGCTGTCGTTCACCCTCGTCATCACGCTGCTGCCGCCCAGCCGGCAGGCGATCGGCATGGCCATGTTCTCGTTCGCCGCCACGCTGGCGCCGGTGATCGGTCCCACGATCGGCGGCGTGCTCAGCGAAAGCTGGGGCTGGCAGTCGATCTTCTATCTCAACCTGGTGCCGGGCGCGGCGATGCTGGCGATGCTCTGGGTCTCGCTCGAGCGCGAGCCGATGCAGCTCGACCTGCTGCGCCGCGGTGACTGGGGCGGCATCGTCACGGTGGCGATCGGGCTCGGCGCCGCGCAGACCGTGCTGGAGGAGGGCGAGAAGCTCGACTGGCTGGACTCAACCCTCGTCGCCCGGCTCGCGATCGTCGCCGTCCTCTCGTTGGGGCTCTTCATCTGGATCGAGCTCACGACGGCCCATCCGCTGGTGAACCTCCGGCTGTTGGGCCGGCGCAATTTCCTGGGCGGCGCGCTCGCCACGTTCCTGCTGGGCCTCGTCTCCTACGGCACGGTGTTCATCCTGCCGACCTATCTGGCGCAGGTGCAGGGCTACAATGCCCAGCAGATCGGCATGGTGCTGGCCTGGACCGGCCTGCCGCAGCTCCTGGTGATCCCGCTGCTGCCGCGGCTGATGCGGATGGTGGATGCGCGCTGGATCATCGTCGCGGGCCTCGGCGTGTTCGCGGCGAGCAATTTCATGAACGTCGCCATCAGCACCGACCTCGCCGGCGATCAGCTCCTGCTGCCCGACGTGGTGCGCGCCGTCGGCCAGGCGCTGGTGATGACGCCGCTCGCCACACTCGCCGTGGTCGGTATCGAGGCTCGCGACAAAGCCTCGGCCTCGGCGCTGCTCAACGTCCTGCGCAACCTCGGCGGCGCCTTCGGCATCGCCGTCCTGCAGACCTTCCTGATCCGGCGTGCGCATTTCCATTCCAGCATGCTTGCCCAGTCGGTCTCGCTGTTCGACGAGGCGACGCGCCAGCGCCTCGACCAGCTCGTGCGCTATTTCCAGAGTCACGGCGTCGTCGACTACGCAACTGCTTGGCGCAAGGCCTTGGTCGCCATCGGCAGCAGCGTGCATCGGCAGGCCTACACCTTGGCCTTCGGCGACGTCTTCCTCGTGCTGGGAGTGACCCTGCTCGTGGCGATACTGGCCGCCTTGCTCCTGAAGAAGCCGGCGCCGGCGGCGGCACGCTAACGCGGCGGCAGCAGCTTCTTCGCCTGCATCTCGGCAAAGCACTTGCGGAACATCGCCTCGGTATCCATCACCTCGTGGAAGCCCGCCTGCATCAGCTTGATCGTCGAGACGATCGCCGCCGGCCCCGGCGTGTTGCGGCCATAGCCCATCGTATAGTCGGCATATTCGAACGATAGGCCGACGAATTCCTTGAGCGTGCCCGAGCGGAGCCCGTGGGCGGCGCAAATCTCCGCCCATTCCGCCTCGCGCGGGCGGATCTCCTTGTCGAGCGCCAGCGGCACGGGCTCGCCGGCCGAGAAGCCCAGCGCATCGGCGATGGCCGGCCAGACATTGGGCCACATGAACACGTCGCCGTTGGTGACGTTGAAGATCTCGTTCTTCGCCGCCTCCGCCTCGCCCGACCAGGCGATGGCGCGCGCCAGGAGGTCGGCATCGACTGCCTGCGCCACCCGCCCGACGCCGCCGGGATAATCGAGCCGGGTCTTTCCCGCCCGCCGCATCATCGCGGCGTAGACACCGAGGGCGGGGATCACGTTCATGGCGCTGCCCACCGAATCGCCCACGATCAGAACCGGCCGCAGGATCGACCAGTGCCAGGCCTTGCCCTGTTGCGCCGCCCGCAGATAGCGCTCCTGGTTCCAGTAGAAGTTGGGCTGCTCGTGCATCTCCGAGCGGTTCTCGCGCGCCGGCACCGTGAGCGGACGGACATGCACGCCGTAAGCCTTGGTGCCCTGCAGCAGCACAACGTGGCGCAGCGCCGGCGCGACTTTTTCCAGCGGGCCGAACAGGTTCCGCAGCATCGCTTCGTTGGTGCGGATCTGCTCCTCTTCCTGCCAGCCCGCGACCAGCCCCGGCCGCTCGTAGAGCGCGGCATAGACGAGATGGGTGACGCCCGCGAACTCGGGTGCGAGCTTGGCGCAGGCGGCGGCGTCGGCGAGATCGAGCGGCAGCCAGCGGGCGCCAAAGGTCTCGTCGGGCCGGCGGCGCGAGACGGCGACCACCTCGCAGTCGGGCTGCGAGGCGAACTGCTTCATGGCAGCGTAGCCGACGAGGCCGGTGGCGCCGGCGACCAGGACTTTCTTGAGCGTCATGCGGCCATTATCGCACAGATGGAAAGCGTCTATGCTTGCTCTGGCAGGCTTGAGGAGGATCCATGGGAAATCATACCGCAGGTGGCGCGAAAAGCCTCTGCCAGGCCGTCTGCGCGGCCCTGCTTGCCGTGCTCGTACTCTCGGGCTGCCATGACAAGGGAACGCTCGATAGCTCACGGGTGGAAATGGTGCGGGTGGAAGGCCGGCGCTTCGAGGTGCGCGTCGCCCCGGCCGATGCCGAGGGCGAGTTCCGCATGCTCATCGTACGCGCGACGATTGTCGTCAATCCCGATGCCGAGGCCGAACGCAGCCGGGCCGAGAACGTGGCCAAGCCGTTCATGGAGCGGAGTTGCCGCGGCCAGTCCTACAAGGTGCTGGACGACCAGCTGATCGACAACGTCACCCTGAGCCTGCGCTTCCGCTGCGTGCTCTGAGCACGACGATTCGGCGCGCAGACGCTGCGGGCCAAGAGAAAGAAGGCCGGACGTAGGACACATCCGGCCTTCCCCCGTTCAATATCGCTTGGTTCAAAGCAGACCGACGCCCTATGAATTTGGTTGTATAAATCGATCATCTAGCATGCAACTTATGCGAGAACAACGATATTTGTGCAACGAACCTTGGGCCGGGAAGTTGATATCCTTGGGCGCGCGGCCATCCGCCCTGAGGAGCCAGATATGCAATCCAAGCTCGTTTGGGAAAACGCCGGAGAGCGGACCTTTGTCCTCGTTCTCGATGCCGGCGAGGAGGCCTTCGCCGCCATCACCGACTTCGCCACGCGATCCAACCTTGCCGGGGCGTCGCTCGCGGCGCTGGGCGCCTTCGAGCGCGCGACGGTCGGCTGGTTCGATCTCGCCAAGAAGACCTACAAGCCGATCGAGATCGACAGCCAGTGCGAGGGGCTGAGCCTGTTGGGCGACATCGCCACGGGCGACGACGGCAAGCCCAGCCTCCATATGCACGCCGTACTGGGCCTCTCCGACGGCACCACCCGCGGCGGCCATTTTCTCAAGGGCATCGTGCGGCCGACCCTGGAAGTGACGATCGTCGAGACGCCCGTCCACCTGCGCCGCCGCAAGCGGCCGGAACTGGGGATCGCGCTGATCGATCTGTCGAAGTCCTAGAGTCTTCGGACCGCGGACGTCCGGCCCGCAGTCCGACCGAGGCGAAGCCGATCAGTCGACCTTCGCGCCCGACGCCTTGATGACGGGCGCCAGCCGCTTCTCGTCGGTGGCGCGATAGGCGGCGGTGTCGGCAGGAGTCATCCAGATCCGCGTCGCTCCCTGCTGGTCGAAGGCCGCCTTCACGGCGTCGCTGTCCAGCGCCTTCCTGGTCAGCGCCGACAGCTTCTCCACCATGGCCGGCGGCAGTCCTGCCGGTCCGCAGATGCCGCCCCACGAGGTGATCTCGAAGCCGGGCAGGAACTCCGACATGGTCGGGATCTCGGGCGCGGCGGGGTGGCGTTCCTTCGAGGTCACGGCGAGGCCGCGCACCTTGCCCGAGCGCATCAGGCCGAGCGGGCCCGGGATATTGTCGAACATCATGTCGACCTGGTTCGCCAGAAGATCCTGGTAGGCCGGCGCACTGCCGCGATAGGGCACATGCAGCAGGTTGAGCCCGGCGAGCTGCTTGTAGATCTCGCCGCTGAGATGCGGGCTGGTGCCCGAGCCGGACGAGGCGAAGGAGTATTTGCCGGGGCTCGCCTTGCACAAGGCGGTGAGCTCGGGCACCGACTTGGCCGGCAGGTCGAGCCGCACCATCAGCATGTTGGGCACCGACCACATCATGGCGACGGCGGTGAAGTCCTTGTCGACGTCGAACGGCAGCTTGGCGTAGAGCGTGGGCGCGATCGACTGCGAGGCGATGGTGTAGAGGCCGATCGTGTAGCCGTCCGGCGCCGCCTTGGCGATGGCGTCGGTGCCGACATTGCCGCCCGACCCGCTCTTGTTGTCGACGATGAATTGCTGGCCGGTGAGCTCGGCCAGCTGATTGCAGACGATTCGCGACAGGGTGTCGGTCGGCCCGCCGGGCGGGAAAACGTTGATGTAGCGCACCGGCTTGTTCGGCCAGTCGTCGGACGCACGGGCGACGCCGGATGCGATCATCGGGGCGGCCAGCGCGCCGCCCGAGAGAATGAGCGCACGACGGCGCGGCAGGATCAGTCTATTCACCTTGGAAGTCCCTCCACTGCTTTATTGTTGAGACGGATTTTATACAGCCCGGCGAGAGACGCACCTGCGGCATCCGGACCCGCGGGACGCTTGACGGAACCGGCGAAAACCCGGCTGAGTCGGGGGGCGGAGGAGGGCGGCATGAGATGGCCCGCATGAGATGGCCTGTATGGTTCGCCGTTGCGGCCCTCGCCGGCTTTTTGGTCGGGTGCATCGACGACAAGACGTCGCCGTTTTCCTTCAAGGAATTTCCGGGCTACACGCCGCCTGGCGCCAAGACGCCCGCCGATCCGCACCGCACGGCCAACGGCTACGCTCCCTGATGGGCGCGCCGCGAAGCCGTCGGTGACGACGACTGGAGCGGCGCCGTCCAGGCGTTGTAGCCGTAGACCCAATCGGCATCCGTCACGCCTTTGCCCCAACTGTTCTGGCGCGAGGTGAGCTGCACCCGCGCGGTCCGTTCCTTCCGCGTCGCCTCGTAGGTCGCGAGCGCATCGGCGATGCCGTCGCGATCGACGCCTGCCAGGCAGCGCGACAGGATCGCCGCATCCTCGATCGCCATCGCCGCCCCCTGCGCCATGTAGGGCGTCATCGGATGGCAGGCGTCGCCCAGCAGCACGACGTTGCCGTCGACCCAGCGCTCGAGCGGTTCGCGATCGACCAGCACGCGCTTGTGGACCTCCGGGCAGGCGGCGAGCACCCGCTGCACGTCGGGATGGAAGCCCTCGTACGCCGCGCGCAGGACTTTCACGTCGCCCTTTTCCGACCAGGATTCGAGACCGAACTCGGGTTCGGGCTGGCTGGTCACGAAGTAGACCTCGCTGCGGTCGGCCTTCACCGGATACATGACGATATGGCGGTCCTCGCCCCACCATTTGGTGCAATCGCCCATGTCGAAGCCGTCCAGCAGGCGCGCCGGAAAGACCGTGCGATAGGCGATGCGGCCGGCGAAGCGTGGCTCGGACTCGTCGAACAGGGTGGCCCGCACCACCGAGTTGACCCCATCGGCGCCGATCAGCAGGTCCGCCTCCGCCGTGTGCCCGTTGGCGAAACGGAGCCGCACGCCGTTCTCGCCCTGGTCGACGCCGGCCAGCCGATGGTCGAGCCGAAGGCAGTCGGTCGGCACTATGCTCGCCAGCGCTTCATGCAGGTCGCCGCGATGGGCCAGAAGATACGGTGCGCCGTATTTCGATTCGGCGGGCCGGCCGAACACCATGTCGAACAGAACCTCGCCCGTCTTCCAGTGCCGATTGTTCCACGAGCGCGGATAGAAGGTCTCCGCGCGCAACACCGATTCCAGGCCCAGCCCACGCAGCACATGCATGGCGTTGCAGCCGATCTGGATGCCGGCGCCCAGGCGCGTGAACTGCCGCGCCTGCTCGTAGACCGTGACGTCGATCCCCTGCTGGCGCAGTGCCGCCGCGGCAGCGAGCCCACCCATGCCGGCGCCGGCGATGGCGACGTTCAATCGGTCCTGGTTCATGGGAAAGAACGATGCCTCAATCCGACCGCCGGTCAAGCGGTACGGCCCTTCGGGCCCGCCCGCGAGCACCGGCGAGAGATTGACTCGCCTGAAGCATCACAATAGTGTCTACCACTTCAGGTAGTAGTCGTGTCCAAATTGCACTTTTGAGAAAGGCGTCTGCCATGACTTCCTTGCTCGGCAAATGGACCTATCTTCGCGAATTTCCCCTGTTCGGCGCCGCGTTGGCGCTCTGCCTGTGCGCGGCCCTCGACCGCGCAGCGGCGCAGGATGCCGCGCGCATCCTGTCGACGCCGTCGGTGGCGCAGACGCTGCGTGTCGTGCCCGGCCTGCCCGGCGCGCCTAGCCTGGCGGCCGCCGCGCCGGGCGCGGCCGGCCGCATCGGCGAAGCCGCCATCGATCTCGACATCGAATACACCGACGCCACGATCTACAACCCGGCGACCGGACGGCGCGACGCGGTGCGGCTGCGCTCCTACCGCGACAGCCATGCGGTGACGCCGCCGGCAGTGCCCTTCGTCGCACCGACCATCGACATCGCGCCCGGCGAGACGGTGCGCCTGTCGCTCAACAACAAGCTGCCCGCCACCGATCCGAGCTGCTCGGGCGGCGGCGACCCCAACATCCCGCATTGCTTCAACATGACCAACCTTCATGCCCACGGGCTGTGGGTGAGCCCCGCCGGCAACAGCGACAACGTCCTGGTGCGCATCGCGCCCGGCGTGAAATTCCAGTACGAGTACAACGTGCCGCTCGACCATCCGAGCGGCACCTACTGGTATCACCCGCATCTTCATGGTTCGACGGCGCTGCAGGTCTCGAGCGGCATGGCGGGCTTCCTGATCGTGCGCGGCGCGCGGTTTCCCGCGCCGGCCTCGACCGGTGACCTCGACACGCTGCTGCACGACGCGAGCGGCGTGCGCTACCCCGAGCGGTTGCTGCTTTTCCAGCAGGTCCAGTACGCCTGCAACGGCGGCTACGACTGCCAGCCGACCGATGTCGGCGGGATCGAGAGCTACGACCTGTTCGGCCCGGGCACGTGGCCGGCGTCGGGCCGCTACACCAGCATCAACGGCCAGGTACAGCCGCTCTTTGCCTCGGCCGTGGCGGGCCGGCTGGAGCGCTGGCGGCTTGCCCATGCCGGCGTGCGCGACACGATCAAGCTCGTGGTCCGCAAGAAGCGCGAGGGTGCGCCGTCGCTCCTGGGTGCCGCGCCGGGCGCGGTGGCCGAGCAGGATCAGTGGATCGCGCAGAACTGCACCGGTGCGCCGTTGGCCCACTTCGCGGTGGCGAGCGACGGGCTGACCCGCGGCGAAATCTCCGAACGCACCGTGACGGTGCTGCAACCCGGCTACCGCGAGGATCTGCTCTTCCTGTTCCCGGACAGCGGATCGTATTGCGTCATCGACGACCAGGCGCCGGCGGCGGCGACGGTGAACGCGCTGGCCAAGAGCCGCAAAATTCTCGGCGAGGTCGCGGTTGGCCCCGGCCAGACCGTCACCGGCGGCCTGCGCGCGGCGCTGACGGCCGAACTGACGGCCGCCGCCAACCGCACCATGCCGCAGGCGATGCGCCAGGCCGTCGCCGACGACCTGCAGAACGGGCTGAAGCTGCGCGCCTTCGTGCCCCATCCCGACGTGGCCGACTCGGAGCTCACCGGCACGCAATCGGCCGAACTCAAGATCGACACCGGCGGCGGGACCGTGAAGTTCCTGGTCGACGGCAAGAGTTACGACCCCGACAAGATCGCCCGCACCTTGCGGCTGGGCGCCGTCGACGAATGGACTCTCACGGTGGGCACCAACCCGCCGGTCGGCCATCCGTTCCACATCCACATCAATCCGTTCCAGATCCAGAAGATCCTCAATCCGGGCGGCGCGGATGTCAGCGTCACGGGCGAGGCGGACGATCCGCAATACGCCGCGCTGAAGGGCGTGTGGCGCGACACGATCTTCGTCAAGCCGGGCTACAAGGTCATCACCCGCACCCGCTACCAGCGCTACATCGGCGACTTCGTCCTGCACTGCCATATCCTCGACCACGAGGATCAAGGCATGATGCAGAACGTCCGCATCGGCCTGCCCGACGGTCAGGGGGGCGTGATGGCCTTCGGGCATCACTAGGTCTTCACCCGAACGTTCGGGGCACTCGAGCGGACCGCTCAATAAAGCAGGTACTGCTCCCGCCGCGCCCGAAAGTCGTCGAGGGCGGGCGTCCAGGAGCGGGCGATCTCGCGCGGATCGGTCTGCGCCTTGACCGCGTCGAGCGACGTCCGCGAGCCGATCATGCCCAGCGTGCGGCCGATCTGGAACTGGTCGCCGTAGAGGCGATAGAGCGCCGCCATCAGCTCGATGCCGAGCAAGGGCGTATCGAGCCGGTTGCGATCGGTGATGGTGAGGCGGATGCCGCCGCAGGACTGGCGGGCATAGGCCAATTCGCTGGGCGTGAAGGTCGTGGCTTCGAAGCGCACGCCGGCCAGGTTGCGCGCGGTGAGCTGGCTGGCCAGCGCCTTGCCGTCGATCCACGGCGCGCCCACCACCTCGAACGGCGTTTCCGTGCCGCGGCCGACACTGACATTGGCGCCTTCGATCATGCCGACGCCGGGATAGAGGATGGCCTGCTCGAGGCGCCGCAGGTTGGGCGAGGGCGCCACCCAGCCAAAGCCGGTCTGGTCGAACCACATCGCGCGGCCGTACCGGCGCATGGTGACGACGTGCAGCTTCGTGCCGAGGTTTTTCTCGGCATTGAACAGCCGCGCCAGCTCGCCGATCGTCATGCCGTAGCGCACCGGCAGCGGCATGTAGGTGATGAACGAGGTGAGGTCGGCGTCGAGCACCGCGCCTTGCACGGTGTCGGCGGTGATCGGGTCGGGCCGGTCGAGCACGAAGAAATCGAGCTGGTTCTGCGCCGCGGCCTCCATCGCATAGGCCATGGTCGTGGGATAGGTGTAGTAGCGGGTGCCGACGTCCTGCATGTCGTAAACCAGCGCGTCGAGGCCGGCCAGCATGGCGGGCGTCGGCCGCATCGTGCTGCCGTACAGGCTGTTGACCGCAAGGCCGGTCGCGGAGTCGCGGGTCGAGGCGATCTTGCCCTCGGCCGAGGCGTCGAGCCCGTGCTCGGGGCTGAACAGCGCCACCAGCTGCGGTCCGGACGCCTGGTGCAGGACATCGACGGTCCGCCGTCCCGCCGAATCGCGCGCCGAGCGGTTGGTGATCAGGCCGATCCGGCGTCCCGCCAGCTCGCGAAAGCCATAGGCTTCGAGCACGTCTATGCCCGACAGCACATGCGCCTGCGCGCCGCTCCGTCCCGCGGCGCCGGCGACTTCGGCGATCCGCCGCAGCATCTTCAGGATGTTGCCCTTGCCGTCGGGATGCAGGCGGTTGGTGAGCACGATCAGGAAGGTCTTGCTCTCGGGATCGATCCAGATCGCCGTGCCGGTATAGCCGGTGTGGCCGTAGGAGCGTGTCGAGAAGGAGGGCGCGAACCACACGGCGTAGGGCGAATCGATGTCCCAGCCCAGGCCGCGCAGGGCGGCGCCGCCGGGCGGGCTCTGCGGCGTCGTCATCGTTTGGACGGAGGCCGGCTTCAGGACGTTCTTGCCGCCGGCCAGCATCATCTGCGCGAACTTGGTGAGGTCATCGGCGGTGGTGAACACGCCAGCCTGGCCCGCGACGCCGCCCATGCGGTAGGCGAGCGGATCGTGGACGTCGCCCCAACGCAGCTCGGAGCCCTGAAGATCCGACGGTGCGATGCGGTTCCTGAGCGTGGGCGACGGCAGGAAGCTGGTGTCGCGCATGCCGAGCGGCTGGAAGATGTGCTGGGTGGCGTAGATGTCGAGCGGCTGGCCCGACACGCGCCGCACGAGCTCACCCAGCACGATGAAATCGACGTCGCTGTAGTTGAAGCGCGTGCCCGCCGGCCCCTGCGGCTTCAGCGCCACGATCGTGTCGAGCGCGCCCTGGTAGTCGGACCATCCTCGGGTCGGGATGCCGGCCGGCAGGCCGCCATAATGCGTCATGAGCTGGCGCACGGTGATGGCGCTCTTGCCGTTGGCCGCGAAGGCTGGCCAGTAGGTGGCGACCGGCTGGTCGAGATCGATCTTGCCTTGCTCGACGAGCTGCATGATGGCAATGGACGTCGCCATCACCTTGGTGAGCGACGCGGCATCATAGATCGTGTCGAGGGTGGCCGGTTGGACGTCGGGCATCACCGAACGCTGGCCGTAGGCCTGGCGCAGCACGATCCGGTCACCGATGCCCAGCACGACCACGCCGCCCACCAGGTGGCCGGCCGCGATCTCCTCGTTGACGATGGCGCTGATCGCCTGCGCCGTCGCGCCTGCGGAAGGCGCGCCGGCCGGCGGGGCGGCGGAGGCCGATGTCGTTGCCGTCGCGCAGGCGACGATGGCCTGGCAGATCAGGCCGACGGCGAGGAGACGCAGCGCGTCAGCGAGTGGCCGGCGCCTTGGCGTCGACGGGCTCGGGCTTGACGTCATTGGGGGAGTAAACGTTGCGCGGGTTCCACAGCATCCATCCGTCCGAGCCTGCATCGCGGGCCGCCTTTGTCTGCTTGCCGATCTCGTCGGCGCCGAAGTACTTTCCGCCGAAGGCATAGTCGGTGAATGCCTGCAGCCAGGGCCTGTAGCGCATCGCCGAGCTCTTCGTCCGGCGTTTGCACTCCTCGAGCGACTTGTAGACGATCTCGTAGGGATTCTGGACCGGATTGCGGTAGCCCGGAATGCCGAACTGGAAGCCCGACGGATAGAGCATGGGCGAGACGACGTCCACCACCGTCGCCAGATCCTCGATCCTCTGGCCGATGCCGGTGTCGTTCTCGTTCCAGCAGACATAGCCGAAGGCATCCATCGCCAGGAATACGTTGTAGGGCGCCAGCCGCCGCTTGGCCTCGCGCAGGAAGCCGGTGATCGCGCCGACGCGCGAGGCCTCGGTCGACGCCTCGGAGTAGACGACGCCGCCGCCGGTATCGGGGAAACGGATGTAGTCGAACTGGACCTCGTCGAAGCCCGCGGCGGCCGCTTCCTCGGCCACGCCGATGGGATATTCCCACGCGGCCTTCTTGAACGGATCGATCCAGGAAAGTCCCTCGCGGTCTTTCCACAGCGCACCGCCCGGGCCGTGAATGGCCCATTCGGGGTGGGAAGCGGCCAGCAGCGTGTCCTTGAAGGTCACGATGCGCGCGATCAGGTAGAGGTTCTTCTTCTTGAGCGTGGTCACCAGTTCCTTGAGATCGGGAATGGTGCGCAGCGTGAGCGCGTTGGCCTTGGCAGCCAGCGGCAGCTTGCTGGGATAGGGGATGAGGCCGCGGTCGCCCTTGATGTCGATGACCAGGGCGTTGAACTTGTTCTTTTCGATCAGCTCGAGGGCGGGGTCGCGCAGGAACGGCGCGGCGATGCCGTAGACCGTGAGGTAGAGCGCCTTGGGATCGAGCGGCGTGAGCTTGACGGGCTGCGCGGTATCGGCGGCGATCGTCGCCCGGCCGTAGCCCGCCAGCCTGACCAGGATCGGCTCGCTGCCGGCTGCGACCTTGTACTGGCCCTGCGCGTCGGTGAGCACGACCTTGTCGCCCACCGTGACGACGACATTGGCGAGCGGCGTGCCGGTCGCACCATCGACAACTGTGCCCTGGCGCTCGCCGCTGCTTTCGGGGGCCGCGGGCGGCGCTGCGGCCGGCGCAGCGGACGGCGCCACGGCGGGCGCGTCAGGCTTGCTTTCAGGCTGGCCGGTGGCTTGCTGGGCGTGTGCTGTCGAGGCAAGGCAAAGCGCGGCGACGATGGCCAGAAGCGATTTCATTGTTGTCCTCATTTGGATGTCGTCGCCTTCGCCGGAGTCGGGGGCGTCGGCGGTATCTTCGGCGGTGCCAGCAGGGCCTCGAAGCGGGCACCGCGGTCGGCGTCGGTGACGATGGAGCGCGGCAGCGACATGACATTCTCGGCCCGCGTGACCGGGCGACGATCGATCGAGAAGGCCGCGACATAGCCCGCCGCCTTCGCCGCCGCCATCAGTTCGGGGTCGTAGATGCCGAAGGGCCAAGCCAGCAGGTCGACCTTGATGTCGAGCTTCTGCTCGAGCACGGCCTTCGATTTCACCAGCTGGTCCTGCACGAATTTTTCGTAGGCGGCCGGCGTGAGGCGCTTCTTGTCGATCTTGAAGTTGGGATGCCAGAAGGTGTGCGACTGGATGTCGACCAGGCCCGACGCCTTCATCTCGGCCAACTGCTGCCAGGTCATCGCATAGGGCGCGCTGGGATTGGAAATCGCCGAGGGATAGATGAACAGCGTGACCGGGATCTGGTATTTTTTGATCAGCGGGAAGAGGTCCGTATAGACCGTTTTGTGGCCGTCGTCGGCCACCAGCACGACAGAGCGCTCCGGTACCGTACCGGCAGGATCGTCGTATGCCGCCAGCAGGGTCTTGAGCGGAATGACGTGATAGCCGCGCTCCTGGATGAGCTTGAGCTCGCTCTCGACCACCGGCGTCGTAACCGTCATGTCATCGGTGAGCACCGGTCCAAGGCGATGGAAAAGAAGGATCGGGACGCTGAGCGGGGTCGGCTCTGCCGCCTCGATCGGGGGCGACAGGAATAACAGCACGGAAACAATGGCTCCGAGCCAGCCACCAACAACACGCCGCATGTTCACCTGTTTCGTCGCGCCGAAGAAGCAACGCGGCAGTGTAGCACGAAGTTCCAGTTTTTCGGTGAGCCAAGTGTACCTGCAGCCCGATGACACGCACTTGTCATTGCAGAGAGGGGGCATGACTCCGATCCTCCTTTCGGGAAGGTCGGTAGCCATAGGCCACAACATTGCTCAGGAGTGTCAAGGGAATTGACGGCGACAGCCAGTTTTTGCGCAACGTGAATTCTTGCGTGCCGTAGTAGAGGCCGAAAACCCATGTCAGAGCGTCGTTGCTGGCGGAGCGCTAGCAGTGCGCCAGCATGGCGCTAGCGCCGTATCGCCGCTCAGGACGACGGAGGGCCGAGAAACCCGCGCACGGCCGCGACCGCTTCGGCGAGGCCAACCCTCTCGATGCTGACCCCCGGCGGAAAGGCGCCCAGCAGCCGCGTCGGCAGGCGCGAATCCAGCATCACGAACACGCCGCGGTCATCGGCCCGCCGGATCAGCCGGCCGTAGGCCTGCTTGAGCCGTAGCCGCGCCAGCATATCGTCGTAGGCCGTGGCGCCGGCGCCGGCCTTCTTCCACGATTCCTTGCGCGCCCGGTGAAGGATGTCGGGGCGTGGCCACGGCACCCGGTCGAACACGATCAGGCGCAGCGAGCGGCCGGGCACGTCGACGCCGTCGCGCACGGCATCGGTGCCCAAAAGGCAGGAATGTTCCTCGGCGCGGAAGATATCGACCAGGGTCGCGGCGTCCATGCCGCCGACATGCTGGGCATAGAGCGGCAGGCCCGCTTCCTCGAGCGCGGGGGCGATCCTCTGGTGCACGGCGCGCAGCCGGCCGATGGCGGTGAACAGGCCGAGCGCGCCGCCGCCCGAGGCCAGGAAGAGCTCGCGATAGGCCGCCGCCACCTGGTCGGAATCGTCGCGCTTCACGTCGCGCACGATCAGCACCCGCGTGGCGTCGGGATAGTCGAAGGGCGAGGCCATTGCGGCGCGCAGGGCCGGCGCCGCCAGGTGGCGCGTGCCGGTGCGCGCCTCGGCCACCGTCCAGTCGGCCATCGCTTCGGTGTCCTCGTCGTTGGCGGCGGCCGGCACGCCCAGCGAATCGCGCAAGGTGGCCGAGGTGATGACCGCGCCGTGCGACGGGCGGATCACCGCATTCACGAACGGCTCGGTGGGGTCGAGATAGTGGCGGTACATGCCGACATCGATCTCGCGCTGCTGGATCCGCTCGACCGCGAACCAGTCGACGAAGGCCGGGTCGGGATCGTTGTGCAGGCCGCGCAGCATGGCGCGCCAGGCTTCGAGGACGAGTTCGCAGCGATTGGCAAGCGAGCGCGCCACGCCCTCGATGCGTGCGCGCTGGCCCGAATCGAGCTTGTCGGCCTCGCCTTCGAGCTTGGCACGCAGCGCCGCACGCAGTTTCCGCACCGGCGAGAGCATCTGCTCCAGCGCTTCGCCCAGCCGATCGGCCGCCTCGAGCAGGCCGGGATTGAGCGGACGCACGTCGCATTCCTGGCCGAAGCCCTGGTCCTCGCCGGCTGCCCGCGCGCGCACCTGCTGGCGCACCAAAGCCAGAAATTCCTCGGCCGGACCCAGCACCGTGCCGTCGACCAACCGCGTCTGCCAGTTGGGCGAGGGCAGGGACTGGGCGAGATGGAGCAGGCGGCGCAAGGCGGATTGCGCTTCGGCATCTTCGCCCAGCAGGTCGTTGAGGCGGCGCTCGAGACCGCGGGCGCGGCTGCCGCGGCGTCCTTCGGCGCCTAAAAGCCAGCGCCGGAGGTCGGAGGCTTCGACGCCGCTCAGATGGGCGCCGAACGCGCCGTCGGCGGCGTCGAACAGGTGGTGGCCCTCGTCGAACACGTAGCGCAGCGGGCGCGTGGCGTCGTCGAGGCCGCCCATCGCCGCCTGGATCATGACCAGCGCGTGGTTGGCGATCACGATGTCGGCCTGGCGGGCGCGGCGGATGGTGCGTTCGACGAAGCACTTCCGATAATGCTCGCAGGCCGAATAGATGCACTCGCCGCGCCGGTCGGCCAGGCGGGTGATGCGGCTGCGGCCCAGAAGATCGAGCAGCCAGGCCGGCAGATCGCCGCCCACCATGTCGCCGTCGCGGCTGGCCAGCGCCCAGCGCGCCAACAGGCCGAGGCCGACGGCGTTCTCGGGCACCAGGCCGGTGCGCATCACGGCCTCCTGGAAGTTCAGCAGGCAGAGATAGTTCTCGCGGCCCTTGCGGATCACGACCCTGCGGCGCTTCTCCGCCGAATCGCGATGCAGGCGGTCGAGCTCGTTGTCGATCTGGCGCTGCAGGTTGCGGGTGTAGGTGGCGATCCACACCGGCGCGCCATTCTTCTCCGCCCACAGCGAGGCGGGGGCGACATAGCCCAAAGTCTTGCCGACTCCGGTGCCGGCTTCGACCAGCACGACGTTGGGTCTGTCCTCCTGCTCGCGCGGCGCGAAGGCCTGCGAGGCGGCGGACGCGTAGTCGCTCTGGGTCGGCCGCGCCTCGGCCATGTTGGGGCCGGCGGCGATCATCTGGGCGAGTCGCAGGCGGGCCTCGCGCGGCTCGACCGGCTGGCTGCCCGGCGGCGGGGCGGGCGGCGGCTCCTCCCATGGCGGCAGGCTCTTCCACACGTCGAGGCCGGCGCCGGGGCGCGGTTTCTTGATCGTGTGATCGATGCCCAGCGCCGCCAGCACAGGATCGCCCCACGGCCACTGGCCGCGTGCCATGGCCGAGGCGGTGTCCTTGAGCTCGGGCGAGGCAAGGGCAGCCATGTCGTCCAATTCGTCGAGCAGCGCGCGCGCCACCTCGGGCAAGGCGGCCACTTCTTCTTCCGGCGTGGTCGGCACGCCAAGATCGAGCGCCTCGCACAGCCCGCGCGGCGTCGGCAGGCAGAAGCGCGCCGGCCGTACGAAGGCGAAGAGCTCCAGAAGGTCGCGTGACGGCAGGTCCTCCAGCCCGAGTCGCGCCGCGACTGCCGGGGCATGACAGACCAGCGGCAGGCTGGCCGCGGCGCGCCGGGAGGCTTCGGCGGCCGACAGGCGTTCGATCGCGCCATCCGCCGCGCGCCACAAGGCGCCGCGCGTCGTCGCGATCAGGGCCGGCCAGGGCGGAAGGGGGGAAAGCACGGGGAAGTGGATAGCATAGGCCAATTGCCCGATGCAGTGATCCTCGGTTGCATCTAACATGCGAGGGGATGAAGCCGCCGCCCATCGTCAAGAAGCCCACCGCCGTCTTTCACCAGTCCGGCCCGCTGGAGCTGGGAAAAGGCAAGATAACCGGCGTGATCGCCCTCACCCTGGGCGGGCTCGCCGTGCTGTCAGTGCTGGCGTTCCATTTTCCGCAGTACCTGACGACGCCGGACCTGCGGAAGAAATACGACATCAACGTGCTGCGCGAGATCCTGCTGATCGGCATGGTGATCGCCGGCGGCATGGCGCTCGCCAACCTGATCCGCCTGCGCAATCGCTGGCTGAACGGCACGGCGCTGGCGCTGATCCTGCTGGCCACAGCACTGGGCGGCCATCGCGTGCCGGTCGGCGACTTTCCCGACAACACGCCCTATATCGGCCTCGACTGGTTCATCCTCGATCTGCTCGGCTCGAGCATGGTCTTCATCCTGATCGAGAAGATGTTCCCGCTGCATCGCGAGCAGCCGGTGTTCCGGCCGGGCTGGCAGACCGACTTCACGCACTTCATCGTCAACCACCTGATGGTCGGGCTGGCGCTGGTGATCGTGAACTTCGCCATCCATCGCCTGTTCGGCTGGCTGGTCTGGGCGCCGCTGCAGAAATGGATCGGCGGCCTGCCGTTCTTCGCCGAGCTCTTCGGGGTGCTGCTGGTCGCCGACCTGGTGCAGTACTGGACGCACCGCGCCTATCACGAGATCCCGTACCTGTGGCGCTTCCATGCCGTCCATCACAGCGCCGAATACATGGACTGGATGGCGGGCTCGCGGCTGCACATGTTCGAGCTGATCGCGACCCGGGTGTCGATCCTGGGCGTGCTCTACGTGCTGGGCTTCAGCGAGGCCTCGATGAACGTCTACATCGTCATCGTGGGTTTCCAGGCGGTGTTCAACCACGCCAATGTCCGGCTGCCGGATGTTTTTGCGCGGGCGCCGCTCAAATGGCTGATCGTGACGCCTGACTTCCACCACTGGCATCACAGCTCCGAGCGCGAGGCGATCGACCGCAACTACGCGGCCCACTTCGCCTTCATCGACTATCTCTTCGGCACCGCCGTGAAGTCCGACCGGCGTTTTCCGGGCAAGTATGGCGTGCTGGGCGACTACATGCCGCCGGGCTTCGTGCGCCAGCAGCTCTTTCCCTTCACCTGGAAGGAATGAACCGCCGCAGCCTGTTGATGTCGGCGACAGCGACGGCGCTCGGCCTCGCGCGACCGGCCGATGCAGCCGACCTCGATGTCGTCATCATCGGCGCCGGCGTCGCCGGGCTTGCCGCGGCACGCACCCTGATAGCGGCGCACAAGAACGTGCTGGTGGTCGAGGCGCGCGATCGCATCGGCGGGCGTGCGGTCACCGACAGCACGACCTTCGGCTTTCCCTTCGACCAGGGCGCGCAATGGATCGAGGCGGGCAAGGCCAATCCCGCCATGGCCATCCTGCGCGAGGCCAACGCCAAGCCGATCCCCGAGCGCCAGGAGCAGACACTCTATATCTCCGGCAAGGAGCTGCCGCCGGGCGAATACGCGCGCTTCGAGAAGATCGCCGTCGACGCCTCGCGCAAGATCGCCGCGGCGCTGAAGAAGCCGCCGCCTCTGTCGGGGCTGGGCGTGACGCCCGGCAAGGAGCCCGACGTGATCGTCGGCCGCCTGCTGGTGCCGGCGGACCCATTGCAACAGCTGGCCTATGCCCTGGTCGGGCCGCTCGAGGCGGGTGTCGAGAACAACGAGCTGTCGGCGCGCGACTTCACGCGCCAGCCCGACGCCGACCCGCAATATTCCGTGGCCGAGGGGCTGGGTGCGCTGATCGCGCGCTGGGGCGCCAAGGTGCCGGTGAAGCTGGGGGCGAGGGTCGTGCGCGTCGACTCGACGGGAACCCAGGTAGAAGTCGTGACGACCAACGGCGAGCTCTACGCCAAAACCGTCATCGTCACCGTGCCGACCGGCGTGCTGGCGGCGGGCCCGTTCGGCTTCGCCCCGCAGCTCAAGGCCGCCAAGCTCGAAGCGATCAGCCAGTTGCCGATGGCGCTCTACAACAAGATCGCGCTTTCGTTCGCGCAGAAGGCGATCGATGCGCCGGCCGGGCGCAGCGTGTCGGGGCTGACGCGCAAGGGCCAGGCCTTCGACGCCATCGTGCGACCGCACAACCGCGACGCCGCGATCGTGTTCGTGGGCGGCGCGCACGCCCGCGAGCTCGAGGAGCAGGGCGGCGGCGCCGCCGTCTCCTTCGCGCTCTCGGCCATGGCCGAGATCTACGGCGACGGGCTGCGCGGCGCAGTCGCGCATTCGTTTGCCACACGCTGGGGCAAGGATCCGTTGGCCCGCGGCTCGTGGTCGATGGCGATTCCCGGCCGCGTCGAAGCCCGCCTGGTCCTGGCCCAGCCGCACCACGACCGCGTGTTCTTCGCCGGCGAGGCGACCGACCCGGTATGGGCCACGCGGGTGGGCGGCGCCTACGCGTCGGGCCTGCGCGCCGCCGGCGAGGCGCTGGCGGTGCTGGGGGCCAAGCGATAACGGTCAAGCAGATCGAGCGAACGCAGCCCCCGTCCATCCTGCCGTGAGGGTGCATTTTGTTTCCAGCCGCGCGGCAGTTTCGTCAGCGTCCGGATTGACGTAAAAGGCCTGCGCTCATAGGTTCTGCGATTCATGTCGCAGATCGATCGTTCCCTCGCCGAGGCCGCGCGCGCGTGGCCGTTTGAAGAAGCCCGCAAGCTCGTCGCCCGCACCGGCGGCAAGGCGCCGGCCAAAGGCTATGTGCTGCTCGAAACCGGCTACGGCCCGTCCGGCCTGCCGCATATCGGCACGTTCGGCGAGGTCGTGCGCACCACCATGGTGCGCCAGGCCTTCAGGCGCCTGAGCGACGTGCCGACGCGGCTGTTCTGCTTCTCCGACGACATGGACGGGCTGCGCAAGGTGCCCGACAACGTGCCCAACAAGGAGATGCTGGCGGCTCATCTCGGCAAGCCGCTCACGTCGGTGCCGGATCCGTTCAGCAACGAGCATCCGAGCTTCGGCGCGGCCAACAACGCCCGCCTGCGCGCCTTCCTCGATTCCTTCGGCTTCGAGTACGAGTTCCAGTCGGCGACCGAATGGTACAAGTCGGGCCGCTTCGACAAGATGCTGCTGACGGTGCTGCAGCACTATGACGAGGTGCAGGCCGTCATGCTGCCGACCCTGGGCGAGGAGCGCCAGCAGACCTACTCGGTCTTCCTGCCGATCTCGCCCAAGAGCGGCCGCGTGCTGCAGGTGCCGGTCGTCAAGACCGACGCCCAGGCCGGCACCATCGTCTATCGCGACGAGGACGGCTCCCTGGTCGAGACGCCGGTCACCGGCGGCAACGTCAAGCTGCAGTGGAAGGCCGACTGGGCCGGCCGCTGGTTCGCGCTCGGCGTCGACTACGAGATGTACGGCAAGGATCTCATCCCGTCGGCCGAATTGAGCGCCAGGATCGTGCGCATCCTGGGCGGCAAGCCGCCGGAGGGCTTCAACTACGAGCTCTTCCTCGACGAGGAGGGCAAGAAGATCTCCAAGTCCAAGGGCAACGGGCTCTCGGTCGAGGAGTGGCTGCGCTATGCGCCGCCCGAATCGCTGGCGCTCTACATGCAGCAGCAGCCGCGCCGGGCCAAGCGGCTCTATTTCGACGTCATCCCGCGCGCCGTCGACGACTATCTCGCGGCGATCGAGAAGCTGCCGGCCGAGGAGCCCGCCAAGGCGCTGGAGAACGCGGCCTGGCACATCCATGACGGCGCGGCGCCGGCCAACTCGGCGGCCGGGGTCAATTTCGGCATGCTGCTCAATCTCGCGAGCGTGGCGCATACCGAGAACAAGGACGTGCTGTGGCAGTACCTGCGCCGCTACGTGCCGGGCGCCACGCCGGAGACGGCGCCCTATCTCGACCGCCTGCTGTCGGGCGCGGTGGCCTACTACCAGGACTTCGTGAAGGCGTCGAAGAAGTTCCGGCTGCCGACGCCCAAGGAGCGCGAGGCGCTGCAGGATCTCGCCGACACCTTGCGCAAGCTGCCCGAAGAGGAGAGCGCGGAGTTCATCCAGAACGAGGTCTACGAGGCGGGCAAGCGCCACTTCGCGCAGGCCGAGCTCCGCCAGTGGTTCAAGGCGCTCTACGAAGTGCTGTTGGGCGCCGAGCAGGGGCCGCGCATGGGCGCCTTCATCAAGCTCTATGGCCGCGACAATGTCGTGCACCTGATCGAGCGCGCGCTGGCCGGCGAGGATCTCGGCAAAGCCGCCTGAGGAGGGCGTCATGGCGGACGAACCCCGGCATCTCGTGCGCACCAGGGCGCTCAAGCCCGAAGAAGCGACCCACCTCAGGCATCCGCTCAATCCCCGGTCGGACGTGCGTCTCCATTCGCTGGGCGACCGCGCGGGCATGAAGCGCAACCAGCTCCATCTGGCGCGGCTGGCGCCCGGCGCCGAGAGCTTCGTGCCGCACTGGCACGAGCTGCAGGAGGAGTTCGTCTTCATCCTCGAAGGCACCGGCCGCGCGACCATCGGCGACGCCGAGGTGACGGTCGGTCCGGGCGACTATCTCGGCTTTCCCTGCGACGGCATTGCCCATCATCTGCGCAACGACGGCACGACCGACCTTGTCTACCTGATGGGCGGCGAGCGCACGGCGCTCGAGGTCTCGCACTTTCCCACCCTGGGCAAGACCGCGGTGTACGACGCCTCGGGCGGCAAATTCTATGACGAGGCGTCGGTGCAGACGCTCGCTTACCCGGATTTCGTCGCCAAGGACCCGTGATGGACCAGGTCGTCATCGACTATCTGAACCCGGACATTCCCGCCGGCCTGAAAATCCTCGACGTGCCGCTGGTGCGCGCGTCGCCCGAGTCGCTGAAGGGCTACGGCGAGATCGTGCGTGATCCCGCACAAGCACAGGATCGAGATCGTGCCGTGGCCGCTCGCCGGCTGGCGCAGGCTCGATGCCGGCACCGGTATCGAAGGCGGCACCACCGAAGGCACCTTCGCCTGCGAATGGCGCGGCAACGAGCTTGTGGGCCGCAACGAAGCGGTCGGCGGACACTATGTCATCGGCTTTCGCGAGTTGCCGGAGGCCGCCCGTCCCGGCGTGAAGCTCGACGAGCGCCGCGTGCTGCTCTGGCATTGCAACTACCATCCCGACGGCGGCCAGCTCTTCTGGCCACTCGACGGCCAGCCTTTCGTCGTGCCGGTGGCGTTGCCCGGCGACGACCTCAAGCCGGAGACCTTCGTGGCCTTCTGGTCGGACGGCAGCTTCGGCATCTATATCCATCCCGGCATCTGGCACGAGGGCGTGTTTCCGGTGACTCCGACCGGCCGCTTCTTCGACAGGCAGGGCAAGGTCCATGCGCGGGTGAGCTGCGATCTCGCCCGCGAGTTCGGCCTGCTGCTGGCCGTGCCGCTGCCGCACGCGATGTAGTCGATGCCCGACACCGCCATCGGCGCGTCGCTGCCGCGGCTGGAGGATGCCCGGCTGCTGACCGGCGGCGGCTGTTACAGCGACGACTTCACCCTGCCGGGCCAGGCCTACGCCTGGGTCGTGCGTTCGCCCCATCCCCATGCCCGCATCGTCGCGATCGACACATCGGCGGCGCGCGCGCTGCCCGGCGTGCTCGCGGTCTTGACCGGCGCCGACGTGACGGCCGACGGGCTGAAACCCGTGCCGCACATCCCGGCCGCCATGAGCCCGCCCGACATCAAGCTGCCCAACATCGACGGCTCGGCGCATCGCGTCGTGCGGCCCGACGTGCTGGCGATCGAAGCGGTGTGCTTCGTGGGCGAGGCGGTGGCGTTCGTGGTCGCCGAGACCCTGGCGCTCGCCAAGGATGCGGCCGAAGCGGTGCAGGTCGACTACCAGGACCTGCCGCCGCTCGCCGACACGGTCGTCGACTCCCTGGTCGGCGATCCGGCAGCGACCCGAGCGGCCTTCGCCAGGGCGCGCCACGTCGTGAAATTGCGCACCGAGGTCCAGCGCGTCACCGGCGTGCCGATGGAGCCGCGCGCCGCGCTCGGCCACTTCGATGCCGCCTCGGGCCGCTACACCCTCTATGCCGGCGGCGGCGCCATCGTGCGGCCCAAGAAAGAGGTCGCCATCATCCTGGGCATCGAGCCCGAGCAGGTGCGGGTCATCGCCAAGGAGGTCGGCGGCAATTTCGGCACCCGCAACTTCTTCTATCCCGAGTTCGCCCTGGTGTGCTGGGCGTCGCGCCGCATCGGCCGGCCGGTGAAGTGGACCTGCGAGCGGCACGAGGCGTTCTTGAGCGACTATGCCGGCCGCGATTTCCTGTTCGAATCGGAGCTGGCGCTCGATGCCGACGGCGGCTTCCTCGGGCTCAGCGCGCGAGAGCACCAGCGATCTCGGCGCCTACACCGCCTCCTTCGTGCCGCTGACCAAGGGCACGCAGCTCATGACCAGCCTCTACCGCATGCCGGCGGTGGCGCGGGCGCGCGGCGTGCTGAGCAACACGCCCTCGACCGCGCCCTATCGCAGCGCCGGCCGGCCCGAGGCGATGTTCGTGATCGAGCGCCTGATCGACCTCGCCGCCCGCGCGCACGGCTTCGACCGGGTCGAGCTCCGCCGGCGCAACCTCATCGCGACGACGCCGCACACCAACGCCTTCGGCGTCACCTACGACAGCGGCGACTACCGCGGCACCCTGGACGAGGTCTTGAAGCTCGCGGACTGGGATGGCTTCGCCGCACGCCGCGCCGAAACCGCGGCGCGCGGGCTCAGGCGCGGCATCGGGCTCGGCGGTTATGTCGAATCGCAAAGCGGCGCGCCGCTCGAGCGCGCCGAGGTCACCGTGCTGGCCGAGGGCGCGGTCGAGATCGTGATCGGCACGCTGTCGTCGGGGCAGGGACACGCCACCAGCTTCGCCCAGCTCGCCAGCGAATGGCTGGGCGTGCCGGCCGACAAGGTCCGCCTGATCACCGACGACAGCGACCGCGTGTCGGTGGGCGGCGGCTCGCATTCCGGCCGGTCGATCCGGCTGGCCGCCACCACGATCCACCAGGCCTCGCTCGGCATCATCGCCAAGGGCCGCAAGCTCGCCGCCCTGCAGCTCGAAGCGGCCGAAGCCGACATCGTCTTTGCCGACGGCCGCTTCACCATCGCCGGCACCGACCGCGGCATCGGCCTGCTGGCGCTGGCGGCCGAGCGCGGGCCGATCGCCGACCAGGCCGATGTCGACAGCCGGGTCGGCTCCTATCCCTACGGCTGGCATGTCTGCGAGGTCGAGGTCGATGGCGAGACCGGCGTCGCCCGCATCGACCGCTACACCACGATCGACGATGTCGGCCGCGCGGTGAATCCGCTGATCCTGCACGGCCAGACCCACGGCGGCATCGCCCAGGGCGCCGGCCAGGCGCTGATGGAGCGCTGCTTCTACGCGCCCGACGGCCAGCTCCTGTCGGGCTCGTTCATGGACTACGCCATGCCGCACGCCGACGACTTTCCCGTCGTTCAGGACGGCGCTGAGCGAGGTGCCCTCGACCAACCATCCGCTGGGCTTCCGCGGCGGCGGCGAGGGCGGCATCACGCCGGCGCTGGGCGTGATCATCAATGCGGTGGTCGATGCGCTGGCCGACCTCGGCGTCACTCACATCGACATGCCGGCCAGCCCCGAGCGCGTGTGGCGGGCGATCCAGGAGGCGCAGCGTTAGAGCACGCGCGGCGACAATCGCTCTACAGGCGGCGTGCTCTCAGTGATGATCCGGATCGTCCAAAATCCGCTTCGCCGCCATCAGATCGGCCGTCCCGAAGCCTTCGGTAAACCGACTGTAAACGGGTTCGAGGCTGGCGATGGCCTCGGCTTGACGGCCTTGGTTGCGCAGCAAGCGGGCGCCAGTCCCGAGCGGGTGTGGCAGGCGATCCGTGACGCCAGGGCCGGCTAGAAGCAACTACTTAATCTTCGGTGGCTGTCGGAGCTTTCCAAAGATTCATATCTGGGTCGTACGGCGCCCATTTATTCGGATCTTCAATGCATCCACTGTGCTTAAGCAATATCTTATTTTGACTTGATTTAAGTCTTGTGCATTGCTTAATGTTCGTAGGTGTCGTCCCTGAAGACCGGAGAACCTCGCGATGCCCTGCACTATCGGGTGCGGCAGGATCGATCTCGGCCTGCGAGAGCATCTGCCCGGCGGGTACGCTGCATCGCCGGGAGCGCGCCACTCAAGCTTGTGATTCGTGCTGGCGCGCCGCCGATGGGCGTGGCGACTTGCGGGAATTGCGGAAACCACCCTCATCGGTCGCCAAGCGCCGGCAGCCTGCTAGCCGCGGTCTTGTGTCATGCGGCGCGAGACGATTCGAATCGCCGGAAATACCGCTAAATCCACCGGAAATTGCCTCAGCCCCAGTTCGACGCCCGGAAGTCGACGACGAAGGACTGCGCCGGCCGCCATTTGTAGTCGCGCCGCTTGGCGGTGAAGGTCGCGTTCTGGTGGACCACGTTGTAGACCGGATCCTCGCGCTCGAGGATGGTGAGGATGCGTCGGAAGTCGCGCGCGCCGCGGCTCGAGGTCGATGCCGGCCTGCAGCGAGTCCATCAGCGGCACGATCGCCTCGTTCTCCCACTGGCCCGCTTCCCAGGTCTGGCCGCCCGGCGCATAGGCCGAGAGCGAGGCCACGGGATCGTTGAACCACGACGAGTTGGAATTCTCGCAGATGCCGCGTTCGGGGAAGTTGCCCAGGATCTGGCCCCAGTTCTCCTTCATCTCGATGGCGACGTTGAGGCCGACCGCCTTCCACTGCTCGACCATGACCTGCGCGGTCTGCAGCTGGTTGGTGTAGTAGTTGTTCAGCATCTGGTAGGGCACCGGCGCGCCGTCGTAGCCGGCCTCCTTCAGGAGCCGCTTCGCCTCGGCCGGGTCGTAGGCGGGGGCGCCCAGTCGGCGAGCAGCATCGGCCCGAAGAAATCCCATTGCAGGCCCTTGGGCACCTTGGTGCGGCCGCTCCACAGCGCATCGACGATCGCCTGACGGTCGACGGCATGGGTCATCGCCCGGCGCACCTTCGGATCCTTGAGGGTCGGATGATGCTTGTCGAAGATGGTGAGGCGGATGTTCATGATCGGCCCGCCGACCACTTCGAGGCGCGGATTGGTTTCGATGGCGGCGATCTGGTCGGGCGGCATGTCGCAGGCGAAGTCGAAATCGCCGGCGCGCAGGCCGTTCACCCGCGACGACACTTCCGGGACCTCGACGAAGCGGATGCGCTTGAGCGGCGGCCGGCCGCCCCAGTAGTCGTCGAACGCCTCGAGCAAAAGCTCGGCGTCGGGCTTGTAGTCGACGATGCGATAGGGGCCGGTGCCGACCGGCTGGCGCGCCCAGTCGAGCCAGCTCTTGGCCTCGGCGAAGGCGCGCTGGGAGAAGATCGCGCCGCAATTGCGCGTCAGCCGTCCCTCGAGCGTGGCGTCGGGCACGCGGTTGATGAAGCGCACGGTGTATTTGCCGGTGATCTCCATGCGCTCGAAGCCGGGATAGGCGGCCATGGCGATCTTGGGCGCCTCGGGCGGCGGCACCTTGCTGGCGGCGCCCGATGTGTTCGACACCCACATGCCGCGCGTGTCGACCGAGCTGCCGGTCCACATGCGTTCCGGGCCGAAGCTGAAGGCCACGTCCTCGGCCGTCATGGCATCGCCGTTGTGGAAGCGCACGTCCTCGCGCAGCTTGAGCTCGAGCGTGCGACCGTCGATGCGCCGCCAGCTCTCGGCCAGCGCCGGCTGCAGCGACGAGGTCGCCGGTCCAGGCATGGTCGGTCAGCGTCTCGGCGAAGGTGTAGAAGACGCGCTGGCCGACATTCGACTGCTCGCGCATCGGCTCGAGCGTGTTCGAGGTCGAGATCTTCTGGACCGCGATGGTGATCGAGGGGCGGGCGTCGCCCTGGGCGGCGGCAAAGCGCGGCAAGGCGAGGGCGCCGGCGAGGCCGAGCGCGTGACGTCGGGAGAGGTTCATCGCGCCACGGTGGCCGGCTGCGATGATCGAACGATGACCGCGAGGTTACCGATCCGTGATCGCGCCGAGATAGGCCACGACCAGGCGCACGACTTCGTCCTCGAAGGCCGGGCTCCTGAGGAACGGCTGCTCCTCCATGACGGCGTGGCGGATCGTGGCCGCGAGCGCGCGCGACAGCACGAACGCCTGCTCGGTCGACAGCGCCGCGATCAGCGGGGTCTCCTGCTGGCGCGCCGCGGCGATGAAGGCCGCGATCGGGCTCATCATCTCGGTGCCCAGCCCCTGCGCCAGGATCACCTGGGTCACCGCCTTGCGCGCGCGGTGGCGACCGCCGAAGGCGTTGACCATCGCCCGCACCACGGCGCGCACGCGACCCTCGACCGAGGGATCGCCCTGCAGCGCGCGACCGATCTCGGCCAGGCTGATCGTCATCTGCTGGCGGGCGAGCGCCAGCAGGATCTCGTTCTTGTCGGCGAAATACTGGTAGAGCGTGCCGATGCTGACCCCGGCGCGCTCGGCCACGGCGTTGGTCGTGAAGGCCGGCAGGTCCCCCGCCTCGAGAACCTGAGCCGTCGCTTCCAGAATCAGCGCGACGGTCTCCGCCGAGCGCGCCTGCCGGGGAATTCTTCGTTTTACTTCAAGGGCTTGCTTGGACTTGGCCACGGCCTTGTCGCCTCGGTGAACGCGAGTATCAAATCTGAGTAATGCTCATAATATCACAGTCTGCCCGCTCCACCGGTGCGAAAGAATTCCCGAGGCCGCCATGGAAGAACTCTCTTTCCTCTATTTCATCATCCTGCCCTTCGTGATGGCGCGCCGCGGTGATCGAGGGCCTGTGGCTCTCGCGCACGCGCGCCGAGCGGTACGACTGGAAGGCCTGGGCCTGCTCGCTGGCCGATCTCGTCGGCCGCCGCCTGCTCGCCTTCATTCCCTATACGCTCGCCGCGCCCTGGCTGGGCTGGGTGTGGGAGCATCGGCTGGCCACGCAGTCGCTCGACAATCCGTGGTCGGTGCTGCTGCTCTTCGTCGGCCTCGAGTTCTGTTACTACTGGTATCACCGCACCAGCCACACCTCGCGCTGGTTCTGGGCGGCGCACTCGGTGCACCATTCGCCCAACCAGCTCAACCTCGCCGCCGCCTATCGGCTGGGCTGGTTCGGCAAGTTCACGGGCACGTCGCTGTTCTTCACGCCGCTGGTCCTGCTCGGTTTCACGCCCGCCGTCGTGCTGTCGGCGCTGTTCCTGAACCTGCTCTATCAGTTCTGGCTGCATGCCGACTGGATTCCCAAGCTGGGCTGGCTCGAATACGTGCTCAACACGCCGTCGAGCCATCGCGTCCATCACGCGCGCAACCCGGAATATCTCGACGCCAACTATGGCGGCGTGCTGATCGTGTTCGATCGCCTGTTCGGCACCTACATCGCCGAGCGTGCCGACGTGCGCTGCGACTACGGCCTGATCTCGCATCCCCAGTCGTCGCACAATATCCTGGCCATCAACTTCGAGCCCTGGATCGGCCTTGTGAAGGACCTGCGTTCGGCGCGCGGGCCGCGCGAGGTCTGGATGTACCTGTTCGCCCCGCCCGGCTGGCGCCCCGACGGCGAAGGGCTGACGACGGCCGAGATCCGCCGCCGCGCCGGCCTCGTTCCTGCCGGCCCTGCTCAGGCGGCCCCCTCCGTGGCATGACCTAAATCTCCCTTGAGCGATCTCCTCTCCGTGCACAGATTGGACGGGAAGGAGAAACGCCATGGCGAGAGACAAGGTCTGCGTCGTGATCGGCGCCGGCGATGCGACGGGCGGCGCCATCGCCCGCCGCTTTGCGCGCGAGGGTTTTACCGCCGTGGTGACGCGGCGCACCGCCGACAGACTGAAGCACCTGGTGGCCCAGATCACCGAGGAAGGCGGCAAGGTCCACCCTTTCGGCTCCGATGCGAGGGACGAGGAGCAGGTGATAAAACTGTTCCGCGAGATCGAGACCGAGATCGGCGAGATCGAAGTCTTCGTCTTCAATATCGGCGGCAACGTGCGCTTCGACATCCGCGACACCACGGCCCGCGTCTATCGCAAGGTCTGGGAGATGACGGCCTTCGCCGCCTTCCTGACCGCGCGCGAGGCGGCCAAGGCCATGGTGCCGCGCGGCACGCGGCACCATGCTGTTCACCGGCGCCACCGCGAGCCTGCGCGGCGGCCGCGGCTTCTCGGCCTTCGCCGGCGGCAAGCACGCGGTGCGGGCGCTGGCGCAGTCGATGGCGCGCGAGCTCGGCCCGCAGAACATCCATGTCGGCCACGTCGTGATCGACGGCGCCATCGACACCGAATGGATCAAGGCCAATTTCCCCGAGCGCTACAATGCCGGGCCCGACGCCATCGTGGCTCCCGACGACATCGCCGAGGCCTATTGGCAGCTCCACCGGCAGAAACGCTCGGCCTGGACCTTCGAAATGGATCTCCGGCCGTGGCAGGAGACCTGGTAGGTCGGAGCGGGAACTCGACCGGCTGGCCGCCGTTTACTCTCGAACCATCGAGGGGCAAGCCATGACCGCCGACACCATCGACACCAGCAAGCTCTGGGACCTGATCAAGGACATCAAGTTCGCGATGTTCACCGCCCGCCATGGCGATGGGCAGCTTCATTCGCGCCCGATGACCACCCAGAACAGCCGCGGCGAACACGGCGGCGTGCTGTGGTTCTTCATGTCGCGTTCGGGCGAGCCGGTGGCCGACCTCGAGGCGCATCCCGAGGTCAACGTGACCTATTCCGACCCCGGCAAGGACTCCTACGTCTCGATCTCCGGCGCCGCGCGCGTGGTCGAGGATCTCGAGCGCAAGAAGGCGATGTGGAACACCTTCGCCCAGGCCTGGTTCCCGGGCGGACCGACCGATCCCGACCTGGCGCTGGTCGCCGTTCTGATCGGCGAGGCCGAGTACTGGGACGTGAAATCCAACCAGGCCGTCCAGATCTTCAAGATGGCCAAGGCCGCCGTCACCGGCAAGCCGCCCACGACATGGGCGAGCATCGCCGGGTCACGATGTAGAGGCGCGACCGCCGCTGGTCAGCGTTTCGGCGTCGTCGCGGCACCCACGCCTGCGCCGACGGCGCCGCCCACCAACGCGCCGCCGAGGAGACCGATCGGCGTCAGGGCGCCGATCAGGGCGCCCGAGCCTGCGCCGATGCCGCCGCCGGTGACGGCGCGCTGGCCCCAGGTATCGCCACAGGCGGCAGTGCCGAGAAGGACGGTCGCCAGGACAATATATTTCGCCATGTGAAGATTCCCCGTTGGCTGTAGCTTCCCACGGCAATACGAGATGACGGGCGCTCTTCAGCGTGACCAAACTGTGATTGGTTCCGAGCGCGGGGAAAATGGCGTGAGCAACGATACCGAAGTCTGGCTGCTGTTTGCGCCGTTCTGGCTGCTCGGCATCGCCGCCCTGATCGGCAGCGTCTGGCATATGGCGCATGCCGCGATCGTCACCCGCCGCGCGCAGACAGCCGGCCACGTGCGCAAAGCCCCGCTCCTGTCGCGGGCGTCTGGCCTGGCACGAGCTGACGGATGACGGCCGCCATCATCTGCGACGCGGGCTGATCGCCTTCGCAGCCTTTGCGGCTCTCTGCCTTCTCGGTGTCGGGGTCGGTGCGGCCGTCGGGCTGGTGCTCGGCCGCTAGGTCAGTCGGCTCGCTAGTCGGCCACCAGGGCCACGACCTCATAATCGCCCGCTCCCGGGTTCGCGATCTGGACGCCCTGGTCGCAGGCGCTCAGCGCTATGCCCAGAATTCCCAATGACATCAATGCCATGCGCCAC
Source organism: uncultured Alphaproteobacteria bacterium (assembly GCA_963755585.1). GTDB lineage: Bacteria > Pseudomonadota > Alphaproteobacteria > Reyranellales > Reyranellaceae > Reyranella. The sequence continues at coordinate 106,597 of CAVWKN010000009.1, forward strand.
ATGATGGCCTCCCTCGCCCTGACAAACGCCGGGCCGGTCCCGGGGGTTGCAGGGCGGGTTGCGGGAAAAGTGACCTTCTTTGGGGTCAACCGACCCCGGCGACGGTGCGGCGGACCTTGTCCAGGAAGGCCTGCCGCGAGCGCATCGTCGAATGGTCCATGTCGTAATGGGCCAGATAGAAGGAGCGGGCGTCCTTGGCGCACATCGGCTTCATGCCGCGCATCAGCACCTTGCGTCCGGCGTCGCCGGCGAACAGGCGCACCACCCACCACGGCGAGCCGTAGGTCGTGACGACGCCGAACAGCCGGATGTTGCCGAGCGCTGGGGCGAGGTGGTTGTCCTTGGGATCGTAGGTGAACGCCACGCCCGGCCCCCACACGCGATCGACCCAGCCCTTGAGCATGGCGGGCATGGAGAACCACCAGTGCGGGAAGCAGAGGACGACGCCCTCGACCTCCTTCAGCGTCCTGGCGTAGTCCGCGAACGCACTCTTGTCGTAGGACATGTCCATGTAGGTGCGCCGCTCGTGCTCGGTCATCGCCGGCTCGAACCCTTCGCGATAGAGGTCGGTCGCAATCACCTCATGGCCGTTCTGCTTCAGCGTCTCGACGATGGTGCGGAACAGCGCGTGGTTGTAGCTCTCGACGAGCGGGTGGCAATGAACGACCTGGATCAGCATGCTGGTGAGACAACGCGACTGGCATTGCGGCTGTTCCGTGACCGGCGGAGGAGGTCTGCGCCGGAAATTGTGACTTGCCGGGCGCGATCCGTGATGACGGGAATGTTGGCAACAAGCGGCATTCGTTCTCATGTGAAAGACAGCCGCGCCGAACCCCCTCTTAGATCCCAAGGAAACCGATGTCGCCCGACCTCGCTTCCCCGCTATCGCATCACGAGAGCCAGCCGGCCGGCCTGGTGACAGGCCTGTTGTCGGTCGGCCACGCCGTGCCGCCGCATCGCATGCTGCAGTCCGACGCCGCGGCGGCGGCGCGCCGCGTCTTTGCCCATCGCTACGCCGCCTTCGAACGCATGGCGCCGGTGTTCGAGACCGCGGGCATCCGCACGCGCCACACGGTGAAGCCGATCGACTGGTACCTGACCGATCTCGGCTGGCCGGAACGCAACGCCGCCTACCTCGAGGGCGCGCAGGCGCTCTTCATCGATGCCGCGAGCCGCGCGCTCGCCAATGCCGGGTGCGCGGCGCGCGACGTCGACACCATCGTCACCGTGTCCTCGACCGGCATCGCCACGCCCAGCCTCGAGGCGCGGGTGGCGGGCATCCTGGGTTTCCGCACCGACGTCGAGCGCGTGCCGGTGTTCGGCCTGGGCTGCGCCGGCGGCGTGTCCGGACTCGCCATCGCCAGCCGTCTGGCGCGCGCCCGGCCGGGCTCGACCGTTCTCATGGTGGCGATCGAGATCTGCACCGCGGCCTTCCGCATGGACCAGCTTTCCGCCGCCAACATGGTGGCGACCGCCTTGTTCGGCGACGGCGCCGCTTCCTGCGTGGTGCGGAGCGGCGAGATCGGCCTGGCGCGCATCGAAGGCGCGGGCGAGCACATGTGGCCCGACAGTCTCGACATCATGGGCTGGAAGGTCGACCCGAGCGGCCTCGGCGTCATCTTCGACCGCTCGATTCCGCCGTTCGCCGAAGAGCATGTCGGTCCGGCGGTCGACGGCATCCTGGCGCGCATCGGCGTGGCCCGGAACGCGGTCGATCGCTTCGCCTGCCATCCCGGCGGCGCCAAGGTGATCACGGCGCTCGAGACCACGCTGCGTCTCGACCAGGGCACGCTCGACCACGAGCGCGCCGTGCTCGAGGAGTACGGCAACATGTCGGCGCCGACCGTGCTGTTCGTGCTCGAGCGGCTGGTCAAGCAGGGACTGCCGCGCCGCACCGTGCTGACTGCGCTCGGCCCGGGCTTCACCTGCAGCTGCCTGTCGCTGGCAAAGGCTGCATGACGCTGGCCGGGTTGATCCTCGGCCTGGTGACCCTGCAGCGTCTCGGCGAGCTTTTACTGGCCAGGCACAACACCGCGCGGCTGCTCGCCCAGGGCGCCCATGAAGTCGCGGCCGGCCACTATCCGTTGATCGTGATCCTGCACGGCGCCTGGCTGGCCGGGCTCTGGTACTTCGCCGTCCATGAGACGGCCGGCAGCGTGAACTGGACGTGGCTCGGCGTGTTCGTGATTCTCCAGGCACTCCGCGTCTGGGTGATTGCGACGCTCGGACCACGCTGGACGACGCGCATCATCGTGCTGCCCGGCGCGCCGCTGGTCGCCTCGGGGCCGTACCGTTTCGTGTCGCATCCCAATTACTGCGTCGTTGCCGCCGAGATCCTGGTGCTGCCGCTTGTCTTCGGTCTGCTTTGGTACGGCATCGTGTTCTCGATCCTCAACGCGGTCGTTCTGTGGATCCGCATCCGCGCGGAAGCGGCGGCGCTGGTCAGGGCTCGGTCGAGCGGAAGACAGGTTCCTCCGCCAGCTTTTTAGTCAGCGCCCGCAGACGCGGCATCTGTGTCTCCGTATCGACGCCGAGAGGCGAGCGCGCGCAGGCGCGGCATCTGCGTTCGATCGACGCCGAGGCCGCGGGCGAGCCGTTCGGCGATGAAGGCGGTCACGTCCGCCTGCGTGAGACGTCCCAGCAGCAGGTAAGGCTTGGCCGGATCGACGGTCGTCTCGACGGCCGCCAGCGCCGTCGTCATCTGCGCCATGCAGTCGTCGATCCAGGGCTGGTGCACTTTCTCCGGCGGATGGTGGTTGCGCTCGTAGGCGGCGTGCAGACCCTTGTCGCAGGCGCCCATCATGAGGGCGGCGACCTTCAGCACGGCGCGGCGGTCGGCGCCCGACGCCGGCGTGAGCGCACGGTCGCGGCCGTAGGCCTCGTCGAGATGGTCGATGATGGCGCCGCTGTCCAAAAGCACCTCGCCATCGTCGAGCACCAGCGCGGGAATGCGGCCGAGCGGATTTTTGGCCCGTACCTCGGCGCGGTTGCCGAAGCCGGAAAGCGCCTGTTGCTGGTAGGACACGCCATAGGCTTCGAGCGTGATCGCGACGCGGCGCGTGTAGGGCGAGCGGTTCACGCCAATCAGCAGCATCCGATCCTCATCCCCTTCGTGCAGCAGCCCATCGGAACTTGAGCTTACCGGATAAGCTCGAAAGGTGAGAAGCAGCCTCGCCGGAACGGAGGCTTCGAGATGAAGGTTTCACCGCCGTTGAATGCAATATGTCCGCAGAAAATGATTGGACAACAATTCGGCGAGCCCGCCTACTGGCGTGATTCGTGTGTCTGCTCACGCCGCGCCATAGCGGTCTCAGTCCGGAGCCACGCCATGAGCCAGTCCGAAGTCGAACGATTTGCCGGCGCTCTCGAATCCGACAGTGCCTTGCAGGCGGAGATGGGCGGAGAGTCGGCCGGCACGCTGGCCGTCGTCGTCGACCTGGCCAAACGCCGCGGCTACGACTTCACGCTCGACGACCTGAAAGCGTTCGCCCAGGCACGAGCAAGAGCTGCCGCCCGCGAGCTTTCGGCCGTCGATCTCGATGCGGTGGCGGGCGGAGGAAACATGACGCCGGCGCTGCAGAGGTATCTCGAGAAATTCCTGCGGGGCAAAGACCAATGAGCACCGCCCAGCGCGCGACCGACAAGCCGAAGGTTGCGGATGACGCCGCCATGCCGGACAAGGCTGAGGGGGCGAGCCCGGAATTGTCGGACGATCAGCTCGAAAAATGCATCGGCGGTCTGGGCGACATCCTGCGCCAGCGGCCCGATTTTCTCGTCTAAAGCACAATCCGCGGCGGGTCAGATCACCCGCTGCGTGCGTGCATACGCCATGTAGAGGTCGTGCGCCTGGCGGGCGATCGGGCCGGGCTGCAGGTCGCGGCTTTCGTAGCGGCTGACCGGCTGCACCTTGCCGGCATTGCCGGTGGTGAAGAGCTCGTCGGCTGCGTCCAGGTCGGCCGTCGTCACCGTCCGCTCCTCGACCGTGATGCCGGCATTGCGCAGCAGCTTGACGGTGCGGTTGCGCGTGACGCCGGCCAGGAACGTGCCGTTGGGCACCGGCGTGCTGACGATGCCGTTCTTGGCGAGGAAGATGTTGGAGCTGCAGGTCTCCGCCACATTGCCCAGGGCATCGAGCACGATGCCGTTCTGGAACCCGCGCTGCTGCATCTCGGCGGCGCCGCGCGAGGAGTTGGGATAGAGGCAGCTTGCCTTGGCGTCGGTCGGCGCGCTCTCGGGAGTCGGCCGGCGGATGGTGCGGCAGAGGCCGAGCGTCGTGGGCGTGCCGGCGCGCATCGGCGAATGGTAGACGCAGAGCAGGAACTGGCAGGAATCGGCGTCGACCGAGATCGGGCCTGCGCCGCCCTTGGTCGCCCAGAACATCGGCCGCACATAGAGTTCGGCCTTGGGGCCGAAGCGGCGGATCGCCTCGTGCATCAGCTCGAGGATCTCCGGTGCCGTCTTGGTCGGATTGAGCCCCAGCGACCGTGCCGAGCGCACGACCCGTTCCGCATGGAGGTCAAGGTCGGGGCCGCAACCCTCGAAGGCGCGGCCGCCGTCGAAGACGATCGAGCCCAGCCAGAAGGCGTGGTCGCGCGGGCCCAGGATCGCCGGGTTGCCCTCGTGCCAGGTGCCGTTCCAGTAGGTGAGCGTGTCCATTTTCCCTGTCTCCAAGTCGGAAGCGGGCGCTTCTAGCAGACCGTAGGCGGCGCGGCCATCCTGGCTTTGGCCGTGACATTCTGTTTCGCAATGGCCCTGATTCTTGCGCAGTCCGGCGGTGCGTTGGCCTTCCTGCGCAATTTTTTTGCTGGTTCCCGGAACCTCATCGTGACGGAAAAGCGGCGAAATAGGCGCCGGAATTCCTCGACTTAGGGGGAAACGCACAGGGGGTGACGTGCGTAGTTTCCATCAGGCGCGGGCCATCTCGGCCGCGCATGAATGGAGGCAAGTCATGTTGAAGCGTATCGCGATCACGTCCCTTGCCGCTGCCGCAGTCTTCTCCTCGGCGACGGTGGCCATGGCGCCTGTGACGCCGGCGGCCGCGCAGGTGAGTGTCATGTTCGGTTCCCCGCCACCGGCCCCGGTCTATGAGGTGGTCCCGGCGCCGCGCGCCGGCTACCTCTGGGCGCCCGGTCACTACCGGCTCGTGAACGACCGCTATGTCTGGTCGCCGGGTCATTGGGAGGCGGTGCGGGCGGGCTACCGCTACGTGCCTGACGCCTGGGAGCGTGTGGTGGTCGGCGGCCGCGAGCAGTGGCGCTACGTGCCGAGCCGCTGGGACCGCAACGGCGACGGCATCCCCGATCGCTACGAGCGTCACAGCGAGCGCGGGCCGTGGGGCGACCGCGATCATGACGGTATCCCCAACGCGTACGATCGCTACGACAACCGCCGCTAACGGCGTTTGAATGACGGAGACGGGCCCGCGCAAGCGGGCCCGTTTTCGTTTGTAAAGAATTGTATCAGCACGGTGGCGAAAGGTCGGCGGAATGCGCGCGCGAATTCCATGATCGGCGGAGGGCACGCCGACCGGGGCTGATTGCGTATTTCAGTCAGGCGCGGATGACCGCGCAGGACAGCGCGGGAGACCGCGCACAGGAGGACGTCATGATGAAGCGTACGGCTATCACCCTTCTCGCCGTCGCCGCCATTTTCGCGCCGGCGGCGATCACGCCGGCAGCAGCCCAGGTGGGCGTCAACATCTCCATCGGCACGCCGCCCCCGGCGCCGATCTACGAGGCCGTACCGGCACCGCGCGTCGGTTACGTCTGGGCGCCGGGCTTCTGGCGCTGGGAACATGAACGCCATGTCTGGGCTCCCGGCCACTGGATCGAGGGCCGCCCGGGCCATCGCTGGGTCGCCGACCATTGGGTCGAGGGTCCGCGCGGTGGCTGGCACCATGAGGCCGGTCACTGGGACCGCGGCTAGGTCGAGTTGAGTTTTTGAGAAAGGGCGGGGCGCTTCGGCGCCCCGCTTTCTTTTGCTATCGCCGCCATCCGCGCTGCGTAGCTTTCAAGCGGACCGCGGGCCTTCAGGCCCGCTCATGATTCTGATGCGGGCCTGGAGGCCCGCGGTCCAATGACACTGGATCGGCAAACGGCTAGGCTCGGTCCCTCTCGGGAGGAAACGAACAATGACCGCACCGCTCACCATCCGGTTGCATCCGGCCGACAACGTCGTCGTGGCGCGCATGGACATCCTCCCCGGCACGAAAGTCGAGGGCGAGGTCGCTGCGGCCACACGTGTGCCGCCCGGTCACAAGATTCTCACAAAGGCGGTGAGCAAGGGCGAGCCGCTGCGCAAGTACAACCAGATCATCGGCTTTGCCACCGATGACCTCGCGCCGGGCGCCCATATCCACACGCACAATTGCGTCATGGGTGACTTCGAACGCGACTACGCCTTTTGCGCCGACGCGCATCCGACCGCGTACGTCACCCCGCCGGCCACCTTCCAGGGTTATCGCCGCGCCGACGGCCGCGCCGCCACGCGCAACTACATCGGCATCGTCACCACGGTGAACTGCTCGGCCGCCACCAGCCGCATGATCGCAAAACGCATCGAGCCGCTGCTCGCCCAGTTCCCCAACATCGACGGCGTGGTGCCGCTGACCCATGGCGGCGGCTGCGGCATGGCCTCGTCGGGCCTCGAGATGGACGTGCTGCGCCGAACCCTGGCGGGCTACACCAGGCATCCCAACATGGCGGCGGTCGTCGTGCTGGGGCTCGGCTGCGAGACCAACCAGATCTCCGGCCTGATGACGGCGGAAGGCCTCAAGGAAGGGCCCAAGCTCATTCCCATGGCGATCCAGGATGAGGGCGGCGTTTCCAAGACCGTGATGCGCGCCGTCGGTTTCCTGAAGGAGTTGCTGCCCGAGGCCAACGATGTGAAGCGCCAGCCGATCCCGGCCAGCGAACTGATCCTGGCGCTGCAGTGCGGCGGCTCGGACGGCTACTCGGGCATCTCGGCCAATCCGGCGTTGGGCGCGGCGGTCGATCTTCTGGTGCAGAACGGCGGCACGGCGGTGCTGTCGGAGACGCCGGAGATCTATGGTGCGGAGCATCTGCTCACCCGCCGTGCAGCCTCGCGCGAGGTCGGCGAGAAGATCGTCGAGCGTATCCGCTGGTGGGAAGAGCATTGCGCCCGGACCGGCGGAGAGATGAACAACAACCCCTCGCCGGGCAACAAGGCCGGTGGCCTCACGACCATCCTGGAAAAGTCCCTGGGTGCAGTTGCGAAGGGCGGCACCACCAATCTGGTCGACGTGTACAAATATGCAGAACTGATCACCGCAAAAGGGTTCGTCTACATGGACTCGCCGGGCTACGACCCGGTGTCCGCGACGGGGCAGGTGGCCGGGGGTGCCAATGTTTTGTGCTTCACCACCGGCCGCGGCAGTGTCTTCGGTTGCAAACCCACGCCATCACTCAAGCTTGCGACGAATAGCTCCCTCTATCGGCGCATGACTGACGACATGGACATCAATTGCGGGACCATCGTCGACGGCGAGGAGAGCATCCAGGACAATGGCCAGCGTATCTTCGAGCTGATCCTGCGCACGGCGTCCGGCCAGAAGACCAAATCCGAGGCGTTGGGCATCGGCGACGACGAGTTCGAGCCGTGGAAAATCGGCGCCACGATGTGACCACATGCGCTCGGCAATCTTGCGGCAATCCCGAGGCAACCAACTTGACTTGACGACGTTAGATCCTCATATGCGGCCCTACGACTTACGAACTTGGCCATGCCTTGGCGGCCCAGCCCACAGTGGCTACGGACTAACCCCACGCGCTAATTTCCAAATTCTACGAGTTGTCGCGGACCGTTCCAACGAGCGGGCGGGCCGCGCGTGTAGGTGTGTTTGCTAGACTAACTGCCAAGGAGAGAGACATGGCAACAGGTACGGTGAAGTGGTTCAACGCCACCAAGGGCTTTGGCTTCATCCAGCCCAGCGACGGCGGCAAGGACGTGTTCGTCCATATCAGCGCGGTCGAGCGCTCGGGCATGAACGGCCTCAACGAAGGCCAGAAGATCAGCTACGAGATCGCCACCGAGCGCGGTCGTTCGGCTGCGGTCAACCTCAAGGCGGCCGACTAGCCCCTTGACGCTCTCCGCTTGAGGCGGAGGGCCAGGATCCGGGAGAAGACGAACGCCGACCGCGTGACGGTCGCGTTCGTCGCTCTCGATGACGCCGGCGCCATCGTCGGCTACAGTCTCCCTTGATCTATCGGCGGATTTTTGCGGGCCTCGGCGCGCGAGACGGCTTACCTTGTCTCCCGAGAAGGAGAACCAATGTCCGCCGATCTGCACTACCTGTCGCTCGACGAGGTCGCGCGGCGCCTGAAGGCGCGCAAGCTGTCGTCGGTCGAGGCGACCCGCACGATGCTCGACCGCATCGAGACGCTCGATCCCAAACTCAAGAGCTACGCCACGGTGACGCCCGAACGCGCGCTGGAGGATGCCGCGCGCCTCGATGCCGAGACGGCGGCGGGCACGTCGCGCGGCCCCTTGCATGGCGTGCCGATCGCGGTGAAAGACCTTTGCAACACCGCGGGTGTGCCGACCGCCGCCGGCATGGCGATCCATCGCCACGCACGTGCCGGCCAGGGACGCGACCGTCGTGGCGCGACTCCGCCAGGCAGGCGCCGTGATCCTGGGCAAGCTGCAGATGACCGAGGGCGCCTACGGCCTGCATCACCCGACGATCGAGCCGCCGGTAAATCCCTGGAATGCCGCCTACTGGACCGGCGTGTCGTCGTCGGGCTCGGGCGTGGCGACCGCGGCCGGCCTCTGCTTCGCCTCGCTGGGTTCCGATACCGGCGGGTCGATCCGCTTCCCCGCGACCATGAACGGCCTGTCGGGCCTCAAGCCGACCTGGGGCAGGGTGAGTCGCGCGGGCGTCTTTCCGCTCGCCGAATCGCTCGACCATGTCGGGCCGATGTGCCGCAGCGCGCTCGATTCGGCGCTGGTCCTGAGCGTGATCGCCGGCGCCGACCCTGACGATCCGACCGCCTCGCCGCGACCGGTGCCCGACTATGCAGGATCGATCGGCGCCGGCGTGAAGGGCAAGCGTTTCGGCGTGCCGACCAACCTCGTCGGCATGGATGGCGATTCGCAGCGCGCCTTCGACGGCGCCGCCGCGACGCTCAAGGATGCGGGCGCAATCCTGGTCGACGTCGTGCTGCCCGAGTTCGACGAGGCGACGATGAAATGGGTGCCATTGTGCGGCCTCGAGGCGGCGCTGGCGCACGAGGCGACCTTTCCGGCGCGGCGTGCCGAATATGGTCCCGACCTCGCCGCCCTGATCGATCTCGGTCGCGGCCTGTCGGCTCTCGAGCTCGGCAAGCTGCAGCTCGTGCGGAGCCGGCTGAAGGGGGAGATCGAGGGGTTGCTGGCATCGATCGACTTGCTGCTGATGCCGGTGATGGGCGTGGCCGCGCCCTCGCTGGCGGCGTTGAAGGCGGCGGGCCGCACGCCGCAGACCACGGCGGCGCGTCTGCGTTACACCGCGCCCTTCGACATGAGCGGCCATCCCACGCTCACCCTGCCGGGCGGCGTCACCTCGGACGGCGTCCCGGTCGGCTTCCAGATCGTCGGCCACGCCTTCGACGAAGCTGGCATTCTCGCCGCCGGCCACGCCTACCAGCAGGCCACCGATTGGCACCTGAAGCGGCCGCCGGTTTGAGGGGTTGCGTGGACCTTGAATCGCCTATGATGTAGGGTGAATCGTGCCCTTCGAGGATGGTCCGTGCTCTTCAGGAACAATCTGCGGCTCAAGCCTAGCATCCTGACGGCCTTCGCCTTTCTCACCATCCCGGTTTTCTTCACCATCATCGCGGTCACCTATTTCTCGAACGACCAGCATTGCGCGGGCGAGCGCCCAGGAGCTGGTCGAGCGCTTCCGCATCGATGCGCTCGAGAGCATCGAGGACGATTTCAATCCGTTGAAATCGCTGATCCGGTCGGCGGCGTCGCTGGGCGAGCAGGATCCCGGCTTCTATCGCGACAATCGCAGCCTGAAATATTTCTACAGCATCCTGCAGCACAGCCCGAAGATCGTCAGCGTCTATGTCGGCCTGAACGACGGCGCCCTGCGCGAGGCGCGGCGGATCGATCCGCAGTTCAGGCTCCAGGGCAAGCCGCCGCCGCCGGGCGCCAGCTACGCCGATCGATGGCTTGTGCCCGAGGCCGGCTCTCCGGCGATCAACCATTATGTCTTCCTCGACGCCAACCAGAAGCAACTGGCCACCACCGACGACGCCACGACCTACGATCCGCGCCTGCGGCCGTGGTATCGCGCCGCCCAAGAAGCCCGCGCGATGATCATTTCCGATCCCGACGTCTTTGCCTCGGAGGAGGTGATCGGCGTCACCGTCGCCCAGCCGTTCTATGCCGACGGCAAGCTGCTCGGCGTTGCGGCGGCCGACATCACGCTGGGCGGCCTTGGCGCCTACCTTGCCGAGCGCAGGATAAGTCCGGGTACCGTGAGCTACCTGCTCGATCACCAGGGCCAGGTGATCGCAGCCTCCGACCTCTCCAATACGTCCACGATGGACCACGGAAGGGTCGAGCTTCGCCACGTCAGCTCGCTCGACAATCCGTTGCCGGCCATGGCGTTCAGCGCCCGTCCGCGGCAGCGCGAGGGGGTGTTCTCGTTCAGTCACGACGGCAAGGAATATCTCGCAAGCCTGTCGAACCTGGCGGCCGAGTTCGGCAAGACATGGCAGATCCTGACCGTTACGCCGCTGTCGGATTTCACCGGCCCGTTCCAGGCCAACAACAACCGCCTGGTCATCTTCGGGCTGCTCGCGGTCGCCGTGCAGATCGTGATCATCTACTTCCTGACCAGCGTGATCTCCGCGCCCCTCGAGAGGCTCGCCTTCAACGTCGGCCGGATCCAGGAGCTCGGCACCGAGCAATTGCCGTCGGTCACCTCGCCGATCCGCGAGATCTCGGTGCTGTCGAAGGCCATCGACACGCTGGACGTCGCCGTGAAGTCGTTCTCGGCCTTCGTGCCGGTCGGCCTGGTCAGGGAGCTCCTGCAGTCGGAACAGAAGCTGGAGCTGGGCGGCCACAGCCGTTTCCTCACCATCTTCTTCTCCGATCTCGAAGCCTTCTCGACCCTCTCCGAGCAGGTACCCTCGCAGGAGCTGCTGCTGCGGGTGTCGTCCTACCTCGAGCTCGTCACCAAGACCGTCAATCAGGAGCTCGGCACGATCGACAAGTTCATCGGCGACGGCGTGATGGCGTTCTGGGGCGCGCCGGCGATCCTGGAGGACCATGCCTGGCGGGCCTGCGTGGCCGCGCTGCGCATCCAGCGCGGCATCGATGCGCTGAACGAGCGCTGGCTGGCCGACGGGATGAAGCCGTTCAAGATCCGCATCGGCATCCACAGCGACGCCGTGATGGTGGGCAATATCGGCTCCAAGGAGCGCATGAGCTACACCGTGATGGGCGACGGCGTGAACATCGCGTCGCGGCTCGAGGGCATCAACAAGGAGTTCGGCACCCGCACCTGCATCAGCCACAGCGTCTTCAAGGAGGCGGGGGAACGCCTGTGCGTGCGGCCGATCGACGACGTCACGGTCAAGGGCCGGCGGTCGAAAATCCCGATCTACGAGCTTCTGGGCGTGTTCGGCGCCGACGATCCGGGGCTCGAGCCCGATGCCGCGACGCTCGAATTGTGCCGGATGACGCGGCTTGCCTACGAGGCGCTGGTCAAGGAAGACCATGCGCTGGCGCAGCGGCGCTATCGCGAGATCCTGGCGGCATATCCCGACGATCCGGTTGCTTCGTCATTGGTCAAAAGGTTGGTCACGGCATGATGCGAAACAGAGGTGTGAACCGGCGGGCTGCTCTGCTCGGCACCGGCGCGGCGATCGTTGCCGGAAGCGCCAGGGCGCAAAACTTTCCCAGCAAGCCGATCCGGCTGGTGGTGCCCTATTCTCCGGGCGGCGGCGCCGACACCACGGCGCGCTTCATCGCGCCCAAGCTGCAGGAGGCGCTGGGCGAGACCGTCGTGGTCGAGAACCGGCCGGGCGCCGGCGGCATGATCGGCGACGAGACGGTCGCCAAGGCGGTGCCGGACGGCCACACGCTCCTGATCGGCGCCTTCGCCCATGCGGTGAATCCTTCGCTGTTCGCCAAGATGCCGTTCAGGACGCCGGACGACTTCGCGCCGATCTCGCTTCTCGTCACGGTGCCCGAGCTTCTGGTGGTCACGCCATCCTTTCCTGCCAAGACGGTCGCCGAGCTGGTGGCGATGGCCAAGGCCCAGCCCGGCAAGCTGTTCTACGCCTCGTCGGGCAACGGCAGCGCCCAGCATCTTGCCGCCGAGCTGTTCAAGCTGCGCACCGGCACCGACATCGGCCACGTGCCCTACAAGGGCGGCGGCCTGGCGATCGTCGATGTCGCGGCCGGCCACGTGCCGTTCTATTTCGGCAACATGTCGGCGGCGCTGCCGCAGGCGCGCGGCGGCAAGGTGCGGGCGCTCGCCGTCACCAGCGCGCAACGCTCGCCGGCGGCGCCCGACGTGCCGACCATCGCCGAAGCCGGGGTCAAGGACTGCGAGATCTCCGAATGGAATGCCCTGATCGCCCCGGCCGGCACGCCGCCTGCCGTGCTGCGGCGCCTGCACGACGAGGTCGCGAAGATCATGCGCATGGACGACATCAAGGCCAAGTTCGCCGACCTCGGCGCCGAGTTCGATCGGCTCGACCCCGGAAGAGCTCGCGGCCTTCCTGCGCGCGGAGATGGCCAAGTGGGCGGAGGTCGTGAAGGCCGCCAACATCAAGATAGAATGACCTCACCCTGAGGAGGGCGCGCAGCGCCCGTCTCGAAGGGTGGGCACAGTCGATTTGTTCCCACCCTTCGAGACGCGCCGCTTCGCGGCGCTCCTCAGGGTGAGGTAGTCTTATCCATGCAATACCATTCCATCTTCCGTCCCGGCCTGTTCGCCGGCCAGACCATCATCGTCACCGGCGGCGGCTCGGGCCTCGGCCGCTGCACCGCGCACGAGCTCAAGTCGCTCGGCGCGCGCCTCGCGCTGATCGGGCGCACGCCGGAGAAGCTCGAGCAGGTGAAGCAGGAGCTCGACGATCCCGACACCTTCACCTTCGCCGCCGACCTGCGCCGCGAGGACCAGGTCAAGGAAGCGGTCGACCGGGCGCTCGCCTGGGGCGGCCGCATCGACGGGCTGGTCAACAATGCCGGCGGCCAGTTCCCGGCCGAGCTCAAGGACATCTCGCTGAACGGCTGGAACGCCGTCATCGCCAACAACATGACCGCGACCTTTCTGGTGTCGAAGGAGGTCTATCGGCGCTGGATGGAAAACAACGGCGGCGCCATCGTGAATGTCGGCGCCGACTTCGAGCTCGGCATGCCCGGCATGGGCCACAACGGCGCGGCGCGCGCCGGCCAGACCAACTTCACCTACAGCGCGTCGGTCGAATGGGCGCATGCCGGCGTGCGAGTCAATTCCGTGCTGCCGGGCTTCATCGCCTCGTCGGGGCTGGACCGTTATCCCGAGCGCGCCCACGACGTGCTGCGCAACATCAAGGGCAGCATTCCGATGAAGCGCCACGGCACCGAATCGGAAATCGCCGGCGCCATCGTCTACCTGCTGAGCGAAGCGGCGGCCTACGTCACCGGCATCTCGCTCAGGGTCGATGGCGGGCTGCACAACATGGGCAAGGCGAGCTTCTACGAAGTGCCGGAGCACGACCGGTCGCAAGCCGTTCAACGCGTTTCCGCTTTACCGGCCGCCCAAGATGCTGGGCTGACAATACGAGGCGGCAAACGGATATTCCCGCAAACCTTCGCGGCCTACATCACGGCAGCAAACAACGCGAAGGAGACTCCGTCATGTCCAAGGAACAGGAAAACAAGGAAATCGTCGGCCGCTGGTTCACGGAATTCTGGGGCAATCCCTGGAATCCCAAGGTGATCGACGAACTCGCCGCGCCCGACATGCTGCTGCAGTATTCGCTGCATGAACCGCGTCGCGGTCGCGCCGACGTGGCGGATTTCATGAACGGCTTCCGCCGGGCGTTTCCCGACCTCGCCTTCGGCGGTGCAGCCGATCTCATTGCCGAGGGCGACTACGTCGTCGGCCGCTGGGTCGGCGGCGGCACGCACACGGGCCCCGCCTTCGACGATTTCCTCGTCGGTGCGTTGCCGGCCGCTTCGGGCCGCAAGATGCGCTTCACGGGCACCACCGTGATCCGCGTCGAGAACGGCCGGATCGCCGAGGAGATCGGCCTCGACGACGGCGTGACGGCGCTGACGCAGCTCGGCCTCATCCAGGCCGCCTGAGCAGTCTCGAGACGGTTCCTCCCCCGGTCAGCGGGGGAGGAGGCGCCCATGGCACGAGCCGGCATTCCGTCCTAGCCTCTCGGCAATCGTCGACGGCAGGAGGAACCCCAATGACGGCAGAAGCGAAGGCGGTGAGCGCGCATCGACCCACAACGCGCCGGAATTCAAGCATCCCGACGAGATGGACTGGGAGATGGGCCGGTTCAGCAACGTCACCAAGTTCCTCTTCCACCCGACGCCGGAGCGCCCGACCGTGCCCAATATCGGCTTCCTGCGCTACGAGCCCGGCGCGGGCTTTCCGCTGCACAGGCACGACTTCGCGCAGGTCTGGTACGTCATCGACGGCGAGTTCCGGATGGGCGAGAAGAAGTACGGTCCCGGCACGATCGTCTACATGGAAGACCCGCATTTCGAGAACGAGATGCGCACCGAGACCGGCGGCACGGTGCTGTTCGTCCAGTATCCCGGCCCGACCACGGGCGGCCGTCCGATCTACGAGGGCCGGATGAACCTCAAGGCAGCACCATCGCCGGAGCAGATCGACCTGGAGCATTGAGCGCGGCTGGCACGCTTCTTGGAAGAACGCTGCAAACAGAAGGAGCCGCCGCGTGGTCACGAATGTCCTGGAGGTCAATCCCGAGCGCTTGTGGGACAGCCTGGAGCGCTCGGCGGAGATCGGTCGTTTCCGCGATGTCGGCCTGCGCCGGCTGGCGCTGTCGGGCGAGGACAAGGAAATGCGCGACCTGTTCGTCGAATGGGCGCGCGGGGCGGGCTGCAGCATCGAGATCGACCGGCTGGGCAATATCTTCGCGCGCCGCGCCGGCAGCGACCCCAGCCTGCCGCCGGTCGCGATCGGCAGCCATCTCGACACCCAGATCTGCGGCGGGCGCTACGACGGCATCCTGGGCGTGCTGTGCGGCCTCGAGGTGGTGCGCACGCTGAACGATCGCGGGCTCTCCACCAAGCGCGGCATCGAAGTCATCTGCTGGACCAACGAGGAGGGCGCCCGCTTCAGCCCGCCGATGATGGGCTCCATGGCCTTCGCCAAGGTGCTGAGCCTGGAGAGCGTGCTGGCCACCACCGACGATGCCGGCATCACGGTCGAGCAGGCGCTCGACGCGATCGGCTATGCCGGTCCCGCGCCGCTGGGCCAGCGCGCCTTCGATTCCTATCTCGAGCTGCACATCGAACAGGCGCCGGTGCTCGACCGCGAGGGCTGCGACATCGGCATCGTGGTCGGCGGCTATCGGACACAGGCGCTCAGGCTCACCCTCAACGGCGACACCGGCCATGCCGGCGGCACGCCGATGGCGATGCGGCGCAACGCTTTGGTCGGTGCCGGCTACGTCATCGCCGCGGTCAACGATATCGGCCTCGCTTTTGCGGCCGACGAAGGGCGCACCACCACGACCCGGATCGAAAGCTTTCCCAACCTGCCCGGCACCTATGCCGAGCAGGTCAAGCTGACCATCGATTTCCGCCACATCGATCCCGACCGCTTCCAGGCCATGCGCACGGAGATCGACGCCGCGATCGCGGCGGCCGGCCAAGAAGGCGAATGTCGAGATCGAGGTGGCCGAAGGCTGGAGCTGGGGCACCGACCTGTTCGCGCCCGAATGCATCGAGCTCCTGAAGTCGACGGCGGAGGAACTGGGCCTGCCCTATCGCGAGATGCGGAGCCAGGCCGGTCACGACGCCTATGCCGTGGCGACCATGGCGCCGACGGCGATGATCTTCACGCCCTGCTTCGAGGGCATCAGCCACAACGTGAACGAGGCGATCGAACTCACCCGCTCCGTGCCCGGCGCCAATCTCCTGCTGAACGCCGCCGTCGCCCGGGCAAACCGCTGAAGTCCGCAGAAGTAATGCTGAATATCATCTCGATTAATACTTAAAGTCCCTTATCTTCTGATCGCGCGCGCTTTCTTCCTGGAAGCGGTCCGTGCGGAAAGGGGGCGGGGGTTTTGCAACACGAAAACAGGATCCTCGAGGCCTCGAAAACGACTGCCGGAAATACCGGAAATACCGGAAATTCACGACGCGGTCTGGAAGCGTCGGGCCGCGTAGGGCGCGGGATCGAGGCCGGGCGCCTGGCCGGTGATCAGGCGCGCGACCAGCCGGCCGCTGGGCGGTCCGCCGGTCATGCCGAAATGGCCATGACCGAAGACGAAATGCAGCCCCGGCCGGCTGGCGGCAGGTCCCAGGATCGGCAGGCTGTCCGGCGTCGAGGGCCGGAAGCCCATCCAGTAGCGCACCTTCGTGCCGGTGAGCGCGGGGAACATCCGCTGGGCGTGCTGCACCAGGACCTTCGCCCGTTCCTCGTTGGGCGGCGCGTCCAGTCCCGCGATCTCCACGGTGCCGGCGACGCGCAGCCCGTCCTCCATCGGCGTGACGCCGAAGGCCCGCGTCTTGTTGCTGATCGGCAAGGCCGGCATGACCTCCGGGTCGAACAGCATGGCGTGGTAGCCGCGCTCGGTTTCCAGCGCGACCTTGATGCCCAGCGGATCGAGCAACTGGCGCGACCACGCTCCCATCGCCACGACGACATGCTCGGCCGAGCGGTTGGCGACGTTCGTCATGACCATCCAGCCGCCGCCTTCGCGCGGGATCAGCTTCATCGCCCGCTCGTTGATCAGCGTGCCGCCTTCCTTGCGCAACAGCTCGGCCAGCGTATTGACGCTCCGTTGCGGGCTCACCGTATGGCCGTTGCCCGGGACCAGCAGCCCGCGCGTCACGTCGCGCGAGATGCCGGGAAACATCTGGCGCAGGTCGTCGGCGGTCAGCGCTTCGCTCTTGATGTCGTGGCGCTCGCGGATCTGCTGCTCGACGCCCGAGTTGGCGGCTTCGGCACCGCCTTCCCAGACCTGGACCTGGCCCAGCGGCCGGATCAGGTCGCCGTAAAGTGTCGGGCCCAGCAGTTCCTGCCAGCAGGTGAGGGCGTCGCGGTGGAGCGCGCGCATCGCATCGGAGATGGCGATCGCGCGGTCGAGCCGTCCGGCTTCGATCCAGCGCAGCAGCCAGGGCAGCGCCCGCGGGAAATAGCGCGGTGTCACCGACAGCGGGCCGAGCGGATTGAGCAGCCAGCCCGGCACCTTGCGCAACATGCCGGGCAGCGCGATCGGCACCGCCGTGTCGGGACTGAGCAGGCCGGCATTGCCGAACGAGGCGCCGCCGGCTGGCGGCAGCGGGTCGATCACCGTGGCCGCCACGCCGGCGCGCTGGAGGTAGAGCGCCGTGGAGAGGCCGGCGACGCCGGCTCCGATCACGATCGCCCCGTGCTGCGAGAGAGTCATGGTCCCGGCTCCTGTCGGCCCGTCATCGCGGGCCGGATCATTGGCGATTTACCGAGACCAGCGGCAGGTTGAAGGTGGCGCTGGCGCCCTGGATATCGGGCGGCAACGGCTCATAGGGCGAGCCGGAGCGGACGCCGGCCAGGACGCCTCTGTCGAACTCCGGCACGCCGCTCGACTGGGCGACCACGACGTCGAGCAGCCGGCCGTCGCGCGCGATCGTGACCCGCACCACGGTGGTGCCGTGGCTGACATTGACGTGCGCTTCATAGCGATAGCCCTGGAGCTTGCGGGCGATCTGCCAAAGGTAATTGTCGGCGACGCGGGCGCGGTTGTAGGTGTCCGCCGGGTTGACGAAGGGCGAGTTCGACGGCGGCTCCGAATGGGCCGGCGCGGCCGGACGCTGCGTCGGCGCCGTCGTCGGCGGCGCGGGACGAAGGTCGGGCCGTTGCGGGGCCGGGCTCGCCCTGGGCAGCGGCGGCGCTGCCAGGGCATGTTGCTGTGGCGGAGGCAGCGTCGGCAGCGGCGGGGCCAGGGGATGCGCCGGCGGCAAGGTCGGCGCGGGCAGCGTCGGCGCCGGCAGCGGCGAGGAGAACGGCGTCTGCGCCTGCTCGGGCGGCCGGGTCGGCGTCGGCGGCGGCGGTTCGGCCGGCGGCTGCGGAGTGGCTTCCTGTGGCGGTGGCGGGAGCGGTTTCGATACCGGCGGCGGCGACGGCGAGGGCGAGAAGGCGAACGGCTGCGGCTTGTCCGCCTGTGCCGGCGGCGCCGGCGCCGGCGGCTCGTTCGGCCGCACCGGCGCCGTCGGCACCTGTGTCCGTTTCTCCGCCGTGATGGCGGCTTCCGGCATCAGGCCGAGCGGCTCGGGCGGCGCCGGGGGCGGCGGCTTCTGCTGGGCCTCCGGCGGCTTCTGGTTCCGGTGGTTTCGGTTCGGGCGGCTTCGGCTCCGGCGGCTTGGGTTGCTCGAAGCTGACCTCGATCGCCTCCTCCATCGGCGGCGGAGTCCGGTGCTGCGTCATCCACCACACCGCCAGCGCCACCAGCCCATGCAGCAGCAGCGCCAGCGCCAGGGCGGAGGGCGAAAGATGGTCGGACCGATAGGAGGAAGCGCTGATCGCGTGGGCCACGGGCCCTCTTCTTAAAACGCCGTGCGCAGGCCCGCCAGTCGTGCCTTCAGGGGCGTCCCACGGGCTCTGCGGACTCCGCTCTCGGCACCATAGCTGGCGACTTCGACCAGATTGCCGTCCGGGTCATGGAAATAGACCGAGGTCATCGGGCCCAGCGCCCCGATCTGACGCGATGGCCCGCGGAGCACCGTGACGTCGCACGCCTTCAGGTGGGCCAGCACCTGGTCCGGCGGCTGCTGGGTGATGAAGCAGAGGTCGAGCGCCCCGGGTGCGTCGTTCGTCACCGACCACCAGTCCGCCGTGCCGGTGGCGCGCACGTTGAATTTCTGCCGGCCGAATTTCAGCGCGGTGTGCCGATATTCGCCGAACACCTCGCTCTCCATGCCGAGCACGCGCTTGTACCAGGCCACCGTGGCCTCGACGTCTTTGCAATTGAGGACGACATGATCGATGCGATCGATGGAAAAGCCCATGATGCGACCTCCCGGGTGAGCGATCCCCGAGCTTACATCACGCCGGCGCTGCCGGGTGAGCTCCCGCAGACGATCCTATGCCGGTTGCGCCACCGGCCGGCGCGCCGGGAACGGCGGGAAGGCGAGCGCGATCGCCACCGCGCCGAGGCCCATGCCGAACGAGGCGATATAGAGCCAGCCGTAGCTGCCGGTGGTGTCGAAGATCCAGCCGCCGACGGCCGGGCCCAGCGCCATGCCGAGGCTCGAGAACACGGTGGTCGCGCCCAGCACCGTGCCCATGATGCGCATCGGGAAATACTCGCGCGCGATCACGGCATAGAGCGGCATCACCCCGCCATAGATCAGGCCGAAGATGGCGGCGACGGCGTAGAACTCGCCCAACTGGCGCACGAAGAAGTAGGCGCCGGCGCCCAGCGCCTGGGCGAACAGCCCGATGACCAGCACGCGCTTGGCGCCGAAGCGGTCGCCGGCCAGGCCGAACAGCAGGCGGCCGCCCAGGCCGGCCAGGCCTTCGACGCTGTAGATCGTGACCGCGGCCATGGGCGCGATGCCGCAGGCGATGGCGTAGCTCACCGTATGGAAGATCGGGCCGGAGTGCGTGGCGCAGCAGCAGAAGTAGGTCGCCGCCAGCACGATGAATTGCGGCGAGCGCAGCGCCTGTCCCGCCGTCATGCCGGGATCGGCGGCGCCGGGCACGGGTCCTGTCGCGCCATCGCCGGCCGGCACCGCCGGCGCCCGGCGCACCAGCAATGCCGTCGGCACCAGGACGACCCAGGCCACGATGGCGATCACGAGCTGGGCCGTGCGCCAGTCATGGCTCGCGAGCAGCCATCCCGCGAAGGGCGAGATGGTCATCGGCGCCACGCCCATGCCGGCCGAGACCAGCGAGACGGCGAGGCTGCGGTTCTTCTCGAACCAGCCGGTGACCGTGGCGAAGGTCGGTGTGAAGATCGCGCCGGCGGCGCCGCCGACGACGATGCCGTAGATCAGCTGGAATTCGAGCAGGCTGGTGGCGCGGCTCGCCAGCGCCAGGCCGAGCCCGAGCAGGAGGCCGCCCGACAGCACGACGATGCGCGGCCCGAAGCGGTCGGTGAGCGCGCCCCAGCCGAAGGAGGCGAAGCCCATGGTCACGAACACGATCGTCATGGCGCCCGAGATGCCGGTGCGCGACCAACCCGTCGCCTCCGACATCGGCGCCAGGAAGACCGCCAGCGAGAACACCGCACCGATGGCGATGCATCCCATCAGCGCACCGGCCGCGACCACGACCCAACCGTAATAGAGCTTCATCAGGGGCTCCTCGAAAAGCCGGGGCTATACTTAACTCATTGGTTAAGTGATTGCAACATACCGGGACCGCGGGGTTCCGTTCCGCGGCCGTCATCCCTGAAGACGATTGGCGGCGCCGAAAGGATTCACGAGGTCCGGGATATTTTCCCGGCGATCTCGTCCAGCAACGCCCGGGTTTCCCTCAAATCGAGCGTGTCGAGCCCTTCGGTGAACCAGCCGACGACCGGCGCCAGAAGATCGTACGCCTCCTGGACCTTGCCCTGTCGCCGCCACAGCCGCGCCAGGCCTCTGGCTGCCCGCAGCTCGAGGGACTTCGCGCCCTGCCGGCGGGCGATCACCCGCGCCTCCTGGTAGAACCGCTCCGCCGCCGCGAGGTCGGGCGGCGTGCGGCTGGCTTCGAGGTCGCCGCGCGAGCGCAGGATGCCGCCGAGCCAGAGCTGCTCGCCGCGATGGGTGATGACATCGCGGGCCCGGGCGAGCGTCGCCTCGCCCCTGTCGAAATGACCGGCGCGTCGTTCCGAGTCGGCCAGCGCCACCAGGAAAGGACCCGCCATCACGCCGGCCAGCGACTGGTAGGCCTCCGCCGCCTCGCGCATCTCGGCCAGGCCTTCCTGCGGCGCGCCGAGCAGGGCGTTCGCCCAGCCGCGCAGCACGCGGCCGGCCACGCGATAGACCGCGAAGTCATGCTCGCTGCCCAGGGTCACCAGCCGCTCGCCGGTTGCGAGCGCCGCCGGCGCGTCGCGCCGCATCATGTGCACGAAGCCCGCCAGCCACAGCGCATGGGCGACGCTCGGCGCATGTCCGAGATCGGTCGCAAAGGCCATGCCGCGGCGCAGGCTCGCCACCGCCTGGTCGGGATAGCCCATGATCCAGAGCGCGATGGCGTCGTGCCCGCAACCGCATGTCGCCGGGTCATGTCCGCCGTAGAGCACGGCGTGACGGCCATGCTGCTCGCGATCGTAGAGCGCCAGGCCCTTGCCCACGTGGTCGTGGGTGGCGGCCGGCTCGCCGAGCCACAGCGTCGTCACCCAGGCGGCATGGTGCGCCTGCAGGCGCAGCCCCGGATCGTTGATCTGCTCGGCCACGCGGAACAGTTCCTTGACGAGGTCGGTCACTCCCGCACCGCGCAACGGACCTTGGGCCGTCGTCATCCAGCGGCCCCATGCCGCTGCGAACAGCGCGCGATCGTCGCCCAGGCGTTCGGCCAGGGCCTGCGCGCGCTGGTAGGCCGCTTCGCCGTGCGCGCTCGAAAATCCCTCGTTCGCCATCAGCGACGGTCCCAGCGCGAGTTGCAGCGCCAGCTCGAGCTGCAGGCGTTCCGCCGTTTCCGGAAGATCGGCGAGTGCAGCGATGCCGCGCCCGAGATGGGCGATCGCCTCGATGTTCGCCGATCGTCCCGCCTCTCGCCGTCCGGCACCGAGCCAGTAGGACGCCGCGCGTTCGAGTTGGCCGGCCTCGGCGAAATGATGCGCCAGGATTTCCGGTTCGCCGTCGCCGGTGTCGCGCAGCCGCTGCTCGAGGGTGGCGGCGAGGCGTTCGTGCAGGGCCTGGCGCGGGCCGCGCAGCAGCGTCGAGTAGGCCGTGTCCTGCACCAGGGCATGCTTGAACTGGTAGAAGGCGGCCGGCGGGGCGCCGATCTGGAACATCAGGCCGGCGGCGACGAGCTGGTCGAGTTCGGCCCGCGTCTCCGCCTCGTCGCGCGGCGTGGCGGCGACCACAAGATCGTAGGGAAAGTCGCGGCCGATGGCGCTGGCGGCCTGCGCCACCTCGCGCGCCGCCGGCCCCAGCCGGTCGAGCCGCGCCATCAGCGAGGCCTGCAGGCTCACGGGCACGGCGAGCCTGGCGCCGCCGGCGTTCCCGCCACTGGCGACGGGCGCGGTCCCGCGCGCCGTCGCACCGCCGGTCCCAGGCGTGGCGCCGGCCTCGAGCACGGCCTTGGTGACCTCTTCGAGGAACAGCGGCACGCCGTCGGTGCGTTCGAGGATTTCGTCCAGTGTATCGGGCGCCAGCGCGACGTCGTCGGCGAGCGCGCGCACCAGGGCCTCGCTGTCGCGCCGGCCGAGCCGTGGCAGGATCAACGTCGAGACGCCCGGCTGGTTGGCCCAGCTCGGCTGGAACTCGGGCCGGCAGGTCATGATCAGCAGCCCCTGCAGGCGGTCGAGGCGCGCGATGATGCGCTCGAGCAACTCGCCCGAGCTCGGATCAAGCCAGTGCAGATCCTCGAACATCGCCAGCACCGGCCGGCGTCGCGTGAGGTCCTCGAACAGCCGCACCAGCGCGTCGAGAATCCTCTCCTTGCGGCTCTCCGGCGTCAGGTCCTGGGCCCATCGCGCCTCGAGGCCGGGCACCGACAGCAGGTCGGCGAACAGCGGCAATTCCGCCTCGGCGGGGCTGCCGATCAGCAGCGCCTCGAGCTTGCACCGCCGTGTGGTGCCATCGTCGCTGGGGTCGATGCCGGCGGCGCGTTCGAGCTGGCGGGCGATCGGATAGAACGCGCTTTGGCGGTGATGCGGCGAGCAGAAATAACGGACGGTGACGTGCGGTTCGTCGGCGATGCGCTCACGCACGGCTTCGGCCAGCCGCGACTTGCCGAGGCCCGGCTCGGCCGAGATCAGCACGGCCCGGCCTTCGCCTGTCTGGCCGCGTGTCCAGGCGCGCAGCAGCAGCGCGAGCTCCGTTTCGCGGCCGACCAGCGACGTGGCGCTCGAGCGCAGCGCCTTGAAGCGGTTGGCGGCGGCATTCTCGCCCAGCACCCGCCAGGCCGACTGCGGCGTGGCGAGCCCCTTCATCGTCTGCGGTCCGAGATCGATCAGCACGAACAGGCTGCCGACCTGGCGGCGCGTCGCTTCGGAGATGAGGATGGCGTTGGGCCGGGCGAGCGTCTGCAGGCGGGCGGCGAGGTTGGGCGTCTCGCCCACCACCGACTGTTCCACGGCGGCGCCCGTGCCGATCAGGTCGCCGACGACCACCAGGCCGGTGGCGATGCCGACACGCACCTTCAGCGCCTCGCCGGCCGGTGTCTGCAGGCGGCCGACGGAGGCCACGATCTCCAGGCTGGCGCGCACGGCGCGCTCGGCTTCGTCCTCGTGCGCGCGCGGATAGCCGAAATAGGCGAGCAGCCCATCGCCCATGAATTTGGCGACGAAGCCGTCATGGCGCTCGACGATGGCGGCGCATGTCTCCTGGTAGGCGCGGATCACGTCGCGCATGTCCTCGGGATCGAGGCGCGCCGACAATGCCGTTGAATCGGCGAGGTCGCAGAACATCACCGTGAGCTGGCGGCGCTCGGCGGCGGCGTGCGCGGAAGGTGCGGTGGTGGAAGACGCTATGGCGGCCAGCACGCGCTTCCTGTCGCCGATCGTGAGGCCGAGCTCCTTGAGGTCGTCGTCGCTGAGCCGCGTCACAACATCGAGATCGATGCCGTTGTCGCGGAACGTTGCCGCAAACCGCGACAGGTCGAAACGCGCCAGCCATTCTTCGATTGTCGTGGGTGCGCTCATGGCGGGCGCTCCCCGGGCCAAGGCCTTTGCCACCTACTCGAATCCTCACTGCGTTCGTGGAGGCCGCACCGTCTCGAGCCGTCGCCGGCGCCGTGAGATCGAGCGCCCGAAGGGACACCGATACCAGCTCCCGGGTGGCACTGGCCGACGCCGGCTGGGGCAACAAAACTGGGTCGCACCGCCGTCGTGTTCAAGAGGGAGTAGTTTGGATGCCGGTTCTTGTTCAGAAAATGGCGTGCCGCTCGATTCTTTTGTTCATGCCGTATGCGCGTGCGTCTTCTGGTCTGCGCAACCGTCATCATGCCTTCATGCGCATGTGATCGTCGGCGAGGCATCGACGGGCCGGTCGTTACAGAACCGAGGTCAGGGGGTGCCGCTGGACTTGCACTTTCAATCTGCCTCCTAAGTGAGCTGGAGGAAACGCCGCAGGCCAACGCCACGATGCTGCGGTGAGGTTGTGGCGGCGGCAAGGCAGCGCGTGAAGCGGCAACGCCACAAAGTCGTATCCCAGGCGACTGTTGCAGACCGGGCACACACCATGACGTGCGCACCGCCAATCGTGCGAACCGGCAACGCCTTGCCGTGGGCGATGAAATTTGTTCGACTGGTGTTGGGGAGTTGGGCTGCAGGAACAAGAAGAAGCGGGAGAGCCGAATGTCTGGGGATTCTGGGCGCATGACAGGCGCCGGCATTGGCATTGGGAAAATTAAGCTGTCACGGCGCCGCGCGCTGATGGCCGGAACGGCGCTCGGCACGGTCACCCTCTTGCCGCGGCTCGCCGCTGCAGCCGATCCTCACGGCGACCACATGAGCGCGACGCTGGGCATTGTTGCCCGGCAAGTGCCGCCGGCCCTGGACCAGACGCTCGTCGAACCCGAGGTGCGACGCTCCGTCGACGGCGAGCTCCGGACGTCGATGAGCATGCGCTACGCCTACCGCGATGTCGGGGGCTCGAGGCTTTACGTCCGGACCTACGAAGGCACGGTTCCCGGCCCGACGCTGCGCATGAAGCCCGGCGAGGTCTTGAAGCTTCGGCTGGCCAACGATTTCCCGCCGAACCGCAATCCCATGCCGGCCGATATCAGCATTCCGCATCTGTTCAACAACACCAACTTCCATTTCCACGGATCGCACGCCAGCCCGAGCGGCATCGCCGACAATGTGATGCGCTCGATGGTGCCGGGCGAGACCTACGACGTCGAGATCGCCCTGCCCAAGGACCATACGGCCGGCACCTACTGGTACCACCCGCATCATCACGGCAGCGCCGACGTCCAGATGGCGAGCGGGATGGCGGGCGTCATCGTGGTCGAGGGCGATTTTGCCGGCGTGCCCGAGATCGCCAATGCCCGCGACCGGGTGCTGGTGCTGGCCCAGGTGGTCTTTGACGCGCGCGGGATGATCGAGAATTTCGAGACGCTGTTTCCCGAGACCGCGACCCGCTTCCTCACGGTGAACGGCCAGCGGCGGCCCGTCATCGAGATGCGTCCGGGCGAGGTGCAGCGCTGGCGCCTGCTCGACGGCGCCTATCAGGACGACATGCTGCTGGAACTGGAGGGTCACGAGCTTCATGCCATCGCCTATGACGGGATCCAGCTCGGCAGCGTGGAGCACTTCAAGCAGATGCTGATCGCGCCAGGCCAGCGCGCCGACGTGCTGGTGCAGGCCGGCGCACCGGGAAGCTACGCGTTTCGCGCCCTGCCGTACGATCAGGGGCATCCGTCGCCCGTCGACACGCTGGCCCGGGTCGTGGTCGCGCGGCTGAGCCGATGCCGATGAAGCTGCCACAGGCGCTGCCCAAGCCGCCGCTCGAGACCATCAAGGACTCGGAGATCACTGGCCGACGCACGCTGGTGTTTTCCAAGAAGGGCCCGGAGGCCGATGCCGCCGGCCACTACCAGGAGTTCTCATTCCTCATCGACGGCAAGAAATTCGATCCGACGCGCATCGACTATCGCGTGAAGCTGGGTTCGGTCGAGGAGTGGACCATCCAGAATACCGACA
The DNA here is from genome assembly GCA_963755585.1 of uncultured Alphaproteobacteria bacterium. Taxonomy (GTDB): domain Bacteria; phylum Pseudomonadota; class Alphaproteobacteria; order Reyranellales; family Reyranellaceae; genus Reyranella. The sequence goes on from CAVWKN010000009.1 coordinate 132,588, forward strand.
CGCACGACGACCATATCTTCCACATCCACACCAATCCGTTCGAGATCATCGAAGTGAACGGCAAGCCGCTCGCGACACCGCAATGGCGCGACACCGCCATTGTCACGCACAGCGGCGGCAGCATCGTGTTCCGCACGCGCTTCCTCGATTACACCGGCGTCTACATGATCCACTGCCACATGATGAACCATGAGGAGGTGGGCATGATGCAGACCATCGAGGTCTACAAGGACTGACCGTTCCCGGGCCCAGCCAATTTTGGACCGGCCGCGCGGCAACCCCTGTACCGGCCGACCGTTGACGTGCGAACGTCATGGTGAACGCAATGCACAGATCCAGGCGGTGGCGTTATCGCGCCCCGGCAATTCTCCTTGCGTCTCTCGTTGTTCTTGTGATCGCGACCGATGCGGCCAGTGCGGCCGGCTGTGTGGATGAGGTGCGCAGCCTGGCCGACCGCTATCATCTCTCCAGCGATCCACCGACAGTGCCGGCGGACAAGGCGCCCGGGACGGTGCGGCCCGGCGATCTGGCGCGCTCGGGCGGCGTGATCGAGCCGCCACCCTCTCCCGACAAGGCCGTCATCACGCCGCCGCGCACCGCGCACGATGCCATGCCCACGGTACCGGACGTGAAGGATGCCCCGCCGAAGAACGTCCCGCCGAGCGACGCGCCGGGCGGTACCGGCAAGCTCGGTGCCGCGGAGACGACCGCGCTGCAAGCCCTCCTCGTCGCCGCGCGGGCCCAGGCCGAACGGGGCGCGGAAGCCGAATGCCGGGACCGGCTGCGCGAAGCACGCGAACTCGTCGCGTCGGGCCAGGCAGCGAGTGATCGTTGATCGGCCGCCGTCGGCAGGATGATGACTAGTCCTGTCTGTTCGCCGCGGCGGTTCGTGGCGCCATGGTCGCCCGGACCTGCTGACGGTCCTGCCGCTGCGTCAGCGCACCAGTGAGTCCATCCACCGGCCGAGGCGATCGCCCGCAGCCCGCACCGGTTCGAACGGGTCGGACCGCTGCTTTCCGGTCGCGCGAGGGCCTGGCCTGGCGGCGCGCTGGGCGACTTGCGGAGCGGGATCCTGGCGGAGTTGTTCGAGCAGGTCACGGTCGACCGCGCCGGTCTGCGCCCGGCCCCGGGCCCGCTGGTAGCGCACGACCGCGTCCTTGGTCAGGCGTCCCGCGTTGGCGTCGACCGGTCCCGGATTGAAGCCGAAGGATCGCAGTCTCGCCTGGATTTCTTTCACTTCGTCGGGCGGCAGCGCGGCTGCGCCGGGCGCGGGCTCGGCGACGGCTTGTTAGACTCTCGGTCGTCGCCGGCGGTTGCGGCTTCTCGGCCGTGGCGGGTGCGGCGGCAGCGACGTCTGCGTCCGGCGATGTCGATGAGTTCGGGCGAAGCGGGAGCCGGCGCGGGCGCGGCGGCTATCCTCTCGGGCGACGGCGCCGGTTCCGGACGGGCTGCGACACTGGCCGACGGCGACACCGGCTGCGCGCCGATGGTCGAGACGAAGTAGGTGGTGGTCGTGCCGATGAGCGCCGTCAGGACGGCCGCCAGCACCAGGATCAGCCGGCGCTCGCGCGTGCGCTCGTATTCCTGCAGGGCCGCCCGGCGCGCTGCAGCGGCGGTCGCCGGATCCGTCGCCGCGTGCCGCATGGCACGCTCACCCAGCCGGCGCGACAGGTCGGCCATCGTCTGTCGCGAGATCTCATCGTCCCGGCCGTCCAGCTTGCCGGCAGCCGGCGGGCTCTCCAGACCTGCGTTGCCCAGCGGCGCTTTGCGCCACCATGACCCTGTCTTCGCACCGTCGCCCGTCATGAGCCCACCCCGTTTGCTGGCGGAACGTTTGCGGCGAATTCGGGCAACAACCAGACCCGGCGTGTGACCAATCTGGGACCAGTGCGGTAGCGCGCCGCCTCACGCCTCGCCGTAATGGACGCGGCGATAGGCGCGCGACGGGATGAGGTCGTCGGTATGGATATCCCAGAGCGTGCCGATGTTGGCAGCCTGGTGCTCGCGAAACAGCGGCGCAAAGCGGCCCATTTCGGTGACTGCCGCGCTGCGCAGGCCGAAGCCGGTCGCCACGCCCGCGAGATCGCCGCGGCCGTGGATCGCCGCCGCGGGATCGACGCCATTGGCGCGGAACTTGTGGAACTCCGCGCCGTAGCCGCCATCGTTGATCACCGAGATCAGCATGCGGATGCCCTGGCGGCGGATCGTCTCCAGTTCCTGCACGTGCATCATGAGGCTGCCGTCACCCTCGACCAGCATGACCTTGCCGTCGCCGCGCGCCGAGGCGATGCCGATGGCGGCCGGCAGGCCCGACCCGATGGCGCCGAAATCGTTGACCACGTGATACTTGTCGGCCGCCCGGCCCTTCATGTGGGTCATGACGATGCTGAAATAGTGGCCGGCGCCGACGACGATGTCCCAGTCCTTGGGGATCGACTGGTCGAGCTCGAGGACGGCCTTGCGCGGATCGACGGTATTGGGCTGGACCTTGAATTCCTTGCTGTCCGGCGAATCGCCCGCGATCTGCCCGGCCATGTCGGCGTTGCGGAACCCGGCACGCGACACGCCGCGCGCCTTCATGCGCGCCACGATCGCCTCGGCCGCCGCCCTGGCGTCGGCGCGGACATGGAGATCGGCGGTGCGCAGGCCCTGCCACAGGCCGCGCGGGTTGGTGTCGATCTGCACGGTGCGCGCCCCCGAATAGAGGTAGCCGCCTTCCGTGGTGTAGTGGCCGAGGCCCGCGCCGACGCCGATCACCAGGTCGGCCTCGGCGAAGCGCTCGCGCGCGAAGTCGCTGGCGAAGGCGCCGGCGATGTCGAGCGCGTAGGGATTGCCGTCGAACAGGCCCTTGCCGAGCAGTGATGTTGCCAGCAGCGCGCCCGACTGCGCGGCCAGCGCCTCGAGCGCCGGCGCCGCGCCCGAGCGGATGGCGCCGCGGCCGGCCAGCACGATCGGCTTCTCGGCCTCGGCGATCATGTCGATCACGCGGTCGACCAGGACCGGATCGGGCTGCGGGCGCTGCGCGGCCGGCACCAGCTCGGCCGACGGCGTGTAGTCGGTGAGGTGCGGCCATGCCTGCTTCTGCATGTCCATCGGCACGGAGAGCACGACCGGCCGCTGCTCGGCCTGCGCTACCTGGAAGGCCTCGCGCACATTGTCGAGCAGGCGGTCGACATGCTTCACCTGCACGTGGTGCGCGCCGCAGGCCAAGGTCAGCGGCGCCATGTCGATCTGCTGCAGGTACCACGAGGCCGCGATCGGCGAATCGCCCGCGAACACCACCAGCGGCACGTTGCCCCGCGCGGCGATCGTCAGCGCCGTCATGATCTGGGTGAAGCCCGGTCCGCAGGTCGTCGAGGCGACGCCGACCTTGCCGGTGGCGCGGGCATAGCCGTCGGCCATGGCGACGGCGCAGTGCTCGTGGCGGGCATGCACGATCTTCATGCCGGGCAGCTTCGACATCGCCACCGACCAGTACATGTTGGCGTCGCCCATCAGGGTGAACAGCACCTCGACGCCCTCGGCGGCAAAGGCGCGCGCCAGCATGTCTGATACTTGTAGCTTGCTCATCGCGGAGTCTCCTTGTTACCGGTCAGGCTGCGCAGCCAGGAAAGGAAGGCCTGCCACAGCAGGCGGCCGCCGCTCAATTCGGCGGCGGCGGGTGGGGGCGGAGCCGGCGGCGGCGAGGCGGGCGCGGCCTCTGCCGGTGCCGCAGCCGATGCGCCGACCGGCGGTACACGCCGCTCGGTCGCCAGCTTCGCCATGTTGGCGGAAAATTCGGCCAGCAGGGCGCGCGCCACATGCACGCCGCCGGCATTGGCAAAGGTCTCGAGCGGTCCGCTCACGGTGAAGCTGCCGTCGACGGCGAGTTCCGTGACTTCGTCGCCCGTGACCTTGACCACGCCGGACGCCAGGGCCCGCGAGGCGCCGCGACCGTCGATGCCGCGACCTTCGATGGTGCACTGGCGGGCCGCATGGTCGAAGACGAGGCTCGCCTCGCCGCGGAACACCGCGACCGTCGGGCCGAACTTGACCCGGATGTTGCCGCGCCACAGTCCGTCGCCCTGGTCGGGGGCAAGCGTGGCGCCGGGAATGCAGGAAGCCACCAGCGACGGGTCGCTGAGCAGTGGCCAGACCTCGGCGGCGGGCAGCGGGATCGTCGTCCTCTCGGTCAACGCCACCATGGTCAGGTGGCGCGCGCAGCGATGTTCATGCCGAAGTCTACTGAGCGCGACGCGTCGGTTAAAGGGCGGCGCCGGCAAACAGCCGAACGAAGCAAGCCTTGCGTCGCATCGCGGCTTTTCTTTTCGCAATCGCGATCGTGCTTCCTGGCAATGCGCCCATTTCCATCGGGCCCGGTCGACCGAATATGTCAGCCGGACCACCCGCAGCGGAGAACAGCGAGGCACATCATGGGCACGGAGCAGAAGGTCGTCGTGATAACCGGCGCGTCACAGGGGATCGGCGCCGGCCTGGTGAAGGCATTTCGCGATCGCAATTATCGCGTCATCGCCAACTCGCGCTCGATCAAGCCGTCGAGCGATCCGGACGTTCTGGCGATTGCCGGCGATGTCGCCGATGCAGCCACGGCGAAGCAGATCGTCGCCGAGGGCCTTCGCCGTTTCGGCCGCATCGACACCCTGGTCAACAACGCCGGTATCTTCATTCCGAAGCCGTTCGTCGACTATTCGGAGGCCGATTTCACCGCGATGATCGGGGTGAACCTCGCCGGCTTCTTCCGCGTCACGCAGTTGGCGATCGCGGAGATGGTCAGGCAAGGGTCCGGTCACATCGTCAACATCACGACCAGCCTGGTGGACCATCCGAACGCCCAGGTGCCTTCTGTCCTTGCCTCCCTGACGAAGGGCGGGCTGAACGCGGCGACGAAGTCGCTGGCGATCGAATTTGCGACACGAGGCATTCGCGTCAACGCCGTGTCTCCGGGCATCATCAAGACGCCCATGCACGCGGTCGAGATGTATGACGCCTTTGCCAGGCTTCATCCGGTCGGGCGCATGGGTGAAATCGCCGACATCGTGGACGCCGTGTTGTTCCTCGAAAGCGCCGGCTTTGTTACAGGCGAGATCCTGCACGTCGATGGCGGCCAGGCCGCCGGTCATTGAGCCTACCGGGAGCCGCGCTCGCACGAGCGCAGGCGCCTGCTACACTGCCGGCGGAACCGGCAGGAGGAGGCGGCGTGTGCGCAAGGTATGGATCGAGGTGGCGTTGAACGGCGCCTGGAGCCGTGCGCTGCAACCGGGCATTCCCGATACGGTCGAGTCGATCATCGCCGAGGGTATCGCCTGCGCGCGCGCCGGCGCCGCCATCGTCCACACGCACGCCTACACCGATGGCGGGAGGCAGACCTTCGACTGGCAGGTCTATGCGCGCATCATCGAGGGTATACGGGCCGAGGTCGACGTTCCGGTCTATCCCTCCTACCCGACGATCCCCAACACCGGCATCGAAGTGGCAGCGGCGGATCGCTTCGCCCATATCGAGGCGCTGGCCGAGCGCGGCTTGCTGGAATTCGCCGTGATCGATCCGGGCAGCGTCAACTTCACCCTGGTCACCACGAAGGCCGGCGCGAAGCCGGCGACGACTTATCTCAACCCCGAAACCCATGTCCGCCACGCGCTCGACTTTGCCGCACGCCACGGCTTTCACCCGGCCTTCGCCATCTACGAGCCCGGCTTCACGCGAGCCGGCGCAAGCCTTGCCCGGGCGGCCGCCGTCAAGCCGCCGGTCTATCGTTTCATGTTCTCGGAAAAATTCGCCTTCGGCTTCCCGCCCAAACCCTACGCCCTTGCCGCCCATCTCGCTCTCCTGGAGGAGGTGGCCGCGTCGGCGCCCTGGATGATCGCCGGTCTGTCCGCCGATATCCGTCCGCTGATCGGCGAGACCGTGGCGCGCGGCGGTCACGTGCGCGTCGGTCTCGAGGATGCACCCCTGGGCTCGCCGATGAGCAATCTCGCCTGGGTCGAAGAGGCCGTGCGCCTGGTGCGCAAAGAAGGCGCCGAGCCGGCCTCCGGCGCCGAGGTGCGCCAGGCGCTTGGTTCGCTCGCCCTGGCCGCCTGACCGGCATCGTTGAGCAGCACGCAATCCCGGGAGATCGGCATGGAAGGCAAAGGACGGACGGCTCTGGTGACGGGCGCCACCGACGGCGTCGGCCGCGTGGTGGCGCGGGAACTGGCCAAGCAGGGCTGGCGCGTGCTGGTCCATGGCCGCGATCGGAAGCGCGGCGAAGCGCTGGTGCAGGAGATTGGCCACGCCGGCGGCAGCGCCACGTTCCTGGCCGCCGATCTTGCGTCGCTGGCCGAAGTGCGCCGCCTGGCCGATGAGGTGCGCGCGCAGACCGACCGGCTCGACCTCCTGATCAACAATGCCGGCATCGGCACCGCCGGCAACGCGCCGGGCCGGCAAACCAGCGCCGACGGCCACGAGCTGCGCTTCGCCGTGAACTATCTCGCGGGCTTCCTGCTGACCCGCCTGCTGCTGCCGCTGCTCAAGGCAAGCACGCCGGCGCGCATCGTCAACGTCTCCTCGGCCGGCCAGCAGGCGATCGACTTCTCCGACGTCATGCTGACCCGGCACTACAGCGGCGGCGCCGCCTACCGCCAGAGCAAGCTGGCGCAGATCCTGTTCACGGTCGATCTCGCGGACGAGCTCGAGGGATCGGGCGTGATCGCCAATACCCTGCATCCCTCGACCTACATGAACACGACCATGGTTCGTCAATCGGGCAACGCGCCGATCAGCAAGGTCGAGGACGGCGCCGCGGCGATCCTCCAGCTTGCCGTCTCGCCCGCGCTCGAGGGCAGGAGCGGGCTCTACTTCAACGTCCTGCGCGAATCGCGTGCCGACCCGCAGGCCTATGACGCCGAGGCGCGGCGCCGGTTGCGCGCGCTCAGCCTGGAGCTTGCGGGACTCGAAGGCTGATGATTGTCACGACCTTTCCGCACGCCGTGCGGGTCATCGAGCACACGCTGATACCGTTGAAGGACGGCACGAAACTCGCTGCCCGCATCTGGTTGCCGGAGGATGCCGAGCAGAACCCGGTGCCGGCGATCCTCGAGTATCTGCCCTACCGCAAGCGCGACGGCACCTATGAACGCGATGCGCTCACCTATCCCTGGCTGGCCGGTCACGGCTACGCCGGCGTGCGGGTCGACATCCGCGGCAGCGGCGAATCCGACGGCGTGTTGTCCGACGAGTACGCGCTGCCGGAGCAGGACGACGCGCTGGAGATCATCGCCTGGCTGGCTGCCCAGCCGTGGTGCAGCGGCGCGGTCGGCATGATGGGAATATCGTGGGGCGGCTTCAACGGGCTGCAGGTTGCGGCGCGCCGTCCGCCGGCGCTCAAGGCCATCGTGACGATCTGCTCGACCGACGATCGCTACGCCGACGACGTGCATTACATGGGCGGCGCCAAGCTGAACGCGGGCTTCGGCTGGGCGGCGTTCTTTTTCGGCGCGATGTGCCATCCGCCGGATCCCGCGCTGGTCGGCGATCGCTGGCGGGCGATGTGGCTGGAGCGGCTGGCGAACGTGCCGCTGTTCCTGGAAATCTGGACGGAGCATCAGCGCCGCGACGCCTATTGGCGGCACGGCTCGGTGTGCGAGGATTTCAGCGCGATCCAATGCCCCGTGTACGCCGTCGGCGGCTGGACCGACGGCTACACCAACGCCATCCCGCGCCTCCTCGAACGGCTCGCGGTTCCGCGCAAGGGTCTTATAGGACCGTGGGCCCATGCCTATCCGCATTTTGCGCTGCCCGGCCCGCAGATCGGCTTCCTGCAGGACATGCTGCGCTGGTGGGATCATTGGCTGAAGGGCGTCGATAACGGCGTCATGGACGAGCCCATGCTGCGCGCCTGGATGACCGACAGCGTCAAGCCCGCGCCCTATCACGAGACCTTGCCGGGACGCTGGGTGGCCGAACCCTCCTGGCCGCCGCCGGAGAGCAAGTCCCATCGCCTGTTCCTGACCGACGACGGTCTGCGCCCGGAGCGCGCGTCTCTTGCGGCGCGCGCGGTGTGCTCGCCGCAAACGGTCGGCAAGGATGCCGGGAGCTGGTGTCCGTTCGGTCGCGCCGCCGATCAGGCGGGCGACCAGCGCGCGGATGACGCTCGCTCGCTGGTGTTCGAGACGCCGCCGCTCGACGCGGCGATCGAAATCCTGGGTGCGGCGATCGTCACCCTCGATGTCGCGTCCGACAAGCCGATCGCCAATCTCGCGGTCAGGCTGTGCGACGTGCATCCGTCGGCCGAATCGTTGCGCGTGAGCTTTGGCGTCCAGAACCTCACGCATCGCGACGGCCATGAAGCGCCGGAGCCGCTGGTGACGGGGCAGCGTTATCAGGTACGGATCCAGCTCAACGATGCCGGCGCGGTGTTTCCGGCGGGCCACCGGATCAGGCTGGCACTCTCCACGTCTTACTGGCCGATGATCTGGCCGGCTCCCGAGGCGGCGACGCTCACGATCTTCGGCGGCACGCTCGATCTGCCGGTGCGTCCGCCGCAAACCGCGGACGCGCTATTGCCGCCGCTGCCCGAGCCGGAAACGGCGACACCCGAGCGGCCGACGACGGTCCGTCCGGGCCTTGTGCGCATCGATCGCCTTGGCCTCGAATTGGGCACGGAGGGCAAGTTCGCGTTCGATATCACCGACGACGATCCGCTGAGCGCCACGGCCGAGATGAGGCGGACCGAGACCATCCAGCGTGACGCCTGGCAAGTCCGGATCGAAACCTCGATGCGGCTGTCCTGCACGCGCGACGCCTTTTTGCTGCGGGCATCCTTGCGCGCGTGGGAAGGCGCCGACCAAGTCTGTCATCGCGAATGGGACCGCTCCATTCCGCGCGATCTCGTGTGACAGTCGCGGCCATCTACTCGTCCGGCCAGATCTCCTTGAGCAGCTCGGCCAGCCTGGCGCCGGCCTTGATGACTTGCTGGCGCTGCGTGTTCTCGAGCTTCGCCCTGTAGAGGAAAGCGTTGTCGATGCTGGCCGGCCATTTGCCCTGATCGTTCCTGGCGCCGAACGCCAGGCCCTTGAAGGCATCGTTCGACAGTCGAACGGTTTCTCCGGCCCACATCGCCGCCAGCATGTCGACCTGCGCATGGCTGCGTGGCACCGCTTTGGCTTTTGCCAGCAGCTCAGGCGTCGCGTCGCGCCCCCAGTCGTGCGGAACGTCGTCCCACATCGCGTGCAGGCTGGGCCGTCCTTCGATCAGGATGTCGGTGCCGCCGCGGGTGGCGTTGGTCTTCTCGATCGTGCCGGGATTCTGGTTGGGCGGCGTATCGGGATCGGCGAGGGAACCGTCCGGACGGAGGTAGACCACGCCGACATGCAATGGCTGGTGCAGATCGCCGACAAGATGGGCGATCATCAGCAGCGCCTCCTTCTTGTCCTTGATCGAAATCGGCGGCTCGGCCGGCTGGAATTGCAGCACCAGCACCGCGCTTGCGAGCGCGCTCACGATGTCGTCGTTGCCGGTGCCGAAGAACGACCGGCTGTAGCCGTCGCGTTGTATCGCGACATCGGCGAAGTGATACCGCGTATGGCAGCCGTCCGGCGGTGGCTTCCGGCAGTTGGACCAGTTGCGCCTGGCATAGTCGATCATGCGCGCGACTTCGGCCGGGCCGGCGAATTCCGAGCAGGCCGGCGTTCCGCCGTCGTATGTGAAGCCGCCGGCGTCCTTGTGGACGCCGCGCACGCAATCCGGCCACTTGGCGGCGCTGCGCAGGCCGTAGCCCAGTATCTGGCGGGCCTGGACTCCGGCCTTGCTGTTGCCGAGCATCGCATCGGCGATCGCGCCGATCAGCTCGTGTCCCTGGTCGTCCCAGGCCGACGCCGGCGCCGCGGGCAGGGACCACGCCGCGATCATCATGGCCGACACAGCAAACGCCCTCATCGACATCCCCCTGGTCCAACGCAGCCAGACTAACCACAACCGGCAGCGTCATGCACGGCGGTCGAGCACTCGGAGGCGCGATCCGGTCGCCAGTTATGCAATTACATTCGTTGCCGACTGCTTTTCCGCCGCAGTGCTTGCGCAAAATGACGTCCTGGCGCCAGAAGTGGTACAGGTCCGCGTACCATCATCAATTGAGTTGTAATTTAATATATCTTGCAACCATTCATTGTCTTGATGTAGCCTGCTAATCGCGGCGACCGTTGACAATCCGGACCTCCCTGAGGCCGAGCGCTGAGGCGCTCCTGAACTTGCCGCATCGATGCTCAACGAGAAGGAGAGATCAAATGGCCAAGCCTGTCTCGATTTCGTTGCACAAGTTCACGTCCTCGGTTCAGGCCGCGGTGAAGGCGGCCGTGGCGAAACATCCGAAGTTCAAGGTTCCGGTGCCGAGTGCCGATTTCGGTTTCGTACTTGATCCGTGGCTTCCCGATCCCCGATGAAATCCTGGCGCAAGTGACGTTGGGCGAGACCCAGGCCTTCGTGGCCGACGTTGCGGCGCACATCGCCCAGGCACAGCCGGAAGCGCTCGCTGCCACGCGCCAACCGGGGCAGCGGCGCGATTCTGTCGGTCGGGCGACATATCATCTGTGGCATTCCGGCGACCTTCCGAGATCGATTCAGATCGAGGCGTAGGCCGGAGGTCGACGATGTCGAAGCTCTGTCCGAGCGCGCAACCCGGCATGGACCGCGCCATGGTTCTGGGCGTGGTCCAGCAGGACGGGCCGCGCCCGGTCGTGGAATACGTCAATGCACGCATTCCCGCGACGCCCGAGGTCCTCGCCATGGCGGCACCGTCGAAGCCCACCGAGGTCTTCCGATTGGCGGCGACCTGCGCCGAGCACAAGTGCCCGCACTTCGACGGCGCCGACTGCCGGCTGGCGACGCGGGTCGCGAAAATGTTGCCGCCGGTGGTGGACAGCCTGCCGCCGTGCGTGATCCGCAAGGAATGCCGGTGGTTTTCCCAGGAGGGCGCGGCGGCCTGCATGCGCTGTCCGCAGATCACCACCCTCAGTTACGACCTGTCCCCGCAAGTGCGCGAAGTGTCGGGACTGCCGGTCACTGAGGAATATCTCACCGAGGAGTCGCGCCCCGGGTAAAGCCCGGAGGACGACCGCCTCGAAAGCATGATCGCCGACACGCGCCAGGGAGATCCCGGCATGAGCACCTCTGTCTCGTTGAAGGACGCGCCTGGCGTCGCGGCTGGTTCCGTCGCGGCTGCTTCCTCGGACCTGGGTCTGGCCAGCGCCACCCAGCGGACGCTCGAGGGCGCCCAGCTCGCCAGGCTCGCAGCGCAGCTCAAGGAGCTGGGCAATACGCGCGACCTCATTCGAGCGCTGGGCGAGGATCCCGACCAGCATGCCGGCCGGCTGGCCGCGCAGTACAGGGACCTTGCCGTGAAACTGCGCCAGCCGGCCGATCTGCGCGTGAGCCGCATCGATCCGCGCCTTTTGGCCACGCTCGACAATCTCGGCAGCATCTTCAGCTGGTGGGACAAGCTTCTCCTGCCCAATGCCACGGTCAAGCTCGTGCAGACTCCCGGCACGACGACATCCGGCGGCACCGGAATCGGCGCCGAGATCTATCAGGGCGATATCGCGCTGGGCGGCGAGGTGTGGAGCACCGGCTCGCAGGAGCAGTGGTGGGTCAATACCTGGCAATACATGGCGACGCTTCCGGCGACGCCGGCGAACCTGACGGGGCCCGCGTCGCTGTCCTATCGCTTCAATGTCGGCGCGAGCGTGAACCTCTACCGGCAATCCGTCATCACCGGGTCGGTGAGCGCCTACGCCACGGTGGCGACGACCGGCGATGCGGCCGGCCATCCCATCGACTTCAACAACTTCGCCAGCTCCGACTTCGCGATTTTCGCCAGCCTGCCCAGCCCGAAGGTGCCGCCCATCCTGAGCGGCACGGTGAAGGTTTCCGGCACCATCCCGCTCGTGCCGGGACGGACGCCGGCCATCGGCATCGTCGTCGGCCTGATCGTAAGCGACGCCGGCGGCGAGGTGATCATCCTGCCCGGCGAATACAGCAGCATCACTCTGGCGCCGCCCGACGCCACGATGCCGACCGACCTCGGCAAGATCGAATACCGTCGCGATCCACCCTTCTGGGTGGAGGCGGTCGCGAAGATGATCGGTTCCTAGGAAGTCCCCAGGAAGCCGCCGTCGTCAGTGGCGTGAGTGGCCGTGGCGGAAGCCGATCGACCACCCGATCGCGGGCTGTGATCGGCGCGGCATGACGGGGTAGGGCGACACCGTCGGATAAGGGGTCGTCCCCTGTCCCTGGTAGCCGACCGGCATCGGCGTGCCCGGCTCCGCCGGCAGGCTGCTGACGCCCTGCGCCTCGGCCTTGCGATACCATTCCATCGCCGCCGCTTTGTCCTGCGCAACGCCTTCGCCTCTTTCGTACAGGCGCGCGATGTTGATCTGGGCGCGGGGCGATCCCTGCTCGGCCAGGGGCAGCCACAGGCGGAAGGCGGTGGCGTAGTCGCCGCGCGCATAGGCCTCTTCCGCGTCGGGCTGCGGCATCGCCCACGCCTGGCCCGCGACGGAAATTGCAAAAGCGACGAGAAGCAGGTTCAGCCAGCGCATGGCATCGTCCCCCTGGAGAAATCTGCCACAAATCGCCGGCCGCCGCGAGCCGTGGCCATGCTAGCGTCGTCAAAAGAACGTGTTGGCGCGCAGGGGGAGAAACACCGTGGCTGCAACAAAGGGGCTCGCGCCGCACCGCAATCGCTGGCTGCGCATCCTGGGCGTCGCCTTCGTGATGTACGTGCTGTCCTACATCGACCGCACCAACATCGCGATGGCCATTCCCGCCATGCGCAGCGAGCTCGGCATCGGCGCCTCGGCGATCGGCTTCGCCACCGGCATGTTCTTCTGGGGCTACATCATCCTGCAGATCCCGGCCGGCCGGCTCGCCTCGGTATGGAGCGCGAAATGGGTCATCCTCGTCCTGCTGCTGTTCTGGAGCCTGGTGTCGTTCTCGACCGCCTTCGTGCGCACCGAGAACCAGCTGATCGCCAACCGCTTCATCCTCGGCCTGTTCGAGGGCGGCGTGCTCACCTGCACGATCGTGCTGATCCGCAAATGGTTCACGCGAGCCGAAAGGGCGCGGGCCAACACCATGTTCCTGATCAGCATCCCGATCGCCTCGGTGATCGCCAATCCGATCTCCGGCGTCGTGCTGGCGCATTTCGGTTGGCAGATGATGTTCATCGTCGAGGCGCTGCCGGGCCTCGTCTGGGCGCTGGTCTGGATCTGGGCGATCACCGAGGAGCCCAAGGACGCGAGCTGGCTCGATCCGGCGGAAAAGGCGCGGCTGGTGTCGGCGCTCGCCGCGGAAGCAGCGGAGGCCGCGCCCGTGCAGGGTCACTGGGTCAGGACCCTCTGGCACCCCGCCGTGATCCTGCTGGCGCTCTACAATTTCGCCGCCCTCATGGCGGAGTGGGGCGTGACCTTCTGGCTGCCGACGGTGCTGAAGGAGACCGGACTGTCGATCACGGCCGTCGGCTTTCTGAGCGCGGTGCCTTATGCGGCCGGCGCGCTGATGATGATCCTGGTCGCCTTCAGCTCCGACCGGCTGCAGGAGCGCAAGTGGCACATGATCGGCGCGACCGCCCTCTCGGGCGCCTTCCTGCTGCTGGCCCAGCTCGCAGGCCAGGGCAGCACGATCGGCATCCTGGTTTTCCTCACCCTGGCCGTCGCGGCCTTCTTCGGCCGGTTCGGGCCGTTCTGGTCGCTGCCCACCGAGGTGCTGCCGCCGGCGGTGGCGGGCGTCGGCATCGGCCTCGTCAACGGCGCCGGCAATCTCGGCGGCACGGTCGGCCCTTATTTCTTCGGCTTCGTCCGCGAATGGACCGGCAGCTTCACCCTGGCGCTCACCGTCGGCGGCATCTCGCTCATCATCGGCAGCCTGATCGCCATGCCGATCCGCCAGCGCCGCAACACGTCCTGAGCCCTCAGGCCTTCAGCAGGATGGGCAACGCCTGCTGGTAGGCGATCTCCGCGCGCGCCTTCAGTTCCGGCAGGGTGCAACTGCCGATCGGATGCTGGACCGTGAGGAACGGGTAGTCGGGCAGGCCGAGCACGCGGGCGATGTTGCGCGCCGTCACCTCGAACGGCGTGGTGCACAGCACCACCGCGCGCTTGCCGAGTTGTTCGAAACTGATGCCGTCGTGCAGACTGCACGTTGAGCAGGAGCCTCAATCCCCCAGGCCGGTGATCAGGAAATCGACGTCCTGCGCTGCCTTGACCAGGGTGTTGGCCGGCGCCGGCGCGCTGGCGTTGGATTTCGAATAGATCGGGCGAAGCGTGCAGCCATGCCGCTCGACGAACAGCGCGCCCACCTCGCGCAGCATCTCCTCGGCGTTGAGCTTGCCGTTTTCCAGGATGCCGATCCTGAGGCCGTCCAGGCTGGCCAGCGCCGGGGCGCGGAACGATTTGCGTTTCGGTCCGGAAGAGGTGGGGGCGTAGAGTTGCATCTGAAGGGACTCCTCGATGTCTGGTCGGTCACTTGCCGATCGGGCTGTGCTGCAGGATCGAGCCGCGGCCGCGGCTCCACGACGGGATGAAGCACGAATGGCCGCCGGCATCGCCGCCGCCCATCGTGATCAGGATATCGTCGGGCGAGAGCCCGCGATGCACGAAGCCCGGCTCGGCGAGCACGTGCGCCTTGCCCTCATGCTGCGTGTCGTACTCGCGATCGCGGTATTTGCCGACGCCCTTCATCCCCTCGACCGAGCGCTTGGCGTGGGTGAAGAGAAAGTTCTGCGCGTCCGTGCGCGTCCAGCCGGTGCCGGCCACGATGTGCATATGCTCCGGCGCCAGGATCACCACGCTCTGGCCCAGGGTGATGCAGCCATAGTTCGCCATGGCGTCGGCGACCGAGCCCAGGATCTGCTCCGGCGTGTTGCCGCCATGGTTCTCGACATTGCAGAAGCCGCCGCCGGCGAAGGCGGTGACGCTCGAGGTGCCCTTGGCGTAGCCCTGCGTCTCGCTGAGCAGCGGCCACGGATTGCCGCGCGCGCGCTCGGCGATGCAGAAGCTGTACTTGCCCGGGTTGCCTTGCGTCGACTTGTCGGAGATGCCGGGAATCATCTGGAAGACGTTGCGCAGGATCAGCCGCACCGCGCGGCCGATGGTGGCGTTGGCGCGATTGCCGGGACCGAACAGGTTGACGTCGGAATTCATGCCGATCTCGTCGGCATAGGGACCGCTCACGATGAGCAGCGGCGCCGATCCGCCGGTGCTGGCGGTCGAGCCGTGGAAATTGAAGTCCGGCCGGTCCATCGCCTCGAACGCCGCGACGACCACCGGAAAATATTCCGGCAGGCAGCCGGCCATGACGGCGTTCACGGCGGCGGCATGCAGCGAGAGTTCGAGTCCGGTCGCGGGATGGGTGGCGATCACGCGTCTCCGCCGGCCGGCCGAGGTGGGCCACCATGGCATCGACCCGGTCGACCGCCGGCGGCACGACCGGCAGCCCGTCGGTCCAGCCCTGCTCGTAGCAGTAGTCGATGGCGGCCAGCAGGTCGTCGGGAACGTCGTGGATGCGGGTCGCGGCGCGGGCCATGGCGGGAAGTCTAGGGCCGCTGAAAAGCCGGCGCAAACAGCCAGCCGATTTCAGGGCTGCCCGTCGGACTCATTCGTGGCAGGCTCCCGCCAAAGGAGGAGACAATGGAGGTCAGGACCATGACCGACCATACCGGCGCCGAGGTTCGCGGCATCGATCTCGCGGGGCCGGTCGGGCCCGAGGTCAAGGATGCCCTCAATCGCGCCTTCGTCGCGCACAGCGTGCTGGTCGTCCGCGGGCAGTCGCTCTCGCCGCAACGACTGCTCGACGCGGTCTCGCTGCTGGGACAGGTCTTCCGGCAGCACAATACGAAATTCGCGCTGCCCGACTGCCCGCAGATCCACTACCTCTCCAACACCGACCGCTTTCCCGACGGCCGTCGCTACATCCCCGGCGAAGGCTGGCACACCGACCATTCGAACGACGCCCGGCCGCCCAAGGCCACGGTCCTGCATGCCGTCAGCCTGCCCGATCAGGGCGGCGACACGCAGTTCGCCAACATGGCCGCCGCCTATGCAGCATTGCCCGCAGGCCGTTGCAGGAGCGCATCGCCGATCTGGTGGCGATCCACGTCTACCAGAGCAGCCACAGCACGCGAAAACTGATGAGCCTGTCGGAGGAGAACAAGGAGCGCGTGCCCAACGCCGTCCTCCATCCCGTCGTGCGGACGCATCCGGAGAGCGGCCGCAAGTCGATCTACATCAATCCCATCCGCATCGAGGGCATCCTCGGCATGGACCACAAGGAGGCCTTGCCGCTGCTCCATGAGCTGCTCGCTGCACGCCACCGCCCCGCGCTTCCAGTACCGCCACCGCTGGCAGCCGGGCGACCTCGTGATCTGGGACAACCGCTGCCTGCTGCACAAGGCGAACGGCGACTACGACATGGCGCAGACGCGCTATCTCTATCGCGTCATGCTGGAAGGCGACGTGCCGCGCTAGCGCCGCGTCAGCGCTCCTTCAACGCCTTCGACGCGGTTTCGACCAGGGGCGAGAAGACATATTCGAGGATGCGCCGGCTGCCGGTGCGGATCTCGACGGTGACGGCCATGCCGGGCGACAGCGGCACCTTCAACCCGTCGACATTCATCGTCCGCCCGGCCGGCTCGAGCGTCACCGGAAAGACCAGGTTCTGCGTCCGCTGCGCGCCGGCGAAGCCCGCGTTCTTCGTCGCCCGCGCCGGGTCGCCCTCGATCAGCTGCGCATCCTGCTCGGGGATGGCGTCGGTCGAGATGCGGGCCACCGTCGCCTCCAGCGAGCCGTAGCGCGTGAACGGAAAGGACTCGATCTTCACTTCCGCCGTCTGGCCGACCTTGACGAAGCCGATGTCGCGGTTTTCCAGATAGGCCTCGATCTCGAGCACCGCATCGTTCGGCACGATGCGCATGACCTCCTCGCCGACCGTGACCACCTGTCCGGGCGACGTCACGGTGGCAGCCGTGACCGTTCCGCCGATCGGACTGACCAGGGTCAGGTGGGAAAGATGGGCGCGCGCCTTGGCCACCCGCTGCTCGTAGTCGGCGGCCTGGCGCTCGGCGTCGGCCAGCTTCTGGCGGTTCTCGGCGATGAAATTGTCGATCGCTTTTGTGCGATCGCGCTTCAGCACCTCGATCGCCGCTTCGGCTTCCTTGAGCTGTCCCTTGGTCGTCGCGTAGTTCGTCGCATGGTAGCCCAGCGTCTCCTGGGCATCGTACAGGGTCGACACCGGACCGCTGCCGCTCTTGACCAGCGAGGCCCGCATGTCGACGCGCTGCTGCAGGACACCGACCAGCGTCTGCTGCTCGACCAGCATGTCGGCCAGGCGCTTCTGCTCGGCGGTCTTCTGCACGATCTGCGCCTCGATGCTGCCGGTATTGGCGACGAGCTGGGCTGTATCGCCCGCCAGGACGCGGTCCTCGCGGGCGCGATTCTTCTGCGGAATATCTTCCGGCCAGTCGATCGGCACGATCCTGAAGCCGGGGTCTTCGGCGGCGCGCAGCACGGCCAGCCGGCGCAGGCCTTCGGCGCGGTACGACATGTAGCCGCTCACCGCGGCGGCCTCGTCGGCGCGGGCGTCGACCGCGTCGAGCTCGAGCAGGATGTCGCCTGGCTTCACCCTCTCGCCGTTATGGACCGCGACCACGACCACCTTTCCGGTCTCGGCGGGCTGGATGATCTTGACCCGGCCGGCGGGCTGAATCTTTCCCCGCGCCGAGGCGATGATGTCGATTCGTCCGACATAGGACCAGGCCAGCGCCACGACGACGAAGCCGCAGATCGCCAGCAGGAAGGCGATCTTGTTGGGCGCCGGCGGCGTCTCGAGAATTTCCAGCGCCGCCGGCAGGAAATCGGAATCCTGCCGCAGCACCGGCGGCCGCTTGATCGGAGCGGCAGGCGCCGTCATGCGTTGACCTGTTCGGACTGGCGCATCCACAGCGACGCGTAGACGCCGTTGGGCCTCTTCAGGAGTTCCTCGTGACTGCCGATTTCGGCGATCCGGCCATCCGCCACGCTGATGATGCGGTGGCAGTCGCGCACCGCCGCCAGGCGGTGGGCGATGACGATGACCGTGCGGTTGCGCACGAAGCTCCGCATGTTCTCGCGGATGATCCGGTCGCTCTCGTAGTCGAGCGCGCTGGTCGCCTCGTCGAGGACGAGGATCGGCGGATTCATCCCGAGGGCGCGCGCGATGGCGATGCGCTGGCGCTGGCCGCCGGAAAGATTGGCGCCGCGCTCCTCGATGATCGTGTCGTAGCCCTGCGGCAGCTTGACGATGAACTCGTCGGCGCCGGCGACCCGGGCGATCGCCGTCACCTGCGCGCGCGGCATGGCGGGGTTGGCGAGCGCGATATTGTCGTGCACCGAGCGGTTGAACAGGATGTTGTCCTGCAGCACGACGCCGATATGGCTGCGCAGCCACATCGGGTCGAGAGTCGACAGGTCGACGCCGTCGAGCAGGACCTGGCCTTCCTCGGGCATGTAGAAGCGCTGGATCAGCTTGGCCAGGGTCGACTTGCCCGATCCCGAAGCGCCGACGATGCCGACGACTTCGCCGGCGCCGATCTCCAGATTGATGTTGCTGAGGACCGGACTGCCGCCCGGCCGGTAGCGGAACGTGACATTCCTGAAGCTGATCGCCCCCTTCGGCCGCGGCAGCGCCATGCCGGCGCCGATGGCGGGCTCGGTCGGCATGTTCAGGATGTCGCCCAGCCGCTCGACCGAAACCCGGACCTGCTGGAAGTCCTGCCAGAGCTGCGACAGGCGCAGCACCGGCTGCGCCACCTGGCCCGCCAGCATGGTGAAGGCCACCAGCTCGCCGACCGTCAGGTTGCCGTCGATCACCGCCTTGGCGCCGAACAGCAGGAGCAGCGCGGTCGACAGCTTGCTGACGTACTGGATCGCGGTTTGCCCCTTGGCGCCCATCATCGTCGCCTGGAAGGCGGTGCGCACATAGGCGGCGAGCTTGTCCTCCCATTGCGCACCGATGAACGGCTCGACCGCCGCGGCCTTCAGGGTCTGCACGCCGACCACGCTCTCGACCAGGAACTGCTGGCTCTCGGCGCCGCGGTTGAACTTTTCCTTGATCAGCTCGCGCAGCGCCGGCCGGAAGCCGAAACCGATCATGACGTAGAGCGGAATCGAACCGACGACGATCAGCGCGAGCGGCCACGAATAGGCGAACAGCACGGCGATCAGCACGACGGCGAACACGAGGTCGAGCAGCGAGAACAGGCCCTGGCCGGTCAGGAAGGCGCGAATGGTCTCGAGCTCGCGCACCCGCGCCACGGTCTGGCCGGCGCCACGGGTCTCGAAGTAGGAGATCGGCAGGCGCAGCAGATGGCGATAGAGCCGCATGCCGAGCTCGACGTCGATGCGGTTGGTCGTATGCGAGAGCGCGTAGGTCCTGAGATACTGCAGGACGACGTCGAACAGGCCGATCAGCACCAGCCCGGCGACCAGCACGATGAGCGTCGAATAGACTTTGTGCGTCAGCACCTTGTCGATGACGATCTGGAAGAACAGCGGCGTCACCAGCGCGAAGATCTGGATGAACAGCGAGCTCAGCAGCACCTGGCCGAGCGGCTTGCGGTATTTCAGGATCGACGGCAGGAACCACCGGAATCCGAAGGTCTTGGGATCGATGCCCGCGCCGAACGCCTGCCGCGCCACCAGGATCGCCATGGGCTCGACCTCGGCGGCGAGATCGTCGAGCGACACGCCCCGGTCCGCCCGCGACAGCGGATCGAACAGGCGGTAGACGCCGTTGGCCATCAGGCCGCCGAACACCACGAAGCCGCCGTTCCTGAGCTTGACGATGGCGGGCGTCGGCAGGCGGGCGAACCGCGCGCCATCGACGCGCTCGACCACACGGGCCTTGAGGCCGATCAGCTTGGCCGCCCGCACAAGGTCTGAAGGCACGAAGGTCGCGCTCGACAAAGCGAGCTCGCGGGCGATCTTTGCCGGGTCCGATGCGAGACGGTAGTAGCCGGCGATCGCACACAGCGACTGCAATCCGGACTCCGGCCCCGCGATGACCGCGCTTTCTGCCGCCCCGCTCTCCATCCGGTCCCCGAAAGTGTCCGCCGCCGGCTGCCCCGGCACGGGCTTCCGACGGTGATCTACTCCCCGTCGTCATCATAGGTCGACTATTCGGCGCCTGCCAAGCGCGGCCGAAGGTCTACTGTGCTTTCGTCCCGCGAGGCTGCTAGAAATCGGTGTCCTTCATGCCGGGAGAGACCTCTCGATGAGCCCATCTGGCGACGGCGGCAAGCCAGCCCAATCCGGTCTCGTGGATATGGGGGACATCAGCTTTTACAACGATCCCGCGCCCAACCCGACCTTCACCATCGCCGACCTTGCGAATTTTACCGGCTCGTTCAGCGAGATGGTGCTGAACGTCACCTGGGCGCAATTGCAGCCCTCGGCGGGCGGTCCGCTCGATACGTCGGCCATCCAAAGCGCCATCGCCGCCGTCAATGCCTACAACGCCCAGCACGGCACCGACGTCGGCATCAAGCTCCGGGTGTGGGGCGGCTACACCGCGCCCGAATGGGCCAAGTACATCGACGGGCCTCCGATCACGATCATGGGCCAGGCCTCGGTCGATCCGAAGGTCTTCACCAACCAGACGATCGGCCGGGTCTGGACCGCCGATTACGTTGCCGCCTGGACCAGCTTCCAGAACGCGCTCGCCGCGGCCTACGACAGCAATCCCGTCATCCGCGGCATTTCCCAGACCGCCGGCGCCGCCGCGACCGACGAACCCTTCGTGCCCCTGCAATCCATGGCGCCGTTGAGTCCCGACCCCGGCGCCCCGACGGTGAACCAGACCGCCGCGCTGCAGGCCGGCGGCTACACCGACGCCGCCCAGATGCTGACCTTGCGCGGGGCGATCGCGGACTATTCGCAATGGTCGACGACGCCGCTCGACTTCACCATGAACCGCTTCCACGTCTATGACAGCGGCAACGAGATGGACGACGCGAACTTCACGCTCGCCGTCCTGCAGCAGGCGCGGAACTCGAGCCGCCTGGTCCAGCCGGGCAATCACGCCCTCAACAACCCGCTATACGCTCCCGACGCCTTCGTTTACGGCCAGATCACCGCGGACTCAGCACTCGATCCGTCGACCGCTCCGGCCAGCTATCAGACGGCTTCTCCGGTCAAGCTGCCGTCCTACGCGAGCCTGCAGGCCGCGGTCGCCAACGGCGTCGCGGCGAATACCGGCGATATCGAGCTCTGGGACTTCGGCGGAGCGGTCAACTTCACGGCCTTCTCCCCCGTCCAGGTGCAGGCCTTGTCGACCGCCGTCGCCTCGGGCAATGCGCCGGTGACGGGCGCGCCCGACGACGGTTCGGCGCTGGGCTTCGTCGCCCCGGCGTTCGTCACGGGCGCTGCGGGCACCGTCGCCTTCTCGGGCACCGATGCGGTGCTCCTCGCCAGTGCGACGACCGAGAATTTCTACGGCGTCAGGCTGACGTCGCTGAACAACTTCCCGCTCGCCGTCGCCAACGCAAACGGCATCGTGACCGGATCGACGAGCGGTTCGGTCCTGACCTTCACCGGTTCGCTGTCGCAGGTGAACACGGTCCTCGCGAGCCTCACCGACACGCTGCCCTCCGGGTCGCGACGTGGTGCAGGTCGAGGCGTGGGACTCGAGCGGCCACATCGCGGTCCGCAACGTCGGCGTCCAGATCTCGCCGCCCGCGGCGGCGTCGATCGCAGCTGCCCCGCCGGCTTCGGGCATCGCCGGCCCGCTCGGCAGCAGCGGCATCCTGCTGGTCGGCGGCGTGCAAAGCGCGCTGGCCGTTGCCGGCGATCTCGAAATCGGCGCCGGCGCGCCCACCACCTTGCTCGCGGCTCTGGCGCCCACCGCTTACAGCACCGCGAGCCTCACGATCGGCGGCACCTTCGAGGTCCAGAGCGGCGGCACGGCGTTCTTCAGCGGAGCGCTCGGCGCCGCCGCGATCGGGATCGACAGTGGCGGCGCCATCGACGCCACCGGCAGCCTCACGGCCCCGCTCGGCAGCGTGATCGTGAACGACGGCACGATCGAGGCGGCGGCGGATCCTGCGCTCGGCCTCCAGCAGCTCACCGTGGCCAATGCGCTTGCGGGCACTGGCACCCTGCTCATCGATCCCGGCGCCACGCTGATCCTGAACAGCGCGGTCGGCCCGGATCAAGCCATCGAGTTCGCGCCGAACAGCATCGCCCAGCTCTCCAACGACTCGTTTTCGCCCAGCACGCTGGTGCTCGGAAATCCCGCTGCGCTGCACGCCGCGATCTCCGGCTTCACCTTCGCCGACATGCTGGTTCTCGACAACACGACGGCCACCAGCGTGAGCTACGACGGCGCCACGCTGCGGGTGAATGCGCTCAGCGTCGCGCTGAGCGGCGTCGGCCTCGCCGGTCTCAATCCGGTCTTCACCGTGATCGGCAGCGGCCCCAACGCCCAGAGCGCCATCACGTTCGTCCCCCCGGCAGGCATCGCGCCCCAGGTCCTCGTGCCGCCGGCGCTGCGCGGCGCCGTCGGGACGGCCGTCGTGGTGCCGGATGTCGTTCTTTACGCGCCGCTTCCGGCGTCGCCGGCCAGCGTCACCTTCGACGTCACGCTGACGACGCAGCACGACGGCAAGCTCTCGGCCAAGGCCCTGAACGGCAACACCGCCGTCATTGCCGGCAGCGACAGCACCGCGCTCCATATTTCCGGCACGCGTGGCGCGGTCGAGCAGGCCCTGCAGACTCTCACTTACGAGGCGGCCGACGGGCAGCCGTCCGACACCATTACCGTCACCGCCGCGTACGGCGCCTTGTCCGGCACGCCCATGGGCATCGCGGTCGACAACGATGCCGTCGCGGGTGTCTTCGTCTGGAAAGTCGGCAGCGGCAGCTTCGGCACGCCCGGCAACTGGACCATCGGCACGACGCCGCCCGGTGGCGCCAACGCCGCCCTGTTCGGCGCGGGCACCCGCGTGGTGTCCGGCGACGGAGCCGTGGGCCTGCTCATCGACACGGGAACGACGACGCTCACCGGGCAGGTCACGGCCCAGGGGTTGGGAACCGCGGCAGTCCTCGTCGACGGCGGCGGCACGCTCACCCTGGCCGGCGGCGCCGTGCTGACCGCCCAGCAGCAGGCGACCGTGGGCAACACGGGGCAGGGGCTTCTCGTCCTGATGGGCGGCTCGCTGGCGCTCACCGGAACGTCCACGTCAACCGCCCTCGTGATCGGCGAGAAGGCCGGCAGCACCGGCACGGTGCTCGACCTCGATCTCATCACCGCCGCCGGCACGGTGGTGGTCGGCAGTGCGGGCACCGGCACGCTCGAGCTGCTGGGCATGGCCGCGAGCGTTTCCGACGGCGGCGCCGAGGTCGGCCAGCTGGCCGGCGGCCAGGGCAGCGTGACCGTCAATGGCGGCGAGTGGATGAACGCAGGCCTGCTCACCGTCGGCGACCTCGGCAACGGTTCGCTGCTGGTCGACGGCCCGGCCAACGGCACGACCGGGCAGGTGACGGCCTTCAATGCGACGATCGGCGCCCAGGCCGGCGGCCAGGGTGCGGTCACCCTCGCCGGCGGCGAGCTGCTGGTCGCCGATGTCGAGGCAACCTCCAGCACCTTGGTCGTGGGCGCCGCCGGCATCGGCAGCCTGGCGATCGAGAGCGGCAGCGAAGCCGCCGTCGGCGTCGCCCTGGGTGACATCGCCAACAACAACGGCCTGCTCGTCGTCGGCGGTACGCCCGGCGGCGCGGGCAGGATCCGCATCGGCGGCAACAGCGCGCTGCTGGTCTACGGCAATGCCGTTGTCGGCGGCACCGCCGGCGTGGGCCAGGTGATCGTGGGCGAGAGCACCGACGACACCGCCTTGTTCGCGCTGCTCGGTACCTTGGCGATCGGCGGCACCGGCCAGGTCGGGCTGGCCGGCGCCAACGCCACGCTCCGCGCCAGCGCCTATGACATCGCCCCGGGCGCGATCATCTCCGGCGCCGGCACGCTGTCGGGCGACGGCGGCGGCAACGGCACGGTGGCGCTCGCCAGCATCGACAACGAAGGCACGATCGCGGCGAGCGGCGGCAACCTGCTGGTCTATGGCGGCGTCTCGGGCACCGGCACGCTCTCGGTGGCGACGGGCGCCGTCATGACGTTGCAGGCGGCCGTCGGCTCCGGCCAGACGCTCGCCTTCAGCGCGAACGCGAGGGTGGTGCTCAACGATCCGCACGCCTTCGCCGGCACGATCACCGGCTTCGGCCGCGGCGACGTGCTCGAGCTCGCCAACACCGCCGCGACGGGCGTGTCGTGGGCCAACGGCATCCTGACCGTCCAGACCGCCTTCGGCTCGTTCCAGCTCGAGGTCGCCGGCAACTTCCCGCCCAACGCCTTCTCGGTGCAGTCGGATGGCCTGGGCGGCAGCAACGTCACGGCGGGCGGCTGGGGCGACGTCCATATGACCACCTTCGACGGCCTGCACTACGACCTGCAGTCGACCGGCGACTTCGTGGCCGTGCGCTCGACCAACGGCAATCCCTGGCAGATCCAGATCCGCACCGCCTCGGTGCCCGGCGCCACCAGCATCACGACCGAGCTGGCAGCCCAGCTCGGCGACACCCGCGTGACCTTCGCGGTCGGCCGCGACAGCGCCGTCTATATAGACGGCGTGGCCGACACGACGCTGCAGAGCGGCGGCGTGCAGAACTTCGCCGGCGGCAGCCTGGCGCGGCTCTCCGCCGACACCTGGCGGCTGAGCTGGAACAGCGGCGAGCAGGTCACGGTCAGCGATCACGGCCTCTCGCTCGACTGGTCGGTCGGGCTCGGCGCCAACGACGGACGCGGATCGGTGCAGGGCCTGCTCGGAACCGACAGCGGCTGGGCCCGGGACTTCCAGCTGCCCAACGGCTCCTACCTGCAGCCGCCGATGAGCGACGGCATGCTCGGCAGCTTCGCCGACGCCTGGCGCGTGTCGCCGGCCGCCTCGCTGTTCGACGACATGTCGGTGCCGGCGATGCCGGCCACGGCACTGCCGCTCGTGCCGCAGCCCTTCAGCGCCGCGATGGGCGCCGCCGCGCTCGCCGGCGCCCCCCTGCCGACCGGCCTTGCCGCGACTGCGGCGGGTGCTGCGCATCCCGATGCGAATTCCCCGTCGGCCGGCGATTTTCATGCGGTTTCCGTCCCCAACGCGCCCTTCGGCGCCGGATAAGAAAGTTGCGCCACGCCTTGAACGGGCGGGGTATCGGCCTAACATCATCCGCGTTGGCGGGGTCCAACCAGGGTGCTCGATCTATGCAGGTTCGTCGTATTGGCCGCTGGCTGGCTTTGGCCGCCGCGGTGATGGTTCTGGTGCCGGCGATGGCCGACGCGCGCGCCGGTGCGGGTTCGAGCTCGGGCAGCCGCGGCAGCCGGACCAACCAGGCGCCGCCGCCGACCCAGACCGCGCCCACCGCCAAGCCGGTCGAGCGCAGCGTGACGCCGCAGGCGCCGGCGCAGCAGCCGTCGATGGCCTCGCTCCCGGCGGCCAACGCGCGCCCCGGCTTTTTTGCCCGCAACCCGTTCCTCTCCGGACTGATGGGCGGCCTGGTCGGCGCCGGCCTGCTGGGCATGCTGTTCGGCGGCGGCTTCGGCGGCGCGGCCGGCATGGGCGGCCTGCTCGTGCAGCTCCTTCTTATCGGCGGCCTGGGCTATCTCGCGGTCCGGCTGTTCCGCGGCTGGAGCGCGCGGAATGCCGCCGCCGGCCCGCCGGCCTATGCCTACGCGGCGCCGGCCGCGATGCCCGAGCAGCCCGCGCCGCGCGCCAGCGGCGCGCTTCTCGGCGGCGCCCCGCTTCTGATGGGCAACGCGTCGACGCCGCTCGCGATCGCCGAGGGCGACTACAATGCCTTCGAGGCCCTGCTGGCCGACGTCCAGTCCGCCTACAGCACGGGCAACCTCGCGAAGATGCGCGAACTCGTGACGCCGGAAATGGTCGGCTATTTCTCGGAAGAGCTCTCGGCCAACGCCAGCCGCGGAGTCGAGAACAAGGTCGAGGCGGTCAAGCTCGAGCAGGGCGACCTGTCGGAAGCCTGGAGCGAAGCCGGCATCGACTACGCGACCGTCGCCATGCGCTTCAGCATGCTCGACGTCACCCGCCGGCTTGCCGACGGCACGATCGTCGAGGGCAACGACCACGTCCGCAGCGAAGCGACCGAGATCTGGACGTTCCTGCGCAGCCGCGGCGGCAAGTGGATCCTGTCGGCCATTCAGCAGGCCTAGGGCGCGTCTCAGAACTCTGGAGAACAGGCTGGTGAATCCGTACAGCCTGTCGGTGATCCCGTTCATCCTGAGCGCGTGCCAGTAGGTGGCGACGTTGATCGAGATCACCGGCTTGTCGAGCCAGCGCTCGGCCTCGTCGGCGATGCGGGCCATCGGCAGGTTGGCGCCGAACTGCACGATCGCCTCGACGTCGGGCCCGTCGATCGCCCTTATGCCGCGGATCATGTCCTGCGCGGTCACCACCGAATAGGTGGTCGGGCTCTTGCCGCGCATGTGGTTGTAGCGGACGATCTCGTAGCCCGCGGCGCCGAAGATCCCGACCATCTTGGGCTCGATGCTGGGGAAATAGGGCTCCATGATCGCGATGCGCCGCTTGATGCCGTGCAGCTTGAGCGCCGCGAACACCGCGTCGGTGGCGATCGCCACCGGGATGTCGAAGCCCGCGACCTTGCGGATGCGCTGCTTCAGGCTCTCGCCCCATTCGGCATTGCCGCCCCACACCGAGAGCGCCGAGATGCCCAGGATGAAGGCGTTGGGCTTGGCATCCATGACGCTCGCCACCGCCGGTTCGAGGGCCGCGTCGATCAGCCGGATCGATTCGTCGAAATCCTCGTTGCTGCGGATCTGCAGGTCGGGGATGACCATGCGGCCGAGATGGTTGGTGACGCCGGGCGGGCGCATGTCGTCGTATTCCGGCTGGACCACCGTGTTGGTCGAGGGCGTCGTGACGCCGAAGGCCATGCGCCAGGCCAGGTAGTCACGCATCGAGAACCTCCGTCGGGCGCGGCTGGCTAGCCCTTCTGGCCTTTGCCGACCGGCCGCTTGTCCTTCTTCACGGATTTGGGGCCGCCCTGGACGGCATTCTTCGCGATCTGTTTGGTCGAGACGCGAAGGGCAGCCTGGTGCTGCTTGTCGTTGGCCCTGGGGCCGCGAGTGTTCTCGGTCATGCGCCATCAGACGCGCCGCGATGCCGGCAAGTCAAGGCGTGTCCAGCCGGCGCCCGGCAGGGCATGATGGCCGGCAAAACGGCGCAAGCACCGGAGGAACCTCTTCATGCATCGGCGATCGTTGATCCGCTCCGCCGCGGCGGCCGGCCTGCTGCTGCCGCGCACCGGCCGGGCGCAGGCGTTCCCGTCGAAGCAGCTCCGCCTGCTGGTCGGCGCGGCGGCGGGCGGCGGCGCCGACATCGTGGCCCGCGTCCTGGCGCAGGAGCTCACCAAGGGCGCCGGCCTCTCGGTGATCGTCGACAACAAGCCCGGCGCCGGCGGCACCGTGGCGACCCGCGAGGCGCTGCGCAGCACCGCCGACGGCTACACCTTGCTGGTCGCCAATGTCGGCGTGCTGGCGGTCATTCCCTATGCGACCAAGGACGCGGGCTACGACCCGCGCGCCGACATCGCGCCGGTCTGCATGGCCGTCGATTTTCCCAACGTGCTGGTCGTCCATCCCAAGGTGCCGGCCACGACCCTGGCCGAGTATCTCGCACTCGCCGGAAGGCCGGAGGGCATGGACTACGGCACGGCGGGCGTCGGCACCGCGGGCCATCTCGCCGGCGAGCTTCTGAAGGCGCGAAGCGGCGCGCGGCTGAACCATGTGCCCTTCCGCGGCGGCGGCCCGGCGATGAACGACCTGCTGGGCGGCCATGTGCCGTCGGTGTTCGCCAGCGCGCCCACCGCGACCGGCGTCATGCGCGAGGGCCGCATCCGCGCGCTCGCCGTCACCAGCGCGAAACGCTCGCCGTTCGATCCCGAGGTCCCGACCGTCGCCGAGCAGGGCTTCGCGGGCTACGCCGCCACCAACTGGTATGCCGTCGTGGTGTCGTCGAAGGTGCCGACCGAGATCGTCGCCACCTTGAACGCGATCCTGAACAAGGCGCTCGGCGCGCCCGAGGTGCGGACGGCGTACGCGCCAGCAGGGCATGGAAACCCAGGGCGGCACGGCGGACGCGGCCGCGTCCTACATCGCCCGCGAAACCGAGGTCTGGAAGAAGGTCATCGCCGACGCCGGCATCCGGCTGGAATGACATCGCGCGAAATAGCGACACGCAAAATGGTAGAGCCATAATAGTCGACCGCCCGACCAGGTTGACCTGTACTTCGGATAATCGTCCAGAATTGGTTCGGCACGTCGCCGAAACCAGTGATCCATTCCCATACGGGGTGGCCATTCGTCACCAGCGACGTGCGACGCCCGTCAGTATCGAACCTGATGATTTGGCCAACCGTTCCATCCTTTCGGATCGGCACGATTGCTGTGTCAGTAAGAGCTTGAAACGGGAACTCACCCGCACCGGCAATCAAAGCCCCCACCTTGCCGAGGCTGGGCGACACGACGCTCAGATCGAACAAGGCCGAGGGGCGCCGCTGCTTGACGTCATAGATCAGTCCAAAATCGCGATAACCATCCGATATCGTCATTGTGGCAGCCACCAGTTCCCCATCCCTGGAGACGGCGAACGATTGGACTTTATGAACTTTCCACGGATGACGTGGGTCCGGCTTCAGTTGCTTCACTAAGAAGCGATTCCGGCCAGAGGGATGGCCAACCATCGAAGCGGCATTGGTCAAGGTCGAGCATTCCGTATATTCGGCCATTGCTCGTGTTTGTGATCAGCGCTTGCTGGCCTGCCTGAACAAAAACCAACGCGGCATCGCACTCGGCGATACACGACGTCTCCTCGGGAAGTTTCAAACGCGCCACTTCTCGCCGTTGGGCGCCAGCGTAAAAGTATATCGTGCGTTTGGCGTATGGCAGGCGCGCGAGGGTTCGACCACCTTGGAACGACCAGATGGCTTCACCACCGTCCGTACGGTCAAGGAAAATCGAGGGTGGAGGTGGTGGTGGAGGTGCTGAAATATCTTTCCTCGTATCCCCCGGTGCCCTGCCGCCCGTGGCAGTACGGGAGGGGGGCGCCTCCGGCACGGACAAATTGCAGCGCGTTTGTTCATCGGCCGATAGTGGTGTGAACGCTCGTGCCACATTCCCAGAAAAGTCGATCTCGACAGGTTGTGAACCTGCTTCGACATAGGTTGCCTTTTCCATGGTGGATTCCACGAACAGCTTTGCGCGAATTCCGAACAAGGATCGTTGCTCCTGATTGCGTTCACCCGTGGGAAGCTCGAAACTGAATGTTTCCGGCAGGCAATTGAAGTCGCAACTGCCTCCAGCACTGAGTTTCCAACGGGCGACATCGCGTCTTCCCCCGTCTGTCGCCGCATAGACGGCTGTCACGAAGCGTGCGTCGTCCGACACCGCAAGTGCCAGGGGATCGAACCTTTCAGGCCGAATGGGGTCTGGCGTCACGCTAAGCCAGTCGGTCGCTCGCATTGGCAGGCGCGCAACCAGTCTATTCTGGTTCGCATCCCAAACAAACACGCTACCGCCTGCCCAACTCATGCTGAAGATCAGACGGCCATCGTGCGACGTCGAGACGACGGCGGGCCTGGAATCCTGCTGCAATTGGGCAACAGCCCCTGCGAATGAGTGTCCCGTGCGTCGTGCGATCGAACGCAACGCTTCGACCTGCTGCGGGGCTGGAGTGACGATCCCACCGTTGGGCGGCGGTCCGGCGGCAATCAGCAATAGGTCAGCAAGTTCTCCGTTGTTGCGCTGGTCGACGTCGTTGAACGCACGAAAGATCGACGCGAGGCGCAAATTTTCTCGTTGTTGGAGAGAGACTCCAACACCGACCAATAGGACCAGGACCACGCCAGTCAGAAGCATGATCCGTGCGTTGCGTCGTCGACGCTCTCGACGCCACAAATCGTCAAACTCGACGCCGAGTATTGCGGCAAGAAGTTTTATGACCGCCTTGGCACGCCCGTCGCCGCCCTTTGAAGGGTTCCTCAGATCGGCAGCAAGTGGAGCGCGGACCGATCCGTCTTGCGCAAGGGTCAGCAACGGCTTCGGAAAACATGCAGGCGGCTCGCCGTCGCCGATAACCGCATGGATGTCCCCGCTTGGCCGTTCACGGCGGAAGATCTCGATCTCGCGAGGAACCCAACTCTCTTGAGCGGCTGCGGATGGCGTACAAAGTACAATCAGATGTTCTGATCGGGCGAGATGCTCGGAAATTGTCGTCTCGATATCGTGCGCAGACTTGGCGTCGTCGCGATCGCGAAATATCGGGCCGATCCGCGCCGAGATACGACGTTGGGGATCGGACTTTCCCAACCGTCGCGGAACCCGATACGTTTCCAGCTTTCTGTGTAACCAACTGGCTAATTTGCGATCAGCAGAGCGATAGCTCAGAAATGCACGGTAGCGTAAACCATCAGGAAGTTCCGGCATTGCTTCTCCAGACGATGCGGACGCCAAGGTTGCGCACTCGATTTACAATTGATATTCTCGCACATAATACTACCGTTGTCCTGTGTGCGGGCAACCGTGAACCTCCGAACCGCACTATCGTGCGGCCTGTCGCCGGATGGCTCTGGCTGATGCCGCCGTGAGTTCATTCACTGTACAAATGTTGGGCGGTTGCGCATGAGCGAGAATCCGACTCAAAATCTAAATCTCTGCTCCATTACATGGAGAGGTCTCGATTCATTGCTCTCGGAACTCGATTTGCCGGCGCTCGATCTTCGTCAATGGACTTTACCGCCATTCAATACTCATGACTTGGCATCCATGCTGGTATCGCGCGGTATCTATCCCGCTCGCGATTTTCAACATTTGATTGAAAAACGCACGCCGGACATTTTCATCACCTACGATTGGCGCGAGAACGTTCTCGCCGTCCGAAGTTCAATCCGGAATGCGCTCTCCTACTGCCTGGGGTTGGCTCGAAACGTGCCCCGTGACGTCGACCTGGAGGACGTCGCTACAAATGATGTAACGTTCTGGTTGGACTGGATCTTTCTTGACCAGACCTCGCGGAATGTTGACGTCGAATTGGACTCCATTCTGCCGATTCTCTTCCGCGAGAGCACAATCCACGCAGTCGTGTCGGCGACCGCGCTGTCACGGGCTTGGTGCTGCTACGAGCTGGCGCATTTCACCCAAAGAGCTACTGAGAACCGCAACCTGGAGCTGACCAGCTTGATTCCCGGAGATCTTCAGACTTATCCCTTGTGGGAATCGGTAGCAGCCACCGACCCCGCTGATAAGATGAAGATTGAAAGTCGTCTCCGGGAGAGTTTCTCCAAGGGCCTGGTGGAATTCGAGTTCCTTATGGTTCAAGCGGGCCTGGCTGCGGATCTTAAGACCGAGACCGGTGTTGCGACAGCGCGCATCCTGGCGGCTTCGGAAGCTTGGGTGACACGCTTCATCTCGAAAGGTTTGTAAACGCGGCTGCCTAGAGCATGATAGGTCTGGTTGGACGCCGCCTACATCGCCCGCGAAACCGAGATCTGGAAGAAGGTCATCGCCGACGCCGGCATCCGCCTGGAATGAGAGGCGGCCCCTCAGCCAGCGGTCTTGCCGCCGTCGACGTTCAGGACATGGCCGGTGATGAACGAAGCCTCGTCCGACGCGATGAAGACGATCGCGTTGGCCAGTTCCTCCGTGAGGCCGAGGCGGCCCATCGGAACGGTCGTCGCCAAGGCCGCCTTGTTCTGCGGCGTGCCCGTGAACCGCGTCAGCATGCCGGTGTCCGTCGGTCCGGGGGCCACGCCGTTCACCCGGATTCCCGACTTGGCGATCTCGCGCGCCACCGAGCGGGTGATGCCTTCGACGGCGTGCTTGCTGCCGGCATAGATGGACGCGCCCGCCGCCCCCTCATGCCCGTAGGTCGAGGAGATGTTGATGATGCTGCCGCTGCCCTGTCCCTGCATGATCCTCACTTCGTGCTTCATGCTCAGGATCACGCCGAGCACGTTGGTGTCGAAGGTCGCGGCGTAGCTCTCGGCCGTCTGCTCGGTGAGCGGCCCGGGCTTGCCTTCGGTGCCGGCATTGTTGACCGCGACGTCGAGACGGCCGAACCGCGCGACGGTCTTGTCGACCAGGGCGCGCACGTCATCCTCCTTGCGGACGTCGGCATTGACGAACTCCGCCTCCGAACCGAAGGCGCGCAGTTCCTTGGCAAGCGCCTGGCCGGCCTCGTCGCGCCGGCCGGCAACGACGACCTTGGCGCCCTTCTTGGCAAAAGCGACAGCGGCGGCGCGGCCGATGCCGCTCAGGCCACCGGTGATCAAGACAACTTGAGTGCTCATGGTCCAGTCCTTCCAGGTATGGCCGCCGGATAGCGGCAGCCGCTGATGGCCGGAATCTGGGTTGCTGTGGCGCCTGCCGGAAAGACTTTGTAGGTTCAGCACCATACCTCGGAGGCATGAGCAGGTGCGGCCATGGAGCTAAGGCATCTCCGCTATTTCGTTGCCGTGGCCGAGGAGAAGAGCATCACGGTCGCCGCCAAGCGGCGGTTGCGCACGGCGCAGCCTTCGCTCAGCCGTCAGCTGCGCGAACTGGAGACCGAGGTCGGCGCCCGCTGATGACGCGAAGCGCCAGCGGCATCGAGCTGACCGCGGCGGGCAGGGCGTTCCTCGATCACGCGCGGCTGGCGCTGGCCCAGGTCGAGGCGGCCGCCGCCGCCGCGCGGCGCGCGGCTCACCCTGAAGAGAGGACGTTGGCGCTGGGCTTCCTGAGCGGCTGCGAGCCGCAATGGCTGCCGGGCGTGATGCACGTCCTGCGCGATGAATTGCCCGGCATCGAGGTCACCATCTCCAGCAAGCATTCGCCGCAGCTTGCCGAGGGACTCGCCACCGGCAAGCTGGACGCGGCCTTCCTGCGGCCGGAGGAGCGCTACCCCGATCTCCTCTACAAGGTCCTGGTCCGCGAGCCGCTGGTCGTCGTGCTGCCGAGCGACCATCGCCTCGCGTCGCGCAAGGCGATCGCCCTGAAGGATCTTGCCGGCGAGACCTTCATCGGCATGGCCGACCAGGCCCCGGTCCTGCGCTCGATCACGGAAGACTATGTCCGGCGGTCGGGCATCGACCTGAAACCGGCGCACCGGGTCGAATACATCTCCATGGCGATGTCGCTCGTGGCGTCAACCCGCGGTGTTGCGCTGTTGCCCGACTATGCGCGGAACTTCCTGACCCTGTCGGTCATCAGTCGTCCGCTGGCCGGCGCGGCGCCGTCGATCGACCTGGTGCTGGGCTACCACAAGGCCAACAACGCGCCGCTCCTCAAGACCTTCCTCTCGCGCATCGACGACATGATCGGCCATGTTCTGCGGCGCGCATGATCCAGTGCGCGCTTGCGACCGTTCTCGTGATCAAGCGGTGATCGCTCGCCCGCCTTGATCTCACCGTAACCGCCGGGTGCTACGGTCTTCGCCAACGGCAGCATCGTGACGACGCATCGTCAGGAGGCGCTCCATGCCAAGGCTCGTCCCCAACACCCAGACCGGATCCCTCACGGACCATCAGCGCGGCACGAACGACACGCTGGTCCTTGCCGACGTCGCGAGCGGCGGCACGCCGCTGCAAGTCGTCCTCTATGGCGACGCCTTCGCCCAGTACGACGACAGCCGCGGCGGCAATGACCTGCTGATCGGCGGCGCCAATGCGAACAACAGCCTCGTCGGCGACGCCCGCCTGATCCACGACCACGCCCGCGGCGGCGACGACACGCTGATCGGCGGCGCCGGCGCGATCAACTTCCTGAACGGCGACGTCCTGTCGATGTACGACCATGGCCACGGCGGCAACGACACGCTGATCGGCGGCGCCGGCGCGATCTTCAACTTCTTCCTGGGCGACGCCTCCGACATGTACGACAGCAGCCGCGGCGGCGATGACACGCTGATCGGCGGCGCCAATACGGACAACGAGCTGTTCGGCGACACCTTCACCATGCACGGCAACGCCCGCGGCGGCGACGACACGTTGATCGGCGGCGCCCATTCGACCAACAATTTCTATGGCGACGCCTTCTCCATGGTCGACAACGCCCGTGGCGGCAACGACACGCTGATCGCCGCCGCCAATGCGACCAACACCCTCTATGGTGACGCCTTCTCCATGGACGACAACGCCCGCGGCGGCAACGACATGCTGATCGCGGCGGATGGTCCGTCGGCCAACGGCACGCCCGTCCTCTACGGCGACGCCTTTTCCATGTCAGGCAACGCCCATGGCGGCAACGACACGCTGATCGGCGGCAGCGAGACCGGCGGCTTTGCTTCGACCATGACCCTGTATGGCGATGCCTCCGAGATGCACGACACCGCCCGCGGCGGCAACGACCATCTGACCGGGGGCGCGGGGGCTGATAATCTGCTCAATATCCTCGTCGGAGATGCCGGCGTCATGGATGGCGACACGAGCGGCGGCAATGACACGCTGATCGGCGGCGTTGGTGCGTTCAATGTCCTCTATGGCGACGCCAAGGAGATGCACGGCGCCGCCCGCGGCGGCAACGACCATCTGATCGGGGGCGATGCCGCGTTCGAGAACAGCCTCATCGGCGACGCCGGCACCATCGATGGGAACAGCCGCGGCGGCAACGACACGCTGATCGGCGGCGCCAGTCCGGCCGATGTCGTCCATGTCAATATCCTCTATGGCGACGCCTTCACCTTGCAGGACAACGCCCGCGGCGGCAGTGACCATCTGACCGGGGGCGACAATTCGCTCAACGTCCTGATCGGCGACGCGGGCGGTATCGCCGGCAACGGCCGCGGCGGCAACGACCATCTGACCGGCGGCGGTGGTTCGGCCGACAGCACCCTGATCGGCGACGCCTATTTCATGTCCGACAACGCCCGCGGCGGCAATGACACGCTGGTCAGCGGCACCGGCACCGACCACATGTGGGGCGATGCCCAGTCCATCAACGGTGTCGCGGCGTCACCCACGGCCCCCACCGGCGCCGTGGTGACCGGCGCCGACACCTTCGTCTTCGCGCCCGGCAGCGGCAACGACGACATCAACGACTTCCGCCACAGCGATCACGACCGGATCGACGTGCGCGCCTATGGCTTCCACGACATCGCCGACATGACGATCACCGCCGATGGCGCCGGCAACACCCGGATCGCGTTCGACGCCAACGACAGCGTTACCCTGGTCGGCATCGGCGATCCCCATAGCCTGCACCCGTCCGACTTTCTTCTTGTCTGATCGCAATGATGATTTCGGCACGGGCGCCTTGGACCGCCATTGGCGGGGCGTTGCTGGCCACAATGGCAGTGCTGCTCGCAGGCTGCGGTCCCCCGTATCTTTCGGATACGTATGCCACCTCGACACCAAAGCCTCCGTCACTCGATACGAGGGATCTCGCCCGTACGCCGGTGGTGGTGCTGGCATTTGTGGCACCGGCCAATCTCCAGGGCTTGAGCCCCACCCTGTCCCATGCGCTGAGCGGTGCGCTTGCCGAAGTGACCCCAGCGATCCGCGAAATTCCCGCGGCCGAGACCCTGAACCGGCTTACGGACAAGGGATTGGCAACGCAGTACGCCGATTTGCGCGCCGGTTTTGCACGCAATGGGATGCTGGACCGCCAGCCGTTGCGACGGATTGGATCGGGACTGGGCTCGCAATACGTGCTGCTGCCGGGACTTGCACAGTTCGGCGAAGAGATACTCGATAAGTTTGAGGCGGCCGGTATCAAGTTGGTCAGGAACAGGGTGACGACGCTGCGGCTGTGGCTGCAGCTTTGGGACTCGCAGACCGGTCATATCGTCTGGGAGTCGTCCGGCGAAGGCACCACGGCGAGCGTACTCTTAAGCCCGACGCAAACCGTTGCCCTGGAGGAAATCGCAAGGAAACTGCTGGTTCGCATGCTTCAGGATGGTTTGCTCGAATCGAAGATGGAAACCAAATCTATCGTGGATCATTGAGCGGCGGAGGCTCGTCCAGGGGGTCGAGCGGATCATGCGCGCGCGGCCCGGCCTGAGGCGTCAGGAACCCGAAAGGGGCTTTCAGGTGCATTGGAGATCGCGTCGCCAGACTTCCGAAGCCGGCCACGAGCGCCAGCAGGAGTACCGCGGCAGCCATGAAGTAGAACACGCCGTCAATTCCAAAGCGCGCCATCAGGCTCGCACCGATCAGCGGGCCCAGCACCGAGCCCAATCCGCTCACCAGGATGAGCCGTCCGCTGACCGCCACGACCCGGCCTGCCGGCATGCGATCGTGGGCGTGGGCGACGCAGACGGGGTAGAGTGTCGACATGAATCCGCCGAGCAGGACGGCGGCGGGCAGGATCGTCGGCAGGGAGCGCGGCAGGTGCACCATGACAATGGCAGTGCCGGCAAAGCCCAGGCTGAGGAATGCCAGCACGATGCGACGGTCGAACCGGTCGGAGAGCCGACCGACCGGTATCTGGAAGGCAAATCCGCCAAGCACGGCCACGAGCATGAACAGCGCGATGGTCTCCCGTGGGGTGTCCTGGTCCTGCATCCACGCCGGAACGAGCGCGTAGAAGGCACCACCGACGAGCCCGCTCAAGGCGCAGCCTATGACAGCGACCGGCGCGGCGCGCGTGAGCACGCCGTAGGGCAGTACGGCCACGGCGCTCACCCGGGGTGGCTCGGCACGGGCCGTGGTGACCATGACCAGTGCCACGGCGAACAGGGCGACGATCACATTGAACGATGCCGCCGCCTTGATATCCACCCGGGCGATCAAGAGCTGGCCCAGCGCAAGAGCCAGGAACGTGCCGACCATATAGATCGAGAAGACCCGTCCGCGCTCGGAGGGCTGGGCCTTTGCGGTCAGCCAGCTCTCTGTCGTGACGAAGATTCCGGCACAGCCGAAGCCGACGATCGCGCGCAGGATCACCCAGGCGAGCGATCCGACCAGGAGCGGCATGATGGCGACGGCGGCGGCGACCAGGCCGGCAAATGCGGCGTACGCCCGGATGTGACCGATCCGTTCGATGATGCTGCCGCAACGAAACGCGCCCACGGTGAAGCCGGCGAAATAGGCGCTGAGGACCAGGCCGGGAACGTCGAAGCCCTCGATGGCCACGCGCAACGAGATGTAGGTGCCGAAGAAGCCGTTGGCGAATTGCACGACGCTCGTGGCGACGACGAGCATGCCGATTTGGGTGCGGATGGACGCGCTCAAGGGCATCCCCTTTCCTGCTGGTCTGGGCGAGACCCCGCATGCCGACGGCTGCAAGGTGACTTGCTGCTTTGAAACTGTGGTCGGAGCTGAACTTTTCCAGTCAGCCAATGACGGGCTGGAATGCTGGGCCGACTGCTGGGGTGGATGGCGTATTGTCGCCATGTTGGGGAGAGAGTCCAGCAGGCGATCAGGGCGGGATTGGGCCCGTCCGTCAGCAGGCTCGTCAGAAGATCCGGTCGACGGGAAGACCGAGCGCCAGGGCGCCGGCATAGCGTGCCTGCGGCCCGGCCTGCAGAGGGTGATAGCGCGCCGCCTGGATGTCGCGAAACCGCCGCTCGAGGCCGGCCGCGCGATAGAAGCCTGCCCCCTGCGCCAGCTCCATCGCCAGGTCGACGGCTGCCATGGCATGCCGCGCCACGAGGTGCCGGCCGATCATCACCTGGTTGACCGTGTCGGCCGACGGCGCGTTGCGGCGAACCGCCGCCAGCATCGATTCGCCGCAAGGCGCGCGGCCGTGAGCTCCGTGTCCATCCGGCCGGCCAATTCGACGGCATGGTCGGCCGACTGCTGCTTTTGCTTGGCCAGAGCGATGGCGATATCGCGCGCACTCTCCGCCACGCCGAGATAGACCGAATAGACCAGCGGGAAGGCGATGGTGGCGATGGCATGGAACAGCGGGTCCCATTGGCCGGCCTTGCGCCGGGCGGCGACGTTGGCCTCGGGTACGAACTGGCCCTCGATCAGCACGTCGTGCGAACCGGTGGCGCGCATTCCCAGGGTGCGCCAGTTATCGAGCACCTTGACCTGCGGCGAGTTCGAGCGGGACGGCGAAATGCAGCACCACCGGATCGCCCTCGCCTTCGAGGAGGGCGCCGGTCATCAAGAGGGCGCCGGCCGGCGCCCCCGAGGCGAACCGCTTGCGCGCCGTGATCCGGTAGCCGCCCTCGACCTTCTCGGCCCGGCCCGAGCCCGCGATCCAGTCGGAGCCGCCGCTGGTCACCAGCAGGATGCGCTCGCTTGCGATCCGCCTCAGCAGCGGCTCGACCGCCGTGGCCCTTTGATACCGCCACCGCCAGGCCGCGACGGCGACCTGGTGCGAATGCATGGAGAAGGCGAGCGCCGTCGAGCCGCAGTGATAGCCCAGCGTGCGCAGCACCGCGGCGAGTTCGTCGACGTCGGCGCCGCCGCCGCCCAGCTCCGCCGGCACGCCGGCCTCGACCAGGCCGGACGCCTTCAGCAGGGCGAAGTTGTCGGCAACGAAGCGGTCTTCATCCGGGCTCTCGTCGGCCCGTCGGCCGAAGATCGCCGCCAGCTCGCGCGCGACCTCCATCGTGCCCCGCCGCCGCGCATCGCTGTCGTTGCCTCTGCTGCTCATGGTCCCGCCTTGCTTCGGCTGCGGCCCGGACGCCAACCTGCAATCAGCGTCGCGCCGCCACGCCGGGCGCCGCCGTTGAAAGCGTGTTGACGTTGATCGGGCTGTAGAGAAACCACTTGCCCAGGCGGTCGCGCAGGCTGCGCGGCCCGATGACTTCCAGGCCGCCGCTGCGAAGGGCGGCCGCCAGCGACAGCTTGCCGACCCAGATGTGCACCATCGTCCGCATGTCGGTGGTGATGTAGAGGTCGACGGGAAAGCCGGGATCGCTGGGACAGAGGTCGACCGCGCCGCGATCGTTGACGATCCACCAGTATCGCTTGGCCTTCGGCACGTTGCTGAATTCGAACTGGACCGTGACGCGGCGCGGCCCGAACGCGTTCGGATCGACCCGCCGCCGGATGTTCCAGGTCATGATGGTGACGTCGAGCTCGTCCTCGCGCAGCGGATCCTGGGCGTATTGCAGGCCCCATTCGCCCAGCTGCTGGATGACCGGCGCCAGCGCGCGTCCGGAGTCGGTGAGGTGCCATTCCGGCCGCCGCGCATTGGCGCCGCGCCGCTCGACGATGCCGACGCGCTCCAGCTCCTTCAGTCGCGTCGACAGCAGCGTCTGCGACATCAGCGGAACGCCCCGCCTGATGTCGCTGAAATGCGTGCTGCCGGCCAGCAGTTCGGCGACGACGAGCGGCGTCCACCGCTCCGCCACGATCTCCGCCGCTTTGGCAATGGGACAGAACTGGCCGTAATGCATGGCAGGAGGATACTCCAAATCGCCGGACCCCGTTGCTCCAGATTCTGGACTAACGGCTGGGCCGCGCTGTCCCATAGTGCGCGCGCGACAAGATCCCCGGAAGCTCTGAAGGAGGATGCGATGCGCACCAAAACACAATCCAGGACACTCTCGTTGGTCGTCATGCTGTCGTGTGCGGCGGCGGCCCCGGCGTCGGCCGATGCCGTCGGCGACTGGAACCAGAAGGCCGTCAGCTTCGGCGAGGCGCGGCAGATGGCGCCGCCGCAGGCCGAACGGGTCATGGCGATGGTCCATCTGGCGATGTTCGATGCGCTGAATTCGATCGACCGCCGCTACCAACCGGCCCTGGTCCAGCTCGACTCGCCGTGACGGCGTCGAGGGAAGCGGCGGCCGCCGCAGCGGCCGCAACAGTGCTGGCCGGCCTCGATCCTGCGAAGGCGGCGGCGACCACCGACGCCCTGGCCGCCTG
Organism: uncultured Alphaproteobacteria bacterium; assembly: GCA_963755585.1. Taxonomy (GTDB): domain Bacteria; phylum Pseudomonadota; class Alphaproteobacteria; order Reyranellales; family Reyranellaceae; genus Reyranella. The sequence continues at coordinate 172,457 of CAVWKN010000009.1, forward strand.
GCTCGCGGCGATTCCCGCCGGCGAGGCAAAATCGGCGGGCGTCCGTCTCGGCGAGGCGGTGGCGGCCAAGGTGCTGCAGGCGCGCACCAACGACGGCAGCGAAGCCCTCGACTCCTATCGGCCGAAGACGCGGCCCGGCGTCTATGTCCCGACGGCGGTCACCGTCGGTTCGACCTGGCCGGGGCTGAAGCCGTTTGCGCTGACCGGCCCGGCGCAATTCCGGCCGGCGCCGCCGATCGCGCTCGCCAGCGAGGAGTGGAAGACCGACTACAACGAGCTCAAGGATCTCGGCGGTCGGGCCAGCTCCAAACGCTCGGCGCGGCAGACCGAGGACGCCCGCTTTTGGCTGGCACCCGGACCGGCCATCTACTACCCGCTGGTGCTCCAGCTCGCCGCCGCCCGCAAGCTCGACCTGCTCGACACCGCCCGCTTCATGGCCCTGGTCGCCGTTGCCAAGTCCGATGCCTTCGTGGCCGTGTTCGATGCCAAGTACCACTACGACTTCTGGCGGCCGATCACCGCCATCCGCAACGGCGACCTCGACGACAATCCGGGGACCGAGCGCGACGCCGGCTGGCAGCCGCTCGAGGCCACGCCGATGCATCCGGAATATCCCTGCGCCCACTGTATCCAGAGCGGCTCCGTTGCGGCGGTCATCAAGGCGGTGCTGGGGACCGTCGACATCGCCGAGGTCGCGCTGACCAGCCCGACGGCGCCGGGCGTGACGCATCGCTGGGCCAACCTCGATGCCTATACCGATGAGGTTGCCAATGCCCGCATCTGGGCGGGCTTCCACTACCGCTTCTCGACCCGCGTCGGCACGGACATGGGGTACCGGATCGGTGACTACGTGGTGAAAAGCGTCATGCAGCCCGCGGCGACGGTTTCACGATAGAGAGCGTTCCTCAACAGCCACCGAGGTGCCAGCCTCGGTATCTGGCAGGCGCGCACCGGCACGTTGGTGCGCGCTTTGCTGTTGCGCCGGCCGAAGGCTTCAGGACTTGACGTCGGCGTCCTTCGCATCGGTGAACCTGCGGCCCGGAAGCGGCACGAGCATGGCCGCCTGCCGGCGGTAGCGGCGATACTGCTCGCCGAACTGCCGGACCAGGTCGCGCTCCTCGAGCTGGATGCCGATCAGGATGTAGCCGGTGATCAGCAGCGAGAACAGCAGGTGACCGGCGGTCATCGCCGGCGTGGCCCACACGGCGAGCAGGACGCCGAGATAGATCGGATGACGGACGTGCCGGTAGAGCAGGGGAGTGCGGAATTTCGCGTCCGACGGCTGTTTGCCGAACAGGCGCGCGAACACCTGGGCAAGCCCGAACAGCTCGAAATGACTGATCAGGAACGTGCTGGCCACCAGCACGACCCAGCCCAGCCAGAAGATGCCCTCGAGCACCGAAGCGGCGGTCGGGTTGTGCACGGCCCAGACAGGCGTGGGGATGGGCTGCCACTGCCAGTACAGGATCAGCAGCGCGAAACTGGTGAACAGCACGTAGGTGCTGCGCTCGACCGGGCGCGGCACGATCCGCGTCCACCAGCGCTTGAAACCCTGGCGCGCCATCACGCTGTGCTGGAGGGCGAACAGTCCGATCAGCAGCGTATTGACGATCACGCTCTCGAGAAGCGGTCCGGGCGTCCCCGAATCGATCGACTTCGGAACGATGACATTGCCGACGAAGCCGATGAGGTAGAGGAGCGCCACGAGCGTGAAGCCGTAAGCGACGACGCCGTATATGAGTGCAGCCACACCTGCCATGAACCTTCTCCTGCTTGTTCAATATTTGTATTTGCCGCACCAAGCGGCGTGCCCTCGATCGAGGGCGTGGGGGACGTCCGGGTGCGAGCGCTCACCCGGGATTTTGCGCGGTCACCATCCAGGAACTCGACTTCATCATCACGCCTTCGGGACCGACGAATTTTCCCAGCTCATCCCGCAGAGCCGCCACCAGCCTGTCGTGCTGGCGTTCGGCCTCCGGGCCGGCCTCGCGATAGACCTCGCCGGCGGGTCCGATCGCGAGCTGGAACGCCACCGCTTCGTCGAGGTCCCGGCCGACCAGGACCTCGGCGTCGATTCGCTCGAACCGGGCGTCGGTGTAGCCGGCGATCCGCAGCTGCTCGGTCACGGAAGCGGGATCGGTCATGGAGAACGGCCCGGGTCCGCAGGTCGCGGCGTCCTCTTTCGGCGCCGGCAGGTAACGCAGCACGACGTCCTTCGACAGAGTGAGCCACGGATTGTCCGCCCGCGCGCGCCACACGATCATCGTCATCAGTCCGGCCGGCCGCAGCGCCGCCCGCATGTTGCGCAGGCCCGCCACCGGATTCTCGAAGAACTGCGTTCCGAAGCGGGAAAAGCAGAAATCGTGCACCGGCTCGAACGGATAGGCCTGAACGTCGGCTTCGACGAACCTCAGGTTGGTCAATCCCGCGTCCTTCGCATCGGCGCGGCCGGCGTCGAGGAAGGCGCCGCAGCAATCGAGACCGATCACCGAACCGGCCGGCCCGACGCGCCGCGCCAGCTCGATCGCGGTATCGCCCCAGCCGCAACCGACATCCAGCACGCTGTCGCCGCTCTGCACGGGCAGCGCAGGAAACACTTTTGCGCTATGCAGGTGGAGACCACCGGCCAGGATGTGCCGCCAGCGGTTGAATTTTGGAACGAGTACTGGCGTTCCAGAAATCAATATACTGGCTGTTGGTTTCGATGGTCTGCGCGATGCTCATGGGCGCCGACCATAGAGCGAGCCGTGCCGGGGTGAATGATCGCCCGGCCGCATCACCTGACCGTTCGTCCAAATCTCCAGGGGTGGCCATAGTGATCGACACGCTTGCGGAAGTGCTGCGGTCGGTCCGCCTGACGGGAGGCATCTTCCTCGACGCGCACTTCACCGCGCCGTGGTGCGTGCACACCAGGATCCTCGCCGAGGATTGCGGCTCCTTCCTGGTCAAGCCGCAGCTCCTGATCGCCTATCACTTCGTGATCGAGGGAAAGTTCCTGCTCAGCACCGAGGGCGAACCCCCCGTCGAGGTGCGGGCCGGCGAGATCGTGCTGTTGCCGAGGAACGACATCCACACGCTGGCCAGCACGTCCGGTCTCGCACCGACCAGCGCGCGTCACCTCATCCAGCCGTCGGCCGATGGCGGACTGGCGCAGATCCGGCATGGCGGTGGCGGCGAGACGGCGCATCTCGTGTGCGGCTTTCTCGGCAGCGAGGAATCCTACAATCCGCTGATCGCGACCCTGCCGCGGGTGCTGAAGCTCGATGTCCGCGAGGGTGCGTCGCGTGACTGGGTCGAGGCCTCCGTGCGCTATGCCGCCAGCGAGCTGACGGCCGGCCGGTTTGCCTCATCGGGCCTGATGTCGCGGCTCTCCGAGCTGCTCTTCGTCGAGGCGATGCGGCAATATTCGGTGACCTTCACCGATCAGGATGCCGGATGGTTGAAGGGCGTCGCCGATCCGCAGATCGGCCGCGCCCTGGCCGCCATCCATAGCAACATCGCTTCACCCTGGTCGGCCGACTCTCTCGCAAGGGAAGTCTCGATGTCGCGCAGCGCCTTCGTCGATCGCTTCACGACGCTGATCGGCATGCCGCCGATCCGCTATCTGACGGTCTGGCGGCTTCAGGCGGCCAGGCTGAGCCTGCGCGAGAGCCGTAAGACGATCGCCCAGCTCGCCGAGGAGGTGGGTTACGGATCCGAAGAAGCCTTCAGCCGGGCGTTCAAGCGAAAGTTCGGACTGTCCCCCGCGCGGTGGCGAGACCGGCAGCCGGCGGATTGATCCGGCCCACATCGCCCGCGAAACCGATCAGCCGGCGGTCTTGCCGCCGTCGACGTTCAGGACATGGCCGGTGATGAACGAAGCCTCGTCCGACGCGATGAAGACGATCGCGTTGGCCAGTTCCTCCGATTTGATGTCCTGCCGACGAGGCAAAGACGTTGGTGTCGTAACCGGCGCGCACATCCAGGGTCGGGTAAAGGCGGACGGTCCCCAGGGGAAGCCCTGTTCGGTGTCAGCGGCTACGTTGTCGGGAATGACATCGAGGGTGGCGGCGATATGACGGGGCTGGTGACCGGCTGGGTTTCGCTGGCTTGACCGAACGACGCCGTGGACCATCCGGCCTACCCGAGAAACATTCCCGAAGAGTTGGCAGCTGTTTGATTTCCGTTGCTGACGTTTCAACCGGCTTGGCATCCGCTCCTGGTTGTCTCCCGTGGCGGAACGCGCCGGCAGCAATCGAGCTCAAGGTCACGGTCGAGCCTGCACTTGGGTGCTTCCGGCCAAAGCTGTCATCACACTTCGTCTTGTCGCACCCACGCTACGCCTGGCCCCCGAGCGAGAAAAACATGCCGAAATTGGAGCGACCCGAACCACCTGCCGGCGGTTTTCGGTGAAGCATCACCGAATAATCACAGAGCGGGCGCTGTCTTCGACCGCAAGATCGGCGTCACCCGCCAGAGTGAGCGGAGTGAGGCATGAGCCTGCGACGCGCGTTTCTCGTCCTGCTGATTGCGAATGCGGTTGCGGCCTCCCCGGCCCTGGCGCAGTTGCTCGGCGACCGCGTGGAGGCCAACTGTTCGTTCGCTGCAGGGAGCGTGGACAACGGCAGCGGGGACAACGGTTCTGGGGCCGTCCTCTGCGGCCTGCCGCCCGAGCAGGTCGCGGAGCTGGCGAAGCTTGCCGCATCGCCCTCTGCCGGAGATCGCGTGGTGTTGCTTGTCCGGCTGCGCGAAATCGTCCCCCGCGACAGCCGCTTTCCGGTCGAGGCCATAGCCCGGTTCCTCGAAATTCTGCACGAACAGCCGATCGACGAGGCGAAGCTTGCCGATCGCTTTGCTCGGATCGCGCGGGAGCATGGGCGACTGGTGCAGGAGATCCGCGCCTTTTCGCTGACCGACCCGGAGGCGCAGGCGTTGCGTGACGCCGCCGCCGCTGCTCTGCTGGGCGCCCCCGATCACGATCGGGCGCGCGCCGACCTGGAGGAGGCGCGCCATCTGGTGCGGGCCAAACGCGCGGCCCGGATCGCGGCCAGCATGCCGGTCGATCAGGCGCGCGAAGAGGCGGGTCTGGTGCGCGCAGAGGCCAGAGTCGAGACGGCACGCCTGCGCTTCGCCGCGGCGGCCCGCCTTCATGAACAGGCGGCCAGGCTTCGGCCGGCGGAGGATCGCGAGGGGCGCGTGGCCGATTGGGAATCCGCAGGCCTCAGATGGACCGACCAGGGCCGCGGCTTCGGCGACAATCCGGCGCTGGTCAATGCTATCGCCGCCTTTCAGGCCGCGATGAAAGAGCAAACCCGCGAGCAGGCGCCGCTGCCCTGGGCGCGCACCCAGCTCAATCTTGCCAACGCGTTCTATTTTCTGGGCGAGCGCGAGCCGGGGACGGATCGCCTGGAGGAGGCGGTGGTGGCCTACCGTCTCGCGCTGCAGGAGACGACCCGCGAACGGATGCCGCGCGACTGGGCGGCCACCCAGACGAACCTCGGTGCCGCGCTGGCGGCGCTGGGCGAGCGCGAGTCGGGGACGGATCGTCTGGAGGAATCGGCGGTGGCCTACCGGCTGGCGCTGCAGGAAAGAACGCGCGAGCGGACGCCACTGGACTGGGCGAGCACGCAGGTGAACCTGGCGAGCGTGCTGGTGATGCTGGGCGAGCGTGAGTCGGGGACGGATCGCCTGGAGGAGGCGGTGGCAGCCTACCGGCTGGCGCTTCAGGAGATGACTCGCGAGCGGATGCCGTTCGACTGGGCGCGCGCGCGGGGCGGCCTCGCCACGGCGTTCATGCTGCTGGGCGCGCGCGAAGCGGGGACGGCGCGTCTCGAGGCGGCGGTGGCGGACTACCGGCTGGCGCTCGAGGAGATGACGCATCAGCGGGTGCCGCTCGACTGGGGACAGCTCCAGATGAACCTCGGTGCAGCGCTCCTGGCGCTTGCCGAGCGAGAGCCGGGGACGGGGCATCTCAAGGAGGCGGTGTCGGCCTTCGGGCTGGCGCAGCAGGAGCTAACGCGCGAGCGGGCGCCATTCGAGTGGGCGCGGACGCAGTGGGGCCTCGGCACGGCGCTCATGGTGCTCGGCGAGCGGGAGACGGGACCGAGGCATCTTGAGCAGGCGGTGTCCGCGTTCCGGCTGGCCCTGCAGGTGATCACGCGCGAGGGCATGCCGCTGCTGTGGGCGCAGACGCAGATGAACCTGGGCAACGCGCTGTCGACGCTGGGCGCGCGCGGGACGGGGACGGCGCATCTCGAGGAGGCGGTGTCGTCCTTCCGGCTGGCGCAGCAGGAGCTGACGCGCGAGCGCGTGCCGCTGCAGTGGGCGGAGGCGCAGATGAACCTGGGCAACGCGCTGGCGCGGCTCGGCGAACGCGAGGCAGCGACGGCGTCTCTCAAGGAGGCGGTATCGTCGTTCCGGCTGGCGCTGCTGGAGTGGACGCGCGAGCGCGTGCCGCTGCAGTGGGCGCAGACGCAGATGAGCCTGGGCGTCGTGCTGTCGGCGCTCGGCGAGCGCGAGACGGGGACGGCGCACCTGGTGGAGGCAGTAACGGCATGGGATCTGTGCCTTACGGTCGGCGACTCGGGCTGGCCGCAGGAGCGGGCTGGCCTTGTCCGCAGTGCCCGTGACCAGGCCCAGGCCGAGATCGCGCGGCGCCTGTCCAGATAGTCGGGTGCGTCAAAATCCTGGAGCGCTGGTCAGACCGGCATCGCGCTGGCCAGTTTGATGCCGGCCAGCACCGCGTCCCCACAAGGTGGAGAAGAGAATGGCAGACCACGAAGCCGGCGCTCGCGTCTTGATGGCGCGGGAAACAAGTTCTGCCATAGGCCGAATTGGCGGGGCGTTGCTGGCCACAATGGCAATGCTGCTCGCAGGCTGCGGCCCTCCGTATCTTTCCGACACGTATGCCACCTCGACACCAAAGCCTCCGTCACTCGATACGAGGGATCTCGCCCGTACGCCGGTTGTGGTGCTGGCGTTTGTGGCACCGGCCAATCTCCAGGGCTTGAGCCCCACCCTGTCCCATGCGCTGAGCGCTGCGCTTGCCGAAGTGAGCCCAGCGATCCGCGAAATTCCCGCGGCCGAGACCCTGAACCGGCTTACGGACAAGGGATTGGCAACGCAGTACGCCGATTTGCGCGCCGGTTTTGCACGCAATGGGATGCTGGACCGCCAGCCATTGCGACGGATTGGATCGGGACTGGGCTCGCAATACGTGCTGCTGCCGGGGCTTGCACAGTTCGGCGAAGAGATACTCGATAAGTTCGAGGCGGCCGGTATCAAGTTGGTCAGGAACAGGGTGACGACGCTGCGGCTGTGGCTGCAGCTTTGGGACTCGCAGACCGGTCATATCGTCTGGGAGTCGTCCGGCGAAGGCACCACGGCGAGCGTACTCTTAAGCCCGACGCAAACCGTTGCCCTGGAGGAAATCGCAAGGAAACTGCTGGTTCGCATGCTTCAGGATGGTTTGCTCGAATCGAAGATGGAAACCAAATCTATCGTGGATCATTGAGCGGCGGAGGCTCGTCCAGGGGGTCGAGCGGATCATGCGCGCGCGGCCCGGCCTGAGGCGTCAGGAACCCGAAAGGGGCTTTCAGGTGCATTGGAGATCGCGTCGCCAGACTTCCGAAGCCGGCCACGAGCGCCAGCAGGAGTACCGCGGCAGCCATGAAGTAGAACACGCCGTCAATTCCAAAGCGCGCCATCAGGCTCGCACCGATCAGCGGGCCCAGCACCGAGCCCAATCCGCTCACCAGGATGAGCCGTCCGCTGACCGCCACGACCCGGCCTGCCGGCATGCGATCGTGGGCGTGGGCGACGCAGACGGGGTAGAGTGTCGACATGAATCCGCCGAGCAGGACGGCGGCGGGCAGGATCGTCGGCAGGGAGCGCGGCAGGTGCACCATGACAATGGCAGTGCCGGCAAAGCCCAGGCTGAGGAATGCCAGCACGATGCGACGGTCGAACCGGTCGGAGAGCCGACCGACCGGTATCTGGAAGGCAAATCCGCCAAGCACGGCCACGAGCATGAACAGCGCGATGGTCTCCCGTGGGGTGTCCTGGTCCTGCATCCACGCCGGAACGAGCGCGTAGAAGGCACCACCGACGAGCCCGCTCAAGGCGCAGCCTATGACAGCGACCGGCGCGGCGCGCGTGAGCACGCCGTAGGGCAGTACGGCCACGGCGCTCACCCGGGGTGGCTCGGCACGGGCCGTGGTGACCATGACCAGTGCTACGGCGAACAGGGCGACGATCACATTGAACGATGCCGCCGCCTTGATATCCACCCGGGCGATCAAGAGCTGGCCCAGCGCAAGAGCCAGGAACGTGCCGACCATATAGATCGAGAAGACCCGTCCGCGCTCGGAGGGCTGGGCCTTTGCGGTCAGCCAGCTCTCTGTCGTGACGAAGATTCCGGCACAGCCGAAGCCGACGATCGCGCGCAGGATCACCCAGGCGAGTGATCCGACCAGGAGCGGCATGATGGCGACGGCGGCGGCGACCAGGCCGGCAAATGCGGCGTACGCCCGGATGTGGCCGATCCGTTCGATGATGCTGCCGCAACGAAACGCGCCCACGGTGAAGCCGGCGAAATAGGCGCTGAGGACCAGGCCGGGAACGTCGAAGCCCTCGATGGCCACGCGCAACGAGATGTAGGTGCCGAAGAAGCCGTTGGCGAATTGCACGACGCTCGTGGCGACGACGAGCATGCCGATTTGTGTGCGGATGGACGCGCTCAAGGGCATCCCCTTTCCTGCTGGTCTGGGCGAGACCCCGCATGCCGACGGCGGCAAGGTGACTTGCTGCTTTGAGACCTGTGGTCGGAGCTGAACTTTTCCAGTCAGCCAATGACGGGCTGGAATGCTGGGCCGACTGCGGGGGGTGGATCACGCATTGTCGCCATGTTGGGGAGAGAGTCCAGCATCGGTTAGAGCGCGGGCGATCAGGGTGGGATTCGAACTCGCTGTGGCGCGTCAACTGGCAAGATTTGGTGCCTGCACCCGGCGATTGCGCATGGCGCAGCCGTCGCTCAGCCGTCAGCTGCGCGACTTGGAGACCGAAGTCGGCGCCCGGCGGCGGATTTCCGCGGGCCGAGGACCGTCTCGAAGCGAGCCGCTGACCCGGCGTACGGTCTCCGCGTCCCGGTTCACGCCACTTTGATGTTGGCCGCCCGGATCACCTTTCCCCACTTCTCGGTTTCAGCGGCGAAGAGCTTGCCGAACTCGGCGGGCGTCATCGGCGTCGACTCGACGCCGAGGTCGGCCGGCGGAGCAGCTGGCGTCTCGGCGCAGGAGCTGGCGACAGGGACGACGCCATGCGCTCCTGCGCACGGGATGTTCGACCGCGCGGCACCCGCAAGGGCATGATGCCGGGCGCAACGGCGAAAGCACGGGAGGAACATCTTCAAGTGGGCGCGCATCCATTTCCGAGCGCTTGCCTCAGTGAAGTGTGAATTTCGTGAACTGAACGTCGCGCAGATACCCTTCGGAGGAAAACCGAAAGAGTTAGCTTGCCGCGTGATCGACCGGTGGAGGTATGGCGGGAGCGAGATGGAATCTCGTCGGCGACGGCACTGTCAGCAAAATATTTCGTAGCATGAGGCCGCGAATGTCCCCGCACCTAGCAAAGCGCTGAAGTCGCTTCGTCGCGATCAACCTGCCTGACAATTACGCCGTGTTCGATCGCGCCACCATGACTTGCGTGTCGGGCTGAGTATCGCGCAATCCCGAGACCGGGATCGTGCGCTACTGGTGGGCGGTCGGCGGCAATGAGATGAAGACGATCGAAACCCAGTCGGTGGCCGAGATGTCGCCGCGCTCGAAAAATATTTTCAAGAAGATGAATCGTGACACGCAAAGATCACAGCAAGGCCGGCAAAGCGCGAACATTTCCGTTAACTTGGAAGTCATCCGGGGAATCCCGGGTCATCAGAGCTCAAGCCCATACAAGCTCTCGACGACAACGAGAATACTACAGGAGGAGTTTACAATGGGAACTTATGGGCCAAAGGCTACATCGGCGCCCGCCGGAGCGATCATCCTTAATCCTGGCGACAATATCTCTGCTATCGTGAGCGCAGCTCCTGCCGGGGCCACATTCTATTTTGAGCCTGGTGTCTATCGCGGCGTCTCCTTGGCGCCAAAAGACGGTCAGACCTTTGTCGGTGCTGAAGGAGCAATCCTCAACGGCTCGGCTGTGCTGACCAACTGGACTCAGAGCGGCAATCTTTGGGTCATTGGCGGCCAGACGCAGCAAGGCCGCGTCAACTCCAGTGCAGAGTTTTTGCCGGGCACTCAGAGGCCCGGCAATCCGGAGACCGTGTTCCTCGACAATACCCCGCTAAAGCCGGTCGACGCTCTATCCAAGGTCGTTCCCGGCACCTTCTATTTCGATTATGCCGCCGACAAGATCTACATCGCCGACAACCCAACGGGTCACACGGTTGAAGCTGGCAAACAGACCGATGCTTTCCATGGCAGCGCCAAGAATGTAACCGTGCAAAACCTGGTCATCGAGAAGTATGACCCGATGATCCAGGATGGTGCCATTAGCGGGGACCAGAGTTGGACCATTCGGGACAATGAAGCTCGACTGAATTACGCCGTGGGCATCACTGCCCACGACGGCAGCCAGATCATCGGCAATTACGTGCATGACAATGGTCAGATGGGGGTCGGCGGATACGGCAATAACGTTCTCGTTCAAGGCAACGAGCTCGCATCGAACGGCTTCTGGTCTGGCATTGATCCGTTGTGGGAAGCGGGCGGACTCAAATTCGCTGAAACAAATAACCTGGTCGTGCAAGGCAACTACGTGCACGACAATAATGGTCCGGGCCTGTGGAGCGACATCGACAGCATCAACACACTCTACGAGGACAATGTTGTCGTTCATAACACCATCAGTGGCATCGCCTACGAGATCAGCTACAACGCGATCATCCGCAACAACACGCTCATCGACAATGGGTACGGTGACACACGCGGTTGGGGTTGGGGCGCCGAAATCAATATCCAAAATTCCCAGAACGTTCAGGTCTATGGCAACCAGGTCGACATGACCGGAGGCGGTAACGGAATCGTCCTGATTCAGCAGAACAGGGGTTCTGGCGCGTACGGTCTCTACACAACCACCGGCAACCAAATCCATGACAACATCATCGTGGATCGTGACGGACACGGCTCCATCGGCGGCTTCGCTGACTACAACCCGTCCGGCATGCTCAACGGGGGAAACACCTGGAGTAACAACCAATACTTCATGTCTGACGGGGGAAGCAGGTTCGAGTGGGTCGGCGCTAAAAACTTCGCCCAATTCAAAGCCGCCACTCACGAAACCGGCTCAATCTCACAATCCTATCCCGACACGAGTGGCTGGCTGACCGGTTCGCCGGCGGCCACCGCCGGTTCGCCGGCGGCCACCATCACCGCGCGCCTGGCCAACGACACCGGATCGTCGTCGACTGATGGAATCACGTCGAACCCCACCCTGACCGGCACCGGCGCCGCCAACGCCGTCGTTCACTTCACGGTCGACGGCAGCGCCATCGCCGGCACCACCACTGCCGACGCGTCGGGCGCCTGGAACTTCACACCGACCGCCCTCGGCAACGGCTCCCACACCGTCGGCGTCAGCGAGACCGCTGCCGGTAATACCACCAGCACGTCGCTCACCTTCACGCTCGATACGACTGCGCCCGCTATCACCTCTCGTCTGGCCAACGATACCGGGTCGTCGTCGACCGACAGGATCACGTCGAACCCCACCCTGACCGGCACCGGCGCCGCCAACGCCGTCGTTCACTTCACGGTCGACGGCAGCGCCATCGCCCCGACCACCACTGCCGACGCGTCGGGCGCCTGGAGCTTCACACCGACCGCCCTCGGCAACGGCTCGCACACCGTCGTCGCCAGCGAGACCGACGCCGCCGGCAATACCGCCAGCACGTCGCTCACCTTCACGCTCGACAACACCGCGGCCGCCATCACCGCGCGCCTGGCCAACGACACCGGATCGTCGTCGACCGACAGGATCACGTCAGACCCCACCCTGACCGGCGCCGGCGCCGCCAACGCCGTCGTTCACTTCACGGTCGACGGCAGCGCCATCGCCGGTACCGCCACCGCCGACGCATCGGGCGCCTGGAGCTTCACGCCGACTGCCCTCGGCAACGGGTCGCATACCGTCGTCGCCAGCGAGACCGACGCCGCCGGCAATGCCGGCAGCGCGTCACTCACCTTCACGCTCGACAACACCGCGGCCGCCATCACCGCGCGCCTGGCCAACGATACCGGATCGTCGTCGACCGACAGGATCACGTCGGACCCCACCCTGACCGGCACCGGCGCCGCCAACGCCGTCGTTCACTTCACGATCGACGGCAGCGCCATCGCCCCGACCACCACCGCCGACGCATCGGGCGCCTGGAGCTTCACGCCGACCGCCCTCGGCAACGGCTCCCACACCGTCGTCGCCAGCCAAACCGACGCCGCCGGCAATACCGCCAGCACGTCGCTCACTTTCACCCTCGATACGACTGCGCCCGCTATCACCTCTCGTCTGGCCAACGATACCGGATCGTCGTCGACCGACAGGATCACGTCGGACCCCACCCTGACCGGCACCGGCGCCGCCAACGCCGTCGTTCACTTCACGATCGACGGCAGCGCGATCGCCGGCACCGCCACCGCCGACGCATCGGGCGCCTGGAGCTTCACGCCGACCGCCCTCGGCAACGGGTCGCACACCGTCGTCGCCAGCGAGACCGACGCCGCCGGCAATGCCGGCAGCGCGTCACTCACCTTCACCCTCGACTACGACTGCGCCCGCTATCACCTCTCGTCTGGCCAACGATACCGGATCGTCGTCGACCGACAGGATCACGTCGAACCCCACCCTGACCGGCACTGGCGCCGCCAACGCCGTCGTTCACTTCACGGTCGACGGCAGCGCCATCGCCGGCACCGCCACCGCCGACGCATCGGGCGCCTGGAGCTTCACGCCGACTGCCCTCGGCAACGGGTCGCATACCGTCGTCGCCAGCGAGACCGACGCCGCCGGCAATACCGCCAGCACGTCGCTCACTTTCACGCTCGACAACACCGCGGCCGCCATCACCGCGCGCCTGGCCAACGATACTGGATCGTCGTCGACCGACAGGATCACGTCGAACCCCACCCTGACCGGCACCGGCGCCGCCAACGCCGTCGTTCACTTCACGGTCGACGGCAGCGCCATCGCCCCGACCACCACTGCCGACGCGTCGGGCGCCTGGAGCTTCACACCGACCGCCCTCGGCAACGGGTCGCACACCGTCGTCGCCAGCGAGACCGACGCCGCCGGCAATGCCGGTAGCGCGTCACTCACCTTCACGCTCGACAACACCGCGGCCGCCATCACGGCGCGCCTGGCCAACGATACCGGATCGTCGTCGACCGACAGGATCACGTCGGATCCCACCCTGACCGGCACTGGCGCCGCCAACGCCGTCGTTCACTTCACGGTCGACGGCAGCGCCATCGCCCCGACCACCACTGCCGACGCATCGGGCGCCTGGAGCTTCACACCGACTGCCCTCGGCAACGGGTCGCACACCGTCGTCGCCAGCGAGACCGACGCCGCCGGCAATACCGCCAGTACGTCGCTCACTTTCACGCTCCGACAATACCAATACCGCAGTCGCCATACCGCGCGCCTGGCCAACGCCACCGGATCGTCGTCGACTGATGGAATCACATCGAACCCCACCCTGACCGGCACCGCCAACGCCATCGTTCCCCGGCGACGGAAGCGCCATCGCCGGCACCCACTGCCGACGCGTCAGCCGCCTCGATCACTGGCGCCTCCATTCTCGAGATTGACGGCAGTTCGTCGGCAAACGTGAACTTTGCGGCCGCGTCGACGGGGACTTTGAGACTGGACAATTCGCAGGCCTATACGGGCCAGGTATCCGGATTCTCGCCAGGCACCAAGTTCGACCTGTCGGACATCAACTTTGCCTCAAACACCACTACGGCTACCTATTCTGGTGATACCACGCACGGCACGCTGACTGTGAAGGATGCAAGTAACCACACAGCCAACATCGCTCTCCAAGGCAATTACCTAGGGTTGGTTTGGACAACGTCGGCCGACGGCCACGGTGGCACCACAGTCATCGATCCGCGCATTGTTTCATCCGATCAAACCGCTGGAAATGCGACGATCAGCAATGCCGCTCGGCTCGAACTAGCGCCAGGCACATCCGAAAATGTGCTGTTTGCTGGTGGCACTGGCATGCTGAAGTTGGATGACTCGCAACATTACGCTGGTCAGATTTCGGGGATTCGTGGCCGAGACACTCTGAATCTCGCTGACATTACCTTCTCCAGCCAACTGACCCTGGGCTATCGAGCCAATAACGACAATTCAGGAGGCACGCTCACGGTCAATGACGGGATGCATGTGGCAAACCTGGCATTGCTCGGAAGCTATATGGCCACCTCCTTCGTGGCTTCCAGCAATGGCCACGGCGGTACGTTCATTGATCCATCGCGGGAGTCGTCGAACGTTCTGTCGCCTTTGGCTCAGCCTCACGCATGGACGAAGACATCGTCGAAATGACCACCCGATCCGACAATGCAATAGACCCAGGGCTTTCCGTTCTGGTGATGCTACTGGGTCTTCACGGTATCGGCGCAGATCCGGAGCAGATCCGGCATCGGTTTGCCGCGGGGGCAATCGGCATTCCACAGATGTTGCGCTGCGCGAAGGAGCTTGGTCTCAAAGCTCGATCCCGCCGGGCAACCTGGGAACGGCTTGTCAATGCGCCATTGCCGGGGATCGTTGGACTGCGTGACGGAGGCTTTCTGCTGCTGGGCAAAATCGGCGACGAAAAGGCCTTGGTCCAGTCACCGCTTTCGCCGCGGCCCACCCTGATGACGAGGGCCGAATTTGAGGCGGTGTGGGATGGCCATCTTGTGCTGATGACTCGGCGCGCCGGGCTGGCCAATTTGGCGCGACGGTTCGACATAACGTGGTTCCTCGGCGCCATTCACAAGTATCGACGACTGCTCGGCGAGGTGCTCGTCGCTTCGTTCTTCCTGCAGCTATTCGCCTTGGTCTCGCCGCTGTTCTTCCAGGTCGTCATAGACAAGGTGCTTGTGCATCGGTCCCTCAGCACACTCGATGTGTTGATCATCGGTCTGGTGGCGATCACGATATTCGAGACCGTACTTGGAATCCTTCGAACCTATCTTTTCGCACACACCACAAACCGGATCGATGTCGAACTAGGCGCTCGGCTGTTCCGCCATTTAGTGGCCCTGCCGATCGCCTATTTCCAGGCGAGGCGGGTCGGAGATTCCGTTGCCAGGGTGCGAGAGCTTGAAAATATCCGGAATTTTCTAACCAGCTCAGCTCTGACGATCGTCAATCGATTTGTTTTTCGTGTTTGTGTTCCTCGCGGTGATGTTCGTGTACTCGCCATTTTTGACCTGGATCGTACTTGGAGCCTTTCCATTCTATATCGCCATCTCGGCAGGCGCCGCGCCATTGTTCCGGAGGCGGCTCGATGAGAAATTTGCACGGGGTGCCGAGAACCAGGCCTTTCTGGTAGAAAGCGTGGCCGGTGTCGAGACGCTCAAAGCCATGGCGGTTGAGCCGCAGATGCAGCGCCGGTGGGAGGAGCAACTCGCGGGCTATGTCGCCGCGACCTTCCGGGTGCTCAGCCTCGGCAACGTTGCGAGCCAATCGGTTCAGCTCGTGACCAAGCTGGTCACGGCAGGCGTTCTCTACTTCGGCGCCAAGCTCGTCATCGACGGCGATCTATCGGTTGGCGAGCTCGTGGCTTTCAACATGTTGGCGGGACGGGCGAGCTCGCCTGTGCTCCGCCTCGCTCAGATCTGGCAAGACTTTCATCAGGCCCGCCTGTCAGTTGCCCGGCTGGGCGATATTCTCAACACTCCGGCAGAGCCGACCTTCAATCCCGGCCGGGCAGCCCTTCCAGCAATCCGCGGGGATATCTCTTTCGAGCATGTGACCTTCCGCTACCGCATCGATGGGTCTGAAGTGCTGCACGACGTGAGTTTCAGCGTGGAGGCCGGCCAAGTCATTGGAATAGTCGGCCCCTCGGGCTCCGGCAAGAGCACGCTTTCCAAGCTTATCCAGCGGTTTTACGTGCCGGAAAGCGGGCGTGTGCTGATCGACGGTGCGGATCTCGCGCTGGTCGACACTTCCTGGCTGAGACGACAATTGGGCGTCGTGCTGCAGGAAAACGTGCTGTTCAACTGCTCGGTGCGGGACAACATTGCGCTCGCCGACCCGGCCATACCGATTGAGCAGGTTGTAGAAGCAGCGAAGCTCGCTGGCGCTCACGCGTTCATCCTGGAGCTACCGGAAGGGTACGACACGATTGTCGGTGAGCGCGGCTCGAGCCTATCGGGGGGGCAAAGGCAGCGAATCGCAATCGCGCGTGCGCTGGTCACCAACCCGCGAGTGCTGATCTTCGACGAAGCAACGAGCGCGCTTGATTACGAAAGCGAGCGAGTGATCCAGCAAAATATGAAGGAGATCGTCAAAGGCCGAACCGTTTTCATAATTGCCCATCGGCTGTCGGCTGTTCGGCGTACTGACCGGATTATCACGATTGATGCGGGACGCCTCGTCGAGGATGGGACCCATGAGGATTTGATCAGGACTGGTGGCCGTTATGCTTCGCTCCACCGTATGCAAGCCGGAATCCAAGAAGTTGTCTAGGAATCGCGCCAACAATGTCGTCGCCTTGCGTCGTGAACCGAGCCGCCGCGACAGGGGGGAGCTCGCGTTCTTGCCGGCGGCACTCGAAATCGTCGAAACGCCGCCATCTCCGATTGGCCGTTCCATTGGTCTGACGATCGTTGTGCTCTTTTGCCTGGCATTGACTTGGGCGTCTTTTGGGAAAATAGACATTGTCGCCTCGGCCCCTGGGAAAATTATTCCGAGCGAGCGGACCAAGGTTATCCAGCCGTTTGAGTCGGGAGTGGTGCGAGCAATTCATGTTCGTGACGGCAGCAGCGTGCAGGCCGGTGAAGTCCTGATCGAACTCGATCCGACGATGAATCAGGCGGAGCTGGGGCATTTGCAGAGCGACCTCGTTGCGGCACAGCTGGACGTCGCGCGATTGCGTGCTGTGCTCGCGGCGCACGCTGATCCGGGCCAGGATTTCAGCCCGCCGGAAGCAGCGAGCCCTATGCTCATTGAAATGCAACGGCAGTTTTTGGCAAGTCAGGTCGCCGAGCACAACTCCAAGCTCGCCGAGATCGATCGTCAGCTACAGCAGAAGGAAGCCGAGCGCGGTACCGTGACTGCAAGTATCGGTAAGTTTGAGGCGATGATTCCACTTTTGGAGAAGCGGCTGGAAATTCGCCAATACCTGATAGACAGAGATTTGGGTTCGAAGATTACCTATCTCACAGAGCTTCAAGATCTCGTCGGCCAAAGGCACGACCTTCTCGTCCATAAGAGTCGCTACCAAGAGGCAGATGCCGCGGTCGCCGCTCTGAGGGAAACCCGGGCAAAGACCGTGGCCGAGCATCGACGCGGCGTTTTTGACGAACTGGCAAAGGCCGAACAGAAAGTGGCAAGTCTGAGCGAGGACGTGGTCAAAGCTCAGCAACGGACCAAGCTTCAGCGGCTTACTGCGCCAGTGGACGGTGTTGTGCAGCAGCTCGCAGTGCACACCGTTGGGGGAGTGGTGACGCCTGGCCAGGCCTTGCTTGTGATCGTGCCGATCAATAGTCATCTCGAAATTGAAGCGATGGTGTCGAACCGCGACATAGGTTTCATCCATGCCGGCGATGAAGCCGAGATCAAAGTCGACACTTTCAATTTCACGAGGTACGGGCTTCTACATGGCAATGTCATGAGCCTGTCGCGGGACGCCGTTGTTCGCGACAAGCCCCAGGACAAAGCAGGCGACAAAGTCCCAGGGGCCGAAACCGGCTCGAGCGAACCCAAGGGACAGGAGCTTGTCTACACAGCGCGCATATCGCTCGATCGCGCGGAGATGAAGATTGAAGACAATCTCGTCAACTTGTCTCCGGGAATGGCGTTAACTGTGGAAATCAAGACCGGTTCCCGCACCGTCATCGGCTATCTGCTCTCTCCCCTGTTGCGGTACAGCCATGACAGCTTGCGAGAACGCTGAACGCCATCATTCCGTGCTCAGTGGTGACGGACGTCCGAGTTTGTGGCCATCGTCGATTGTATAACCGTCATTATGGGCAGGTTGGGTCGGCATTTTCAGACACGAGCTGGCAATGACTTGGCGGTCTGAGCAGCCAACTCGCAGCTGCCCCCGGCACCATTGGATGCAACCGACATGCTTGCGTGATTTTGAGAAAGCATCCGCGAGTATCGGATGATGGGCGAATAGTCAGATCTTTCGCCATGATTCGGAAGTTCTTTGATCGGAGATTGCTAATTGCCCCGTTGGTGACTGAGTCGTCGTCTTCGTCAACGTCCCTTGGGAGAGGAACTGGTAGCATCCGCCACTCGCGTCCTCCAGTAGTCCTCGGACGTGTCTGTACTGGACGGTCGTGCTCGTGCCCAGTTCCACTTGCTGGGAGTAGGGCTCCAGGAGTTTCATTTCCTCGTTGTAACTCAGGTGAATGGCACGCAGCAGGTCGTATATTTTCGAGTTAGGCGTCTCGACGTTAAAGCCGAGTTCCTTGGCCTCACGCCGGTTGATCGTGTAGTCATGGCCACCGGAGTCCGCGCACAGGAAAGAGATGATCGACTTGATCTTTTTGGCATCATTCACTTGGCTCTTAAGCAGCTTGTCGGCCAGGAAGCGTATTTGAGCTCGACTGCGAAAGACCTCACCAAGGACAAGAGGATGCACCTGGGAAGACAAGTGCTGCAGAATGGACGCAAGGTGCTTTTCGCTCTTGATGTTCAGCTCTGATTTTGCGGCGCGAAGGTATCCAAGCACGTTCTCCACGCTAACGGGAACCCGCATCATCTGACCGCTAACATTTACAGATGGATTGAGCGGATTGTTAACGACACTCGGGTCAATTGGGCCGAGGGCGGCTTGCTTTGTCATGACGAGGCGATCTGCGCCGATAGATATCAGTGTGCCGGCGCTGAGTGCCTTCATGGGTATCAGGACCTCGAGTTCGTCACAGAAGGTCCGGATGAGGTTGACAATTCGCCAAGCGGCAAGTGACTGTCCGCCGTTAGCATGGAGAATGAGCGAAATCTTTTTTGTCGGACCGATTTTGTCTAACAGATCCACAAACAAGTCGACGCAATCCAGTGCAATCGTCGTCTCCATGCCAGCACGGTCGCTGGTTGCGTAGGCTAGCACCTTGGTAGAACGTTCCGTCTCGACGTCCTTGTACAGAACGGTCCTCGTCTTGTAGGTTTCCACGGTGTTGGCGCCGATCCCGAGCAGATCTGGCATCGCTTTGGCGGCGGGACAATTGGCGTTCCGGAGATGCTGCGCTGCGCAAGGAGCTTGGGCTCAAGGCGCGAGCGACGCTGACCACCTGGGAGCGGCTTGCCAGCACGCCGTTGCCGGCGATCGTGAGGCTGCGCACCGGCGGTTTCTTGCTGCTCGGCAAGGTCGGTGACGACAAGGCGCTGGTGCAGTCGCCGTTATCGCCCCGTCCCATCATGACCACGCGGGCCGAATTCGAGGCGTGGTGGGACGGTCAGCTGGTGCTGATGACGCGCCGCGCCGGCTTGGTCGACCTCTCGCGACGGTTCGACATCACGTGGTTCCTCGGCGCTATTCACAAATACCGGCGCTTGCTTGGTGAGGTGCTCGTCGCCTCGTTCTTCCTGCAAGTGTTTGCGCTCATATCGCCGCTGTTCTTTCAGGTGGTCATCGACAAGGTGCTAGTGCACCGCACGCTGAGCACGCTCGATGTGCTGATCATTGGGTTAGTGGCGATTGCGATTTTCGAGACCATCATCGGGATCCTTCGAACCTATCTTTTTGCGCATACGACCAACCGGATCGACGTCGAGCTGGGCGCCCGGCTGTTCCGGCATTTGGTGAACTTGCCAATCGCCTATTTTCAGGCCCGGCGGGTTGGGGATTCGGTTGCGCGCGTGCGAGAGCTTGAAAATATCCGTAACTTTCTGACCAGCTCGGCGCTCACGCTGGTCATCGACCTGGTCTTCGCCTTCGTGTTCCTGGCGGTGATGTTCGTGTACTCGCCGTTCTTGACCTTGGTCGTGCGTCGGGGCATTCCCGTTTTATATCGCGATTTCAGCCGGAGCGACGCCGCTGTTCCGACGCCGGCTCGACGAGAAGTTTGCGCGCGGCGCCGAGAATCGCAGGCCTTTCTGGTGGAAAGCGTGACGGGCGTCGAAACGCTCAAGGCCATGGCGGTCGAGCCGCAGATGCAGCGCCGCTGGGAGGAGCAGCTCGCTGGCTATGTTGCTGCGAGCTTCCGCGTGCTCAGCCTCGGCAACGTGACGAGCCAGTCGGTGCAGCTCGTGAGCAAGCTGGTCACCGCCGGCGTCTTGTTTTTTGGCGCCAAGCTCGTCATCGACGGCAGCCTCTCGGTCGGCGAGTTGGTTGCTTTCAACATGTTGGCCGGACGGGTGAGCGCGCCGGTGCTGCGGCTCGCCCAGATCTGGCAGGATTTCCATCAAGCCCGGCTGTCGGTGGCGCGGCTCGGCGATATCCTCAATACCCCGGCGGAGCCAACCTTCAATCCCGGACGCGCAGCCCTCCCAGCAGATCTGCGGTGACATCACCTTCGAGCATGTCACCTTCCGCTACCGCGTCGATGGGCCGGCAGTGCTGCATGACGTCAGTTTCAAGCGTGCCGGCCGGCCAGATCGTCGGCATCGTCGGCCCCTCGGGCTCGGGCAAGAGCACGCTCGCCAAGCTCGCCCAACGGCTGTACGTGCCGGAGCGTGGGCGCGTGCTGGTCGACGGCGTCGACCTCTCAATGGTCGACGCCGCCTGGTTGCGACGGCAATTGGGCGTCGTGCTGCAGGAAAACGTGCTGTTCAACCGCTCGGTGCGCGACAATATCGCGCTCGCCGACCCGGCCATGCCGATCGAGCAGGTCATTGCAGCAGCGAAGCTCGCAGGCGCGCATGAGTTCATCCTGGAACTGCCGGAAAGTTACGACACCATTGTCGGTGAGCGCGGCTCGAGCCTATCGGGGGGACAGAAGCAGCGGATCGCCATCGCGCGCGCTCTGGTCACCAACCCCCGATCCTGATCTTCGACGAGGCGACAAGCGCGCTCGATTACGAGAGCGAGCGCATCATCCAGCGGAATATGCAGGAGATCGCCAAGGGTCGCACCGTCTTTATCATCGCCCACCGGCTGTCGACCGTGCGGCGCGCGGACCGGATTATCACGATCGATGCGGGCCGCATCGTCGAGGATGGGACCCATGAGGATCTGATCAAGACTGGCGGCCGTTATGCTTCGCTCTACCGCCTGCAGGCCGGAATCCATGAAGTTGTCTAGAAATCGCGCCAACAATGTCGTCGACCTGCGTCGTGGGCCGAGCCGCCGCGACAGGGCGGAGCTCGCGTTCTTGCCGGCGGCACTCGAAATCGTCGAAACACCCGCATCTCCGATTGGCCGTTCCATTGGTCTGACGATCATTGTGCTCTTTGGCCTGGCATTGACTTGGGCGTCTTTTGGGAAAATAGACATTGTCGCCTCGGCCCCCGGGAAAATTATTCCGAGCGAGCGGACCAAGGTTATCCAGCCGTTTGAGTCGGGAGTGGTGCGAGCAATTCATGTTCGTGACGGCAGCACCGTCCAGGCCGGTCAAGTCCTGATCGAACTCGATCCGACGATGAATCAGGCGGAGCTAGGGCATTTGCGGAGCGACCTCGTTGCGGCACAACTGGACGTCGCGCGATTGCGTGCTGTGCTCGCGGCCAACGCTGAACCGGGCCAGGATTTCAGCCCGCCGGAAGCAGCGAGCCCTATGCTCATTGAAATGCAACGGCAGTTTTTGGAAAGTCAGGTCGCCGAGCACAACTCCAAGCTCGCCGAGATCGATCGTCAGCTACAGCAGAAGGAAGCCGAGCGCGGCACCGTGACCGCAAGCATCGGTAAGTTTGAGGCGATGATTCCACTTTTGGAGAAGCGGCTGGAAATTCGCCAATACCTGATAGACAGAGATTTGGGTTCGAAGCTTACCTATCTCACGGAGCTTCAAGATCTCGTCGGCCAAAGGCACGACCTTCTCGTCCATAAGAGTCGCTACCAAGAGGCAGATGCCGCGGTCGCCGCTCTGAGAGAAACCCGGACAAAGACCGTGGCCGAGCATCGGCGCGGCGTTTTTGACGAACTGGCAAAGGCCGAACAGAAAGTGGCAAGCCTGAGCGAGGACGTAGTCAAAGCTCAGCAACGGACCAAGCTTCAGCGGCTTACTGCGCCAGTGGACGGCGTTGTGCAGCAGCTCGCAGTGCACACCGTTGGGGGAGTGGTGACGCCGGGCCAAGCCTTGCTGGTGATCGTGCCGATCAATAGTCATCTCGAAATTGAAGCGATGGTGTCGAACCGCGACATAGGCTTTGTCCATGCCGGAGACGAGGCCGAGATCAAAGTCGACACTTTCAATTTCACGAGGTACGGGCTTCTACATGGCAATGTAATAAGCCTGTCGCGGGATGCCGTTGTTCGCGACAAGCCCCAAGACAAAACAGGCGACAAAGTCCAGGCGGCCGAAACCGGCACGAGCGAACCCAAGGGACAGGAGCTCGTCTACACAGCGCGCATATCGCTTGATCGCGCACAGATGAAGATTGAAGACAATCTCGTCAACTTGTCTCCGGGAATGGCGTTAACTGTGGAAATCAAGACCGGTTCCCGCACCGTCATCGGCTATCTGCTCTCTCCCCTATTGCGATACAGCCATGACAGCTTGCGAGAACGCTGAACGGCATCATTCTGTGCTCAGTGGTGACGGGTGTCCGAGTTTGTGGCCATCGTCGATTGTATAACCGTCATTATGGGCATGTTGGGTCAGCATTTTCAGACACGAGCTGGCAATGACTTGGCTGTCTGAGCAGCCAAATTGCAGCTGCCGCCGGTACCAATGGATGCAACCGACAAGCTCGCAGTGCTTTCGCGAACACATTCGCGAACATCGGATGAAGGGCGAATAGTCAGATCTTTCGCCATGATTCAGAAGTTCTTTGATCGGAGATTGCTACTTGCGGCCCCATTGGTGACTGAGCCGTCGTCTTCGTCAACGTCCCTTGGGAGAGGAACTGGTAGCATCCGCCACTCGCGTCCTCCAGTAGTCCTCGGACGTGTCTGTACTGAACGGTCGTGCTCGTGCCCAGTTCCACTTGCTGGGAGTAGGGCTCCAGGAGTTCTCATTTCCTCGTTGTAACTCAGGTGAATGGCACGCAGCAGGTCGTATATTTTCGAGTTAGGCGTCTCGACGTTAAGGCCGAGTTCCTTGGCCTCACGCCGGTTGATCGTGTAGTCATGGCCACCAGAGTTTGCACATAGGAAAGAGATGATCGATTTGATCTTCTTGGCATCCTTCACCTGGCTCTTAAGCAGCTTGTCGGCCAGGAAGCGTATTTGAGCTCGACTGCGAAAGACCTCACCAAGGACGAGAGGATGCACCTGGGAAGACATGTGCTGCAGAATGGACGCAAGGTGCTTTTCGCTCTTGATGTTCAGCTCTGATTTTGCGGCGTGAAGGTATCCAAGCACGTTCTCCACGCCAACGGGAACCCGCATCATCTGGCCGCCAACATTTACAGATGGATTGAGCGGATTGTTGACAACACTCGGGGCAATTGGGCCGAGGGCGGCTTGCTTTGTCATGACGAGGCGATCTGCGCCGATAGATATCAGTGTGCCCGCGCTGAGTGCCTTCATGGGTATCAGGACCTCGAGTTCGTCACAGAAGGTCCGGATGAGGTTGACAATTCGCCAAGCGGCAAGTGACTGTCCGCCGTTAGCATGCAGAATGAGCGAGATCTTTTTTGTGGGACCGATTTTGTCTAACAGGTCGACAAACAAGTCGACGCAATCCAGTGCAATCGTCGTCTCCATGCCAGCACGGTCGCTGGTTGCGTAGGCTAGCACCTTGGTAGAACGTTCCGTCTCGACGTCCTTATACAGAACGGCCCTCGTCTTGTAGTCCACCCCCTACTCCGGTCGACGTATTGCTATACCCGAAGGGCGGCGTATGGAAGGCGTTCTTCGCCGTGTCGAAGAGCACCGGGTTCAATGGCCCGTTCCAGTATTCGGCGACGACCGAGAACTACACCAGGGCGGGCGTGGCCAGCCCGGTCCGGATCCCGGCCGGCGCGACCCGCACCGTCTTCGTCAAAACCAGGCTGCCGTCCCAGCCGGGTGACGTGTCGGCATCGGTGCAGCTCAGCACCGGGAGTGGGCTGGTCACCTCGGTGCCGATGACCCTGCGGTCGATCGTCCCGCCGCGCAACACCACCTTCACCGGGGTGTTCACCGGCGGCAATGGCCGCGCGGCCCTCCCGGAACAGAGCCAGGTCTACTACGTCGACGTGCCAAGGGGCCGCAAGGACCTGGGCATCGGCATCACCTGGAACGACCCCAACCAGACCTTTGTCGGTGTGCTGACCGCCCCCGATGGTCAGGTGTACTCCCAGCAAAGCAATGTGGACGTTGATCTGGCCGGCGAACGACGTCAGCGGCAACGCCTTCCAGATGTACCGACGCAATCCGGCGCCGGGCAGATGGACCCTGTCGGTGTTCACCGGCGTGGTCAGCGGGCAGGAGCTGCAGCAGCCGTTCACGGTCAAGGTCGCCTACAACACCGTCAAGGTGTCGGCCGGCTTGCCGAACAATGCCAGGACCGCGCTGACGGCCGGTCAACCGGTTCAGGTCCCGGTGAAGATCACCAACACCGGGGTCGCTCCGCAGACCTACTTCGCCGACGGTCGGCTCGACGCGGTCGGCGATCTGCCACTGGCGGGGCTGTTCCAGGCAGACCAGCCGATTCCCCTACCGGTTCCGGCCGACGTCCTCCCGCAATGGCTCGTGCCCACCGAGACCCCGAAGTTGACGTTTGTGGCGACGGCGAGCCAGCCGGTCAATTTGGACGTCGCAGCGGCGTTTGGTGCACCGGAGCTGTATTCGGCCGCGGTCGGCAACGGCGCAACGGTCAACGTCACCGCAGCCCAGGTCACACCCGGAATCTGGACGGCCAACATCGGTCAGCTCGGTCCCTTCGGGGACGGCGGCGCGCCGGTGGGCACGGTCAGCGTGGCAGCCACCGCGCACGGCCAGCTCTTCGACCCGAACGTCACCTCGAACGCTTTGGGGATATCTGGCAGGTCGGGCTCGCAGCGGCCACGCTCGACCCGGCGACGCTGGCCCGGGCCAAGGCCGGGGTTGCGTTGCGGGCCAGAGTCCGGAGCCGCGGTGGCGGTCGACACCCGCAGCGTCGGGGCGGCCACCTCGGCCCTGGTGACGACGGCAGGCCGTCGGCCGATCCAGGACCGGTCTATCTGCAGCCCGGCGAGAGCGCCACCATCACCGTCACGATCACCCCGAATGGCGCCAAGGGCAGTGTGGTCAGCGGCCACCTGTATATCGACGACTTCAACTTCGGGGTATTCGACGGCGACGAATTGATCGACCTGCCGTACGCCTACAGCATCAAGTAGCACCCGGCA
This sequence comes from uncultured Alphaproteobacteria bacterium, assembly GCA_963755585.1. GTDB lineage: Bacteria > Pseudomonadota > Alphaproteobacteria > Reyranellales > Reyranellaceae > Reyranella. The sequence goes on from CAVWKN010000009.1 coordinate 198,071, forward strand.
GAAAATGACTGTGGGGCGCGGCTTCGGCCGCGCCCCACAGCCGTCGCTGATCGACGCCAATCAGCTCAGTGACCGCTGAACATGGAGAGCACCCTGGCCGTAGTTCCCGTTGACTTCGGCGAAGCGCAGCACGTTGACCCGCTCGACCCGGATCTCGTCGGCGTCCGGCTGGGTGGCGAGGATGCTCATGACCTCGTCCAGATAGTCCTGCAACGGCATCGAGTTCTCGTCGTTCTCCTGGCCGAGCAGCGTGGTCTGCACCGCGGGTGGGATCAGCTCCAGCACCTGCACTCCCGTGTCGGCGAGCTGTACGCGCAGGCTTTCGGTGAAGGAGTGGATCGCGGCCTTGGTCGCGTTGTAGGTCGGCGTGATCGGCAGCGGCACGAAGGCCAGCCCGGACGAGACGTTCATGATGACCGCATCTTCGCGCTCGGAAAGAAATGGCGCGAACGCGCTGAGCATCCGGATCGGGCCCAGCAGGTTGGTGGTGATGGTGGCCTCGGACGTGTCCAGGAAGGCCGGATCCAGGAGGTTCTCGGTCTGCATGATGCCGGCCATGTTGATCAACACATTGAGCTCGGGGTACCGGGCGGTCAGCTCGGTGAAGGCGGCTTCGATGGAGGCCGGATCGGCAACATCGAGCAGGATCGAGTCGATGCCGTCGTGCTCGTCGACGATCTGGTCCAGCAGGTCCTGACGCCGCCCGGCGACGATCACCTTGTTGCCGGCCGCGTGGAAGCGTTGGGCCAGCCCGTGTCCGATCCCCGATGTGCCGCCGGTGATCAGGATGGTGTTGCCGGAAGTCTTCATGCTGTTGTGTCTCCTCGGGTCTCGGGATCGTTCGCCCCGACACCACCTACTGTGCAGGCGATGCCGATCCGTCGGGAGAGGAGAGTTCATCGAGGGAGAGCCGCTCCCTGGATCACTGCGCCGCTCGGTGGACGTCCGGCGAGCGTTCCTCGCTCGCCAGGCTCTGCGTACCGATCACCGACAGCAGCTCCAATTTCTGTTGGTCCACCGTGCCGGGAACGGCCGTGAAGATCAGGAGCACTTGAGAGTCGTTCTCGTTCACCAGAAGTTGGCAGTCCAACTCGATCTCACCGAGTTCCGGATGGACCAGCGTCTTGTGTTGGTTGGCTTTGACCGCAACCTCGTGCCGGGCCCAGATCTCGCTGACGTAGCGCCGCTCGCCAGGAGTGCCTGCACCACCTGGTCCGCTCGCGTCGCCGACCCACTGCGGCTCAACGCTCCTCGGAGCTGAGCGACCTGAAGACGACTCTGGTCGCGATCGCGTTGCGGGTATTTTTCCCGATCGGCGGGATCGGTGAACCACCGGTAGACGCCGATCCCTGGCCAGCCCCGGTAGTGGGTCCGGTCACCGAGCAGGGCGATGGCCAGGCGGTTCTGGACGAGAGTCTCGCCCAGCCGTGACCACCATGGCCGGAGTGTCGTCGAGTCGGTCGAGGACTCGCATCAGGGCTGGACTGACGTGATCGGACCGGATCAGCCGGGTCGGGGCGGTGTGGCCGGCCATCCGGAAGAGGTGGTCCCGCTCGACCAAGGTGAGCCGCAGGCCGCGGGCGAGAGCGGCCACCATCTGCTCGGACGGTTGCGGACCCGGTCTGCTGTTCGAGTCGGCTGTAAGTGTCGGTCGACATGCCGGACAGGGCAGCAACTTCCTCGCGGCGCAAGCCGGCCGTGCGCCGTCGCTGTCCCTTGGCGAGCCCGACATCGCCGGGTTGCAGGGCCTCTCGTCGGCGGCGGAGAAAGTCGGCCAGTTCGCTGCGTTGCACGCCGCCATCATGGCCCGCCGCCGGGTCGGCATCCAGGGAACGGCTCTCCCTGGCTGGCGCAAGTCAGGTCGACACGTCGGTTCTGCCCGAGCCGGACCCGCGGGAGCGATAGGCGCGGACCGCGGCGAGGTTGGTGCAACTCAGGTCGCAGAAACCGTCCACCGATTGCGGGACAGGTCCACCAGCACATCGGAGCAGTCGAAGTTCCCACAGATGCGTAGTCGGTCGAGTTCGTCTGCGCGGACGACGTCGACGATGGCCATCGCCGCCTCGACCGCCATCCGA
>CAVWKN010000010.1:0-67065 GCA_963755585.1 uncultured Alphaproteobacteria bacterium
TGACCTATGCCTGGGACGACAAGTCGACCTACGTGCGCAACCCGCCCTACTTCGACGGCATGGGCAAGATCCCGGGCGCGCTTTCCAACATCGCGGGCGCCCGCCCGCTCGGCCAGTTCGGCAATTCGATCACGACCGACCACATCTCGCCGGCCGGCTCGATCAAGAAGGACAGCCCGGCCGGCGCCTATCTCGGCGAGCACGGCGTCGAGGCCAAGGACTTCAACCAGTACGGCACGCGGCGCGGCAATCACGAGGTGATGATGCGCGGCACCTTCGCCAACATCCGGCTGAAGAACGAGATGGTGCCGGGCATCGAGGGCGGCTTCACCCACCACTACCAGACCGACCAGCCCGAGCCGATCTTCGACGTGGCGATGCGCTACAAGAAGGAGCACACGCCGCAGATCCTGATCGCCGGCAAGGAATACGGCACCGGCAGCTCGCGCGACTGGGCCGCCAAGGGCGTCAACCTGCTGGGCGTCAAGGCCGTGGTGTGCGAGACCTTCGAGCGCATCCACCGCTCGAACCTGGTCGGCATGGGCGTGCTGCCGCTGCAGTTCAAGGACGGCATGACGCGCAAGACGCTCAACCTCTCCGGTCACGAGAGCTTCGACGTGAACGGCATCGACGGCGCACTCAAGCCCGGCATGGACGTGCCGCTCACCATCCATCGCCGCGACGGCACCAGCGAGACGGTCACCTTGACCTGCCGCATCGATACCCTGGAGGAGGTCGAGTACTTCAAGAACGGCGGCGTGCTGCACTACGTGCTGCGCAACCTCGCGCAGGCGGCCTGAGCGACGCCGCGACCATGGCGACGGGGCCCAGGACATCGGGACTCGTCGGCCATTTCATCGCCATGGCCTGCAACAATGCGTGGGCCAACCACCGGCTGCTCAATGCCTGCCAGGCATTGAGCCCGGATGAATTCGCCGCGCCGCGCACCGGCTTCTTCCCCTCGCTGCGCGCCACGCTGAACCATATCCTCTGGGTCGACATCTATTACATCGACGCACTCGAGCGCGAGCCGACGGTGCTGAAGCGCTATGACGACCCGCCGCCCGATTTTCCCGACGCTGCCGCGCTGCAGTCGGCGCAACGCGCCAGCGACCTGCGGCTGGTCGGCTTCTGCGAGCGCCAGACCGAGACGAGCCTGGCCGAAGGCCTGGTCCTGCCGCGGCCCAACCGCACGCCGCCGCCCACCAGCGTCGCCTCGATCCTGGAGCATCTCTTCCAGCACCAGACCCACCATCGCGGCCAGGCCCATGCGATGCTGAGCAGCACGCGCGTGAAGCCGCCGCAACTCGACGAATTCTTCCTCGCCGGCGAGCAGCATCTGCGGCGCGACGAGCTGCGCGCGCTCGGCCTGCCCGAGACCTGATGCGGCCGCGCTCCTCCTTCGCGGGTGCCGCCATCGAGGTCAGCGACCTGGCGCGCTCGATCGCGTTCCACCGGATGTGGCTGCCCATGCTGGGCTTTCGACGGGTGTGGGCCAGCCCCGATCGCGTGATGTGGTCGCGCGGCTACGACCACTTCGTCATGCGCCAGGCCAAGGACGGCGTGTCCTACGGGCCGGGCGCGCTGTGGCTCGCGGTGTCGGCCGAAAGCCGCGCCCAGGTCGACCAGATCTATGCCGAGCTGCGCGACGCCAAGGCGGAGATCCTGCAGCCGCCCAAGGAACTCGACTACTTCGCGCCCGGTTACTATTCGGTCGGCTTCCGCGATCCCGACGGCGTGCCGATCGAGGTCGTGCACCGCTGGGACGAACTGCCCGACCTGGCCGACGCCGAGCAGGTTTCCGTGCCCGGCCACGGCGTCAACCTCGGCGGCTATCTCTTCAAGCCGCAGGCCGGCGTTCCGCCCTATCCGGCGCTGATCCTGCTGCACGGCTTTCCCGGCCATGCCCACAACATGGCGGGCCTGGCGCGCGCGGCGTCGGCCAACGGCTATGTCGCCCTGGCGCTGTCGCTGCGCGGCTGGCTGGGCTCGGAGGGCGAGAGCGACCAGGGCCTGCGCCAGCCGCTCGACGTGCTGGCGGCGATCGACTGGCTGGCCAAGCGGCCGCTGGTCGACCGCGACCGGCTGGCGCTGGTCGGCGCCTCGATGGGCGGCCAGGTGGCGCTGCTGGCGGCCGCCCACAAGCCGCCGATCAAGGCCGTCGCCTCGTTCTTCGCCGCCACCGATCTCGCGGCATGGCGCGAGGCCAACCCGTTCGTGCGCGATTATCTCGACGATCTCTGCGGGCCGGAGGGCCTGCCGGTGCGCTCGCCGATCCTGCGGGTGGCGCAGATCGACGTGCCGGTGCTGCTGATCCACGGCGAGCGCGACGAGAACGTGCCGGTGGCGCAGACGCTCGCCATGGCGGAGGCGCTCAAGGGGCACGGCAAGGATGTCGAGACCTTCATCGTGCAGGGCGGTACGCATTTCTTCACCGAGCAGCAGAACGCGCTGGCGCGTCGTAAGCTGTTCGACTTCCTGCGTCGTCATCTCAGCCGGAGCTAGCCGTTCATGCGCGTGTCCGAAGCCGTCAATTCCCGTCACTCGATGCGCGTCTTCAAGCCGGACCCGGTGCCGCGGGCCGACATCGAATGGATCATCAGCACCGCGAGCCGCGCCGCGTCGAACGGCAACCTGCAGCCGTGGAAGCTCTACATCACCCAGGGCAAGGCGCGGCAGCGCCTGTCGGCGGCCGTCCTGAAGGCGATGGATGACGGCGACGCCGGCCCGGGCGGCGAATACAACGTTTATCCGAAGGAGTTCACGCCGGTCTACGACGCGCGCCGCAAGCTCGTCGGCAAGCAGCTCTACACCCTGCTCGGCGTGCCGCGCGGCGACGCCGCCGGCATGCTGAAGCAGTTCCGCAAGAACTACGATTTCTTCGACGCGCCGGTCGGCATGATCCTGTGCGTCGAGCGCCGCATGGGCGGCGGCCAGTGGATCGACTGCGGCATCTTCCTCGACCAGCTCATGCTGCTGGCCCGCGAGAAGGGCCTGCATACCTGCCCGCAGGCCGCCTTCAGCCGTTACCAGCATGTGGTGCGTCGCGAGCTCAAGATTCCCGACGACGAGATCGTGATCTGCGGCCTGGCGCTGGGCCACGCCGATCCCGACGCCGTGCCCAACAACCTGATCACCGAGCGCGCGCCGCTGCAGGATTTCACGACCTGGTACGACGAGTGACCGGTCGGACGCGCGGGGCCCAACCCAAAGTCGAATTGCCGAGCGCGGCGACGGCGCGCTAAAACCGCAGCAATTCGCGGCAAAAAGCTTGCGGGAGGAAATCCATGGCCGATGAACTGATCGACGTCAGCGCCGACTGGGCCAAGCGCGCCTATGTCGACGCCGCCAAGTACAAGGCGATGTACGAGGCCTCGATCGCCGATCCCGCCAAGTTCTGGGGCGAGCACGGCAAGCGCATCGACTGGATCAAGCCTTACAGTCCGGGCGCCGTGCGCGACGTCGACTACACCGGCGATGTCCGCATCCGCTGGTACGACGACGGCGTGCTGAACGTCTCGGCCAACTGCGTCGACCGGCACCTGGCCAAGCGCGCCGACCAGGTCGCCATCATCTGGGAAGGCGACGATCCGGCCAAATCGAAGAAGATCACCTACCGCGAGCTGCACGGCGAAGTCTGCCGCATGGCCAACGTGCTGAAGGAGCTCGGCGTCAAGAAGGGCGACCGGGTCACCATCTACCTGCCGATGATCCCCGAGGCGGCCTACGCCATGCTGGCCTGCGCGCGCATCGGCGCGGTCCATTCGGTCGTGTTCGGCGGCTTCTCGCCCGACAGCCTGGCCAACCGCATCGTCGATTGCGACAGCAACATCGTGATCACCGCCGACGAGGGCCTGCGCGGCGGCAAGCCGGTGCCGCTCAAGGCCAATGCCGACGAGGCGCTGAAGAAGTGCCCGGGCGTCAAGAAGGTGCTGGTGGTCAAGCACACCGGCGGCAAGGTCGGCTGGGAGGCCGGCCGCGACGTGTGGTGGCACGAGATCGCCGCCAAGGTGCCGGCCGACTGCCCGCCCGAGCCGATGGGCGCGGAGGATCCGCTGTTCATCCTCTACACCTCGGGCTCGACCGGGAAGCCCAAGGGCGTGCTGCACACGACCGGCGGCTACCTCGTGTTCGCCTCGATGACGCACCACTACGTCTTCGACTACCACGAGGGCGACGTCTACTGGTGCACCGCCGACGTGGGCTGGGTGACCGGCCACAGCTACATCGTCTACGGGCCGCTCGCCAACGGCGCGACCACCCTGATGTTCGAGGGCGTGCCCAACTATCCCGACTCCAGCCGCTTCTGGCAGGTCATCGACAAGCACCAGGTCAACATCTTCTACACCGCGCCCACCGCCATCCGCGCGCTGATGCGCGAGGGCGAGGCGCCGGTGAAGAAGACCACGCGCAAGAGCCTGCGGCTGCTGGGCTCGGTCGGCGAGCCGATCAATCCCGAGGCCTGGCTCTGGTACTACCGCGTGGTGGGCGACGAGCCGCTGCCCGATCGTCGACACCTGGTGGCAGACCGAGACCGGCGGCATCCTGATCACGCCGCTGCCCGGCGCCACCAAGCTGAAGCCCGGCTCGGCGACCAAGCCGTTCTTCGGCGTGCAGCCCGTCATGGTCGATGCCGAGGGCAAGGAGCTGGAGGGCGCCGGCCAGCGGCAATCTCTGCCTGATCAACTCCTGGCCCGGCCAGATGCGCACGGTCTATGGCGACCACCAGCGCTTCATCGACACCTACTTCAAGACCTATCCCGGCAAGTACTTCACCGGCGACGGCGCGCGCCGCGACGAGGACGGCTACTACTGGATCACCGGCCGCGTCGACGACGTGATCAACGTCTCGGGCCATCGCATCGGCACCGCCGAGGTCGAGAGCGCCCTGGTCGGCAACACCAAGGTGGCCGAGGCCGCCGTCGTCGGCTATCCCGCACGACATCAAGGGCCAGGGCATCTACGCCTACGTGACGCTCAAGGCCGGCCAGCAGCCGTCCGACGAGCTGCGCAAGGAACTGGTCGCCTGGGTGCGCAAGGAGATCGGCCCGATCGCCACGCCCGACGTCATCCAGTGGGCGCCCGGCCTGCCCAAGACGCGCTCGGGCAAGATCATGCGCCGCATCCTGCGCAAGATCGCCGAGAACGATTTCGGCAATCTCGGCGACACCTCGACCCTGGCCGATCCCGGCGTGGTCGACGATCTGGTGAAGAACCGCGCGAAGTAGGAGCAAGGAGCCCGATGGCCAACCCGACGACAAATCCAACGATAGGGCAACTCGCCGCGGACCTGGCCGCCGGCCGCACCACCTCGCGCAAGCTCACCGAAGAAGCCTTCGCCCGCATCGACGACCGCCAGGGCGAAGGCAAGCGCGTCTTCGTCAAGACCTGGCGCGCCCAGGCGCTGGCCGCCGCCGAGGCGAGCGACTCGCTGCGCAAGGCGGGGATCGTGGCCTCGCCGCTCGCCGGCATCCCGGTGTCGATCAAGAATCTCTGCGACGTCGCCGGTGAGACGACGCTTGCCGGCTCCAAGGCGCTGGACGACGCGCCGCCCGCCCAGGAGGATGCACCCGTGGTGGCGCGCCTGCGCGCGGCCGGCGCGGTGATCGTCGGCAGCACCAACATGAGCGAGTTCGCCTTCTCGGGCGTGGGCTTCAACCCGCATTACGGCACGCCGGGCAATCCGGCCGACCGCAAGCGCGTGCCCGGCGGCTCCTCGTCGGGCGCCGCGGTCTCGGTCGCCGACCGCATGGCCGTGGCGGCGCTCGGCACCGACACCGGCGGCTCGGTGCGCATTCCCGCCGCCGTGTGCGGCATCGTGGGCTTCAAGCCGACGGCGCGGCGGGTGCCGATCGACGGCGTGGTGCCGCTCTCGACCTCGCTCGATTCGATCGGTCCGCTCGCCAACTCCGTCGAATGCTGCGCCATCGTCGATGCCGTGTTCGCCGCCGAGCCGATCATGGTTCCCGAGGCCGTGCACCTCGCCGGCCTGCGCTTCGCCGTGCCCCGGCACTTCGTGATGGACGATCTCGATCCCGTCGTCGCCAAGGCCTTCGAGCGCGCGCTGAAGGCGCTGGCGGCCAAGGGCGTGAAGGTCGAGGAGATCGACCTGCCGCAGCTCAACGAGTTGCCCGCCATCAACGCCAAGGGCGGCTTCGCCGCCTCCGAGGCCTATGCCTGGCACAGGAAGCTGATCGCCCGCCGCGGTGGCGACTACGACCAGCTCGTGGCGCCGCGCATCCGCCGCGGCGCCGAGATGAGCGCCGCCGACTATATCGAGCTATTGGCCAAGCGGGCCGACCTGCAGAAGCGCGTGGCCGCGGTCACGCCGAACTACGACGCGGTCGTCATGCCGACCTGCGCCATCGTGGCGCCGACGCTCGACGAGGTCTCCACGCCCGAGGGCTTCACCAAGAAGAACATGCTGCTGCTGCGCAACACGACGGTCGGCAACTTTCTCGACCGCTGCGGCATCAGCCTGCCCTGCCACGGCGCAGGCGAGCTGCCGGTCGGCTTCATGCTGATGGGCGAGGCGATGGCCGACAAGCGCCTGCTGGCGATCGCGCGCTCGGTGGCGCCGGCGGTGAAGCCTCACTGATACCGCGGATCGTCCGGCCGGCGCATGCGCCAGACATTGTCCGTCGTGGTGTATTCGCTGTAGCCCAGCCGCGCGACCGGCCTGAAGGCCAGGGTGTCGATGCGGCCGTCCTTGATGATGCCGTCGTCGATATGCACGCCCACCACCTGGCCGAACACCACCGAGCCGCGCTTGGCTTCGTGGCCCTTCTCGACCGGCAGCTCGATGGTGCGCCAGTACTTGCATTCCAGCGCCACCGGCGATTCCTTCACCCGCGGCGGCTTCACCAGGGTGCACGGCGTCGGGCGTGAGCCCCGCCATTTTCAGCTCGTCGACGCCGAACTCGACCATCGCGGTGGTGACGTTCATCTGCTCCTTGAGGCTCTCGCTCACCATGTTGACGACGAACTCACCGGTCAATTCGGCATTCATGCGGCTGTGCTTGGTCGGCGTGTTGCCGTAGGTGCCGGTGATGGCGAAGTAGACCATCGGCGGGTATTCGCTGACGCCGTTGTAGAAGCTGTAGGGCGCCAGGTTGACGCGACCCTCGCCGGTCGATCGTCGAGATCCAGCCGATCGGCCGCGGCACGATCAGCGACTTCAGCGGATCCTGTGCGAGCCCGTGGTCGCGCTTGGCGGCATCGTAGAACATGGTCCCTCCGTCCTCAGCCGAAGTGGCGGCGCGCTTGCGCATGGGCCGCGTCGAAGGCGGCCTCCAGCATCGGATTGAGCCCGCGGCATGAGCGCACGACCTCTTCGGCCCACACGACATAGTCGCGCAGCCGCGCCTCTGTCCATCCCACCGGCGGGCTGTGCATCAGGCCGCGCAGGTTGGAGGTCTTGTCGGCAAGCTTCAGCAACTTCGCGCGCCGCGACTTGCCCGCCGTCTTGGCGATCTGCAGGCGCTTGCGCTCCTCCTTGGGCAGCGACTTGTCGTCGGTCACCTCGGCCACGAGCGCCGCGACCTCGGGCCCGAAGCGCTGCTTCCAGATCCTCGTAGGTGGTGTCGGTGTCCTCGAGCGTGTCGTGCAGCAGGCCGCCCATCAGCAGCACGACATCCTCGCCCGCCGTCGCCTCGGCCAGCAGGGCGGCAACCTCGATCAGATGGTTGACATAAGGCTCCGCCCGCTCGCCCTTGCGCCGCTGTGCGATGTGCTGGCGGGCGGCGTAGTCGGCGGCGCGCGCCAGTTTGACCAGGTCGGTGCTCATCAACTCCTGTTGTGCGACCAGCGGTCCGGCTTGTCGAGCCGCCCGGCCCGGCCCATGTTCGCGCCATGTCACGCACCATGAAGGCGCTGCTCGGGGTCTGGATCCTGGCCCTCGCCGCCGCCGCCGGCTGGATCGGCTGGGACGCCTGGCAGGGCGACCGGCCGGCCATCGGCGGTTCGTTCGCCCTCACCGACCAGGACGGCCGCACCGTCACCAGCGACAGCCTCAAGGGCAAGCCGACCCTGATCTATTTCGGCTACACCTATTGCCCCGACGTCTGCCCGACCTCGCTGCTGCTGATGGAGACGGCGCTCGACAAGCTGGGACCGGACGCGGCCAAGAAGGTCAACCTGGTCTTCATCACCATCGATCCCGAGCGCGACACGCCCAAACTGCTCAAGGGCTATGTCGAGAATTTCGGCCCGACCTTCATCGGCCTGACCGGCACGCCGCAACAGATCGCCGACGCCACGCGCGCCTATCGCGTCTACTACCAGAAGGTCCCCTGCAAGGACGGCGGCCCCTACCTGATGGACCATTCCTCGATCGTCTATCTGCTCGACCGCAACGGCCGTTTCGTCACCCACTTCACCCACGAGGCCAAGGCCGAGACGATTGCCGCCGGGGTCGGTCGCCTGCTCTGAAATTCACAATCAAGCCATTGAATTATCACGATTTGTGCACCGCACTATTGAGGTGACAAGGACCCGCCGGTGCGTACAATCCGCGCCCCATGCTGTATTACGCCTACGAGTTCCAGCGCCAACTCGCCAAGCCGGTCCGTCTCTGGGCCAATGCGCTGGAGCAGGTCTATTCCAGCCCCTACAACCCGCTGGCCGAGACCTGGTTCGGCAAGTCGATGGCGGCGAGCGCCGAGATCGTGGCGCGCCTCACGCAGAACTACGCCAAGCCCGAGTTCGGCCTCAAGACGACGCAGGTCGGCAACGAGACCGTCGCGGTCAACGAAGAGATCCTGCTCCGCAAGCCGTTCTGCCAGCTCCTGCGCTTCCATCGCGACACCGCGCATCGCGATCCCAAGGTGCTGGTCGTGGCGCCGATGAGCGGCCACTTCGCCACCCTGCTGCGCGGCACCGTCGAGGCGCTGCTGCCCGAGCACGACGTGCACATCACCGACTGGGCGGACGCCCGCGAGGTGCCGCTCGCCCAGGGCAACTTCGACCTCGACGACTATATCGACTACATCATCGAGTTCTGTCGCTACCTCGGCCCCGACGTGCATGTGATCGCCGTCTGCCAGCCCTCGGTGCCGGTGATGGCCGCCGCCGCGCTGATGGCCGAAGCCAAGGACCCGCGCCAGCCCAAGTCGATCACCCTGATGGGCGGTCCGATCGACACGCGGCAGAGCCCGACCGTTCCCAACGACCTGGCGATGCGCAACTCGATGATGTGGTTCCGCCAGAACGTGATCTCGACCTTGCCGTTCAACTATCCGGGCGCGCTGCGCCGCGTCTATCCGGGTTTCCTGCAGCTCACCTCCTTCATCAGCATGAATCTCGACCGGCATGTGAACGCCCACATGCGCCAGTTCGAGCATCTGGTGAAAGGCGACGACGATTCGGCCGACGGCCATCGCGCCTTCTACGACGAATATCTCGCGGTGATGGACCTCACCGCCGAGTTCTACCTGCAGACCATCGAGGTCGTGTTCAAGGAGCACCTGCTGCCGCGCGGCGCTCTGGGTGAGCCGCGGCCGCAAGATCGATCCCTCCCTCATCGAGACGGCGCTGATGACGGTCGAGGGCGAGCTCGACGACATCTCCGGCATCGGCCAGACCAAGGCCGCGCACGCGCTGACGCCCAACATTCCCGGCGCCCGCCACGTCCATTGGGAGCAGCCGCGGGTCGGCCATTACGGCATCTTCAACGGCCGCAAATGGCGCGAGCAGATCATGCCCCGGGTCCGCGACTTCATCCGCGACAACGACGCGCGCTAACCGCTAACGCACTGCAACAACGAAGCATTTTCGGCCACCGACAAGCGGTCAGGGCGGCGGCGGGCGTGCAACCCCATCACTCGGCATGTCGTTGGTACCGTCATGGACCTCGAAGCCCAATGGACCAGCGCGGCCAACGTGGCCGTCGCGATGGTCACGACCTATGGCCTGCGCGTGCTGGGCGCCATTGTCATCCTGATCATCGGATGGATGGCTTCGCGCCTCCTTTATACCGCGGTGGTGCGGCTGTGCGAGAAGTCGCCGCGCATCGACCAGACCGTGGTCCTCTTCCTGGGCAACGGCGTGCGTTATGCGGCGCTGGTGTTCACCTTCGTGGCCGTGCTGACGACTTTCGGCATCGCCACGACGAGCTTCGTCGCCGTCCTCGGCGCGCTCGGCATTGCCATCGGCCTCGCCCTGCAGGGCACGCTCAGCAATCTTGCGGCCGGGATCATGCTGGTGCTGTTCCGGCCGTTCCATATCGGCGATCGCATCGAGACCGGTGGCGTCGCCGGCAGAACGTGCGTGATCAACCTGTTTTATACGGAGATCGACGGCGACGATAATGCGCGCATCATCATCCCCAACGGCAAGCTGTGGGGCGAGATCGTGCGCGTGCCGAGCCACAACGATACGGCGCGCATCGATCTGCAATATCCGCGGCCGGCCAACGACGATATCGGCGCGGCCATCGCCCGCCTGAAGGACCTGATCGAGCGCGACAAGCGCGTGCTCCGGGTGGACGCCATCGGCGTCGAGTCGATCGGCGACGGCAACTACACCCTGGCCGCCCACGTCTGGGTCAATCGGCGCGGATGAGAGGGCGGTAAAATACGACCTCAATCGCACGGTGAAGGAAGAGTTCGAGCGGCGGGCTCCCAAGGCCGCGCCCGCCGCGGTGGAGCGCCGCGCCGGATAGGGCTAGCATTGCGGCATGGACACGCCCGTCGCCATCACCGCCAAACTTCCCGTCGAGATCTCCGACGTGGAAGGCAGCGCCCTTCGACCTCAAGGGCGAAACGGTGTTCGCGATCGGCGATGTGCATGGCTGCGCCGAACGAGCTGCGGGCGCTTCTCGGCACCATTGGCGCGTTGGCGCGGTCAAAGCAGCGGAAAGCGGCGCCTGGTCTATCTCGGCGACATGATCAATCGCGGGCCCGACAGCGTGGGCGTGCTCGAGCTGTGGGCGGCAGACGAGGCGGCGCACGGCGTCGACCATATCGACCGACTGATGGGCAACCACGAAATCATGATGATGCTGGCGGTCATCGGCGGCCCGCATGCGCGCAAGGCGGAGACCATGTGGCTCAGCAAGCGCATAGGCGGCCAACTGCTGCTGGACCAGATGCGCGCCAAGGCGCAAGAGCGCCCGGGCGCGCCGACGGCGCCCGCTCGACCAGGCACTGCTCGAGACGGCGCTGGGCGAGGCGATCGTGCATCGGCTCTATGGCATGCGGTCGCATGTCAGGCTGGGCAACACGCTGTTCGTCCATGGCGGCCTCGACCCGCACGCCGACCCCGACGAGTTCCTGACCCGCCCGTGGACGATCTTCACCGAGGCGCGCTGGGCCTGGATCAACCACGGCTTCCTCGACTGGAAGGGCGGCTTCCAGGGCACCCTGGTGGTTCATGGCCACACGCCGCCCGACAAGCACAAGGCGATCAGCGGCATGGAAGACCCGCACCTCTTCGAGGGCGACCGGCTGGGCCTCGACGGCGGCAGCGCCCGCACCGGCATCGTCACCGCCGCCGAAATCCAGAACGGCCGCTACCGCATCCTCAAGGCGGGCATTCCCTTCACCGACCCCGTCTCCTCCGTGGAGGAGTGAGCGGGCGGATTATTCTGCCCGCGATGTCGGCATCCACCCTGCTCGTTCGTCCTATGCAAAATCGAGGATCGTTGCCATGCTCTACGCCATCCTTTGCTACAATTCCGAAGACGCGATCGGTTCCTGGTCGAAGGACTATCACGACCAAACCATGGCCCGCCTGGCCGTCGTCCAGGACAAGCTCGACAAGCAGGGACGGCTGGGCCCGGTCGCCCGCCTGCTGCCGACCACCGCCGCCACGACCCTGCGCAAGGGCCGCGAGGAGATGGTGATCGACGGCCCCTTCGCCGAGACCAAGGAGCAGCTTCTGGGCTTCTTCATCGTCGACTGTGCCTCGCTCGACGCCGCCATCGACACGGCCAAGGACCTCGCCAAGGCCAATCCCGGCACCGGCAGCTATGAGATCCGGCCGGTCGCCGAGCTCCATGACCATCGCCTCGCCGAGCAGAGGAAGCCCGCGGCGTGAACGATCTCGGCTGGATCGACGGGGTCCTGGGCTCGGCCCGCCCCCAGGTGATGGGAGCACTGCTGCGCTATTTCCGCGATCTCGATACGGCCGAGGAAGCCTTCCAGGAAGCCTGCCTGCGGGCGCTCAAGACGTGGCCGCAGAACGGCCCGCCGCGCGATGCGCCGGCATGGCTGATCTTCGTCGGCCGCAACGCCGCGATGGACGACGTGCGGCGGCGCGCCAAGCAGGTGGCCCTGCCCGACGAGGCGGCGATCTCCAATCTCGACGATGCGGAGAGCGCGCTTGCCGAGCGGCTCGACGGCAGCCATTACCGCGACGACATCCTGCGGCTGCTGTTCATCTGCTGCCATCCCGAGCTGCCGTCCACGCAGCAGATCGCGCTGGCGCTGCGCATCGTCTGCGGCCTCTCGGTCAAGCAGATCGCCCGCGCCTTCCTGGTGAGCGAGGCCGCCATGGAACAGCGCATCACCCGCGCCAAGGCGCGCATCGCCGGCGCCGGCGTGCCGTTCGAGGCGCCCGGCGCTGCGGAGCGGGCCGAGCGGCTGGATGCCGTGGCGGCCATGATCTACCTCGTGTTCAACGAGGGTTATTCGGCGCCGGGCAACGAGGCCAAGACGCGCGCGGTCCTGGCCGAGGAAGGCATCTGGATGGTGCGCCTGCTGCTGCGCGTGTTCCCGAGCGAGCCGGAGGTCATGGGTCTGGCCGCCCTGATGCTGCTGCAGCAGGCGCGTGCGGCCGCCCGCTTCGACGACGACGGCGGTATCGTGCTCCTCGAAGACCAGGACCGCAGCCGCTGGAATCCCAAGCGCATCGCCGAGGGTCTGGCGCTGATCGACAAGGCGATGCGCCACCGCCGCCCCGGTCCCTACCAGGTCCAGGCCGCCATCGCCGCCCTGCACGCCCGCGCCAAGCGGCCCGAGGATACGGATTGGGCGCAAATCGACCTGCTCTACGCCAACCTCGAAAGACTGCAGCCCTCGCCCGTGGTGACGCTCAACCGCGCCGTGGCGGTGAACAAGATCCGCGGCCCGGCCGCCGCCCTGGCGATGATCGAGCCGCTCGACGAGCGGCTCTCGAGCTACTTCTATTTCCACGGGGTGAGGGGTGCCCTGCTGCAGCAGCTCGACCGCCGCGCCGAGGCGCGCAAGGCCTTCGATCGGGCGATTTCGCTCGCCCACACGCCGGCCGAGGCCGCGCATATCCGCCAGCATCTCGATCATCTGGACAAGGAACGGGCTTAGGCCGGGTGCACGCCGCTTGAGAAGAAATTTTTGCGGACATGTCGGCCCGGCCCTCCCTCGTTCGTCCTTGGGGCAGGTCCAACCACGGAGATCGACATGACTGCTGCAAATCCCCCGGTGCTGGGCGGCGTCGCGCCCTATCTTGGCGTCAGCAATGCCGGCAAGGCCGCCGACTTCTACAGGAAGGCATTCGGCGCAACCGAGGTGATGCGCATGCCGCCCGATGAGAAGGGCCGCTACCTGCACATCCATCTCGTGATCAATGGCGGCTCGGTGATGCTGGCCGACGCCTTCCCCGACCACGGACATCCCCTGGAGACACCCGGCGCCTTCATGCTCCATCTCCAGGTCGACGACGTCGACGCCTGGTGGAAACGGGCGGTCGATGCCGGCGCCGAAGTGCTGCTGCCGGTCTCGGAAATGTTCTGGGGCGACCGCTACGGCCAGCTGAGCGATCCGTTCGGCGTCAAGTGGTCGATCGCCACGCCGATCAAGAAGGGCTGACCATGGGTTCCCGCAACACCCTATGGACGGGCCGCGTGCTGAGCGGCATCGCGGTCCTGTTCCTGCTGTTCGACGGCGCCATCAAGCTGGTGCCGATCCAGCCGGTCATCGACAGCCTGCGCGAGCTGGGCTATCCGGCGACGGAGTCGTTCGCCCGCTTCCTGGGCGTCCTGACGCTCCTCTGCACCGCGCTCTACGCCTGGCCCCGCACCGCGCTGCTGGGTGCGGTCCTGCTGACAGCCATCATGGGCGGGGCCATCGCGAGCCACCTCCGGCTCGGCGATCCCTTGTTCAGCCACACGCTGTTCGGCGTCTATCTCGGCCTGCTCTTCTGGGGTGGACTGTGGCTGCGCGACGAGCGGGTGCGCCGCGTGATGCCGATGCTCTCCTGACCGTCAGCCGAGCAGTGACGTGATCTGCTCGGCGAGCTGCTTTTGCATGTAGGGCTTGGAAAGCCGCGGCAGCTCGAAGCTGGCGCGGGTCGGCAGGTCGGCGTAGCCCGTGGCGAGCAGGATCGGCAGATCGGGGCGCAGCTTGCGTGCCGCCTCGGCAAGCTGCAGGCCGGTCATGCCGGGCATGGCATAGTCGGTGATCATGAGATCGACCGGCTTGTCGTTTTTCAGCACCTCCAGCGCCGCGGGACCCGATGGCGCCTTGATCACGGTGTGCCCGAGATCCTCGAGCAGCGAGGCAGTGCTGAGGCTGATCAGAAAATCGTCGTCGACGAACAGGACCGTCGCATGCCGTCGGGAAGCGCTGACGGCGTCGGCCGGCTCGGGCACCGCCGTCGCCGCCGAGCCGTTGGCGATCGGCAGCCACAATTCGGCGCGGGTGCCGCGACCCGTCTCGCTGTAGAGCCGCAGCGCACCCTTCAACTGCAGGGCCAGCCCGTGGATCATCGACAGGCCAAGCCCCGTTCCCTTGCCGACCTCCTTGGTCGAGAAGAACGGTTCGATGGCGCGCGCCAAGGTCTGTCGGATCCATGCCTCGGCCGGTATCGGACACGGTGAGGCGCACGTAACGGCCGAGCGCCAGGTCGCGGCCGTCGCTTACAAGTTCCGATGACAGGGCAACCGTGAGCGTGCCGCCATCGGGCATGGCATCGCGCGCATTGACCGCGAGGTTGAGCAAGGCAAGCTCGATCTGGTTGTGATCCGCCAAAGCCGGCGGCAGCCCGGGCGGCATGTCGAACTTGATGGCGATCGAAGGGCCAATCGAGCGGCCCAAAAGGTCGGCCATGCCACGCACCAGTTCGGCGAGGTCGGTCGGCCGCGGTTCGAGCGCCTGGCGGCGGGCAAAGGCCAGCAGGCGCTGGGTGAGCGACGCGCCGCGCTGGGCGCCCTGCGTGGCGCCATCGATCAGGCGGTCGATGCCGGGATCAGACGGCAAGCGCTTGCGCAGGAGCTCGAGATTGCCCAGCACGGCCGTCAGCAGATTGTTGAAGTCATGCGCCACGCCGCCGGTGAGTTGGCCGATCAATTCCAGTTTCTGCATATGGCGAAGCTGCTCCTCCGTGCGGGCGCGCTCGGCGATCTGTCCCACCAGCTCGTCATGGGCATGTTGAAGCTGGGCGGTGCGCTCATCGACCCGTCGCTCGAGCTGGTCGTTGATCTGCTGCAGGCGGAGTTCACCCTGGCGCAGATCCTCGAGCAGCGATCGCGTTTCAAGCTGGCGGCGACGGCCCTTGACCGTCGCGCGCGCCACGCTCAGCAGCGTCGTCGGATGGAACGGACGTTCGATGAACGATACGTTGCCCAGTGCCTCCAGCCAGCGCGCGGCGATGGGATTGCGCTCCGGGCCGCCGCCGTGATCGGTCACCAGCACGAACGGCAGATCCGACCAGGCGGGCTGACCGGCCAGCCACAGCGAAAGCGGCTTGAGGTCGGCGACCCGGATCGCCTCCTCGGTCATCAGGACAAAGGCCACGTCGTCGTCGAGGATCTCGATGAGCCCCGGAAGATCGCGGCAGGCGAGGCAGGCGACGTCCGCCTGCTCGATGAGGGAAGCGGCAACCGCAGAGTCGCGACCGCGCGGCGCCAGGACAAGGGCGCGCAAGGCTCGTGTCGGGATGGCGGAGGTCAATCGCCCGTCGCCAGCCGCGGCGGCGCCCGATCGCCGACCATCAGCGGCGTTCCCCGCAAGATGCCATGGAACTGCGTGAGGGGTTCGCCGACATGCAGGCCATCGTTGATCCAGAACTCGCGGATCGTATCCTCGTGCTTGCCGGTGCGCTTCTTGATGACCGACATGGCGCGGCGTACCGAGCCTGCGGCCTCGAAGAAGCGCAGAAGGATCACCGCGTCGGCGAGGTAAGTCACGTCGACCGGCGTCTTCATGTCGCCGATCATGCCGTGCTGCGCCACGGTCAGGAAAGTCGAGACGCCCTGGCGATTGCAGTACTGCAGCAGCTCATGCATGTGCAGGATCAGCGAATTCTCCTGCGGCATCGCCGCCTGATAGCCGTTGAGGCTGTCGATCACCACGGTCTTGACGTCGCCGTCCTGAACGGCGTCGCGGACCGTCTGCGAGAACTCGCCGGGAGACAGTTCGGCAGCATCGAGCTGCGTGATGAGCAAACGACCGGTGTCGCGCATCGCGGCGAGGTCGAAGCCCAGCGGCTTGGCGCGATCGAACAGCAGCCCCAGTTCCTCGTCGAAGATGAACATGGCCGCCTTGCCGCCGGCGCGGATCGTCTGGGCGACGAACTGCAGGGTGATCAGGCTCTTGCCGGCGCCTGCCGGTCCGAGCAGCAAGGTGCTCGACCCCTGCTCGATACCGCCGCCCAGGAGGCCGTCGAGGCCGGAGATGCCGCTCGTCACCCGATCACGCCTGAACTCGCGGCGATGCTCGGCGGCCACCAGCCGCGGAAAGACATGTGCGCCGCCGTGGCGGATGACGAAGTCGTGGAAGCCGCCGCGGAAGCTCTGGGCGCGATACTTGATGACGCGCAGGCGGCGGCGTTCGGCGCCGTAGTCGGGCGACATCTCTTCCAGCCGGATGACGCCGGCGGCGACGCTGTGCACCGTCTTGTCGAGCGTGTCGGCCGTCAGGTCGTCGAGCAGCAGCACGGTCGCGCCATGGCGCGCAAAATAATGCTTGAGCGCCAGGATCTGGCGGCGGTAGCGCAGCGAACTCTGCGCCAGCAGGCGGATCTCGGACAGCGAATCGACCACGACGCGCGAGGCCTTGGTGCGCTCGACCGCCTCGAAGATCACTCGCGTGGTCTCGCCGAGCTCGAGGTCCGAGGAATAGAGCAGGCTTTGCTGCTGGTCCGAATCGAGCACGCTTTCGGGCGGCACCACCTCGAAAATCTCGATGCCCTCGCCCAGGGTCCAGCCGTGCGATTCGGCGCCCGCGCGCAGCTCCTGAGTGGTTTCGGAGAGCGTGATGTAGAGGCCTCGCTCGCCCACCGCGACGCCTTGCATCAGGAAGCTGAGAGCCATGGTGGTCTTGCCCGTGCCGGGACTCCCTTCCAGGAGGAAAATCCGACCGGCCGACAAACCACCCAGCAAGATATCGTCCAGACCGGGTACCCCGGTCCGAGCCTTGGGGAGCGCCCCGCTCATCGTCCTTCTCCAGCTCGTTGCCCGTCCAACAGGCGAAAGTACGCGCCGATCTCACCGCGGCGCGACACTCTTAACGCTGATTCGTTTTGCGGGTTCCGAGGCGGAAAAGCCTAGCGGGCGTGGCTTTGGAGGATGTCGAGAAAGGCCGCGCCGTAGCGCTCGAGCTTGGTGTCGCCGACGCCGTGGATTTCGCGCATGGCGCGCGGGCTGGCCGGCCGATGGGTCGCCAGCTCGATCAGGGTGCGGTCGGAGAACACCACATAGGCCGGCACTTTTTGCGCCTGAGCCAGCCTGGTGCGCAGCGCCTTCAGCGCCTCGAGCAGGACCGCGTCGGCGTCGCCCACGATGGCCAACGCCGTCGCGGCGCGCTTCTCGCGGCGCGAGCCCTTGCCGGCAGCACCCGAGGACAGATCCTTGCGCAGCTCGATGCTGGCTTCGCCCTTCAGGACGCGCCAGCCTTCATCGGTGACCCACCAGCGGCCGTGCTCCATCAGGTCCTGGGCGATCAGGCCGATGGCCGAGAGCTGGCGGTAGATCGAGCGCCATTCGGCCGCCTTGCGGCCCGATCCGACGCCGAAGGTCGGCAGCCGGTCGTGGTTGAACTTCAACACGTTCTCGGTGCGCTCGCCCAGCAGGATGGCGATCAGGTGCTCCATGCCGAAACGCTCGCCGGTGCGCAGGATCGCCGACATCGCCTTCTGCGCATCGATGGTGCCGTCGAACCGCTCGACGCCCTCCTGGCAGAGATCGCAGTTGCCGCAGGTCTCCGACGCCTCGCCGAAATAGGCGAGCAGGGTCTGGCGCCGGCAGCGCGGCGCCTCGGCCAGCGACAGCAGCGCGGTCAGGCGCTGGCGTTCGATGCGCTTGCGCTCGTCCGGCGACTCGCCCTGCTCGATCTGCAGGCGGCGGAGCTGCATGTCGCCCAGGCTGTAGAGGGTGAGCGTATTGGCCGGCAGCCCGTCGCGGCCGGCGCGGCCGATCTCCTGGTAGTAGGCCTCGACATTGGCCGGCAGGTCGGCGTGGCAGACGAAGCGCACGTCGGGCTTGTCGATGCCCATGCCGAAAGCGACGGTGGCGGTCATCACCACGCCGTCGTCCTGCTGGAAGGAATCCTGGTTGGCGTCGCGCACGCCCTTGTCGAGGCCGGCATGGTACGGCAGGGCGCGCACGCCGGCCGCCGTGAGAGCGGACGCCAGCTCCTCGACCTTGCGGCGCGAGGCGCAATAGACGATGCCGCTCTCGCCTTCGTGCTCGCGCACGAATGCCAGCACCTGGCGCGCGGAACGCTCCTTGGGCTTGAAGGCGAGCCTGAGGTTCGGCCGGTCGAAGCTCCTGACGAACACGCGCGGCGGCGTCGGGAACAGCTTGTCGACGATGTCGCCGCGCGTCGGCGTGTCGGCCGTCGCCGTCAGCGCCAGGGTCTGCAGGCGGCCGCCGATCTGGCGCGCGACGTTGCCGAGCGCCAGGTACTCCGGCCGGAAATCATGGCCCCATTGCGAGACGCAATGCGCCTCGTCGATCGCCATCAAGGTCACGTGGCTTTCCGCCAGCATCTCGACCGTGTCGGGCCGCGCCAGCCGCTCGGGCGCGAGATAGAGCAGGCGCAGCTCGCGCCGGCGCAACAGGCCGAGCACGCGCGCATTCTCGGCGGGCTCGTTGCTCGAGTTGAGGCTGCCGGCTGCCACGCCGGCGGCGCTGAGAGCGCGCACCTGATCGCGCATCAACGCGATCAGCGGCGACACCACCAGGGTAAGGCCCGACCGGGCGACGGCGGGGAGCTGATAGCACAACGACTTGCCGCTGCCCGTCGGCATCACCGCCAGGACGTTCTCGCCGTCGAGCACGGCCCGCACGATCTCCTCCTGGCCCGGCCGAAAGTCGCTGAAGCCGAAGACGGAGTGCAGCAGGCTCGATGCTTTTGAAAGGACGTCGGACATTTTCCCGCTCACACTAGCATTGCGCCCGCCTGCACCGTTGGGGATGAACGCCGTGATTTGGTCGCACGCGTGCCGCGTCGGCCGCCGGTTCCGACCGCTGGTCGGAAACAAATCGGACGACTGGTCGGAATGCGCCTAGGGTGACCATGACCGCGGATGTCCCGCGCTCCAGCGCATCGACCCAAGGAATCCCGATGTCCCAGAAAAACCGCCGCAGCAATCGCGAAGCCAAGAAACCCAAGCAGAACAAGGCAAAGGTGGTCGCTTCGAGTTCGCCGTTCGCCTCCGCCAGCTCCAACCCGGCCAAGGCCGTTGCCGCCAAGCGCAAGTAGCCTAATCCAGGCGGGCGGGCCCCAACGTGACGAGGATCGCGTGGACACCGCGATCCTCGCTGAGCTTCACGCGCGCCTTGCCCTCCGACGCCGCTTGGGGCGTACCGTCGACTTCGACGGCCACGACACCGCGGCTGACGTTTGCAGGATTGTGAACCGTGATTTCGTAGACGGCGCCGCGGTAGCGTAGCGTCATGCTGAATTCCGGCCACGCGGTCGGAATGCTCGGATCGATCACCAATGAATCCGCCTGGACGCGCAGGCCGAGGATCGACTCGACGCCGGCCCGGTAGAGCCAGCCGGCCGAGCCGGTGTACCAGGTCCAGCCGCCCCGCCCGGCATGCGGCGGCACCGAATAGACATCGGCGGCTGAGACGTAGGGCTCGACCTTGTAGCGAAGCACGCCGGCGCGCGTCGATGTGTGATTGATGGGATTGAGCATCCCGAACAGCTCGGCCGCCTTGTCGCCCTGGCCGAGGGCGGCAAAGCCCATGACCGACCAGACGGCGCCATGGGTGTACTGGCCGCCATTCTCGCGAATGCCGGGCGGATAGCCCTTGATGTAGCCGGGATCGAGCGGCGTCTTGTCGAACGGCGGCGTGAACAGCAGCACGACACGGTCGCCGCGATGCACGAGCTGGCGGTCGAGTGCGGCCATCGCCTGGACCGCCCGCGCCGGATCGCCCGCGCCCGACAATGCCGCCCACGATTGGGCGATGGAATCGATCCGGCATTCCTCGCTCGACGCCGAGCCGAGCGGCGTGCCGTCGTCGTAGTAGCCGCGGCGATACCATTCGCCGTCCCAGGCTGCCGCATCGAGGGAGATGCGCAACGCGTCGGCATGGGTCTTCCAGGTGCGTGCCCGCGCCATTTCCTTGCGCGACCTCGCAATCGGAATGAAGGCGGTGAGCGCCGCATGAAGGAACCAGCCCAGCCAGACGCTCTCGCCCTTGCCGGCCTCGCCGACGCGATTCATGCCATCGTTCCAGTCGCCCGCTCCCATCAGCGGCAGGCCGTGCGCGCCGGTGGCGAGGGCGAGGTCGAGGCCGCGGGCGCAGTGCTCGAACAGCGACCCTGCTTCGTCGGCCTGAGTCGGCGTGAAATAGAGATCGTGGTCGGTGGGCTTCAGGGCCGGGCCGTCGAGGAACGGCACCCGCTCGTCCAAAATGGCCGTATCGCCGGTGGTCTCGACATAGTGCGTCGCGACCGTGGCGAGCCAGACCCGGTCGTCGGAAATGCGCGTGCGGACGCCCTGGCCGGCCGGCAGGAACCACCAATGCTGGAAGTCGCCCTGGACGAACTGCCTTCCGGCCGCGCGCAGAATATGCTCGCGTGCCAGCTCGGGCCGGGCCACCGTGAGCGCCATGACGTCCTGAAGCTGGTCGCGGAAGCCGTAGGCGCCGCTCGCCTGGTAGAAGGCCGAACGCGCCCAATAGCGGCAGGCCAGCGTCTGGTAGAGCAACCAGCCGTTCAGCATGATGTCCATGGAGCGATCCGGCGTCGTCACCTGCAGCGTGCCGAGCAGGTCGTCCCAGTAATCGACGACCTCGCGATGGACGGCGCCTAGATCGGCGGCGCGATAGCGCTCGATCAGCGCCTGCGCCGCGGCGGCATCGTCGGCCTGTCCCAGGAAGAAGACGATCTCGGTCACGCCGTTGCGCTCGAGGTCGATCGTCGTCTGCAGGGCCGCACACGGATCGAGGCCGGCGCCGACCCGCTGCGACAGGGGAATGGCGGCGCTCAGCGCCGCGGGATTATCGGTCCTGCAATTGCGCCCGACGAACTCGCTGCGATCGGCGGTCCATGCGGTCTGGCGCCCGCCCAGGTCGGCAAAGGCCACCTGCGTGCCATGCGACATGTTCCAGGGATTGTGCGCGAAGATCGCGCCGGTCGCCGGATCGCGCTCGGTGACGATGGTCGGCGCCGCGGCGCCACGCGACAGGCCGAGCACCCATTCGACATAGGCCGTGACCGACAGCCGCCGCGGCCGGCCGGAGACGTTGCGGATGGTGAGGCGCGAGATCTTGATGGGATCCGACAGCGGCACGTATTGCAGCAGCTCGAGCGCGATGCCATGCGCCACGACGTCGAACCGGCTGTAGCCCCGACCGTGCCGGACGACATAGGGTGCCGTTTCGTGACGGATCGGCAGCGCCGTCGGCGTCCACAGATCGCCGCTGTCGAGGTCGCGCACATAGAGCACTTCGCCCGGACGATCGCTGACCGGATCGTTCGACCACGGCGTGAGCTGGTTGTCGCGGCTGTTCTGCGACCAGGTGTAGCCGCCACCCTCGACCGCGACCTGGAAGCCGAAGGACGGGTTGGAGACGACATTGATCCACGGCGCCGGCGTCGACTGGCCGGAGCCGAGCACGGTCACGTATTCCCGGCCGTTGGGCGAGAAGCCGCCGAGGCCGTTGAAGAATTGCAACGCCCCGAGAGCCGCGACGGGCGGCGGACTGGCCTGCGGATCGGCATCGGTCGCGGGCCTACGCTTGGCCGGCGGCAGCACCCCGCGCGCCGTTTGAAGGCGATTGAGCTGGTCGGCCAGGCCGCCGCGGCGGCTCAGCAGGACGACGCGCGCGACGGCGAGCAGCAAGCCGCGGATCTCGGCCGAGATCAGGTCGCTGCGCAGGACGAAGATGCTGCCCGACTGGCGCTCGGTCCCGAGATGGGCCGTCGACCGGCTGGTCCGAACGAGGGTCTCGAGCGCGATCTGCAGGTCCTGGACGTAGGAAGCGCCGCGCTCGTTCAGGATCACGAGATCGACGACCAGGCCCTTCAGACGCCAGTATTCGCGGGCGCGCAACAATTCACGGACGATGGCGGCATCCTCGACCTCGTCGATGCGCACCAGCACGATCGGCAGGTCGCCCGATATGCCCTGCGCCCACAACACCGGTTGCCCGGCGAGGCCGCGCCGGATCGTGTCCGACGAGGAGCGCAGTGCCGGATTGGCATAGAGGACATGGCCCGCCAGGCGCTGATAGAGGGTCGCCTCGGTGGACTCGATGTCGAGATAGCGAAGTTGCACCTGCGCCTGAGTCCAGGCGAGCGTCGCCGCCCGTTCGAAGGCGTTGGTGTCCTGGTGCTTGTCGATGGCATCGAGGAGCGCCTCGCGCGACGACGCCACCACCGTCCAGAAGGCGATCCGCGCCGTGCCGCCTGCCGGGATGCGCAGGCGTCGGCGCAAGGCGAAGACCGGATCCAGCACGGTGCCCACGGTGTTCGACAGGCGCCGCCCGTCGATCGCCGCGATCGCGTTGCCGACGTCGTTGCCGCGGCCGATGAAACGGGCGCGGTCGGTCTCGATCTCGATCTCGCCGACCGTCTCGCCTTCGACGACCGCCAGATGGGCGGCCCACAGCTCGGGCTCATCCGGACCGCGCCGGCGGCGCGTCGCCAGGATGGCGCCCGAGGACAGGAATTCGGTCTGTATGAACATCTTGGAGAACGTCTGATGCGCCGCGTCGGCAAGGGGCGGCGACAGCACGATCTCGGCATAGGACGTGAGCTCGATGTCGCGCGCCTCGCCGCCGCCATTGGCGACGGACACGCGGCGAACCTCGGCGTCGTCCTCCGGCGAGACCACGACATCGACCGTCGTGGTGATCTCGCCGTCGTAGCGCACGAACTCCGCGCGATCCTCGGCGAACATCACGTTGTAGCCGTCGGGTCGCGTGCCGCGCGGCTGGTAGGTCGCCGACCACACCTCGCCGCTCCCGACGTCGCGCAGGAAGACGTAACTCCCCCAATCGTCGCGCGTCGTGTCCTCGCGCCAGCGCGTCACGGCATGCTCGCCCCAGCGGCTGTAGCCCGAACCCGCGGCGGTCAACATCACGGAGTAGCGGCCGTTCGACAGAAGGTGCGTGGAAGGGCTGGCGGCATGTGGATTGTGCAGACGGCGCACGACGGTGGGCTCGAGGTCGTCGACCGAGGCGCTCGCGCCCACTTCCTCGGCCCGCGGATGGGCGACCGCGACATCGCGCGGCGTGCGCTCCTGCAGGAGGAGTTCGGTCGCCTGCACGATCGGCTCGGCGTGGAAACGCGTGCGCATCCCACCGTCGAACAGAGCGTTGGCGATGGCGACCACCGACATGCCCTGGTGATGGGCCATGTAGGCGCGCACGATCGCCACGGACTGGCCTTCCGGCCGGCGCGAGGGGGTGAAATCGAGCGCCTCGTAGAAGCCGTAGCGACCCCGTCCGCCGATTCCGGCGAGCCGGTTGAAGTTGGTTACCGCCGCCGCGGGATCGACCATGGCGGCGAGCGCCGTCGCGTAGGGCGCAACGACGAGGTTCTCGCTCAAGCCGCGCTTGAACCCGAGACCCGGCACGCCGAAATTCGAATACTGGTAGGTCAGTTCCTTGTCGCGCGCATTGTAGGCCGATTCGGAGATGCCCCATGGTACGCCAAGGCCCTCGGCGTACTCGATCTGACGGCGCACGACGAGCTCGTTGGTCCGCTCGATCAGGCTGCCGAGCGGCGCGCGCATGACCAGCGACGGCATGAGATACTCGAACATCGATCCCGACCACGAGATCAGCGCCGCGCCACGTCCGATCGGGGTCACCTCGCGGCCCAGCCGGAACCAGTGGCGGGCGGGTATGTCGCCGAAGGCAATCGCCATGAAGCTCGCCAGCCGCGCTTCCGACGCGACCAGGTCGTAGCAACTCGGATCGAGGCCGTCTTCGGCAACGACATAGCCGATCGACAGCAGCCGGCGATCCCGGTTGAAAAGAAAATCGAACTCCATGGCGTTGGCCATGGTGCGCGCCGTGGACTCGATCGTCTGCAGCCGGCGCTCCAGTGCCGCGATCGCCTGGGCATCCTGCGCAATGTCGCGACGGCGGCTGTCGATCGACCGTTGCACGGCTTCGACCCAGTACTGCATGTCGGCACTCGCATCATCGCCCCGCTCCGTGGCGAGGGCGCGGGCGAGGTCAGCGGCCTTTCCGGCGTGCAGCACCAGTTCGTCCAATCGATCCGGCAACTGCACGAGCTCCGCCGCAAGATCGTCGAGGGTGCGGAAGAGCTCGCGCGGCGTGACGAGATGAGTGCGCCGATCGTCGGGCAAAGCCTGCAGCGCCTCGCGGGCGAGCGCCAGGCTGTCGCTTACGCCGGCGATGGTGGCGCGCGCATCGGCTGGATTGCCCCGCCACGCCGCACAGGCGTTGGCGAGCGCGATCAGGTGGCCGGCCAGATTGCCGCTGTCGACCGAGGATATATAGACGGGTTCGAGCGGACGCAGGTCGGACGTGTCATACCAATTGAAGAAGTGGCCGCGGAAGCGCTTCAGGGATCCCATGGTCGCCAAGGTCGCCTCGAGGCGCTCGACGGTCTCGAGCGTGCCGATCCAGCCGAAGTCGCGAGCGGCGGTCGTCGACAGCAGCAGCAGGCCGAGATTGGTCGGCGAGGTCCGGTGGGCAACGACAGGATTGGGATCCTCCTGGAAGTTGTCCGGCGGCAGCATGTGGTCGGCCTCGGTGACGAACGTCTCGAAGAACCGCCAGGTGCGCCGGGCGATCAATCGTAGCGATTCCACATCGGCGTCGGAGATCGCCAGGTTGCCGGCATCGATCGGCGCCACGCTCACCCAGCGCGCGATCGCAGGCGCAAACAGCCAGGCCAGGATGAAGGGCGCCGCAACCAACCTTCCCGAGCCACCGACGGACCACACGAACAAAGCGGCCAGCGATGCAATGAGGAGGCTTCCCGCCATCTGGCTGACGAAGCCTATCCAGTCGGTGCGAAGCATGCTCTTGGACTGGGCCGCCGTAGTCCAGTCGAGCAGATGGCGGTGGCTGACGAAGAGCCGATACAAGGTCCGGCCGATCGCATCCAGCATCAGCCAGGCCTGGTGGGCGAGGAACACCACGAGCAGCGCCGACTGCGCCAGGGCATCCAGGACATCCGACGCGAGCGCGGAGAAATGGCTGCGCGCCGTGATGCCGGAGCGCCGCGGCACAAGCGCCGAGATCACCGGCAGGAGCGTCGGCAGCGCGACGGTCAGCACGGCGAAGCCCGTCCAGACGAGCGCCGCCGAAAGCGGCAGCGTCCAACCCGCCAGGAGTGCCACGATTACAGCCGGCGCGGACAGCGTGCGCCGCAGGTTGTCGAACATCTTCCACCAGCCGATCGCCGGGACGGGGGTGGCCTTGTCGGGCGCCCGCCCCTCGACCCTGCCGAGCAGCCAGGGCAGGAGCTGCCAGTCGCCACGCGCCCAACGATGCTGGCGCGCCGACGCCACGTCGTAACGGGCGGGAAATTCCTCGACGACCTCGATGTCCGAGACCAGGCCGGAGCGGGCGAACACGCCCTCGAAGAGATCGTGGCTCAGCATCGCATTGTCGGGCACGCGGCCCTGCAGGGCGGCCTCGAAGGCATCGACGTCGTAGATGCCCTTGCCCGAGTAGGAGCCTTCGCCGAACAGGTCCTGATAGACGTCCGACACCGCCGACGAATAGGGATCGATGCCGCTGTTGCTGGAGAAGATGCGCTGGAACAGGGAGCCTTCCGCGCCGACCGGCAGCGAGGGCGTGACGCGCGGCTGCAGGACGCCGTAGCCTTCGACGACGCGGCTTTCGGCCTTGTCGAGACGCGGCCGGTTGAGCGGATGCGCCATCTTGCCGACCAGCCGCTGGATCGCATCGCGCGGCAGCCGCGTGTCGGAGTCGAGGGTGACGACATAGCGGATGCCGGTCGGCAGCGATCGTGATCCGTTGCCGATGAACGTCGTGTCGGCAGCACCGCGCAGCAGGCGATTGAGCTCATGGAGCTTGCCGCGCTTGCGCTCCCATCCCATCCAGACGCCCTGCGCCTCGTTCCACACCCGGCGCCGGTGGAGAAGGAGGAAGCGATCGGCGCCGCCGGCGTTCGGGTGGCGGGCATTCAGCCGGGCGATGCCGGCGGTGGCCGCCGCCACGAGATCGGCGTCGCCCGGGAGAGATTCGGCCTCCGCGTCCGCCCAGTCCGACAGCAGGGCGAAATGGATCGCGCCGGCGGGATTGGAAAGGTAGTGGACCTCGAGCCGCTGGATCTGCTCCTCGACCGTCTTGCGGGACGTCAGCAGAGTCGGGATGGCGACCAGGGTGCCGAGATGCGACGGCACTCCCTCGCGCAGGTCGAGGCAGGGCAGAAGCGTCGCGCCAAAGCCGCCGGTGATCGCGCGATTGACCAGCATCAGCGCGGCATCGATCGCCGGCAGAAGGCCGATCAGCACCATGAGCGCAAGCTGCCAGCCGGAGATACCGACCTGGTCGAGCGCGAGCAGCGGCAGGAAGAGAACGACGGTGGCCGTCACGGAAACGCTGGCGACGTAGCCCACGATGCCGGTCGCCGAGAAACGTCGGCGCAATGCCAGGCCGGGCGGCCGAAAGCCCAGGGAACGCTCGAAGGCGCGGCGACCGCCGCCGATCAGGTGGTAGCCGGGATCGTGCCGGCGGCGATCGCCGTCGCAAGTGCCGGGGGCCGACGATGCGACCGCCAGCGCGCGGCGCGCGATCTCCGGCTCCTCGAGGTCGGTGCCGCGGGCGATCTGCTCGATGGCGGTGCGGTAGAGGTTGCGGGTGGCGAAATCCATGGCGGCAAAATCGCTGCCGGCACACAGGACGGCATCGACCGGGCTCACCTCCTCGAACAGCTTCGCCCAATCGACGTCGGAGATCAGGCGCATGCTGGTGATGATGTTGCGCACCGTGACGTTGGTCGCGCCCTGGAGATGATGCTCCTTGCGCACCAGCTCGTCGGCGGTCGTACCTTCGCGCGCCAGCCGGCCCTCGAGCCAGCCCACGGCCGGCGTCGTCTCGGGGTCCTGGTCGCGCAGACGCTGGACGAGCTGGACGATGAAGCCCTCGGAGAACGGCGCCCGTTCGTAGGGCTTGAGCGCCCCGGGATCGGCGACAAGGTCGCCCACGCCCAGCAGCCGGTCGGCCACGGCGTCGGCTTCCTCGCGGGCCGACCGGCGGCTCATGATACGCACGGCCGAACGCCTGAGATTCTCGACCAGCACGATGCGCAGCGTGATCGCCACGGCCCACAGCTCGCCGATGCTGAGCGGCTGGACGGTCTGATAGGCGCGGACGAAGCGGGTCAGCCCTTCCGGGTCGAAGCGGCTGTCGGTATGGGCGACGAATGCCCAGGCCACGCCGAACACGCGCGGATAACCGGCCAGCGGACCGCTGCTGAGCTTGGGCAGCTGGCGGTAGTAACCGGGCGGCAGGTCGGTGCGGACTTCGCGAACCTGCTGCTCGACGAGATGATAGTTGTCGAGCAGCCAATCCGCGGCGGGCGTGATCGGCCGGCCTTCGTCGGCGGCCTTGGCGAGGCGGCGATAGGCGTCGAGCAGGACCCGTTCGTTGTGGGCCAGACGATCGACCAGTGAATGGCCGATCTCCCGTGCGGTGGAGATGGGTTGGTGGGCGGCGAGGCTTTCGGCGTGCTGCTCCAGCCGTTCGACGCTGAAAAGCTCGCTGCGGATGGGATCTTCGTCATCCCACGGGGAAACAGGTTGCCCGCGCCCGAAGACGCGCCGCAGAAACGAATTCAATGATCCCGGCCTTTCCGGCAGTAACGCGCGCGCAGCACCGAAGTTGCCGCACGCGAGCGTGAAGCGTCCCTATGACCGGACCGCTACAGATCCGTCTTTCTACAACAAACGATACGGCCGGACGAATCGCCCGATGGCGTGCTACACGCTTCAGGGATGTTTCCCGCCACCTGCCCCGCTACCTGATTGTAGGCTCCGTGTGACTTCACGCTTCTCGGCCTGCGCAAGCCTGGTCCTTCTGCTTGTGCCCTCTTTAGCCATCGCTCAGGTGCAGATCACGACCGTGCCTCCCGGTCTGCCGCCCGGCCTTGGCTCGGGCGCCCTCGCGCCATCGCCCCCGGAGGTTCGTCTCGACGCCGGACCGGCGACCAGCAAACCTCAGTTCAAGGAGTTGCGCCTCGACAACCAGACGGGCGCGTTGAACTCCTTTGTCAGGGTCGGTCCAGCCACCAACGGTCAGGGTCAAGGATCGGCCGAGAGCCGAAGCTCCGGCTCCTCCAGTACAGGCAACCCGAGCGAGCGCCGGGCACCGGAACTGTTCAAGTTCGGCGGCAACATCAAATTCTAGCCGCCTGACGGCCAGCCGCTAGTGCCGTGCCGCCTGACCGCCATCCAGGGTCATCACCACGCCGCTGATGTAGCTGGCGCGATCCGACGCCAGGAACACCGCGAGGTCGGCGACCTCGTCGGGCTCGGCCGCGCGGCCGAACGGCATGTGCTTGGTGAGCTCGGGCCAGCGCTCGGGGTCGCCGAACTTCTGCTCGGCCTGGCCGCGCAGCAGCGTGAGCATGCGGTCGGTGCGCGTGGCCGGCGGGTTGATGGCCACGACCCTGACGCCGTGATCGACGCTTTTCGAACCCACGGCGCGGGTGAAGGCCATCAGGGAGGCGTTGCCCATGGTGCCGGTTACATAGTCGTAATTGTAGCTCTCACCGGCCAGGCCGATGATGTTGACCACGGCGCCTTTCTTGCGAGCGTACATTTTCTCCAGCATCGCGCGCGTGGCGTTGATATAGCCGAACACCTTCAGCTCCCAGGCTTCGCGCCATTTGGTCTCGGTCATGCTGAAGATATCGCCGCGCGGGATGGCGCCGGCATTGTTCACCAGTATGTCGGCATGAGCCGACCGCATCGACGACGGACCGCACCGTGTCGCCCTTGGAGAAGTCGGCGGCGTGGATCTCGACCGGCACGTTGTGGCGGCTGCGGATTTTTTCCTTCGCGGCTTCGAGCGACTCCTTCGACCGCGAGGCAATGTGCACGGCGCAGCCTTCGCCGGCGAATGCCATGGCGCAGGCAAAGCCGATGCCGCGACTGCCGCCGGTGATCAGCACGGTCTTGCCGGAAAGCTTCATGTCCATCGCGACGTCTCCCCCTAGAGCCGGTAAGTCGAATCGATCGCGGCGCGACCGTCTTCCGTCTTCACCCGGCCGTCCTTCACCATCTGCACGAGGTGCGCCAGCATCGAACGGCCGGCAGCCGCGTGCAGATGCAGGGGCGTGTCGACATAGTTCTTGGCGACCATCTGCGGGATGGTCTGCGGGCCTTCCTTGAGGCGCGCCATGATCTGCGCCTCGCGGCCCAGCCGATGCTCGATATAGGCCTGCACGAACGGATTGGGATTGCGGATCTCCGAGCCGTGCGTCGGGATGTAGAGCGTCTCGTCGCGCGGCAGGAGCTTGCGCAGGCTGGCGAAATAGTCGGCCATGTTGCCGTCGGGCGGGGAGATCACCGCCGTCGACCAGCCCATGACGTGGTCGCCCGACAGCAATGCCTTGTCCTCCTTCACCGCGAAGCAGAGGTGATTGGAGATGTGGCCCGGCGTGTAGACCGCCTCGACGTTCCAGCCGTCGCCGTGGATGACGTCGCCGTCGTTGAGCTTGATATCGGGCGCGAACGAAAGATCGCCCGCTTCCTCCGGCTTCTCGCCACCCGGCGGCCGGGGATGCGGGCCGTAGGAATAGACCTTGGCGCCGGTCGCCTTGGCGAGCGCGGGCGTGGCCGGCACATGGTCGATGTGGGTGTGGGTGACCAGAATGTGCGTCACCGTCTCGCCGCGTACGGCGCGCAGCACGGCATCGATATGGTCCTGCATGTCGGGGCCGGGATCGACGACCGCCACCTTGCCGTGGCCGATGATGTAGGTGCCCGTGCCCTTGAAGGTGAAGGGGCTGGGATTATGCGCGACCACCCGGCGGATGTGCGGTGTCACCTCCATCGCCGTGCCGTAGTCGAACTTGAAGTCCTTGATGAAGGGAATGCCGGGCATGGAACTCTCTTACCGCGTGGGGGGTGTCAGCTTGTAGAGCGCATTGCGGATGTCGGAGCTGACATAGACCGTGCCGGTGCGTCCGACCGCGACGCCGGTCGGCACCAGCGCCGGCGGCCCTCCCGGATAGGGCGCCAACCCGATATCGAGGTTGGAGGCGATCACTGTCTTGGTCCCGGTCGCGGGATCGATGGCGACCACGCGCTTCTGGCCGACCTCGGCGACATAGAGCAGCCCGTCGGGCCCGACATCGATGCCCTCGGGGCCGGCGAGGCCGTCGGCAACGACCTTGCGCGTCCCGGTGACGACGTCGATCTGGCTGACGGCGCCGGCCGAGATCTCGGTGACGTAGATCAGGTTGCCCGGTCCCTGGGCCAGCGCCACCGGCCCGCGCAGCTCCTTGACCACGGTCGAGCGCGTCTTGCCGTCGGCGCTCACCTTGACGAGGTTGGCGCTGGCCAGCTCGGCGACGTAGATCGCGCCGTCAGCCGCCTCCAGCGCGTCGACCGGGGCGGCGAAATCGCCCAAGGTCGCCACCAGCTTGTTGGTCTTGCGGTCGACCTTCTCGACGGTGTTGGAGAACCAGCTCGTCAGCAGCACGTGCTTGGGACCGATCGAGATGCCGATCGGGTAGGCGTGCGTGTCGCCGTGCACGCGCAGCACGTCGGCCACGGCGCCGGTTTGCCCATCGACCGTGCGGTAGCTGAACACGTCTGCCACATGCACCGTGTCCTTGCCGCCCTCGGAAACGACAGCGAGGTCGGAGGGGATGGCGAGCTTGCCCTCGACGATGATCTTGTGGGCGCCGGTCTGCTTGTCGACCAGGTAGATGCCGTTGTCGGTCATCGACGTCACGAACAGCCGGCCGCGTGAATCGAAGGCGAGGTTGTCGAGCCCGGGCTTCAGCGAGGCGACCAGCTTCTTGGCCTTGCTGGTGAGACTGACGCTCCACACGCCGCCGGTGCCGGTATCGACGACATAGACGTTGTCGCGGTTCTGCGGATCGATGTTGGCGGCGGCGGGGATCTTGAAGCCCTCGGCGATCACCTCGATCGCGCCGGTCTCGAGGTTGATCTTGACGATCTGGCCCTTGAACCACAGCGGGCCGTAGAGGAAGCCGTCGTCCTTATGGATCTCGAAGCCGTTCAGGCCGCCCATCTTCTCGGCGATGCGGCGGAGCTCGGTGCGCGCGAACGGCTTGAAATCGGGCTTGTCGACGTTCTTGAGGTCGATCTCGTAGAGCGCGTCGCCGAGGAAGACTTCCGATACGAACAGCCTTCCATCCTTGCCGAAGGCGATCGAGTTGGGACCGCCCATGCCGTTGGCGACCTCGATGGTCTTGCCGTTGGGCTTGCGGATATAGACCTTGCCCAGCAGGAAGGCCGTCCACGCCATGGTGCCGTCGTCGGCGAAGGCGATGTCGTCGGCCATGCCCATCGGCGGATCGATGACCCTGTCGACCTCGCCCGAATCGACCTGCACGCGATAGATGGTCTGGCCGATCACGGAGCCGGCGAAGAGCTGGTCATCCTTGTTGAAGGCGAGGCCGTGCACGCCATGGAACCACGAGCCCGGCACCAGAAACTGCTGGTTGTATTCCTTGCGGCGGTACGGCCGCCGATACGGGCGGCGTGCCTGTTGCGCCAGCGCGCCGCCTGCCACGGTCACCGCAACCGCCAGCGACGTGAAAAACCGGCCCAACTCCATCCCGTTTCCTCCAAGTCCTCTGCGGCGCGGACTTTAGACCGGGCGCTACATTTTGTAACGCCGAACCCTTCGGCTAACATGACGCGGCCATGCGGCCCATCCTCGCCCTTATTGCGTCGCTCGCCTTGTCGATGGTCTGCGGCAGCGGGTCGGCGCAGCAGAGGCTCCACTTCCCCGCCCTCGACGGCAAGGACGGGGCCGCACCCACCGAGCTCGACGGTTACCTGTTCCGTCCCGACGGCCCGGGACCCCATCCCGCCATCGTGTTCATGCATGGCTGCGGCGGACTCTTTGCCCGCGCGACCAACGCCATCGTGTCGCGCGAGACGGCCTGGCGGCAACAGCTCGTCGCCAAGGGCTTCGTCGTCCTGATGGTCGATGGCTTCACGCCACGCGACACCGCCGAGATGTGCTCGCGCACCAGCTTCAAGGAGTGGCTCTATCTCAGACGCCCAGGCGACGCCTATGCCGCGCTGCTCTACCTGCAGGGCCAGAGTTTCGTGGCCCGCGACCGCATCGGCCTGATGGGCTGGTCGAACGGCGGCGGTGCCGTGCTGATGGCCGTCGCCGCCAGGAGCCGCGGCCGGCCGGCGGGCTTCGCCGGGCCCGATTTCCGCGCCGCGGTTGCTTTCTATCCGGGCTCGTGCAGCGAGCAGCGCCTGGGCGCCGACTGGACGACCGCGATCCCGCTCCTGATCCTGATCGGCCAGGAAGACGTCTGGACGCCGGCCGCGCCGTGCCAGGAACTCGCCCAGAGTGCCGCCCGTCGTGGTGCGCCGGTGACGTTCCACGCCTATCCCGGCGCCTATCATGATTTCGACTGGCCCGGGCTCAAGCGCCGCGAACTCACCGCCTATGCGACGCGGGCGGGCGTGGTGCCGATCACCGGCGAGGATCCCGCCGCCCGTGCCGACGCCCTGGACCGCGTGACGGCCTTCCTGTCCCGTCACATCTTGAATTGACGTGGCCGCCCAGCCGACCGATTAAAAACGACAAAAGCGATCAGGCATTTCGCAGGAGGGAAGTCATGGCAGGTCCACTTTCGGGGCTGACGATCGTCGAACTGGCCGGCATCGGCCCCGGTCCGATGTGCTCGATGATGCTGGGCGACATGGGCGCCGACGTGATCCGCGTCGACCGCACCAAGAGCCACGTCATGGATCGCCTGGCCGATCCGAAATACGCCGTGCACAACAGGAGCCGGCGATCGGTCTCGGTCGACCTGCAGACCAAGGAGGGCGTCGACGTCGTGCTGCGCCTGATCGAGAAGGCCGATGGACTGACCGAGCCGTTCCGCCCCGGCGTCGCCGAGCGCCTGGGCCTGGGACCGGACGTCTGCCTCGAGCGCAACCCGAAGCTGGTCTATGGCCGCATGACCGGCTGGGGCCAGGAAGGCCCGCTCGCCAAGGCCGCCGGCCACGACATCAACTACATCGCGCTGACCGGCGCGCTGCACGCCATCGGCGGCAAGGACAAGCCGTTGCCGCCCCTCAATCTGGTCGGCGATTTCGGCGGCGGCGGCATGCTGCTCGCCTTCGGCATGGTGTGCGGGCTTCTCGAGTCGCAGCGCTCGGGCAAGGGCCAGGTGATCGACGCGGCGATGGTCGATGGCGCAGCGCTGTTGCTGGGCGGCATCTACGGCATGGCGGGCGCCGGCCTGTGGAACGACAACGACCGCGAGACCAACATGCTGGACGGCGGCGCGCATTTCTACGGCACCTACGAGACGAAGGACGGCAAGTTCGTCTCGGTGGGCTCGATCGAGCCGCAATTCTACGCGCTGCTGCTCGAGAAGACCGGCCTCAAGGGCGAGAGCCTTCCGGGGCAGATGGACCGCAAGGCGTGGGCGCAGATCAAGAGCCGCATGGAGCACATCTTCCGGACCAAGACACGCGACGAATGGTGCGCGATCATGGAAGGCACCGACATCTGCTTCGCGCCGGTGCTCACCATGAAGGAGGCCTCGCAGCATCCCCACGCCAAGGCACGCGGCGCCTATGTCGACGTCTCGGGCTTTCCGCAGCCCGCCGCCGCGCCGCGCTTCTCGCGCACCAAGGAAAGCGTCAAGGGTCCGGCCGCCAAGCGCGGCCAGCACACCGACGAGATCCTGGGCGAGAAGGGTTTTACGGCCAAGGAGATCGGCGAGCTCAAGGCGGCGGGGATCGTCGGCCCGCAATG
Source organism: uncultured Alphaproteobacteria bacterium (assembly GCA_963755585.1). Classification (GTDB taxonomy): domain Bacteria; phylum Pseudomonadota; class Alphaproteobacteria; order Reyranellales; family Reyranellaceae; genus Reyranella. The sequence continues at coordinate 34,322 of CAVWKN010000010.1, forward strand.
ATGCAGCGCCGATGATCCGCGCCTTCGAACTGGCGGTTCGCCAACTGGGCGATCCCAAGCTGCGCGGCATCATCTGGTGGTCGCTGCTGGTCAGCCTGGTGCTGCAGATCGGCATCGCCGTGCTGGCCGCGTGGGCACTGCGCTCCTTCGCCCATTTCGAGTGGAAATGGATCAACGAGGCCATCGTCTGGCTGGGTGGCGGCGCCGTGGTCGTGCTGGCGCTCATGCTGTTTCCGGCGAGCTTCGGCATCGTGATCTCGATCTTCATGGAGAAGATCGCCGACATCGTCGAAGCCGAGCACTACCCGCAACTCGGACCGGCGCGCGGCATCCCGATCTGGACCGGTATCTGGACGGGAATCGTATTCCTGCTGGCCGTCGTGGCGCTCAACCTCGTGATGCTGCCGTTCTACATCGTGGCGATCTTCGTTGCCGGCCTGGGCGCGGTGCTGTTCTACGGCGTCAACGGCTGGCTGACCGGCCGCGTCTATTACGAGCAGGTGGCGTTGCGCCGCCTCAGCCCGGCCGAGGTCAAGGCCTGGCGCCGCGCCAATTCGGGCGTACTGTGGCTCACCGGCATCGTCATCGTGTTCCTGGGCACCATCCCGGTCCTCAACCTGATCGTGCCGGTGCTGGGCGTGGCGGCGATGGTGCATGTGGCACAAACGCTCAAGCCACCACGAGCGCCCGGCCGACCCTTTAATCCACCGACGGGCGCGCGCTAAAGTAGCAGCATGAGACCTGCATTCGGGGCCTTCGCATTCATCCTTCTGCTCGGCGGCTGTGTCACCGACTCCGGTCCGCAATATTCCCTGACCGGCGGCGAGAAGGGCGTCTTCACCTCGCGCAACGCCGGCACACCGATTTCCCTCGATCGCATCAAGGGCCTCGACGAGACCCAGCTCAACGCCCTGTTCGGCACGGGCCTGCTCGACCGCAAGGACGACCCGGCGCGCGCCCTGCGCTATCAGTCCGACGCCTGCCAGCTGTTCGTCTATCTCTATCGTCGCGGCGGCACGCCCTGGAAGGCCGAGTATGCCGACGCCTACGATCTGCAGCTGCGGCCGCTGCCGGTCGATCAGTGCGCCGGTTCGGTGGCGGCGCAGAAGAAGCGCGTCGCCTGAGCGATCAGGGTCGCAGCACCTTCGAGAGAAAAGCCAGGGCGTCGCGCAGCGACTCGGCCCGGGCACCGGCATCGTAGGCCATCGTGTAGCCTTGGCCTTCGCGCTGGCAGGTCTGCATGATAGCCGGATCGATCGGCTTGCCTTTGCCCTCGACGAGCAACATCGGCGGCGACGGTCCCAATAGAAGATACGGACATTTTCGCGCGCTGCGGTACTGCGGGTAGAAGCTGGCAGCGCCGAGGCTCGAAGCCGTCCAGGCGTGATACGCGCCGGGATAGATCGACACCTCGATGGGCAACGGGAAGCCCGCCTCTCGGGCATAAGCGAGATAACCTTGCGCTTTCGCCACGGGCAGATTGTCGTCCTTGTCGCCCAACAGCATCAGGATCGGCGCGCCCGTGAAGGCGCCTGGCTCGGCAACCGTGCCGAAGACGCCCGCGGGATAGTAGGCGACATGCGCCGCAAATCGCGCCGGACCCGGCACGAGCGCCGTCCGGAATCGTTCGAAGGCGCTCAACAGCGCGACCTCGCCGCCGAACGAGAAGCCGACAATGGCGATCCGCCGGGCGTCGATGCGAGGATCCTCGGCCAGCAGCCGGAAGGCGGCATAGGCTTCGGCGACGGCCGATGCCCACGGCCCGGCGCTCTCGCCGCCTTCGCGCAGCCGCCGCGCCGCGTCGCTGCTGTAGGTCAAGGTGGCGAAGCCGGCCTTGCGAAATTCGTCGGCATGCCAGCCTTCGTTGGCCTCCTGGTAACCCGCGATCGTGTGGACGATCACAACGGCGGGCACGACGGCGGGAGAGCGATCCTGTGCCTGGTCGGGAAAGCGCAACGTCATCGCAATGGGGACCGCGCCCGTCGGCGCCTCGCGCGACAGAAGCTGGCGAAAATCGGCGTAACGACCGGACTGGACCATCACTGTCTGCGCGTTGGCCGATACGGCCGCGACAAGGAGGCCCAGCGCGATGAGGAGATACAGGCGCATCTCAGTGGCAACCAAGGCAGGTGAGCGGCACCCGCGCCGCCGGATCGGCTCGGCGAAGCGCGGCGTTCTTGGCGTAGGGCGTATCGGGCAGTTCGGCCGTCATTCGGTCGAGATAGGGACGGGCCTTGTCGATGTCGCCGAGCTGCAGCCAGCCGTCGGCCAGCGCACCCAGCACTTCGCCGCGGCCATGCTCGCTGAGCTTGCTCCATCCGGGCGTGCTGGTCGCCACCACGAACTCGAAGTCGTCGATGGCGGTTCTGGTCATGCGATCCGCTTCAGGACGATTGTGCGGCCGCAGGCCGCGCGCGAACGGCAGCAGGCCGGCCGCGCGCGGGACGCGCACCGCGAGACTGTCGGGCGCCAGGGCCACGGCGCGATCCATGTCGGCGATGGCCTGCGCCGTCAGGGCCTGACCGTCGGTGAAAGCGCCGCGCTGGAATGCCTGCCCGGCCAGGAACAGCCGTCCGTCGCCCCGCCACACCAAGGCCTCGGCATGGTTTGGATCGGCCATCAGCGTGTCGTCGATCAGCTTCATGGCGCGGTCGAACGCGGCCTTGTCGCCATCCATGCCCGCGAACATGTCCTCGCGTACCTTGAAGTCGAAGCGCTGCTGGGCGAGGACCGCAAAGCCCACCACGAGCGCCAACGAGAGAAGAACAATCAGGCGCATGGGGCGACCACCATCGAGCGGCGGGCGCGCCACAACAGGTTGGCGATCCAGCCGATGCCGATGCCCGCGACCATGCCGCCGACCGCGCCGGAAAGGTAGATCCAGAACGCCTCGGCGCGCAGCGCCGGCAGGACGCCGAACAGCACGCCCATCGCATAGCGCACCGCGAAGATCGAGACGCCGAACACCAGCGCGAACCAGCCGCCGGCGATCTCCACCCGGCCGTCCTCCGGGCGCAGCCGCACCGGTCGCTTCTGGCCGATTGCCCACCCCAGCGGCAGCAAGGCGAGCAGCCCCAGTCCCCAGCCGGTGGCCGTCCAGACCGGGTGGGCCGATTGCGCGATCCCGGCAAGAGACGTGGCGAGGCCGACCATGGGCAGGATGGCGAGGCGCCACCACGGGACGACGCGCGGCCGCAGGCCCTGCAGGCCGAGCCACAGCACGAAGACCATGAGCGGCCACACCCACAACGGCGTGTTTGTGACGATCTGAAGGAAGGATGGCATTTCGGTTCTCGCGCGATGCAATGACGAAGCGAGGGCAGGATCGGCGCACTGCCCCGCACGTGCCATCGTCCTTGCGCGGAATTGCTGGCCTTTTTCGCGATCTGCCGGGATCATCGTTCCACGATGCGCGAATGGACCCCTATCAGAACGATCCCCTATCACCTGCCATGGGTGCTGGGCATCGCAGTCGTCATGGCGGTGACCGGCCCGTTCGGCACCTACGAGACGATGGGGTTGGGCAAGCGCCTGCTCTACTTCACCATCATCGGCGTGCTCACCTGGGCGCTGGTGATCGGCTTCATCGTTGCGCTGCGCCAGATCGAGGCGTTCAACCGCTGGCCGATCGTCATTCGCATGGCGCTGGCCGGAAGCCTGGCGGCAGTACCGATGACGGCGGCCATCATCGTCGTCCACAGCTGGCTGGTGCGGCCGATCCCGTGGCGCGTCTATGCCCAAATTTTCCCGGAGACGGCATTCCTGGCGGTGGTTATTTCCATCCTGGTCGGCCTGTTCGTCGAGCGGCACCTGCATGCCGAAGCCGACTCCGAGCGCGCCCGCGTCGCCGAAGCGCCTGCCCCCGCTCTCGGCGCAGAACCGGTCGCCGCCGACTTCTTCCGCCGCGTACCGCCGGCGCTGGGCCGCGACCTGCTGGCGCTCGAGATGGAAGACCACTACCTCCGCATCCACACCGCGCTGGGCAGCGACCTGATCCTGCTGCGCCTGCGCGATGCGCTGGCCGAGCTCGGACCGGCGCGCGGCCGCCAGGTGCATCGCTCATGGTGGGTCGCCGAGGGCGCGACCGCATCGGCGGAGCGCACCGCCGGCCGTCCTGTCCTGGTGCTGCGCAACGGGTTGCGCGTGCCGGTCAGCAAGACCTTCCGCGAGCAGATCAAGGCGGCGGGGTGGCTCGATTGAGCCCGGTCCGCATCGGCATCCTGGGCGCCGGCGCCATGGGAGCGGTGCATGCCGCGGCCTATGCCGACATCGCCGAAGCGACGGTCGTCGGCGTGTTCTCGCGTGACCCGGCGCGCGCCCGCGCCGTTGCTTCGATCTGCAAGTCCCGGCCCTTCGATGACTGCGCCGCCCTGATGGCATCGACGGACGCGATCGATGTCTGCCTCCCGAGCGCGATCCATCGCGACTTCGTCGTGCCGTCGCTGGTCGCCGGCAAGCATGTGTTCTGCGAGACGCCGCTGGCGCTCGACCTGGACGAAGCCCGGCAGATGCGCGACGCCGCCCGCCGTGCCGATCGTCTGCTGCAGGTCGGCCTGCTGACGCGATCGCTCGGTGCCTATCGGCATATCAAGGCAGTCGCCTCGTCGGGCGAGCACGGGCGGCTGCTGAGCGTCGCGACGTGGCGGCTGGGGTCCTATCTCCATCCCGATGCGCCCGACCACAAAACGCACTACGGCGATCCGTCGACCGAGCTGATGACCTTCGACTTCGACTTCATCCAGTGGCTGATGGGCCCGCCGGACCGGCTGTCGGCCAGCGCGGCGCGCAGCCCGCACGGCACGCCAGGCGAGATCTCCGCGCTCCTGCACTATCCGAACGGCCGCCACGCCACCGTGATCGCCGGCGGCCTGATGCCGCCGGGCTTTCCTTTCTCCGCCGGTTTTCGCGCGTTGTTCGAACGTGCATCGTTCGATCATCGCGCCGTCTTCGAAAGCGACGGGCCGCCGAACAGCAGCTTCACGATCTTCACCGACAAAGCGCGAGGTGCACCCATAGCGGTGCCGCTAGGCAATCCCTATCAGGTCGAACTGCAACGCTTCGTGGATTGCATCAACGGCCGGGCCGATCCCGAGCTTCTCGACGCCGAACGCGCGATCGAAGCCTTGATGCTCTCCGAGGCGACGCAGCGCGCCCTCGCAGGCTAGCGTCCGCCGCGATCCTCGCGCCACAGGTCGAGCTTCTCCTGCACCGGGCGGTCGGAGAAGGAGAACAGCACGGCCTCGCTCCGGGCCTTGTGCACGACGCTGGCCCAGCTCGGCACCACGAAATGATCGCGCTTCTTCCAGGGGAAGGTCTTGTCGCCGATCACGCTCTCGCCTTCGCCCTCGACGACCGAGAAGATCGTGCCGTCGGTGCTGCGGTAGGGCGCGCTCGCAAAGCCTTTGGGCAGGAGCTGCATGAAGGTGCCCATGGTGGCGATCGGCGCGCCGCCGCTGGCCGGATTCACATAGCGCAGCTTGTAGCCGTGACACGCATCGGGCGGGCCGGCCTTGGCCAGGCCCTGCAGCGCCTCGCGCGTGCGCGCGTAGGGATAGTTGAAGATGGGCGAGGTCTGGCGCTCGGGCTTCCAGTCGACCGGCAGCAGGCCGCTGGCATACTTGGCGTCGGACGTGCCCTCGGGCGCGGTGACGACCTGCTCGTCGCTCTCGCCGTTCTCGGCGAAGCCCGCGTTGAACATCGCCACCATCGGAATGTCGAGGCCGTCGAGCCACACCATGGGCTTCTTCGAATCGTTGCCGTGGTCGTGCCAGGTCCAGGTCGGCGTGATGACGAAATCGCCTTCGCGCATGATGGTGCGCTCGCCGTCGACGGCGGTGTAGGCGCCCTCGCCCTCGACGATGAAGCGCAGCGCCGACTGGGTGTGGCGGTGGCTGGGCGCCACCTCGCCCGGCAGGATGAGCTGCAGGCCGGCATAGAGCGACGGCGTGATGCAGGCGCTGCCCGGCATCGCCGGATTCTCCAGGATCAGCACGCGGCGCACCGCTTCCTTGGCGGTGATCAGCGATCCCGATTCCATCAGGAACGGCCGCACCTTGTCGTAGTCCCAATGCGCCGGCTGGTATTTCGGCGCCGGCGCGGGCGGCACGAGCTGATGCAGCGATTCCCACAACGGCGCCATCGAAAGCCCGCCGATGCGCTCGTAGAAATCGCGACGCGCGTTGTTGCGGGTGGCGGGCGCGGCCATCGGGCTATTCCGCGGCGGCGCGCAGCGGCGTGCCGAGACGCGCCGCGGCGCGCGACCGGCAGGCGGCCGCGAAAGCGCCGAACAATTTCATCGAGACGGGATTCTCCAGCACCCTGTGTTCGGGATGCCACTGCAGCGCCAGCGCAAAGGCCGGCGCATCGGGCACGCTGAACGCCTCGACCTGGCCGTCATCGGCGGTGGCTTCGAGCCGGGCGCGCGGCGCCAGGCGATCGACGCCCTGGGCATGCAGCGAATTCACCGTCACACGACCCTCGCCCAGCAGGCGATGCAGCAGGCCGCCCTCGACGATGTCGACGTCGTGCGCCGGCGCGTAGTTGACGTCGGTGTCGGGCGACTTGGGCGAGCGGTGGTCGCGCCTTCCCTCGACCTCGTGCACGAGCTGATGCAGCGAGCCGCCCAGCGCCACGTTGACCTCCTGCAGGCCGCGGCAGATCGCAAACAGCGGCACGCCGCGCTCGATCGAATGGCGGATCAGCGGCAGGGTGGTCATGTCGCGCGCCGGGTCGTGCGCCGTGCCCGGCCGGCTGTCGGGGCCGCCATAGTGATGCGGCTCGACGTTGGACGGGCTGCCGGTCAGCAGCACCCCGTCGAGGCTGTCGATCAGGCGGTCGAGTGCCGCGGTCATCGCCACTTCCTCGTCGAATTCCGGGCCGACCGCCGGGATCAGGATCGGCAAGCCGCCGACAGCATGGATCGCCGCCCGGACGTACTTCTCGCCCACCGTGTGATGCCAGCCGCCGCGGCCGTTTTCCTTGAGACAGGCCGAAATGCCCACGAGGGGGCGCAGAGAAGATCGATCCATTTCCTCGCCGGACCGTGCAATAAGGTTGCACCCATCATCGTCTTTGGGCGATGCCTTGGCAATTGCCCGGCCTTTGCCCCTGCCCGCGCCTTGTGCAGTGCAGCCCTGCATGGTACCGCCCGCCGCCTAAACAGCGAAAGTAAGCCATGACAACGACTCCCCCGCCGTCGCCTGCTCCCGGTCCCGCCCAGGCTCCCGCCGGCCCGCTCATCATGCACGGCCAGTACATCAAGGACCTGAGCTTCGAGAACCCGCGCGCGCCGCAGAGCCTGATCGAGCAGACCCAGCCGCAGCTCTCGCTCAATGTGCAGGTCACCAACCGCCAGTTCGACGCCAAGACCTTCGAGGTGGCGCTCACCATCGAAGCCACCGCCAAGACGCCGAAGGACGAGCCGCTGTTCATGCTCGAACTGATCTACGCCGGCACCGTGACCCTGGGTGACGTGCCGCAGGATGCGTTCGGCCCGCTGCTGTTCATCGAGACGCCGCGCCTGCTGTTCCCGTTCGCGCGCGCCGTCGTCGCCAACGCCACGCGCGAGGCAGGCTTCCCGCCGCTCAATATCGCGCCGGTCGATTTCGTGGCGCTCTATCGCCAGCAGCTCGACGCCAACGGCGGCAAGATGCCGGGCGTCACGCCCGGCGGCCCCGTCGGGCACGCCTGAGACGGAGAGCGAAGGGCACGTCACAACGGATTCGAGGGATAGTATTCGTTCACGAAGTGTATCGCCTGAATCTCCTCCTTGTTGAGCTTGAACTTCTCGGGATCGCGCTGCAGCCGCATCTTGCGATCAAGACCCAGCATGACGTTGTGTATTTCGAGCGGCAGCGGCGCAATGGAATTGATGGTGCAGGGCGTCTCGTTTCCAAGAGTTACACCGGTACCGCGATCGAACTCGACACTATCCTGGGTCGTCACGCGTCTCGTCAGAATTCGATCGTTCGTGACAGCTTCAACGAGGCAGATGAGGCTCGCACCGTTGGGGCATGTGGCATGAAAGATGTCACCGACAAGGAGGCGGCTGAGCGCCCTGCTACGCCCCGCCGGCTGTCGATCTCCTACCTCGGGGTTATTGACCACGGCTGAAGAGCTCCTCTCTGCTTCGAATATGGCTCGTTCTCGAGACCCAGGTATCTTAGCGCGCATTTCGTGCACAAATTACGGGGAGGCTCTAGTGTGGTGATACGAGATCTACCAAGCAGAGGCTTGATGACCAACGCCAGTTGGCGATCTCGACCGCAGTCGGTTCGAGCCCGGGTCGGATGTCGCCGAACTTCCCGCGCCTACGCGATACTGTGCGGTGGTTCCCCAATCGCCACCCGATTGACAGCCGGCAGAGAACCCCTCGCATTGCAGGTCTCCAGCAGCCGCAGGTTCCAGAGCGGGCGGTGCTTGCTGCGGTATCTGGGCCGGTGCGAATCCATCGCCAACAGGCGCACCTGGATCAGATAGTCCGGACCGGATCAGGGGTAGGGTAGAAGCAAATCGTTTGGGTCGACGGCAAAGCCGGGCACGTCTTCCGTCTGGCCGACGCGAAATCCCGGCACGCCGGCCGGAGGTCGAAAATTGAACATGTTGCCGATCCTCATTTGTGAGTGTCGGCAGACTCAAGACACAACATTGCTCAGGACCGTCAACGACGGGAACTGCGCGGTATCTGCAGTCCAGGCGCGCAAGATAATTCTTGCGTACCGGGATGGAGGCCGCGAGACCTGCCAGCAGTGCTGTCAGTTTTTCAGCCAGAGCGGATCGCTGATCTGAGCGAGGAACGCAACATGCGCGGCGAGCTCGGCTGCGCTTGCTGCGTGCGGCCGGGGCGGGCGCACCGGCCGGCTGTTGGCCGCCATCCCGGCTGAGGCGATGCCCGCGGCCATCTCGGGAGCGAGCCCGAGAACACGCTGCCGACCGCCGCTCAACTCGAGATAGACCTCGGCCAGCAATTCCGAATCGAGCAGCGCGCCGTGCTTGGTGCGGCTCGAATTGTCGATGCTGAAGCGCTCGCAAAGCGCATCCAGGCTGGCGCGCTGGCCGGGGAACTTGCGGCGCGCCATCGACACGGTGTCGATATAGGCATTGGTGAGCTTGGTTCGCCCGGCCCTCGCCAGCTCGGCGTTCAGGAAGCCGAGGTCGAACTGGGCATTGTGGATCACCAGCTGGGCGTCGCCGATGAAGGCCAGGAATTCATCGATGCGCTCGGCAAAGCGCGGCTTGTCGGCCAGGAACTCGTCGGTGAGGCCGTGCACGTCCTGCGCGCCGGTCGGCATGATCATTTCCGGATTGAAATAGGCCTGGAACGTCTTGCCGGTGGCCACCGTGTTGATGAGCTCGATGCAGCCCAGCTCGACCACGCGGTGGCCGGCGAGCGGATCGAGGCCTGTGGTCTCGGTGTCGAGAACGATTTCGCGCATGCGACCCTTCTAGCCTATTTGCGACGCGCCTGTGCAAGCCGGGCTGTGTGTTTCTCCCGCCACGGATTGGGCGGCCAGAAGCGGCCACGCCGGCGCCGGAGCTTCGCCACCGCGCGGGCGAGTGCCGCCCGCGTCGGCGCCAGCCCCAGCCCGGTCGGGATGACGATGTCGGCCTTCCGCCGTTTCAGCACGTCGGGGACCTGCTGGCGCAGGATGCCGTCCAGCCGGTCGGCCGTCATGCCGGGCCGCGCCATGACGCGATGGCGTTGCAGGAAGATGGGCGCGCTCACCACCAGGGTGGCGTCGACGCGCCGATCGCCCAGGCCTTCGAACAGCAGCGGGATGTCGAGCACGACCAGCTTCTCGCCACGGCGCGCCGCCCGCTTCAGGAAGGCGCGCTGCCGCTGGCCGACCAGCGGATGGACGATGGCCTCGAGCGTGCGCAGCGCCGGCTTGTTGCCGAACACGCGCGCACCCAGCGCCTGGCGGTCGAGCACGCCGTTCTTCACCACGCCGGGAAACGCCGCCTCGATCGGCGGCAGCGCCGCGCCGCCCGGCGCCTGCAGGGCATGGACGGCGGCGTCGGCGTCGTAGACCGGCACCCCCATCTGCCGCAGCATCGTGGCCGCGGTCGACTTGCCCATGCCGATGGAGCCGGTCAGGCCGACGATCACCATTGAACGCGGGACGCCCGACGTTCGATCAGGGGACCAGGACGGTCTGACCGGTCGTCTTGCGCCCTTCGAGGTCGATATGGGCCTGGCCCGCCTCGGCCAGCGGATAGCGCTGGTCGATGGCGATCTTCACCTTGCCGCTCTTGACCATCTTGAACAGCGACTTGGCGCTGGCCTCGAGGTCCTTGCGGGTGGCGGTGTAGGCGCCGAGGCTCGGCCGCGTCAGGTAGAGCGAGCCCTTGGCGTTGAGGATGCCGGGCGGCACCGGCGCGACGGGGCCCGACGCGTTGCCGAACGAGGCCAGCAGGCCGCGCGGCTGCAGGCTGTCGAGCGACGCCTCCCAGGTGTCCTTGCCGACGCCGTCGAACACCACGGGCACGCCCTTGCCCTTGGTGATCGCCTTCACCTTCTCGGCCACGTTCTCCTTGGTGTAGTCGATCACCCACTTGTAGCCGTTCTTCTTGGCCAGCGCGGCCTTCTCCGGCGAGGAGACCGTGCCGATCGCCTTGTAGCCGCGCGCCTTGGCCCACTGGCCGAACAGCAGGCCGACGCCACCGGCGGCGGCATGGAACAGCACGATGTCGCCCTTCTTGAGCCACGCCTTGGCGCAGTGGTCGACGAGATACTCCGTCGTCATGCCTTTCAGCATGATGGCCGCGGCCTGCTCGTCGCTCACGCCCTTGGGCACGTGCACGAGCTGCTCGACGCCCATCAGGCGCTCCTGGCAGTAGGCGCCCAGCACGCCGCAATAGGCGACGCGATCGCCCTTCTTGAAGCCCTTCACCTTCGGCCCGACCTCGATGATCACACCGGCGGCCTCGCGGCCGACGGCGTTGGGCAGCGGCGTCTGGTAGAGGCCGGAGCGGGTATAGACGTCGATGAAGTTGAGGCCGATCGCGGTATGCCGGATCTTCACCTGGCCGGGGCCGGGCTTGCCGACCTCGACGTCCTCAAGCTGCATCTTCTCCGGGCCACCATTCTCGTGCATCAGGATCGATTTTGACATCTAAGGCTCCCCTTGGGTTTCTTGCTCTACTCGGCGGCGCGCTTGGATTGCGCGTCCGCATACTTCTTGATCTCGGTCTCGACCGCCGCCTGTGACTGCACGGAGAAAGTACCGCGATTGGCGACAGCGGTGTCGTAGCTCAATTGACGCGGTGCGTTGGCGCCGCGCTGGAAATGCGGATGGACGTAACGCGCCATCAACTCGTAGGAACGCTGCGTCGCCGTCCAGTCGGCCCAGTTGTTGGCCAGCAGCAGGACCGCGCCGAAGCCGCCGTCCGAGCCCTTCCACAGCCGTTCGAAGTGCCGGATGCAGTCATCGGGCGTGCCGATGCAGGCGATGCCTTCCTTGGTCAGGAACTCGGCGGCATCAGTGATGCCCGGCGGCAGGATCGGGAAGGTCGCGACGTCGGTGAAATACTGGGTGAAGCGGTCGAGGCCGAACTTCACCTCTTCGAAGGCCTGCTCGCGCGTCGGCGCCACGTGGGCGAAGGTGACGATGCGCCACTTCGAGCGGTCGGCCACCTTGCCGTTCTGCTGGGCGTGGTCGGTGTAGATCTTCCAGTTGGCAGCATGCGCCTTCAGCGCATCGTCCGACGTGCCGCCGATCGACAGCATGCCGATGCCGTGACGGCCCGAGGCGACGGCGCCGACCGGCGAGCGGGCGCAGGCCACGGCCATCTCCATGCCGGGCTGGCTGTAGGACGGCAGCTGGAGCTGGGCGGCGGTGAGGTCGAACCAGTCGGTCTTGCGCGTCACCGACTTGCCCGCCATCAGCTCGACGATGACGTCCAGCGACTCGTTCATGCGGTCGCGCTGGTCGGCGGCCTTGACGCCGATCTTGGCCGCGTCATGGACCAGCGCGCCCGGCCCGACGCCGAACATGGCGCGGCCGCGCGTCATGTGGTCGAGCTGGGTCATGCGCGAGGCCAGCATGAAGGGGTTGTGATAGGGCAGCGAGACGACGCCGGTGCCGAGCCGGATGTGGCGCGTGCGTTCGGCGGCGGCGGCGATGAACATCTCGGGACTGGCGATGATCTCGAAGCCGCCGGAATGATGCTCGCCGATCCAGGCCTCGTGATAGTTCAGGCGGTCGAGATGCTGGACCAGTTCCATGTCGCGCTCGATGGCGAGCGTGGGGTTCTCGTCGAGCGCGTGGAAGGGCGCCAGGAAGATGCCGGTGCGCAGATAGCGGTCGGTCAAGAAGATACCCCTCGGGTCATAGGGTCGGTTGCGGGCGTCGAGTATAGTGACCGGCCTTGCGCGCGCCAGCCCGCCCCCTCGGGCCGGCGCATTCCCTGATGCCAGGAGGGTCTATGCATCGGCGCCGTTTCGTGGTGGCTGCAACAAGCGCCCTTGCTGCGCCTTTGGCTGCGCCGGCCATCGTCCGTGCCCAGGAAACCCTCAAAAGCGCCAAGGCGACGTACCGGCTGGTGACGCTCAGCCGCGGCCTGGTGCAGCCCTGGAGCATCGCCTTCCTGCCCGACGGCAGGATGCTGATCACCGAGCGGCCGGGCCGGCTGCGCGTCTTCGCCAACGGCCGGCTGGAGCCGCGGCCGCTGCCGGGCGTGCCCCAGGTCCGGACGGGCGGCCAGGCCGGCCTGCTCGACGTCTGCCTGCACCCCGGCTTCGCCCAGAATCGCACGCTCTACCTGTCCTACATCGCGGGCGACAGCAGCGGCACCGCCACCACGGTGGCCCGCGCCGAACTGGGCGAGGCCGGCCTCGGCAACGTCACGGTGATCTTCCAGGCGCTGCCGCGCAGCCAGGGCAGCCTCAATCTCGGCTCGCGCATCGTCTTCGACCGCGCCGGCCTGATGTATGTCAGCATCGGCGACCGCTTCCAGATGCAGCGCGCGCAGGATCTCGGCGATCTCGCCGGCAAGATCGTGCGCCTCAGGGACGACGGCTCGGTGCCGCCGGACAATCCCTTCGTCGGCAAAGCCGGTGCGCGGCCCGAAATCTTCACCTGGGGCAACCGCAACCCGCAGGGACTCGCGCGCCATCCCGAGACCGGCAAGATCTGGGAGGTCGAGCACGGGCCCAAGGGCGGCGACGAGCTCAACATCCTGAAAGCCGGCGGCAATTACGGCTGGCCGCTGGTCACCGCCGGCGTCAACTACGACGGCAGCAAGATCACCGACAACAGGAGCCTGCCCGGCATGGAGGATGCGCTGCGCACCTGGGTGCCGTCGATCTCGCCCTGCGGGCTCAGCTTCTATACCGGCGACAAGTTCCCGGGCTGGAAAGGCTCGTTGTTCACCGGCGCGCTGTCCAACGACGCGCTGTTCCGCATCGAGCTCGACGGCGAGCGCTACCGGAGCGAAGAGCGGTTGCTCGAGGGCCGCCTTCCCTATATCCGCGACGTGCGCCAAGGGCCGGACGGGTTGATCTATCTCGTCACCCAAAGCGAGGATGGCGGCCTGTTCCGCCTGGAGCCCGTGCGTAATTGGGAACCGGCGTGCTCGTTCAAATGCCATGAGGTCCTTCGCTACGCTCAGGACGACAGAAATCATGCCTGCAACCCTCATTCTCGCCTCCGCCAGCCCCTCGCGCCGCCAGCTCCTCGCCAATGCCGGTCTTGCCTTCGAGATCGAGCCGTCGGGCGTCGACGAGGACGAGGTGACGCGAAGCCTTGTGGGCGAGCAGGCCTCGCCGCAGGACATCGCCACGACCTTGGCCGAGATGAAGGCGGTGCGTGTCTCGTCGCGGCATCCGGCCTCTCTCGTTATCGGCGCTGATTCAACTCTCGCCTGCAACGGCCGGCTGTTCGACAAGCCGGCGACGCTGGCCGCCGCCCGGCGGCAGCTCCTGGCCCTCGCCGGCCAGACGCACGAGCTTTGTTCCTCGGTCGTCGTGGCCAAGGGGGGCGTGCGGCTCTGGCACTGGAGCGAGCAGGCGCGTCTCACCATGCGGCCGTTCACGGAGTCCTTCGTCGATGCCTACCTGGCGCGCGCCGGCCAGGCCGTGTGCGCCTCGGTCGGCGCCTACCAGCTCGAGGGACTGGGCGCGCATCTTTTCAGCAGGATCGAGGGCGACTACTTCACCATCCTCGGCCTGCCGCTGCTGCCGCTGCTCTCCTTCCTGGCAGACCATGACATCGGCCTGGAGCAGGCAGCATGAACGCTTACGACACGCTCCTCGAGGAAGCACGCGGCCGGCCGTTCGCCTGCATCGTCGGCTGGCCGGTCGAGCATTCGCGCTCGCCCGCGCTGCACGGCTTCTGGCTGAAGCAGCACGGGATCGACGGCCATTACGGCCGCCTGCCGGTCGAGCCCAATCGTGCGGCACTGGAAGAGCTCGTGGCCTTCCTGCGGCGCACGCCCAACGCGCGCGGCTGCAACCTCACCCTGCCGCACAAGATCGAGATCATGCCGCTGCTCGACCGGATCGATCCGCTGGCGGTCCATATCGGGGCGGTGAACACCGTGATCAAGCAGCCCGACGGCAGCCTGGAAGGCCGCAACAGCGACGGCTTCGGTTTCCTCGAAGCGCTGAAGCAGGGAGCACCCGACTGGCAGGCGTCGGCCGGTCCGGTGGTCGTGCTGGGCGCCGGTGGTGCCGCGCGCGCCGTGGTCGCCACGCTGGTCGCGGCAGGCGTGCCCGAGCTTCGGCTGCTCAACCGCACGCAAAGCTCGGCGATCGATCTCGGCGTCGCCTTCACGCCCAGCGACGGCCGGCAGATCGTCATCGATCGCTGGGACGGAGCGTGACAAGGCGCTCGACGGCGTCACCCTGCTGGTCAACACGACCTCGCTCGGCATGAAAGGCCAGCCGCCGCTGGAGATCGCCGTCGCGCGCCTGCCCAAAAGCGCGGTGATCGACGACATCGTCTACGTGCCGCTCGAGACTCCGCTGCTGGCAGCTGGCCGCGCCCGCGGACAGCGCTGCATCGACGGTCTCAACATGCTGCTGCACCAGGGCCGGCTCGGCTTCGAGGCATGGTTCGGCCAGAAGGTCATGGTGAGCGCCGAGCAGCGCCGCGCCGTTGCCGCGGACCTCGGAGCGTGACCGTGCAGGCCGATCCACCCGAAGGCTTCGAGCCTTTGTTCCGCACCAGCCCGTTCCTCGATCACAACGGGCCGTTCTTCTACCGCAAGAACGACGACGGCACCTTCGTGGTCGGGCTGCGCATCCGGCCTGAGCACGCCAATGGCCGCGGTGGCGCCCATGGCGGTCTCCTGATGACGCTGTGCGACATCGCGCTGGGCTACCGCACGACGCGCAGCCAGACGCCTTCGCCCATGCTGACCACGGCCAGCGTCACCACCGACTTCGCCGGCGGCGCCAAGGTCGGCGACTGGGTCGAGGCGCATGTCGACGTGCACAAGGTGGGCGGCAGGCTGGCCTTCGCCAACTGCTATCTGATGTGCAACGGCGAGCGCATCGTGCACGCCAGCGCCGTGTTTGCCCGCAGCGGCGACAGGCCAGCTTCATAGCGGGGCGCGCACGAGGCGCGCCCCCCGCGCTACTGGTTCATCGAGCCGAAGAAGTCCTGGTTGGTCTTCGCGGTGCGGAGCTTGTCGAGCAGGAACTCGATGGCATCGACCGCGCCCATCGGCATGAGGATGCGGCGCAGCACCCACATCTTCGAGAGCGTCGCACGGTCGACCAGCAGCTCTTCCTTGCGGGTGCCCGACTTGGTGATGTCGATGGCCGGGAAGGTGCGCTTGTCGGAGACCTTGCGGTCGAGGATGATTTCCGAGTTACCGGTGCCCTTGAACTCTTCGAAGATCACCTCGTCCATGCGGCTGCCGGTATCGATCAGCGCCGTGGCGATGATGGTGAGCGAGCCGCCTTCCTCGATGTTGCGGGCGGCGCCGAAGAAGCGCTTGGGCCGCTGCAGGGCGTTGGCGTCGACACCGCCGGTCAGCACCTTGCCGGAGCTCGGCACGACGGTGTTGTAGGCGCGGCCCAGGCGGGTGATCGAATTGAGCAGGATCACCACGTCCTTCTTGTGCTCGACCAGGCGCTTGGCCTTCTCGATCACCATTTCCGCGACCGCGACATGGCGGCTCGCCGGCTCGTCGAAGGTCGAGCTCACGACCTCGCCCTTCACCGTGCGCTGCATGTCGGTGACTTCCTCCGGCCGCTCGTCGACCAGCAGCACCATGAGGAAGACTTCGGGATTGTTGGCGGTGATGGCGTGGGCGATGTTCTGCAGCAGCACCGTCTTGCCGGTGCGCGGCGGCGACGACGATCAGGGCGCGCTGGCCCTTGCCGATCGGCGCGATCAGGTCGATCACGCGGGTCGAGATGTCGAGCTGCTGCTGCGGCGTCGTGCCGGCCTTCTTGGTGAGCGTGCCGGTGCGGCGGGTGCCGACGCGGCCCGACGAGGTGGCGCGCGGGCTCGACTGCTCCTCGGAAATCGTCGGCGCCATGACGGCCGCGCCGCCTTCCATCTCGAGCTTCAGCTTCTCGTCGGGATAGAGCGGCGTCAGCGAGTCGAAATTGATGCGGTGGCGCAGCGCATCCGGGTCGTCGAAGTTGATCTTGTTGATCTGCACCATGGCGAAGTAGCGCTCGCCTTCCTTGGGCGCGCGGATTTCGCCTTCGACCGTGTCGCCGGTGCGCAGGCCGAACTTACGGACCTGGGTCGGGCTCACATAGATGTCGTCGGCGCCGGGCAGGTAGTTGGCTTCCATCGAGCGCAGGTAGCCGAAGCCGTCGGGCGCCACTTCGATGGTGCCGACGCCGAAGATCGCCTGGTCGGCCGCCGCCACCTTTTGCAGGATGGCGAACATCAGTTCCTGGCGGCGCATCATCGCCGCGCCTTCGACGCCCTGCTCCTCGGCGAATGCGAGCAGCTCGGGCGGTTTCTTTATCTTGAGGTCTTGGAGGTTCATGTTTCTTCAGTCTGGGGTGGGGGAGATGACGCACGCGCCACGGCCGCTGGGGGCGGTCACTGTGGAAATTGGCGCTGTGTCGTTCTTGAATGGGTCCCGTCGATCACCGCCGGGGAGGCAGCGCCAGGGACCCTAGGTGGCGGTTATATAAGGATACCGGTGCGTCCTGTAAAGGGCTTAGCGGGCCACCGGCCGGTGTTCCGTGCCGGCGCCGGGCGTGATGAACATCAACCGGCCGGGCTTTTTCACGATGCCGCGGTGCCAGACGCCTTTCGGAACGATGAAGGTCTGGCCGGGTTCGAGGGAAGCCCGCTGCTCGCCCTGCTCGGTGTCGAGCACCAGCTCCAGCGCGCCCGACAGCAGGGTCAGGATCTCCTCGCCCGCCGGATGGCGCTCCCAATGGTCCCAGTCGGCGCTCTGGTCCGTGCTGCCCATCAGGCGGCCGTGGTCGAGGTCGTGGCGGTCGGCAATGCCGGCCCAGAATTTGGCGCCGCCTTCCATGGCCCGCGCGCTCTCGTCGGGACGGAGATGAATGTAGGTCCCGTGCAGCGAAAAGGCCTCAGTCTTGTTCCCGCTCATGTTCCCTCCTCGGCCAGCATCTCGGCGTAGCGGAAGATCTCGGTGTGATCGGCGGCGGCGCCAAGCTTGCCGTTGGCGTCGCCCCAATAGGCCACGGCCCGCTTGAGCATCGGCATGTTGAGCTTGAGATGCTCCGCCACCTCGCCCGCCGTGCGCAGGTCCTTGGCCATCAGGCCGGTGGTGAAGCCCGCGGCAAACGTCCGCGAGACCAGGAACTGGCGGCCCTTCACCTCGGTGGCGTTGCTCTTGCCGGTCGAGGTGTTGAACACGTCGACCATGGTGCCGGGATCGAGACCGAACGCCTCGCCCACCACCAGCGCCTCGGACAACGCAACCAGGCCCGCGGCCGAGAGGTAGTTGTTGAGCGCCTTCATCGTGTGGCCCGCGCCCGCCGGCCCGCACAGGGTGATGGTCTTGCCCATGGCGGCGAAGGCCGGCCGCGCGCGTTCGAGGTCGGCGGCGGCACCGCCCACCATGATGGAGAGCGAGCCGTCGATGGCGCGCTTGACGCCGCCCGACACCGGCGCGTCGAGCAGCGCCACGCCCGAGGCGGCGAGATCCTTCGCGAGCTTCTGGGTATCGACCGGATTGGACGAGCTCATGTCGAGCACCAGCGCGCCCGGCGCCAGGCCCTCGCGCGCGGCGTCGCGGCCCTCGATCACGGCCTGCCGCACGATCTTGCCGTCGGGCAGCATGGTGATCAGCGCATCGGCGCCTTGCGCCGCGGCCTTGGGCGACGCCGTGGCCAGCGCCGACGGATGGGCGCCGATGAAATCCGATACCGCCTTCTGCGAGACGTCGAACAGCCGGAGCTTGAAGCCCGCTTCGACGAGGCGTGCCGCCATCGGGCGGCCCATCATGCCGAGGCCCAGGAAGGCGATGGTGGCGGGCGGGGCGAGCGGGGTCATGGGTGTCCTTCGGCTGTGAGGTCGTATTCATAAAGCGGCAGGGTGCGGCCGGGAATGGCGTCGGATGGCGCGTTCCGCACAAACCGCGCACCCATGCGCTCGTAGAACGGCGCGGCGTTGGGATCGGCGAGGATGGTCATGCGGGGGTAGCCCAGGCTGCGGGCCAGCCTGACGGCCTCTCCAAACAGAGCCCGTCCGATGCCGCCACCCATCGCCGATGGATCGATGAACATCAGGGCGAGCTCAGGCCCGTCATCGTCCTCGGCGACGCTCACCGTGCCGATCGTACGGCCCGCGTCGTCGATTGCGACCAGGACGCGGCCCGCTGCGATACTGGCCTCGCTCACCGTCAGGGACGCGATGCACAGACGCATGAACTCGGCGTCGTAGCCCCAATGCGCTTTCGACCGCATGCAAAGCGCGGTCAGGCCCTCGCTTTCACCCGGCTTGGCCTTGCGGATAAGCATCGTCGCCTCATGTCATCCTGACGGAGCGCAGCGAGTGGAGGGACCTCTCATGTCGATTGCAAACGGCGATGGGGTCCTTCGCTTACGCTCAGGACGACGGTGGAAATCACACACCCCGTTCCTTGAAGACGTCGCGGGCGGTCTTGAAGGCGTCGAGGCCGGCGGGGATGCCGCAATAGATGGCGACCTGCAGGAAGATCTCCTTGATCTCCTCCTTGGTGAGCCCGTTGGTCAGCGCGCCGTTGACGTGCAGCTTGAGCTCCGGCCCGCGGTTGAGCGCGGCCAGCATGGCGAGGTTCAGCATCGAGCGCGTCTTCTTGGACAGGCCCGGGCGCGTCCAGACATAGCCCCAGCAATATTCGGTGGTGACGTCCTGGAACGACATCATGAAGTCGTCGGCGCTGGCCATCGAATTGTCGACATAGGTCGAGCCGAGCACGGCTTTGCGCACCTTCATGCCGTCGTCGTAGAGCTTCTTGTTGCGCGGGTTGGCTTTCGCGGTCTTGGCCTTGGCCATCTGTCGTTCCTCCGGTTCAATGGGACCGGAGGACTTTATCAGATCGAGAGTTGGCCGGTCTGCTGCCTTGCCTCGACGTTGAGGCCCTTGGCCCGCGCCCGCTGGCAGAGTTCCTCGATCGTGATGTTGTCGAGCTGCGCCATCATGTCGTCGCGCAGCTTCTCCCACATCGGCCACACCACCTCGTGGGCAAGCGGCGAGCCGATCGCCAGGTCGTTGGGCTCGGTCTCCGCCTCGAGCCGGCGCACGACCCGGACGACCTCGCCCAGGGTGATGCGCTGCCGCTCGCGGCCCAGACGGTAGCCGCCGCGCGGACCGCGCTTGCCGTTCAGGATGCCGGCGCGCACCAGATGCTGCAGGACCTGCTCGAGATAGCGCTTGGGAATGCGCTGGCGCTCGGTGATGTCACCGCTGCGCACCGGATGCTCGCCGACGTGGAACGCCACGTCGAGCACGGCTTCGATAGCGAACATGGTCTTCTTGCTGAGCCGAGGCATCCCCGTGCTTCCTCTCAGGCGCTTTTTGCCGACCCCACCGTCACTCCCGTCGATCCGAAACCCCCGGCGCCACGTGCCGTCCGGTCGAGCTCACTCACTTCACGCCATACCGCCCGCGCATGGCGAGCCACCACCAACTGTGCAATTCGCATGCCGCGCGTGATCCGAAACGGCTCCTTGCCGAGATTGATCAGGATCACGCCGACTTCGCCCCGGTAGTCGGCATCGATGGTGCCGGGCGCATTGGCCACCGTCACGCCGTTCTTGGCCGCCAGCCCCGAGCGCGGCCGGACCTGGGCCTCGAAACCCACCGGCAGGGCAATCGAAATGCCGGTCGGCACGATCCGGCGCTCCAGGGAGCCGAGCTCGATATCCTGGTCGATCGCGGCCAGGAGGTCGGCCCCGGCGGCGGCGGCCGTCGCGTAGTCGGGAAGCTGCAGGTCGCGACCATGCGCCAGGCGCACCACTTCGATCTCGACCCTTTCGACCTCGTTCACTCCGCTGCCTCGGCCTTGGGCGGTCGGCTGAAATGGAGCGCGATGCGGCCGGCGAGCCGCGATGCGACATCGTCCTTGGCCAGGGTCGGCCAATCCTCGACGCCCGCGGCGCTGACCAGGTGCACGGTATTGCGCTCGCCGCCGAAGGTACCAACGGCGGCCGAGACGTCGTTGGCCAGGATCCAGTCGCAGCCCTTGCGCTTGCGCTTGTCGATGGCGTTGGCGATCAGGTTTTCGGTCTCGGCGGCAAAGCCCACGACCAGCGCCGGCCGTGTGGGACCGGGCCTGGACACCGTGGCGAGAATGTCGGGATTGGCCGTCAGTTCGAGCACAGGCGGCTCGGCCCCGGCCTTTTTCTTGATCTTGGCCGCGGCGGGACGCGCGGCCTTCCAGTCGGCGACCGCGGCGGCAAATACCGCGATGTCGACGGTGCCCTTGTCGGAGGTGGCCGCGAGGCAGGCCGCCAGCATCTGGTCGGCCGATTCGACATGGACCGTCCGCAGGCCCGGCGGATCGGCCAGCGCCACCGGTCCGCTCACCAGCGTGACCTCGGCGCCGAGCCGGGCCAGGGCGCTGGCGATGGCGTGGCCCTGCTTGCCCGAGGAATGGTTGGAGATGTAGCGCACCGGATCGAGCGCCTCGCGCGTCGGGCCCGACGTCACCACGGCGCGCTTGCCGGCCAAAGGTTTCTCAAGGGGCGACCGTTCCGCGGTCAGCATGCCCTCGATGGCGGCCACGATCTCCTCGGGCTCCGACATGCGGCCGGGGCCGTGCTCGTTGCAGGCCATGGCGCCGTCGTTGGGACCGACGAAAGTGACGCCGCGCTTCTTCAGGGTCTCGACGTTGGCCACGGTGGCGGCGTGGGTCCACATGCGGACATTCATCGCCGGCGCCGCCAGCACCGGCTTGTCGGTGGCGAGCAGCACGGTGGCCGCCAGGTCGTCGGCCATGCCGGCCGCCATGCGCGCCAGGATATTGGCGGTGGCCGGCGCCACGACCAGAAGATCGGCGTCGCGCGAGAGCTGGATGTGGCCCATCTCGCTCTCGTCGGTGAGCGAGAACATGTCGCTGTAGACGCGATCCTCTGTCAGCGCCTGCAGCGAGAGCGGCGTCACGAAGCGGGCGCCGGCATCGGTGACCACGCAGCGCACCGCAGCCCCGCGCTCGCGCAGGCGGCGGATGAGTTCGAGGGATTTGAAGGCCGCGATGCCGCCCGCGACGATCAGCAGGATCCGCTTGCCGTTCAACATGGCGGCCAGATTATCACAACACCCGGCTGGCGAAAGTGTAGACGCCCGTCAGCAAAAGCGCCCAGAACACGGCCAGGCGAAACTGCTCGATCGACAGGCGAAGGCGGATCTGCTGGCCCAGCCACATGCCCGCCAGCGCCGGCACCACCGCGGCGGCCGACACGAGGGCGCGCGGCCCGTCGAGCAGGCCGAACGAGAGCAGCGAGAGGGTGAGCGTGATCGACGTGGCGACCAGCACGACGCCCAGGGTCTGCACGAGCTCCGTGGGCTTGATGTCGAGCCCCTGCAGGTAGGGCATCAGCGGGACGACCGGCACGCCGACAAGGCCGCCGACGAAACCGGAAACGACGCCGATCACCGGCGCCAGCGGCCGCTCGAGATCGGCATGGATATGGAGGCGGATCCGCAACAGGCCGAGGCTGCTGTAGAGAATCAGCACCGCCGCCAGCACCAGGAAGGCCCAGTTGGGCCCCTTCTGGCCGATCAGCCACACGGTGAGATAGAGCACGATCGCGAGCGGCACGATGAGCGGCCACTGGCGGCGCACGATGATCCAGAACTTGCCGCCCACGGCCGCCTGCCAGGTATTGCTGACGATGGTCGGCAAGGTGATCAGGGCGATCGCCTCGGGCAGCGGCAAGACCAGCGACGTGAGCGCGATGGTGATGGTCGGCAACCCCAGCCCGACCAGCCCCTTGACCGTTCCCGCCACGAGAAAGACGGCGAGACCGAAGATGATCTGCGAGGTCGGTCAGCTCCGCCGCTCAGGTCGCGAGCGGACGCCGCGTCCGGAGCGAGTCAATGCCACCACGCGACGATGGCGGCGATGAGGGCGAGGACGGCGATGACTTCGGAGAAGCCGATGCGGGGCCACAGGCGCGCCGGCACGGGCGGCGGCTCCTTCGCTTCGGCTTCGGCCCGGCGGCGCTCGCGCTCGGCCACGACATGCAGGCTGTCGATCAGGCGCGGCAGGCGGCGCAGGCCCTGCGCCAGGTCCTGGGCGGCGCGGCCGATCGTGGCGCGCGGGCCGAAATGGCTTTGCATCCACTCCTCGATCAGGGGCCGCGCCAGCTCCCAGATGTTGACCTTGGGGTTGAGCCGCGTGCCCATGCCCTCGGCCATCAGCATGGTCTTCTGCAGCAGCAGGAGCTGCGGCTGCACCGCCATCTCGAACTGCTCGGTGACGCGCAGCATCTGGGCGAGCAGGCGCGCGATGGAGATATCGTGGCTCGGCTTGCCGAAGATCGGCTCGCCGATCGAGCGACAGGCCTGGGCGAACATCTCCAGCGACTGGTCGGACGGCACGTAGCCGGCACGGAACTGGACCTCGGCCACGGCGCGATAGTCGCGGCGCAGGAAGGCGACCAGGAGCTCGGCGAGATAGCCGCGCGTGTCCTCGTCGATCCTGCCCATGATGCCGAAATCGACCGGCACGATGTGGCCCGAGCGGTCGACGAAGGCGTTGCCGCCATGCATGTCGGCATGGAAGAAACCGTCGCGGAACACCTGGTAGAAGAACGCCTCGGCCGCCTTCTTCATGACGAGATCCGGATCGTGGCCGGCGGCGACGATGGCGTCGCGGTCGCCGATCGGGATGCCGTCGACCCGCTCGAGCGTGAGCACGCGCTGGGCGGTGCGGTCCCAGTCGATCGTGGGCGCGCGATAGCCGGGATCGTCGGCGAAGTTCTCGCCCAGCTCCTCGGCGGCGGCGGCTTCCATGCGCAGGTCCATCTCGACCCGTATGACGTCGGCGAAGGCGCGCACCGAATCGACGGGCTTCAGCCGGCGGAAGCGCGGCTGCGTGCGCTCGACCAGCTCGGCCATCCAGTAGAAGAGGTCGAGGTCGCGCTCGAAGGCCTTCTCGATGGCGGGCCGCAGCACTTTCACGGCGACGTCGCGGCCGTCGGTGGTGACGGCGAAATGGACCTGGGCGATCGACGCGGCGGCGACCGGCACATCGATGAAATGCGTGAACAGCGCATCGATCGGCTGACCAAGCTCGGCTTCGATGGTGCGCCGCGCCTCGACGCCGGAGAAGGCCGGCAGGTGGTCCTGCAGGCGCGCCAGGTCGGCAGCGACGCTCTCGCTTAAAAGATCGGCGCGGGTCGACAAAGCCTGGCCGAGCTTGATGAAGGACGGCCCCATTTCCTGCAGCGCCGCCGCCAGCCGCTCGCCGGGCCGGCGCGCGTCGCGGCGGCGGGCGAACAGGCGCGCCCACGCCACCAGCGGCGGCACGATGCCGAGCGTCTCCAGCGGAAACAGCGCATCGTGCCGTGCCAGGCTCAACGCCATGCGCAGCAGGCGCCAACTGTTGCGAAGCGCGCGCAGCATTCTAGATACGCCAGCCCGAATGCAGCGCCACGACACCCAAGCGTCATGTCGCGCCAGGCGACGTTGGCGAAACCCGCCTTGCGCATGCGCTCGGCCAGGACGCGCTGCGCGGGAAAACGCCGGATGCTTTCGTGAAGATAGCGATAGGACTCGGCGTCCCGGGCGATGATGCGGCCGAAGAACGGCAGCGCCCGCTCGGAATAGGCGTCATAGACGCGGCCGACCGGCGCCGACTTCACCTTGCTGAATTCCAGGCAATGGAAGCGGCCGCCCGGCTTCAGCACGCGGTGCGCTTCGGCCAGCGCCTTGTCGATGTCGGTGACGTTGCGCAGGCCGAAGGCGATCGTGTAGCCGTCGAACGAGCGGTCGGGAAACGGCAGGGTCTCGGCATCGCCGGTCGTCCAGGTGAGGCCCTTCAGCAGGCCACGATCGGCGGCCCGGTCACGGCCGACCGCCAGCATCGCCGGATTGATGTCGCAGACCGTGACATCGGGCTTTTCACGCTGGCGCTTGAACAGCCGGAAGGCGACATCACCCGTGCCGCCGGCCACGTCCAGCAACCTTTCGCCCGGCCGCGGGTTCACCACATCGACCAGGGCGTTCTTCCACAGACGGTGCACGCCACCCGACATCAGGTCGTTCATCAGGTCGTAGCGCGGCGCCACGCTCTCGAAGACCTGGCGGACAAGGCCCGCCTTTTCGGCCGCCGGGACATCGCGGTAGCCGAAGGACGCCTGTTCTGCCGGAGGCGACACGATGGAAGCCGGGGCGTTAGGATCGGGGGGGTTCGCCATGACGGCGCCAACCTAGAGGAATCGCCATGCTGCTGAAAGACCGCGTGATCCTGATCACCAACGTCGAGAAATTCGCAGGCCACGGCACGACACGGGAGGCGCTGGGCCAGGGCGCCACGGTGCTGGCCCACGATCCCTCGTTCGAGGCGCCGAGCGCCCGGCGCAAGTACGAGACCGAATTTCCGGGCGCGCACGCCCTGGCCGCGACCGAGCCCGCGACCCTGGTCGAGCTCGCCCTGAAGCGCCACGGACACATCGACGCGCTGGTCAACAACGACGCCTACCCTGCGCTGCGCGCGCCGCTGCCCGAAGCACGGCTGGAGGATTACCGCGCCGCGCTGGAAGCCATGGCGGTGGCGCCGTTCCGGCTGGTGCAGCTCGTGGCGCCCTCGATGCGCAAGCGCAAGTCGGGCCGCATCGTGTTCGTGTCGTCGGCGGCGCCGCTGCGCGGCATCGCCAACTACGCGCCCTACGTCTCGGCGCGCGCCGCCGCCAACGGGCTCGTCGTCCTCGCTCGCCAAGGAGCTGGGGCGCGACGGCATCACGGTGAACGCGGTCGGCTCGAACTATGTCGAGAACCCCGACTACTTCCCGCCGGCGCTGCTCGCCAACCAGGAGGCAATGGCCAAGATGACGGCGCAGATCCCGATGGGCCGGCTCGGCAAGTCCGAAGAGCTCGGGGCGGCGATCTGCTTCCTGTGCTCGGACGGCGCGGGCTTCATCACCGGCCATGTTCTTCCGCATGCCGGCGGATGGGCGTGACGCGGACACGAGAGCCTGTCACACTCGCTGCAAGTAGAAGCCGCACACGGTTGACCGAAGCGCGGCTGCCAGGGAGCGACGTCCAGACACGCCGGTGAAAACCGGCGCGCGCGCCCTTGGTCGAGTCGGTCCGAGGACGGCGCATGGGAAGACAGATCGTCCACCGCCTGCTGGTCTCGTTCCCCGCTCTGCTCGGGGTTCTCTTCCTTTGCTTCTGCCTGCTGCAGGTCGTGCCGGCCGATCCGGCGATGATCATCGCCGGCCCCGACGCCAAGGCCGATACCATCGCCGCCATCCGCCTCGAGCTCGGCCTCGACCGGCCGATCCCCGTCCAGTTCGCCGAGTATATCGGCCGCGTGCTGCGCGGCGATCTCGGCCGCTCGATCATCTCCAACAAGATGGTGAGCGAGGAGCTGGCCCTCACCATCGGGCCGACCGTCGAGCTGATGGTGGGCGCCATGCTGCTCGCCGTGCCGCTCGGCCTCACGCTCGGCACGCTTGGCGGCGGTGAAGCGCGGCAGCGTGATCGACCGCCTGATCATGGCGATCTCGGTGGCGGGCGTTTCCATGCCGGTGTTCTTCATCGGCCTGATCCTGATCCAGTATGTCGGCTTCAAATGGGCCCTGCTGCCCTTCACCGGCCGCACCGGCCCGATCTGGGACGGCGGCCTGCCCAGCCTGATCCTGCCGGCGGCGACCCTGGGGCTGGTGCTGATCGGTCCGATCGCGCGGCTGACGCGCACCGCCGTGCTCGAGGTGCTGGGCGCCGACTTCGTGCGCACGGCGCGCGCCAAGGGCCTGCGCGAGACCGTGGTGATCGTCCATCACGCGCTGCGCAACGCGCTCATTCCCGTGGTCACGCTGATCGGCCTGCAGGCGGCGTTCCTGCTGGGCGGCGCCGTCGTGACCGAGACGATGTTCTCGTGGCCCGGCGTCGGCCGCCTCGCCGTCGGCGCCATCGTGTCGAGCGATTTCCCGACGGCGCAGGGCGCCATCATGATCCTGGCCATCGCCTTCCTCAGCATCAACCTCCTGGTCGACGTGCTCTACGTCTACCTCGATCCCAGGCTGCAGCGGTCATGAGCGTCGAGGCCCTCGACACGCCCGTCGCCGCCGAGGAAAGCGGCGCGCTCGGCCGCTCGGGCGCGCTCCGGCGCCTGGCGCGCGACAAGGTGGCGGTCGCGGCCGCCCTGGCGCTGACGCTTGATCGGCCTGGCCGCGATCTTCGCGCCCGTGGTGGCGCCCTACGATCCCTATCTCACCGACCTCACCAAGGTGATGCAGCCGCCCAGCGAAGAGCACTGGTTCGGCACCGACAATACCGGCCGCGACATCCTGAGCCGCGTCCTCTTCGGCACGCGCAACACGCTGATGCTGGGCCTGGTCGGCGTCATCATCGGCGGCCTGCTGGGCGGCATGCTGGGCATCCTGGCAGCCTACTACCCGCGCGCCGACGGCTGGATCATGCGCCTGGTCGACGTGATGCTGGCCTTCCCGGCGATCCTGATCGGCCTGGCCGTGGCGGCCGTGGCCGGCGCGGGGCTGGGCGCCGTGGTGATCGCGCTGGTGGTGGCGACCGTGCCCGACGTGGCGCGCGTGGCGCGCGGTGCTGCGGTAAGCGTCATGGGCCAGGAATTCATGGAGGCCGGCCGCGCCGTCGGCGTCTCCGACCACACGCTGATCTGGCGCTACCTGACGCTGAACTGCATCTCGACCATCTTCGTGTTCCTGACCCTGCGTTTCGGCCAGATCATCCTGATCGGCTCGGCGCTGGGCTTCCTCGGCATGGGCGCGCAGCCGCCGACCGCCGAGCTCGGCATGATGGCGGCCCAGGGCCGCGACTTCCTGTTCATGGCGCCGCACATCGCGACCATTCCGAGCTGCGCGATCTTCGTCATCGTGCTGGCCGCCAACCTTTTAGGCGACGCGCTGCGCGACGTCCTCGATCCGAGGCTGCAGACATGATCAGAGCCTTCCTCGGCGCAGCACTCGCGTTCGGTATCGCCGGAGCCGCTTCGGCGCAGACCCTCAGCATGATGAAGTCGCTCGATGCGCCGCACTACGACGCCCAGCGCACGACCTGGGGTCCGACCTCCGACATCGTCAACATGTTCCAGGACACGCTGGTGGCGCTCGACTGGGACGGCCGGACGCCGATCCCCTACCTCGCCAAGTCGTGGACCGTCAGCCCCGACGGCAAGACCTATACCTTCAAGCTGCGCGACGACGTCACCTTCTGCAGCGGCAAGAAGTTCACCGCCGACGACGTGGTCTTCTCCTTCAAGCGGCTGACCAGCCCCGAGATCAAGGGACCCTTCGCCTGGCGCGCCGGCACCATCAAGGACCTGCGCGCGCCCGATCCCTACACGGTCGAATACGAGCTGGCCGAGCCCTTCTCCGACCTGCTGCTGCAGCTCACCATGTTCACCAACGTCATCCACAACAAGGACAGCGTCGAGGCGCTGGGCAAGGATTACGGCGTCAAGGGCGCCGACGGCACCGGGCCGTGGTGCTTCAACTCGTGGCAGCCGCGCACGCAGATCGTGCTCAAGCGCCACGACGCCTACAGATGGGGCCCGTCGATGTACCAGAACAAGGGGCCGGTGAAGTTCGAGAAGCTTTTGATCAAGATCGTGCCCGAGGATTCGAGCCGCGCCGCCGCCATGATGGCGGGACAGTTCGACACCACGCACCAGTTTCCGCAGCAGTTCATCGCCCAGGCCAAGACCGCGCCGATGCTGAGCGTGACCCAGGCGAACCCGAACTTCCAGCTGCTCTATTTCGGCTTCAAGACCAGCCGGCCCATGGTGTCGGACAAGCGCGTGCGCGAGGCCATGAGCATCGCCATCAACCGCGCCGAGATCGCCAAGGGCATCCTGATGGGCAATGCCGATCCCGCCTACACCTTCGTCGATCCCGCCGCCCTCGACTTCGCCGAGTCGACCAAGGGCATGGTCAAGGAGGACATGGAGCGCGCCCGGCAGCTGCTCGACGAGGCGGGCTGGAAACCCGGCGCCGACGGCGTGCGCGAGAAGGACGGCGTCAAGCTCCAGCCCAAGGTCTACTACACCCAGGCCGGCAACACGCCGCGCGTCGCCGAGGCGATCCAGGGCTACCTGCGGCGCATCGGCGTGCACTGGCAGCTCCAGCCCTGGGACTCGACCATCGCGCCGCTCAAGATGGCGGAGCAGGATTACGAGATCTGGTCGGTCACCGTGCCCTATCTCTCGGCCGGCGACCTGATGAACATCTACTTCGATTCGCGCAACATCCCGACCCCCAACCGCATGAACTGGAAGGACGCCGAGACCGACGAGTGGCTCAGGCTGGGCCGCTCGGCGCTGAGCGAATCGGACCGCTTCAAATACTACGAGCTGGTGCAGAAGAAGGTCACCGCCGAGTTGCTGTGGATGCCGGTGCTCAACATCAACATGTACGAGGTCACCAACAAGAAGGTGAAGGGCATGCGCCCGCACATGATCTACCAGAACACTTTCTATAAGGGGCTGGATGCGGGTTTTTGATCATCCGTCATCCCGACCGAAGCCGAGCGCAGCTGAGGCGCAGCGGAGGGACCGGTCATGTTGCCTCGGCGACAAGAGAGGTCCCTCGACTGCGCCGCCCTTCGGGCGGCTTCGCTCGGGATGACGGAATATAGGAGGAAACGACCATGCGTAAGCTTTTGACGGGCGTAGCAGCGTTTCTCGGTGTGGTTGGCGCCGCTTCGATCAGCCGAGGCGCAGACCCTGAAGATGATGAAGTCGCTCGATGCGCCGCATTACGACGGCCAGCGCACGACCTGGTCGCCCTCCTCCGACATCGTCAACATGTTCCAGGACACGCTGGTGGCGATGGACTGGGACGGCAAGACGGCCATCCCCTATCTCGCCAAGTCGTGGACCGTCAGCCCCGACGGCAAGCTCTACACCTTCAAGCTGCGCGACGATGTGAGCTTCTGCAGCGGCAAGAAGTTCACCGCCGACGACGTCGTCTATTCCTTCAAGCGGCTGGTCAGCCCGGAGCTCAAGGCGCCGCTCGCCTGGCGCGCCGGCAACCTCAAGGACATCCGCGCCACCGATCCCTACACGGTCGAGTACGAACTCAACGAGCCGTTCTCCGACCTGCTGCTCAACCTCACCATGTTCACCACGGCGATCCACAACAAGGAGAGCGTCGAGGCGCTGGGCAAGGATTACGGCGTCAAGGGCGCCGACGGCACCGGCCCGTGGTGCTTCGAGTCGTGGCAGCCGCGCACCGAGATCGTGCTGAAGCGCCACGACGCCTACAGATGGGGCCCGTCGATGTACCAGAACAAGGGCCCGGTGAAGTTCGAGAAGCTTTCGATCAAGATCGTGCCGGAGGATTCGAGCCGCGTCGCCGCCATGATGGGCGGCCAGTTCGACGTCACCCACCAGATCCCGCTGCAGTTCATCCAGCAGGTCAAGGCGGCGCCCAACCTCAACGTGCAGGAGGCGACGCCCAACTTCCAGCTCCTGTACTACGGCTACAAGACGACGCGGCCCATGGTGTCGGACAAGCGCGTGCGCGAGGCCATGAACATCGCCATCAACCGCGCCGACATCGTCAAGGGCATCGCGCTCGGCAACGCCGAGCCGGCCTACACCTACATCGACGCCAAGGCGCTCGACTTCGCCGAATCGACCAAGGGCATCATCAAGGAGGACATGGAGCGGGCCAAGAAGCTGCTCGACGAGGCCGGCTGGAAGATGGGCGCCGACGGCATCCGCGAGAAGGACGGCGTCAAGCTCGCGCCGCGGGTCCTGTTCACGCAGGTCGGCCTGTTTCCCCGCATCTCCGAGGCGATCCAGGGCTACATGCGCAAGATCGGCGTCGACTGGAAGATCGTGGGCTTCGACTCGACGATCGCGCCGGCCGAGATGGCCAAGCAGGACTACGAGCTGTGGACGGTCACCTTCCCCTACATGTCGGCCGGCGACCTGCTGAACTTCTACTTCGATTCGAAGAACATGCCGGCGCCCAACCGCATGAACTGGAACGATCCGCAGACCGACGACCTCTTGCGCAAGGGCAAGGCGTCGCTGAGCGACGCCGACCGCGCCAAGTACTATGCGCTGGCCCAGCAGCGGGTCACCGAGGAGCATCTGTGGATGCCGGTGATGAACGTCGCCATGTACACGACCAGCCTCAAGAAGCTGAAGGGCGTGCGGCCGCACATGCTCTATCAGAACACCTTCTACAAGGGCCTGGACTACTCGTACTGATGGAAAAGCTTTTAGACGTCCGCGGCCTCAAGACCCACTTCCATACCGACCGCGGCCTGTTCCGCGCGGTCGACGGCATCGACTTCGCCGTCGGCCGCGGCAAGACCGTGGGGCTGGTGGGCGAATCGGGCTGCGGCAAGAGCGTGACCTCGCTCTCGATCATGGGCCTGGTGGCGAGCCCGCCCGGCGAGGTCGCGGCCGATTCGGTGCTGTTCGACGGCCGCGAGGTGCTGGGCCTCTCGGCCGACGAGCGGCGGCGGCTGCGCGGAGCCGCGATGTCGATGATCTTCCAGGAACCGATGACCTCGCTCAACCCGGTCCACACGATCGGCCAGCAGATCGTCGAGGCCATCCTGGCGCATACCCAGCTGTCGCCGCAGGCGGCGAAGAAGCGCGCCATCGACATGCTCGAGCTGGTGCGCATCCCGTCCGCCGCCGAGCGCATCGACGACTATCCGCACCGCCTGTCGGGCGGCATGCGCCAGCGGGTGATGATCGCCATGGCGCTTTCCTGCGAGCCGGCGCTGCTGATCGCCGACGAGCCGACCACGGCGCTCGACGTCACCATCCAGGCGCAGATCCTCGACCTGCTGCAGGACCTGCAGCGGCGGCTCGGCATGGCGATCCTGATCATCACCCACGATCTCGGGGTGATCGCCGAAGTCGCCGACGACGTGCTGGTGATGTACGCCGGCAAGATCGTCGAGCAGGCGCCGGTCGAGGCGCTGTTCGCCGATCCGCAGCATCCCTACACGATCGGACTCCTGGGCTCGATCCCGCGCCTCGATGTCGAGCGCGAGCGGCTGGCCACCATCGAGGGCACGGTGCCCAGCCCCAACCAGCAGCCCAAGGGCTGCCGCTTCTCGCCGCGCTGTCCCTTCGCCGACCGGCGTTGCCAGGAGGCGCCACCACCCTTGCGTCCGCTCGGCGCCGACCATCTCGTGGCGTGCTGGAAAGCGCCGGTCGAGAGCGCGGGAGCGCGGGCATGAGCGTCGCACCCGTGCTGCAGGTTGACGGCCTGGTGAAACATTTCCCGGTCACCCGCGGCGCTGATCCGCCGCAAGGTGATCGGCAATGTGCGTGCGGTCGAGGGCGTGAGCTTCGAGATCGCCCGCGGCGAGACCCTGGCGCTGGTGGGCGAATCGGGCTGCGGCAAGTCGACGACCGGCCGCCTCGTGCTGCGCCTGATGGATCCGACGGCGGGTTCGGTGCGCTTCAAGGGCGAGGAGATCGCGAACCTCGACAAGAATGCGCTGCGCCGCCTGCGCCGGCACATGCAGATCATCTTCCAGGACCCTTATGCCTCCCTGAACCCGCGCATGACCGTGGGCGAGATCCTGGCCGAGCCGATGGCGGTGCACGGCCTGCACACCGAGGCCGAGCGCGAGAGCCGCGTGCGCGAATTGCTGGACGTCGTCGGCCTGCTGCCCGAGCAGGCGCGGCGCTATCCCCATCAGTTCTCGGGCGGCCAGCGGCAGAGGATCGGCATCGCCCGCGCGCTCGCCGTCAATCCCGACCTGATCGTATGCGACGAACCGGTCTCCGCCCTCGACGTCTCGATCCAGGCGCAGATCGTCAACCTCTTGCAGAACCTGCAGCGCCGCTTCGGCCTCTCCTACCTGTTCATCGCCCACGACCTCGCCGTCGTGAAGCACATCAGCGACAGGGTGGCGGTGATGTATCTCGGCAAGCTGGTCGAGATCGCCGCCAAGCGCGACCTCTACGAGCGGCCGTTGCATCCCTACACGCAGGCGCTGCTGTCGGCGATCCCGCGGCCCGATCCCCGGGTGCGCAAGAAGCGCCTGCTGCTGGCCGGCGACGTGCCGAGCCCCTTCGCGCCGCCCGCAGGCTGCCGCTTCCACACGCGCTGCCCGTTCGCCCAGGCACGCTGCCGCGAGGAAGAGCCGGTGCTGCGCGAGGCCGGCAGCGGCCCCAATCCCGGG
>CAVWKN010000011.1:0-212957 GCA_963755585.1 uncultured Alphaproteobacteria bacterium
GCGACGATGACAACCGCCGCTTCTGGGGAACGTTGCTCTCGCCCGTTATGAGGATGCGGAATCGAGTTCCAGGATGGTGCGGCCGATTTCGGCCATCCGGCCGCGCGACAGCGAGAACGACAGCACGGTCGCGCCGACCTCGATGGTGAGCACGCCTTCGTTCTCCTCGAGGCCGAGCGACACGCCGTGCAGCGGCAAGGGCTGCGCCTGGAAGGTCTCGCTGAAGGCGGCGAAGCGGCCGCGAACCGCGGCCTTGCCGCCCAGGATCAGCAGCAGGGTGACGAGGTGCTGCAGATCGACCGTGGGAAACGACAGGTCGACATGGCCGTCGTGCTCGGTCTCGACCCGGAGCAGGATGGCGCTGCCGTCGGCCGAGACGTCGCCGGTGACGTAGGACACCTGCTGGAACGATTTGAGGTGTCGACCTCTCGCATTCGTTCAGGCCGCGGGTCTCCCCGTGGCCACGCTCGCGGCCGAAGGGGCCGGGTCACGATGCCCTTTCCCAACGTTGTATTCGTCTATATACAACGACCTTCGCAAATCGGGCGGACCTTGCCAAGGGGCGTCCGCCAATCCGAGAGGGATCCATCCATGCAGCACGAAAAGCAGTTCTACATCGACGGCCAATGGGTCGATCCGCTGCAGCCCGCCCTGCTCGACGTGATCGATCCGTCCACCGAGGAGGCGTTCACCCAGATCGCGGTCGGCGGCCCCAGGACGTCGATCGCGCCGTCGCCGCCGCGCGCGCCGCGTTCCCGTCGTTCGCCCGCACCACGCGCAAGGAGCGGCTGGATCTGCTGCGCGCCATCCTGTCCGAATACAACAAACGGCGTCAGGACATCGCCGGGACGCCTCTCGCGCGAGATGGGCGCGCCGCTGCAGTTCGCGCTGCGGCTCCAGTCCGGCACCGGCACCGCGCATCTGACCCGCATGATCGAGGTGCTGGAGACCTATAAGTTCGAGAAGGTCGAGGGCACGCACGCTGATCGCGCGCGAGCCGATCGGCGTGGTCGGTCTGATCACGCCGTGGAACTGGCCGATCAACCAGATCGTCTGCAAGGTCGCGCCGGCCATCGCCGCCGGCTGCACGATGGTGCTGAAGCCGTCCGAGGTGGCGCCGCTGAACGCCATCATCTGGTCGGAAGTGATGCACGCCGCGGGCGTGCCCGGCGGGCGTCTACAACATGGTGCAGGGCGAGGGCGCCGTGGTCGGCGACGCCATGTCGGCGCATCCCGACATCGACATGATGTCGTTCACCGGCTCGACCCGCGCCGGCATCCTGGTGGCCCAGGCCGCGGCGACGACGGTCAAGCGCGTGCGCCAGGAACTCGGCGGCAAGTCGGCCAACATCCTGTTGCCCGACGTCGATTTCCAGACCGCGGTGACCAAGGGCGTGGTCGGCATGATGGGCAACAGCGGCCAGTCGTGCAACGCGCCGACCCGGATGTTCGTGCCGGCCGACCGGCAGGACGAGGTGAAGGCGATCGCCAAGGCGGCGGCCGAGCGCGTCGTCGTCGGCGACGTGCAACGACGCCGAGACACGACTCGGCCCGGTGGTCAGCGAGGTCCAGTTCAACAAGATCCAGCGCCTGATCCAGGCCGGCATCGACGAGGGCGCCGAGCTGGTGACCGGTGGTCCCGGCCGGCCGGAGAACCTCAATCGCGGCTATTTCGTCCGGCCGACGGTGTTCGCCGGCGTGCGCAACGACATGACCATCGCGCGCGAGGAAATCTTCGGACCGGTGCTGTCGATCCTGCCCTACAAGACGAGGCGGAGGCGATCCGCCTGGCGAACGATACGGTCTACGGTCTGGCGGCCTACGTGCAGTCGGGCGACCTCGCGCATGCCCGCGCGCGTCGCGGCGGAGATGCGGGCCGGCAATGTGCTTCGTGAACTATCCGGCCGGCGACACGGCCGCGCCGTTCGGCGGCTACAAGCAGTCCGGCAACGGCCGCGAATACGGCAAGTGGGCGCTCGACGAGTTCCTCGAGATCAAGGCCGTCATCGGCTACGAGGCCGCCTGACATCTGGCGTCGGTCCACGTCCCACCGCATAATGGCGCGATGGGACGTGGCACCGCCAAACGGGCCGTGAAGGCCGCAGGAAAGACGTCGTTGCACCTGCGCCTCGACTTCGGAGACGAGCGCTCGATCGGACCGGGCAAGATCCGGCTGCTCGAACTCATCAACGAGACGGGATCGATTTCGGCCGCGGGTCGCGCGCTGGCGATGTCCTATCGCCAGGCGTGGCTGCTGGTCGACGAGCTCAACCGCATGTTCCGCGAGCCCGTCGTCACGGCCCAGACCGGCGGCGGCGGGGGTGGCGGCGCGGCCGTGACCGAGACCGGCAACGACATCGTCCGCCTCTATCGCGAGATGGAGCGCCGTGCCTACGGCGCCTCGACGCCCGAGATCCGCTCCCTCGCCCGCCTGCTGACGCCGGCCGCCTCGTCGAAAATCCACTGATTTACCCGTCGTTCCGAGCGGAGCCGCCCAACGGGCGGCGTAGCCGAGGGACCTGCTCTTGTCGCCGAGGCGAACCGAATAGATCCCTCCACTACGCCTCGCTCCGCTCGGCTCCGGTCGGGATGACGAATTCGGCGCCACGACGTAGCGGCCGCTCTCGGTGCGCTCGACCATCACCTCGACTCCATAGACCGCGGACAGGATCGGACCGGTCAGCGTCTCGTGCGGCGTGCCATAGGCCGCCAGGCGTCCGTCGGCGATCACCGCCACCCGCGTGGCAAGCTCGCGCGCCTGGTCGGGATCGTGGGTCGAGAACACCACGCCATAGCCCTGGGCGCTAAGCGCCCGCACCCGCGCCAGCACCAGCAGGCGATTGCCGAGATCGAGGCTGGCGGTCGGCTCGTCCATCACCAGCAGCGGCGCATCCTGGGCGAGCGCGCGGGCCACCAGGCAGAGCTGGCGCTGGCCGCCCGAGATGCGGTTGGCCTCGGCCGACGCCAGGTCCTCGATGCCGAGATCGGCCAGCGCCGCATGCGCCCGCTCGTGGTCGCGAGCGCCCGGCGCCGAGAACGGCCCGAGATGCGCCGTTCGTCCCATCAGCACGAGGTCGAGCACGGTATAGGCGAACTCCATGACCTGCGCCTGCGGGCACATAGGCCATCGACCGCGCGAGCTCGGCGCGCGTCAGGGAGGCGAGCGGCCGCCCGTCGACTGAAACCGCGCCGCCGAGCGCAGGGATCAGGCCCAGCAGGGTCTTGAACAGGGTGGTCTTGCCGGCGCCGTTGGGCCCGAGCAGGCAAAGCACTTCGCCGCGCTGCACGGCGAGGTCGATCCCCGTCGCGACGGCGCGGCGCTCGTAGCCGATCGACAGCGCGGCGGCCCGCAGCACGGTCAGCTCCACGATCGCCGGCCGCGCGCCAGCAGCCAGACGAAGACCGGCGCACCCAGAATCGCCGTCAGCAGGCCGAGCGGGATTTCGATGCGCGCCGCCGAGCGCGCCACCGTGTCGATCAGCACCAGGAAGGCCGCGCCCATCAGCACCGACGCCGGCAGCACGCGGTCGAAGCGCGGCCCGACCAGAAGCCGCGCCATGTGCGGGATCACGAGCCCGATCCAGCCGATGACGCCCGACACCGAGACGGCCGTCGCCGTGACCAGGGTGGCGGCCACGATGACGACGCCGCGCACGACCCTGACATTGACGCCGAGCGCCTTGGCCTCGTCGTCGCCCAGCGACAGCACGCCGATCCGCCAGCGCAGCAGCGCCAGCGGAACGAGGCCCAGGATCACCAGCGGCGCCACGATCTGCAGGTCGCTCACCTTGATGCCGGACAGGCTGCCGAGCAGCCAGAAGGTGATGGCGGGAAGCTGGTTGTAGGGATCGGCCAAAATCTTCACGAGCGAAATGCCGGCGCCGGCCAGGGCGCCGACGACGATGCCGGCCAGGACCAGCACGAGGATCTCGTTCTGGCTGCGCAAGCGCGCGCGCCAGGGTGTAGACGATGCCGACGGTCATCAGGCCCGTCACGAAGCCCAGCCCCTGGATGGCGACCACCGGCAGGGACAGCAGGATGCCGAGCACCGCGCCGAAGCCGGCGCCCGCCGACACGCCCAGGATATCGGGCGAGACGAGCGGGTTGCGGAACAGCGTCTGGTAGCTGGCGCCGGCCGCCGCCAGCGCCGCGCCGACCAGCAGCGCCGCCAGCACGCGCGGCAGGCGGATCTGGAACAGGACCGTGTCGATCGGCTCGGGCGCGGGCTGGCCGGCCAGGCGGGTCGCGATCGCCGAGAGGACGTCGCCCGGCGTCAACGGATAGGGACCCAGCATGCTCGCCAGCAGGACGGCCATCAGCAGGATGACCGCCAGCCCGACCAGAACGACGGCGCTGCGCGGCGCGCCGTCAGCGCGGGCCAGCGCCACCGAGCAGCCGATCGAGTTGCGAATCCTCGAGCTTCACGCCGTAGAACAGCGCGTAGAACAGGCGCGTGTCGGTGCGCAGGTCGATGCCGGCTTCCGCCGGATAGAGGGTCGCGAGCAGCCAGCGCAGGCCGATCAGCCGGTTGAGCGACGGCGGCGCGTCGATCCAGCCCCACGGCAGGCTGGGCGCGAGATAGACCTTGTTCTGCGCCACCGCGCGCACCTGGTCCCAGCCCGGCTTGCTCTTCACACCCTGGAAGAAGGTGCGATCGAGCGTGACGATCGCGTCGGGCTGCCAGGCGATGATCTGCTCGAGCGAGGCATTGGCCGTGTTGCCGCGTCCGCCCAGGCCCTCGGCGACGTTGATGGCGCCGACGCGCTCGATGATCTCGGTGTTGATCGAGCCGCGGCCGCCCGTCTCCAGCCCCTCGGGTCCGCGCGCCAGGTAGACGCGCGGCCGCCGGGCTGCGGGCACGCGCGCCAGGACGCCGTCGACCAGGGCGAAGGCCTTCTCGGCATAGTCGGCGACAGCCGCCCCGCGCTCGGACCGGCCGATGATGTTTGCGGTGAGCCGCACCGACGCCGGCGTCGCGGCAAAGCTGCCGTCGATCAGCACGTAGGGAATGCCGGTCTGGCTCTGCACCCGGTCGGCCAGCGATTTGTAGGTGTCGGTCACCGAGCCGAAATCGACCACGAGGTCGGGCTTGGCCGCGACCAGGCGCTCGAGGCTCAAGGTGTCGCCGCGGCCGGTCAACCGGCCGGTCTCCGGAAGATCGTGCACCGGCGCCGCCAGGAACTCCTTCTCCGCCGCCGTCGGCAGACGAACCCAGCCGACCATCATGTCGGGGGCCAGCACATACATCAGTACCGATGCGGGCGGCCCGGCGACGAACACGCGGTTGATGCGTTCCGGCAGGGTGACCGTGCGGTTCGCCGAATCGACGATCGTGCGGCCCTGTGCCTCCACCCTGGGCCCAGGCCGGGCGCGCGAGCAGGCTCGCGCCCAACAGCGCCAGGGTGGAGCGGCGGGTCGTCCCTCTCATGTGTCACCCACCTGGAAGTCGCCGGCCTGCGCCGGCGCCAGCGGCGCGAACAGGGTGCGGTCGGGCTTGAGGTCGATCAGCGGCGTGCCGTCGAGGCAATCGAGGCCGCGCACGAGAAGCACCGGTCCCTCGACCTTGACCAGCTCCACGATCGACGTGCCGATCGGATTGGGCCGCACCGGCGTGCGCAGCGAGAAGACGCCGCGCGCGTTGCCGTCGCTCTTGGGCGCCTGCAAGGCGAGATCGCGCCGCGATTCGTGCAGCCAGTAGAGCACCTCGAGCCGCGCGAACTCGGCGATGCTGTCCAGGCCCTTGTCCCACGGGGCGAACAGCTCGATCCGGCAGGTCGGACCGTCTGCCCTGCCCTGCCGCGGGCAGGCCAGGCGATCGGTCCACGGCGTGCGGATGCGGCCGATGAAGTAGACCTCGGCATCGGCGCGCGCCGGCAGGTCGACCGCCAGCTCGCCGGAACGGACTTCGTTCAGCCGGACCATCGGTCGCTCAATCGTCGAGGCCGACCATGACGTCGGAGGCCTTGATGATGGCATAGGCCGTCTGGCCGGCCTTCAGGCCGAGCTCGTCGACCGCTTCGTTGGTGATCGAGGCGGTAACGGTGGTGCCGTTCACGTCGAGCCGGACATGGGCGGTGGTCGCGCCCTTCTTGACCTCGACGATCTTGCCCTTGAGCCGGTTCCTGGCGCTGATTTTCACGGTGGCCTCCTTCTGGTTACAGGGCGTTGTATCCGCTTTGCTGCATCGCCGCAGTCGCCATGCACCTATTTTACAACGATCCGGGATCCCATTGGAGCAGGCAAAGGTCCCGACATCAACGGCCGCATCGCCGCCTCGTCCCCGGCGTTTTGGGGCCTTGCCTGCATAATCGTCTTCTGACACGATCGTTATATTCTGAAGAACATATCGCTCGAAACGATCGGGATGACCGCAACACTCCGCCTCGACCCATGGACCCTCCACCTGCGCAACGGCGCGGGGGGCGCCCTGCAGGGCAGGCCGCTGGGCGCATTGCCGCCGCGGATGATCGAGCCGGAGCTCGACGAGCAGCTCTCGCGCGTCTCGCGACGGACCAAGATCTGGGAACTTTCCAATCATCTCCACTGCTCGATCGTCGGCACCTGTCTCTCGACGGGCGAGCTGCGGCAGATCCTGACCAAAACCGGGAATGGCGGCCGACGGCGCCTCCGATCACGATCTGCACGGCCAGGGCGTGCTGCTGTCCAACCTGCGCGACGGCCGGGGCAAGCTCCTGCACAAGGCCCTCGACAAGCGCCATCGCCTCGCCATCGGCCGCTTCGAGAAGGCCAAGACGATCGACGAGGTGCGCGCGCTGTGGCGCGACGCCGTCAGGCAGGGCGACATTCCGGGCGCCTATTGGGCGGCGCTGACCCATCCCGCCACCAGCGACTCGCTGATCCGCGAGATCTTCGGCGAAGTCCACATGCTCTCCCATCTGGTGGGCGCGGCCAATCGGGCCGATATCCGGCGGCTGAGCGAGCTCGAGGCCGAGAACGCGGCCTTGCGCGAAAAGCTCGCCCGCCAGCAGGACCATCTGCGCGACGGCATCACCTCGCGCGACGCCAGGATCCGCGAGCTCGGCGCGCTGCTCGCCGGCCGCATTGCCGACCAGTCCGAGCAATCGGCGGACGACGCCTCCGACGATGCGGCGCTCAGCGCGCTCATCGCCAGCCTCGAGCAACGCCTGCGGTCGGAAGCCAATCGCCGCGCCGCCGTCGAGGAGCGGCTGGCGCGCGTGAAGGACGAACTCGGCCGCGAGCGCGAGCAACGCGGCGCGCTCGAACGACGCGAACGCGCGCTCAGCGAGGAGCTCGAGGCGGTCGAAGCGGGATTCGGGCCGGAGATGGAAGACGGCCAGCCGACGGCCCCCTCCTCCCTCGCCGGCCTGTCGCTGCTCTATGTCGGCGGCCGCACCGACAAGCTCGGCCATCTGCGCGCGCTCAGCGAACGGCTGGGCGGCCGCTTCCTGCACCATGACGGCGGCGTCGACGATCGCAGCGGGCTTTTGGGCGGCCTGGTGAGTCGCGCCGACGTGGTGATGTTCCCGGTCGACTGCGTCAGCCACGAGGCCGTGGGCACCGTCAAGCGCCTGTGCCGCCAGATGTCGAAGCCCTTCGTGCCGCTGCGCAGCACCGGCATGGCCTCGTTCGTGGCCGCCCTCAGCCGGACGACGATTCCCCCATCTTCATGAGGGCTTCTTCATGAAGGCCGCGAACGCGTCCTTGTAGCCGTCGTGCCAGCGCGACAGCGGCGGCCGGTTCTCGGTGATATCGCCGGCCGCCCACTGGATGCGCTTGCGGTCCGTCTCCCAGCTCACGTCGTTGTCCGGGCAGATGATGTAGAAGTCGCCCTTGCCCATGCGCTCGATCATCATGTCGATGACCTGCTCGGGCGACCACGCGCCCGGCGGCTTGCCGTCCCGGCGCGGTCGCGTGATCCCGGTGTAGGTGAAGCCCGGCACCAGCAGGTGGGCGCTCACCTTGCAGCCGGGGACGCCGCGCAACTGATGCGCCAGCGCCTCGGTGAGGACTTTTACGCCGGCCTTGCTGACATTGTAGGCGGTGTCGCCGGGCGGCGTGGTGATGCCCTGCTTGGAGCCGGTGCTGATGATGGCGCCCGGCGTGCCCTGGTCGATCATCGCCTGGGTGAAGGTCTGCACGCCGTTGATGACGCCCCAGAGATTGACCTCCAGCACGGTGCGCCAGCGGTCGATATGGTCCCACGGACCGCCGCCCGGCGCGGTGCCGGCATTGTTCATCAGCACCGCGACCTCGCCGAACGAGGCGTAGGCCTTGTCCTTCAGGCGCTGCAGATCGGCGAGTTTCGAAACGTCGGTCGGCTGGGTCACCACCGATCCGGACGGCGCGCCGATCTCGGCCGCCGCCCGGTC
The DNA here is from genome assembly GCA_963755585.1 of uncultured Alphaproteobacteria bacterium. Lineage (GTDB taxonomy): Bacteria > Pseudomonadota > Alphaproteobacteria > Reyranellales > Reyranellaceae > Reyranella. Next base: position 8,352 of record CAVWKN010000011.1, read on the forward strand.
GAGTGCCGCCGGGTCGAGATCGGCCAGGCAGACCTTCATGCCAAGCCCGATGAAGCGCTTGGCGGCTGCCAGGCCGATGCCGCTCGCCCCGCCGGTGATGACCGCAGCGCGGCCGGCCGCCAGGGCGGGATGGTTGTTCACGTTCGTCAGGCTGTCTTGATCCATACCGCCTTGACGTTGAGGTATTCCTCGACGTGCTGCAAGCCGCTCTCGCGGCCGTAGCCGCTCATCTTGTAGCCGCCGAAGGGCACGGCCGGGTCCATCGCCTGGTAGCAGTTGACCCACACCGAGCCGGCCCGGATCGACCGCGCCATCTTGTGGGCCTTGCTGACGTCCCTGGTCCACACGCCGCTGCCGAGGCCGAAGGTCGTGGCATTGCCGCGCTGGATGACCTCCTCGATGTCGGTGAACGGGATCGCCGAGATGACCGGCCCGAAGATCTCCTCCTGGGCGATGCGCATGTCGTCCTTCACGTTGGCGAACACCGTGGGCGGCACGAAGTAGCCCTTGCTCATGTTGCCTTCGGTGAGCCGCGCGCCGCCGGTGAGCGGCTTGGCGCCCTCCTTCTGGCCGATCGCGAGATAGCCGGTCACGCGCTCGAGCTGCTCGGCGGAGACCAGAGGACCCACCTGCACGTCGGGATCGCGGCCGTCGCCGACCTTCAGGCTTTTTCCGTAGGCCGCCACCTTCTCGGTGAACTCGTCATAGACCTTGCGCTCGACGAACAGCCGCGTGCCGGCGCTGCAGATCTGGCCCGAATTGGCGAACACCGCCATGCTGGCGCCCGGCACCGCGGCATCGAGATCGGCGTCGGCGAACACGATGTCCGGCGACTTGCCGCCGAGCTCGAGCGACACGCGCTTGAGGTTGCCGGCCGAGGCCTGGATGATCTTCTGGCCGGTGAGGTGCGAGCCGGTGAAGGCCACCTTGTCGACGTCGGGATGCGACGAGAGGGCGGCGCCCGCGGTCTCGCCGTAGCCCGCCACGACATTGACGACGCCCGGCGGCACGCCCGCCTCGAGGCAGAGCTCGCCCAGCCGCAGCGAGGTGAGCGGCGCCTCTTCCGCCGGCTTCAGCACGACGGTGCATCCCGTGGCGAGCGCCGGGCCGATCTTCCAGATCGAGGCGGTGAGCGGCCCGTTCCACGGAATGATCGCGCCGACGACGCCGACCGGCTCCTTCAAGCGTGTAGGAGAAGATATCGCCGGGCAGCGAGTTGTTGATCGTCTCGCCGTGGATGGAGGTCGCCATGCCGGCGTAGTAGCGCAGCATGCCGAGCGCGCGCTGGCGGTTGTTGCGCGTGCGGCTGATCGGTCCGCCCATGTCGAGCGTGTCGAGCAGCGCCAGCTCCTCGATGTTCTTGTCGACGATGTCGGCCAGCTTGAGCAGCAGGAGCTGCCGCTCGTTGGGCTTCATGCGGCTCCACGGGCCGTTGAAGGCGCGGCGCGCGGCGGCGACGGCGCGGTTGATGTCCTCGGCGTCGCCTTCGGCCACGCGGGCGAGCAGCTCGCCGGTCGCCGGATTGCGGGTCTCGAAGGTCTTGCCGGAGGCGGCGTCGACCCACTTGCCGTCGATCAGCAGCTTGGTCGGGCCGGGATAGGCGCCCATCGGCTTGCTCGGTGAACCGCTCAAGGTTGTCAATGTATCCATGGCTTCCTCCTGCGCGGCTTGCATCGCCGCTATTGCCGGTTTTGACGAAATTTTGCTGACGGGAGACAATTCTAGTGTCGTTATATTCGTCTGTATATATCGCGGTTTCGCCAGATGTTGCGGGTCGCGCCAGGGAGAGACCGGATATGTTGGCCGACTTCGGAAAATGCTCACTGCTGGCCCTCCTGGCGATCCTCCTGCCCAGCTTCTTTCCTGGGGCGGCGTCGGCGCAGGACAACGGCCTCGTGCTCTACGGCGCCGGCAGCCTGCGCGAGGCGATGACCGAGATGGCCGCCTTGTTCAGCCGCGAGCACGGCATTGCCGTGCGCACCGAATTCGGCGCCTCGGGTCGCATGCGCGAGCGCATCGAGGCCGGCGACAAGGTCGACGTCTTCACCTCCGCCGACATCGGCCATGCCGCCAGGCTGGTGGCCGACGGCCGGGCCAGCGTGATGGCGATGTTCGCGCGCAACGATCTCTGCCTGCTCGCCCCGGCCAGCGCGCGTTTCGAGCCGGCAGCGCGGGTGCGCTCGACGCGCTCCTTGAAGGACGGCGTCAAAATCGGCGTCTCGCCGGCCAAGATCGATCCTCTGGGCGACTACACCGTCCAGCTCTTCGACGTTGCCGACAAGGTGAGGCCGGGCAGCGGCTCGACGCTGCGCGGCCGCGCCGTCGTGATCGACAATCCACCCGGTACGCCGCCGGCGCAAAGCGGCGACCTTGTGCTCGATGCGCTGCACGACGGCCGTATCGGCCTCGCCATCGTCTATTGCTCGAGCAAGGCGCGCTTTGCCAAGCTCGACCCTGCGCTCAGCATGGTCGCCTTTCCGCCCGAACTCACGGTCGGCCCGCAATATGGGCTCGCCGTGATGAAGGGCGGCGAAGCCCGATTCCATGCTGCTGGCGCTCACCATCCTCTCGCCGGCCGGCCAGAAGATCCTGGCGGCCAACGGCTTCAGGCCGATCGCCAGCCCCGACGGCCCGTGAATGCCGCGCTGTCATCTGAATTGACGCTGGTTCTACCTCGTTATGTATGATTGAATATATCGAGCGGCGTCACCAACACCAAGAATGCGCAACTGCGTCGGCTCGTGTTTCAACCAGGAGGAAAACATGGACGTTTCGGTGAATGTCGGGCGCCTCGGCGCCGCTGCTTCCGCTTTCATTTCCAAGCCGCACAAGCTTCTGATCGACGGCAAATGGGTCGCCCCCAAGGGCGGCAAGAGCTTCAAGGTGTTCGACCCGGCGACCGGCGTGCAGATCGCCCAGGTGGCCGAGGGCGGCCCCGAGGATATCGACCTCGCCGTCAAGGCGGCGCGCAAGGCCTTCGAGGAAGGTCCGTGGTCGAAGATCAAGCCGGTCGAGCGCGGCAAGATGGTGTGGCGCCTCGGCGACCTTCTGGAAAAGCACCTGGTCGAGCTGGCCGAGATCGAAAGCCTCGACAACGGCAAGCCGGTCAGCGACGCCAAGGCCGTCGACCTGCCGTTCGCCTGCGAGCTCCTGCGCTACATGGGCGGCTGGTCGACCAAGATCACCGGCCAGAGCATTCCGATCTCCGCACCGGGCGACTGGCATGCCTATTCGATGCGCGAGCCGGTCGGCGTCGTCGGCCAGATCATCCCGTGGAACTTCCCGCTGCTGATGGCGGTGTGGAAGATCGCGCCGGCGCTGGCCGCCGGCTGCACCATCGTGCTGAAGCCCGCCGAGCAGACGCCGCTCAGCGCCATCAGGCTGGGCGAACTGGTCATGGAAGCGGGCTTCCCGCCCGGCGTGCTCAACATCGTGACCGGCGACGGCGTGCCCGGCGCGGCGCTGGCCGCCCATCCCGACGTCGACAAGGTGGCCTTCACCGGCTCGACCGAGGTCGGCAAGCTGATCGTCCAGGCGGCCGCCGGCAATCTCAAGAAGGTGAGCCTCGAGCTCGGCGGCAAGTCGCCGGCCATCGTCTTCCCCGATGCCGACCTCGCGGTCGCCATTCCCGGCGCCGCCAACGGCATCTTCTTCAACATGGGCCAGTGCTGCACCGCGGGCTCGCGCCTGTTCGTGCACGAGCGCGTGTTCGACAAGATGATGACGGGACTCTCCGACGAGGCCTCCAAGCTCAAGATCGGCCCGGGCCTCGATCCGACGACGCGCATCGGGCCGCTGGTCTCCGAGGAACAGTTCCAGCGGGTCACCGGCTACCTCGCCTCGGGCAAGGACGAAGGCGCCGAGGCGATCACCGGCGGCAAGCGGCACGGCAACGAGGGCTATTTCATCCAGCCCACGGTGCTGACCAAGACGACGCCGCAGATGAAGGTGGTGCGCGAGGAGATCTTCGGACCGGTGGTCTGCGCCATGCCCTTCAACGACGACGATCTCGAGCGCATCGCCAAGCAGGGCAACGCCACCGAGTACGGCCTGGCGGCCAGCATCTGGACGCGCGACATCGGCATCGCCCACAAGCTCGCGCGCAAGCTCAAGGCGGGCTCGGTGTGGATCAACGTCCACAACTTCAACGACGTGGCGCTGCCGTTCGGCGGCTACAAGCAGTCGGGCTGGGGCCGCGAAATGGGCCACGAGGCGATCGAGCTCTACACCGAAGTGAAGGCGGTCGCCGCGCTGCTGTGATCTGCCAACTCCTAAGCGGCCCGCTCCAGGTCTCGGGGCGGGCCGTTTGCTGTCTGCTCCTCTGTGCCTACGATCGCGCGACGCTTGGGCCGGTTTCCAGCTCTTCCGTGAGAAACCGATCGAGCAGTCGGTTGGCGCGGGTGCGGTCGCCGTTGGTTTGCAGCATGGCGAGGCTGCGGCCGACCGAGCCGAGATAGAAGCGCTCGTACTGCTCGTTGCGGCTGCCGAGCGCCGTGGCGGCGAAGTCCCAGGCCAGCCGGAAGAGCCGGCTGCGCTGCCCGGCGTCGGCGCCGACGCCCTTCAGGTACTTCTCCAGCAGCGGCCGCAGCGTTTCGTCGGCCAGCGCCGCCTGCGCCGGCGTGGTCAGCAGATTGTGCGAACCGAGCTGGCGGATGATCTCGTTGGTCCGGGGAAACCAGGTCGGAAGTGCTGCCCGCAGGGCTGCCAGCGGGCGCACGTCGCAGGCCCACATGCCGTTGCCGTATTCGCGCGCCGCCTGCTCGGCGGCGAAGAGCGCCGTGCGCGCGAACTCGGCGAACATGGCGATCTCGCCCAGCATCTGCTGGACCTGCGGCTGGCCGATCGTGTTGATCGTCTCGGCCATGCGGCTCGCCAGACCCCAGGCGAATTCGAGCTTGGTCTGCGCCCGGATCATGGTCTGCTGCATGATGTTGGGCCACCAGGTGGTCTTCATCACGGAGTTGTAGACGGCGAGATTGGCATCGATGAACACACGGTCCCTGCGGCACCTCGACGTCGTCGAAGATGACGAAGGCGTCCTGCTCGTCGAAGCGGCTCGACAACGGATGCTCGAAACGATTGGTGTTCACCGACACGCTGTCGCGGCAGACGAACTTCAGGCCCGGCGTATCCATCGGAATGCTGAAGCTCAAGGCGTGCTCGGACGCCGCGTCGGGCATGGGTCCGCTGGGGTAGACGGCGAGTTCGTCCGAGAAAGGCGCCAGCGTCGCCAGCACGCGCGACCCCCGCACGAGGATGCCGTGGGCCGTCTCGTCGACCTTGTGAAGCTGCACCGGATCGTGACCGATCGGATTCCTGCCCCTGGACAAGTCGACGCTCGAATGAATGACCGTATGGGTGAGCGACAGGTCCTCGCGGGCAAGCTTCTTCTGGTAGCGCACCAGATTCTCCGCGCCCCGCTCGTTGCCGTTGATCGCCCATTCGTCGGCACGGCCGGCAAAGCCTGCGAAAGTGACGTTCATGTAGTCGGGCGTGCGGCCCATCAGGCCGACCGAGTATTCGGCGACGGTCTCGAGGCCGCGATGGCGGCGCTGAAGGTCTTCCGGTGACCGCGGGATCAGGTGGCTGATATTGATCGGCTCACCGGTCTCGGGATCGGGCATCAGGCAGAGGTCGGCGTGCCGATGCTGCAGGTCGAAGACCTCGGCCAGCGCCCGGGCGGCGCCCGACAGGGCCGGGTGGTCGACGACCGAGGAAACCTTGTCGCCGCCGACCCAAAGGTCGCGCCTGCCCGCCAGGCCACGCAGGAACTGTTCGCCGGTACGCGCCGCCATGCCGCCCCCCGCGTCAAGCGGCCTCCCTTTGGGAAGCGAGACGATCGAGCGCCGACCTCGCCTCGCTCGTCATGCGCCGGATGATCTCGCCTGCCGGCAGGATCTCGCCGATGTTGCCCGCGCTCTGTCCCGCCGTCAGGCAAGCCTGCTGGATGTCGCCGTTGAAATCGCGCGTCGGCAGGATGGCGCTGTAGCGCGGCAGCGGGATCTTCTGGCCGTTGAGGACCGTCGAGCCGATGATCTGGCCTTTGGCATTGCCGATGGCCTCGGCTTCCCGCCCCAGCGCCACCCTTGCACCGTCATTGACGATCGCCCGCATCGGCTGATCGGGCCATTCGGGACCGTAGATCGAGAGGATCGCCGTATCGCCGACATCGGCGGACAGCACGCGCTCCTTGTAGGAATCGTGCGCTTCTGCCTCTTGCGCCGCGAGGAAACGACTGCCGCACCATACGGCGTCGGCCCCGAGAACGAGCGCCGCGGCCATGGTCGCGCCATCGACGATGCCGCCTGCGGCAAGCAGCGGCAGGCCGGGGAAGCGCCTGCGGATGCGCGGAAAGAGCGTCATGGTCGAGGCTTCGGCCCGATTGTGCCCGCCGGCCTCCGCACCCTGGACGATGAGGGCGTCGGCGCCGAGTGCGGCCGCCTGCTCGGCTTCGGCGACGCGGCCGATTTGCATCCAGACCTTGATCCCGGCCTGCTTCAATCGTTCGACATGCCCTGGCGTCGGCAGCGTCCAGAAGAAGATGGCGAGCGCCACCTGTTCCTCGATGAGGACGGACACGTGTTCATCGGTGACGAAGTCGCCGATCAGATCGACGCCGAAAGGCCGCTTTGTCAGGGCCTTCGTCTGTCGCACGAGATCGCGCAGGACGCCGGGTGGATTGATGTCGGACCCGATCGTGCCGAGCCCGCCGGCTTCGCAGACCGCGGCCGCGAGAGCAGGACGGGCGATCATCGCCATGCCCGCGTTGACGATGGGCGTCGTGAGCTTGAAGGTCCGGGTGATGGACGTCGAAAACATGATCTCGATCCTTTGAGAGCCTGGAGGATGACCGGCGTTGCACGCGCCGGCCGATGAAAGCTTCGACCTCGCCCGAAGCGTGCGGTGGTGCAAATTGGGCCATAATCCGATTCGTTTGCGTTCGCAGGACACCGCCGGAAGCGGCCCTGTTCCGTGCCGGTTGAGGTAGACGACAAAGGGAAGACGGTCTTGATATGTTCCGCCAAAGCCTTGTGAGATCGCGCCAATGACGACGGAAAGACGCGCCGCGGCCAGGCTCGCCGCGCCGACCATCAATCTGGCCAGCGTGGTCTACGGCCTCGACGCCTACCTGCGCTCGCGCGGGGTCGACGCGGTTGACGCCTTGCGCCGCGCCGGTCTCGAGCCCGGCGACCTCGCCGATCCCGATCGGCGCGTGCCGCTCATCCGCTACCTGGAGCTCCTGGAGATCTGCGCCGATCTCCTGGCCGATCCGCAATTCGGCTTGAAGTTCGGCGCCCAGTACGAGCCGCGGCACGTCGGCGTCGTCGGCAATGTCGCCCTGGCCTCGCGCACGGTCGGCGAAGCCTTCAAAATGATAGGGCGCTACCTGCCGACCATGGTCGACGCCACCGTGCACGGCGTGGAAGCGAGCGACGGGATCGTGTTCGTGTATTCCTACTATATCGATCCGCTGATGATGTCGTACCGGCAGAAAGCCGACTGGGCGATCGCCTTCGCCTGCAACCTCATGCGCGTCGGGCTCGGCGATCCGCGTTGGACCCCGCAGGAGGTCGTGCTGCCGCAGTTGGCGGACGAAACGCCGGCGCAACGCCGCACCCGCGCGGAGATCATGGGCGACACCATCCGGGTCGGCCATCCCTGGGCCGGCATCCGCTTCGACGCCGGCCTGCTCAAGCGGCCGATGGCGACGGCCGATGCCATGCTCGAGAGCCTGATGCGCCATTACGGCGATCTTCGGCTCGCCGCTCTGCCGGAACAGCGTGGCGAGATCGAGCAGTTGCGCCGCGAGATCGCCCGCGTGCTGGTCAAGGGCGAGAGCGGCATCGAGCACCTCGCCAAGGCGACCGGCACCTCGGTGCGGACGCTCCAGCGGCGGCTGAAGGATGCCGGCGTGAACTACTCCGACCTGCAGGACGACGTGCGCAAGACGCTGGCGCTGAACCTCCTGGAAAACGAAACCCTCGCGCTGGCGGAAATCGCCTTTTCGCTCGGCTACGCCGACGTCAGCGCGTTCAATCACGCCTTCCGGCGCTGGGTCGGCCAGTCGCCGGGCCAATATCGTCGACGACGCGCGGTTCCTTCCGATCCGCCGCCGCGAAGAAATCGGAGCGATCCGGTAGGAGGAACTCGAGCGTGGCGCGCCAGGAGATCGATTTGAATGACGCCGCTCGGCAAGCCTCGAATTGCGACGCGCCGTTGGGCCCGATAGCGGTGCGAAAGCAGATAGCCGGTAGGTCCGAGAAGGGTCCGTGCCTTCCCATCGTGGTAATATCATAAAGTCGGACGTTCTCATCCGTTACAAACCCAAGAGCGAAGCAATGCTCCGTGCACGCCTGCGCGATCTCGGCCTTAAGGTCGGCACTCTGCCGCCCGGACGATTCAACGCCATAACCGATGTGGCGGGAGTCAAAGTGGGCTACTCGACCGTCATCCAGGACAGGCCACGGATTGCGCGGACGGGGGTCACCGCCATCTGGCCGCGCGGCCCGGAAATCTGGACCGACTACGTCTTCGCGGGGACGTTCTCATTCAACGGCAACGGGGAGATGACCGGCCTGCCGTGGCTCGCGGAGCAGGGCCTGCTCGGCGCGCCGATCGGGATCACCAACACCTATCAGGTCGGAATCGTCCGTGACGCCATCACGGCCATTGCGGTTCGCGACGGCGCTTCGCAGGCCTTTCATCTGCCCGTCGTCGCCGAGACCTACGATGGCTGGCTGAGCGATATCCAGGGCTTCACTCTGACGCAGGAGCACGCGTTTGCCGCGTTCGACAGCGCGGTCGGCGGCTGCGCCATTGCCGAAGGCAATGTCGGCGGCGGCACCGGCATGATCTGTCACGAGTTCAAGGGCGGGACCGGCACGGCATCGCGCGTCGTCGTCGAGAATGGCGAACGCTATACGGTCGGCGCGTTGGTGCAGGCGAATTATGGCGCGCGCGATCTGTTGCGCGTCGATGGCGTGCCTGTCGGTCGCGAGATCGGACGAGACGTGGTACCGGCACATCGCTCGGGCAAAAGCGCCGTCCCGGCACAGGCGACGGAAGGTTCCATCATCGTTGTCCTGGCGACCGACGCGCCTCTCATTCCGATCCAATGCCAGCGGCTTGCCCGCCGGGCGACAACAGGGCTCTCCTGGGTCGGTGGCATCGGTGCAAACGGAAGCGGCGATATCTTCATCGCGTTTTCAACGGGCAATCATATCGGCCAGAACGACAGGATAAGCAGCGTGAACATGCTCGCGCCCGACGCGATGACGAGCCTCTTCCAGGCTGCGGCCGAGGCGACCGAAGAGGCGATCCTCAACGCAATGTGCATGGCCGAGACAATGTCCGGCCGAGACGGTCGCACCATCCACGCGCTGCCGCTCGACCTCCTGCAAGAGGTGATGCGGAGGTACCGGCCCGAGCCGCGCGCGTGAGCATTGCGCGCATAGTCTGGCCGGCATGACGCCGACCAGACATCGCAAGACTTCTACCGCTCGGCGTTCACGAGCTGATAAGCCCCGCGCTCGAACGCGTCGTAGACGCCCAACGCCTTGGCGTCGGCGAACGGCAGGTACTGCATCATGATCACGCCCCCGATGCCGCGAGTGGGATCGATCCAGAAGAACGTGTTGTTGATGCCGCCCCAGCTCAGGCTGCCGGGGGAGCGCTTGCCGGGTACCTGATCGGCCGTGATGAGGAAGCCGAGCCCCCACTTGTCGCGGCCGTCCGCGATGAAGGTGAAGTCGGCGCTGCGCGGCAGCGCGGCCTTGAGCGCGGGGACCGAGATCGCGCCGATGTGGTTCTGGCTCATCAGCGCCACCGTCTCGGCTTTGAGCACACGCACCCCATCAAGCGTGCCGCCGTTGAGCAGCATGCGCACGAAGCGCCCGTAGTCGCTCGCGGTCGAGGCGAGGCCGCCGCCGCCGACCGGCGCCGCTATGGTGAGCCCGGGCTGCGGCTTTTGCAGTTCAATGGCGCCGTCCATGCGCTCGCCGGCGCGCTGCTGCTGCGCGACGAGGCGCGGCCCCTTCACCTCCGGCACGTTGTAGGACGTGTCATCCATCTTGAGCGGGGCAAAGATATGCTGGCGGAAATAATCCTCGAGCTTTTGGCCAGACACCACCTCGACCAGCCGGCCGACGACATCAGTGCTGGTGCTGTAGTGCCAGCGCTCGCCCGGGTCGAACAGCAGCGGTCCGCCGAACGGATACGTTTCGCCGGCGCGCGGCTTGAAATCGCGCCAGATCGCGCTGGTGAAAGTATAGGCCAATCCAGACGTGTGCGTCAGGAAGTGTTTGACTGTCGCCGGTCTTGATGCCGGGCGGAGCCGGTAGTCTCCGGTCGCCGCGTCGAACAATTCAAAGACTTTCAATCCGGCAAGCTCGGGCAGGTATTTTTCGGCCGGGTCGTCGAGACCGAGCCGGCCCTGCTCGACGAGTTGCATCAATGCCAGCGACGTGACCGGCTTGGTCATCGAGGCGATACGAAACAGCGCGTCGGTTGTGAGCGGACGCCCGGTCGCGACGTCCGCCACACCGAATGCGCCCTGATAGAGCACGTGCTCGCGATCGGTGATCAGCGCGACCACACCCGGCACGTCCTGGCGCTCGACCGCGCCGCGCAGGCTCGTGTCGAGGGCTGCACTCCCTGGTGAATTTTGAGCGCTCGCGGCGCCGGCCAACACAGCAACCATGGTGAAGACAAGTCCAGCGGTTATTCGATTCATGGAAGCCTCCCTGATGTCCTTCATCGCAGGAACTTCTTCGCAGGCATGTTCCTTGTTTTCAGGTGTAGAGGGGCGTCACGCAGGCTCGCGGCTCACCGCGATAGAGTCAATGCCATGGTCAAGCCAGCCTGACCGACCGGCTTTCGTTGCAAAGCTCGGTGCCGAACGGGCGCGAGAGCTCGGCGAAGCGGTCGAGGATCGCGCGTCCCTCCTCCGCCCCGGCGAGGCGCGGACGGCCGCGACGATGGCGGGCGTCCTTCCAACCGAGCGAGATCGGCGTCAGCTCGATCGAGCGCAAGGTCATTTGTCCATTCGGGCCGCCTTCATAGGACAGCGTGGGGACGATCGCTTCCCAATAGCGGCGGTCGGACGGGAAGCCCGCCTGGTCGCCCTGCGTGCGCTTCTGATAGACCTGTCCCGGGGTCAGGTCGGGCTCGGCGCGGAAGCGGTCGTAGCCGTCGGCCGGGATCTTGGCGACCAGCTCGTTCTGGCCGATGAAGTTGCCCAGGCTGTAGAAGATCGGCTTGCCCTTGTAGAGTTCCAGCCCGCGCAACAGATGCGGACCATGGCCGGTCACGAGATCGGCGCCGGCGTCGATCATCTCGCGCGCAAAGGTCCCGATGAACTCGGCCGGCACCTCCTTGGCGCCAAGCTGCTCATGCGCGTGCAGGCTCACCAGCACGAGGTCGGCGAGCCCGCGGGCCTCGTGGACCCAGCGCTTGATGGCCGCGACGTCCTTGGCGTTGGGCGTCGTGCGCACCTGCGCCCGGTTGGCCGACTTGAACTTCAGCTCGCCCAGCGGGAACAGCGCCGAGTCGGCGAGCGGGAACGCAAAGCCCGTCTTGATCTTCTGCTGGCGCTCGGCCTCGAGGCCGAGCTGGTCGGCGACCTCGCGCAGCACCGCGAGCTGCTGCTCGGTGACCTCGTGCACCGTCTCGACATGCAGCGGGTTCAGTCCTGGACGTCCCGGCAGGTCGGGCCGCTGCGCGCCCGCCTCGTTGCCCTTGGCGAAGGTCGAGCAGCACGAGATCATCGCCACGGTGCCGGCGGGCGAGGTGTGATAGCAGGGCCGCCGTGCATCCTCGAGATTGCGGCCGACGCCCGCGAAGGAAAGTCCGCGCGCCTCCAGCGCCTCGATGGTGTGCACAGAGGCCCGAAATCGAATAGTCGAGCGCATGGTTCGTGGCGGTCGCGAAGAGATCGAAGCCTGCCGCCACCAGCTCATCCAGCACCCAGGCGGGCGCGCCGAAATGCGAACCGCCGCTCTCCAGCGCGGGATCGCCGCGATAGTCGTTGGCCAGCCCCTCGAGGTTGGCGAAGGCGACGTCGGCTGCGCGCACCTTGTCGAACAGCGGCCGCAGCTCGGGGTCATCGCGACTGTTCAGGCGGCGCTGCAGGATCGAATCGCCGGAAAGCAGGACGGAAAGGGTCATGCGGCGGAATGTGCCGGGGCGTAATTGGGGGAGTCAAATGGGGATGGTCGTTCCCGGCGAACGCGACCAAGCCGTCTCATGATTCAGCGGCGATATTTGTGGGCCGCATGGTGCCCACTTATCAAACATTGTTTCCTGTGATGACTGACTTAAGCAATAATCGACGACGCTTTGTCTGAGCGAGGACGCCACCCTGTGAGTCGGCTCATAATTGATCTAAAGTGACACTTGACTTTTACTTTACTAACGCTATCTTCCTCTCCGGAAGGAGCCGCTCGATGCCCTTGTTCTGCCTCTGCACGGATGACGACCCTGCGGATCTTCGCGCTTGCGTCAGCGGCGAGGCTTCGACCTGGACATGGCGCGAAATCGACACAAGGCAGGTGCAAGGGACGCCCAGCCGAAAACCACTACCGGAAATACCGGAAATACCGATAATTCCCGGGCTACGCCGCGGACTGGCGGGCGCAGAGCGCGGCAGGGCCGTGCCGGTGTGGGCCGTTTGCCTGTCCGGCAAATCGATGTTCACTGCTGCGTCTGGCCCTCCTGCCCCTACAATCTCCACCCTTATGGAGAGGAATCGATGAACAGAGAGCCAGGCGGCAGCATCCGCGATCGCGTCACCTACGTGCCGATCCACAAGCGGCCCCGCCTGGAGCTGCCCGGCGGGGCGCGGGTCGCCGTGTGGACCATCGTCAATGTCGAGAACTGGAGCCCGTTGGGCGCCATGCCGCGCGCGGTGCTGCCGCCGCCGATGGGCCAGCCGCTGCTGCCCGACGTTCCGAACTGGGCGTGGCACGAGTACGGCATGCGGGTCGGCTTCTGGCGCTTCCTGGAAACGCTCGGCAGCCGCGGCCTCAAGGCGACCTTCGCGGTGAACGGCACGGCCTGCAGCCTCTATCCCGAAGCCTGCGCCGCGGCGCGCGACGCCGGCTGGGACTTCATGGGCCACGGCTACGTTCAGCGGCCCATGCACAAGGTCGAGGACCAGCGCGCGGCCATCGCCGACACCATTCGCGCGATCAAGGACTTCACCGGCAAGGCGCCGCGCGGCTGGGAAAGTCCCGGCCTCACCGAGACCGACGAGACGCTCGACCTGCTGGCCGAAGCCGGCATCGAATATGTCGCCGACTGGGTGCTCGACGAGCAGCCGGTTCCCCTGAAGACGAAGAGCGGCGAGATCGTCTCCGTGCCCTACACGGTCGAGATCAACGATGTCGTCATCAGCGCCGTCCAGCAGCAGCCCTCCGACGAGATCCTGCGCCGCGGTCGCGACCAGTTCGACCGCCTCTATCTCGACGGCGAGAAGGCGCCGCGCGTGATGGCGATCTCGATCCACCCCTATCTCACCGGCGTGCCGCACCGGATCAAGTACCTGGAGATGCTTTATGACTACATCCTCGGCCATACCGGCGTGGTGATGTGGACCGGCGCCGAGATCCTCGACTGGTATCGCACCCAGGTTCCCGCATGCCGCCCGGCATAGGCTCGGAGGCCGAGCGCGCTTGCCTTGGAGAACCCCGGCAATTGCACTAGGCTCGCGCCGTCTCGCGGCACAGGCGCGTGATTGCGCGCATCGTGCGTATTACGCGGTGTCCCAGGGAACCCCATGGCTCTCATCAAGAAATCCAAGCTGAACCCCGGCACAGCCCAGGGGGTCGTCGACCCGCCGCCGGTCCGCCCGCCCGCCGCAAACGGCCGCCCGAACGGCGCCGGCAAGCGCGTTTCCGCCCGCCCCCAGGACAAGGTATCGGAGCGTCTCGCGGCGGCCACGGAAGAGCTGGCCAGCGGTCTCACCGAAGCGTCGGCCGCCGCGGAAGAATTGCGCCGGTCGATGGAGCAGATCGCCAGCGGCGCCAGCGAGGCGGCCGGCGCCTCGCAGGAGCAGTTGTCGGCCATCAAGCAAGTCGTCGCCAGCCTCGCCGTCGCGCGCACGCAGGCGGAAGCCTCGCGCCGTCGCACCGAAGCCGCTGAGGTCGTGCTGGCGGAAACCGCGGTCCAGATCGGCACCTCGGTGCGCGCCATCGAACGCAACGGCCTTCGACAGGGCGCCTCGGTCGGGCTCATCACCGAGCTCGAGCGGCGCGCCCAGGATATCGGCGAGATCACCCGCGCCGTGAGCCGGATTTCGGACCAGACCAACCTGCTCGCCCTCAATGCCGCGATCGAGGCGGCGCGGGCGGGCGATCATGGCCGCGGCTTCGCGGTGGTGGCCGACGAGGTGCGCGCGCTTGCCGAGACCTCGGAGAAGAGCGCGCAGGACGTCCAGAAGCTCGCGACCGCGATCCAGACGGACGTTCGCGATATCGCCACCGCCCTGCAAAAGGCCGCCGAGACGGCGGTCAGCGAGTCGAAGGCCGGCGCCGCCGTCGTGGCGATGCTGGATGGCCTGCGCGAAGACATGCAGAGGATAGCGGAGGGCAGCCAGGAAACCCTGACCGGCGCGCTGGAAGCCGATCATGCGGCAAGCGAAGCCGAAAAAGGCGCTCTGCTGGTCGCCAGTGCGGCGGAGGAGCAGTCCGCCGCCACCAACGAAGCCCAGTCGGCGATCCAGGAGCAGGCCAAGTCGCTCGAGCAGGGACAGACGGCCGCGCAGGAGCTGGCGATGGTCGCCGAGCAGGCCCGCACCGGCAAGGTCGACGCGAAATCCGCCGAACAGATCAGCGCCACGGCGGAAGAGCTGTCGGCCACTATCCAGGAGCTGTCGAGCGCCTCGCGCCAGATCATGGCCGCCATCGGCCAGATCAATCGCGGCTCCCAGCAGCAGGCGGCCGCGACCCAGCAGACCTCGGCGGCACTGGCGCAGATCGAAAAGAGCGCGAAACTGGCGCAGCAGAATGCCGGCCAGGCCAGCGATCGCATTGGCAAGATGCGCGACGGCCTGAAGGAAAGCGGCGGCGGCCTCGACAAGCTGGTGAAGGGCGTTTCGACTGCCCTCGACGACACGCGCGCCAGCCTGGGCACGATCGCGCGCCTCGAGACGGTCGGCCGCAATATCGAGAAGATCGTGGGCGGCATCTCGCTGGTCGTGGTCCAGACGACCATGCTGGCGGTCAGCGGCTCGGTGGAAGCCGCCCGGGCGGGCGATTCGGGCCGCGGCTTCGCCGTGGTGTCGAACGACATCCGCAGCCTGGCGCGAGAGGCCTCCGACAGCGCCGACAAGATCAAGGAGACCGTGGGCGGCATTCTCGAGCAGATCGCCTCGCTGCGCCGCGACCTCGAACAGATCGTCGGTTCGGTCGAGGTCGAGGTGCAGAACAACCGCTCGGTGCTGGCCACCTTCGAAAAGGTCAATCGCGACGTCGCGGCCCTCGGCAACGCCAACGAGGCGATCCAGCAGGGCGCCGATTCGATCCTGTCGGCCACCGTCGACTCCGCGGCGGGCGCCCGCCAGATTGCAGCCGCCGCCGAGCAGGCGAGCGCTGCCGCCCGCCAGGCCTCGACGGCCTCGACCGAGCAGGCGCGCGGCGCCGAGGATCTCGCGGCCGCCATCGAGGAAATCGCTTCGCTGGCCGAAGTGCTCAAGCAGCAGAATGCCTGAGCGCTTCCTGACCTTGCGCGCCGGCGGCCAGCTCTATGCGGTGCCGGCCGGGCAGGTCGCCGAAGTCATCCGCCTGCCCGCCATCGCGCGCGTGCCGCAGGCGCCCAAAGGCCTTCTCGGGCTGGCGAACCTGCGCGGCAACGTGCTGCCGGTCGCCAGCCTGCACGGCCTGCTGGGCGGCGAGGCAACCACCACCGACGCCGCGACGCGCGCGATCGTGCTCGATGGCGCGGCGCCGGTGGCGCTGGCCGTGGACGCCGTCGAAGCCCTGGTGACGGTCGACGCCGGCCAGATCGAAACGCGCCAGGCCGAACTGGCGGCCAAGCCGGGCGAGATTCTGAAGGGCGCCTTCGCCGCCGACGGCAAGAAGTCGATCGCCAAGATCCTCGACATCGCCGCGCTGATCGGCGCGGCCTTCTCCCAGGAAGATCGCGCCCGTCCGCGGCGGGCGATCGGCGGCCTCGACGCGCGCGAGGCGGCGACCGAGGGCGCGGATGACCGGCAGATGCTGGTGTCCTTCGACATCGCCGGCCAGGAATATGCCTTCGCCCTCGACGTCGTCCTCGAAGTCCTCGACGCGCCCGCCACCCTGGCGGCCCTGCCGGCCAGCGAGGATCTCGTGCTGGGCGTGACGCCGTTTCGCGACACCCTGCTGCCGCTTCTGTCGCTGCGCGGCCTGCTCGGGTTCACGACACGGGGCGAGCATGACGGCCGCGAGAAAGTCGTCGTCACCCGGGTCGGCGGCGCCCTCGTCGGACTGCTGGCCGACCGCATGCGCACGATCTTCGCGGCCGATTCCGATCTGATCGAGAAGGTTCCCTCGGTGCTCGCCGCCCGCGCCGGCGGCGAGGCCAGGATCTCGGCGATCTATCGCGGCGACAACGGGCGCCGGCTGGTCTCGCTTTTGTCGCCCGAGCAACTGTTCCGGGAGGACGTCATGCAGCGGTTGAATGCGGGCGGCAGCTCTGCGGCGGAAAACGAAAAAGACAGCGGATCGCGCGGCGAGCAGCGGCAGTTCGTGGTGTTCCGGCTGGGTGAGGACGAATTCGGCCTGCCGATCGAAGCGGTCAACGAGGTCGCGCGCGTGCCCGAGCAGATCTCGCGGCTGCCCAGGACGCCGAAGTTTCTCGAGGGCGTGGTGAATTTGCGCGGCGAGGTCCTGCCGGTCGTCGACCAGCGCCGCCGCTTCGACATGCCGGCGCTCGAGGACAAGGGCGGGCGCCGCCTGATCGTCGTGCGGACCGAGCGCCACCGGGCGGGTCTCATCGTCGACGCGGTGCTCGAGGTGCTGCGCTGCTCGGCCGACGACATCGAGCCGGCGCCGAACCTGACCAACGAAGCCATCCGCCTCGTGCACGGCGTGATCAATCTCGAGAAGGCCGGCCGCATCGTGCTGCTTCTCGATCCCGCTGAATTGCTGACGCGCGCCGAGCGCGGCCTGCTCGACGCGTTCGAGGCCAAGACGGAGCGGGCGCGTTTGTGACCAAAGTGCTGGTAGTCGACGACTCCGCCCTCATGCGCAAGCTGCTGGGGCAGATCTTCGCGACCGAGGCCGATTTCGAGGTTCAGTTCGCGCGCAATGGATTGGAAGCGCTCGACCTCGTGGAAAGCTTCTCGCCCGACGTCGTCACCCTCGACATCCACATGCCGCAGATGGACGGGCTGGCCTGCCTCGACCGCATCATGGTCGAGCATCCCTGCCCCGTGGTCATGGTGTCGTCGCTCACGGCGGAAGGCGCCGACGCGACCTTCGAGGCCCTGCGGCTGGGCGCCGTCGACTTCGTCGCCAAGCCCGAGGGCGCGATCTCGCTGCATATCGACGAGCTGCGGGCCGAGTTGGTCGGCAAGGTGCGCGCCGCCGCCGGCGCCAGGATCAAATCGAGCGCCCGCCTGAAGGATCGCGTCCGCCACCGCATCGGCGCGGACCCCGTGGCATTGCGACAGGCCGGCCGCGCGCGGTCCGTGCGCAATGCTCCGGCGCGTCCCGTTGGCGAAGGCCTGGTGGTGGTGGGGACGTCGACCGGCGGACCGCCGGCGCTGGAAGCCCTGCTGACCCCGCTGCCGGCCGACTTTCCCTGGCCGATCGTGGTTGCCCAGCACATGCCCGCCACCTTCACGGGCGCCCTCGCCCGGCGTCTGGACGGGCTCTGCGCGCTCACCGTCGTCGAGGTCGTGCGCACCGTCCAGCTCGAGCCGGGTTGCGTCTATATCGCCAAGGGCGACGCCGACATCGTGATCGCCCGGCGGCCGTCCGGCCTTGCCGCCCTGCCGGTCCGGTCCGAATCCGATTATCCGTGGCATCCAAGTACCGACCGGCTCGTTAAGTCTGCCATGGATCACGTCTCGCCCGCCCAGATCGTCGGCGTTCTCATGACGGGAATGGGCAACGACGGCGCAGCCGCGATGGCGCGCCTGCATGCCGAAGGCGGCCGGACGATCGCCGAGGCGGAAGAGACCGCCGTCGTCTGGGGCATGCCCGGCGAGCTCGTGGCGGCAGACGGCGCGGACTGGGTATTGCCGCTGCCGGAAATCGCCGGCTGGCTTCGCAAACTGGCGCCCTGACATGCCGATCGTCCGCAAGCCTGCGACGCCGGACCCGCCGAGCCCTGCCGCTTCGCTGGCCGGAGAGACCAGCGACGAGCGCTGGGCGGCGGCGCGGGCGGCGGTTGGCAGGCCCGACGGCGCGGCCCTGCTCGCCGGCGCCTTGTCGCAGGAAAACGACGCCCGCGTCCGCGAGGCGATCTTCACCGGCCTGGCGCGCATCGCCACCGCGGAAAGCGCTGCGGCGGTGGTGCCTTATTTGAGGTCGGACGACGCCGCTCTGCGCACCGGCGCCATCGATGCCCTGCGGGCGATGCCGCAAGCCGCGGCCCCTCACCTGCCGCGCCTCCTCGCCGATCCCGACGCCGACGTGCGCCTGCTGAGCTGCGAGCTGGTGCGCGGCCTGCCGGAGGACGACGCCAATCGCCTGCTGTGCGACCTTCTCGAGGTCGAAACCGAAAAGAACGTCTGCGCGGCGGCGGTGGAAGTGCTGGCCGAAATCGGCCGGCCGGAGGCCCTGCCGTCCCTGACGCGGTGCGCGACGCGCTTCGACGGCGATCCCTTCATCGCCTTCAGCATCAAGGTCGCGATCGAGCGTATCGTGGCACCTCCCAGCAGCCGACGTGAGTGAGATCCCGGCGGTCTCGGAGGAGGAATTCCGCAAGGTCTGCGAATTTCTCTACAGGCGCACCGGCATGCTCTTCACCGAGGCCAAGCGCTACTATGTCCAGCGACGGATCGCCGAGCGCATGGCCTTCCTGCACATATCGTCCTTCACTGACCTACTTCGCCTACCTGCGCAGCGACGCGGACGGCGAAGTCGAGAAGTTCATCAACGCCTTCACCGTCAACGAGACCTATTTCTATCGCGAGGACCATCAGCTGCGCTGCCTGTCGTCCGACCTGCTGGCCGAACGCGTCCTGGCCAAGCGGCCGGGCGAGGCGTTGCGGATATGGTCGGTACCGTGCGCCACCGGGGAAGAGCCCTATTCGATCGCGATCTGGCTGCTCGAGAACTGGCCACAGGTCGACGTCCAGGACATCGAGATCGTCGGCTCCGATATCGACACCCAATGCGTCACGGCCGCCCGCCAGGGCGAATTCGGCGCCCGAGCGCTGATGCGGCTGGCGCCCGACCTCGTGGAGAAATACTTCGTCGCGACCGGTAACGACCGTTGGCGCATCGTCCCCGACCTGCGCGAGTCGGTCCAGTTCACCTCGGTGAACCTCGTCGATCCGGCCGAGACCCGCCGGCACGGCGCATTCGACGTCATCTTCTGCCGAAACGTGCTGATCTATTTCGACGACGCCTCGCGGCGCATCGCGGCGGAAAATCTCTTCGACAATCTGGTACCGGGCGGGTTCATATGCCTGGGACATACCGAGTCCATGAGCCGTATCTCGTCGCTTTTCGAGGTCCGCCGTTTCGCGGATGCCATCGTCTATCAGCGGCCACCGGGAGGCGCCCATGGCTGAGACGGCAAGCAAGCGCGTTCTCGTCGTCGACGATGCAAATCTGGTGCGCCGCTTCCATCGCGAAGCGCTGGAAAGCGCCGGTTTCGAGGTCGGTGAGGCGCTGAACGGCGTCGAGGCGCTGGAGAAGCTTTTGAGCGAGTCGTTCGACCTGGTGATCGTCGACATCAACATGCCGCAGATGGACGGCTTCACGTTTCTCAAGGCGCTGCGCCGGCAGGCGGCGCCGATATCGTCCATTCCGGCGCTGGTCATCAGCACCGAGGCGGGCCCGCAGGACATGGAAGCGGCGCGTTCGGCCGGCGCCAACTTCTATCTCGTCAAGCCGGTCCGCCAGGACACGCTCGTCGAGCACGTCACCATCATGTGCGGGCTTCCGGCATGAACGAGTTCGTCGAACAGTTCCTGATCGAGAGCCGCGAGCTCGTCACCCAAGGCAACGACGATCTGCTGGCGCTCGAGGAACGCCCGGACGACAGGGAGCGCCTGGATGGCGCGTTTCGCGCCTTGCACACGCTCAAGGGCGCCGCCGGCATCGTCGATTTCGTCGCCATGGGGCGTGCGCTGCATGCGGCGGAAGATGGTCTTGCCGCCGTGCGATCGGGCAGCGCTTCGATCACGCCCCTTCTGGTCGATACCTGCCTGGCGTGCCTCGATCAGGTCAGCGCCTGGATCGACCAGATGCAGGTGAGCGGCGAGCTCCCGACCGACGCCGATGCCAAGGCGGACGACCTCGTGCGCCGTTTTTCGAGCCTTGGCGGACCCGACAAGGGCCCGATCCTGCCGCACGGCGAACCGGCCGCCGCGGCGCGGGCGGCGCCCGGGAGCACCGGCCTGTCGACCATCGCCCGCCAGCTTCTCGAGGCGCAGAAGCTTCTGCTGGCGGAGCCGGCCACGGAGGGCGCCGCGGGCCGCCTGGAATCGGCCGGCCGCGTCGCGGCCAACGTTCTGCGCCATCAAGGCCGGTCGTTGGACGCCAACGACCTGGAAGGCCTGCTGCAGAGCAGCCTTCTGGCCGGCGATGCCAAGTCGATGGCGGCGGCGATCGACCGGATGCTCGAAGGCCTGGCGGAGCCCGCGCCCCAGCCGCCCGGCACGCTCGCTGCCCAGGCGCCCGACGTCACCCTGCGGGTCGACGTCGATCGGATCGATACGCTCGTCAGGCTGACCGGCGAATTGCTGATCGCCAAGAACGCCATCGGCCACTCGGCGGCCCTGGCGCAAGACGTCGCCGATCCCCGGCAATTGGCGGTGGCGCTCAAGAACCAGCACCT
This sequence comes from uncultured Alphaproteobacteria bacterium, assembly GCA_963755585.1. Lineage (GTDB taxonomy): Bacteria > Pseudomonadota > Alphaproteobacteria > Reyranellales > Reyranellaceae > Reyranella. Next base: position 29,346 of record CAVWKN010000011.1, read on the forward strand.
GGCGCTCGATCGCCTGGTCGGCGAACTGCAGCGCGCCGTGTTCAGTCTGCGCGTCCTGCCGCTTCACCATGCCTTCCAGCGGTTCCCGCGCCTCGTCCGGGAGATGGCCGCTTCCCTCGGCAAGCCTGCCCGCCTGATGATCGAAGGCGCCACGACGGAAGCCGACAAGACGATCGTCGAGGCGATTTCCGAGCCCCTGCTGCATGTCCTGCGCAACGGCCTGGACCACGGGCTCGAGAGCGCGGCCGAACGGGCGGAGCTTGGCAAGCCCGCCACGGCGACCATCGTCCTGCGGGCGGCACGGCAAGGCGAGCACGTGGTCATCGAGGTCGAGGATGACGGCCGCGGCATCGACGTCGCACGGGTCCGCGAGGTCGCACGCGAGCGCAATGTCGCGTCCGACACTGCGCTCGACGGCATGTCCGACGATGAGATCATCGACCTGATCTTTGCGCCGGGTTTTTCGACCGCCGCCCGGGTCACCGATCTTTCGGGGCGCGGAGTCGGCATGGATGTCGTGCGGACCTCGATCGAACGCCTGGGCGGACGGGTCACCGTGGCGAGCCAGCCGCAACGCGGCACCACCGTGCGGTTTACCCTGCCCTTCACGGTGATGATGACGCAGGTGCTGACCGTGGAGGCCGCAGGTCAGGTCTTCGGCGTGCCGATGGAAGCCGTGGTCGAGACGGTCCGGGTGAGCCGCGACGCCATTGCACCGGTCGGCGCGGCACGTGCCCTGGTCCTGCGCAATCGCACCCTTCCCGTCATCGACCTGGGACGGGCGCTGGGCCGTGAGCCAAGCGCCTCGGCCGGCGACGCGACCGTGCTGATTGTAGCCGTCGCTGGTCAATGGGGCGGCCTCGAAGTCGATCGACTGGGGGATCGGCTGGATGTCATGCTGAAGCCGCCGGAAGGCCTTCTCGCCGGCGTCCCTGGAATCGATGGCACCACCCTTCTCGGCGACGGAAGAGTACTCATCGTCCTCGATTTGCACGAAATCCTAAGTAACGGCGCCGGCTAGCAAAGGTTCCCAGGCAAATGCGCAAGCGCTCCGGGCGCGTCGCGGGCTTGATGTCGAGGCGTCCGGTGGTATTGAAACAGCCTGACTGGCTGGGAAGCGAGAGTGAATGAAATACCGGATTATGGTTGTCGACGACAGCAAGCTTGCGCGCATGGCGGTTGCCAAGGCATTGAGCGCGCTCCAGCCGGATTGGATTCGGATCGAAGCGGCGAACGCCGATGAAGCGATGGCGCTCGCCAAGACGGATGCCTTCGACCTGGCGATCCTCGACTTCAACATGCCGGGACGCGACGGGCTTCAGCTCGCCGCCGAGCTGCTCGCGCTGAAGCCGGGGCTGCCGCTGGCCGTCATCTCGGCCAATCATCAGGTGGAGGTCGTGACGAGGGCGCGCGAAGTCGGCGCCGTCTTCCTGCAGAAGCCGCTGACGGAAAAAGCCATGGGCGATTTCCTTGCCGATGCGACCAAGCGGCTGGAACCGGCCGCCCGGTGAGCACCATCCTCACCGAGCTCGAGCTCGACGCCTTGACGGAGATGGTCAATATCGGAGTCAATCGCGCCGCTGCCAGCCTGCGCGAAATGGTCGGCGAGCAGGTCCTGCTTTCCGTGCCCAAGGTCGCGCTGGTGAGCCGCGAGCTCGCCATCGCCACGTTGGGCGAAAACGAAGTCACCCACCTGGTCGGCATTCACCAGGTCTTCGAGGGCGAAATCACCGGGCGGGCGCTGCTGATCTTTCCCGATACCAAGAGCCTGGAACTGGTGCGCGCCGTCACCGGCGGCGAACTGCCGCTCGAGGAGATCATCGAGCTCGAACAGGAGGCGCTTGCCGAGATCGGCAACATCATCCTGAACGGATGCCTGGCGACGATCGCGAACATGCTTCAGCGCAATCTCAAGATGTCGTTGCCGGAGATCCTGCGCGGCGAACCCTCGATTTTCTTCAATCTCAAACCTCCTCCGGACGCCGGCGAAGTCGTGATGTTCCTCTACATCAACTTCGCCATACGCCAGCGCGACATCCGCGGCTACATCGCCATGCTCATGGACATACCCTCGCTGGCCACGCTGCAGGTCCTGCTCGGCGAATTCATCGAACGCATGGCGGGAGGGACGGCGCCCTCGAATGACCGCTCCTGAGCAGAAACGCGACGACGTCATCTTCGACGCCATCGATATCGGGCTCATCGTGCTCGATGCCGACCGTCGGGTCGTCGGGTGGAACGTCTGGATGGAGGCCGCCAGCGGCATTGCGGGCCCGGCCGCCAAGGGACGGCGTCTCGACGCGTTGTTTCCCGGCTCGGTCCCGCCCCGGCTCGCGACCGCGATATCGCAGGCGGTGGAATTGGGCGCCTCGGGCCTGGTCACCCATTCGCTGCATTCGTCGATCTTCCCGCTGCGCACGCGTGCCGGCCGCAAGCTCCTCCACAACATTTCCATCCGTCCGCTCGGCAATCGGCCGAATCTCGGATGCCTGCTGCAGATCGTCGATGTCACCGTCGCCGCCGGCCGCGAGCGCATCCTGCGCGAGCGCCAGAACGCGCGTTACGATGCCGTCGTCAGCGGCGCCCCCGACGCCATCCTGACGTTCGACGCGGAAGGCGTGATCCAGCTGGTCAATCCGGCGGCGGCGCGCGAATTCGGCTACGCCTCGGAGGAGCTCATCGGCCAGTCGATGGCTCTTCTGCTCAAGGAACCCGACGAGTGGAACAAGGCCTTCAAAGCCATCCTCGACGGCGAGAGCCTCAGCCGGCCCATCGAGCTCACGGCCAGCCGCAAGAACGGCGCGCCGAGCTACCTCGAGGCCTCGGCATCGCGCTGGAACAGCGAGGGCCGCACCTTCGTCACGGCCATCCTGCGCGACGTCAACGAGCGGCGCATGGCGGTCGATGCGCTGCGCCTGCTGAACCAGACGCTGGAGAGGCGTGTCGCCCAGAGCACCGCCGACCGCAACCGCATGTGGACGCTGTCGACCGACGTCATGATGGTCATCGGCCTCGACGGAGCGATCAGTTCGATCAACCCGGCCTGGACGCACCTGCTGGGCTGGCAGGAGTCGGAGCTGATCGGCGCCAATGTCCTGGAATTCGTCATTCCCGAGGAACGCCCGGTGCTTCGCGCCGAGCTCGACGCGCTGTCGCGAGGAACGGCGCCGAAGCTGATCGAGCTCAACATGCGGACGAGCAACGGCACGAGCCGCCGCATCGAATGGAGCGCGGTGGCCGCCGACAATTTCCTTCAAGCCGTCGGCCGCGACGTCACCACCGAACGTGAGGCGGAGGACGCCCTGCGCAAGGCCGAAGAGGCGCTTCGCCATTCACAGAAGATGGAAGCGATCGGCCAGCTCACGGGCGGCATCGCCCACGATTTCAACAACATGCTGACCGCCATCATCGGTTCGATGGAGGTGCTGAAGCGCCGCATCCATGCCGGGCGGTACGAAGACGTCCAGCGGTTCATGGACGGCGCCATCAGCTCGGCAAATCGCGCCGCGGCACTCACCCATCGGCTCCTGGCGTTCGCCCGGCGCCAACCCCTCGACCCCAAGGCCGTCGATGTAAACCAGCTGGTCCGCGGCATGGAGGAACTGCTCGTCCGAACCCTGGGCGAAAAGATCAAGCTTGCGGTCGATTTGGCCCCCGGCCTCGGCCAGGCGCTCACCGACGCGTCCCAGCTCGAGAATGCGATCCTCAATCTCGCGATCAACGCCCGCGATGCCATGCCTCACGGCGGCACGCTCACGATTGCCACGACGAACGAGGCCATCAAGGTGAAGCAGCGGTTCGGCCCGGAAGAGATCGACGCCGGCGACTATACGGTCGTTTGCGTCGGCGATACCGGCGTCGGCATGTCGCCGGACACCGTGGCAAAGGTATTCGAGCCGTTCTTCACGACCAAGCCGATTGGCCAGGGAACGGGTCTCGGTCTTTCGATGATCTATGGCTTTGCCAAGCAATCCCGCGGGCACGTCCGGGTCGACAGCACCGAGGGAAAGGGCACGGCTTTCCGGCTGTATTTACCGAGGTACCAGGGGAACACCGAAACGGGATCCGCCGCCCAGAGAAACGAGCCGGCGACGGGATCCGGAGAGACCGTACTGCTCGTGGAAGACGATTCAGCGGTGCGTCTCATCATTTCTGACCTGCTGCGCGATCTCGGCTACGCCTGCATCGAGGCGAGCGACGGCCAGGGCGCGCTGCCCATGCTGACGTCCAATACGCCGCTCGACCTGCTGATCACCGACGTCGGCTTGCCCGGATTGAACGGGCGCCAGCTCGCGGAAATAGCGCGACAGCACCGGCCGACCCTGAAAATTCTGTTCGTCACGGGCTACGCCGAGCATGCCACCGGCCATGCCCCGTTCCTGGGCCCGGGAATGGAAATGGCGACGAAGCCGTTCGCGCTCGACGCGCTGGCGCTCAAGATTTCGCGAGATACTGAAAAAATAGGCCGGCGCAGCCGCAGCGCTACGCTGCGTACTTGCTGGCGCTGAGCGCGGCCCATAGCGCCTCGGGGCCGGCCTTGGCGTAGGCCTGGCCGATCTTCTCGCCCCAGAAGGTCTCGCTGCCGAAGTCGCGGCGCCATACCCAGAGTTTGCGCGTGTAGTGGTGCAGGATGTGCTCGTGGGTGAAGCCCATCGCGCCCATCGACTGGTGCGAGATGGCGGCGATGCGCTGGGCGAACTCGGAGGCCTGGCTCTTGGCGGCAGCGATCGAGAAGCGCCCGCCGTCCACGAGCCCGCCCTCGTCGGCGTCGCGCGCCGCCGCCTCGGCCGAGGCGATGGTGGCGGCGACGCAGCTCGCCAGCTCGGCCAGCATGTGCTGGATGGCCTGGAAGGTCGAGATCGACCGGCCGAACTGCACCCTCTGCTTGGAGTATTCGACGGCCGTCGCCAGCACCTTGTCGGCGGCGCCGGCCATCTGCATGGCGCGCATGACGGCGGCCAGTTCGAACGCGCGCTCGGCGCTCACCGGCGAGGCGGCGCTGAACTCGGCGGCGGCGTTGTCGAACGTCACCGTGCCATAGGGCTCGCCGGCCTGGCTGGGCCTGGCCTCGATCCTGGCGTTGGTCTTGGCGACCACGGCCAGGGTGTTGCCGACGACGGCGACGAAGCGGTCGGCGACCGAGGCGAAGGGCACGCGCTCGACCTTGCCACTGAGGCGGCCGCCCGAAAGTTGAAGGTTGCCCAGCGCCACCGTCGCCGCACCGGGCTTGGGCTCGCCACCGGCCGCGGCGATCAGAAGATTGGCGAGCGCCGTCTCGGCCAGCGGCACCGGCACGGCGTGCGAGCCGGCCAGCCGCAGAAGCGCCAGCATGTCGCCCAGGGTGCCGCCGACGCCGCCCTTGTCCTCGGGCACGGCGATCAGGGCCAAGCCCATCTCCTCGATCTCCTTCCAGAAATCGGCGGGCCAGGCGCCCTTCTCGACGCCGTTCACCACCTCGCGGCCGCTGCGCTGGGTGAAGAAACGGTCGGCGGTCTCGAGCAGCATGTCGCGGGTATCGCGGTCCATCGTTCGTCTCCTGCTCAGCGCAATCCAAGGCCGCGCGCGACGATGCCGCGCAGCACCTGGGTCGTGCCGCCCTGGATGGTGTAGCTCGGCGCCATCATGGTGGCGTACTGGGCGACGTCGAGGAAATCGGCCAGGTCGTCCTCGGTCGTGGCGTCCGATTCGGCGATCGTGCGGGCGATCTCCGGCAGGTCCTGCTGGTAGATCGTGCCGAGATCCTTGACCAGCGCCGCCTCGATGGCGGGCGACTTGCCGCCCTGCATCATGCCGGCCACGGCGACCGACATCTGGCGCAAGGTCCACAGGCGCGCGACCAGGCGGCCCAGGATGGCGCTGGCGCGCTTGGCGGGCTGGCGGCCCAGCACGCGCACCAGCTCGCGCAGGATGTAGAAATTCTGCATGAAGCGCTCGGGTCCCGAACGCTCGAAGGCAAGCTCGCTCGTCACCTGCAGCCAGCCGTCGCCTTCGTTGCCGATCAGGCAGCTCTCGGGAATGAAGGCGTCGTTGAACGTCACCTCGTTCCAGTCGTGGCGGCCGGCGAGGTTGATGATGGGCCGGATGGTGATGCCCGGAGTCTTGAGATCGACCAGGATCTGGCTCAGGCCCTTGTGGCGATCGCCGTGCTGGCCCGACGTGCGCACCAGCGCGATGCAGTAGTTGTTGCGATGGGCGCCCGAGGTCCACACCTTGGTGCCGTTGACCCTGAAGCCGCCCGGCACCGGCTCGGCGCGGGTGCGCACCGAGGCGAGGTCCGAACCGGAGTCGGGCTCGCTCATGCCGATCGAGAAGTAGCATTCGCCCGCGGTGATGCGCGGCAGGATGGCCTGGCGCTGCTCCTCGCTGCCGAAGCGCAGCAGCAGCGGACCCGACTGGCGGTCGGCGACCCAATGCGCGCCGGCCGGGGCACTGTTGCCCAGCAATTCCTCGGTGACGACATAGCGGTCGAGGAAGCTCCTCTCGCTGCCGCCATACTGCTTGGGCCAGGTGATGCCGATCCAGCCCTTCTTGCCCAGCGCCTTGCTGAACTCCGGCGAGAAGGTGTTCCAGCTCGCGAAGCGGTCCTCGGTCCTGAAGCTGGGCAGCGTCTCCTTGAGGAAGGCGCGGACTTCCAAGCGCAGCGCCTCGGCCTCATCCGGCAGATGGAACGGCGGGAATTCGAGCTTGGGGATGGACATCGTCATCTCGGCTGTTGGATGCCCCTTCTCTGTCGGCTAATCCTAGGCTGCGCAACCAGGGAGTTTCGAGGGACGAATGCCCCGCCGTGCGACCCGCCCACCGCCGCTCCTGGCGGAATTCGACGATGAGGAGCGCGAGGCCGTGCTCGCCGCCAATCGCGCCTTCTATCGCGCCTTCAACGAGCGCGACGCCGAGGCGATGGACCAGATCTGGGCGCCGACCGGCGCGGTGGTCTGCCTGCATCCCGGCCAGGCGCCGCTGCTCGGGCGCGCCGAGATCATGGCGAGCTGGCGCGCCATCCTGCGCCACCCCGAGGCGCCCAGGGTGCGCTGCATGGACGAATGGGTGGTCGGCCGCCCGGGGCTTGCCATCGTGGTGTGCCGCGAGATCCTGCCCGAGGGCCAGCTCATGGCGACCAACACGTTCGCGCGGCTGAGCGAAGGCTGGCGCATCATCGGCCATCATTCCGGGCCTGTGCCGGCGATCGAGACCGGACAGACGACGGCTGCGCCGGCATCGGCACCGACGCGCGACCGGCGCAAGCTGCACTAGGTCTGGTGCGCGAGGAAAACCGGTGAGGGTTCGACTTCGACGAGAAATTCATCGTCGGCAAGGCTCGGCACGCCGATCCACGTCGAACAGGGCGGGTTGTCGCCAAATACCGCCTTGAGGGCGCCACTGACGGCCTTGCCTTCGTGCATGTGGCTTTGCCTGATGTAGAGTCGCAGCGCCCCGACCTGATCAAGGCTCGCACCGACGGATTCCAGAGCGTTGGCGAGATTTTCGAGGCTCTTCTCAAGCTGGCGACCAATGTCGCCCGCGCCGACGATGTTTTCGTCGGCGTCCCAGGCAACCTGGCCGGAGACATGAACGGCGTTTCCGAAGGGCGTCGGAACGATCGCGACCTGTGCGAAGCCGTACCGCCGGCTATCGAAAATCCCGGCAGGAACATGGACCGATCGGCTCATGGCGGCTCCTCATCGCGAAATTGGTCCGTCCTTGCGCAGCAGCGGCTTCAGCCTGTCATACGGCACGTGGACTTCGAACGGGCCGGACACGTAAGGCCCGACTTCGTAGGCATTGAAGATCAGCTCCAGCCGGTTGGCGTGCCAGCAATAGTGGGCGGGCTCGCGCAGGAGCTTGGCGAGACTGGCGGGCTCCAGCGCCTCGTCGAATCCGGGTTTCTCGACGAACTGCTTCTTGAGGTCGGCGCCAACGATCTCGACCATGGTCTTGAGCCATTTGTCGCCCGACGCGAACACGCCGTCCGGACCTACGACCTTGCCCGTGCGCAAATCGACCAGGGTGCAGTTGGTGGCGCCGTAGCCGTGCGCACCGCCGCTGAAGCCGTAGAAATCCACGGCGATGGTGACGGCGTTGCCGTCCGGCCGGTAGGTCATGAAGCTCTGCTCGTAGGTCCACTCCTGCTCGCGATCGAGCCCGGAATCGGCCTGCGGTGTGGCGTCGGCGATGGCCTTCTTGGCGGCATTGGCGAAGCGCGCGTTGACGGCGGAGAAGTCGGCGGTGTTGCCCTCGAACTTCGGATAGCTGATGTCGTAGGAATAGGTGATCTTGCCGAGCTTGGCGTTCTTCGACAGCGACTGCTCGCTGATGAAGGGATAGATGCCCTCGGCGGACGCCCGCAGGTTCGTGGTGCGCGCGGCGTAGCGCCTCGTCAGGCAAGGCGCGATGCCGTCGGTATCGGCGGCGCAGCCGCGATTGCGATCGCCGATCCAGCGCGCCTGTTCCTTTTCGAGATTTTCCTTGGCGGCGCCGCTCAGCTTGGCGGCGAGCGCGGCATAGGCCGCCGCCATCTCGCGATCGGCCTTGGCGAGTTCGGGATCCTTGCAGATCGTCCGCTCGATGTCGTTCGAGGCCTTGGCGCAACTGAAGCTCGGCCCGGTCTGGGCGAAGGCCGTCGCCGCCGACAGGACAGCCGCGGCGGCAATCAGGCCAAGACGAACAAGTCGGGTCATGGTTCAGCGCCCTCCAAGCGGCCCGTCGGCGCGAAGCAACGGCTTCAGCGCGGCATAGGGTATGTCGACTGCATAGCCTCTCATACCGAGGCTCAACGCCACTTCGGGAATATACAGTACGAGTTCGTCATCTTCGAAAAGATAGTCCACCGGCTGCAGTCTGTTGAATATCTCCGGCAGATCGGCGGGCTTCTGGCCGCGGTTCATCTCGCGGAAGTCCTTGGTGACCTCTGCATCGACCAGCGCGAGCAGCCGCACGCGCCATTCTCCGCCCGGCTTGAAGACGTCCTCGGGAGGAATGGCGTGGCCCGTACGCAAGTCGACGAGGGTGCCCGTGTTCGAAATCCGCAAGTTCGCCTGCCACGTCTCGCTATGGATCCAGACGGAAACGACGTCGCTATTCAGCCGGTAGAGGTCGAATGTCTGATCGTAGCCGGCATCGAACCCGGACTGCAGGACATCGTCCGCGGATTGACGTGCCTGGTCGGCGAAACCTCGATTCACGGCCGAGAAGTCGGCCGTCGGCGAGTCGAATTGCGGATAGCTGGCATCGATCGCGTAGACGCCGTGTTCCAGCTTGCCGGATTTGACGATGGCCTGCTCGCTGATGAAGGGATAGAGCCCATCGGCGAACAGCCTGAGCTTGGCAGCACGCGTCTGGTAGCGGGCCTCCAGGCAACCGTCCTTCAGGGCGGCGTTGAAGTCGCAGGCCCGGCGATTGGCGAGCCAGCGTTCCTGGTCGTGCTCGAGGTGGAGCTTGGGAGCACCGCTCAACTTGCCGAGCAACGTTGCATAGGCGGCATTCATGTCACTTTCTGCGGCGACGACTTTGGCGCCGTCCTTGGCAAGGGCCGGCGCAGCGCCCAGCGCCGCAAGCAGCCCCGCCGCCGCAAGAATCCTCACACCCGTCTCCAGGCCTTCAGCCGGCGCACCGCCTCTTCCATCTCGGCGGTCGAGCCGGCGAAGGAGATGCGCAAGGTCCCGGCACCGCGCGCGCGATCGAAATCGACACCGGGCGTCGTCGCCACGCCGGCCTCGCGCAGCATGCGGCGGCAGAACTCGCGGCTGTCGTTGGTGAGGTGCGCCACGTCGCAATAGAGATAGAACGCGCCTTCGGCCGGCGCGAAACGGTCGAAGCCTGCCGCCGGCAGACCGGCCAGCAGCAGGTCGCGGTTGGTGCGGTAGCGCCGGACGTGGCCGTCGAGTTCGTCCCGTCCGTCGAAGGCTGCGAGGGCCGCATGCTGGCTGAGCGTCGGCACGGAGATGAAGAAATTCTGGCTGAGTCGCTCGATCGGCCGCACCAGGTCGGTCGGCACGACCAGCCAGCCGACCCGCCAGCCGGTCATGGAGAAGTATTTCGAGAAGCTGTTGACCACGATGGCCGAGTCGGAGACCTCGACCGCCGACACCGTGTCGCCCTCGTAGACGATGCCGTGATAGATCTCGTCGGAGATCAGCCGCACGCCGTTTTCGCTGCACCAATCGGCCAGCGCCTTCATCTCGGCATGGCCCACCATGGTGCCCGTGGGATTGGACGGGCTGGCCACGATCAGGCCGTCGAGGCGGCCCGCCTTCTTCAAGGCCTCGACCGTCGGCTGGAAGCGATCGGCCGCCGAGGTCGGCAGGTCGACGGCCTCGAGATTGAGCGCGGCCAGGATGTTGCGGTAGGCGGGATAGCCAGGCGCGGCCAACGCTACGCGATCGCCGGCATCGAAGCTCGCCAGGAACGCCAGAGGGAAGCCGCCCGACGAGCCGGTCGTGACGATGACGCGTTCGGGCGAGACCTCTGTTTTGTAAACGTCGCCGTAGTGCCGCGCGATGCGCTCGCGCAGCGCCGGCATGCCCAATGCCGCGACATAGCCGATGCGGTCGCTCTCGAGCGCGGCATGCGCGGCCGCCAGCGCGCCCTTGGGCGCGGGCGTGCTGGGCTGGCCGACTTCGAGGTGGATGACGCTCTCGCCCGCCGCCTCTTTCTCGGCGGCAGCGGCCATCACATCCATGACGATGAACGGATCGACCGCGCCGCCGCGGCGCGAGAGCTTGCCCGACATCGCTTGCGCCTAGCGTATGACGGCGAGCAGCGCGAGCCCCGCTCCGGCCGGATCGATGGCACTTCGGCAGGTCGAGGCGCTGCTGCGCAGGCCCGACGGGCAGATGATGGCGTTGACGGTGCCGCCCTGCCCGGCTCGAGCGTTCAGGACGGCAAGAAGGCTCTTGTCTTCCTCCACAGTCGCGCGCGCCACCCAGCCGGTCGCCTGGGCGGCCGTCGGCGCGCCGCCGCCCGCGCCGGCGAAGGTGAACTCGCCGTTGTTGGCGCTGGCGATGACCACCGGACTGACCGATCCGCGCGTCGGGCGTGGCGGCGCCGAGCATCACGCCGGTGCCCGGCACGATCATGCGCGCGCCGAAGAGCTGCCCCATCGACAGGGTGCACGCGACCGCGCTCGCCTTGTTGTCGACCGCAACGAAACCCGAAAACCCGCCGGAATCGACGGGCGTCGCGCCGCCCGGCGCCTGGCCTTTCCAGCCGGCCAGCGCGGCGGCGCCGGCGGCCGGCGGCGGCGCGACGTAGACCTTTCGGCGGCCATACGATTCGGTGGTCGGCGGCCCGGCCTTGGGCACGGCGTTGCGCAGCGCCTCGAGCGGCAGGCTGCCGCCCATCTGCGTCACCTGGTCGGACAAGGTGCGCGCCAGCGTGCCCGAGAAGAATTCGCCGCCGCCGCGCTGGCGGATCGCGCCCAGCGTGCCCGCGAGGTCGCTCTGCGTCCAGGTATCGCCTTCGCTCACCATGCCGCCGCTGCCTTTGCCGAAGATGCGTCGCGTCTCGCGGTCGCTGCCCAGCAGGCCGGCGCCGGCCTGCAGGTCGCGCGACAGGGCACGCGACACCGGCACGCCGAAGCGGGCCAGACGTTCGGCCGGAGAGACCGTCTGCTCCCAGCGCAACTGGCCATGGCGGATATGCATCAGCATGATGCCGCGCACGCTCGCCGGCACGGTGAACGACTGACCGTTGATCGTCCCCGGTGCGGCGATCGGCGGGAACACGAAGGCCTCGGCGGCCTTGGTCTTGTCGTCGTGCACGATGCAGGCGCCCGAGGCGCCGAGTCCGGCCGCAGACGGCAAGGTCACTGCCAGTGCAAAGTACATGGCGGTTGCGGCATCGGTGGCGTTGCCGCCGTTCTGCAGGATGTCGCGCCCGATCTCGGCGGCGCGGCTTTCATCGGCCGACACGGCGGCAAACGAACCCGAGCTGACGATCGCCGACAGGCCGGCCTTGCCCGGCGACAGGCCGGCGGGATTGGCGAGGTTGGCCTGGCGGTCGCTCTCGCGGTCCGTCTCACTTTGGCCACAAGCCGCCAGCAAAAACACGCCCGCCAGCGCCAGGTTGCGCAATTGACGTGGCCGCCTGGCGTTTCTAGCCTGCCAGGACCCTGTGCCGACCGTGTTCAGACGCATTATCACCCTCTTCAGTCTGGCGCTCTTCGCGCTGGCGCCGCTTCGTGCCGCGAGCGCGCAGCAAGGTCAACGGCTCAATCTGATCCGCGACGCCGAGACCGAGAACGGCATCCGCACCATGGTCATACCGATCTGGAAGGCGGCCGGTCTCGATCCCAACGGCGTCGAGATCATGATCGTCCAGGACAACACGCTCAACGCTTTCGTGGCGGGGGGCCAGCGGATCTTCATCAATACCGGCCTGATCATGCGGACCGAGACGCCCAATCAGCTGATCGGCGTTCTGGCGCACGAAAGCGGCCACATTGCCGGCGGCCATCTGGCGCGCATGCAGGAGGAGCTGCGCGCCCTCACCACATTGCAGATTCTCGAGATGATCCTGGCGGGCGGCGCCATGGCGGGCGGCGCCGCGTCGGGCGGCTCCGTCGGCCGAGGCGGCCCGACGACGGGTGTCGGCTCGACCAACGCGCCGGGGTCGCTTCTGTCGTTCCTGCATTACACGCAGACTCAGGAGCATTCGGCGGACCAGGCGGCCATCACCTTCCTGCAGCGCACCGGCCAGTCGCCCAAGGGCGCGGTCGACTTCATGCGCGTGCTGCAGAGGGAAGAGCGCATGCAGATCGGCCCGCGCGACCCCTATCTGTCGACCCATCCGCTCACGCCGGACCGCATCGCGACGTTCGAGGAGGCGGCGGCGCGCTCGCCCTACGCCAATACTCCCGATACGCCGGAATTCCTCATGATGCATCACCGCATCGTCGCCAAGCTGATGGGCTTCATCACCCCCGAGGTCGCCCTGCAGCGCTTCGCCGAAGCCGACCGGTCGGTCCCGGCGCGCTACGCGCGCGCCATCGCCTGGTACCGCAAGGGCGCGCTGGGCTCGGCGCTGCTCGGTATCGACGGCCTTCTCAAGGAATATCCCAACGATCCCTACTTCCACGAGGTGCGCGGCCAGATGCTGTTCGAGAACGGCCGCGTCGCCGAGTCGGTGGGCTCCTACCGCCGCGCCGTTCAGCTTCTGCCGAGTTCGGCGATCATCAAGATCGATTTTGCGCGTGCCCTGCTCGAGACCAACAATCCCGACAACGACCGCGAGGCCGTGCGCAATCTGGAACTGGCAAGGCAGCAGGAAACGGGCAGCTTCGACCTGTGGCGGTTGATGGCATCGGGCTATTCGAAGCTCAATAACCCGGGTATGACATCACTTGCCCGCGCCGAGATGGCGATCCTGCGCGGCCAGCGCGCCGAGGCACAGGCCCATGCCGATGCCGCCGTGCACCAGTTGCAATCCGGCACGCCTGCCTGGCAGCGTGCCCAAGACATCAAGGCCTATATAAATACGCGGCCAGGCAAGGGCCGATAGCTTTTGGAGATCATCACAATGCGTTCGGTCCTTTTGCTCATCTGCGCCGGCCTTCTGGCCGGTGGCGCTCTTCTGGCGGTCGGCACGATCGAGCCCGGCCGCCTCGCCGCTGCGCCTTCCACGGCACCGGCGACCGTTCCGGCCGACAAGGCGGCGCTCGGCAAGAACATCCGCGAATACCTGCTCGCCAACCCCGAAGTGCTGGTCGAGGCGATGCAGGAGCTGGAGCGCAAGCAGGACGGCCAACAGAGCGCCGCCGCGCAGAAAGGCGTCCAGGAGAACCAGGCCGGATTGTTCCGCGATGCCGAAAGCCCGGTCGGCGGCAATCCGAGCGGCGATGTCGTCATCGTCGACTTCAACGACTACCAGTGCCCGTACTGCAAGAAGGCCCACAAGGCGATGAAGTCGGTGGTCGGCGCCGACGGCAAGGTGAAAGTCATCTACAAGGACCTGCCGATCCTGGGCGAGGCCTCGAAGATCGCCGCGGTCGCCGCCCTGGCCTCGGTCAAGCAGGGCAAGCACCAACAGTTCCACGACGCGCTGATGGAGTTCACCGGCAAGCTCGACCGCGACAAGATCTTCGAGATCGCGGCCTCGGTCGGGCTCGACCGCGCCCAGCTCGAGAAGGACATGGAAGATCCCAAGCTGAAGCAGCAGATCGAGCGCAACCTCGAGCTGGCGAGCGCCCTTGGCATACGCGGCACGCCTGCCTTCGTGATCGGCACGCAATTCGTGCCCGGCGCCATCGACGCCGCAGCGATGAAGCAGTTGATCGCCGACGCCCGCAAGAGCTAGCGCGGCGGCGCCAGGGTCGCCGAAAGCCCGAGCAGGCGCACGAGGTCGGCGCCGGGCTTACCCAGGGGCTTGAGCCCTTCGATGTCGATCGGCGGCTCCGGCCTGGCATCGATCGTGAGCGTGCCGCCCCGCTCGACGAAGCGCGCGACCGTATCGAGCAGCTTGGTCATGTCCTCCGAGATCAGGACGTCGGCCGGCTGGTAGCGGCGTATCTCGCCCGCAAGGTTGGAGCGCGTCTCCGAGGCCGGCTTGCCGGTCACCGTCGACAGCGCCTTCAGGCTGCGCTCGAGCAGGCTCTTGTCGACCAGAACCAGCTGCGCCGCTGCCAGACCGGCATGCGAGTCGTCGAGGGCGCCAAAGTCGCCGTCATCGATCGCACGCCAGAAGGGTTGGTCGGCACCGACGATCCGGCCGGTGAGGTCGATTTCGCCCAGGCCGGCGCCCACGAGCGCACAGCGGTCGAGGGTGAGTTCCCCTTTGGCGCGATCGTCGGTACCGGCGCAATCCATGTCGAGCTTCACGTCCTTGAGACCCATAGACGTCAGGGCGAGGCGCATCTGCAGGCCCTGCAGGCCGCGCAACGGCGGCGCCAGCACGAAGCCTTCGATGCGGGTACGCGAGCGGCTGATCTTGTCGCCCTCGTGCACCGTTTCGAGACTAACGCCGGCCAGCGAGATGCCGTAGCGCGCGAGCATTTCGCCGCCGAAGCCCGAGGCGTTGAAGCTGTCGACATGGGCCCGGCCGGTCGGCGCGCCAGGCTGCCATTTGTCCGATGACATAGCCGCGATCATGCGAGTCATGTCGAGGCCGGCCAACTTGATGTCGGCGATCTTGTAGAGCGGCGTCGGCTCGTCCTTGGCCGTGCCTTCGACGCTGCTCAGCGTCATCGAGGCGATGCGGCCGCGCTCGTAGCGATCGACGATGGCCGAAGCCGCGCCGAACGTGTCCGCGCCGGGGAGCGAGAAGATGACATTGCGCTCCTCGAGACGCCGTATCGACAGCGCCCCCAGCGCGCGGGCGACCAGTGCCTGGAATTTGTAACCGCCCTGGTATTGGCGCATCGTAGCGCGCCAGATCGAGTCCCTCCATGACGAGCGACCCCATGCTCCAGCTCGTGCCGGCTGCGCTGTCGACCAGGCGCACGTCGCGCAGCTCGATGCGCTCGGCCCGCAACGGGTCGCCCCAGCGGAAACCAGCCAGTGGCGTGCGCCCGCGCAGCAGCTCGCCGAGCGGCCAGGCGAGCCCCGACGCCTCCCAACGGCCGATGCTGAGCTCGGGCCCGCCGGTGGATTTGAGGTCGAGCAGCGTGATCCGGCGTTCGAACAGCCCGACCTCGACGGTGCCCACCTTGTTCGCGCCGTCGCGTTCGATCTCCGTCTTGATCCGGCCTGCCGCTTGACTCTCCATGATCGGCACGGCCGCGACCGCCGCGCCGGCGAGGGCGATGACGATTATGGCTGCGATGACTTTCTTCTTCACGGTTCGGCATCCGGCTGCTTGGAAGGCTGGGCGGCGTCGAAGGCCGGATGCTTCATGCAGGTGGCGTAGATGCGCTGGATCGTCGGATATTTCGCCATGTCGACCTTGAACCGAGCGGCGTTGAAGACCTGCGGCACCAGGCAAAGATCGGCCAGCGTCGGCCGTTCGCCGTGGCTGAAGCTGCCGGTCTTGCGGTCCTTTGCAATCGAGGCCTCGTAGGCCTCGAAGCCGGTCTCGATCCAATGACGCGACCAGGCGAAGGCGCTCTCCTCGGTCTGACCGAACTTGTCGCGCAGATAGCCCATTACCCTGAGGTTCTGGATGGGATGGACGTCGGCGGTCGTGATCAGCGCCAGGGCACGCACCCGCGCCCGGTCGATCGGGTCCTTGGGCAGCAGCGGCGGCTCGGGATGCGTCTCCTCGAGATATTCCAGGATGGCGAGCGACTGGGTCAGCACTTCGCCCGAATCGAGCACCAGCGCGGGCACGAGCTTCTGCGGATTGAGTGCGACATAGTCGGGCGCCGACTGCTCGCCCTTGCGCAGATGACGCGAGGCATGCTCGACCGCGATGCCCTTGAGATTGAGCCCGATGCGCACGCGAAACGCCGCCGATGACCGAAAATAGCCGATGAGCTTCATGACCGCCTCCGCAGTCACCTTAGCACGGCTTACGCGGGCGGCGTGTAGCGCACCACCTTCTGGTCGATCGCGCCGAAGATCGACTTGCCGGCACGGTCGACCATTTCGATGCGGATCTGGTCGCCGAACTTCATGAACGGCGTCACAGCTTTGCCACTATCGATCGTCTCGCGCACGCGACGCTCGGCGATGCAGGAACAGCCCACCGCGGCGTCGCGGTTGGCGACGGTGCCCGAGCCCACAACGGTGCCGGCTTCGAGGGTCCGCGTCTTGGCCGCATGGGCGATCAGTTGGCCGAAATCGAAAGTGAGGTCGACAGCGGCATTGGGATGGCCGAATTCCTGGCCGTTGAGCGTCGAGATCAGCGGCAGGTTGAGCCTGGCGCCGTCCCAGGCATCGCCCAATTCGTCGGGCGTCACGGCCACCGGCGCGAAGGCGGTGGCGGGTTTGCCGTGGAAGAAGCCGAAACCCTTGGCCAGTTCGCCGACGATGAGATTGCGCAGCGAGACGTCGTTCAGGATCGTCACCAGCTTGATATGCTTGCGTGCCGCTTCGGGCGAGATGCCCATCGGCACATCGTCGACAATGACGCCGATCTCGCCCTCGAAGTCGATGCCCCAGGCTTCGTCACCGGCTTCGATCTCGTCATTGGGCCCGATGAAGGAATCCGAGCCGCCCTGATACATCAGCGGATCGGTCCAGAAGGACGGCGGCATCTCCACGCCGCGCGCCTTGCGCACCAGCTCGACATGGACGACGTAGGCCGAACCGTCGGCCCACTGAAAGGCGCGCGGCAGGGGCGCCGCCAGCGCCGTCGTCTCGAGCTCGAAGGAGCCCGGCGCCTTGTCGTCGGCGAGCTGATCGGCCAGGACGCGCAACCTGGGCGCGGCCGCGGCCCAGTCGTCGAGCGCCTTCTGCAGGGTCGGCGCGATGTTGGTCGCCCGTACCGCCCGCGTGAGCTCGTGATTGACCACGATCAGCGTGCCGTCGCGACCGCCCTCCTTCAAAGAAGCCAGTTTCATTGTTTTCTTCCTGCCGCTCCGGCGGTTTCCGCATACCTGTATTTAAGTATCACTGGGAATAAGTCAAGTGATACTTTTGGCCAATTTGGGCCCGCAGATGAATTTTCGGGTGCCATAGCGCCCGAAAATCCCCTTTTGAAGGGAAGCCCTATTCCGCCGCCTGCTTGATCTCCGGCGGACGCCACGACTTCACGTAGCCGTCGAATTCGACGCCGGCCGGCATGGCGGCGACGTCGACCGCATCGCGTGTATCGATCATCACCGCGACCTCGTCGGTCTCGGTCTTGCCGCCTTTGGTCGCGGCGTTGAAGGCCTTGGGATGCGGGCCGTGCGTAAAGCCCGAGGGATGCACGGTCATCATGCCGGGATGGATGTTGTCGCGGCTGAAGAAGCTGCCCTTGTGATAGAAGATGATCTCTTCGAAATCGTCGTTGTTGTGGAAGAACGGCAGCCGCAGCGCCTCCGGGTCGCTCTCCAGCGGCCGCGGCACGAAGGTGCAGACCACGAAGCGGCCGGCCACGAAGGTGGTGTGGGCCGAGGGCGGCAGATGGGCGCGATGGCTCATCAGCGGCCGCAGGTCGCGCCAGTTGATGCGCACGACGCTCAAGTCGCCATGCCAACCCACCGCATCCAGTGGATTGAACGGGAAGGTCACGGTCGAAAGCTGGTTGCGGCGCTTCACCGACACCTTCCACGTGCGCTCGTCCTGCTGGGCGCGGAAGGCGTCGTCGATCCTGGGCGTGTCCAGCATCGCCGGGTCGAAGATCGCATGCCGGCCGACCAGGCCTTTCTCGGGCAGGGTGAAATGGTCGTTGGTCGCCTCGACCATCAGCGACACGGTGGGTTTGGTGGGCGAGAGCCGCCACATCGTGCCGCGCGGGATCACGAGATAGTCGCCGTCGCGATAGTCGAGATGGCCGTAGTCGCAGAACAGCGCCCCCTCGCCCTCATGGACGAACAGGAGCTGGTCGCCGTCGCTGTTGCGCGCGAGCTCGGCCATCGGCTTGTCGAGCTTCCAGATGCGCATCTGCAGGTGCGGAGTTGGCCATCACCAGCTCGGCGTTCCACGGACTGGGCTTGCCGGTCGCGAGCTTGTTGAGGTCGAAGGCGCGCGGGCGGATGGCGCCGTCGAACTCGACCCAGTCGGTCGGCTTGTGCTTGTGGTGGAATTGAGCCGAGGGCCCGAAGAAGCCCTCCTTGCTGATCTCGCGCTCGTAGGTGCCCTCGGGCAGGCGGACATGGGCCTGGCGCGAGGCGGTGCCCTCGACCTGGCGCAACGGGATCCAGTTCCTGGTCATGGTTTCCTCCTTTGCCTTATGCCTTCAGGACGCCGCGGCGGATCTGGTCGAGCTCGATCGATTCGAACAGGGCGCGGAAATTGCCCTCGCCGAAGCCCTCGTTGCCGCGGCGCTGGATGATCTCGAAGAAGATCGGGCCGATCACCGTCTGGGTGAAGATCTGGAGCAGGAGCCCGCCGCCCTTGGTCGGCGCGCCGTCGATCAGGATGCGGTCGGTGGCCAGCCGCTTCAGATCCTCGCCGTGGCCCGGCAGGCGCGCGTCGATCTGCTCGAAATAGGTGTCGGGCACGGTCTGGAACGGCACGCCCCTGGTCTTCAGCGTCTCCACCGTCGCGTAGATGTCGTCGGTGCCGAGCGCGATGTGCTGGATGCCCTCGCCGTGATAGGCCGAGAGATATTCCTGGATCTGCGACTTGTCGTCGGTGCTCTCGTTGATCGGGATGCGGATCTTGCCGCACGGGCTGGTCATCGCCTTGCTCTTGAGCCCGGTGAGCTTGCCCTCGATGTCGAAGTAGCGGATCTCGCGGAAATTGAACAGCCGCTCGTAGAAGTCGGCCCACTCGGCCATGCGGCCGCGATGGACGTTGTGCGTCAGGTGGTCGATGTAGGTGAGGCCGACACCTTTGGGATGGTGCTCGACCCCGGGCAGATACTCGAAATCGACGTCGTAGATCGTGCCGCGCTCGCCATAGCGATCGACCAGGTAGATCAGCGAATCGCCGATGCCCTTGATGGCCGGGATGTTGAGCTCCATCGGCCCGACCTTGCCCTCGACGCCCCAGGCGCCGAGCGACTGGGCACGCTTGTAGGCAAAGGCCGAGTTCTTCACCCGCAGCGCGATGGCGCAGATGCTGGGACCGTGCACACGCGCGAAGCCCTGGGCGAAGCTGTCCTTCTCGGCATTGACGATGAAGTTCACGTCGCCCTGGCGATAGAGCGAGACATCCTTGGAGCGGTGCTTGGCGACCCTGACGAAGCCCATGTGCTCGAACAGCGTGCCGAGCGCCGCCGGATCGGGGGCGGCGTATTCGACGAACTCGAAGCCGTCGGTGCCCATCGGATTGACCGCGTCGATCTCGGCGATCTCGGCATCCTTGATGCTGGCCATGGTGACCTCCCGAATTGACGGTAGCCGGAAATTAGTTTCATATGTAACTATTATGCCGGCCGCCGCGCAAGCCCTCGAACTGGAGAATTTTCTCCCCTACCGGCTGTCGATCCTGGCCCAGATCGTCTCGGAATCGCTGCACGACCTTTATGCCGGGCCGTTCGACCTCACCGTCACGCAGTGGCGGGTGATGGCGGCCCTGGGCCGCTTCGCCCCACTCACCGCCTCCGATGTGGGGCAGCGCATCGTCATGGACAAGGTGGCGGTCAGCCGGGCGGTGGCCGGCCTGATGACGCGCGGCCTGGTTGAGCGGGCGACCGACCGCGACGACCGCCGCCGCGCCTCGCTCAGGCTGTCGGCCCGCGGCCGCGCCATGCATGCGCGCATCGTGCCGCTGGCGCTCGATTACGAGGCCAGGCTCTACAAGGCGTTGTCGGGCGAGGAAAGACGCAGCTTCGATGCACTGTCCGATCGCCTGTTTGCCCACGCCCGGCAGCTGCGGAGGACGGGCTGAGCCTGCCTTGTGGCTCGGAATCGCCATGCTATAACGCCCCGCGCTTTAGAGACGGGGAGGCACGATTTGGCCGCGAAGGCCGCCCGGCGTCGGCCGGCACGAAAGCCAGTGCTGGTGCTCAACGGGCCCAATCTCAACATGCTGGGCAAGCGGCAGCCGCAGATCTACGGCCGCGAAACCCTGGGCGACATCGAAAAAGCGTGCCGGGCCGAGGCCCAGCGCCTGGGGATGGACGTCGAGTTTGCCCAGAGCAACCATGAGGGCGTGCTGGTCGACCGGATCCAGGCCGCGCGCGAGAAGAATTCCGCCATCGTCATCAATGCCGGCGCCTTCACCCACACGTCGGTCGCCCTGCTCGACGCGCTGAACGCCGCCGAGCTGCCGGTGGTCGAGGTTCACCTGTCCAACATCTACAAACGTGAAAGCTTCCGCCATCACTCCTATATCAGCCCGGCTGCGGTCGGCGTGATCGCGGGTCTCGGCAGCCAGGGCTATCTTCTGGCGTTGCAGGCACTGTCGCGCCTGTTGGCGCGCTGACATTCACCGCGGAGCGTTTCTCCATGGCAAAATTCGAGATGGATACCGAGTTCGTCCGCAAGCTGGCGCAGGTCCTTCACGAGACCAATCTCGGCGAGATCGAGCTGGCCGACGGCGAGCGGCGTATCCGGATCGCCCGGCCGAGCGTAACGGTTGCCGCCACCCCCGTCCTGGCGGCAGCACCGGCCGCTTCTTCGGCCGCCCCCGCGGCCGGCGCCGCCAACGATCTCGCCAAGCATCCCGGCGCGGTGAAGTCACCGATGGTCGGCACCGCCTATCTCGCGCCCGAGCCCGGCAAGCCCAACTTCGTCGCGGTCGGTGACAAGGTGGCGGCGGGCCAGACCTTGCTGATCATCGAAGCGATGAAGACCTTCAACCCCATCAAGGCGCCCAAGGCGGGCACGGTGGTGCAGATCCTGATCGACAACGGGCGACCGGTGGAGTTCGGCGAACCATTGATGATCGTCGAATAGGGACGCGCCCGCGCGATGTTCGACAAGGTCCTGATCGCCAACCGGGGGGAGATCGCTCTCCGCATCCATCGCGCCTGCCGCGAAATGGGTATCCAGACGGTGGCGGTTCATTCGACGGCCGACAGCGACGCCATGCATGTGCGCCTGGCCGACGAATCGGTCTGCATCGGACCACCGCCGGCGCGCGACAGCTATCTCAACATTCCGGCCATCCTTTCGGCCGCCACCATCGCCGGCGTCGATGCGATCCATCCCGGCTACGGGTTCCTGTCCGAGAACGCGCGCTTCGCCGAAGCGGTCGAGGCGCACGGCTTCACCTTCATCGGCCCCACGCCGCAGCACATCGCCATGATGGGCGACAAGATCGTGGCCAAGCAGACCGCCCAGGAGCTCGGCCTGCCGCTGGTCCCCGGCTCGCCGGGACCGGTCAATTCACTCGACCAGGTGGTGGCGCTCGGCACCAAGATCGGCTGGCCGGTGCTGATCAAGGCGGTCGCCGGCGGCGGCGGACGCGGCATGAAGGTGGTCGACGACGCCGATGGCGCCGCCGAGGCGTTCTCGCTCGCCCGCGCCGAAGCCAAGGCCGCCTTCGGCAACGATTCGGTCTACCTCGAGAAGTACCTCGACCATCCGCGCCACATCGAGATCCAGGTGCTGGGCGACGGCATGGGCGCCGGCGTGCATCTGGGCGAGCGCGATTGCTCGCTGCAGCGCCGCCACCAGAAGGTGCTGGAAGAGGCCCCCTCGCCGGCGCTGAACGCCGAGCAGCGCGGCAAGATCGGCGAGCTGGCCGCGGCGGCGGTACGCAAGCTGAAATACCGCGGCGCCGGCACCATGGAATTCCTGTTCCAGGACGGCGAATTCTACTTCATCGAGATGAACACCCGCCTGCAGGTCGAGCATCCGATCACCGAGGCGGTGACCGGCATCGATCTGGTGCGCGAGCAGATCCGCATCGCCGCCGGCGCGTCGCTCGACATGACCCAGGACGACATCGTCATCCAGGGCCACGCCATCGAATGCCGCATCAATGCCGAGCACCCGGAGACCTTCGTGCCCTGCCCCGGCCGCATCACCGAGTACCACCCGCCGGGCGGGCTGGGCGTGCGGGTCGATTCGGGCCTGTACACCGGCTACGTCATGCCGCCCTACTACGATTCGATGGTGGCCAAGCTGATCGTGAACGGCACCACACGCAACGAGTGCCTGATGCGGCTGCGTCGCTCGCTCGAGGAATTCGTGATCGGCGGCATCGACACGACGATCCCCCTGCACCGCCGCATCATCGGCGAGCAGGCCTTCATCGACGGCGACTACGACATCCACTGGCTGGAGAAGCTGGTCGGCTTGAAGAAGTAGAGTGAGCTGAGTCGTGCGCCAATCCCGCCTCTTCGACTTCCCGGTCAGGCTCCTCTCCGCCGCGCAGCGGGGGAGAGGAAGGGGCCCATTGCGAAGCAATGGGAAGGTGAGGTGGTCGTTCTCGCAAACGAGATTTTCCCTGGTTGAGACGCCGCGCCCACCTCACCCTCCCCGCGCTGACGCGCGGGTCCCCTCCCTCTCCCCCGCTGCGCGGGCGGAGAGGGCGTCAGAGGCGGCGAGACTTCGACCTGATGGAGATCACGCCCGACCTCCTGCTGCAGGCCTACCGGATCGGCGTCTTTCCGATGGGCGAGCGCCGCGATGACCCCAAGCTCTATTGGCTCGATCCCCGCCTGCGCGCCGTGCTGCCGCTCGACGGCTTCCACCTGCCGCATCGCCTCGCCCGCACGATCCGCGCCGGCCGCCTGGAAGTGAGCGCCGACACCGCCTTCGCCGACACCGTGCGCGCCTGCGCCGAACCGCGGCCGGGCCATCCCGAGAGCTGGATCAACGAGCCGATCGTGGCGCTCTATACCGAGCTGCACCGGCGCGGCCATGCCCATAGCGTCGAGTGCCGGTCCGATGGCCGGCTGGTCGGCGGGCTGTACGGCGTGTCCGTGGGCGCGGTGTTCTTCGGCGAGAGCATGTTCAGCCGCGAACGCGACGCCTCGAAGGTGGCGCTGGTCCACCTCGTGGCGCGGCTGATCAAGGGCGGCTTCCGCCTGCTCGACTGCCAGTTCATGACCGAGCATCTGCGCAGCTTCGGGGCGATCGAGATCCCGCGCGAGGAATTCCGCGTCCTGCTGGCCGACGCCATCGACCGGCCGGCGACTTTTCAGCGCGAGCTGGGCGGCGCCGATCCCTGCGCCATCGTGCAGGAGAGCACGCGCACGTCATAGACGCCGTGGTCGAGCGCCGACAGCGACGGCGTGGAAGCGAACATCCAGCCGGCGAACAGCTTCTCTTCGGCCTGGCCGGGCTTGTGGTCGACGATGGTGAGGTAGGCCACCGACTCGGGCGGCGCTTCCGGCACGTTCACCAGGCAATCGCCGACGGTGATCTCGAGCGTGCCGAAGCGCGTCGCCTCCCCCACCGGGGCGTAGAATCGCTGGGTGCGCGCCGTCACCTTGTCGAGGCCCTGCAGTTCGGCGACCCGCTTGCCGGGCGCGTCGGGGATCGCCCGCAGGTTGGCGTTGCCGGGACGCGGCGGCGCCGGAGACTGCGGCTGAGCTGACGGCGGGGTTTGCGCCGCGGCGGCACCGATGCCGGCAGCGAATGCCGCGATGATCAGCAGAGCGCGCACGCTCACTTCTTGTCGGTGTGGGGCGCCTCGAGCCCTTCGATCAGCTCGTGCAGGGCTGCCTTGATCTGCTCGGCGTCGCATCCCATCAGGACTCCGTCCTCGAGCGCGTCGGCGCAGAGGGCTTCGATTTCCTGGATGTTCTGGTTCAGGACTTTGATTTTTTCGAGGCAGGACACCGCCTTGCCGTCGGGTTGCCGCCACACCGGCGGCGCCTTGGATGGGTTTTTTCCCTTGATGGGGGCGCTCATCACTTGGACCCCGTGCTGCCGAACATGAACTTGGCGATCAGCTCCGAGAGCGGCACCGCGCCCTGGGTTTTCTCGATCTCGCCGCCGGGCGGGATCAGCTTCGTCTCGCTGCCCGGCTCGAGGATCACGACCATGCCGCCCAGCAGCGATTCGCTCACGACCTTGGCGTTGGTGTCGAGCGGCAGGTTGACCGACGACGACACGATCATGCGCACCACCGCCTGGTAGGTCTTGTGGTCGAGTTCGAAGCCGGTGACCGAGCCCACCTTGACGCCGCTCACCGTGACGTCGGCGCCGCGCTTCAGCCCGTCGATGCGGTCGAAGCGGGCGAGAACCTCGTAGCCGTTGGGCCCGCTCCTGTCCGACTTGGCGAAGGCATAGAAGACGAAGACGCCGGCCACCAACAGGACCAACGCGCCCACGATCGTCTCGACGATATTGCGACCCACGCCTGTCTCCTAGTGCTGGCGCATCTCAGCCCGGACGCCACGCCTCATAGGGCGGCTTGGGCTTGTCGCCGATGACAAGAGTGTGGCCCGGCGGACGATAGGCATGGTCGGTGCCGGTGAGGTTCGGCTCGTGTTCCTTCTGCCAGGTCTTGCGCGGCGACCCGCCGGCCGGCGGGACCACATCGGTCGTGTAGTGCAGCCAGCCGTGCCACTCCGGCGGAACGCGCGAGGCTTCCACGACGCCGTTGTACATGACCCACCGCTTGCGCCGGCGACCGGCGATCGCGCGCTTGTCCTGATAATAGAGATTGCCTTCGGCATCGGTGCCGACGCGTTCGCCGCGCATCTTGGTGAAGAGCCAGGTGCCGAGAAGTCATCAGTAAAACCACGCTTCGAGAGTGACCGCGCCGCTTGTACGCGCGCGCTTGTACGGGCGCAACGCGACGCAATCGAGGCGGCGATTCATATCGTTCGTCGACATGCGATTCACGCGATTCGATGCCCTGTTGCGCACTTGCATCATCTAGTACCATCAACACATTCATCTACAAAATGTAGTTGCGCACACAAGATTTTGTAATTTACTATCATGTCGTGCCCATATGTGTGTGCTCGATCGACCGAGTACACCCCCCGCACAGGGAACAAACGACGGGAACTGGGCACGGGGGATCGTCGATGCGCTTGGAGCGTCGGTATACGCAAGCAGGAAAATCGCCATTCGCAGGAATGGCGTTTCGTGCTGCCAACTCCGAAATCCGCAATCCCGACGGCTCGATCGTCTTTCAATTGAAGGCCGTCGATGTGCCGGCCGAATGGTCGCAAGTCGCGGCCGACGTGCTCGCGCAAAAGTATTTCCGCCGGGCCGGCGTGCCCGCGCGACTGACCAAGCGCGCCGAACATGACGTGCCGGAATGGCTGTGGCGTTCGGCGCCCGACCAGGCGGCGCTGGCCGAACTGCCGCCCGAGGCGCGCTACGGCGGCGAGCAGGATGCCCGCCAGGTCTTCCATCGCATGGCCGGCGCCTGGACCTACTGGGGCTGGAAAGGCGGCTACTTCGACAGCGAGGACGACGCCCGCACCTTCTACGACGAGCATTGCTACATGCTGGCGGCGCAGATCTGCGCGCCGAACTCGCCGCAATGGTTCAACACCGGCCTGCATTGGGCTTACGGCATCGACGGTCCGGGCCAGGGTCATTGGTTCGTCGATCACCGGGACGGCGCGGCCTACCCGTCCTCGTCGGCCTATGAACGGCCGCAGCCGCATGCCTGCTTCATCCAGAGCGTCGCCGACGATCTGGTGAACGAGGGCGGCATCATGGACCTTTGGGTGCGTGAGGCGCGGCTCTTCAAGTACGGCTCCGGCACCGGGTCCAATTTCTCCCAGGTCCGCGGCGAGGGCGAGCTTCTGTCGGGCGGCGGCCGGTCGTCGGGCCTGATGTCGTTCCTCAAGATCGGCGACCGCGCGGCGGGCGCCATCAAGTCGGGCGGCACGACACGGCGCGCGGCCAAGATGGTGTCGGTCGACATCGACCATCCCGACATCGAAGACTTCATCGCCTGGAAGATGCTCGAGGAGCAGAAGGTCGCGGCGCTCGTCGCCGGCTCGCGGCTCGCCAACCGCCACCTCAACGCCGTGATGCGCGCCTGCCTTGACGGCGACGTAGAAGGTGAAAGCGCCTTCGACCCGAAGCAGAATTCCAGGCTGCGCCGCGAGATCGTCGCCGCCCGCCAGGCCGAGCTGCCGGAGAACTATATCCAGCGGGTCATCCAGTTCGCCCGCCAGGGCTACCGCCACATCGAATTCCCGGCCTTCGACACGGATTGGGAGTTGGAAGCCTATCTCACGGTGTCGGGCCAGAACGCCAACAACTCGGTGCGCGTCACCGACGCGTTCCTGCAGGCGGTCGAGGCCGACCGCCAATGGGAGCTCACCCATCGGACCACAGGCAAGGTCGCCCGGACGGTGGGCGCGCGGGCGTTGTGGGACAGTGTCGCCGAAGCGGCATGGCACTCCGCCGACCCCGGCGTGCAGTACGACACGACGATCAACGCCTGGCACACCTGCCCGGAGTTGGGACGCATCAACGCGTCGAACCCGTGCTCGGAATACATGTTCCTCGACGACACGGCGTGCAATCTGGCGTCGCTCAACCTGATGCGGTTCCGCAAAGCCGATGGCGCGCTCGATGTCGGCGCCCTGGAGCATGCGACCCGGCTGTGGACCGTCGTCCTCGAGATTTCGGTGATGATGGCGCAGTATCCCTCGCGCCGGATCGCCGAGCTTTCCTACCAGTACCGCACGCTGGGCCTGGGCTACGCCAACCTCGGCGCGCTCCTGATGGCGTCGGGCCTGGGCTACGACAGCACCCGCGGTCGGGCGATCGCCGGCGCCGTCAGCGCTATCGTGACCGGCACGGCCTACGCCACCTCGGCCGAGATGGCCCGCTTCATGGGCCCCTTCCCGGGCTTCGCCGCCAACCGCGACGCCATGCTGCGGGTCATCCGCAACCATCGCCGCGCCGCCCATGGCGAAGCGGCGGGCTACGAAGGCCTCTCCATCCTCCCGGTCGCGCTCGACGCGGCCCAATGCCCCGACGCCCCCCTCGTCGTCGCGGCCAAACGGGTGTGGGACCGTGCGCTGGCCCTGGGCGAGCAGCACGGTTTCCGCAACGCCCAGGTCTCGGTGATCGCCCCTACCGGCACCATCGGCCTGGTGATGGATTGCGACACCACCGGCATCGAGCCCGATTTCTCGCTGGTCAAGTTCAAGAAGCTGGCGGGCGGCGGCTACTTCAAGATCATCAACCAGACCGTCCCCGCGGCGCTGCGCACCCTGGGCTACGACGAGGCCGCGATCGGCCGCATCGTTGCCTACGCGGTGGGCCATGGCTCGCTCGCCACGGCGCCGGCGATCAATCCCGAGACCCTCGCCGCGCGCGGCTTCGACCAGGCGGCGATCGAACGGGTCGAGAAATCGATCGGCACCGCCTTCGACATCCGCTTCGCCTTCTCGCGCTACACGCTGGGCGACTCGTTCTGTCGCGAGGCGCTGGGTCTCGACGACACGACGCTCGCCGATCCCAAGCTCGACGTGCTGGCGCGCCTCGGCTTCTCCCGAAGCGACATCGCGGCGGCCAACCTGCATGCGTGCGGGACGATGAGCGTCGAGGGCGCACCCGATCTCAAGTCCGAACATCTCGCGGTGTTCGATTGTGCGAATCCCTGTGGACGAGATGGCAAGCGCTGCTTGTCTGCAGAGAGTCACATACGCATGATGGCTGCAGCCCAACCGTTCGTATCGGGCGCGATCTCCAAGACCATCAACATGCCCAACGCAGCTACGGTCGAGGATTGCCGCAAGGCCTATGACATGTCGTGGAAGCTCGGATTGAAGGCCAACGCGCTCTATCGCGACGGCTCGAAGCTTTCGCAGCCGCTTTCGGCGATGGCGCTGGGCGACGGCGCCGCCAACGACGATCTCGCCGACCTCTCCCCCGTCGCCCGCGCTCCGATCATTGCCGAGCGCATCGTCGAACGGATCGTCGAGCGCGAGGTGCGGGCCGGCCGTGAACGCCTGCCGCAGCGGCGCAAGGGTTATACACAGAAGGCGATCGTCGGCGGCCACAAGGTCTATCTGCGCACCGGCGAATACGAGGACGGCCGGGCGGGCGAGATCTTCATCGACATGCACAAGGAAGGTGCGGCCTTCCGCAGCCTGATGAACAACTTCGCCATCGCGATCTCGATCGGCCTGCAATACGGCGTGCCGCTCGAGGAATTCGTCGAGGCCTACACCTTCACCCGCTTCGAGCCCTCGGGCCCGGTCGAAGGCAACGACGCGATCAAGATGTCGACGTCGGTGCTCGACTATATCTTCCGCGAGCTGGCGATCTCCTATCTCGGGCGCAGCGATCTGGCGCATGTCGAGCAGTCCGACCTCCGGCCGGACGGCGTCGGCCGCGGCGAGGTCCAGGGCGAGCTGCCGGCATCCGGCACCGACGCGGCCCAGGCGGCCGCCGTCGCGGTCAAGCGCATCGCCAGCGTGGGCTACGTGCGCAGCAATCTTTATGTCTTGAATGGCCGAACGGCCGGCAATGTCGCGATCGCTGAAGAAGCGCTCGCCGCCGGCTTGCGGCCCAACGAACTGACGGACGGTCCAGCCGTCGCTTTGGCATCAAACGCCCAGGCGGCCGTCGTCGGTGTCGCGCTCGGAGAGGCATCCTCCTCCGCCTTTGGTTTCGCCCGCGAGGCGAAGCTCAAAGGCTTCGAAGGGGATGCCTGTCCGGAATGCGGCAACTTCACCATGGTCCGCAACGGGACGTGCCTCAAATGCACGACCTGCGGCGGCACCACCGGTTGCAGTTGAGCATGCGTGGCGAAGCGTACCCGCGTACCCCGGGGCCCTCACGGTTGGGTGCCTCATAGCTAACCATAGGAGACAGTTATGGCTGCTAAGAAAAAGGCTGCAAAGAAGAAGGCTGCTAAGAAGAAGAAGCAGTAAAAAGGAAAGGGCGTAGGCCAAAGCTAAACTTTGGCCCCTCTAACCGAACGCCTTTCGGCTTCCGAGTGGGTGCCCTCATGGCCCCACCGGAAGCCACCTTTAGAACATAAGGCATAAAGCCAGAGATACGACGCCCCCGCTTGCCGGGGGTGGAAAGGCGTAATCGATTACGGGTCCGGCGACTTTGGTCTGCCGGACTTTTTTTATTCGGAATCGCGTGGTGCTGGGCTGGGCGCTCGCCTGGCCCAAGATCACGCTGCTGATCGCGCTGCTGAGCTTCGTCGGCAGCTTTGCCCTGCCGAAATTCATCGGTTTCGAGTTCGTGCCCGAGGCCGATCTCGGCGAGCAGGTCGTGTCGATCGAAACGCCCGTCGGCTCGTCGCTGGAATACACCGAGGCCAAGCTGCGCCAGGTCGGCGCGGCGGTGCGCGAGTTCCCGGAGGTCGCCTACACCTACGGCACCGTCAACACCGGCTATGCCAACGGCAAGAACATGGCGAGTCTCTATATGCGGCTGAAGCCCCTGCGCGAGCGCAAGCGCTCGCCCAACCAGCTCGCCCAGCCGATCCGCGACCGGCTGGCCTCGATCCCGGGCATCCTGGTCTCGATCAATGTGCCGGGCGGCCCGGCCGGCGGCGTGCAGAAGCAGCTCCAGGTCTCCCTGCAGGGTCCCGACGTGGCGGTGCTCGACAGGCTTTCGCAGGAGGCCATGAGCCGCGCCCAGGCCATCCCCGGCCTGGTCGATCTCGATCGCAACCTCAAGTCTGCCAAGCCGATGCTCTCGGTCCGCCTGCGCCGCGACGCCGCCTCCGACCTTGGCCTCGGCACCTCGCTGGTCGCCCAGTCGCTGCGCCCGCTGTTCGCCGGCGACGAAACCAGCCTGTGGCGCGCGCCCGATGGCGAGAACTACACCGTGATGGTCCGCCTGCCGCTCGACGATCGGACCGGCCTGGCCGACTTGCAGCGCATCTGGTTCACCGCCGGCACCGAGCCCAACGGCCTGCCGCGCATGGTGCACATCGCGCAGATCGCCGACGTGGTGAGCGACGTCGGCGCCTCGCAGATCAACCGCCGCGACCTCAATCGCGAGGTCTGGATCACCGCCAACACCTCGGGCCGCTCGTCGGGCGAAGTCAGCGCCGAACTGCAGAAGCTGCTGGCCGACATCAAGCTGCCGCCCGGCTACCGCTTCGTGTTCGGCGGCGCCACCAAGGACATGGCCGAAAGCACCGCCTATGCCGGCCAGGCGCTCCTGCTGGCGGTGATCCTGATCTACCTGATCCTGGCCTCACAGTTCGGCAGCTTCCTGCAGCCCATCGCGATCATGATGTCGCTGCCGATGTCGCTGATCGGCGTGTTCCTGGGGCTGCTGATCGCCGGCACCACGCTCAACATCTTCAGCGCCATCGGCTTCATCATGCTGATGGGCCTGGTCACCAAGAATGCCATCCTGCTGGTCGATTTCTTCAATCAGGCGCGCGCCCGCGGCGTGCCGGTCAAGGAGGCGCTGCTCGAGGCGGGCTCGATTCGCCTGCGTCCCATCCTGATGACGACGCTCGCCATGGTGTTCGGCATGATGCCGCTGGCCCTCGGCCTGGGCGAGGGAGCCAGCCAGCGCGCACCGATGGCGCATGCGGTGATCGGCGGCCTCCTGAGCTCGACCTTGCTCACGCTGGTCGTGGTGCCGGTGGTGCTGGTCTACATCGACCGCGTCAGCCAGTGGACGCTCCTGCACTTCCGCCGCTCCGCCGACGAGCTTGCACGTACCCACAAGCCCGCCGAATAGGGCCGACCGGCCGCTCCGCCACAGTCGTCAGGCCGGCGGCCGAGCCAGCAGGGCCGGCCGGAACAGCAGGGTGACGAGCAGCTCCCAGCCGAGCGAGATCATCAGCAAGTCGGCCCATGCTGGCCGTGCCGGGATGGCTCGACAGCCACAGGGCGCCGAACGCCGTGGCGGTCGTCAGCGCGCTGAAGACGACGGCCCGCATCAGGCTCGACTGCAGCATCGCCGTCTCTCCGGCGCGCCACGCCAGCACGAAGTAGATGTTGAAGGCGACGCCGACCCCGAACAGCAGCGGCAGCGCGATGATGTTGGCAAAGTTGAGCGGCAGGTCGAGCGCCGCGCAGGTCGCGAACGTCAGCAACCCGCTCAGCATCACCGGCAACATGGTGAGGATGACATAGCGGATGCGGCGGAGGACCACCGCCAGGAGCAGCGTGATGGCGACCAGGGAATAAAGACCCGCCTGCAGAAAGGCTTCGACGATGCTGTCGCCCGAGGCGCTGGTGGAGATCGGGCTGCCGGTGGCATCCGGAGCGATGGCCTGCACCGCCTGCCCGAAGCGCCGCAGCGACGCGTTGTCGTCCTGGCCGCTTTGCGGCAGGACCTGGATGCGGGCGCGGCCGTCCTTCGCGGCCCAGTCGGCGACAAGCTCGCGCGGCAGCGTGTCGAGGGTCACCGGGCCGGCCTGCAACAGCGCCCGCGTCTGGTCGAGCAAGACCTTGAGCGGCGTCACCACCGCAGCCGCGGCCGCGGCGCGGATGTCCGGCGGGGCGGCGTGCAGGCGTTCCAGCGCATCGGCAAGACGGCGCGCGGCGACGGCCGCGGGGTCCGTCGCGTCCGCCGCCGCCTGGCGCAACGAAGCGGCCGTCGCCGCCAGGCTTTGCTGCAGCTCGGAGTCCGAGGGCGGCGCGAGCGGCGCGACATCGAGGATGGGCTTGAGCCGCTTCGCGGCGTCGCCGATCAACGCCAGCTTCTCCTTCTGCTGCACCGGAATGAAGCTGTTCAACGTGATGACCCGCGACACTTCCGGCAGGGCCTCGAGGCGCCGCACAAGCGGCTCCGACGCCGCCAGCGACGGCGCGAGCACGTTGATTGCGTCGGGGGTCCAGTCGGGATCGGCGGCGAGCGCCTCCAGGGTCGCCATCGATTCGACCTTGGAACTCTTGAGACTGAGCGGGTTGAAATCGAAGCGCACCAGCGGCAGCAGCGCGCACGAGCCGACGGCCGCGACAAGCGCGACCACCAGGACGGCGCGGCGGCGCCGATGCATGAGGGCATCGACGGGCCCCAGCATCGTGAAGCCGACCTCGGCCATGCGGTTGGCCGGAGGGCGCAGCAGCATCAGCAGCGCGGGCAACAGCACGATGCTCAGGGCGAAAGCCACGATCATGCCGAGGCCCGCGATGGTTCCCAGTTCGGCCACGCCGACATAGCTGGTCGGAAGGAAAGCGAAGAAGCCGGCGCCGATGGCAGCGGCCGACAGCGCCAGCGCCTGCCCGATGCTGCTGCCGGTCTCGGTCAGCGCTGCCCTCAAATTGGGATGCACCAGCCGCTCGGCCAGGCTGCGGACGCTGAACTGGATGCTGAAGTCGACGCCTAGCCCGACGAACAACGGGATGAAGGCGACGGAGATCAGGTTGAAGCGGCCAATCGCCAGCAGACCGATGGCCGCCGTGAGGATCAGGCCGACGAGCGTGGTGGCGAGGATCGCGATGACGACACGCGCGGAGCGCACCGCCAGCCACAGGATTCCCAGGAGCGCGACAAGCATCGCTCCGAGGAGCAGGTGCGCGTCCTGGGCCAGCGTCGCGAACTCCTCGTCCGCCAGCGGCACCGGTCCGGTCAGGCGCACGGTCACGCCATGCGCCGGATCCAGGCCAAGCGACCGGGCCGTCGCGCGGATGGCCTCGCTCGCGGCCGCGCCGGGCTCCAGCGCCGCATAATTCATCACGGGTTGAACCATGATGATGTGCCGCGTCTCGCGGGGTCCGGGGGGCGTCCCGGAGATGAGCGTGCGCCAGGAGAAGAAAGCCGGCTCTCCCGCCGCTACCTTTTCGAATGTCCCGGCGAGCCCCATCATCGCGGGTTCCATGTCATGGAGCTTGGCCTGGCCGTATTTGACGCCCTGCAGGAGGTTCGAGATGGCAGTCAGGACGCCGCGCAAGCTGGGATCGGCGGCGAGCGCGGCAATCATCGGTTGGGCCCGGACGAGCCCTTCCGTGGTCGCCGCGACCTCGGCCAGCGGGCGCAGCAGCAGTCCGTCGCGCTCGAAAAACGCGCCGCCGTCGGGGCGGTGCACGCGTATGGAAAAGGTCGGGCTTTCCCTGCAGCGCATCGGCAAGTCGTGCGGCCGCGGCGTCGGCCAGTTCAGGCGTCTCGCCGTCGATCACGACCATGATCAGATTGTCGAATTGCGGGAACCCCGCGGCGAACACCATCCCCTGCTGCCGCCACTTCAGCTTCTTCGAGATCAATTCTTCGGTATTGGCGGTCATGGCGAAATGCTGCGCCGTATAGACCAGCGCCGCTCCCGTCAGCACGACGGCGAGCAACAGCACGAGCAGCGGATGGCGGGTGGCGGCCGCCACGACGCGACCGGCCAACGAAGCCCTGACGGACACGAGGCGCCTCAAGAATGGTTGCGGAGACGTTCCGCCGGGGTTGGACAAGACGACATCGGTGGCTTTGAATACGCTCAAGCGAAAGGGCGAGTAGCATGAAAATCGGATCGCTAGAACATCGCGATGCCTTCTGTCGGCAGTTTACGCAGACCTACAGCGAATACGATCCGAATACCCTGCCGTGGCCCGTGCTGAACGATGAAGCGCTGCACCGCCTGCGGTCCGTGCCATTTTGGGAAGAGGTGTTTTACACCGAGCGCCGGGCCGGTGCGATCGTGGCCGCCTTCACCGAGACGGTGGAAGATCCTGTTCTCAAGGAGGCCCTTGCCCTGCAGGGCGAGGAGGAGACCCGTCACGCCAACATGATTCGCGTGATGATCGAGAAGTACGGCCTGGATGCCGGCGAACGGCCGCTCGAGGATATCAGCAAGAATATCGAAAGGCGCTTCAAGGACTTCGGTTTCGGCGAATGCCTCAACTCGTTCCTGGGTTTCGGGCTGTTCAAGATCGCCCTGCAGTCGGAGTTTCTTCCCAAGGAAATGCTGCGGATCTTCGAGACATTGATGTACGAGGAAACCCGCCACATCGTCTTCTTCGTCAACTGGATGGCCTATACCGAGGCCCGGCGAGGCTGGGTCGCCCGGACGGTCTTGCCGCTCACCAGCCTGCACTACTACTTGCGGGCCGTCGGCCGCATGGCTGGCCTGGCGCGGCGCGGCAAGGAATTGAACGACGGCAAGAACTTCGCCGCCACCCAGGTCAGCATGTTCCTCGACGGCTTCAATTTTCGGCAGTTCCTCGAGGACTGCTATTCGGAAAACAGCCGCCGCATGAGCGCCTTCGAACCGGACTTGCTGCGTCCCAGCTTTCTGCCGCAACTGGCCGAGGCCGCCCTCAAGGCGCTGCGCCTTTGGAACTCGCAGGCCAAGCTGGAGCCCAATTCGGCGGCCTATCGCTACCAGCGAAAAGAGCCCTAGAACCCACGTCATGCGCCATGCGAAGGGCGCCGCAACAATCAGACTGCTTTGCCAATCCGCACGGCAGTATCTTGCGGAATATGCCGCTGCCGCACTTGTCCGCAAGCATCCCCTCCTGTGCGAAGGCGAGACTTGTATCCGGCGCGAGGGTGTCGGAAAATGAGGCGGATTTGCAAATGAACGAATTGCAGGCACTAGCTCCCTGGTCGCCGACCTGCTGACGCTCATCCTGTGCGACCGTACCACCATTGCAATTCCGCCATGGCGCTCTAGGTACAACAGCCCATGATTGCAATGTCCGGTCGCGATCATGCTGACGGAAGGAATTGATCTGGATGCGGGTTCTTATGGCTCAGCCCCGGGGGTTCTGCGCAGGGGTCGTCCGCGCGATCGAGATCGTCGAGCGGTCGCTCGAGAAATTCGGCGCGCCGGTCTATGTCCGCCACGAAATCGTCCACAACCGCCATGTGGTCGAGAAGCTCGAGCGCATGGGCGCGGTTTTCGTCGAGAACCTGGATGAAATTCCCGACGGCGCGGTGACGATTTTCAGCGCCCACGGCGTTGCCCAGTCGATCATCGATGAAGCGAAGTCGCGCGGCCTGCCGGTGCTCGATGCGACATGCCCGCTGGTCTCGAAGGTCCATATCCAGGGCAAGCGCTACGTGGCCCGTGGCCGGGAACTGATCCTGATCGGCCATGCCGGCCACCCCGAGGTCGAGGGCACCATCGGGCAGGTCGGCGCCCCGGTTCATCTCGTCTCCACGGCCGAAGACGTGGCACGGCTCGACCTCCCGAACGACGCGCCCGTCGCCTACGTGACCCAGACGAC
Organism: uncultured Alphaproteobacteria bacterium; assembly: GCA_963755585.1. Taxonomy (GTDB): domain Bacteria; phylum Pseudomonadota; class Alphaproteobacteria; order Reyranellales; family Reyranellaceae; genus Reyranella. The sequence continues at coordinate 64,782 of CAVWKN010000011.1, forward strand.
GCTGAGCGTCGACGATACGCGCGGCGTGATCGCGGCCCTCCAGGCGCGGTTCCGCAATCTCGAAGGGCCGGACGTTTCGGATATCTGTTACGCCACCCAGCATCGGCAGTCGGCGGTGCGGGAATTGTGCGAGGTGGTCGACCTGCTGCTGGTGGTCGGCAGCCGCAACAGCTCCAACTCCAATCGGCTGCGCGAGATCGGCGTCGAGCAAGGCCTGCCGAGCCACCTGATCGCCGATGGCAGCGAGCTCGATCCGGCCTGGCTGGCCGGGGTGAAGACCGTCGGCCTGACCGCCGGCGCCTCGGCCCCCGAGGAACTGGTTCTCGACGTCATCGAAGCCCTGCGCCGGCACGGCAAGGTCGAGGTCGAGCAAATGGACGGTGTCCGCGAGAATATCGAGTTCCGGCTGCCCAATGAACTCAGGACCAAGACCGCCGTGCCGTCGGCTGGATAGAGGAGCGTAGTCGTGGGAATTCCTCTGATGCAGGCGGCCCGGATCGGCACCTATGTGCTCCGCCAACATCTGTCCGGGCGCAAGCGTTACCCGCTCGTCCTGATGCTGGAGCCGTTGTTCCGCTGCAACCTGGCCTGCGCCGGTTGCGGCAAGATCGACTATCCGGACGAGATCCTGAACCAGCGCCTGTCGTACGACGAGTGCATGACGGCGATCGACGAATGTGGCGCGCCGGTGGTCTCGATCGCCGGCGGCGAGCCGCTGCTGCATCGCGAGATGCCGGAGATCGTCAAGGGCTTCCTCGCCCGCAAGAAGTTCGTGATCCTGTGCACCAACGCCCTCCTGCTGGCCAAGAAGATCGACGACTTCAAGCCGCACCCCTCCTTCACCTGGTCGATTCATCTCGATGGCAACCAGGCCATGCACGACAAATCGGTCTGCCAGCGCGGCGTCTACGACAAGGCGGTGGAAGCGATCCAGCTCGCCAAGTCGAAGGGCTTCCGCGTCAGCATCAACTGCACGCTGTTCAACGACGCCGATCCGGCGCAGGTCGCCGACTTCTTCGACGACATGAAGGCGCTGGAGCTGGACGGCATCACCGTGTCGCCGGGCTACGCCTACGAGCGCGCGCCGGACCAGCAGCACTTCCTCAATCGCACCAAGACCAAGGAGCTGTTTCGCGGCATCCTGGCGCGCGGCAATGGCGGACGGAAATGGCCGTTCAGCCAGTCGATCATGTTCCTGAACTTCCTCGCCGGAAACGAGGCCTATCACTGCACGCCGTGGGGCAACCCGACGCGCACGGTGTTCGGCTGGCAGAAGCCCTGCTACCTTTTGGGCGAAGGCTACGCCAAGACGTTCCGCGAGCTCATGGACGATACCGAGTGGGACAAGTACGGCGTCGGCAACTACGAGAAGTGCGCCGATTGCATGGTCCATTCCGGCTTCGAGGCCTCGGCCGTGAAGGACATGATGCGGCATCCGCTGAAGGCGCTGTCGATCGCCGCGCGCGGCGTCCGCACCGACGGCGCGATGGCGAAGGACATTTCCCTGGACGGCCAGCGTCCGGCGCATTTCGTCTTCTCAGGCCATGTCGAGCAGCGGCTCGGCGAGATCCGGGCCGCAAAGTCGGGGGCCAAGACGTCGGTGCCCGCGGAGTAGCGCCCGGAAGCCCTGCTCCGCGTCGAGCCCCGTCCGGATCAGGGCGGGAAGCTGGCCCGGATGCGCCAGCAGGGAGCGCAGGACGGCCGGCAGATCCATCCCGCCATCCGATTTCATCCCGACCCGGGCGGCCGGCGGCAGCGTGCGGTGCGCGGCATCGGAGACAACCCGTGCCGCCGCAAAAGGCAGGCCATGCCGCCGCGCTACCCGCGCCACGACGTGCGATTCCATGTCGACCGCGACGGCGCCAGTCGTCCGGTGCAGCAAAGCCTTTTGCGTCGCGTCCGCCACCATGGCGTCCGCACCGAGCACTAGTCCCCGGGATGCGTCCGGCAGACGAGCGGCCAGCCGATCGGTCCAGGCGGGATCTGTCGGCACCACCCCGCCGTCGACATGCACGGCATTGGCGACGAGCCACTGGCCGACCTGCAAGCCGGGCGCCAGTCCTCCGGCGATGCCGATACTGATGATGCCGCGTGCCCCGACGGCGAGCCGGTCAAGTGCTGCTTCCAGCCGCGCATGATCGCCGCCACCGGCGACGGCCTCGACGCCGGGGCCGGCGACGATGCGCCGCTCGCGCTGCAATCCGGTGGCGGCGAGGATCATCACATGCCGTGGGCGACGCGCCGGACATTGCTGCGGCGAAGGTTGCGGTAGCGCGCCAGGGCCCACAGCGGGAAGAACGCCGGGTAGCCGTGATAGCGCAGATAGAAGACGCGCGGAAAACCGCCGCCGGTATAGGCGTCCTGCTGCCACAGGCCGGTCGCGTCCTGGGTCTGCCGCAGGTAGGCGATGCCGCGCACCACGGCCGGATGATCCACCTCCCCCGCCGCCATCAGCCCGAGAAGGGCCCAGGCGGTCTGCGACGCGTTCGACGGCGCGGCCTCGTAACCGCGATAGTCGAGCCTGTAGCTCGTGCAATCCTCGCCCCAGCCGCCGTCCGGATTCTGGATGGCGATCAACCAGTCCGCCGCCTTGCGCACGCACGGATCCGTCCCGTCGAGGCCGGCCGCGTTCAGCGCGCACAGCACCGACCATGTACCGTAGACGTAGTTCACGCCCCAACGACCGAACCAGCTTCCATCCGCCGCCTGTTCGCGCCGGAGATAGTCGAGCCCGGCGCGCATGGCCGGGTGCGCCGTGTCGCCAAGCTGGGCCATCATGCTGACGCATCGCCCGCTCACATCCTCGGTCGGCGGATCGAGCAGCGCGCCGTGGTCGGCGAACGGGATGTTGTTGAGGTAGTGGTCGACATTGTCGGCATCGAAGGCGCCCCAGCCGCCGTTGCGGCTCTGCAGCCCGACGGTCCACTCCGCGCCGCGTGAAATCGCCTCGTCGTAGCCGTTGCCCGCGCCGAACTCGCGGCGGGCGCGATCCATGGCCATGACCACGACCGCCGTATCGTCGAGATCGGGATAGTGGGCGTTGCGATACTGGAAAGCCCAGCCGCCGGGGCGCACATCGGGCCGCCGCTCGGCCCAGTCGCCCTTCACCTCCAGCTCCTGCAGCGGCAGCAGCCAGGCGAGGCCGCGCTTGGCGGCAGCCACCGACTTCTCGTCGCCCACGTCCATCATGGCATGGCAGGCGAGCGCGGTGTCCCAGACCGGCGAGACACAAGGCTGGCAGTAGGCTTCGTCCTCGCGGATCACCAGCAGCTTGTCGATCGCGCGGCGCGCGATGGCGCGGTCGGGATGCTCGGGCGGGTAGCCCAGGGCATCGAACATCATCACGGCGTTGGCCATGGCCGGGTAGATCGCCCCCAGCCCGTCCTCGCCGTTCAAGCGCTCCGTCACGAAGGCCCGGCAATGCTCGATGGCGCGGCGGCGCAGCGACTTCGGCCACCATGGCTCGACCACCTTCAGCACGCGGTCGAGCCCGTTGAAGAACAGCGCCCATCCGCGCTGCCGGTGAGTCGGCGCCTTCGGCGGCGCCTCGCCGGTCGTGATGAAGAGCTCCTGGATGCGCACGCCACGCGGGTTTCGCGCCCGCACCCGCAGCGCCGTCAGCACCAGCAAAGGCACCATGACGGTGCGCGCCCAGTACGACATGCGCGAGAGATGGATCGGGAACCAGCGCGGCAGCAGCACCAGCTCGACCGGGACGGTCGGCACGTGGCTCCAGGAGAGCTCGCCGAACTTCGCCAGCAGGATGCGCGTGAAGACGTTGGCCCGCCGGGCGCCGCCCTGCGCCTGGATGGCCGCCCGCGCCCGCGCCATGTGGGGCGCCTGCGGACTGTCGCCGATCATCTTCAGGCAGAAGTAGGCCTTCACCGACGCGCTGATGTCGAAGGCGCCGCCATGGAACAACGGCCAGCCGCCATGCTCGCCCTGGATGCGGCGAAGGTAGACGCCGATCTTGCGTTCCAGTTCCGGCGCGTCGGGCTCACCGAGATACTGACGCAACAGGATGTACTCGGCCGGGATCGTCGCGTCCGCTTCGAGCTCGAAGACCCAGTGCCCGTCCTCGCGCTGCCGGCGTATCAGCGCTGCCGCGGCCCGGCGAATGTCGGCCTCGAGCGCCACCAGCTCGTCGGATATCGCGCTCATTGGGCAAGCGCCGCGGCGGTTTCTCCGGAGCGCAGGGCGCCCTCGATGGTCGCGGGCAAGCCCGTGTCGATCCAATCGCCGGCGAGAAACAGGTTCGGCCAGCGGGTCGGGCACGCCGGACGCCGTGCATCCTGCGCCGGCGTGGCCGCGAAGGTCGCGCGTTTTTCCTTGACGATGCGACAGGGCGGACTGGGACCGGAGAGATTGTGGACCGCGGCGACATCGCGCCAAAGCAACGCCGTCAGCTCCTGCGTATCCATTTCCAGAAGACGGTCGGCGGCGCTGACCGTGACGGACAGCCGATCATGAAAGGCAAAGACCCACTCGGCGGTGCCGCCGACAAGACCCACGAGAAGCGGCGCGCCGGCGGGCGGGACGATCTTGAAATGCGCATTGACGATGGCGCAAAACGCGTCGGGGACCACGAGGTCGGGCAGCAATTCCTGGGCGGTCCAAGGTGGCACGGCGAGAATCACCCGCTCGTTCGGACCCAGCGCCTCTTCGCCGTCGACGAAGGTCAGTCCGCTCACCCTGCCGTCTTGCAGCTTGAGCGCGCCGAGCCGGCGACCGAACCGGATCTCCGCGCCGGCCTGGCGCAAACGCTGCAAGGCCGGCTCCACGAAAGCCTCGTTCAGGCTGGGCATGGCGACCCGGGGACGGATGCTGCCGCCGCCCTTGGCGAGCGTCTCGCGCATGACGGCGCCCGCGAGGTCGGCCGAAGCTTCCTCCGGCGCCGTATTGAGGATGGAGACCAGCAAGGGCCGCAGGAATTTTTCCCACAGCACGCCACGGCAGGACAGGACCTCTCCGATCCGCCGGCCGGGATGGCGTCGCATCAAGGTCGCCACGGCCAGATAGTCGCCAAGATGCGTGTCCGGCACCCGGCGCCCGGCGGCCATGACCCACCACGGGATGGGCCCGTCGTTGGGGCGGAGCGTCCAGCGCCGGCCCGTGACGCGGTCGAAGAACGGAAACTCCGCGCGGGACGGTCCGCTCACGCGATGCTCCGCGCCGATGGCGCGGAGGTAGCGGCCGACGGCGGGATTGCCGGACAGGACGAGGTGATTGCCGTTGTCGATCTCCATGTCGAGCACGCCGTCATGGTAGGAGCGACAGCGCCCGCCGGCCTGCCGGGCGGCCTCCGAGAGCACGACAGGCACGCCGCGGCCGGCCAGGGTCACGGCCGCCGACAATCCGGCCAGCCCCGCTCCGACGACGTGGACACGCGCCGCTGCCGCCGGCTGCGTCATCCGAACACGCTGCACCGGGCGACGATCCACAGCAGTCGCGGCTTGCCGATGCGGACGCGCCGGCGCGGCGCAACCCAGCCCTGGACGAGCATCTCCTGCAGGATCGTCCGATAGACGGCCGACATCAGCCGCGGCGCCAACAGGCGGCCACGCGGCCGCGAGCGCATCACCTGATCGGCGGCCGCGAAGTGATCGAGCGCCAGCGCGGCCAGGTCCCGGCAGGCGCCGTCGATCCTCGGATCGTCGATCGCGGCGATCGGATCGGTGGTGGCGATTCCCGCCTTCGCCAGCAATTCGCGCGGCAGGTAGAGACGACCGATCCCGGCATCCTCGTCGAGGTCACGCAGGATGTTGGTCAACTGCAGGGCATGCCCCAGCCGGTGCGCGAGTTGCAGCCCGGGGCCCTGCTCCATGCCGAAGATGCGAATCGAAAGGCGGCCGACCGCGCCGGCGACCCGATCGCAGTAGAGATCGAGCGTCGCGAGATCGGGCGCGCGGATATCGGTCGCGACGTCCATCTCCATGCCGTCGATCACGGCGAGAAAGTCCGCCTTCTGCAGGCCGAAGGTATCGACCGAGTCCTTCAGGAAGCTGGCGCGGCCCGCCGGGCGGCCGGCATAGAGCGCGCCAAGATCGGCGCGCCACCGGTCGAGCTCCGTCGCCCGCGCCGGCCGCGGCCGCGTCCCATCGTCGGCGATGTCGTCGACCATCCGGCAGAAACTGTAGATGGCGAACATCCCCGCCCGCTCCGCCTTCGGCATGACCCGCATGGCGGCGTAGAAGGAGCTGCCGGAAATCTGCGCCTGGAGCGCCGCCGGATCGGCCTGGGCCTGCGGTTCGGTCGTCATCCCTGCCTGTCGCCCAGCCGGGGTTGCTTGTCGCGGCCGATGCGCCCGAGCCAGCCGGCAACGACGCCGAGGCCGCCACGGAGCGCCAGGCCGATCGCCTCCACCGGATGATGATGGACGCGTTCCGACAAGGGATCGCGGCGCGTGAGCCTCGCCGCAAGGCTCTCGGCCAGGGTCTGGATGACGCCGACCTCCAGCGCCAGGCGGCGGTCGACGATCTCGCCGGCGAAGGGACGTGATTGTTCGAGCAGCGTTTGCGTACGCCGGGCCAGTTGCTCGATGGTCTTGCGCAGAGCCGGCGCGGCCTGCGCCGCCGCCAGCGCCTCGACACCCGTTCCGTTCGCTTCGAGGGTGTCGAGCGGGATGTAGACCCGGTCGATGGCGCGGTAGTCCTTGGCGCAGTCCTGCAGGTGGTTGATCACCTGCAGCGCGCTGCAGAGCGCATCGTTGGCCGGCCAGAGCGCCGAGGACTCCCCATGCACGTCGAGCACGAAACGACCGACCGGGGCCGCGGAATAGCGACAGTAGTCCATGAGCTCCGCCCAATCGGCGTAGCGCAGCTTGGTGACGTCGCGACGGAAGGCTTCCAGCAAATCGAGCGCATGTCGATCCGTCAGGCCACGGGCCTGCAGGACGCGCCGCAACGACTCCCCTTCCGGACTGGCGCCGGCCTGGCCGCGCAGCCCGGCCTCCATGCGCGCGAGCTGCGCCAGCTTTTCCTCGGGCGCCGCGTCGGCATGGTCGGCGATATCGTCGGCAGCCCGCACGAAACGATAGAAGGCCAGGATCGCCGGTCGCAGCTCCGGGCGAATCAGGCGGGAGGCGACGGGGAAGTTCTCGTCCCGATGGCCTTTGCCCGACGCAAAATCGGCGGCGCCCGTCATCTGTCGCCTGCCATGGCCTGGGCACGGCCCTTCCACATGCCGCCCCGCCCGCGCCAGACCTCAAGGGCCGACTGCACGGTGAACAGCGTGTAGGCCGCCGCGATCGCCGGCAGGGCGACACCCCAGAGGGGTGAGAGGCGGTAGAAACGGAGCATGGGCTGGAAGGCGAGCGCCATCAGCAGCCAGGCGCACAGTCCGGCCGCCTGCGCAAGTCCACTGCCGAAAAGCGTCACGATCGAGGCCATCAGAAAGGTCAACACCATACCGGCGACGGTTCCCGCAAGCAGCAACGGCGAGTAGCCGAGCTGCGCGTAAGCGGAGCGCGATACCATCCGGCCGATCTCCCGGAAGCCGCCATAGGGTCGCAGGCTCCTGGCGCGCCGGGTCAAGCCAAGCCAGATCGGCCCCTGCGCCTTCAGGCGGCGGGCGAGCGCGCAATCGTCGATGATCTCGGAACGGATGGAGGCGATGCCGCCCGCCCGCTCGAGCACCGCGCGCTGGACCAGCATGCAGCCACCGGCGGCGGCGGCGAGCTTGCGCTCCCTCTGCGCGACCCAGGCGAACGGATAGAGCATCTGGAAGAAGAAGACGAAGGCCGGCACGAGGAAGCGCTCCGCCCAATTCCGGCAGGACAATTCCGCCATCAGCGAGACCAGCACGTAGCCTTCGCGCTCGGCGCGCGGCACGAGCGCCCGCAGGTTGTCGGGCGCATGGCCGATATCCGCATCGGTCAGCAGCAGGTAGTCGGGCGCCTCGCCCGCCGAGGCGTGCTCGATACCCTGATGCTGAGCCCAGAGCTTGCCGGTCCAGCCCGGCGGCAAGGCCTTTCCGCGCAAGACCTCGAGCCGCTCGGAGGCCCCCAAGGCGGCGGCGGCCTCGCAGGCCGTCGCGGCCGTGCCGTCGTCGCTGCCGTCGTCCACCAGGACGACGCGGAAGGCGCCCGGATAATCCTGCTGCAGCAGACTTTTGACCGACTGGGCGATGACGTCCGCCTCGTTGCGGGCGGGCACGACGGCCACCACGCTCGGCCAGCGGCTGGGCGGCAGCGGCGCTTCGCGATCGTCGCGTTCGCGCGTCAGCCAGAATCCGCCGCGACCGACCAGCAGGTAGAGCCAGATCGCCAGCGCCAGGACGCCCAGGGCCGTCGCCAAGCTCATGTCAGGTAACCCGCCTTCCGAAACCATGCCAGGGCATCGACCACGCCCTCCTGATAGGGGCGGCTGCGGTAGCCGAGCTCGCGTTCGGCCTTGGCGGAGGTGAAGAACATCCGGTAGCGGGACATGCGCAGGCTGTCGACGGTCAGCAACGGCTCCTTTCCGGTGAGGCGCGCGACCGCTTCGGCGCCGAACGCCAGGGGAAAAAGCGGCGCCCGCGGCAGCTTGAGGCGCGGCGCCCGCCGCCCGCTGAGGCCGGCGATTGCGGCGAGCAGATCCTGCAGCAGCACGTTCTCGCCGCCCAGGATGTAACGTTCGCCGATCCGACCGTGTTCGAAGGCAAGGAGGTGACCCTCCGCGATGTCGTCGACGTGCGCGAAGTTCAGCCCCGTGTCGACGAAGGCCGGGATCCTGCCGCGCGCCGCATCGAGCAGGATGCGTCCCGTCGGCGTCGGCCGAATATCGCGCGGACCGATCGGCGTCGTGGGATTGACGATGATGGCGGGCAGCTTGTCCCGCAGGATCATTCCCTCGACCTCCCGCTCCGCCAGGGTCTTGCTGCGCTTGTAGGCGCCGATGGCTTCGTCCGGCGCGAGCGGCGAAGTCTCATCGACGGGGCTCGTGGCGCCCGCCACCCTGAGCGCCGCGACGCTGCTCGTGTAGACGATCCGCTCCACGCCCGCCGACAGCGCCTCCCGCATCAGGCTGCGGGTGCCGTCGACATTCACGCGCAGGATGACCGAAGGATCGCGCGCCCAAAAGCGATAGTCCGCCGCGACATGGAACAGGTGGCGGACGCCCTGCATCGCCGCCTTCAAGGACGCCTGATCGGTGAGGTCGCCGGCGACGGTCTCGCAGTCGAGCGCCCTGAGATTGTCGGGCGGACTGCTGGACCGGACGAGCGCACGCACCCGCGAACCGCGGGCGAGCAAGGTCCGCACGACGGCCGACCCGAGAAAACCCGAGCCGCCCGTCACGAGGACCAGATCGTCCGGCCGCAGGGTTACGCTCATCATTCGACCTAAAGGCTGCTTGTCGGATATCCGGGGACGTTCATCTTGCCGATCCCGAGCGGTGGCTGTCGGCAGGCATACGCCACAACATTGCTCAGGACTGTCAAGGGCGAACCGTCACCGCACCGGGCGGAATAATACTTTCGTGCCGGAGGGAGGATGCAGGTCCCTCCCTTAAGGTGTGCTTCACAAGGACGTTATAGCGGGATGGGCGGCTCCCGCCCATGACCCGTGTCCGCGCCCAGTTCGCCCTCGGCCGATAAGGTTTTCTTCCTTGCCCACGGCCTCGTGACGAAGAGCGCACAAACCTGGCCAGCGCCGGCACCGTCGTCGGGCGCAGAAGCCGCGAATCATAGCCCGAGAAGCGGCGATCGTTCTCCTTCAGGCAAATCGTCATCAGATCGCGAACATTGATCTCGACCGGGCTGACCGCGCCTGCAGTGCTGGCAGTGAAGCTGCTGTCGAGGCGTGCTTTATCGCCCTTTGCGTCCATGCTGCGCGCCAGCACGATGCGCTCCCAGGCAATGACGGCCCAAACCGCCGCGACGCGAAGCTCGAAATAGACGCGTCGCCACCACGGCAGATTTGCACGGTGCCACGCCACCAGATTGGCAAACAGCAGGATGTGGCGGCACTCCTCCTGGATGACGGGCTCGAATGTCTCCACCAATTCGGCGGGGAAAAAGCCGGAACGACGCGCAAGCTCGAACAGGCCGAAGGCAAAGAAGCTGTCGATGCATTCGCAGTATCCGGTGATCAGGTAGGCCCATTCCGGATCGCGCGGTTGCTCGAAGGGCGGCTCGCTTGCCAGGGGAATCCCGTAGGCCTCGACGAGCTTGGCGAGCACCTCCTTGTGACGGCTTTCTTCCCAGGCATTGAGCATGACCGCCGCCTGCACCTGCGGGTCATCGACGGCGTTCGCATAGACGGCGAAACGCAGACGCGCCCGGCTCTCGGTGTGCACGGCAACGTCCCAGATCGGCAGAGACGTTATCCTTTGCAGCATCGCCGGGCTGAGCTTCGGCCAGGCGATTACGGAGGGCCGGTACGGATTGAACGTTTCGTGGAACATCCTGCAGACTTCGCGCTTGTGGGCGTCGGATCCCGGACGGAGCGCGCCGACATGCGTGCTGGTCCAGAAGCGCGAGGTACGCTCCGCCGCCTCAACGGCAGCGGAAGCAGGAGGGTCTGCAGGCCGTTGAGGGGGAGTAAAACCAGCCGCGAACAGTTGGGTTTTGAAAAGATCATCGTGATCAATCATGCCCTGTGGTTTTCCTCCGGCCTGGTCGAACACGGCCCAAGTGTGAGCATGGAAGGGTAACACGTCCAGCTTGCCCTCTGCATCACGCTAGGTTGATGCCTGCTTTCCAGGCAGCGCCGCAAGGCGGCCAAACGCGGCCTGAGACAATGCGGCGATTGACCTCCTCGTGACCGCTGCCCATGGTGCATCGATGCGCGCATTGATGTGCTTTCTCTCGGTTGGCGCCCTGCTCTGGCCGCAAGGGGCATCTGCCCAGCTACAACCGTACCGCGCGGAATATGCGTTGCGCCTGGGTACGGCGGTCAACGCGCCGCGTGTCGGCAGCGCTGTCCAGGACCTTGCGCTCAGCTGCGAGGGCTGGCACCTCAGGCGCGACGTCAAAGGCGAGCTCGCACTGTCGGCGACGTGGAAGCTGAATGTAGCATCCAAGCTCGATGGCGAGGAACCCGTCGCCGGCGACTCGTTTCGATATCGCACGGTGCAGATTCAAAACGGCGCCGAACGCGAGACGCACGGCAAGGTGCAGCGTGCCGGCAACGAGTGGAAGGCCGAGATCGTGTCACCGAACGGGCCCGCGCATTCCCTCTTGCCGTCCCCTACCCTGATGCCGGTCGCCCTCATCGGGCATGTGATCGAACGGCTGCGCGGCGGGCCGGCGGCGGCGGCGTTTCCGGCGCTCGCCTTCGATGCCGAAGGCACCGGCGAGACCTTCCGGATCGATGTCACGCCCGTCAATGCAAGCACGCTTCGCAGCCGGCGTCCGGCCGACAATCCGGTGGCGGTGCCCGGCAAGTCGTGGGCGGCGCAGATGAGCTTCACGCCAGGCCACAAGCCGGACGAGAAACCCCTGTTCACGATCAGGGCCCAGGTCTTCGACTCCGGCATCCTGGATCGCGTGACGGTCGACGCCCCCATGGCCACCGTGACGGCCGATCTCCAGTCCCTGGAGATGCGCAAGCCGCCGACCTGCCCGCCATCCCCGGTATCGGCGAAGGGATTCTAGCCCGACGAGCTCGCGCATCGCCGCAAACCTGCCAGTAGAATCCGCCGCCCGATTCCGGGCGCAATTCCTGGCACGATTCGCGCTATGCTTGGTCCATGCCGGATGACTCTCCGACCATCGGCCTGCGGGTCGTCGAATCGCTTTCCGCAGTCGAGGCCGAGCAATGGGACGCCTGCGCCCTGGCACCGGGCTCGGCCGGCAACCCGTTCCTCAGCTACCGCTTCCTGAAGGCGCTGGAGGATTCCAAGTCGGTCGGGCGGCGCACCGGCTGGCAACCGCAATACCTGCTGGCCGAAGCCGACGACGGCACCCTGCAGGGCGCCGTCCCGCTCTACGTGAAGGGCCACAGCCAGGGCGAGTACGTCTTCGACCATGGCTGGGCGCAGGCCTTCGAGCGCGCGGGCGGCCGCTACTATCCCAAGCTCCAGGCCGCCGTGCCCTTCACGCCGGTGCCGGGGCCGCGCCTGTTCGCCCGGCCCGGGCCGTTCGAGGACGGGGTGCGCGACGCCATGATCGACATGCTGGCCAAGATCGCCGGCGACAACCGCATCAGCTCGGTCCATGCCACCTTCTGCACCGAGGCCGACTGGAAGCGCTTCGGCGAGCACGGCTGGCTGCTGCGGCTCGGCCAGCAATATCATTGGCACAATGACGGCTACCGCACCTTCGACGATTTCCTGGCAGCCCTTGCCTCACGCAAGCGCAAGGGGATCCGCAAGGAACGCGAAGCGGTGCGACGCGAGGGGCTGATCGTGCGGGCGCTGAGCGGCGCCGACATCAAGCCGCATCACTGGGACGCCTTCTTCGCCTTCTACATGGACACCGGCGGCCGCAAGTGGGGCTCGCCCTATCTCACGCGCTCCTTCTTCGACATCCTGGGCTCGACCATGGCCGACAAGGTGGTGCTGGTGATGGCCGAGGCCGACGGCCGACCGGTGGGCGGCGCGCTCAACCTCAAGGGCGACGACACGCTCTACGGCCGCTACTGGGGCTGCCTGGAGAGCCACGCCTTCCTGCATTTCGAGGCGTGCTACTACCAGGCGATCGATTACGCGATCGCGCACGGCCTGCAGCGGGTCGAAGCCGGCGCGCAGGGCGATCACAAGATCCAGCGCGGCTACGTGCCGGTGCCGACCTTTTCGGCGCACTGGGTCGTCGATTCCGGATTCCGCCGCGCCATCGAAGACTATCTCAAGCGCGAGCGGCCGGCGGTCGAACAGGAGATCGAGGGGCTGAAGCAATACTCGCCGTTCAAGAAGGAAAACGAATAGCCGGCATCGCCGCGGCCGGGTGATGTCTTACATCAGCCTGACGATCGCTCGTCAGCGCACTGTCAGCTCCAATGCGTACGCTTTGTCGTCGATGATTCGACCGACGCCGAGCAGAAGGAGCCGAACGTGAAAACTCCAAACTTGAAAGCCCAGTTTGCATTTCTGGTCGCCGGCCTGTCCCTTGCCATGCCCGCGTTCGCGCAATCGCCTGACGCCAAGTATTGCGCCGACCTCAAGGACAAATTCGAGCAGTACGTCTCCGATGGAAACGAAAAGGGCTCGGTCGCAACGTCGCTGGATGTCGAGATCGCGAAGGGCAAGTGCAGCTCGGACCCGGCGTCGGCCATCCCGGTGTTCGAGAAGGCGCTCGAAGAGTCATCGGATCACCTTGCCGCCCCGCAGTTGAGCGATGCGGCGGGTCCTCTAGGAAATCGTCGGACCTGCGGACAGGGCCTCGAGCCGATCGAGGAAAGGCTGCTGACCTGGATTGATTTTCTGACGCGCCGCCTCCAGCGTGAACCAGGCCGCCCGGTCGACTTCGGGAAACGACTGAAGGCGACCGCTGCGCGGCGGCCATTCCATTTCAAATGAATTGCTCGACAACGCGTCGACGTCGAAATCACCGTCGAGGGCGTAGGCCTCGACATACTTGCCGCCGCGCTGCCGGATTCGACCGAGTGGGGTCAGACGTCCGATCGGCGCCGTGCCCAGCTCCTCGGCAAATTCGCGACGGGCCGTCGCCTCGGGGTCTTCACCCTCTGCTCGTTCGCCCTTGGGAATCGACCAGGCGCCGTCATCCTTGCGACGCCAGAACGGTCCGCCTGGATGGACCAGCAGAACCAGCACCTGTCCGGCGGCGCGCTTGTAGAGAAGGATTCCGACACTTTCCGCAGGCATCGCCGGCCGCCAACCTCAGCGCTTGCCGCCGACCATCATCACGCCGAGGAAGAAGACGACGAAGAAGACCAGCGGCTCGGTGGCGCCCAGCGGGGCCTGCCAGCCGACATTGTCGATGATGAAGAGAGCGACCCAGAAGACCGCGGTGGCAAGCACCGCGGCCCGCAGCGCAATCCACAGCGGCCGGAATGCCTTCACTCAGCCAGTACGGGTTCTTGGCTGGCCGGCGGCAGCGCGCCGCGTTCGGGCGGCAGGAAGGTGAAGACGAGCGTTTCGGCCGGTCCTTCGCCCTCGACGTCGACCCGCACCGTGCCGCCGCCGTTCGCCAGCTTGCCGAACAGCACTTCCTCGGCGAGCGGCTTCTTGAGGTGCTCCTGGATGACGCGGGCGAGCGGTCGGGCACCGAACATCCGGTCGTAGCCTTTCTCGGCCAGCCAGCGGCGCGCGCCGTCGGAGAGCTCGATGAACACCTTGCGGTCGGCAAGCTGGACCTCGAGTTCGGCCACGAACTTGTCCACAACCTTGTTCATGCTGTCCGGGCCGAGATTGGCGAACTTGATGACGGCGTCGAGACGGTTGCGGAACTCCGGCGCGAACAGCCGGTTGATCGCCTCGTCGTCCTCGTCGTGCCGCGCCTCGCGGCCGAAGCCCAGCGCCGGCTTGGCGATGTCGGCGGCACCGGCGTTGGTCGTCATGCACAGGATGACGTTGCGGAAATCCACCGAGCGGCCGTTGTGGTCGGTGAGCTTGCCGTAATCCATCACCTGCAGGAGCACGTTGAACACGTCGGGATGGGCCTTCTCGATCTCGTCGAGCAGGATCACGCAATGCGGGTGCTGGTTCACCTGGTCGGTCAGGAGGCCGCCCTGGTCGAAGCCGACATAGCCCGGCGGCGCGCCGATCAGGCGCGAGACGCTGTGGCGCTCCATGTATTCCGACATGTCGAAGCGGATCAGCTCGAGCCCGAGCAGCCGCGCGAGCTGGCGCGTCACCTCGGTCTTGCCGACGCCGGTGGGACCCGCCAGCAGGTAGGAGCCGATCGGCTTCTCCGGCGAGCGCAGGCCGGCGCGGGCGAGCTTGATGGCGGCGGCGAGCTGGCCGATCGCCTTGTCCTGTCCGAACACGACCGTCCTCAGGTCGCGGTCGATGTTGCGCAGCATCTCGGTGTCGTCCTTGGACACGCTCTTGGGCGGGATGCGGGCGATCTTGGCGACGATCTCCTCGATGTCGTGGACCTCGATGGTCGACTTGCGATCATCGGGCTTGCGCAGCATCTGCGCGGCGCCGACCTCATCGATCACGTCGATCGCCTTGTCGGGCAGCTTGCGGTCGTGGATGTAGCGCGCCGACAGCTCGACGGCGGCCTTGATGGCGTCGTCGGTGTAGCTGACATGATGATGCTTCTCGTAGACCGGCTTCAGGCCCTTCATGATCTCGATGGCATCGAGCATCGAGGGCTCGGGCACGTCGATCTTCTGGAAGCGGCGGACCAGCGCGCGGTCCTTCTCGAAGTAGTTGCGGTATTCCTTGTAGGTGGTCGAGCCGATGCAGCGCAGCTCGCCCGACTGCAACGAGGGCTTGAGCAGGTTCGACGCGTCCATCGAGCCGCCCGACGTGGCGCCGGCGCCGATGATGGTGTGGATCTCGTCGATGAACAGCACCGAATTGGGCTTCTTCTTGAGCTCGGAAAGGACGGCCTTCAGCCGCTCCTCGAAGTCGCCGCGATAGCGCGTGCCGGCCAGCAGCGCGCCCATGTCGAGCGCGTAGATCACCAATTCCTTCAGCACATCAGGGACATCGCCCTCGACGATCTTGCGCGCCAGGCCCTCGGCGATCGCCGTCTTGCCGACGCCGGGTTCGCCGACATAGAGCGGGTTGTTCTTGGTGCGCCGGCACAGCACCTGGATGGTGCGCTCGACCTCGTGCTCGCGGCCGATCAGCGGATCGACCCGGCCATCGCGGGCCTTCTGGTTGAGATCGACGCAGTAGGCGCCGAGCGCCTCGTTGCCCTGCTTGGCCGCGGCCTCGCCGCCATTCTCCTCGTCCGAGCCACTGACCCGGCGGGCGCGCGCGCGGCCCGGCACCTTGGCCTTGCCGTGGCTGATGTAGTCGACCGCATCGAGGCGGGTCATGCCCTGGTTCTCGAGGAACGACACGGCATGGCTGTCGCGCTCGGAGAACAGCGCCACCAGCACGTTGGCGCCGGTCACTTCCTTGCGGCCCGACGACTGGACGTGAACGGCGGCGCGCTGGACGACCCGCTGGAAGCCCGCGGTCGGCAGCGGCTCGCTCGGGTTCTGGGTGATGATGCCCTTGAGACGATTGTCGATGAAGGTTTCCAGGTCGTGCCGCAGGCGGTCGATATCGACGCCGCAGGCTTTGAGGACCGGCACTGCATCATCGTCCTCGGTCATCGCCAACAGCAGATGCTCCAAGGTCGCGTATTCGTGCCGGCGCTCGCCGGCGAGCCCGAAGGCGCGATGCAGGGACTTCTCGAGGTTCTTGGACAACATGGACATCGAACTACCTCGACTGGAAAGACGAACAACTCTCTATCGACTATTCCTTCTCCAACGTGCACTGGAGAGGATGCTGGTTTTTGCGCGCGTAATCCACCGTTTGCGTCACCTTGGTTTCGGCGATCTCGTAGGTATAGACGCCGCACACCCCCACGCCCTTCTGGTGGACGTGAAGCATGATCTTCGTCGCTTCATCGCAATTCTTCTGAAAGATGTGCTCCAGAACATCGACCACGAACTCCATCGGCGTGTAGTCGTCGTTCAACATCAGCACCTTGTACATCGAGGGCTTCTTGGTCCGCGTCCGGGTGAGCGTCAGCGCGCCGCTGCGGCCATCACCCTCGCCGTTGCCGTTACCGTCGTCGCGACGCGCCGGCGGCTGCGGCGGCCCGCCCGGGGGCTCTTTGGGCCCGCCCAGCCGGTCGCCGTCGAGGCGCCATTCGCATGCACTACGCAGAGAAGACATCGTTCGGATCACACCCCAAAAATCAAAGTGACCTTTTGAATTATATAGGTAGCCCTAGTGATTCCGCTACCTCGGCCGTAACCCATCCTTCCCCACCGTCAGGGTCCACTGGTTCGACTTCCAGTGGCTGGGCGGGGCGTTCGGATCGCGACGCAGTTCCGCAGGCACCAGCTTGCGTGGCGGATTTACCGGGATGGGGACGGTATCCCACGAGAAAAGCCTGGCGGCGAACTTCACGTTGGCAAAGCCGTCGGTCGGATAGTGATAGGCCTGAAAGCCCCAAACACCGTTGCGGCACGAGGCCACCGTCCACCAGAAATCGACGTCCGGCAGGCGCAGACCGTCGCGCGGCGGGCCGAAGGCGGCACTTGCCTGGAGCAACCCTACGAGCTCGCGGGTTTCATCGGCGCTCAGGATTCGCTGGCCTTGTCGCATGCGCCATGGGTTGAACACGTCGCCCGGATCGCCGACCAGGAGGTTGGTCACATTGCCTTGATTGGCCAGCACGCCCATGCCGAGGCCGGCCGTGCCATCGGGCTGCAGGAAGATCTCGTAGGTGCGGACCTGTTCGTCGTAAATCGCATTGTAGACGAGGCGCAGGCGATTGCGGCCGTCCTTGCCGCAAGCCTCGCGGATGTCGTTGCCGCCGACATAGTCGAACCAATGGAAGCTGCGAACGATCGGCAGTTCGACGTTGCGGTCCGGACGTTGCGCAAAGGCCGTCGAAGCGGCAAGGAGGGTCAGAGCGAACGCAGTTGCAAACAGCCGTTTCATGTCGCCTCTTTCCTGTAGCCCGCCGTGCAATTTCCGCTCCGACTTTGGCATGAGCGCGGCGGGTGAATCGTTGCATAACCCCACAAATTTTAGTATTGTCACAGCAATTGCCCATAAGCCGTTGCATGGGCACAAGAATATAGACTTAGGTATAATGGCGTAACGCGATGACATCCCCCCTCAGGCGCATCGCGGCCAGCCTAACCGGGCTTGCCGTCGGTATTATTTTTTTTGCAGCCACGTTCACGCCCTCCGGCGCCGATGCGCAATCGACCGCGATCAAGCGTGCGGCACCGCCCGCCAAGGCGCATGGCAAGTCGGCGGCTCGCACACCGTCCTCCTGGGTTCCCAACCCGGCGGTCAACGGCAAGGACGCCTATCTGATCCTCGACGCCACCAGCGGCCGCGAACTGGTCGCCGACCGGGCCGACGAACTGCGCCATCCGGCTTCGCTCACCAAGCTGATGACGATCTATCTCGCCTTTTCCGCCCTCGATTCCGGGCGGCTGTCGCTCGGCGACGCACTGCCGGTGTCGATAAATGCCCTGAATGCGCCGCCGACCAAGATCGGCCTGCCGCCCAGCGGCACGGTCAACGTACGCGACGCCATCATGGCGCTGGTGACCCGCTCGGCCAACGATGCCGCCGTCGTGATCGCCGAGGCGCTGGGCGGCGACGAGGCGAGCTTTGCCCAGCTCATGACGCGCAAGGCGCGCCAGCTCGGCATGTCTTCGACGGTGTACCGCAACGCCTCGGGCCTGCCCAACCGGGAACAGGTCACGACGGCGCGCGACCTGGCCCGGCTCGCCTTCGCGCTGATGCGCGATTTCCCGCACTACTACTCGATATTCTCGGTGCAGAGCTATCCGTACCACGGCCGCATCCTCGAGAATCACAATCGCATGCTGCTTTCCTACGAAGGCGCCGATGGGCTCAAGACCGGTTACACCGTCGCTTCCGGCTTCAACCTCGTGATGTCGGCGATGCGCGACAACCGCCGCCTGATCGGCGTCGTGATGGGCGGCGACAGCGCCAGCCAGCGCGACCGCATGATGGCGGACCTGATGGACTACGGTTTCACCACCGCCCAGTCGATGCGGCTCTCGGCCTGGACCTCGATTCGCAAGCCGGCATCGGCGCGCTACACGGCCATCAATTTCGATCCGAGCCTGGTCATCCCGGAGACGACGCCGCGACTGGTCGCGACGGCACCGCCCGCGCTCGCGCCCGCCGCTTCGCCACCCGGGCAGGCCACCTTCACCGACCAGCGCGTCGCCGGCCCTGCCGTTCCCCCGCCGGCTCCGGCTCCAGCAGCCGCCGCGGCGGGCGGCCCGTCGATCGGCAGCTGGGTGATCCAGGTCGGGTCGTTCAACGATTCACAGGCGGCTCAACTCGCGCTCGAACGCGCCTCGTCCGCCCTGCCCGACTCCATGCGCTCGGCAGCGGCGGCGACCGTCGACGAAGTGCAGATGGCGAACAAGAGCTTCCATCGCGCTCGGCTTGCCAATCTCTCGCAGGCCCAGGCGGTCGACGGCTGCAAGCAGCTCGAGAAGCGCAAGATCTACTGCTCGGCGATCCAGGTCACTGCCTGGAATACCCCGGGCGCGCGCTGAGGGCGCGCTTCAGCCGGCCGACGAACGCCCGCTTGTGACGGCGCTGCCAAAGCGCCAGGTCCCATTGATCGCCGCTGGGCTGCAGGCGGCTCTGCACCGGCTCGAACACCGACACCGTGGTCATTGCACCCGCCATCCGCACGCGCAGGGGCACGACGCGATAGCCCGGCCCTTCGTAGGCGGTGAGTCGCGCCACGTCGCGCGCGCTCAGCCCGCCCACGACGACGCCTCGGACCGTCGCCGCGCGGATCGCGCACGACGATCGGATAGGTGGCACCCTTCGCCCGCCGCCGCGCGTGACCGGGCAGGCTGGCCGGCACGAACGCCGCCGGCGGCAGACGACGGCCCAGCACCAGGGCCGTGACGTCGTGATCGAGCAGCGTGCCGTAGAAGAAGAACCTCGCTGGGAGCATCAGTGATGTCCCGCGGAGGCCTCGTCGGGCAGGCTGACGCCGCTTGCCGACAGCGCCGCCTTGAGCTCGCCCTTGAGACGCTCGAGGCCCGCCTCGTCGGCGGCCTCGCAGCGCGCCACCAGCACCGGCTGGGTGTTGGAAGCGCGCAACAGCCACCAGCCGTCGCCGGTGCTCACCCGGACGCCGTCGATGTCGGAGAATTTGGCGCCGGCCTTCTGCAGGCGCGCCTTGACCTCGTCGACGACATCGAACTTGCGCGCGTCGGGGCAATCGAAGCGAAGCTCGGGCGTGTTGACCGGCTGGGGCAGGCCATCGCGCATGTCGGCCAGGCTCTCCGTGGCGTTGGCCACGATGTTCAGGAGCCTGAGCCCGCAATAGAGCGCGTCGTCGAAGCCATAGAAGGTGTCGGCGAAGAAGATGTGGCCGCTCATCTCGCCGGCCAGCGGCGCGCCGATCTCCGCCATCTTGCTCTTGATCAGCGAATGGCCGGTCTTGAACATCATCGGCTTGCCGCCGGCGCGCGCGATCTCGTCGAACAGCACCTGGCTCGCCTTGACGTCGGCGATGATGGTGGCGCCCGGATGGGTCTTCAGCACGTCGCGCGACCACAGCACCAGGAGCTGGTCGCCCCACAGGATGCGGCCCTTGCCGTCGATCGCACCGATGCGGTCGCCGTCGCCGTCGAAGGCGATGCCGAGGTCGCAGCCGCGCTTCTTCACCTCGGCCACGAGCTGCACCAGGTTCTCCGGGACGGTCGGGTCGGGATGGTGCGCCGGAAAGGTGCCGTCGACCTTCTCGTTCAGCACGAAATGCTCGCCCGGCAGCTTGTCGACGACGGCACGGATCGACACGCCGACGGCGCCGTTGCCGACGTCCCATGCGACCTTGAGCTTCTTGCCGGGCTTCACGTCCCTGAGGAGGCGTGCCGCATAGTCGGCAAGGATGTCCTTCCTGTCCGCCTTGCCCTGCCCGCTTTCCCAGTCGCCCTTGGCCGCGAGCGCACCCAGCGTCTGGATGTCGGCGCCGAAGAACGACTTCTTGCCCATCATCATCTTGAAGCCGTTGTAGTCCGGCGGATTGTGCGAGCCCGTGATCTGGATGCCGCCGTCGGCATTGAAGTGGTAGACGGCGAAATAGAGCATCGGCGTCGCCGCCACGCCGATATTGGTCACGTCGATGCCGGCGGCGGTGAGGCCTTCGATGCAGGCGGCGGCCAGCTCGGGCGAGCTCAGCCGCCCGTCGTAGCCCAAGGCGACACGGCTGCCGCCCTTGCGGCGGACCATGGTGCCGAAGGTGCGGCCGATGGCGTACGCATCGGCCGCATGCACCGAGCCGCCGACGATGCCGCGGATGTCGTACTCGCGCAGGATGGAGGGATCGAACTCGTGCGCCGTCTGGCTCATGCAAACGCTCCGGATGAACTTGTCAGTTGCGCGGCCGGGGACGGCCGACGCCCTCATAGGCGAAGCCCAGGCCGCGCATCTCGTCGGGATTGAAGATATTGCGCAGGTCGACGATGCGCGGCTGGCGCATCATCTCCTTCAGCCGCCGTGGGTCGAGGCCGCGGAACTCGTGCCATTCGGTGATGACGACCAGCACGTCGGCACCGGTCGCCGCCTCATAGGCAGTCTTGGCGAAGGCAATGCCGGGGATCATGCGTCCGGCCTCCGTCATGCCCTCGGGATCGAAGGCCGTGATCCTGGCCCCCGCCGCCTGAAGGGCCGGAACGATGTCGAGCGACGGCGCGTCGCGCATGTCGTCGGTGTTGGCCTTGAAGGTGAGGCCGAGCACGCCGACCGCGAGGCCGGACACCGAGCCGCCGCAGAAGTCGATGACCTTCTTGGCCATCTTCTTCTTGCGCGAATTGTTGATCTCGATCACCTGCTCGACGATCGTCTGCGGCGCGTCGGCCTCGCGCGCGGTGTAGGCGAGCGCCAGGGTGTCCTTGGGAAAGCACGATCCGCCGAAGCCCGGGCCGGGATGGAGGAACTTGCGGCCGATGCGGCCGTCGAGCCCGATGCCGCGCGCCACGTCATGGACATCGGCGCCGACCTTTTCACAGAGATCGGCGATCTCGTTGATGAAAGTGATCTTGGTGGCGAGGAAGGCGTTGCCGGCGTACTTGGTGACCTCGGCGGTCTCGATGTTGGTGAACACCATCGGCGTCTGGATGAGGTTGAGTGGCCGGTAGATGCCCGCCATCACGTCGCGCGCGCGGTCGCTTTCGACGCCGATCACGACTCGGTCGGGCTTCATGAAGTCCTCGATCGCCGCACCCTCGCGCAGGAATTCGGGATTGGACGCGACGTCGAACTCGGCGGCCGGCCGGGCCGCCCGGATGATCCGCGCCACCTCGCGGCCGGTGCCGACCGGCACCGTCGACTTGGTGACGACGACGGTATAGTCGCGGATCGCGTCGGCGATCTCGGCGGCCGCGGCGTAGACGTAGCTCAGGTCGGCATGGCCGTCGCCGCGGCGGGTCGGCGTGCCGACAGCGATGAACACCGCATCGGCGCCGCCCACCGCGTCGCTCAGCCTCTCGCCGAAAGAGAGCCGGCCGGCGCGCATGTTGTCGGTGACCAGCTTGTCGAGGCCGGGCTCGTAGATCGGCATCTCGCCCTTGCGCAGGCGAGCGATCTTGGCGGCGTCCTTGTCGACGCAGATCACGTCGTGACCGAACTGGGCGAAGCAGGCACCGGACACCAGGCCGACATAACCCGAGCCGATCATGGCAATGCGCATCGAGTCAGCCTTTCAACAAGCGTTCGAGCAACGCTCGTGTTTCCGTCGTCGTATCGGCGCGATGCAGGGCGACGGCGACATTTGCCTCGAGAAACCCGATGCGGCTGCCGCAATCGTAGCGCCGCCCGGCATAGCGCAGCGCATGGAACGGCTGGCTGCCGATCAACTTCGCGATCGCGTCGGTGAGCTGGATCTCGCCGCCGGCGCCGGTTTCGTGCCGGCTGAGATGGTCGAACACCTCGGGCTGCAGAACGTAGCGGCCGATCAGCGCCAGGGTCGAGGGCGCCTCCTCGGGCTTGGGCTTCTCGATCAGGCCGGTGATCTCCGCCAGCCCGTCCTTCTCGGCCTTCACCGCGGCGATCCCGTAGTTCTTGGTCTGATCGCGCGGCACCTCCATCACCGCGACCACGTTGCCGCCGGTCTTGTCGTGCGCCGCCACGAGCTGCGCGACGCAGCTCGGCTGGTCGATCGTAAGCTCGTCGGGCAGCAGCACCGCGAAAGGCTCGCGACCGATCCAATCGCGGGCACACCACACGGCATGACCCAGGCCCAACGGCTCCTGCTGGCGGGTGAAAACCGCATTGCCCGCCTTGATGGTAGCGTCCTGGGTCTGCTTCAGCTCGCGCGTCTTGCCGCGCTGGTGGAGGGTCGCCTCCAGTTCGTAGGCAGAGTTGAAGTGATCCTCGAGCGCGCTCTTGTTGCGGCCGGTGACGAAGACGAATTCCTCGATGCCGGCCGCCAGGGCTTCCTCGACGGCGTACTGGATCAAGGGCCGGTCGACGACCGTCAGCATCTCCTTCGGCATTGCCTTGGTGGCGGGCAGGAATCGGGTACCCAATCCAGCCACCGGCAGAACGGCTTTGCGGACGCGCTGCGCCATGCTCATCGACCTCGTTCAACCCTGGGATTGTGCGGCGGCGCTAGATGCCATGCCGGCGCCGGACCTGGCAAGGTGTCAACCACCGAGCAGGACGTCCTTGGCGCGATTGATGCGGGCGGCCAGATCGGCGCTGCCGCCGACATCGGGATGCATGCGCTGGATCAGGCGGCGATGGGCGGCCTTGATGTCATCCTCGCTGGCGCCCTCGGCGAGCCCCAACACCGCCAGCGCCTCGTCGCGCGTCATGTCGGTGCCCTGCCCCCTTGGCGTCGATCCCGGCGGCGGCTGGTGGGCGCTGCGCCAATCGGCGCCAAGGCGCCGGTCGAGATAGGGTTCGAGAACCCTGAGCGAATTGGCGTCGACCGAGCATTCGACGTGCAGATCGCGCAGCTCGGCGTCGCTGAGGCTGTCGAGAGTCCGTCCCGAGAAGCGGCCGGACAGCACGGTGCCGCCGACGTCGCCTGTGCCATGATCGATCCACGCCTGCAGGAAGGCGGTGCGAACCTCGGTGCGCTGTTGTCCTCCGCCCGGCGAGCTGAAGCCGCCCGACGAGCGGCTACGCACCGCGCGGGCGATCAGCGCCGTGATCACGACGCCGGCCAGCCCGAAGAGTTCCGGCAGCAGCCCGGGCAGGAACCGCACGCCGAAGATCAGCAGTCCGCCGACACCGATGCCGCCCAGCACCACCAGGATGGGCCGCAGGAACCGGGCGAGCGTCGATGGGTTGGCGCGCGTGAACCAGAAGATGACGATCGCCACGGCCGCCAGCGCAACGAGGGCCAGGAGAATGACCGGCATGACTCACTGCCGTGCCGGCTGCGGCGCGGGCTGGGGCGCCGGGACAGGCAGCGACGACGGTCCGGGCGCGGCCGACGGCGTCTGCGAGCTGCTGCTCCTGGCGCTCGCGCTGGATCTGCCGCCAGCGCTCGACGTTGCGGTTGTGCTCGAGGAGGTTGGCGGCGAAGGCGTGGCCGCCCTGGCCGTCGGCGACGAAGTAGAGCGAGCGGTCGCGTGGCGCCGGATTGGTCGCCGCCACGATCGAGGCGCGCCCCGGATTGCAGATCGGGCCCGGCGGCAGGCCGACGACCATGTAGGTGTTGTAGGGCGAGGTCGATTGCAGGTCGGCGCGCGTGAGGTCACGGTTCAACGGGCCCTTCCCGCCGGTCAGGCCGAAGATCACCGTCGGGTCGCTCTCGAGCTTCATGCGGCGGCGCAGCCGGTTGATGAATACCGCCGCCACCCTGGGCCGCTCGGCCGGAATCGCGGTCTCCTTCTCGATTATCGAGGCGAGCACCAGCGCCTCGCGGCGGGTGACGAGCGGCAGGCCGGCGGCGCGCTTGCGCCACGCCTCGTCCAGCGTCTTGTCCATCGCCTCCTTCATGCGCGACAGCAGCCCGTCGCGCGTGTCGTCGCGCGAATAGAAATACGTCTCGGGAAGGAGATCGCCTTCCTTGAGGTCGAGGGTGATCTCGCCGATCAGCGCCTCGGTCTTGCGCACCAGCTCGACGACTTCCGGCGTCGTCATGCCCTCGGTCACGGTGAGGCGGCGCTGCACGACCTTGCCCGACTGCAGGAGGTCGACCAGCGCCTGCATCGAGATGTGCGCCGGGATCTCGTATTCACCCGCCTTGATCGGCTTGGGCGAGGGATCGATCATCAGGGCGAGGCGGAACAGCCGATCGTGCTCGATGACGCCCTCGTCGTGCAGGACCTTGGCCATGGTGGCCGGGCCGGCGCCGCGTGCGATTACGATGTTCTTGGTCTGGGCGAGCGGTCCCGACGCGGTGAGCAGCGTGTTGCCGAGGAACAGCGCGCCCCCCATCAGCGTCACGAACAGCGCGACGAAGAACAGGACCCAACGGAAATAGCTGAGCACGCCTCAGCCTCCGGCGCTTAAACGGGGCCGAAAATCAACGACGCGTTGGTGCCGCCAAAGCCGAACGAGTTGCTGAGGGCATAGCGGACCTTGCGCTGCTTGGCCTGCTTGGGCACCAGATCGATGTCGCAACCCTCATCCGGCTCGTCGAGATTGAGCGTCGGCGGCACCGCCTGGTCGATGATCGACTTCAGGGAATAGATCGCCTCGATCGCACCGGCAGCGCCCAGCAGATGGCCGGTCGCCGACTTGGTCGACGACATCGAAAGCTTGTAGGCGGCATCGCCGAACGTCCGCTTGACGGCGCCGAGCTCGATCACGTCGGCCATCGTCGACGTGCCGTGCGCGTTCACGTAGTCGATCTGGTCGACATTGAGCTTGGCGCGCTTCAGCGCGGCCTGCATGGCGCGCATCGCGCCGTCGCCGTCCTCGGACGGCGCGGTGATGTGATAGGCGTCGCCCGACAGGCCGTAGCCCAGGATCTCGCCGTAGATCTTGGCGCCGCGCTTCTTGGCATGCTCGTACTCCTCGAGCACGACGCAGCCCGCGCCCTCGCCCATCACGAAGCCGTCGCGCCGCTTGTCCCACGGGCGCGACGCCTCGGTCGGCGTGTCGTTGAAGTCGGTCGACAGAGCCTTGCAGGCGTTGAAGCCGGCGATGCCGATGCGGCAGATCGCGGCCTCGGCGCCGCCGGCGACCATGACGTCGGCATCCTCCCACTGGATCAGGCGCGCGGCGTCGCCCAGCGCGTGCGCACCGGTCGCGCAGGCCGTCACCACCGCATGGTTCGGGCCCTTGAAGCCGTACTTGATCGAGACCTGGCCGGAGGCGAGGTTGATCAGCGCCGACGGGATGAAGAACGGGCTGACCCGCCGCGGCCCGCGTTCCTTCAGGACCAACGACGTCTCGTAGATGGTCTGCAGGCCGCCGATGCCGGCGCCGATCATCACGCCGGTGCGGTTGCGGCCTTCATCGTCCTGCGGCTTCCAACCGGAATCCTCGACCGCCTGCTCGGCGGCGGCGATGCCGAAGACCAGGAACTTGTCGAGCTTGCGCTGGTCCTTCGGCGGCATGTAGGCGTCGACGTTGAAGTGGCCGTTGGCCTTGTCGCCCACCGGCACTTCGCCCGCGATCTTGGTCGCGAGGTCCGACGTGTCGAACGCCTGGATCGACCGGATGCCCAATTCGGCCGCCATCAGGCGACGCCAGTTGGTATCGACGCCGTCACCCAACGGCGTCACCATTCCCATGCCGGTTACGACGACTCGCCTCATCGTCCGCCTTCCTTGCCGCAGGAGAAGACGATCAGGACTTGGCGTTGCTCTTGATGAAGCCGATGGCGTCGCCGACGGTCTGGATCTTCTCGGCGGCGTCGTCCGGGATCTCGATGCCGAATTCCTCCTCGAACGCCATCACCAGCTCGACGGTATCGAGGCTGTCCGCGCCAAGGTCGTCGATGAATTTGGCATCTTCCTTCACCTGCGCCGCCTCGACGCCCAGATGCTCAACGACGATCTTCTTAACGCGTTCGGCAATATCGCTCATTTTCTTGTCCTTCCCGTATCTTCAATACCGATTGTTCGCCCAGGGGGATGGCGATTTCCGGCTCTTATACCTAGCTGACCTGCCATTGGCTAGCGCCGGAAAGCCCACAGAATCAGGCACTTGCAGCCTGTCCCCCTCAGATCATCGCCATCCCGCCATTGATGTGCAGGGTCTGCCCGGTGACGTAGGCCGCCTCGTCGCTCGCCAGATAGACCACGCCGGCGGCGATCTCGTCGGGCGTGCCCAGGCGGTCGGCCGGAACCCGTCCAAGGATAGCTTTTTTCTGCTCGTCGGTCAGCGCGTCGGTCATCGGCGTGGCGATGAAACCCGGCGCGATGCAATTGACGGTGATGCTGCGCGAGGCGAGTTCCTGGGCCAGCGACTTCGACATGCCGATCAGGCCGGCCTTGGCGGCGGCATAGTTGGCCTGGCCGGGATTGCCGGTGACGCCCACGATCGAGGTGATGTTGACGACCCGTCCGAAGCGCCGCCGCATCATGCCGCGCAGTGCCGCACGAATGAGGCGGAAGGTGCCGGTGAGGTTCACCTGCAGGACCTTCTCCCACTCCTCGTCCTTCATGCGCATCGAGATGTTGTCGCGCGTGATGCCGGCGTTGTTGACCAGGATGTCGAGCTTGCCCATGGCCGCTTCGGCTTCCTTGGCGAGGCGATCGATGTCGGCGGCATCGTCCATGCGGGCGGCGACGACGTGCGCGCGCTCGCCGAGCGCGGATTTCAACTGTTCCAGGGCATCGGCCCGGGTGCCGGAAAGCGTCACGGTCGCGCCCTGCCGATGGAGCGCGCGCGCAATGGCGCCGCCGATGCCGCCCGATGCACCGGTCACCAGCGCCGTCTTGCCGGAGAGATCGAACATCGCGTTTCCTCGCTTCTTCTTGGAATTATGCCGTCTTGAGGAAGGCTTCGATGTCGGCCGGCGTGTTGAGGGCCAGGCCGGTCATGTCCTTGTCGATGCGCCTTACCAAGCCCGACAGCACCTTGCCGGACCCGCATTCGACCAGCATCTCGACATGCTGCGATTTCATATAGAGCACACTTTCGCGCCAACGCACGAGGCCGGTCACCTGTTCCACCAGCCGCTGCTTGATGGCGGTGGGCTCGGTGACCTCGGCGGCCAGCACGTTGGCGACCAGCGGGACGCGGGGCGTCATGAGCGACACGGTCTCGAGCGCGGCCTTCATCGCGTCGGCGGCGGGCTGCATCAGCGAGCAATGGAAAGGAGCGCTCACCGGCAGCAGGATGCCGCGCTTGCAGCCCTTGGTCTTGGCGACCTCGATGGCGCGCTCGACGGCGTCCTTGTGGCCGCTCACCACGACCTGGCCGCCGCCATTGTCGTTGGCGACCGCGACCACCTCGCCCTGGGCTGCTTCCTTGCAGGCCTCCTGCGCCGGCTCGAGCTCGATGCCGAGCAGCGCCGCCATGGCGCCGACGCCGACCGGGACCGCCTTCTGCATCGACTGGCCGCGCAGCTTCAAAAGCCGCGCGGCATCTGCGAGTTGCAGCGCGCCCGCCGCGGCCAGGGCCGAATATTCGCCCAGCGAGTGTCCGGCGACATGGGTCGCCAGGCCGGTCAACGGCTTGCCGCCGTCCTTTTCCAGGATGCGGGCGACAGCCATGCTCACCGCCATCAAGGCGGGCTGGGCGTTCTCGGTCAGGACGAGGTCGGATTCCGGCCCTTCCCACATCAATTTCGACAGGTTCTGCTTCAGCGCCTCGTCGACCTCGTGAAAGACGTCGCGTGCCGTGACGAAGGCCTGGGCAAGGTCGGCGCCCATGCCGACGGCCTGGGACCCCTGTCCCGGATAGACGAACGCACGACTCATGAGCCGATTTCCCCCGTTTTTGGCCTGAAGCGGGCATCCTCATACCCCACTCACGGCGCGGCCGGAACGCCTTGATTTTAGGGGATTTGCCTGTATAACCGCCGCTCTTCGGGGCCTAAATCGGCCCCGATCTCCTTGCCGGCCCAAGCAATGATGCAACGGCCGGCTAGATCCGGGCGGTTGGCGGTCGGCCCCGGTCCTCACGAGGATCGTGGCACGACGAACTCCGGGTCGCTAACAGCCATAAGGAGCCGATACGACATGGCACTCTACGAAAACGTCTTCATTGCGCGTCAGGATGTTCCGCAGACGCAGGTGGAGGCACTCACCAACCAGTTCGCCGAACTGGTCACCGGTCTGGGCGGCACCGTCTCCAAGAAAGAGTACTGGGGCCTGCGTTCGCTCACCTACCGCATCAAGAAGAACCGCAAGGGCCACTACACCCTTCTCAACATCGACGCCCCGTCGGCGGCGGTGAAGGAGATGGAGCGCACGATGTCGATCAACGAAGACATCATCCGCTTCCTCACCGTGCGCGTCGACGCGCTCGAGGAAGGCCCTTCGGCCATCATGCTGCGCAGCGCCGAGAAGTCGGATCGTCCCGGTGGCGACCGCGGCGACCGCTGGGGCGATCGTCCGCCGCGCCGCGAGCGTCCGCGCTTCGGCGATGAGGCCGTCGCACCCGTTGTAGCCACTGGAGAAGAAGAATGAGCGCCCAACGTCGCCCTTTCACCCGCCGCCGCAAGAGCTGCCCGTTCTCCGGCGCCAACGCACCGACCATCGACTACAAGGACGTGCGCCTGCTGCAGCGCTTCGTCTCGGAGCGCGGCAAGATCGTGCCGAGCCGCATCTCGGCGGTGTCGTCCAAGAAGCAGCGCGAGCTCGCCCAGGCGATCAAGCGCGCGCGTTTCCTGGCGCTCCTGCCCTACCTCATCGCCTAGCCGGAGGACGCAATCATGCCGATGAACGTCATCCTGCTGGAACGCGTGCCCAAGCTCGGTCAGATGGGCGATGTCGTGAAGGTGAAGCCCGGCTACGCCCGCAACTTCCTGCTGCCGCAGAAGAAGGCGTTGCGCGCCACCAAGGACAACATCACCTACTTCGAATCGCAGCGTAAGACGCTGGAGGCGCAGAATCTCGAGCGCCGCCAGGAAGCCGAAGGCGTCGGCGCCAAGATGAGCGACCTCAAGGTCATCCTCATCCGCCAGGCGTCCGAGGCCCTGCAGCTCTACGGTTCGGTGACCTCGCGCGACATCGCCGATGCCGCCGCCGCCGCGGGCGTGAAGATCGAGCGCGGCCAGGTCGAGCTCGACAAGCCGATCAAGGCCCTGGGCGCGCACAAGATCAAGGTCCACCTCCATCCGGAGGTCGCGATCGACATCACCGCCGTGGTCGCCCGTTCGCCCGACGAGGCCGAGTTCCTCGCCAAGGGCGGCACGCTGGTGGCCGAGACCGAGCGCGCCCAGCTCGAGGCGGCGGAAGCCGCCCGGCGCGCCGCCGAGCAGGCGGCCGCACTGTTCGAGGCCAAGCCCGCCGAAGGCGAGGCCGCCGAGGCCCCCGCCGCGACCGAGGAAGAGGCTTCCGACAAGAAGTAAAGGCGGGGTGCCGCAGGGCACCGCGCAGACCGACAACGCATGCCATCGCACCGCGATGGCATGCGTTTTCTTTTGCGGTCATCGGACCGCGGGTCTCCAGGCTGGCTCTTCGCCTGTTTCCGGACAGTCCGTCACACATCTTGTGCGAAATCGGGGATTCCGTGCCGATCCGCAAAATAAATAACGTCTTCCCAAAGGATTATCGCGCGCGGACCCTTTGCCTTGAAATTGCCATTAGGTTTAACATTTCAGGCAGGTAACACCGCGGAGTGACGGAAAGTGCTTCGGTTCTTCCTTAAGCTCGTTGCCTTGGGGGAACGGCGATGCTGTTAGCCCAGGTTCTTGCTCGCATACTGGGCGAAGGCCAGTTGACCATCATCGATGCGGCCGGCACGCCCCATCGGATCGTAGGCGCCCGCCCAGGGCCCTCGGTTACGTTGCGCATTCATACCCGGTGGACCGGCGTGCGGGTGGCGCTGCGGCCCCGCCTGGCGCTGGGTGAAGCCTATATGGACGGCACGCTGACCGTGGAGGATGGCAGCGACATCTACGACCTGCTCGATCTCCTGGGCAAGAACATCGCCGTGTTGGAAGCGACTCCGACGGTGCGCTTGTCCTATGCCGTGCAGCGCTGGCTGCGCTGGCTCGAGCAGTACAATCCGATCGGCAAGGCGCAGCGCAACGTCGCGCACCACTATGACCTCAACGATCAGCTCTACGATTTCTTCCTCGATCGCGACCGCCAATATTCCTGCGCCTACTTCAAGACCGGCGAGGAGCCGCTGGAGCAGGCCCAGCTCGACAAGAAGCGTCACATCGCGGCCAAGCTCCTGCTGAAACCCGGGCAGCGCGTGCTCGACATCGGCTCGGGCTGGGGCGGCATGGCGCTCTTCCTCAGCCAGCAGTTCGGCGTCGACGTGACCGGCGTGACCCTTTCCAAGGAACAGCACGCCGTTTCCAGCCGGCGCGCGCTGGAAGGCGGCGTGGCCGACTCCGTCCGCTTCAAGCTGCTCGACTACCGGCAGGAACCCGGCAAGTACGACCGCATCGTCTCGGTCGGCATGTTCGAGCATGTCGGCGTCGCCCACTACGTCGAGTTCTTCACCAAGGTGAAGGAGCTTCTGGCCGACGACGGCGTGATGCTGCTGCACTCGATCGGCCGCATGGAGCCGCCCGGCGCCACCAATACCTGGCTGCGCAAATACATCTTCCCCGGCGGCTACACGCCGGCCATGTCGGAGGTCCTGACGGCGATCGAGAAGGTCGGGCTGTGGGTCACCGACATCGAGGTCCTGCGGCTTCACTACGCCGAGACCCTGCGGCTCTGGCGCCAGCGCTTCCTCGCCAACCGCGAGCAGATCAAGCAGATGGCCGGCTACGACGATCGTTTCTGCAGGATGTGGGATTTCTACCTGGCCGGCTGCGAAGTGGCCTTCCGGTACATGAATCAGATGGTCATGCAGATCCAGATCGCCCGCCGCCAGGACGCCGTGCCAGCGACGCGCGATTACATGGTCGAGGCCGAGAACGGCGTCGGCGCGCTCAACTCCATGGCGGCGGAGTGACAAGTTATCCCCAACATCTCTATACTTAACAAAGTGTGCAGAATATTTCTGTGCATGTTCCCCTACTGCCCCGGAACTGAGAGCTAGCAGCACCCCTCCTCTAATGGCAAAGGCTCTTCCATGGAGCCCAAAAAAGACGAACCCGAAGGCGCCGACAAGGTCGTCAAACTTGCGGCTATCGTGCGAGAGCCGCCTCACAATTTCGAGGCGGAACAAGCGCTGCTTGGCTCGATCCTCGTCAACAACGCCGCCTACCATCGCGTCGCGGAGTTTCTGAAGGGCGAGCACTTCGCCGATCCGCTGCACGGCAAGCTGTTCGATTCCCTCGCGCGCATCATCGAGCGCGGGCAGGTCGTGAGCGCGATCACGCTCAAGACTTACGTCGAGAACGACGAGGCGATGAAGGAAGCCGGCGGCGCCGCCTACATTGCCGGCCTCGCCGCCGCGTCGGTGCACGTCATCGACGCCGGCAATTTCGGCCGCCTGGTCCACGATCTCTATCTGCTGAGGCAACTCATCACCGTCGGCCAGGACGTCGTCAACGGCGCCTTCAAGCCGACCCTCGATGAAACTGCCCTGGAACAGATCGAGATTGCCGAGAAGAAGCTCTACGACCTTGCAAGCGTCGGGCAGACCGAGGGCGGCTTCAAGCCGTTCCGCGCGGCCCTCACGGAGGCCATGGTTGCGGCCGAGGCCGCCTACAGCCGGGCCGGGCAGCTCACCGGCGTCGCCACCGGGCTTGCCCAGTTCGACCAGCTGCTGGGCGGCCTGCACAAGTCGGACCTCCTCATCCTGGCCGGCCGGCCGTCGATGGGAAAGACGGCGCTCGCCACGAACATCGCATTCAACGCGGTGAAAGCCTATCGCGAGGAGCATGGCGAGGACGGCAAGCCCAAAGCCGTCGACGGCGCCGTCGTCGGCTTTTTCTCCCTGGAAATGTCGGCCGAACAGCTCGCCAACCGCGTCCTGTCCGAGCAGGCCGAGATCTCCTCGGAAAAAATCCGCAGGGGCGAGCTGATCAGCAGCGACTTCGACAAGGTCCTCGCCATAAGCCACGACCTCGAGCACCTCAATCTCTACATCGACGATACCCCGGCACTCTCCATTGCCGCCCTGCGCACGCGCGCACGGCGCCTGAAGCGAACGCGCGGGCTCGGCCTGCTGATCGTCGACTATCTCCAGCTCCTCAGCCCTTCGGGCAAATCGCGCCAGGAAAACCGCGTGCAGGAGGTCTCGGAGATCACGCGCGGCCTCAAGACCCTGGCCAAGGAACTCGACGTGCCGGTGCTGGCGCTGTCGCAGCTCAGCCGCGCCGTCGAGCAGCGCGAGGACAAGCGGCCGCAGCTCTCCGACCTGCGCGAGTCGGGCTCGATCGAGCAGGACGCCGACGTCGTGATGTTCGTCTATCGCGAGGAATATTACCTCACGCGATCCGAACCGACGCGCCGCACCGACGAGAGCGACCAGCGCTTCAACGAGCGTCACGACGCGTGGAAGCAGCGCTGCGAGCAGACCTACGGCAAGGCCGAAGTGATCGTGGCCAAGCAGCGCCATGGCCCGACCGGCATCGTCCGTCTGGCCTTCGAGGGCGCGATCACCAAGTTCGACAACCTTCCGGCCGACGAGGATCGGACGGGCGGTCCCGCCTTCGATTGATGTCTTCCCCCGCGGCCGACGAGGCGACGCGCCGGGCCGGCGCCATCCTCACGATCGACCTGGCGGCGATTGCCGCCAACTGGCGCGGTTTGCGCGATGCGGGCCGCGCCGCCGGCCGGCAGATCGACTGCGCCGCGGTGCTGAAGGCCGACGCCTACGGCACCGGCGCCACCATCGTCGGGCCGCGGTTGGCGGCCGAGGGCTGCCGGCAATTCTTCGTCGCCCATGTCGACGAGGGCATTGCGCTGCGCGCCGTGATGCCCGAGCACCCGATCTGCGTCCTCAACGGCCTTCTCGCCGGCACCGAAGGCGACTTCGTCGAGCATGGGCTGACGCCGGCGCTCAACCATCTCGGCCAGCTCAATGCCTGGCGCGCCGCCGCGCAGCGCTTCAACCGGACGCTCGACGCGGTGATCCATATCGACACCGGCATGCACCGGCTGGGCTTCGGTCCGGAGGACGCCCAGGTCCTGATCAACGAGCGTGGCCGCCTGCGCGGGCTCCGGCTTGCCTTGCTGATGAGTCACCTGGTGGTGTCCGAGGAACCGAACAACCCGATCAACGGCGAGCAGCTCTCGCGCTTCCGCGCCTTCGTCAAGGCGATGCCGGGGGCGCCGACGTCGCTGGCCAACTCGTCGGGCATCTTCCTCGGCCCCGACTATCATTTCGACCTGATGCGGCCGGGCGCCGCGCTTTACGGCATCAATCCCCTGCCCGGCCAGCTCAATCCGATGCTGCCGGTGGTGACGTTGCACGCACGCATCCTGCAGACCCGCCGAATTGACGCTTTCCAGACCGTTGGATACGGTGCCGCATGGCGGTCGGCTCGGCCCAGTCGCGTGGCCACGATCGCGCTGGGATATGCCGACGGCTACTTCCGTAACCTCATCAACCGCACCCATGTGCATCTCGCCGGGTATCGTGTGCCCGTGATTGGCCGTATCTCGATGGATCTCGCGACGATCGACGTGACCGAAGTGCCCGAGGCCCAGTGCGAGCCGGGCACCCTGGTCGAGGTGCTGGGCCCGGACCTGACGCCCGACGACCTCGCCGATCATGCGCGCACCAACGCCTATGAAATCATGACCGCGCTCGGCCGGCGCTATGCGCGCTCCTATGTCGACCGCCCGGAGACCCACCAGTGAGCGTGCCGCTGATCACCCTGCTGGGCCGCGTGACGCTGGCCTTCCTCGAGGCCATCGGCTCGGTCTCGGCGTTCGCCCTGCAGGCCATCCGCTGCGGCCTGCAGCCGCCGTGGTACCGCAAGCAGATCGTCCACCAGATGCTGGAGATCGGCTACTACTCGCTGCCCGTGGTCGGGCTGACGGCGATCTTCACCGGCATGGTGCTGGCGCTGCAGGGCTACACCGGCTTCGCCCGCTTCTCCGCCGAGTCGGCCATTCCCAACATCGTCGTGGTGTCGCTGACCCGCGAGCTCGGCCCGGTGCTGGCGTCCCTCATGGTGGCCGGCCGGGTGGGTGCGGCGATGGCGGCCGAGATCGGCACCATGCGGGTCACCGAGCAGATCGATGCGCTCACCACGCTCTCGACCAACCCCTTCAAGTACCTGGTGGTGCCGCGGCTGATCGCGGCCGTCATCACCTTGCCGATCCTGGTGCTGATCGCCGACATCATCGGCGTGCTGGGCGGCTTCCTGGTCGGCGTCTACAAGCTCGATTTCAACGATGCCGCGTACCTGCGCAACACCCTCGACTTCCTGCAGTTCCAGGACGTCTTCTCGGGTCTGGTGAAGGCCGCCGTGTTCGGCTTCCTGATCGCGCTGATGGGCTGCTACCACGGCTACAGGTCGAAGGGCGGCGCCCAGGGCGTCGGCATGGCGACGACCAGCGCGGTGGTCTCGGCCTCCATGCTGATCCTGACCTTCAACTACTTCATCACCGAAGCCTTCTTCGCGCTCTGATGGCTCCCTCGAAGATCTCGTTGCGCGGCGTCACCAAGGCCTTCGGGCCCAAGCAGGTGCTGCGCGGCATCGACCTCGACGTCACGGCGGGCGAATCGATGGTGGTGATCGGCGGCTCGGGCACCGGCAAGTCGGTGCTGCTGAAATGCATCCTGGGCCTGATGCAGCCCGATGACGGCTCGATCAAGGTCGATGGCGTGGAGACCGTCGATCTCGGCGATGGCGGCCGCAGCCAGGTCATGCGCAAGTTCGGCATGCTGTTCCAGGGCGGCGCGCTGTTCGATTCGCTGCGCGTCTGGGAGAACGTGGCCTTCGGTCCGATCCAGAGCGACGGCATGCCGATCGAGCAGGCCCGCGAGGTGGCGATCGCCAAGCTCGGCAATGTCGGGCTCGGCCCCGAGATCGGCGAGCTCTTCCCCTCGGAACTGAGCGGCGGCATGCAGAAGCGCGTGGCGCTGGCGCGCGCCATCGCCCGCGAGCCCGAGATCATCTTCTTCGACGAGCCGACCACCGGCCTCGACCCGATCATGGCCGACGTCATCAACGACCTGATCGTGAAATGCGTCAGCGACCTCGGCGCCACTGCGGTGTCGATCACCCACGACATGGCGAGCGCGCGCAAGATCGGCCATCGCATCGGCATGCTCTACGAGGGCCGCCTGATCTGGCAGGGCCCGGTGGCCGACATCGACCGCTCGGGCGACGCCCACGTCGACCAGTTCATCCACGGCCGTGCCGAAGGCCCGATCCAGATGCAGGTCCGGAGCCTCTGACCGTGGCGTACGCGCCCAGCCTCGACGAGGCCCGGCGTCACTACGCCGAGGAGCTGCGCGTCGTCAGCCATATCGGCTCCGAGCGCGTCGTCGGGGCCTTTGCCGCCGTGCCGCGCGAGCGCTTCGCCGGCCCCGGACCGTGGCGTCTCCTGCACGACGGCGATGGCTACTGGAGCACGCCGGATGCAAACCCGCACTGGCTCTATCACAACGTGCTGATAGCGCTCGACGAGAAGCGGCGACTCAATATCGGCGGGCCATCCCTGTGGGCCTTCCATTTCGACCGTATCGGCGTGCACGAAGGCGATCGCGTGCTGCAGCTCGGGGCCGGCTCCGGCTACTACTCCGCCATCCTCGCCGAACTTACCGGGCCGCAGGGCCGCATCGACGCGGTCGAGATCGACCAAGGCCTGGCGCAGGCGGCACGACGCAATCTCGAAGCCTGGCCTGCCGCGTGGGTGCGCTGCGCCGATGCCAACGCGCCGATCGACGGGCGGTGGGACGTAATCGTGGCTTTCGCCGGCGCCGCTGCGCCCGTCGCCTGGTGGCTCGACGCGCTGGCCGACGGCGGGCGCCTGCTGCTGCCGATGACGACCGAGCAGCGCGGCGGCTTCATGCTGCGGCTCGATCGCCGGGGCGAAGAATTGGCGGCGCGCTCGGTCGGATGGGCCGGCTTCTACCCCTGCGCCGGCGCCAGCAGCAAGGAAGACCAGGCAGCCCTCGCCCAGGCGCTGTATGACGTCGCCGGGCAGCGGGCGGTGCAAAGCCTGCGGCGTGACCCGCATGCGAAGGAAGAAAGCTGCTGGCTGCACGGCAACGGCTGGTGCCTCTCCAAGCGCGAGCTGCACTGATGGCTCGCCCGATC
The DNA here is from genome assembly GCA_963755585.1 of uncultured Alphaproteobacteria bacterium. Taxonomy (GTDB): domain Bacteria; phylum Pseudomonadota; class Alphaproteobacteria; order Reyranellales; family Reyranellaceae; genus Reyranella. Next base: position 101,568 of record CAVWKN010000011.1, read on the forward strand.
AAGCGCTTCGTCTGCCAGTCGTGCGGCGCGGTCACGAGCAAATGGGGCGGCCGTTGCGAATCGTGCGGCGAATGGAACACCATCGTCGAGGAAGCAGCCCCCGCGCCCGGCCCGGCCGGCGGCGGGCTGTCGCGCGGCGGCAAAGGACGTTCTCTCGAGTTCGCCGGCCTCACCGGATTGACGCCGCAGCCGCCGCGCTACAAGAGCGGCATCACCGAATTCGACCGCGTGTGCGGCGGCGGCCTGGTGGTGGGCTCGGCCCTGTTGATCGGCGGCGATCCCGGTATCGGCAAATCGACATTGCTGCTCCAGGTCGCGGCCGCGCTGGCGCGCCAGCACACGGCCTGCGCCTACTTCTCGGGCGAAGAGGCGCTCGACCAGGTGCGACTGCGCGGCGAGCGGCTCGGGCTGGGCGACGCGCCGGTGCAGCTCACCACCGCGACCTCGGTGCGCGATATCGTGGCCACGCTCGAGCGGCCCGACGCGCCCAAGGTGGCGGTGATCGATTCGATCCAGACCATGTGGCTCGACACGGTCGACAGCACGCCGGGCACGGTCACCCAGGTGCGCGCCTCGGCGCAGGCCCTGGTCGAGCTCGCCAAGCGCCGCGGCATCGCCGTGCTGCTGGTCGGCCACGTCACCAAGGACGGCGCCATCGCCGGCCCTCGCGTGCTCGAGCACATGGTCGACACGGTGCTCTATTTCGAGGGCGAGCGCGGACACCAGTTCCGCATCCTGCGCACCGTCAAGAACCGCTTCGGCCCGACCGACGAGATCGGCGTGTTCGAGATGTCCGACCGCGGCCTCAGCGACGTCGCCAACCCTTCGGCGCTGTTCCTGGGCGATCGGCGCGGCCGCGTCTCGGGCGCCTGCGTGTTCGCCGGTATCGAGGGCACGCGGCCGCTGCTGGTCGAGATCCAGGCGCTGGTGGCGCCCTCCTCCTTCGCCACGCCACGTCACGCCGTGGTCGGCTGGGATACCAATCGACTGGCCATGGTGCTGGCCGTGCTCGAGGCGCGGTGCGGCGTCGCGGTCGGCGCCAACGATGTCTATCTCAACGTGGCGGGCGGCCTCCGCATCGGCGAGCCGGCGGCCGACCTCGCCGTGGCGGCGGCCGTGGTGTCGTCGCTGGCCGACGAACCGGTGCCGCCCGACATGGTGGTGTTCGGCGAGATCGGGCTGGGCGGAGAGGTCCGCCCCGTCGGCCAGCGCGAGGCCCGGCTGCGCGAGGCGGCCAAGCTCGGCTTCCGCAGCGCCCTCATTCCGCGGGGAGGGCCGCGCGGCCATACGGGTTCCGGCCCCGCGCCACGCGCGCCGGAAGGTATCGCCATTGACGAAATCGAGCATCTGTCCGACCTTGTGGCGCGATTTCAGCCGGCCGAGCGGCCCCTCAAGCGGGCGCGCCGCGAAGGTTCTTCGGATCGCGGGCGCGAGTAGATAACGGAGCGTACGAGGGGATGGAGAAGCTCGGAATCACCGTTTTCGACGTCGCCGTCATCGCCGTGGCCATCTTCGGCGCGCTGATCGGCATGTCGGCGGGCTTCGCCCATGCCGTCCTGTTCATTGCCTCCTGGATCGCCGCCGGCTGGCTGGCGTGGCGCTATGCCAAGGTGATCCAGCCCGAGGTCGAACAACTCGTCGGCAGCACCGAACTCGCCTATTTCCTGTCCATGCTGGCGGTCTTCGTCGCCGCCCTCATTGTGCTGGTGATGCTGACCAACGCGCTGTCGCGCTCGGTCCGGTCCGGACCGCTGGGCAAGCCCGACCGCATCCTGGGGGGCGCCTTCGGCGTGCTGTGCGCCTGGGTCGCGATCGGCACCGCCTTCCTGTTCTACGGCTATCTCGGCCCCCGCCAGCTGCCGCCGGCGGTCGAGGGCGGCGCCACCTTCCCGATGATCAAGGAAATGGCCAATTTCGTCGAACCGTACCTGCCGCCAGGCTTCCGCACCCGCCTGTCAGGCCGTGGCAGCACCGACACCGGTTCGGGCTCCGGTTCGGCTGCCGTGCCGACGCCGGAACCCGTGCCGTCGCCGGCCGATCCGCCGAAACCGCCTGATCCGCCCAAACCGCCGCAGTGAGATATCCTTGATGCGCAGCCGGCGGACCCCAGATATAACCCCGCCGTGCCAAGCACCCCCAAACGCCCCGACGACGACCTCGACAAGTTTCACGAGGAATGTGCGTTGTTCGGCATCTACGGGACCGCCGACGCTGCCGCCCACACCGCGCTCGGCCTGCACGCCTTGCAGCATCGCGGCCAGGAGGCTTCCGGCATCGTCACTTTCGACGGCCGGCATTTCCACAATCACCGCGCGGCAGGCCTGGTTGGGGATATCTTCGGCGCGACGTCGGTCATGGCCAAGCTCCAGGGCTATTCGGCAATCGGTCACAACCGCTACGCCACGACCGGCGGCTCGTCCGACCGCAACATCCAGCCGATCTTCGCCGATTTCGACTTCGGCGGCCTCGCCCTCGCCCACAACGGCAACCTCACCAACGCCTATCTCCTGCGCAAGGAGCTGGTGCGGATGGGCTGCCTGTTCCAGTCGACGACCGACACCGAGGTCATCAACCACCTGATCGCGCGCTCGAACTATTCGACCGTGGTCGACCGCCTGATCGACGGACTCGGTCGCGTGAAGGGCGCCTACTCGCTGCTGCTGCTGACCAACGAGGCGCTGCTCGGCGTGCGCGATCCGATGGGCGTGCGACCGCTGGTGATCGGGCGGTTCGAGGATGCCTGGATCCTGACCTCCGAGAGCTGCGCGCTCGACATCATCGGCGCGCGCTTCGTGCGCGACGTCGAGCCGGGCGAGATCGTCATCATCGACGGCAACGGCCTGCGCTCGATCAAGCCATTCGCCAAGCAGCCGCGCCGCTTCTGCGTGTTCGAGCACATCTACTTCGCGCGGCCCGATTCGCGGGTCGAGGGCGTCGGCGTCTACGACGCCCGCAAGCGCATCGGCATGGAGCTCGCCAAGGAAAGCCCGGTCGAGGCCGACGTGGTCGTGCCGGTGCCCGATTCGGGCGTGCCGGCGGCGATCGGCTACGCCCACCAGTCGGGCCTGCCGTTCGAGCTCGGCATCATCCGCAACCACTATGTCGGCCGCACCTTCATCGAGCCGGTCGACCAGATCCGCCATCTCGGCGTGCGCCTGAAGCACAACGCCAACCGCGCCCTGATCGAGGGCAAGCGGGTCATCCTGGTCGACGATTCGATCGTGCGCGGCACCACCTCGATGAAGATCGTCGAGATGGTGCGCCAGGCCGGCGCCCGCGAAGTGCATATGCGGATCGCCGCCCCGCCCACGACCAATCCCTGCTTCTACGGCATCGACACGCCCGAGCGCGACAAGCTGCTCGCCTCGCACTACGACGTCGCCGGCATGGCGAAGTTCATCAAGGTCGATTCGCTGGCCTTCATATCGATCGACGGACTCTATCGCGCCATGGGCAAGCCGGGCCGCGATCCCGACCAGCCGGCCTTCTGCGATGCCTGCTTCACCGGCGACTACCCGATCTCGCTCGACGACCAGGTGGGCGTCGAGGATCGCCAGCTTTCCCTTCTCGTCGAGTCGGCCTGAGGCGTCCCTCATGACTACCGCTGGCCGCCTGGCCGGTCGTCTTGCGCTGGTTACCGGCGCCTCGCGCGGCATCGGCGCCGCCGCTGCATTGGCCTATGCCCGCGAGGGTGCCCATTGCGTGCTGGTCGCTCGCACCGTGGGCGGGCTCGAAGCCGTCGACGACCAGATCAAGGCGATGGGCGGCTCGGCCACCCTGGTGCCGCTCGACATCACCGACGGGCCCGGCATCGATCGGCTGGGCGCCGCGCTCTACGAGCGCTACGGCCGGCTCGACGTGCTTTTGGGCAATGCCGGCATGCTGGGGACGCTCTCCCCGGTCGGCCATATCGAGCCCACGGTGTTCGAGCAGGTCATGGCGGTGAACGTCACGGCCAACTGGCGCCTGATCCGCTCGCTCGATCCGCTGCTGCGCCTGTCCGACGCCGGCCGCGCCATCTTCGTGACCTCCGGCGTCTCGCGCAAAGTGATCCCCTATTGGGGCGCCTATGCCGCCAGCAAGGCGGCACTCGACATGCTGGTCGGCATCTACGCCGCCGAAATCGCCCATACCGCCGTGCGCGTGAACCTGTTCAATCCGGGACCGACCCGCACCGCCATGCGCAGCCAGGCGTTTCCCGGCGAGGATCCGGCGAAACAGACGCCACCGGAGGCCCACGCCGAGGCGCTGATCCGGCTGGCGCTGCCGTCCTGCACCATGACCGGCCAATGGGTCGCGGGCGACGAGACGCTGGACGCCTGATCGTCGGCCGTCAGGGCTTCGCGGCGGCGCGCTGGGTGCGCGCATTGACGCGGTCGACCGCCCCATCGACGCAGAGCTTCAAGGCCGCCGCGGCCTGCCATCGGCCGATCTTCGGATCGCTGGAATTCTCCACCGCGAGAGCCTTGCTCAGGCACGCCTCGAAGGCCGGCACCTCGTCGGCATCGCCGGTCTGCGCCAGCGCCCTCTTCGTCCTGGGAATAAGCTGCTCGTAGGGGCCACCGTCCGTCGTCCAGGCCAGGTAGTCCGACAGGGCGCCGAGCGCCTTCAAAAGCTGTCCGCTGTCGGCCGGCGTCGGCCCGGAGGCGACCTGGTCGAGATAGGCGACGACGATGTTGACGGCGGCATCGCTGCTCGCGTTGAGATCGGCGGCGCGCCGGTAGAGTGCCGCGGCCTCCTCGTACTTGCCCGCCGCCCGCTCCACATTGCCCCAGTCGACGAGGCTCCTCTCCGACGTCGGATCCTTGGCGTCGGCCGCCTGGAACTTCGCGATCGCCTTGCCCAATTGTTCCAGTTCGGCGGGCTGCCCGGTGGCCACGGTCAGCACGCCCGACTTCGTCCGACGGTGCGCCGCGATCATCCACTGCCGATAGAGCAGCAATCCTTCGAGCCGGCTGACCAGGGCGTCGAGGCTGGCGCTGCGCCTGGCGGGGATCGTATTGAGCTGCGCTTCGGCTTCGGCGAAGGTCTGCTCCGCCAGCTTGAGCCGCCACTGCAGCAGCGACGCGGGGTCGTCGCTCCAACCCAGGCGCGGCGTGCTTTGATGGATGGCGATGCCTTTGTCGAGATACGCCCCCATCAGAATGGCGATGGCAGTCGGTGACGTGGACATCAGCTTCTGGAAATCGCGAAAGCGCGCGATCGCCTGGTCGAGCTCGGAGAGCTGCTGCTGCAGGCCGAGCCCGGCAAGGGCCGCCGAGCGCGCCATGTGGATCTGGCCGTAGAGGTAAAGCACCCAGGGCCGGTCGGCCTTGCGTCCGCTGTCGAGCACCTTGGCGAGGAGTTTCTGGGTATCGGCGAAGCTGCACCGCTGGCGGCGGTTCTGGATGCGATGCTCCTCGCGCTGCAGGTCGGCCATGCCGGGCGCCACGTCGGCGTCCAGCGCCTGGCACTTGGCCTTTTCGCGCTGAAATACGTACGAGGCCGCGACCTTGGGGTCCTGGAACGTCATCGCATTCAGCGCGATGCATTCGAAGACGGCATCCAGCGTGTGCTCGCCCTCCGGCTGGCAGTCGACGATCGATCCGGGAACGCCCGCTATCCCCGTCGTCGCCGAATAGCCGGCAGGCGGCGGCCGTCGTGCCAGGGCGGAACGCACCGTCATCGGCGTCCCGCCGAACAGCGCCACGACCTCGCGCGCGGCGCCGCCAAGGCTGAGGGGCGAGCCCGGAATCTGCAGGTCGATGCGATGGATCTCCTCGTCGACGTGGGCCTTTTGCCACTCCTGCGCACCGGCGCGCTGAATTCGATCGAGGTGCCGGGCAATCTGCCGGGCCGCGACCTCGGGCGTCGGTGCGTCGGCGGCATCCACGGCTTTCACGACGACCGGCTCGATCACGATGCCGCCGATCGAAAACTCGCGAACGATCGCCGCCACGACGATTATGGCCGCGGCCGTGACCGCGACCGCAACGACCACCTTGCGCAGGCTGTCCAGCCAGCCGGCGACGCGGTCGAAGGAGGGCCGAAGGCCCGCCGGCGGTTGTGTCCTGGGTTGCGTGTCGTCCGGCATGCTGGCCCCCGCCCTTCACGCAGTGGTCGATCCTATGGTTGCATAGAAGACCTTGGCAACACGCCGACTGTCTATCGCTGTTTCTTCGCCCGGCTGGCGAAAGGATTGTTCGGCTTGCGCATGGCGAGGCGAATCGGCACGCCCGGCAGGTCGAAGTCGTCGCGCAGGCGATTGGTCAGGTAGCGCAGATAGTCGTCGCCCAGCTCCTGGGGCTGGCTGACCGACAGCACGAAGGTGGGCGGCCGTTTCTTGATCTGGGTCATGAAGCGCAGCCGGATGCGCCGGCCCTTGGCGAGCGGCGGCGGATGCAGCGTCTCCATCTCGCGCAGCCAGCGATTGAGCTTGGGCGTCGGCACGCGCTTGTTCCAGATGTCGTAGGTCTCGAACACCTTGGGCATCAGCCGCTCGACGCCGCGGCCGTTCAACGCCGAGAAGCCCACGATCGGCACGTCCTTGACCTGGGCGAACGACGCTTCCAGCCGGTCGGCGAGCTTGCGCCAGGCCCGGCTCGAGGCCTTCTGGTCGTCGGCCAGAAGATCGGTCTTGTTGACCGCGATCACCAGGGCGCGGCCCTCGTCGATCACGCGGCCGGCGATGGTGAGATCCTGCTTCTCGGCCATGTCGGCGGCATCGAGCACCACGACCACAACGTCGGCCAGGCGGATCGCATCCAGCGTGTCGGCGACCGAGGCTGCTTCGAGCTTGGCATCGATGCGGCTGCGGCGTCGCATGCCGGCGGTGTCGATCAGGCGCACCAGCCGGTTCCGCCATTGCCATTCGACGCGAATCGAATCGCGCGTGATGCCGGCCTCGGGTCCGGTCAGCATGCGCTCCTCGCCGACCAGCCGGTTGAGCAGGGTCGACTTGCCGACATTGGGGCGACCGACGATGGCCAGCAGCACCGGTCGCTTGGCTGCCTCCTCCTCGCTCTCCGCGTCGTCGAGGCCGCCCTCGCTCTCGTCGTCTTCCTCCGGCATCGGCTCGATGTGCCGCGCCAGCGCCTCGTGCAGGTCGCTCAGGCCCTCGCCGTGCTCGGCCGAGACCGGGATCGGCTCGCCCAGGCCCAGCCCGTGCGCTTCAGCCAGGCCCTGCTGGCCGGCGCGGCCCTCGCACTTGTTGGCGACCAGGATCACCTTGTCTTTGCGCTTGCGCAGCCAGCCGGCGAAGCTTTCGTCCATCGGCAGGACGCCGGCACGGGCATCGATCAGGAACAGCACGACGTCGGAGCCCTCGATGGCGCGTTCGGTGAAGCGGCGCATGCGCGCCTCCAGCCCGGCGCCGGCCGTGGTTTCCCAGCCCGCCGTGTCGAGCAGGGTGAAGGCGAGATCGCCGAGCTGGGCTGGCGCTTCGCGCACGTCGCGGGTCACCCCGGGCGTGTCGTCGACGATGGCACGGCGGCGGCCGACCAGGCGGTTGAACAGGGTCGACTTGCCGACATTGGGCCGGCCGACGATCGCCACCCTCGCGGCGGCCTTCGGGGGCGCGACGCCCTGCGGGTGCCGCCTGTCCTCAGCGGAGGGCAATGAGTCGTCCCGAATCGGTCAAGACGTAGATGGTGCGGTTGGCGATGACCGGCGCCAGCCGGACCGGATCGCGCACTTCCATCTTGCCGAGGACTGCGCCGGTGTAAGGCGAGATCGCCAAAAGGTCGCCCAGCGTGCCGGCGATCAGCAGGCGGTCGCCGGCAAGCACCGGGCCCGACCACAGCACCGGCTTGCGGCGCTTCTCGTCCTGATATTGCGTGAGAGGCGTCACCCACTTGATCTTGCCGTTGTCACGGCTGATGGCGGCGACGTCGGCGCTGCCCGTGGTGACGAAGGCGAAGCGACCGGCAACCCACGGCGTGGTGTTGCCGCCGATGCCACGTTCCCACAGCCGCTGGCCGCTGTTGAGCTCGACCGCGGCGAGCTGTCCGGCCGTGCCCATCGCCAGCACGACACCGCGATCGATCACCGGGCGGCCGCGAATGTCGCTCAGATTGCCGAAGGCCCGCACCTCGCCGCGCGAGCCGATCATCGATTCGTTCCACACCGCCCGGCCGTTATCGAGGCGCAAGCCGACCAGCTCGCCCGACGAGAACGGCGCCACGACGAAGTCGCCCGAGCCGGCCGGGCTGTTGCCGCCGACAAAGCCCGCGCTTTCCGTCAGGCCGGTGAATTGCCAGAGGTCCGAGCCATCGACGGCGGCAAGGGCGGCCAGCTTGTTGTCGATGCTGATGACGAACACCCGATCACCGAACACCAGCGGCGCGCCGCGCACCGGCGCGCTCACCGCCGAGTTCCAGATCTCCTTGCCGTCGTTCGGATCGAGGGAGAATACCGCGGCGAACCCCGTGGTCACGAACAGCCGGCCGCCGTAATAGGCGAGCCCGCCGCCGAACTCGTCGTCGTCGCGCGCCTTTTCGGGCTTGAGCGTCACCCGCCAGATCAGCGCACCTGTATCGGCGTTGAAGGCAGAGACGGTGCTTTGCGCATCCTTGGCGAAGACCTTGCCCTCGGCGACGATCGGCGGCGTGGTCAGGATGCGCGACGAGGTCGAACCCGCGCCGACATCGGCCCGCCAGATGACCTGCGGTGAATCGCCGATCGCCAGATTGTGCATCGCGTAATTGGCAAAGCCGCCGGACTGCGGCCAGGAATCGTTGACCACCGGCGCCGGCAGCACGACCTCGACATTGGCCATGTCCTTGTCGGGCTCGATTTCGCCGCGGTCGGTGAAGACCGAGGTGCGCTCGCCCGGCAGCGGCGTCTTGCTCTTGCCGAACCAGTCACCCACCATATCGGTGATGCCGCATCCGGAAAGCGACACAGCCAGAAAGACGACGACAAGGAGGCGGGACTCGATCGCACGCAACGCGTTCGCCATGACCCTACTTTGCCTCCGCGGCGCCGTAGAGATTCAGCATCGCCGTGGCGCGCTGGGCGGTGCCCTGCGGCGCCTGGGGATCCTTCGAGATCTCCGTCCACAGCTCGCGGGCGCGCTTGATGTCGCCCTTGCGCGCCGCCACCAACGCCTGCAACTCGCGCACGCTCAAGCGGAACGGCCGGTCGGGGCCGGCGAGCGGCTCGAGCTTGGCGATCATCTCCTCGGCCTTGGGCGTATCCACGCTCTTGAAGGCGGCGATCACGTTGGCGAGGTCGGCCAGCTGGGCGGACGACAGGGTGGGCGCCAGTGCCGCCAGGGCGGTCACCTGGGCCTCCAGCGGCTCGCGCAGTTGCGCGGCGATCATGGCCGCCAGCGAGCGATAGGGTTCGGGCGCGCTCGCCGCCTGCTTGTCGAATTCAGCCCGCGCCGCGGCCGGGTCCTGGCCGATCTTGGCCAGCGCCGCTGAATAGGCCGCGCTTGCGGCGGCGCGCTGGGAGGCGTCGTACTGGCGCCAGCCGACCATCCCCGCCACGACCACGACGAGGACCACGGCAGCGCCTACGACCCAGGTGCCGTACCGGCCCCACCATTCCTTGAGTTCGTCCTTGCGGACGGCCTCGTCGACCTCATGAAATGCGGCGGAATCGGACAAGGACGGCTCCCGAGATTATCGCGGAATATCAACAGCTTCAGCGGCGGTTCATAGCCCCCCATCCGAGCTTTGGCAAACCACGGAACGGGGCATTTTAGGGGCGCTTTACCGTGGCCGGAGGTTCTGCAACAATTCGTCCACACGACATGATTCAAGTCGCGGCTGCATGACCAACCTGTACCGTATCGCCGATCAACGGGCGCGGCGCCGGATCGTCTCATTCGATCGGCGGGAGTTGTCCCGGCTTCTCAGTCTTTACAGCCGACGCGTCGCCTCGGGCGAATGGCGCGACTATGCCATCGACTTCCGACCGGGCATGGCGATCTTCTCGATCTTCCGCCACACCGCCGAACAACCCCTGTTCGCCATCGCCAAGGTGCCGGGCGCCGCCCAGGGCGGCTACATGGTCTACAACGGTCCGCGCAAGCTCGCGCACGGCAAATCGCTCGAAGACGTGCTCACCGTCTTCGACCGCAAGCTCCGGCTTCTGCTCGGCTGAACTACTTGTTGGACGTCGTCGCGGCGCCGATACCGGCACCTACCGCGGCGCCCACCAGCACAGGCGCCACGAGCGGCCAACCGGCCAGCGCGCCCACGGCAAGACCCGCGCCGGCGCCGATGCCGCCGCCGCTGAGCGCACGTTCGCCCCAGGTATCGCCGCAGGCCGAAAGCGTCAAAGCGAGCGGGACCGCGATCAAAGCAAGCTTGGTTTTCATGACAGACCTCGAAGGGGGGTATCGGCCGGTCTTTGCCGTCCAAAATTATTGTTCGTAGCCACTGAAGGCATAATGGGCGGAGGGTCGTTGATCTGATCTAAAATGTCAAGAAAGCGTTATAATTTATTGAATTATATATCTTTTATCAGACCTTAAATGCCTTGGCATAGTGCTCGGGCTTGAAGCCGACCAGAAGTTGACCGGCGACATCGACCACCGGCCGCTTGATCATCGAGGGCTGGCCCATCATCAGCGCGACCGCCTTCTTCTCTGTAAGGCCTTCCTTGTCCTTGTCGGGCAGCTTGCGGAAGGTCGTGCCGGCGCGATTGAGCAGCGTCTCCCAGCCGACTTTCGACGCCCAGCCTTCGAGCTGGCTGCGCTCGATGCCGGCCGACTTGTAATCATGGAAGGCGTAGGCGACGCCGTGGCCGTCGAGCCAGGCGCGCGCCTTTTTCATCGTGTCACAATTCTTGATGCCGTAGATCGTTACTGTCTTCGCCACGCCACCTGCTCCCGGACCTGAAAATTCCTGGCGAGGGTTGTCGGCTCGCCGACACCCCATTCGTCCTTGGGTCAGAAACGACCTTCCAAGGAGAAAATCAATGTCCGACGATCGCGAGCTCATGCTCACCCGCCTGATCGATGCGCCGCGCGAGAAACTGTATCGCGCCTGGACCGATCCCCACCTCCTGAAGCAGTGGTTCGCCCCCCTCCCCTACACCACGCCGGTGGCCGAGCTCGACGTCCGGCCGGGCGGCTCCGCCCTCATCGTCATGCGCGGGCCCGACGGCAAGGACCTGCCCAACCACGGCGTCTATCTCGACGTCGTGCCCAACCAGCGTCTGGTCTCCACCGACGCCTACACCAAGGCGTGGGAGCCCGCGGCGAAGCCGTTCATGACGCTGATCATCACCTTCGAGGATGAAGGCGGCAAAACGAGATACACCGCGCGCGTACGCCATTGGACGGTGGCCGACCGCGAGACCCACGAAAAGATGGGATTTCACCAGGGCTGGGGCATCTGCGCCGACCAGCTCACGGCGCTCGTCGCCAGGATCTGAACCGCACCATCACGCAAGAAAGGACACTGGCATGTCGGCTTCACCTGCACCCTTCGTCTGGTACGAACTGATGACCACCGACGCCGCCGCGGCGGAAACATTCTACAAGACCGTCGTCGGCTGGAAGACCCAGGACATGAGCCAGGGCGACATGAAATACACCGGCCTGCTCGCGGCAGACACACCGGTCGCCGGTCTGATGACCTTGCCCGCGGATGCCTGCGCCGCCGGCGCCAAGCCGGGCTGGACCGGCTATATCGGCGTGGACGATGTCGACGCGACGGCCGCGCGCGTGACCAAGGCAGGCGGCAAGATCCATGTGCCGCCGACCGACATTCCCAATGTCGGTCGCTTCGCCATGGTGGCCGACCCGCAGGGCACGGTGTTCTGCCTCTTCAAACCCAACTCCGACATGCCGCAGGCGGCCGATCCGGCTGCGCCCGGCCTCGTCGGCTGGCACGAGCTTTATGCCGTCGACGGCGCAAAGGCCTTCGGCTTCTATGCCGACCTGTTCGGCTGGACCAAGGCGGAGGCGATGGATATGGGCGCGATGGGCGTCTACCAGCTCTTCGCGGCCGGTGGCGCACCGATCGGCGGGATGATGACCAAGCCGCCACAGGTGCCGGTATCGTTCTGGAACTATTACTTCCAGGTCGATGGCATCGGCGCCGCGATGGAACGCCTCAAGGCGGGCGGCGGCAGCGTGATCAATGGTCCGATGGAAGTGCCCGGTGGCAACTGGATCGTGCAGGGCATCGATCCGCAGGGCGCGATGTTCTCACTGGTGAGCGCTCAGGCCTGACCGACGAGCGGGAAACGCATCACCTCACGGTAGCAACTGCGGCCGAGCAGGCTGTGCACGAGGACGAACTCGTGCACAGCCCAGGTCACCGTGTCGATGCGTCGATCGGCGACGAGGCGGTCGCCTTACGAGATTGGGTGACTCAGCGTCGCCAATGGCGAACCTTGCGGACTCGCTCGATATGGGAATAGCCCGGGACAAGGCCCGCGAGGCCGATTGGCGGGCTGCAGGCAACACAGGCCGTATGCCACCCGTGCCCCTGGAGCCGCCTCCAGGCAAGACAGCGCGCCGGCTGGACAGAGAGACGTGGCGCAAGATTGCCGAGGGCCACGCCCGCGTCATCTTCCTGCTGGACGGAAAATTTGACGAGCTGCAAGCGGCCTACGCCATGAGTGACTGCGACTTGTGGCAGACGCTGACGGAAGCCGCAGCATGAGCACACTCGCGCGGCGCATCGCACGGCTAGGTCGACGCTTCCCTGAATTGCGAGCCGTCGAAGGGATGACGGATGCCGAGTTGACCACCGTTGTCAGGGCGGGCCTGGGAAAATTGGCCGCCCCAATTCTAAGTGAACTTGAGCGTGCCTCGCTCATCGCCGACATCCTTGGCCGCGCCGTAAAGCGGAAGGACACAGAAGGGACAACGCATCATGGCTGACACTGACCTGCCGAATGGTTTCGGCGCAATAAGGCCGGCTCCCTCGCTTCCCGATTGGTGGCGCTACCTGTCGCCGCTCGCTGTCACGCCGCCGGCGCCCATGCCTATGATGCCTGCCGCGCCAGCAGCGAACGATAGTTGGTGGAAGCTGTCGCCGAACGCCCCGCCGCAGGCGCAACGCGCGGGCATCTTTGACGATTTGATCCCGTCGCAGAACACACTCGTTCCCCAAAGGACGACCCATCCGCGCTCAACCGCCCGAAATATGGACGTCCGTGACTCGTACATCCTAGGCAACGTCGCCCATCGCATCGGCTGTCCCGCTGTAGCATCCAAAAGCCTGTAGACGGCGTTGCGGGCGGCAATTTTCAGTCTCGTCCACAGTCTTGGCAAGTCTTCGATCCATGCCCTGCGAGGATAGCCAATGATGGCTTCTCGGCACGGCACCCGACGAGCTACCTCGTATGCGCCGGCTCGCCCGCGTGCCCGAGGGATATTCTTCCACCGTCGTGTCCTCGAGGCTCTCCGGGGGATCAGATGGCGCATCAAGCACACAAGGGCTTACCGGAGCCGGGCGACTTCCGCGCCGGAAGCTGGCGCGACGTCGTGGGTCTCCTCATGGCTCTGGTCGGGTTGGCCCTGATAGTCGGCATGACGCTGTCGATGTAGGGCGTGGACGGATGAAGCGAGTAGATGGGGACGTCTCTTCCGGTCAGCGTGGGCCCATCGGCGTGGCAGGAAATCAGCTGCCCACGAGCAGTCGCGATGCAGCAGTGGCTGCGACTATTCGAGAGCTTATGGCGGCGGGCTTCGTTTCCCAACATGCGCTGGCGAAGGAACTGAATCGGAGGAAAATACCGACTACAAGTAAGGGTAGATGGCATCGCACCACCGTACAGCGACTGCTGTTCCGCCTCGGGTTGGCTGGCAATGGCAACAACGGACTGGCAATCAGGCGGATCGCGGACGCGCGGGCTGAGGCCGTGGGCCCGACAATTCGTGAACTTCGGAAAGCGGGCTTTGTCGCCATCAAGGCCATTGCGCGGGAGTTGAACGAGCGACGGATACCGACGCCACGTGGCGGCAAATGGCACAAGACCACCGTTACCCGACTGCTGGAGCGCCTGAACAGGCTCGATCACGCCTCGAACACCAAACACCGTCGCTAAGTTTTTCTGCCCGTGGAATCGAATTAGCTAACGCCAGAGCTGACATTGCCACATTTTTACCACCGAACCGCACATCAAGGGTCAGCCACGATGGCCCAATGGAAAGCGAACATGGGGAAAGGTTCCTCCGCCAGCGAAGGATGTACGGTGCGTTGGCCAATAAGCGGGCCACGGACTCTCGCGCCCGTACATTGGTCCAGATCATTCGCGAGATTAGGGCGGCTGGTTTTATTTCACGCCGGGCTCTGGCGGATCAGTTGAACCGAAGACTAATACCGACCGCTCGTGGCGGTCGCTGGCATTACACCACCGTGGTACGGATGCTGACGCGCTTCGGCCTGCTCACATCCGGCAAGGGCGCCGCCGCAGATGCGCGAGCCAAGGCTTTGGCTTCGACAATTCGTTCGCTCCAGGCGGCCGGCCTCGTCTCGTTTAACGCCATAGCGCACGCGTTGAACGAGCGAGAGATACCAACCGCACTGGGCGGCAGGTGGTACGCAAGCAGCGTTCGCCGACTGCTAGAGCGCCTGGAAAGGCTCGATCGCCCCTCAAACACAGACACCGCCGCTAAGGCTGTTTTTCCTGCCCCTGGAATCGATCTAGCCCGCGGCTGGTAGGGTGGGTGACTCCCGACCATAGAAAACGCGCCAGTGAGTCAGATTTTAGACTCTGGTGGGCCGCCTGTCCTAGCCTGGTCGCAACGCACCCGCGGTCACGGTGAGGGGCAAGATCCGTCCGCGAGGTGAAGGTCTCGGGAGGGACTCCAGTATGCTTCAGCACGTAGCTCTGGCAGGCATTGTCCTGTTCGCCTTCGTCGCTCTGGCCTCCATTGCGGCGGCGGCTCTATCGGTCTTCATTTTCCCTGGCTGACAGCCTCGGTGTTTGCCTGCGTGTATGGGCTATCGCATGTACAGGGTTTGGTACTGGGCAATGATCGATCGCGAAAGCGACGGTCGCTTTATCGCGAGCATCCCGGATCTTTGGGACCTAGCCGCCTATGGCGACACTGACAAGGACGCGGTCGTTCATGTCACCGAGCTGGCGGTCCAACGCGTGCGAGCGGTGGTGGAAGAAGGCCAACCCGTTCCTCCGCGGCGGCAAAGCTCCGAGATGCCAAGCCAGATCCGTCGATCTAAGGAAGTCGGCCGCGCCATCATTCCCGTGGAAGTCGGGCGCCGGGAAGCGTGGCCAACGCCGCCCTATCATATGTCCCGTTGAGCCCAGTATCGATCTCCCAGCGAAGGGGCTTCGGGCCGCTTGTCAGTCCGACTGGCGCGCATTGCGTCAACGAATTGGGCGGTAGGGTTAGACAATTCGCTGCGGCCTGGAACAGGAGCAACCGGTCCGCGTGTCTTGGGGACAAGTGCGGACCGGTCACCCGGCCGGGGGTGCCCAGAGGTACTGGGGTACGTTTGGAAGCCGGGCCGAGACCCTACGGGCAGAGAAAGCCCAGCTATGTGAAAAATCGCACGCCGTTGATGGCTTTTGAGTCACGCCTTAGGCCGCCGCTTCAAGCCTGCTTCGATCAACTGGCGCATTGCATCCGATCGGCTGATATCGCGCTCAGAGGCCCATGATTCGATCTGTTCCAGCATCACTGGCGGCAATCGTAGCGCCGTTAGGGGGTCGCGGCCCGCCATTTTCGCCCAGGCCGATTAGGCCGCGTAAAGCAGGATCGGTTCGTCGAATCCCTTCAATTGGTATTCCTTCGCTGAACTGTCAGGCAGGTCGGACCGAGCCTTCTGGTAAACCGCCTCCGTAACTAGGATCTGGCCGGGTTCCGCGGCGGCTTGTGCGCGGGAAGCTGTATTGACCACAGTTCCAATTGCCGTCAGGTCCCGATGTGTATGGCCGAATTCACCGAAACTGATCTCACCTGTGTGGATACCAACCCCGATGCCCGAGCCTCCTGCGGCTAGCTCCGCCTGAAACGGCTCGAAGGTTCTTTGCATCTCGCGAGCCGCGAGCAATGCCTGGCGAGGGTGGTCAACCTGTCGAATGGGAAAGTTGAAAACAGCCATGACAGCGTCGCCAATCGTTTTGTTGAGAAGCCCGTCGTAGTGCCAAATCGCGGAGGCGCATTGATCATAGAAGGCATCAAGCAGGCCACGCATCTCGATCGGCGACATAGATTGGGACAGCTTCGTATAGGCCCTCAAGTCGGCGAAGAGTATCGTTGCATTGAGCGTGACCGTGCGCGCTTTCATCGTCCGCTCAAACATCATCTCGCAGATCGTGCAGATGTTCGGGTTCATCCGGCTCGGTCGGATGCCGAAGGCGCGAAATGGTACAGACAACACGCCGCGCAAGGGGATTGGCATATGCATCTGTTGCCAGCAACCTTTGCAGATCGCCGCGGACTGCATCGCCATTTGTTAGATGCCCTCTTGCCTGTTGACCGAATAAGCGGACACTCAGATGACGCGACGACCAGAGCCGGTACTTTCAGAGCCTAAATTCAAATCGCTTCGTCTTGTGCGAAGATGCTACCACCCGATAACGTGGGGACCAGATAAATCTTCGGCTGAAAGTGGCTTTGTTGCTGTTGCTTCTCCCAATCAGCAGCGACGCTTGGGCATGGGGCGATGAGGGTCACAAGGTCGTTTGTGAAATAGCCTTCCGCCATGCCAAGCCCAGCACGCGAGCCGAGATAGAGCGGCTGATCAAGACGGACACCGAGTTTCATCGCTTCTCCAATTCCTGCATATGGCCCGACCACCCACGGAAACGGGCCGTGGAACATTTCGTAAATCTCGCCAGGGATTCGCACGGGCTAACAGCGGACGGCGACATGTGTCCGCGTGCTCAAGAATGCGTGTTGTCGGCCATCTAGGTGGAGCTCGCGTTCTTGTATTCCAACAGCACCGACAACGAGGCGAAGCTAGCGGCGCTGAAGTTCCTTGGACATTGGGTCGGCGACATCCATCAACCGCTTCACGTCTCCTTCGAGGATGATCGAGGCGGGAACGGCGTACTAGTGACGGGAGAGTGCGGCACATCCAACCTGCATTCCATCTGGGATACCTGTCTGGTGACCAAGGCGGTTGGGGCGGACGTTGGCGAAGCCGCTACTGAGCTGATGAAATCGATCACGCCAGCCAAAGTTCAGAGCTGGACCCAAACCGAGCCGAAGGCCTGGGCCAACGAGTCGTTCGCCATCGCGGAACAGGCGCAGACGAAATACTGCACGCGACAGGGCGCGTCCTGCGATCAGCCATCCGGGAAAGTGAAGATCGATGCAGCCTACGTCGCGGCGAACACGCCGATCGTCAGGGAGCAACTGCAGAAGCCGGCGTGAGGCTCGCGCATATGCTCGATGCCGCCTTGAGCAAGAAGCTACTGGGCTGCGATTGCGTAGCGTGGGCGCGCCGGCGCTTCAAATTAGGCCGGTATTCCCGATATCGGATAGAGGTGCTATAGTAGTTACCCCCTCTAGTAAAAAAACCGGATGGCCTATGCAGCCCTCGGTGCGCTCAAGAAAATTCGGAACAAGTCGGGTTGTGCCACGCGGCGACGAGGCTGGTCGTGTCCGTAAGCCGGAAGCAGCCTACCCGGGAGTGTGGCGGCGCGGCGTAGTGCCTACACTGATGATAGGCGCCTTTCTGTTGATGTCGGCGGCAGTTGTCGTTGGGTTCGAAGAAAGCAAGCCGCTGTCTAAATGCTTCGCCATTTCCCGCGCGGGCCCACTCTGCCACTGACAACCTGCGGCAACGCACCGATCGTTTAAGCGGCTCGCTGGTCACAATTTGATCGCACCCTAACCGCGCGGCCTTAGCTTGCAGGCAGTCCCCTTCGGTGACAGCGTTAGGCTGTTCTTTCTGCCACGAGGGGGGGCCCTGATGGACAAGAACAAACTTCTTTTGTGGGAGAAGAGTGATGACGTCCCCACGGTGTTGGCACTGATGGCAGCCATTTGCCTGTGGGGCTTCGTTGCAAGTGCGGCAACGATCTACTCTTCCACGCTTGCACACTGGATATAGGTAAAGAACGTATTGCCAGCGCTGCAGGCGAATTAACTGGTTTTGCCACTAACCGCTGGCGGGACTTAGCAGGTGCCAAGTACCACGGCCGGCAGGTGGGTGACACCCAGCCTGGGACAGTGCAGATGGGATAAGGCCGTCGTTACGTCGGGCGCAGTGAGAAGGCACTCCGCGGCTCCGAGGGCTAACGCTGATCCTATTTCGCTAAGGCAGGCGCGGCCTGTTGCTGGAGTGCGGCGAGCTGGGGCGAATCAAGGAAGCCTGATGGCGGCAGCCCCTGCGTCTTCTGCCATTCCGCAATCATCCTACGTGTGATGGGTCCGAAGTAGCCTGTCGCAGGAACTTCGTGGCCAAGCGCAGTCAGGGCCAATTGTACCCGCTTGCGAGCTTGATCAGAAAGATTGAGGGCTGCTTCCGCCTGTTCGGCTTGCTCGCGCGCGGCAGCCGCCGGTTTCGGCCTGCCTTCGGCTTCCGCCTGTGAGATTGGCTTCTCCTGGCGAAGCCGTTCCAGAATTTCGCTGTCAATGTTCCCGGTCTGCGGACGCCCATTGGCTTCTTCGTAACGCTTTATGGCCCCGGCAGTTTGAGATCCCAAGATGCCGTCCGGAACGCCGGGCTTCATCCCGAGCGCTTCGAGACGTGTCTGCACTTCCAGAATTTCGGAAGGGCTTCGCACACTTTGGGTTGGTGTAAGCACTGCGGAGGCGGGCGCAGCGGGGACCACAGGTACTGCCACCACAGGGGATGGCTGAGGCGTCGCCGCTTGAACGACGGCAACCGGCGGCGGCGGCGGAGCGGCTGTTGGCGGTGGCGGCAGAAGCTCTGCTTCCGTTGCACTTGGCTGCGGCATTGGCGGCGGAGGCATTGCCTGCTTCGCGCTAGACGGCGTTGCCATTGTCACGCTTATTGACCACGGCGGAACTCGCAGCTTGACGTCCAGAAAAAAGTAAACAGCGCTGGCACAGACGGCGACGCCCATGGCGAACGCCACGACTAAGTTGGCCGAGTGCCTAAACGACCAACGAAGAGAAACGTCTTCCTCCAGATTGCTCAGTTCCCGCGAAGCGCGAAAGTTATCAGGTGTGGCATCTGCGGATTCCGCGCCGATTGCCGGTGAGCCACGCTCGAGCTTGGCCGCTCTAGCCGCAACCTGGAGCGAAATAGATCGCTTGTATTGCTCATTGTCGGATTCGTAATCCATAGCTGGAGTGGCCTCCCTCAGGTCGGTGGGCGTAATCGCTGGTCCACAACGGAGCACTTATGGCAGATGAAATCGCGTGTCCAATCTTGGGACATTTGGCTGTGCCGACTGTCAAATTACGCGCCGCATTCAAGTGGAACGCTGAAATGACACTGCCGCGATCTATCGCCAGTTTCACGGGGACAACGCATATGGCACTACCCGGCCCAACGCGCCTCGTCTCAGAAAGTATTGCCGGCTACTGCGGGCGAATAAGCTGGTTTCGCCACTAACCGCTGCCAGGATCTAGCCTCGCTGCGTGGTTGGGCCCAGGCCGCTGTGATGTCTGCTGCTGGGCTTTAGAGTAAACCGACACGCTCCATCAGCCCCGGCCGGTTGTTCTTCACGTTGCCGGCCTCCGCCCCGACCGTCACGCCTCGATCGCGCTAGGCCGCTTTCTTTTCGTCAGGCCGGATCACAATCGCGTCGTCCGTCGCCGGCCTCTGCGTTTTCAGCGCGTCATCGACTGATACCCCCCGTAGCCACTGGTCGACGTCGTCAGGCGTCATCAGCATGACCGGCATCGCCTTCTCATGGATCGGCTCAACGACGGCGTTCGGTTCTGTCGTCATGATCGAGAACAGCGTGTGGTCGCCGATGTTGGGCTTCTTCTTGGTCCCTCGATCGCCCGTCCAGGGCCGCCAAATTCCGGCAAAGAAAAAAGGGCTGCTTGTCGGCGCGTTGGAACCAGCGCCACACCACCGGCT
This sequence comes from uncultured Alphaproteobacteria bacterium, assembly GCA_963755585.1. Lineage (GTDB taxonomy): Bacteria > Pseudomonadota > Alphaproteobacteria > Reyranellales > Reyranellaceae > Reyranella. The sequence continues at coordinate 121,490 of CAVWKN010000011.1, forward strand.
TGGAGGTGTTCCGGTCGGGCTCGGCAAACGCCGTTGCCGGCACGAGGCAGCGGTGCTCGCGGTCGAGCCAGCCGCGCCACAGGTCGTTCTTGAGCGTCCGGAAGTTGGTGCCGTAGCCGGCGCCTGGCTTGAACGGCGGGAAGCCCCAAAGCATGTCCTGGCGCACGACGCGCTGGCCCTCTTGCTCGATCACCACCGGTGCCGGACGGTTGGGGCAGACGTCCAAGGTTTCGTTGCGCCCGCGCATCGACTCTTCGAAGTCCGTGCCGATGAGCCTGTCACGCGCGGCGCGGCAGATCGGCTACCAGGCGGCGTGCGGCGACTTCGGTCTTGCTAGGCATGGGCGACTATAGGCCGAGCCCCGCCGAACCGCATACACCGCGCACATCTTGGCGTTGACGGCACTGAGCAATGTTGTGGCGTATGCCTGTCGACACTCACTGAAGAGGATCGACAGATGCCTGCCCCCGGACAACCGACACTCTACAAACCTGAGTACATCGAGCTCGCCCATAACTATTGCCTGCTCGGCGCCACCAATGAGGTGCTGGGCAATTTCTTTGGCGTTACCCGCCGGACCATCCAGAACTGGATCGCCGCCCACCCCGACTTCGCCGACGCGGTGCACCGCGGCCGCAGGGTCGCCGACGGGGTGATCGTCCGCGCCCTGTTCGAGCGCGCCAAAGGCTTCAGCGGCAAAGTCACCCGCACCACGGTCCACAAGGGCGAAAAAGCACACCATCACCAACACAGTGTCCTACCCGCCCGACACCCAGGCCTGCATGTTCTGGCTGCGCAACCGCCAGCCCGAATTCTGACAGGCCGGAGCGGAGACGCCGCTGGAACCGGAGGTCGTCGACGACGTAGTGGCGGTGCTCGATGCCGTCACCGAGAGCAGGCGCCGTGCCGGCGAGTGAGCGGAATCAAACGATGGGCGGAAAGGGCGGAAAGGGCGGAAACCCCTGCCACCCATCCGGCGCGTCGGATTCGTCAATGATTTCAATCATCGAACCGTGCCGGTTTCCGCCGCCCGGCGTGGGTCGGAAACTGTCGGAAAGTGCCGGAAAGTCCCTGAAAGAACTTTGCGTGCGCTACTGGCCCTTTCACTTTTGGGGTGCGCTCCAAATTCGTCAGGGTGCGGAAGGGTCGGAAACCCCTCTCGACGACCGGCGCCGGCGCCCAACCCGATGCGGACGCGTCACGCCGGCCGTACCCATTCCGCGCACTACCCGCGAGGGAGCGAGTTCCAACACCCTCCGGCTCGAGGTAATGAGCGGAAAGCCGGAATTCTCGGGTGCCGTAAAGAAGGGGCACCGACCGCTGGCTGGCCGACGAGCCCGAATTTCGGGGTGCCGGAAAGGGTCGAAAACCGTCCCGAGGTGTCCCCTAAGTGTCCCCTCGCCGCTCCAGGAGACCGAGCATCAGGATAACTTATTGTTTTTGTTACCTTACATTCCCAACCGTGTGCGCGCGGCAGTGCCTGCATCGGGAAAGATCGCGAAGAAGAGACCATCCGTGAGAAGGCGTGGTGGCCGTCCCTCGCGCCGCACGGGTGGTGGCTGATCGAACATGCCGTCACTGCTTGCACCGGCAGAGGCGAAATTGTCTCGGCCTACGGCGTGGATGTAGGCCGAGACGCCGGTCGATCAAGCAATCAGTTGGACCGCGGGCCTCCAGGCCCACTCATGGCTTGGGGGGGCCACTGGTGGCAGGGAGGGCCACTCGGGTCGGGGTAAACCCTGGGCTTCGAAGGCCCGCGGTCCGGCCGATGTCGCTGGCGAAGGGAGGAAGCCTTCGCCCGCGCGGCACAGGCTTGATCAGGCGGCGCGGTAGAAATACGGATCGAGCACGCGCACCTCGGTGATCCGGTTCACCGGCAGCCGATTCTTGACGGCGACCTTGCGGATCGCCTCCGGGGTCGGCCCGTCATAGACGCAATAGCTCTTCTTGTTGTCGGTGCTGAAATAGGAATGGATCCAGGTCACGCCATCGGCGGCATTGACGTCCACGACGGTGCGGCAAACGTTGGCGCCTTCGTTGCTGGCCGGAATATTCAACCCAGACGGGAAATCGCGCTCCACGAGGTAACGGGGCATTTGCCCTCTCCTTTCAAGTCGATGTCGGGGGAGTCCGACCGCGCGGAACATGACCACGCCGAGCCGCCGTGCCATCGGGAGTTCTCCCTATTTTTTGTCGACCGGTTCCGCAATTTGTGCCTCGCACAGGCCGAGCCTGTTCGCGGCCGCCACCGCCTCGCCGCGCGAGCGCACGCCGAGCTTGGCCAACACCGCGGAGACATGATGGTCGACCGTCTTCTCGGCCACGAACAACCGTCGCGCGATATCGGCGTTGCGCCGCCCTTCGACCAGAAGGCCGAGCACCCTGAGCTGTCGGTTGGTCATGCCACAGGGATTCTGCCGGGTCCGCTCCTGGGCACCGCGCGGAATGTCGCGGACGCCGTTGGCACGGAGCTTGCGGCGGATGATGGCGGCCATCGGCAACGCGCCCAGGCGTTCGACGATCTCCAGGGCGGTACGCAAAGGGCCTTCGCAATCGCTGTCGGCGAGCGCCATGGCCTGCTCGTAGGGGCAGCCGAACTCCTCCCACAGGCGTGCCGCCGCCTGCCAGTCGCCCGCCATCTGCAGCGCGAAGGGTTGCGCGATCTTTGCCGGCACGTGGTCGAGACGGCCGTGCCGCCACAGCCAGAACGCCAGCTCGCCCTGGATCCAGGAATCGGCGTGCTTCAAGCCAAGCTCGTAGGCCTTCGCCACTTCGGCCACGACATCCGTGGCATCGGCGCCTCGCAACCAGACCGCCTCGGCGCGTGCCGCGACGACTTGCACCAGTCGTTGCATCTCGTCGGTCGGCACAGCCAGCCGATAGCCTTCGTCGAGGGGGCTTTCGCAGACAAGAGCTTCGGAGTCCGGATCGCCGCGGCGAGCACGGATGCGGCCCAGGGCGGCCAGCGCCGGGATCTTGCTGACCGGCGCCACCCGCGGATGGCGGATGACGGTTTGCGCGTCCTTCACGGCGTCGTCCCAACGGCCGACGGCCATCGCGATCTGCGCCCGGTATGCCGTCATGTAGCGGATCCACGAGTCGAGATTGTGCTCGTCGCAATAGGCGATACCGGCCTTCAGGTACTCGGCCGCCGTGGCGAATTCGCGATGCCGGAACGACATGGTGCTGAGGTTGGTGAAGGCACGCGACGCATGCTCCTCGAACCCGCCGTTCAACGAGGTCGCGAGCGCCCGCTCGAGGTCTTCGCGTCCCGCCGGATCCTCACCGACCAGCTTGGCGGTGCCGATGTTGGTGAGGGCATGGACCTCGATCTCGGTCTCGCCCAGGCGAATGGCGAGCTCGAGCGCCTTGCGTCCCCATTCGAGCGACGCCGTGACGTTTTCCCCCAGCATGTGGAGCTGGGCGCTGTTGCTGTAGGCCATGGCGAGCTCGCGCCCGGGTGGGAGCTGCTCGAGTACCGTCACCGCCTCGCTGGCATAGCTCTCGGTCGCGGCCTTGCGGCCGTTGAACCACGCCAGCCGCGACAAGCCAGCGCAACGCGTCGCCTTCCTGACGGCGCGAGCCGAGCGATCGCCACACGGCAAGGGCCTCCTCGCGCGCGACACTGGCATCGGCCATCTCGTCGGTCAGGTAGCATTCGTAGGACAGCCGCTCGAACAGCTGTGCCCGCTCATCGTCGGGAAACGAGGCGCCCAGAGCGGCAGCGTGGCGAAGCGCGGTGCGCAGATGGCCGACGGCTTCACGATGGGCGCCCAGCGCCGCGGCACGCTCGGCGGCCACCGGTGCGAAGCGCAACACCGCGGCGCTGTCGCCGGCGTTGTCGGCGTGATGGACCAGGCGGGAGATCGCGACCTTGCCGTCGCGCTGCTTCAAGAGCATCGCCAGCGCGCCGGCATGAAGGTCCTGGCGCTCGGGCAGCGACATGCTGTCCTCGACCGCACGCCGCGCGATTTCGTGCCGGAAGCCCAGCGAACAATCGCGATGGGCGACCATTCCGACATTCAGGCATTCCTGCATGACCTCGCCGCCGGGGCCGATCATGCCGTCGATCAGCCAGCGCTCGGCGTGTCGGGGCACGATGGAAACCAGGTGCGCCACCCGGCGCGCCTCGCCGGACAGCCGTGCCAGGCGCGCAATCACCGCATCGCGCACCGTCGACGGCACCTTGTCCTCCGATGCGGCGAGGACTTCGGTGACGAAGAACGGATTGCCGCCGGTCACCTCGTGCAGGCCGGCCGACGATCGGCCGGCCGCCGCGGCCAGCAGACCGACCGCATCTTCGCTCAACGGTTGCAGCCTGATGCGGCAGAGCGATGCCGGCGGCAGGTCGCCGATGACCGAGCGCAGCGGATGCTTGTCGGCCACCTCGTCGTCGCGATAGCTGACCACCAGCATCACCGCGAGCCCGGCCAGGCGACGGCCGAGGAACTTGATCAGGTCGAGTGTCGCTTCGTCCGCCCAGTGTGCATCCTCGATGATCACCACCGTCGGCGCCGCCAGGCGCGCGAACTGATCGAGGGTCGCGTTGAAGATCTCCTGCCGGCTGGGCGCCGCGCAGATCATCCTCGGGAATTCACCGCCGATCTGGCGGGAAATGTCCTGCAGCGGCGCCAGGGGATGAGGCGTGAACAGCGCCTCGCAGCCGCCCCACAGCACGCGGTTGGCCCTGCTCTGCGCAGCGGCAAACTCGCGAAGAAGCGACGTCTTGCCGATGCCGGCCTCGCCGGAAATCAGCGCCACACAACCTCCGCCGCTCGGAATGCGATCGAGCTGGGCGCTCAGCTCCTCGATATACGACTCACGCTCAAGCAACTGCATTCACGTCTCCCCGACATGCTGCGTAAAGAGTGCAAAGGCTTTGACGATGATGGTGATTGTTCCGAAGCGAGCGCGATCCCTACTCCTGCTCGATCGTGCGAGATGACGATGGACCGTCGACGTGGCCAGCGCCGCGGGGCCTGTTGATTATCCGATTGACGCGTGCGCTCAAGGTTAAGATTTGCATGATCCCATCACAAAGTTGTGCGTGTGGCCGCGGCCGAGTGTGCGTTTCCGCACTTTCAATGAGAGATGCCCTGCGGGGCGCGCACGTTGGTGTAGTCGAAGCGAACGTCGTGCTGGCCTTTGGCGCCGCCCTGTTCGCGCATCATCGTGTGCTGGCGAAGCGGCAATCCGCTCGCGGAAGAAATCCAGATCTGTGACTCGGTGCCGCCCGACGCGGTCTTTGCCTCGACGCTGTAGAGATCTGCCGGCTGCCCATCGACCGCTTCGCTGCGCACCTTCGTGCAGCTGTGCTCGGCTTTCTGCATCGCCTGCCGCGCATCGTTCACGGCCTTCTGGCTGTCATAGGGCCGGCTCGTCCACTGGCCGCGGATTTGCATGTACATGATGTCGCCGGTGCGGATCATCTCGCTCTGCAATGGCTTGCCGGGCGCGGCGGCGCTCTCGATCGAAATCTTCTGATGCACGGGAACGGTTGCCTGCTTGATGACCGAGTCCAGGACCGCCTGGCACGCCGCGTCGTCGGCAGCGGCTCCTCGGCCAAACACGCCGAGCGCCGCGCCCAGCACGACAGTGGATAGTTGGCGGCCGATCGCCCTCATCGCCTGCTCCTGTCGGATAGCTTGTAGACGCTACCTTCTGCCGCCGAATGGTTGTGTGGCCGCAGCGACCAAGACGTGACAGATTTTCTGTGGCATTGGTGTGGCATTTGCTGAAGACGGGCCTGATTGCATTGACAGGTCAATTTGCATGAACTCGACGAACTCTTCGTGTTGCAGTCTTGGCGGCACTGCTGTCGACGCTCGCCGCGAGCGCAAACGCCCAGCCCGGCGAAGGCGCTGCGACAGACCCCGGGACGCTCGTGCCGCGATGGCAAGCCGCCGACACGACCTGTCGGAACCTCGCCGCGACTGCCCTCGCCGCTGTCGGTGCGTGCGAGCAGCGCGATACGCTCTCGAAGCTTTTGGCTCAGGCGAATTATTGCTACCGGCCGGCAGACAGGACGGGCACCGCGACCTGGACTGCATGCGGCGGCAACCCCGCTGGCGGTGTGCCAGGCGCGACGGCCGTGCAGGATTCAACCCAGGCCCGGACGACCGCGCAGTTTCACAGGATGGGCGGCGTCTTCGTACTGCCGGCCATCATCAACGGCGGCACCAGATCCTACTTCATCGTCGATTCCGGCGCGGCGAACGTGCAGATCCCGGAAGAAACAGCCGATGAAATGAAGCGCGCCGGCACGCTGACGGAGTCCGACTTCCTGGGGCAGCGCCGGTTCACTCTTGCCGACGGCAGCGGACTGCAGCAGCGGGTGTTCCGGCTGAAGACGCTGCAAATCGGCGACAGGTCGATGGAGAACGTGCTGGCCGCCGTCGGGGCGCCGCGAAGCCGCGCATTGCTCGGACAAAGCTTCCTGCGCCGCCTCAGCTGGTGGAAGATCGACAATGTGAAGAACGCGATGGAGTTCGAGTTCACCGGGTCGTTCTAGTGAACTCGGTTCAAGCCCGGGCCGGCGGCGCCAGGCCGAAGGTGGTATCCCCAGCATCTTCTTGAAGGCTCGGCTGAACGCCGCCTCGGAGCCGTAGCCGATCTCGGCAGCGACGGTTGCCATGTTGGCGCCGCCGCCGCTTAGAAGCCCCGAAGCGATCTGCATGCGCCACTTGGCGAGATACTGCATCGGTGGCTGGCCGACCAGACCGGCGAAACGCTCCGCCAGCACCGAGCGCGACAACCCGACCTCGCGCGCCAGTTCCTCGATCGTCCAGTTGCGCGCCGGGTCGCCATGCATCAGCGCCAGAGCCTTGCCGACGAACGGATCGCGCAATCCCGCCAGCCATCCGGCCTGTCCGGGCGGTAGCGTCTCGAGGTGCCGGCGAACCACCTCGATCAGCATCAGCTCGCTGAGCTTCGCCAGCACGCTTTCACCGCCGGCGCGTCGGCTCGTCGATTCGTCTATCGCCACGCGGACGAACGGGTCGAGCCAGTTCGAACTCGTCACCGTACGGAGCGCCCGCCTTGATGACTGCCGGCAACATGTCGAGAAGCGGATTGAACGGATGGGCATCGCAGGCCAGGAAGCCGCAGACCAGCCGGACCGAAGTCGGTCCGTCGCCACCGTAGCGCAATGAGAATGGCAACGGGCTGCCGGCAGCGGCGGCGAACGCATCGGGTGCGACGGGATCGGCGCGCATACCCGGGCTGCTCGACAACACATGCGGATCGCCTTTGATGAAGACGATGACTTCGCCGGCCTCGACCAGCAGCGGCTCAGCGTCGATCAGGCTGGCGAAGCAGCGACCTTCGGTGACCACGTGATAGGAGATCAGATGCCGGGCGCCGGGCAGGATCCTCGCCAGCACCCTCTCACGCGTCGGCGGCTCGGCGACCCAGGGCGCGCTCGCCGCGGCATTGAAATACGCCGCGCCGGTGAGACGCACCGTCCTCAACACCTCGGATAGGGCATCGACTGCCATGGAGCTCCGCCAGATCGAACAGAGAATTGCCGACGCGTTATCAAGCAATGCGGACGTACGGTCATACGCGCTGCTCAGGTCAATGCCTAGGTAAGGCTCCACCGCGCTCCAACAACGTGGCGGAAACTGGATAGAGGAGCACAACCATGAACGTTCAATCAGCCATCCCCACCGTCGACCTGTCGACGATCAAGGGCCGCCAGCAAGTCGCCTGGAGCTCCGGCGACTATGCCATCGTCGGCACCACTCTGCAGATCGTGGGCGAAACGCTCTGCGAGGCCGTCGACCTGCGCAGCAACCAGCGCGTCCTCGATGTCGCCGCCGGCAACGGCAACGCGACGCTGGCCGCTGCCCGCCGCTTCGCCGACGTCGTGTCGACCGACTATGTCGGTGCGCTGCTCGAGGGCGGCCGCCGACGTGCCGAAGCCGACCGCCTGCCGGTCACCTTCCAGGAAGCTGATGCCGAGGCGCTTCCCTTCGACGATGAGAGCTTCGATGTCGTGCTGTCCACTTTCGGCGTCATGTTCACGCCCAACCAGGAGAAGGCCGCCAGCGAGATGCTGCGCGTCTGCCGCTCCGGCGGGAAGATCGGCCTGGCGAACTGGACGCCGGACAGCTTCATCGGCCAGATGTTCAGGCTCCTCGGCAAATACGTTCCGCCGGTTGCGGGCGTCGCCCCGCCGCCGCTGTGGGGCACCACGGCGCGCCTCGACGCCTTGTTTGGCCCGAAGGCGGCGGTTACCGCAAAGAGCAGGGACTTCGTCTTCCGCTACAAGTCACCCGAGCATTGGCTGGGGATCTTCCGCGACTACTACGGCCCGGTGCTGAAAGCCTTCGCCTCGCTCGATCCCGCAGCGCGCACGGCGCTCGAGAAGGATCTCCTTGCCCTGCTCGACAAGAACAATGTCGCCAAGGACGGCACGCTGGTCCTGCCCAGCGCGTATCTCGAAGCGGTCATCATCAAGAAGAACTGAGCGCGGCAGCGCAGAGTCCGTGGCGGGACGCGTCCCTGCCGGCCGAGGTCGCCTCGCCCGCAGGGACGCCGGTCATGGGACCACGAAGGCGACGACGGCCCGATCGAGGGGCTGGTGGTTTGCGTCGGCAAGAGTGATCTCGACCTTGTGCGGGCCGGCCGGAAGACCGACGATGATGAGCGGGTCACCGCTGGCGTCGGCCCAATGCTACAGCGCGCCATCGACAGCGACATGGAAGTGCCCGATGCGGGTGCTTTCCGCAGTTTAGTCGTGATCGACCCTATTCCATGCAGGTGAAGGACGACGGAGTCCTATGGCGACGCAGTTCCTTATCGACGGACCGACCCGGGCGAAACACACGATCCTCCTGGCGCACGGCGCCGGCGGTCCGATGGATTCTCCGGCGATGACGGCTGCCGCAAAGACCTTGGCGACCTCGGGCTTCCGCGTCGCCCGTTTCGAGTTCGACTACATGGCCCGCCGCCGCAGCGCGCCTGGCCGCAAACCGCCGCCCCGCGCCGAGACGCTCTGCCCGGAATACCTCGCCGCGATCGACACGCTCGGAGCCAAAGGTCCGCTCGTCATCGGGGGCAAGTCGATGGGCGGCAGGATCGCCAGCATGATCGCCGACGATCTGCACGCCGCCGGCCGTATCGCCGGCCTGTTGTGTCTGGGCTATCCCTTCCACCCCATCGGCAAGCCCCATCAGCTGCGCACCGCTCATCTCGCGAAGATGAAGACGCCGGCCCTCGTCGTGCAGGGAACGCGCGATCCCTTCGGCAGCCGCGAGGAGGTCGCGACCTACGCCCTCTCGAAAACGATCGAGATCCTCTGGCTGGAAGACGGCGATCACGATCTGAAGCCGCGCAAGCGCATATCCGGGTTCTCGGCGGACGATCATCTCCGAACATTGGGTCAGACAGCCTCCGCATGGGCCGACAGGATCACGAACGCCGTTCAATAACTGTCGACTTCGAGGAGTGCCTCGGCAGCCGGAGCGTGACCCGCCCCAACGATGGCGGCGTCACAAGCCTTTCACATATCAAACCGACCGCCCGTACGGTTGAAAGCGGGTGGAGCGACGGCAGTCTCGCCAGCCTGAGCAACATCATCGAGAAATGCGTACCCAAGCCGAAGCGCTACGAGACCGTGATGCCGCCGATGGGCGGAAGCCCGCTCACGAAGCAGGATCTCGCGGCGGTATCGGCCTATGTCTGGGCGATCAGCCATGCCGGCAACCCCTGAGGCGATGCCGGCGACCGCATCTTCATCGACTTTCCGCGCTGGGGCGATGAGCGCCACTCATCCGCCCAGTCGCGGACGCATAACGCGCTCGAAGGCCAGGACTTCGGCCTCCGGCATGGCGTAGCCGCCCGCAAGATCGTGTGCCGGGAACAGGAAGACATCTTCGATGCCCGCCTCCTCACGCGCCCGCAACAAGTGCTCCGCGCAACGTTCCGGCGAACCGAACAGCCCGAACGCATCGGCAATCTCGCGGGCGCGCTCCTCGGGGATCGCGGCAGGATCGTGCGCTTCGGCGATGTCGAAGCCGGCTTCCCCGAGCCAGCGCAGATTCGAGGCGCTCGGATAGGCGAGGAAAGGCTGACCCGGTGCGAACCAGCTCCGGACCCAGCGCGCTCCCGTCTCTTCATCGGCTCCGAGGCCGAGCGTGACCACGAACGTCACCGGGAAGCCGGCCAAGGAGCGGCCGGCCCTCCTCGCCCCCTCCTCGAGGTGGCGTCGCGCTGCGCGGATGGCGGCCGGATGCAGGCCGACCATGAGAAAGGCTCCATCGGCCACTTCGCCCGCGAGCTCGATCATGCGGGGCCCCGCCGCCAGCAGATACACCGGCGTCGGTATGGCGCTTCGGTTCCTGAGGCGGGTCGAGGTCGGACCGAACCCGACCTCCTGGCCGGCGAGCAGCCGACGGAGATCGCCGATCGCGTCCCGCATGAAAGCCACCCCGGCGCGCGGCCTGCCGACACTGCGTGTTGAAATGAAGCCGGGCGCCACGGTGAGGCACGCGCGTCCCGGGGCGATTTCTTCCAGGCTGTGGGCGAGCGAGGCCAGGACCAGCGGATGGCGAACCACGGGGCTCGAGGTGGCAGGGAACAATCTGAGCCGCTGTGTCGCCCGCGCCGCCAGCGCCAACGCCAGGTAGGCGTCCCGCCCACTGGACGGATGGTCGTGGATGCCGACACCGTCGAAGCCCGCGTCTTCGCAGCGCGCGACGAAATCGGCGATGTCGGGCAAGGGCTGGCCGACCGGAACCCGGAGAGCGACCCGAAGCCGGGTCATCCGATGAGCTCTTTCATGCGCCCCCCAAGCCGAGTTGGCCAAGTCAGGCCTTGTCGAGGTCCCACTCCTCGGCCGAGGCGCCCGCCAACGACTGCATCAGGGCCTCATCCGCCGCCAGGACCGCGGCCGGCCCGTGATGCACGACCATGCCGTGATCGAGCACATAAGCGGTGTCGGCAACGTCGAGCGCCATGCGCACGTTCTGTTCCACGATCAGGACCGTCATGCCTTCCTGCTTCATGCTGGTGACGATCGCAAACACGTCCTTGACGATCAGGGGCGCCAGCCCCTGCGAAGGCTCGTCCAGGATCAGCACCTTCGGGTTCAGCAACAGGGCGCGGGCGATCGACAGCATTTCCTGCTCGCCGCCCGACAACTGCCGGCCGCGATTCATCTTCCGCTCTTCGAGTCGGGGGAACAGCTTGAAGATGCGCGGGATATCGAACGGTCCCGAAACACCCTGCGGCACTTTCAGATTGTCCTCGACGGTGAGATTGGGGAACACACGTCGTCCTTCCGGCACGTATCCGACGCGCAGCCGTGCCACCTGGTAAGGCGCCAGTTTCGCCGCTTCGGTGTCGAACACCTTGATGGAGCCGGAGCGGGCCGGCGTCAGCCCCATGATGCTGCGCATCATCGTCGTCTTGCCGGCGCCGTTGCGTCCCAGCAGCGTGGTGATGCTGCCTTCCTCGGCGACCAGAGAGACATCGTGCAGGATATGGCTCTTGCCGTAGAACGTGTTGAGTCCGCTGACCTCGATGGCGTTCATTCGGCTTTTCCCAGATAGGCGTTCTGAACGTGCTCATTCGCGCCGATTTCCTTGGGCGTGCCTTCGGCCAGCAGCCTGCCCTCGGCCAGCACCGAAATATGGTCGGCCAGGTGGAACACCACGCGCATGTCATGCTCGATCAGGACAATGGTGTATTTCGAATCGCGATGCAGGCGGCGAATCAGGCCGGTGATCTGGAAGGTTTCCTCGTCACCCATGCCGGCCGTCGGTTCATCCAGCAGCAGCAGGCTGGGCTTGAGCGCCAGCGCCATGGCGATCTCCGTCGACCGCTGATCGCCATGCGACAGCTCGCCGACCAGCCGATCGGCCTTGGAGGTGAGGTTGGCCAAGCCCATCACTTCTTCTGAGGCATCGGCGACATGCTTTTTGTCCGCGCCGGTGAGCCAGGCGCGCAGGCTGAAGCCCAGGCCGGTTTCGACCGCGATCCGGGTGTTTTCCCGCACGGTCAATTCCGGAAAGATTTCAGTGATCTGGAAGGTGCGGCCCATGCCCATCTTGACCCTGCCGGCAGCAGGGACGCGGTTGATGTTCTGGCCGTCCAGCAGAATGTCGCCGGCCGAGGGCGGGAAAAAGCCGGTGATCAGGTTGAAAAACGTGGTCTTGCCCGCACCATTCGGCCCGATGATCGCCCGCAGTTCGCCGCTCTCGACGCGCATCGATACGTCGGATACGGCTCGGAGGTTGCCGAAGTTCTTGGTGGCGTTGCGAACCTCGAGTTTTGGCGCCGTATTGCTCACGCTTCGGCCTTCTTCTTGAACATGCCCATGAGGCCACGGGGAAAGAACAGCACGACAAGGACGAACGTCATGCCGACGAAGAACATCCAGTTGGTGGTCATCGACGAGACGTAGTCCTGCAGCATCACGAACAGCACGGCGCCGACCAGCGGACCCCAGAAGGTGCGCATGCCGCCCATGACCGTAATCATCACGATGTTGCCGGACATGATGTAATTCAGGCCCATCGGGTCGGCGAAGTTGTTCAGCAGGGCATAAAGGCTGCCGGCCAGCGCCGTGAAGAAGCACGAGATGGAGAAGGATAGCCAGATATGACGTTCCACCGGCAGGCCGAGAAAGCGCGCCCGACGCTCGTTCTCGCGGATCGCCAGCAGGGTTCGCCCGAAGGGCGACGCCAGGATCAGCGACTGCAGGCCGACGGCCAGGCCGAAAACGAGCAGGACGAAGAAGTAGAACAGGGTTCCGTTGGTCGCGATGTCGATTTTGAGGAAGCCGAGATCGATCGGCGCCCGCGTGAAGCCGCGCAGGCCGTCATAACCGCCGGTGAATTCGTCCCATTTGTAGGCGATATAAAAGCAGACCTGGCCGAAGGCGATGGTGACCATCGCGAAATAGACGCCGCGGCGACGGACCAGCAGCAGGCCGAACAAGGTGCCGGCGATGCCGCCCAGGAGCGTACCCGCCAGGATGGCCAACGGGGTGGAGGCCGCGACGAATTTCAGGGTCAGGCCGGCGCCGTAGGCGCCGAGCCCAAAATACGCGGCATGGCCGAAGCTCATGACGCCGGTGAACCCCAGCAGCATGTTGAAGCTCATCGCCGCCAGCGCGAAGACCAGCACCCGGCCCGCGATCGCGGTGTAGCCGCCCAGCAAGGGCAGCCACAGCGGGACCGTCAGCAGCAGCGCCCAGATGATCCCAAGCTGGAGCCAGCGCCGCGCGGCCGGCCGGTCCGCGGTCGCCATGGCGGTGCTCATGTCAGCATTCCTTCCTCGCCCAGAAGTCCGCGCGGACGGATCAGCAGAACGAGCGCCATGATGATGTAGATCACCGCTTCGGCGCCGGCAGGGTAGACGACCGTGGTCAGCGCCGAGGCGACGCCGATCAGCAGGCCGCCCAGCAGCGTGCCGGTCAGGCTGCCGACGCCGCCGACGATGATGGCGATGAAGCTCGGCATGATCAGGTCGTCGCCCATGTTGGGGTTGAGCCCGATCTGGCCGGCAGCCAACACGCCGGCGAGGCCGGCGAGAAAGCTGCCGACGGCGAAGTTGTACGACCGCAACGCCGCGACGTTGACGCCCAGCGCCGATACCGTGTCGAGGTCGAGCGTACCCGCCCGGATCCGCATGCCGACCCGCGTGTAGCGCAGCAAGGCGAACAGGCCGCTGACCGCAACGATCACGACGACGACCATGAACACGCGGTACCATGTGATGAAGAACAGCTCGGGCGTGATCGGCAGCGACAGGATGTCGGGAATGCCGAGCGGCAGCGGACTCGGCCCCCAGATGAAGCGGCAGGCGTCCTGCAGGATGAAGCCCAGGCCGAATGTCAGCAGCAGGCTATAGATGTGATTGCGGGCATAGACGTGTCGGATCAGCAACTTCTCGATGGCGTAACCGAAGATCGCGGTCAGGAAGGGCGATACCAGCAGCGCGCCCCAGAAACCGAGATAGGGCGTCAGCGTGAAGGCCAGATACCCGCCGATGGCGAGGAAGTTGCCGTGTGCGAAGTTCACCACGTTGCTGAGATTGATGATCAGCGACAGGCCTAGCGCCATCAGCACGTAGAAAGCGCCAACGATCAGCCCGTTGGTCAGATTGAACAGGACGAGTTGCATCATGTGCCTGGCCCGGAACCGGAAGTGCGAAGAAGCACGCCGCGCGGGCGATGCCGCGCGGCGTGTCGCCGTGGTCTACGACGGCCAGGTGATCTTGCAGCCTGTGGATTCAGCGGTTCCGGCGGCTTGCTCGCCCGTGACGATCAACTCGATCTTGAACAGATCGTCGGGACCGCCGGGGCCCGGCGGATGCACCTGACCGACGTAGATGTCGCTCATGAGCTGATGGTCGCCGGCGCGGTACTTGGATTTTGTCCGGCATCAGTGACACTTCCGGTGGAAGCTCCAGCTCAGAGAGCGCCTGCGGCCATTTGCACGGCATCGAGCGACTTGGCCTTTTCCGCCGCCAGGCGCGACGGCGTGCAGGGAGACGAACGACATCCAGTGCCGCGCCGTCGGCTTCTTGCCGCCGATCGCCGGGGAGATCGCATCGACGAACTGCTTCACCGCCGGCACGTTAGGCTGGTCCCAGTACCATTCCATGGTCCACCAGCCGGTCTGGGCTTCCTTCGGCACGGAACGTACCAATTCGATCTCGAAGAGCGCGCCACCCAGCGCCATGTCCTTGTTCATGCCGAACTGGACGAACTGCTTCATGCAGTTGATCTGGGCCGAGCCGCCCATGTTGTTCAGCAGCACGTCGGGCTTGTAGGCCTTGGCCTTGATCAGCGTCGCCGAGAAGTCGGAGCTGGCGATCGGCAGCATGTCGCCCTGGTAGACGCCGCCGAGCTCGGTCAGCTTCTTGACGAAGTTGGCCTGCAGCGTCTGTCCGTAGGCATAGTCCGGCGTGATGAAGAACCATTTCTTGCCGAAGCGCTTCACCAGCTCGCCGGTGACGGCCGAGGCGTCCATGGCCGTGGTATTGCAGGTGCGGAAGGTGTTCCACTTGCAATCCTTACCGGTGATCGGGTCGGTGTGACCGCCGGGCACGATGTGAAGGACCTTCTTCTCGCTGGTCACGCCCATGATCGCGTAGGCGATGCCGGAGTTCACGTCGCCCATGATGATGTCGACGTTGTCGCGCTCGATCAGCTTGTGGGCCTTCTGCACGCCGGTGCCGGTGTCGTTGGCGCTGTCCTCGACCAGGAGCTGGACGGGCCGGCCGAGAATGCCGCCCTTCTTGTTCATCTGCTCGACCGTCCACTTGGCGCCCTCGACCTCGCTGACCGCCAGGGCCGACAGGCTGCCGGTGATCGGATCGATGAAGCCGATCCTCACCGGGGTCTCACCGCGGGCCTTGATGATGAAAGGCCCGGTAAACTGCAGGCCGCCCACCGCCGCGGCAGCGGTCAGGAACTTGCGGCGAGGCGTGGTTAGCCTGAACTTGTCACTCATTGATTGATTTCCTCCTGGCTTCGCAGGTCCCGCATCGCTTAGTGCGCAGCGTCCTACCCGCTGGACGATAAAGACTGCAGCGCGGCATACAATCCCTGCCGGAGCGATTTATTTGGGGGTGGTGCTTTGCCGCGGCGGCCTTCAGACAGGCTGAAGGCCGCCGGGTCCCCTTGCGCCGATTGGCCAATTAGTTGATGTGATTTTGATACAGCGGACGGGATGACGACCATGGCCAATGACAAGATGAAAGCACAGATCTCCGGCAAGGACGGCTTCATCGCAGCCCTTGACCAGAGCGGCGGATCGACGCCCGGCGCGCTTCGCCTCTACGGCATTGCGGACAGCGCCTATAGCGGCGACGCCGAGATGTTCAAGCTCATGCACGAGATGCGCGTGCGCATCATGACGGCGCCTGCCTTCACCGGCGCCAAGGTCCTGGCGGCCATCCTGTTCGAAGCCACGATGGACGGCCAGGCGCGCGGCAAGCCGGTGCCCGCTTTCCTGTGGGAGGAACGCGGCGTCATCCCCTTCCTGAAGGTCGACAAGGGACTCGAGGCCGAAAAGGACGGCGTCTCCCTGATGAAGCCGATGCCGGGGCTCGACCCCCTGCTCGCCCGTGCCGTCAAGCTCGGCATCTTCGGCACCAAGATGCGCTCCGTCATCAACCTGGCCTCGAAAGCGGGAATCGCGGCGATCGTCGCCCAGCAGTTCGAAGTCGGGGCGCAGATCGCCAAGCACGGGCTGATGCCCATTCTCGAGCCGGAGATCTCGATCAAGAGCCCGGACAAATCAGGCGCTGAAGCCCTGCTCCGCGGCGAACTGCTCGCGAAGCTCGATGGCCTACCGAAGGATACCCAGGTGATGCTGAAGCTCACCCTGCCCGAGGTCCCGGATTTCTACGCGCCGCTGATCAAGCACCCGGGTGTGGCGCGCGTCGTGGCGCTTTCCGGCGGCTATACGCGAACCGACGCCTGCCGGCGCCTCGCCGCCAATCACGGCATGATCGCGAGCTTCTCGCGCGCCCTGACCGAGGGCCTCGTAAAGTCGATGAGCGACGCTCAGTTCGACGCGGCGCTAGCCGAATCGATCGACGAGATCTACCGGGCCTCGACAGTGAAGGGCTGACGTCCCCGCCGCTCACAGCATGCCGGGGCGGAACAATGCACGTCGATGGATGATCTTGCCGGACACCATGAACACGCCGTCGCCGGTATAGTGCAGCGTTTCGGGATGCTTCGGTGAGGGCGCGACATGCGCTTTCACCACCTCGAAGATGAAGAAATTGTATTTGCCGACCAGCGCATCATCGTGCAGGCGGCATTCGAAATTGGCGTGACACTCGCGGATCAGCGGTGCTCCGACTTCATGCGCTTCCTCGGCGGTGAGGCCGAACGCCTCGAACTTGTCGACGGTGGCGCCCGATGAATTGCCGATCCGCACGACCGTGTCGGTGAGCGCCGTGGTCGGCAGGTTGATGACGCACTCGCCGCTCCGACGGATCATGTCGAAGCTGTGATTGCCGCCGGCGATGATGCAGCCCACGAGCGATGGCGTGAACTCCATCACCGTGTGCCAGCCCATCGTCATGATGTTGGCCTTGCCGCGCCAGCGTGACGACACCAGTACGATCGGGCCGGGCTCCAGATAGCGCCGGACTTCGCTCAGCGAAAAATCTTTCTTGCGGGGATGGCTTGCCATGATGTCCCTCTGTTGAGACGCTACGTAGCGTAGTGTTGATCCGGATCGGCGCGCCGATGAAATCGCAACCAGGAGGAAATGCCGTGACCAAATATTCGTACAACGAGAATGAGGGTTTCAAGAAGGGCCGCGACGTGTGGTTCGAGATGCGCGGCCCCAAGGTGGCGCAGGCGGCGATGGAGCAAGCCGCCCAGAACGACATGACGGGCGACCTCAGACAGTACCTGTTCGAGCATTGCTTCGCCGCGGTATGGGCCCGGCCGGGGCTGGAGCGCATGACGCGCAGCATCATCACCATCTCCGTGCTGACGGCGCTCGGGCGCAGCGAAGAACTGAAGTCGCACATCCGCATGGGCATGAACAACGGACTGACGAAGGATCAGCTCAAGGAGATTTTCCTGCATGTCGGCATCTATGCCGGCGTCCCCACCGCCGTGGCCGCAGTGCGCGCGGCGATGGAAGAGTTCGAGGCACAGGACAAAGCAAAGGCGAAGGGTTGAAACCATGAAGATCGGGTTCATCGGCCTCGGCACCATGGGTGCCTTCATGGCCGCCAATCTGCAGAAGTCGCAATACAAGCTGGTGGTGACCGACATCCGCCGCGAGGCGGCCAAGCGCCATCTCGAGGCCGGCGCTGAATGGGCCGATACGCCCAAGTCCGTCGCCGAGCAGTGCGATATCGTCTTCACCAGCCTGCCCGGCCCGCCGGAAGTCGAAAAGGTGGTGTTCGGCAAGGATGGCCTTCTCGAGGGCGCGCATGCCGGCATGGCTTATTTCGATCTCTCGACCAACAGCCGGGCGCTGGTGCAACGCTTCAATGCCGCGCTCGCCGAGAAAGGCGCCTTCGGCTTCGACGCGCCGGTGTCGGGCGGACCGAAGGGCGCCGAAACCGGCAAGCTCGCCATCTGGGTCGGCGGCGACAAGGCCCAGTACGACAAGCACAAGAAGGTGCTCGACGCGATCGGCGACCAGGCCGCCTATATCGGCCCGATCGGCAGCGCGAGCGTCGCCAAGGTCGTGCACAACATGGCGGGCTACGCCATCCAGACCGCGCTGGCCGAAGTCTTCACCATGGGCACCAAGGCGGGCATGGACCCGGCGGCGCTGTGGAAGGCGGTGCGCCAGGGCGCGCAGGGCCGCCGTCGCACCTTCGACGGCCTCGCCCGGCAGTTCCTGGTCGACAAGTACGACCCGCCCGACTTCGCGCTCAGGCTGGCGCACAAGGACGTCTCCCTGGCCGTCGGCCTGGGACGCGAGCTCGGCGTGCCGATGCGCCTCTGCAACCTCGTGCTCGAGGAGATGAACGAGGCGCGCAACCGCGGCTGGGACGCCCTCGACAGCCGCTCGCCGATGAAGCTGCAGGTCGAGCGGGCCGGCGTCACCATCAAGTGCGACCCGGCCGAGCTCGACGCGGTGATCGCGGCCGACAAGGGCTGACATCGACGGACGAACTTTCCTCCCCTCGTCTGACGAGGGGAGGAAACAATAAAGCAAGGGAGTGGAACGAATGACGAAACGAAAGACCGGCCGGCGCGGTCTATTACTCGGCGTGCTCGCCGCGCCCGCGCTTTTGCGGCCGGCCTGGGGGCAGGCTTTCCCGTCGAAGCCCATCCGGCTGGTCGTGCCCTTTCCGCCAGCCGGCGCGGCCGACATCACGGCGCGCCTGGTGGGCGAGCGCGTCGCGGCGCTGCTCGGCCAGCCCGTGGTCATCGACAACAAGCCGGGCGCCGGCGGCAACATCGCGGCCGAAGTGGTCGCGCGCGCCGCGCCCGACGGCTACACGCTCTTCCTTGGCGGGGCGACCATCTTCTGCGCCAACAAGTTCCTGTACGGCGGCAACATCCCCTTCGATCCCATCAAGGACTTCACGCATCTGACCCGCGTGTCGATCGGCACGACCGTGCTCGTCGTCAATGCAAAGGAGCCCTGGCAGAACTTCGCGGAATTCGTCGCTTTCGCGAAGGCCAACCCGGGCAAGATCGTCATGGCCTCGTCCGGGCAAGGCACGATCAGCCATCTCACCCTCGCCAAGCTCATGCAGTCGGCGAATATAGAAATCACCCATGTGCCCTATCGCGGCTTGGCGCCGGGGTTGAACGACCTGCTGGCGGGCTCGGTGAACATGATGTTCGACGGCATCCCCGCGCTGATCCCGCCGGTGCGCGAGGGCCGGTTGCGGGCGCTGGCCGTCGGCAGCGCCAAGCGGGTGACCTATGTGCCGGGGCTGGAATCCGTACCGGCCATGGACGAGCTGCTGCCGGGCTCGGGTATGGACATGGAATTCTGGTATTCGATCGACGGCCCGGCCGGCCTGCCACCCGACGTCGTGACGCGCCTGCAGGCGGCCGTCGTCGATGCGGTCAAGCAGCCGAGCTACCGCGAGCGCCTGGAGCCGCTCGGCTTCATGCCGATCACGGACGCCTCACCCGCCGCCTTCACCGCCTTCATCGAGTCACAAATCCCGATGTGGCAGGAACTGGTCCGCGTCTCCGGCGCGCGGATCGAATAGAAGAGGCCTTGCCATGCGGATCGAGCAGGAAGCGTCGGCCATCGGTCCCAGGCGCGGGCGGCCGCGCAGCCCGAAGTCGCAGAAGAAGATCCTGGCCGCAACGGCGGAGCTGCTCTCCGAAGGCGGCTTCCAGACCGTGACGATGGAGGCGGTCGCGGCGCGGGCCGGCGTGGCGAAGACCACGCTCTATCGCTGGTGGCCCAACCGAGCGGCGCTGGCACTCGACTGCGTCTCGGCGCGCATGACGCCGATCGCCCCCGCGCCCAGCGCCGGCAGCTACCGCAAGCGCTTCCAACGCCAGCTCAAGGCCACGATCCGCCTGCTGAACGGCCGGCAGGGGCAATCGATCCTGGCCTTGATCGGCGCCAAGCAGACCGATCCTTCGCTGGGCCACGCCTATTCCGAGCAGATCGCACGGCCCCGGCGCGCGCGGACGCGGAAGATGGCGCAGCAGGCGATCCAGGCGGGCGAACTCGCAGCGGGCACCGATCCGGACCTTTTCCTCGATGCGATCTACGGGCCGCTCTATTACCGCAAGGTGGTTTCCGGCGAGCCGGTGACCGACGACTTCATCAACCGCATCGTCGATGCGGCCTTCCGGGCATTCGCTGCCTCCGACGGCAAGCGCAGGCGCCGACCGGAGCGATAGCTTTCACCCAACCGAAGGGCTGCCATGGTCGAGGAAACCTACGAAGTCTATGCCATCAAGTACGCGACCCGCGATGGCACGCGCAGCGCCAACTTCATCGGCGGCGATCCGCACGATGCGCCGATGCCGATGGACTACTTCGTCTGGCTGATCCGCAACGCCCAGCGGACCTTCGTCGTCGACACCGGCTTCAGCGAGGCCATGGCCCGGCAGCGCAAGCGCACATTCCTCAGAACCCCGAGCGACGGCCTGGCCCTCCTCGGCGTGCAGGCGGCGACGGTGAAGGACGTCATCATCACGCACATGCACTACGACCATGTCGGCACCTTCTTCGATTTCCCCGCGGCGCAGTTCCACCTCCAGGATGCCGAGATGAGCTTCGCCACCGGCCGCTACATGCGCCATGGCCGCTTCAATCACGGCTACGAGGTCGACGATGTCGTGGGCATGGTGAAGCTGGTGTTCAAGAATCGCGTCCATTTTCACCTGGGATCGGCCGAGCTCGCGCCGGGCGTGAGCGTGCATCACATCGGCGGACATACCGCCGGGCTGCAGTGCGTACGGGTTGCGACGGCGCGCGGCTGGGTCGTGCTGGCCTCGGACACCAGCCACTACTACGAGCATATGGAGACCGGTCGGGTGTTCCCGACCGCGTTCCATGTCGGCGAGATGGTGGAAGGCTATGACAGGCTGCGTGCGCTCGCCCAGTCTCCGCAGCACGTCATTCCCGGCCACGACCCGTTGGTCATGGAACGCTATCCGGCGCCCTCGAAGGCACTCGAGGGTATCGTCGCCAGGCTCGATGTGCCGCCGAGGTAAAGCCCACCCCGACCGAAGCCGGGAGACCTCACGATCGCGGCGCAAACTTGTAGCGGAAGGTACAGCTCGGGGCGCCCCGCATGATCGTCTGGGCGCGGTCCAGGCTCACCGCGCCGTCGCTGGTCGAGGCGATGTCGAAGTCGGTCTCGCAGATCAGGAGCGCGCCCAGTTCGGGTTCGCCCAAGGCGCGGAAGAACTCGGCAAAGCGGCAGCGCGTCACGTCGAAGTCCAGCGCCTCCTCGTCACGGCGTCGAGTCTCGAACTCGACCTCCTTCAGGGTGACGTCGCCCAAGGCGCCTTGCAGGGTCGCCCATCTGCGCCGCGGGCTGCCCTCGATGCCCTCACCGATGGCGGCGAACAGCTGCCTCGACCAGTCGCGCAAGGCCTGCTTCACGACGGCATCGGCCTTGGCCTTTCCAAACTCGGCCCGCAACGCGCGCAGCACGGGCACCAGGACCTGTGCCTGTATCCGCGCCTTGTCCAGGAGGGACACCTTGGGATCCACCAGATAGTCGTCGAGCACGCCGGACATTCTTTCCTCCCGATCGCCGCGCCGTCGCTGGTACGGCATTCGTCGGCCTGTTCCGAATCAGAAAAACTCGGCCTTGCCGTCGAACCGCACGCCGGAAGGCCATCCGGTCGTCGCCTCCATCCTCGCAGGCGCCTTGATCTCGACGGCAGGGGCTGCTCAATTCGTCTTTCGCGCAACGCCAAGCACGTCGACCGGCCGACCGCCGCGCAAACCCTGCCGGCGACGTTCGAATGACTCTGGAAGGGCTATCCGCCGCCGTAGCCCAACGAAGGAAAACGTCACGATGTCCGAACCGCTTCCCGCCTTGTGCCTGATCGCCGTGCCCGGGCGCCGCCGCCGCACCATCGAGCTGTGCCAG
Organism: uncultured Alphaproteobacteria bacterium; assembly: GCA_963755585.1. Taxonomy (GTDB): domain Bacteria; phylum Pseudomonadota; class Alphaproteobacteria; order Reyranellales; family Reyranellaceae; genus Reyranella. Next base: position 143,522 of record CAVWKN010000011.1, read on the forward strand.
GAGACCGAGCGGCGCGGCTACGCCGGGATCTATGTGCCGAGCCCGTTCGGCAACATGTCGATGTGCGAAGCCATGTCGTGGAACACGAAATCGGTCACGTTCGGCACCGCCATCGCGCCGATCTATCAGCGCACCATCGTCGATTTCGCGCAGAGTGCCGCGATGATGCACGAGGTCTCGGGCGGACGGTTCCGGCTGGGCATCGGCATCGCGCACGGCCCGTCGCATGTGCGGATGGGCGTGACGCCGGGCAAGCCGCTGGCCGACACGCGCGCCTTCATCGAGAAGTTCCGCGCGCAGGATCAGTTCGGTCCCCTGCCGCCGATCATCGTGGCGGCCCTGCGCAAGCGGATGGTGGCGCTGTCGGGCGAGCTGGCCGAGGGGGTGGTCTTCGCCAACGCGTCGCTGTCGCACATGGGCCAGTCGCTGGCTGCGCTGCCCGCGGCCAAGCGCAACGATGCGGGCTTCTTCATCGGCAACATGATCCCGACCTGCATCAACGACGACGTCGAGGCTGCCAAGGCCGTCAACCGGCGCACGCTGACCAATTACGCCTTCCTGCCGAACTACCGGAATTACTGGAAAGAGGCCGGCTACGTCGAGGAAATGGAGGCGATCGAGAAGGCCATCGCGGACGGGCGCCGCGACGACGTGGCCAAATATCTCTCCGACAAGTGGCTCGCCGACAACACGCTGTTCGGGCCGGCGACGAAAGTACGCGACGGCGTCGCCGCCTGGCGCGCAGCGGGCGTGCACACGCCGATCCTGGTGCCCTCCTCGGCGGCCGGCAATCAGATGAAGGCGATCGAGGAAGTCTTCGCCACGTTCGGCTGACGGAAAGAGCGCGGTGCGCCGCGGCCGAGCGCCGTCAGCGCCTCGCCTCGCCGGTGTTGCCCTCGAGCATCGCCGCCCATTGCCTGAGCTTGGTGTCCGGCACCAGCGGAAATCCGCCGTAGTCCTGATACAACTCGATCGAACTCGCGCCGTACGAGACGCCCAGCCTGATCGTGCCGTCGAAGTCCTTGGGCGTCGTCCGCCAGGTCTGAAATTCGATTTCCGGACCGAGCTGCTTCATCGTGGCGTAAATCCGATAAAGCGGACCCGGAAGCTCGGTATCCAGATCGTGGTTGTCGAATACGCAGCGGCGTCCGATCGTCTGGCGGCAGTCGCGCATCAGACCTTCCGTGAAGGCCTGGTCGCCGTTGCCTTGCCCGGCGGCGGTGCGCAACGGATTGACCGAAAGTACCAGTCGCGATCGTTGCCAGGGCGCGTAATCGGCGACCGAGTGCGCAAGGCAATCCTTGTACGCAGCGTCGGTGAAGCCGGCCGCGCGCAGCGGCCGGAGCACGCCTTCCTGGATCGGAACGACGAACGGCTCGGCCGTGTAGGACATGCAGCTGGTGACCGCCACCTCCCGGATCAACGGCCGATTGTCGAAGCGCGCGGCCAACTGCTGCTGCAGCTGGGCCCAGGCCTGCCGATAGGCCGGACTCCAGAACCGACCGACGGTGCGGGGCTTTTCATTGAAGATCGTCTCGATCGGCGGACCGCCCAGCTGTTTCGCCCAATCCGGCGCCTCGAAGCCGCCCCACACCCTGAGCTTGACCGCGAGCGGCTTGCCCGGATTCCTCTCATTGTAGGCGCGGACCTCCGCGAGGGCCCGGTCGATGACGTTGTTGGGGCCGATCTCCGAGTCGGGCGTGGGCTGCAGTTGCTTCCAGCTCGCGATCACGACGAGCCCGCCGAAGATGCCAGGCTTGGCATTGAGCGGTTCGAGCGTATTGACCGGATCGCCCCCGTAACCGACGAAGCGATAGGCTCCCATCGATACCAGTCCGCGGATCGGCGGTTTGATGTCCTGGGCGCGCGCCATATTGATCGGCAGCAAAAGCAGCCCGGCGCAGGCGAGTATCAGTCGGCGGGGGCTGTGCATGCTTTTACTCCAGGAGATATCTCGTCCATCGTCCACGATACCGGACATTGACCTCACCGACCATGAACGGTCTTTTTTGGCTGCAGTAGCCGTTTCTCTGCACCGTCGTTCGGACCGGAGTGCCAGGACGCGCCGGAACGGCTATCCTGACGCCAGTGTAAGCGTGCGTCCCACGACACGAGTTGGGGTGCCCCATGATCTCACGAAGCCTCATCTTCTTCGGATTGGCCGCGGCGTTGGTCGGGCTGGTGCCACGCGCTGCGGCGGCCGAGAGCTGGCCCGACCATCCCCTCACGATGGTCGTTCCGTTTCCCGCAGGCGGACCGACCGACACGCTGGGCCGCATCGTCTCCGAGCGCATGAGCCGCACACTCGGCCAGTCGGTCATCGTCGACAACGTGTCGGGTGCGGGCGGCACCTTGGGCGTTGCCAAGGTCGCGCGCGCGCCGGCTGACGGCTACACGCTCAGCATCGCCCAGACGACGTCGAACGTCTTCAGCGTCGCCGTCTACAAGGTGCCCTACGACGTGCTGGCCGATTTCGAGCCGGTCGCGCTGATCTCGTCGTCGGCGCTGATGATGATCGGGCGCGCCGACCTGCCGGCCTCCAACCTCAGGGAACTGATCGCGTCACTGAAGGCTGCCCCGCAGCCTGCGTCGTTCGCGACGGTCGGCGTCGGCAGCCCGGGCCATGTATGGGCCCATCAGTTCGAGGCCATGACCGGGGTGCGCCTGCAGCTCATTCCCTACCGCGGCGCAGCGCCCGCCATGCAGGATCTCTTGGCCGGCCGTATCGACTTGTCGGGGCTCGAGGCCTCGAGCTCGCTGCCCTACGTGCAGGCCGGCAAGATCAAGGCCTTCGGCGTGTTGACCGAGGCGCGCTGGCCGGGGGCGCCGGACATCCCGACCCTCGACGAACAGGGCCTGCCGGGACTCACGACGCCTTATTGGACCGGGCTGTGGGTCAGGAAGGGCACGCCGGCCGAGATCGTGAGCAAACTGAACGCCGCCGTCGTCGAGGCCATGGCCGATCCCGCGATCGTCAAGCGCCTCACCGAGCTCGGCCAACAGATCCCGCCGCGCGATCAGCAGACGCCGCAAGCGCTGGGCGCCCTGCACCGCGCCGCCATCGAGAAATGGTGGCCGATCATCAAGGCCGCAAATATCAAGGCGGAGTGAGCGCCCGGCGATTGCTTCGAGTCGGACTGGCGATGGAAGGCGGCCTACTACGCCTATTTTCCGACCGAGACGGATCGGGCGAACGCCCTTTTCGCTACCATCAACGTCACCCGCACGACGCTGATCGAGCGGGAAGCCATGCGCGGCTGGCGCCTCGCAACCGGCTGACCCTTGGCGTATGTCTGCGACGCGGACGGCAGCGTCACGGCACGAAAGGATCAAGACCATGGGCAAGCTGAGCGGCAAGGTGGCGCTCGTCACCGGCGGGGCGAGCGGGATCGGGCGGGCGATCGTGGGTGCCCTGGCGGCCGAAGGCGCCGACATCGGCATCGTCGACCGCAACACCGCCGGCGCGCGGACGGTGGCAGAGGAGACGGCCAGGCTGGGCGTGCGCGCCCTCGCCGCCCCGGCCGATGTCGGCGACGCGGCTGAGATGGCCGAGGCCTTCGCCGCCATCACGGCGGCGCTCGGCGATGTCGATATCCTGTGCAACAACGCCGGCATCGACACCATCAGCTTCTTCGACGACATGCCGCTCGACATGTGGGACGAGATGATGCGGGTCAATTTGCGCAGCGTGTTCCTGGGCACACGCCTTGTCCTGCCGGCCATGCGTCGCAAGAAGTGGGGTCGCATCATCAACACCGCCTCGCAGCTCGGCCACAAGGGTGCGCCGCAGATGGTCCATTATTGCGCCGCCAAGGCGGGCGTCATCGGCTTCACGCGGTCGCTGGCCTACGAAGTCGCGCGCGACGGCATCACGGTGAACGCGATCTGCCCGGGTCCCATCAACACACCGCTCGCCAACGCCATCCCGCAGGATTGGCGGGATGCCAAGCGGGCCGAGTTGGCGATCGGGCGTTTCGGCGATGTCGACGAAGTCGCACCGACCGTCGTCCTGCTCGCCTCGGACGCGGGCGCTTACTATGTCGGCGCCACCCTGAACATGAACGGCGGCGACTACATGATCTGAGCGCCCGGGCCACGCGGGCACGTAAACCTGACGGCGCCTCACGCCGGCATCATGCCACCACGTGACCCGCCCGCACGCCAAGGTTGGGGCTGCGGTTCGCGCTGAATAGATGTAATCTCGGTCTGCGTTTTCTCGATCAGCGTCTTCTCGCCCAGCGTTCTCGCGCTCAGCGTAGTTCAGACCAGCATTGTCCCCCGGGAGTACTCGGCTGGACGCTCCGGCTGTGATGCCCGGTAGTGGTGCGTATCGAAACGTTTGGTTGGCAAACGGCAGCTCGTTGCTAAGCGAAAGCCGGCGCGCGCAAGCGCGCGACCGGGCACGCGTGGTTCCAGCTCACGACAAAGCGTCAGTCCAGCACAAAACAAAGCACGGGAGGAAATCATGGCTCGCATTGCTCGGCGTAGGCTTCTGAAACTATCTGCATCCGGCGCCATCGCGGCGCCTGCCGGCGGCCTTGCCGCCATCCTGGCCAGCGGGCGGGCGCCGGCTCTCGCCCAGGAGACGACCATCCACTGGCTGCGTTGGGCCGATTTCGTTCCGGCCTCCGATACGCTGCTCAAGGGCCAGATCACGCAGGAATGCAAGAAGGCCCTGGGTTTCAACCTCAAGGTCGAGACCGTCAACGCCAACGACCTGCAGTCGCGCATCACCTCGGCGATCCAGTCGGGCACCGGCGCCGACATCATCATGGCGTTCAACAACTGGCCGCAGCTCTACGCCGACAGTGTGACCGACGTGGGCGATGTGGCCAACGAAATCGCCAGCGCCCAGGGCGGCTACTACGACGTCTCCACGCAGATCGCGACGGTCGGCAACAAGTGGATCGGCGTGCCGTTCACGACCGGCGGCGGGCTGAACGCCTATCGCAAGTCGTGGTTCGAGGAGGTCGGCTACAGCACCTACCCCGAAACCTGGGACACCTTCCGCGACGCCGGCAAGAAGCTGAAGGCCAAGGGCCGCCCGATCGGGCAAACCGCGGGCCACACGTTCGGCGACGCGCCGGGCTGGTGGTATCCCTTCCTCTGGTCGTTTGGCGGCAAGGAGGTCGATGCTGACGGCAAGACCGTCATCCTGAACAGCAAGGAAACGGTCGAGTCGATCAAGTACGCCGTCGCCCTGTGGAAGGAGACCATGGACGAGGGCGGGCTCGCCTGGGACGACACCAACAACAACCGCGCCTTCCTGTCCCAGACCGTCAGCTCCACCAACAACGGCGCCTCGATCTACATCGAGGCCAAGAAGAAGCCGGAGACGTACCTGACCGAGAAGGGCAAGCCGATGTATCAGGACATCCTGCACGCCCCCATCCCCAAGGGAGTCGCCGGCCAGTACAACCTGCCGGGCGTCTTCACCGACATGCTGATGGGCTACTCGAAGAACCAGCAGCAGGCCAAGGACTTCCTGCGCTGGATCCACTCCAGGCCGGTGTTCGACCAGTGGTTCACCTCGCAGCAGGGCTATACCTGCGGCGCCACCAAGGAATGGGCGAAGCACGCGGTGTGGGACGTCGATCCCGTGCTCAAGCCGTTCAAGGACCTGCCGTTGTTCGGCCGGCTGGTGGGCTTCGCCGGGCCGCCCAACCGCAAGGCCGCCGAGGTGGTCAGCAAGTACATCGTCGTCGACATGTACGCTAAGGCGATCCAGGGCATGCCGGCCGAGGAAGCCGCAAAGTGGGCGCACGCCGAGTGTGCCAAGGTCTACGTGTAAGCTGGATCATTCCCTCCCCGTGCGCCGTGCGCACGGGGAGGGAATGCAGTCAGGCGCCGGCAGGCAGTGCAGCGGCAGGTGTAGACCGCACGCGGCGCCCTACCGATGGCCGGCAAGCACGTCGCGCTGCTCGGCAAACAGTGCCTTGATCCAATCAATCGCCGCGCGCACGCAAGGAGCGCGGCGCAGATCGCGGTGCACGATGATCCAGTATTCGGCGGCGATCTCCGGGATCGGCGGCGTCATCCGCTCAAGCAGGGGGTGGCCGTCGCCGACATAGCAGGGCAACACGCCACGGCCGGTACCGGCGCGGATCGCCTCCAGATGCATCAGCATCGATGACGCGCGCAGCGCGACCGGCTTGCCCGTCTCTTCGACCTGTCGGTGAACCCAGCGCGCCGGCGCATAGTGTGCCTGCTCGTCGGTGTAGGTGATCCACGCCGCGGCATCCGCGCCGCGGCGGCGGTAGACCGCGCAGGCGAATATGCCGGCCTTGGAGACGTAGAAGTCGCCGCTTTCCGGCGGCTCGTGGCGCAACGCCATGTCGGCTTCGTGTCGCACGAGGTTCGCCCCTTGTCGCGAGTCGACCAGCTCGAGGGTGATGCCGGACGGCAGCGCCTTCGTCGGTCCCGAAAGGCCGCGCGCCAGGAACCCCGCGGCACACTCGCCGGTCGATACCCGCACCGTGCCGCTCAACGCCGGCGAAGCCGCCGCGCGCCGCCGCTCCAACGTCAGCGCCGCATCCTCGACGCTCTCGGCCGCCGGCACCAGCTGCTCGCCGGCGGCGTTGAGGTGCAGCCCCTCGGGCAGGCGGTCGAACAAGGCCGCCCCGCCGAAAGTGGCCTCGAACGCGGCCAATCGGCGGGCGATGGTCGGCTGGCTGAGACCGAGCGCCCGCCCGGCGGCACGCATGGAGCCCTCCCGGGCAATGGCGAGGAACACGCGGACATCGTCCCAGTCCATCGCTCCGCGCGCCGCAACCGCCAATCTGTCGCGAGCAGCCATGACATCCTTCCCTTGCAGCCGGCTCGAGGCCTCGACGGCAGACGGTACCCCCAATCGAGTGCCACGGAAATGTTTGGCCCACACCGGCCTCTGCCCTGCTGCAAAAAACGGGTATAAACAGGGAGCGGAGGGCTCCGTCATGGCAGACGGCTTCTGGAAGGCGCTCGGCTCAAAACTCGTCGAGACGGGTACTGCCTACGTGCAGCAGGTGCGCCTGGTCAACGAACTGAAGCAACTCTCGCCGGAGGAAGCGCGGGCACGCTTCACAAAATACGTGCAAGGGCTGTCGAGCACCGCGCGCGCCGGATTGTCGATGACACTCGCGCTGCTGGAAAACAACGAACGCAGCGCCGAAGCCAAACGCTTCATCGAATCGCTGCGCACCGCACTCACCAATCCCAAAGCGGCCTTTCCCGCCATGCCGGCGGCATCCGCCCCGCCTGCCCCTGCTCCGGCTCCATCCCGCGCTCCCGCGTCCTTCGACGACGATCTGAACCGTGCCTCTGCCTGGTGCGACTTGCCGGACGACCAACGTGGCACGGCAGTCATCGACTATCTCGACAGCCTGGATGTCGAGGGGCTGAAAAGCCTTCAGGCGAACCTCGAAACGATGCACGGCAACGGCCTGCAGAACACGCAGGCGCACCGTGAGAACGAAGCACGCATCGTCGCCGGCCGTTTCATCGAGGACCAGATGAACTACCGGCTGAGCGTGCGGGCCACCAATCAGCACGACCCGGGCTGGCAGCGTCAATTGCACGAGCTGGAGCGATATACGCGCCTGTTCAAGGCGCTGCACGAGGTCGTCGGCCTGGCGATCAAGCAGCGCCTCGAGCCTCCCGCGCCGCCGCCCGCTCCCGAACGCAGTGACCGGCTGCGCGAGCTCGACGCCCTGAAGCAGATGCTCGAGGAGCAACTTCGCAGCGGCGAGGTGCGCGGAGAGCGTGGCATCGCTCTCAAGCAGACGCTGGAGAAGCTCGAAGCCGTGTTGGCCGCCGCTGACCGCGGCGAGATCGGCCCTGAACAGGCCGGCCACCGCGTCAAGCAGCTCTTCGCCGATGCCGCGCCGTTCTTCGCCGACCCCGGCGCGAAAACACGCGTCGCCGGCGGCAGCCCGCGCCTCAGCGAGATTGATGCCTACGTCGGCGAGATCTAAGGCTGCAATCGCCCGCGAGTTGATGGAGCCGCTGCCCGCGGCGACGGCCGAAGCGCTGGGCGCGGTGCTCGGCGACCTGTCGAAGTTTCAGCAAATGGTGGCCGACGCCGACGACGCGGCGCTGGCGCAACTCGAGTCCACTCTGCTGCGCCCGGCGGCGCGGGCCCGCCACGAACTGGCAATGGCACGCCATGCGTTGATCGCGCGCCCATTATGGGAGAGCGTCGAGCACATGCCGCAGGTCAATGCGATCGCCTACGCCGGCGGTCACGACCTGCAGCGCGAGCTCGAAGCCACGCTGGCACCGCGCCAGCTTACGGTGCTGAGTGCCCGGCCGCTGCAGAATCATGGCCAGTCACGCTGGGATGACCTCAATCGCTGCCATGTCGCCGTATTCGATCTTCGCGGCGCGAGCCGGATCGCCGCGCTCGCGACCGCGACGCCCAAACGGGCGCGCGAACTCGCCGCGGCGGCCTACGAACTCGGCCTCGCCTTCGCACTCGGCAAGCCGCTGGTCCTGATCTGCGACGCGGACGAGGCGATGCCCTTCGACATCGACCTCGCACCGCTGGCGCTCGGCGGCGGCGCCGACGATGCCACGCGCCTGCAACAGGCGGTCGACGCGGCGTTCTACAGGGCGCAGCGCAGCGACCGCCAGTCGTCGATCGCTGAAAGCGTCGCGCTGCTCGATCGCCTGACCGCCGGCCACCCAAAACGCAAGTCGTTCGAACGCATGGGCTGGCTCGATCCGGCGCAGGCAAGCGACCCGGCTGGATTTGTCGCCCGAGCCGAGCAGCTCATCCCGGCGCTGCCCGCGCCGCCGTGGCGGCTGCTGCGCCCGGCCTGGCCGGCAGCCTACCCCGACGAGGGTCAAAGGCGCTGCTTCCACGTCATGCCCTTCGGGCCCGATTGGGCGGATGAGGCGCGCGACGTCGCGCGCGCCGCTTGCAAGGAGCGCGGCTTCGTCTATCGGCGCGGCGACGAGGCTGAAGAAGGGCGGATCATCCACGCGATCTGGGATGACCTGTGTCGAGCCACTGTCGTGCTCATCGACCTCACAGGCCCCAATCTGAACGTGTTGATCGAGCTCGGCATTGCGCACGCCATCGGTCGCCCGGTGATCGCCGTGCAGCGGCACGATCCGGATCGGGTCAATGTGAGGCCCAAGCACATCGAAAAGCTGCGCGTGCTTTCCTACAGCGCGCCAACCGAGCTGAAAAAGCTGCTGCTCGCCAGGCTACCGGCTTGAAAGGCATCGTCACGCGAGCCCGACTGCCCGCACGATCAGCACCAAGCCTGCCCCGACGGCGACGGCGCCGAGGCCGCGCGCGATCCTCTCGCCAGCCGGCGCGAGACGTTCGGCAGTGATGGCCGCCGTCACGATGGCCATGGCACCGAGGTCCATGACCCCGAGCACGAGCAGGATCGCCGTCAGGTTGGCACAGCAGGCGCTGCAGTGCAGGCCAAGGCTGACCCCGTGTCGCCACGCCGTGCCGGCGTCGGCTGGCAACTGTCGGCCGCGCCCCGGCGCCTCCCGGCAGCAGGCCAGGAGACGGGCCTTCCATCCTGTGAACTGGAGCGCGCCCGCGATCAGGACAACCCCGCCGGCCGCGACCGGAACGGCACGCGCCAGCGCCGGCAGCTCCATCGAGACCGCCGCCAGCGCGACGCCCAGCGGAAAGATGGCCATTCCGACGGCGGTCCAGACGAAGAAGTACCCCGCACCCACAAGCACCGTCAGAAAACCGAGCCGCATCTCGCCCGTCCTGCCGACGGCTTGGCGATAGCGCCAAAGCATGGACAGCAAGGATGGCAGCATCATCGCTGCCATCATCACGGCCCACATGGCAAGGAATGACACGGCGGCGTCGGGCCACGTCTGTCCGGGCATCCGCATCCACGCCATCGACATCGTCCAGCCGCCTGGCATCGCCATCCCGCCCATCGCCGACATGGAGGCGCACCAGGCGATCGTCACCGCCGCGCTGGCGGCGAACAGCAGCGCCCCGACACTCAGGAAGGTCCGTTGGTCACTCATGAGCCGCTGGCGGGGTAGTCATCGTGCCAGTTCCACCACTGGTACGGCGGGGTCTGCGGGTAGCCCGGCGGCGAGTCTTCCCACTTCTCCTGGCGTCCGAGCGGCGTGACGTCGAGGTAGCTCCAGGTGCTGCCCATCGCCTCGTCGCCGCGGTTGTTGATGAAGTAGGTGCGGAACACGCGCTCGCCGTCGCGGAAGAATACGTTCGTGCCGTGCCACTCGTCGACGCCGAAGTCGGCGTCGAAGCCGTCCGTCAGGGTGAACCAGGGGATCTCCCAGCCCATCCGCGCCTTCATGCGCGCGATCTCCGGCTGCGGCGCGCGCGAGACGAACACGAGGGTGGTGTCGCGGGCGTTGAGATGGGCCACGTGGGCGACCTGGTCGGCCACCATGGAGCAGCCACGGCAGCCGTGGTCGGGCCAGCCGCCCACCCCGGGCTCGAAGAAGGCGCGGTAGACGATCAGCTGGCGGCGGCCGTCGAACAGGTCGGTCAGGCTCGCCTTGCCCCGCGGCCCGTCGAACGCATACTGCTTTTCCACGGCCAGCCACGGCATCCGCCGGCGCTCGGCGGCCAGCGCGTCACGGGCGCGGGTCACGGCCTTCTCTTTCACGAGCAGCTGCTGGCGCGACGCCTCCCACGCTTGCGGCGACACGATGGGGGGTGTCTTCATGGCGAGCTGTCCGCCTGTCCGGTCGTTCTCCGCTGATACGATCTTGGTCATGGCGACCTCCGTTTGTGAGAGACTGGTCATGCAATGGATGTAGCGCCAGGGGTCGACCGGTGGGAGTGACAAGTGTGGCGGGATTCGCATGGACTCGCTGATCACGGCCGCGGCGCGGGCGCTCGCGGCGGGTGATCCCCTCGGCGCCCTGAACCGGATCGCCCTGCGCGACGATCCTCCGGCGCTGGCGCTTCGCGGCATCGCGATGGCGCAGCTCGGCGATCTCGTCCGGGCGAAGGCTCTGGTGCGGCGAGCGGCGCGCGCCTTCGGTCCGAAAGAGGCCGTGGCCCGCGCGCGCTGTGTCGTGGCCGAAGCGGAGATCGCGCTGGTCTCGCGCGACCTCGGCTGGCCGGCCAAGGCGCTCGACGCGGCGCGGGCGACGCTCGAAGCGCACGGCGACCGGGTGAATGCGGCGCACGCGCGCTATCTCGAGGTCCGCCGCCTCCTCCTGATCGGGCGCCTCGACGAGGCCGAGCGGACGCTGGCCGCGCTCGACCCCGCGCCCTTCCCGCCCGCTTCGCGCGCCGCCCACGAGCTGGTGGTGGCGGGGATCGCGATGCGGCGCCTCAGGACGAAGACGGCGCGCGCGGCGCTCGCCCGGGCCGAGACCGCCGCGCGCCACGCCGGCATCCCGGCGCTGACGGCGGAGATCGAAAGCGCCTCCCGCGTGCTCAGCACGCCCGCGGCGCGCCTGATCGCGCGGGGCGAGGAGCGCCCCCTCCTGCTCGAGGAGGTCGAGGCGTTGCAGGCGTCGAAAGCGCTCGTCGTGGACGCCTGCCGTCATGTCGTGCGCGACCGGCGCGACGTTGTCTCGCTCGCACGGCGTCCAGTTCTGTTCGCGCTCGCCCGCGCGCTCGCCGAGGCGTGGCCCGGCGACGTGTCGAGGGACGCGCTCGTGGCGCGGGCCTTCGGCGCCAAGCACGCCGATGAATCGCATCGCGCGCGGTTGCGGGTCGAGGTCGGGCGGCTGCGCACGCTGCTGCGGACGCTGGCCGGCGTGAGCGCGACCAAGCAGGGCTTTGCCCTGGCGCCGCGCCGCGCCCGCGAGGTCGTCGTGCTGGCGCGGCCCGTCGAAGAGCGGCATGCGGCGGAGCTCGCCTTCCTGGCCGACGGCGAGTCGTGGTCGAGCTCGGCCCTGGCGCTGGCGCTGGGCGCCAGCCAGCGCACGGTGCAGCGCGCCCTCGACTCGCTGGCGGCCGCCGGCAAGGTGCAGTCGTTCGGCCGCGGGCGGGCGCGCCGCTGGATGACCCCGCCCGTGCCGGGATTCACGACGACCTTGTTACTCCCCGCCCCGCTGCCGGGTGACTAGGATGATGGCGACCGGCATGCCCGTTGAAGCGCCATGCGGTGCTTCGCTGCGCACTGGACGACAGATATCAATCAGGATGAACCCATGATCAGCTCAGCCGCCGAAATCGTCCGTGAATATGGCCCCTTCCCCGGCGCCGACCAGGTCCATGGCGTCACCTTCGACGGCAACCACGTCTGGTTCGCGTCCGGCGACAGGCTGAACGCCTTCGATCCGGCGAGCGGCAAGACCGTGCGCACGATCGATGTCCCGGCGCATGCCGGAACGGCCTTCGACGGCCAGCACCTGTTCCAGCTCTTCGAGGATCGCATCCAGAAGATCGATCCCAAGACCGGCCGCGTGCTCGCCACGATCCCGACGCCGGGCGGTGGCGGCGCCTCGGGAATGGCGTGGGCCGAAGGTACGCTGTGGGTCGGCAAGTATCGCGAGCGCAAGATCCATCAGGTCGACCCCGAAACCGGCGCGATTCTCCGCACCATCGAATGCAACCGCCATGTCACCGGGGTCACCTGGGTCGACGGCGAGCTCTGGCACGGCACCTGGGAAGGTGACGAGAGCGAGTTGCGGCGAGTCGATCCGCGAACGGGAGAGGCCCTGCAGAGCCTGAAAATGCCGCCCGGCGTGAACGTGTCGGGGCTCGAGTCCGATGGCGGCGACCGGTTCTTCTGCGGCGGCGGCACCAGCGGCAAAGTGAGAGCCGTCCGCCGGCCCCGGCGGGTCGCAGCTTCAGTCGGCGGCGGCTCCTAGGTCTTTGCCGGGAGCGCGCCTTTCGACAGCGAGACCGCCGCACTATCATGCGCCGCCAACCCTGGGAGGTGCCCTGTGCTCACGGTCACGCGCGACATGATCCTGCCGACAACCGTCACCGGCTCCTACCCGCGCCCGCTCTGGTTCGACCGCAGCCTGGACGGCCGGTCGTTCAAATCGGCGCTGGGCGATTCGCTGTTCCGCGAGCAGTATCTCGACGCGGTCGCCGCCATCATCGCCGAGCAGGAGGCCGCGGGGCTCGATATCGTGACCGACGGCGACAGCCGCTTCGACCTTACCGTCGGCGGCAAGTCCTGGTTCTTCTATCCCATCGAACGGATCGACGGCGTTCGCGGCCACCGCGACACCTCGCGCGGATGGATGTCGCGCCATGGCCTCCGTCCCGGGAAGATCCTGTGGGAGGTCCAGGAGGCCTACCAGCCCGGCGTGGTGCGCGAGAAGCTCTCGCGCGGCCCGCTGGAATACACCGAGCTCTGGAAGGTGGCGCAGCGCCTGACCGACCGGCCGCTCAAGTTCGGCGCCATCTGCGCGCCGGCGCTGGCGTCGATGTTGTGGAACGAGTTCTATGACGACGACAAGGCGATGATCCTCGATCTCTGCGACATCATGAACGCGGAGTTCCGCGACCTTGCCGACGCCGGCTGCCCGCTGATCCAGGTCGAGGAACCGCCGCACCACAGCCGCGCCCTGCAGGCCGACAGCACGGACGCCGATCTGGAATTCCAGACCGAGGCCTTCAATCGCCAGCTCACCGGCGTCAACGCCGAGATCTGGGTGCATACCTGCTGGGGCAATCCCAACCAGCAGCGCGTGCACTGGAAGGTGCCGAGCTACGAGCGCGCCCTGCCCTGGCTGCTGCAGCTCGATTGCGACGTCCTGACCATCGAATGCGCGAGCTCGGACGGCCAGGACCTGCCGCTCTTCAAGCACGTCCGGACCGACAAGAAGATCGCCATCGGCGTCGTCAACCATTGCAACACGGTCGTGGAGCCGGCCGAGCACGTGGCGGCGCTGATCCGCAAGGCGCTGGAATACATCCCCAAGGAGCAGCTCGTCATCAGCACCGATTGCGGCTTCGGCCGCGAGGGCCTGTCGCGGCGCATCGCCTTCTACAAGTGCGTCGCCCTGGTCGAGGGCACCAACATCGTCCGTCGCGAGCTCGGCCTGCCGGAAGCGCGCGTGCGGGCGGCCGATCCGAAACTGTGGTTCGCGGGGCGTTGAGACATGGCAACCTACGACGCGATCATCATCGGCACCGGGCAAGCTGGACCATCTCTGGCGCGGCGGCTGGCGGATGCCGGCCAGAAGGTGGCGATCGTCGAGCGCGGTCGCTTCGGCGGCACCTGCGTCAATACCGGCTGCACGCCCACCAAGACGCTGGTCGCCAGCGCCTATGCCGCGCACGTGGCGCGGCGCGGCGCCGACTACGGCTTCACGATCGGCAACGGCGGCGGCGGTGAGGTCTTGGTCGACATGAAGCGCGTCAAGGCGCGGAAAGACTACGTAGCCGGTCTCTCGAGCCAGGCGGTCGAGCGGTCGCTCCGCAACCACGAGAACGTCACCGTCTGCCAGGGCCACGCGCGCTTCCTCTCGGCCCGCGAGGTCGAGGTCGGCGCCGAGATCCTGCGCGCCGAGCAGATCTTCATCAATGTGGGCGGCCGGGCGGTAGTGTCCGGTATTTCCGGTCTGGACCAGGTCGACTATCTCACCAACAGCTCGATGGTGGACGTCGACGTCCTGCCGCGGCATCTGCTGGTGGTGGGCGGCAGCTACATCGGGCTCGAGTTCGGACAGATGTATCGCCGCTTCGGCAGCGCGGTCACGGTCGTGGAGATGGGACCGCGCCTCCTCTCGCGCGAGGATGCGGACGTTTCCGAGGCGGTCACGGCGTTCCTGGACCGCGAAGGCGTCGCGATCCGCACCGACGCGAAATGCCTGCACGTCTCCCGGCACGACGGCGAGATCGTCATGGGACTGGATTGCGAGCAGGGCCCTCGCGAGGTCAGCGGGTCCCACCTGCTCATCGCGACCGGCCGGCGGCCCAACACCGACGATCTCGGCCTCGATCGCGCCGGGGTGAAGCAGAACCCGCGCGGCTTCATCGAAGTCGACGAGGCGCTTTCAACCAGCGTGCCGGGCATCTGGGCGCTGGGCGACTGCAACGGACGGGGCGCCTTCACCCATACTGCCTACAATGACTTCGAGATCGTGGCAGCCAACCTGCTCGACGGCGAACACCGGAAGGTCAGTGACCGCATCCCGGCCTATGCGCTCTATACCGACCCGCCGCTCGGCCGTGCCGGCATGACCGAGACCGAGGTGCGCCGCAGCGGCCGCCGCGCGCTCGTGGGCAGGATCGCCATGGAGGACGTCTCCCGCGCCTTCGAAAAGGGCGAGACCGACGGTTTCATGAAGATCCTCGTCGATGCCGAGTTCGAAGCAGATCCTGGGCGCTTCCTTTCTGGGCACGAGCGGCGACGAGGCGATCCATTGCGTGCTCGACACCATGTACGCCAAGGCGCCCTATACGGTCCTGCAGCGCGCCATGCATATCCATCCCACGGTCGCCGAGTACATTCCGACGATCCTCGGCACGCTCACCCCTCTGCCGGAGCAGCCCTCCTAGTCATTGCCGGGAGCGCGCGACTCCCCTCGCGCGTCGCTCATTCCAGCAAATACATCACCGTCGTTTCGAGCTTGCCGGGATCGTCGTTCCAATCGCCGTAGATTTCCCAGGACTTGCCGGCAAATCGCCGCCGGTTGTGGTTGGCCCAGGCGTGGACGGCCGCGTGCGTGTCGCCCAGCCGGTCGTAGGGACCGACGTGAACGGCCGCGGCGACCGGACCGGCCGGCGTCTCCGTCGCCTGTACCTCGCCCGATGTTTCGAACCGCCGTGTCACCTCGACTCCGAAGTCCACCGCCATCGGCAGGTCGCGGCGCGCCGGATGGTGATAGAGGAAGATGTTGTGTCCGTCCGTGCGAAGCCCGGGTTGGCTCCGCAGGAAATGCCAGACCTGATCGAGGGCGGGCCGCCAGGCGCTGCCCACGCCGCCCAGGGCAACTGTCCGGCGAACGGCCGCAAGGACGCGCGGTTCGGCGGTCGTGACAAGGATTTGCATGCTCGCCTCGTGGACCCCAACCGGGCCTTATTGTGCCTTCAGCGCTTTCTCATGCTCGGCCAGGCCGACGGCCTTGAAGTCGTAGGTCGGATAGAATTCCGTCCGGTAGGCGCCCCACGCGGTATCCTCGAGAACGCGATTGAGCTCGCGGATGCGCGACGCCGGCAAACGCAGCGTGATCACCTGCCCGATCCCCATCGCGACGGTCCAGCTCACCACTTCCATGCCGGCCGGCGGAAAGGCCTTGTAGAAGCCCTGCTTGGCGAGCTGCGCGTTGAGCTCGCCGAGCGGGCGGGACTGGTCGTGCTTGAGGAAGACCGTGAGCAGGATGGCATTGTCCGGCGTCGCCGTGGCGCTGCCGGCCGCCGGCGCCGTCGTCGTCGTTTGCGCCCCGGCGCCCGGGACGCCGGCCGCGAAGCTCATCAACACAGCAGCCGTTGCCACAAACCGAAAAGCGCGAGCCATCGGGTATTCCTTCCTGGTTGGGGGACCGAAGCAAACAGTTTCAACCGAGCGGGCACAGCCGCCAAGCCACGCTTGCGTGCGCTCGCCCGGGCGCGCGGCACCAGCGAAGGCGAGAGGAGGGTTTCCGCAATTTCCGCTAGTGATTCGCCAATTCCAATTTGTGTGTCTTCGCATTGTTCGCCCCAGATATAGGGTCGCCGGCAGGTCGAGGATGACGCGACGGCGCTATCGGGATATTATAGTGATACTCAAGTAAAAGTCAAGTATCAGTTAGACCGCCTGCCGCGGTCCCACCCGAGTTTCTGCGCACCATGTTGCGCAGAAATTGATCGCGCGGCGTGCCGAGGAGTTGCGATCGCGGTCGAGATCGTCGATTGAGAGTTCAGCGCCCGCGTAGCCCAGGCGCGGGAAACAGGCGAGCAACGGGACCCATGCGGCAAAATGTGATTCTTTCCGGCGGCTCGGTCGTGCGGGCGGGAACGACGCGGCCCGAGCCCCTGGACATCCTGATCGATGGCGGAGGCCGCATTGCCGCGCTGGAGAAGGACATCGCCGACGAGACCGCCCTGGTCGTGGCGCTCGACGGACGCCTCGTTGTTCCCGGCCTCGTCGATATCCATCAGCACCTCGACAAGTCCCGCACGCGCTCGGCCGTCACGAATCCGTCGGGCACCCTGGGCGGCGCGTCGGCGGGCTATGCCGCGTTTGCTGCAAGCGTGAAACGCGAGGACATCGTCGCACGGGCGGACCGAACCCTGGCCGCCTGCGCCGAGCGCGGCACGGTTGCCATCCGAAGCCATACGAATGTCGACCCCGAAACCGGCCTGCGCGGCGTCGAGGCCATGCTGGAGGTGCGCGAACGCTGGCGCGACCGCATGACCCTGCAGGTCGTGGCTCACGTCACGTCCGGCCTGACCCGCCGCCTTGCCGACGCGGAAGCGTATCTGAAGGGCGCGATCGCGGCCGGCGTCGACGCGATCGGCGGCGTCCCGGCCTATTCCGACCAGCCGTTGGCTTTTCTCGATCTCGTGTTCCGCCTCGCCGGGACGAGCGGCCTGCCGATCGATCTGCACATGGACGAGCATCTCGATCCGGCAAACGTGCAGTTCGATGCCCTGATCGAGCGCACACGGGCGCACGGCATGCAGGGCCGCGTCGTCGCCGGCCACTGCTCGGCCCTGAGCGCCCTGCCCACCGACGAGGCCCTGCGGATTGCCGATGGCTTCGCGGCGGCCGGGATCGGCGTCGCGACCCTGCCCGCGGCCAATCTCTTCCTGCAGGGACGCGAGGCGGCCGCCCTGCCCCCGCGCGGCCTGACCCGCGTGCGCGAGCTCCTCGATCGCGGCGTGCCGGTCGCGGCCGGCTCGGACAATATCCAGGATCCTTTCGTGCCGACCGGCACGGGCGACCTGCTCGAGATCGCGCGCTGGACCCTGCTCGCGGGCCATCTCGGCCTGTCCGACCTCCGTCGCGCCTTCGATATGGTGTCCACCGTACCGGCGGCCCTGATGGGCCTGCAGAGCGACTGGGGCATCGACGTGGGCGCAAGGGCTGATCTACTCATCGCGCCGGCGATCGACGTCGACGATCTCGTCGCCAGCGGCCCCTTGCAGAGGATCGTTCTGGTCGGGGGACGTGACGTTTCTGGAAACGGATTCTTGTGAGCGCGAGGCCACGTGACGAGATTGTTGGCGCGATGGTATTGGCCCGCATCGTCGACGATGAGAAATTATCGAAGGAAATCCTGACGGCCGCCCGAGAGTCCCTGCCGCTGGTGTAGCCGAACGGGCTTCGCCTCCCGGCATTGCACGGCGAACTCGAAAGACGTGCCGACGCGATCACGACAAGGTGGCGGTGTTTTCGATCATCCAGAGTGCCTACGCGGCTGGGTACGGAGGCTGCGCAGCTTTGAAGATGGCCCGGAAGTGAGACCGCAAGGCACCGTCCACCGAGCTGTCGACGGCGCCGATCGAGCCGTCGACCGGCGACCTGTCCTGTTCGCCGGCTTCCCGCTGCAGGCCTGGGCCTTCGCCATCCGGGTCTGGCTGGCTCTTCTCGTGGCGCTTTATGTGAGCTTCTGGCTGGAGCTCGAGGCGCCGGCCTCGGCAGCCCTCACGGTCACGGTTCTCGCCCTTCCGACGCGCGGGCAAGGCCTGGAAAAGGCCGCCTTCCGGGTGGTGGCGACCATTCTGGGCGTTGCCGCCTCGATCGCCATCGTCGGTCTCCTCGTCCAGACCGAGATGCTGATCCTCGCGGCGTTCGCCGCCTGGATGGGACTGTGCGTTTACGCCGCCCGGCTCCTCGACGGCAATCGCGCCTACGCGGCGGCACTCTGCGCCATCACCGTTGCATTCATCGCCGTTCAGCAGATCGACACGCCCCAGAATGTCTTCCAGGCGGGCCTGGAGCGCGGCGCGGCCATCTTCGTGGGCATCCTTGCCGTCGCCCTTGTCAATGACGTGCTGGCCGCTCCCGACTATCACCCGGCAATAGCCGCTCGGCTCGAGGACTTGCACCGCCAGGTCGCCGCCTACGCCCGGCGCGCGGTACGCGGCGAGCCGATACCGCCCGACGAGGCGGCGCGGCTGTTGCGCGAGATCACGGCGCTCCGTCCCGAAGTTGCGAGCCTCACGGCTGAATCGGACGGCGGACAGGCGCGAAGCGCTGCGGGCCGCGCCGCGATGGTCTGCCTCGTCTCCGAGCTGGCCGCGGCGCGTGCCCTGGCCAGGCAGGCAGCCTCCCTCGCGTCGGCTGTGCGCGATCGGATCATTTCCGATCTCGACGGAATGGACGGCGCCGATCCGCCTTCTTCCACGACGACGGGCTTGTCCTGGATGACAGCCGAGCTGGTGCGCAGAGACCGCGACGTGCGCAGCGCCCTCGACGCCCTGCGGCGCGGCGCCTATCCCGACCACGCGTGGCGCGCGCCACTCTACCGTTCGCATCGGCTCGCGGCCAACAACGGCATCAAGGCTGCGCTCTACTTTGCCCTGGCGGCGATCTTCCTGGCCGCTGCCGGCTGGCCCTCCACCGAGGCCTGCGTGGCCTTTGTCGGGATTCTGATCGGCATCTCGGCCACGACGCCCGACGCCCGCGCCTTTGCGACGCTCGCGCTGGTCGTCGCGCCGCTCTCCTGCCTGCTGACCGGCCTTCTGGAATTCGTCGTTCTCGACGGCGTCAGCGACTTTCCCCTGCTGGCGATCGGCCTGGCGCCCTTTGTCATCGGCCTGGCTCTCCTGATGACACTGCCAAATCCGGCGCTGTCGACGATCGCCAGGACCGGTCTGATCTTCATGATCGCCCTTCTGGCCCCCAGCAACCCGCAGACCTACGACCCGCAGGCCTTTCTTTTCGCCTGTCTGTTTCTCTGCCTTGCGGTCGTCCTGCTGTTCGTGACGCAGCATCTGATCCCTCCCCTGTCGAACGAGGGCACGCTTCGCGTGCTGCTGGCGGAAGCTCACCGCGACCTCGATCGACCGACCGGTCGGCGACGCCGGCGTCTGGCGCCGGAAGAGTCCTTGTTTCGCGACGCCGCCCGCATCGGCCAGATCGAGGCCGCAGCCGGCAACGCGCCGGAGACTCGCCGGTTCGTCGAAAGCGCGATGGCGTGCTTCGACCGGGCGGCAGCCCTTCTGCCGAAAGGAAGGAACGATGACCCACACGTTCAATGACCTCGTCATCGGTGGCGTCCTGATGGCGCCCGTCCTGTCCTATGCCCTGGCCACGCTCGTCCTCGTCTTCGTGCTGCGTGCGGTCCTGCATCGCATCGGCTTCTCGAGCGTCTTTGCGAGTTCGCCGCTCGCCGAGCTCAGCCTCTACGTATCGCTCTTCGGCTTGCTCATCCTGCTTTTCTAGGAGATCGCCATGAAGGGTCCCCGGCAGCGGCATCACGCGCCGCCCCCGAAGCCCGCGGCGGCGGGAACCAAAAGCGTCGACCCACGAGCCAAGACTCCGGCACCGCACGAAGCAGCGACGCGGCGCGACGTCGGCAGGCTCGCCCGCACGGCGGCCAAGCACCTTGCCACGCTGGCTTTTGCGGCAGTGGCCCTGATCATCGCGCTGGCGGCCTGGCAGTACTACGTGACGTCGCCATGGACGCGCAACGGCGCTGTCCGCGTCCAGGTCGCGAGCATTGCCCCGCAGGTATCAGGCCAGATCGTCGACCTCCGGGTCGTCGACAATCAGCTCGTGCGGCAGGGTGACGTGCTCTACGTCATCGAGCCGTTCGACTTCGAGGTCGCCCGGGACACGGCCAAGGCTCAGCTCGACCAGATGGCCGCCGATCTGAAGGTGAAGCAGGCCCAGTCCGAGCGGCGGCAGCGCCTGTCGGTGGTGGCGACTACACCGGAGGAGCAGCAGATCTTTGCCGGCAACGCGCTTCAAGCGAAAGCCGCCTACGATGCGGCAGGCCAGCGACTCGCCCAGGCGGAATTGAACTACACGCGGACGAAAGTCCTCAGTCCGGTCAACGGCTATGTCACCAACCTGCTGCTGCGAGTGGGAGATTTTGCCGTGGCCGGCAAAAGCAATATCTCCGTGATCGACTCCGACAGCTTCTGGATCGACGGCTATTTCGAGGAAACCAAGCTGGCGCAGATCTGCGTCGGCGATCGCGCCGAGGCGCAGTTGCTGGGCTACGCCCAGCCCATTGTCGGCCATGTCAAGACGGTGACCCGCGGGATCAGCGTTTCGAACGCGGAGCCGGGCACACAGGGGCTGCCGAGCGTCAATCCGATCTATACCTGGGTCCGTCTCGCCCAGCGCGTGCCGGTACGCATCGCCATCGACGAGGTCCCGTCGGGCGTACCGCTCGTGTCCGGCATGACCGCGACGGTCACGATCCGCCAGGCGCCTGTGGAAGATCATCGCGACTGGTTCGACCGCGCCAGCGCAAACGTCGTCGACCGGCTGTTCGCGCTCTTCGACGGCCCGCGACCGACGGCCCCCGATTGCCTGCGCGGCTCGTTCAAGAAGCCGCCCGAACACCAATCGATTCCCGCGGCGACGGCGCCGCCAACTCCGTCGGCGGAGCAGATCGATCCCGGACTGGTCCCCGGCATCAACGTGTCTCCCCGCAACAGCCGATAGCGAAAGGTCGATCCGAGGGGTTGCGATCGCGGTGGAGATCGTCGATTGAGAGTTCGGCGCCCGCGCAGCCCGGGCGCGGAAACAGGCAGGCAACAAGACCCATGCGGCAAGATGTGATTCTTTCCCGCGGTTCGGTGCAAGCGCTGATCTACTCATCGCGCCGGCGACCGACATCGACGATCTCGTCGCCAGCGGCCCCTTGCAGAGGACCGTTCTTGTCGGGGGACGTGACGTTTCTGGAAACGGATTCTTGTGAGCGCGAGGCCACGTGACGAGAGAACTCAGGATCTTCAGCACCATCGCCGTGCAGAGCGCCCTCGAAACGCTCGTGCCGGCGTTCGAGGCGCACAGTGGCTATCGCCTTCGCATCACGTGGAACACCGCCCCCGTGCTGGTGAAGCGCCTGCAGGGCGGCGAAACGGCGGATGTGCTCATCCTCAACCGCGCCGGCATGGACACCATGATCCGCGAGGGCCGGGTGCTGGCCGGCTCGGAGGTCACGCTGGCGAGTTCCGCCACCGCCATCGCGATCAAGGCGGGCGCCGTCCGGCCCGACATCTCGACGCCGGAGGCGCTGATGCAGGACGCTGCTCGCGGCACGCGCCATCTCCTACACCGATCCGGCGGCCGGCGGCGCCAGCGGCATCTATTTCGCCAAGCTGCTCGATCGCCTGGGAATCGCCGCCGAGATCAACGCCAAGACGAAGTTTCCGCCGCCGGCCGGCCTCGCGGGAGATTTCCTGCTGACCGGCGAAGCCGATCTCGCCATCCAGCAGAAGCCCGAGCTGCTGCAGGTCCCCGGCATCGAGATCCTGGGCACGCTGCCCGGCGACCTGCATATGGTCACGGTCTTCGCCGCCGGCATCGAGGCGTCGAGCGTCCATGCCGCAACGGCCAAGGCGCTGATCGACGTCCTGCGCTCCCCGCCGACGGCCGAGGTCTTCCGCGCCAAGGGACTTGATCCCGCCTGAGACCGATCAGGCTCAGGTCTTGTCGATATTCCAAAGCACCGTCACCGGAGCCTTCAGCCAGCCTTTGAGATTGGCGCGCGCGGCGCCCGGCCCGTACCACATGCCGAGCCAGGCATACTGAGCCGTCTCGAGCGCGCGCGCCTGCACCGCCGCCGCCAGAGCCTTGGCCTTGGCCGGATCGGTTTCCTTGGCATAGGCGTCGCGCAGCTTCTCCATCTCCGGATCGTTGGGCCAGCCGAACCACGCCTTGTCGCCGTTGGCGACCGTGAAGTTGGCGGCGATCGGATTGAGGATGTCGGCGGCGATGGCGTAGGTGTGGAAGGCGCTCCAGCCGCCCTTGTCGGCCGGCTCCTTCTTGGCGCGGCGCGTCACGACCGTCTGCCAATCCATCGACTGCATGTCGACCTTGAAGCCGCCCTGCTCGAGCAGCGCCTTGGTCACCGGCGCCATGTTGGTCAGCACCGGCAGTGTCGTCGACTGCATGAGCACCACCGGCGAGCCGTCGTAGCCCGCCTCCTTCAAGAGCGCCTTGGATTTCTCGAAGTCGGGCTTGGTCAGGAGGTCGCCCTTGATCTCCACGCCGTTCGGCGTGCCGCAGACGAAGGCGGCAGTGCAGACCTTGTAGTATTCCGGCTCGCCGACCGTGGCCTTGAGGTAGTCCACCTGGCGCATGCAGTAGAGCGCGGCCAGCCGGATCTTGGGATTGTCGAACGGCTTGGTCAGGTGGTTCATGCGCAGGACGAACTGCTGGCCGAGCGGATTCCAGTTGACGATCTGGACGGCCTTGTCGGCCTTCAGCAGCGGAATGAGATCGTGCGGCACCTGCTCGATCATGTCGATCTCGCCGGCGATGAGCGCGTTCACCTGCTGCTGCGGGTCGGGCATGTCGATGAACTCGACCCTGTCGACCTTGGCGATCTTGCCGCCGGCCAGGCCGGAGGCGGCCTCCGCGCGCGGCTTGTACTTGGCATTCCTGACGTAGACGTGCTTCTCGCCCGGCTTGGATTCGGCATTGACGTAGATGAAGGGGCCGGAGCCGACCTGGCTGTCGATCTGCTTGAACGGATCGGTGTCGGCGATCCGCTTGGGCATCATGAACGGCACGTTCGACGACGGCTTGCCCAGCGTATCGAGCACCAGACCGTACGGCTCCTTCAGCTTCAGGACGAAGGTCTTGTCGTTGCTGGCCTTGAGGTCGGCCACGAAGTCCATCAGCTTCTGGCCCATCGGGTCGCGCGCACCCCAGCGCTTGAGCGAGGCGACGCAGTCCTCGGCCGTCACCGGCTGGCCGTCGTGCCATTCCAGCCCGTCGCGCAGGGTGAAGGTCCACGCCGTCTTGTCCGGCGACACCTCGTATTTTTCCACCATCTGCGGCTTCACCGCGTTGTTTTCGTCGGTCGCGAACAAGGTGTCGTAGATCATGTAGCCGTGGTCGCGTGTGACGTAGGCCGTCGTCCAGATCGGATCGAGGATCGTCAGGTTGCCGTTCTGCACGAAGCGCAGGGCCTTCTTGCCTTGCGCGTCCGCGATGCGGGGCGTCAGGGCAAGCGCAGCACTGCCGGCCGCAAAGGCGCGGCGATTGATCTTGAGCATCATTTCCTCCCACGGGCCGGTTACCGGCCGCATTTTGCAATCGTTGCCAGCAGACTTGCCGCCCCGGTCATCCGAGTCAATCGAGTCTGCCGGATTTGAAGGAAATCGTTCCCAGGATGGCTATCGCCACGATCCACGATGTCGCCCAGCGCCCCGTCGGCTGTCGACGGCTAAAATTGTTCTTCGCGCCCGGCAACCGCGCGATAAACTCCCCCCGGACAGATCAGCAAGGAGCGCCGCGTGCCACCCACAATTCCGCAACCGGTCACGGCGCCGCTCACCCGCGCCGCCATGTTTCTCGTCGTGACGGTGAACGCGGGACCGGACTGTGAAGCCGCCGCGCGTGCCTTATGCGGCGATCTGGCCGGGCTTCTGCGCGCCATAGGGTTCCGCGACCTCGACGGCCGGCTGTCCTGCATCATGGGGTTCGGTTCCGACGCCTGGGACCGGCTATTCGGCGCGCCGCGGCCCAAGGAATTGCATCCGTTCCGTGAAATCCGCGGCAAGCATCACGCCGTCGCGACGCCGGGGGACATCCTCTTTCACATCCGCTCCACGCGCATGGATCTGTGCTTCGAGCTGGCGTTCCAGATCATGTCGCGGCTGGGCGGCGCCGTCTCCACGGCGGACGAAGTGCATGGCTTCCAGTACTTCGACGATCGCGACCTGCTCGGTTTCGTCGACGGCACGGAGAATCCCGTGGACCAGGCCGCCCTCGACGCCGCCGTCATCGGCGAAGAGGACGCGGCTTTCGCCGGCGGCAGCTATGTGATCGTGCAGAAGTACCTCCACGACCTCGCGGCATGGAACGCGGTGCCCGTGGAGACCCAGGAGAAGATCGTCGGCCGGACCAAGCTCAGCGATATCGAGCTCGACGACGCCGTGAAACCGACCTCGGCTCACAGTGCCCTGACGACGATCGAGGAAAACGGCGAAGAGCTGAAGATCGTGCGCGCCAACATGCCGTTCGGCGAGGTCGGCAAAGGCGAGTTCGGCACCTATTTCATCGGCTATGCCCGATCCCCGAGCCGGACCGAGCGGATGCTCGAGAACATGTTCGTCGGCAGGCCGCCCGGCAATTACGACCGGCTGCTGGATTTCAGCCGCGCCGCGACCGGCACGCTGTTTTTCGTGCCGACCGCGACGTTCCTGGAGGACGTCGCCCCCGAGGCGGCGGCTTCGACCCCGGCTGAGGGCGAGAGCGCGGCTCCATCCGAGCCGCAACCGTCGGCGCCCAATGGTTCACTCGGCATCGGTTCCCTGAAAAAGGAAGCCGGGCGGGAATAGCCTGCACCGCCCGGCTTCGGCTTGTTCCGAAGAGCGTCAGTCTGGCCGCGCCAGGACCTGCTCCAGGCTTTCCAGGAATTTCGGCCATCCGTGCCTGGCGCCCTGGTAGGCCTGCTGCTGATCCGGCCGGAAGCCGGACTGCTCCATGCGCAAGTGCGTCCCCGTGCGCGTCGGCGTGAGAGTCCAGGTGACGACGCTCTCGAGGCCATAGGCCGCCCACGTGTAGGACAGCGTCCTGTTCGGCTCGACGGCCAAGACCTGGCAGTCGACGGCGCCCCAGTCCGCGCGAAGATTGAAACGGTGGTCCACGACAGGCTTGAAGTCGTTCTTCATCAGCCATGCCTCGATCAGGTGTGGTTGCGTGAGCGCGCGCCAGATCTTTTCCGGCGGAAAAGCGACCTCGCGTTCGACGACGACGGAGAGCGTTTCGGTCGATGTTACGTCCATTGATCCATCCTTTTCAGCAGGTCTCGAAGTTCACGGCAGAGCGGAACCGGCCCTCAGGCACTCTTCGGTTTCTTCGGAGGGCGGACGGGCCGGGCGACGGCGCGCCCCGCCGTGTTCAGGGCCACGGCGGCGCGAATGAGCGCCTTCAACGCCTTTTCGTCGATCTTGTCGCCCTCATGAAAATCGATGGCGCGTCTGGTGTTGCCTTCGAGGCTGGAGTTGAAGAGGCCTGACGGGTCCGCCAGCGCGGCGCCCTTGGCGAAGGTCGTCTTCACGACTTCCTTGTATGTCTCGCCGGTGCAGATGATTCCGCCGTGCGACCACACCGGAACGCCTCGCCACTTCCACTCCTCGACCACGTCGGGATCGGCCTGCTTGATGAGCAGTCGGACCCGGGCGAGCGTCTCGCCCCGCCAATCGCCCAGCCCCTTGATTCTCGCATCGATCAGTCGAGAGGGAGAGTCTCCGCCTTTTGCGTCCTCCGAGCCGCCCCTCCTGTTCTTCACGGTCGCAGCGGGTTTGCTCATTGGTCCATCCTTTTGAGGAGATCTTCGAGATCGTCGAACCGGCTTTGCCAGAAGCCGGTCATTTGGCTTGTCCAGTCGATCAGCGGGGCCAGGGCGCCGAGCTGCGCGCTGTAGTGCGTCAGGCGGCCTTCGGGACGGTCGCGCACCAGCCCGGCCTGCTTCAGGACGCCGAGATGCTTGGAGACGGCGGGCTGCGAGACCCCGGCCCGCGCCGTCAGCGCCCCGACCGTCTGCTCTCCTTCGCGGCATAATCGCTCGAAGATCGCCCGCCGCGTTGGATCGGCGAGCGTTCTGAAGAGCACGTCGTGGGCGTTCGGCATCTGCAATCGATAACCCGTTGGCTATTGATTGACGTATAGCCAGGGAGATATGTGTCAGTCAAGCAAGGAAGACGCCTCGGCTAGAGCGGATTCCGTTTTGATGTCCGGAGACACAAGTCCGCTTTTCTGTCGTCCTGAGCGCAGCGAAGGACCTCATCGCCGCTTGCTATGGGCATGAGATCCTTCGCTGCGCTCAGGATGACATCGGAGGTGAGGCAACGAGCGATTCTGCACTATCGGAATTTGCTCTAGGCAGGCGATGCCGGACACGGCCCGCGGCCGACGCCGGGCGATGAAACCTCAGTTTCCGAACGGGGTCGTCAGTTCCGTCTCGTTCGTGTCCACCACGAACACCGCGAGGAGCTTGGCCGGCTCGGTCTCGCTGGCATTGGCGCTGACGCCGTGGCGGTCGCCGGGCATCTCGGAGAAGCTCTGCCCGGCCTTGTAGGTCGTCACCGGTCCGTCGTTGACCTTACTCTTGATCGCGCCCTCGAGCACGGTCGCGTAGATGAAGGCGGATTTGGCATGCGTGTGACCGGGCGAGTAGCCGCCCGGGCCGTATTCGACGAGCACGCCCTTGAGGCTCTTGCCGGGAACGTTCGGCAGCTCGTGCTGGTAGACGAGGGTCACCTTGGCGTTCTTCTCCTTCGGCGCCTGCGCGACGGCGCCGCCGAACGGCAGGGTGGCGAGGAGCAGCGAACAGAGGATGCGTTTCACGGAGCGCTGTCCTTCGCTTGGAGGATGCGGATCACGCGGCCGCCTGCGAGCGGCGGAGCCATTCGTCGAAGCCGACGCGGCCGAGGCGCGCTTCGCCCAACGGCACGAGCGAGCGCTCCTCGACCCGGCCGCCGAAATACAGGGCCTCGGGGTCGCGCACGACCTCACGCGGGTCGCGGACCGCCTTCAGATAGCGGGCGACGATCTCGTTGAACGGTGCCCGTTCCGGGCCGGCGATCTCGACGATGCCGTTTCGCGGCGACCCCGAGCGCCACATCGGCGACGATGGCGGCAACGTCGTCCGCCGCGATCGGCTGGAACAGGCCGGGCGAAATCCTGACCCTGTTTCCAACCGTACCTTCAGCAGCGATGCCGCCGAGGAATTCCATGAACTGGGTCGATCTGATGATGGTGTAGGGGACGCCGGAGGCCTCGATCAGTTTCTCCTGGGCGACCTTGGCGCGGAAATAGCCATTGCCGGGCTTGCGGTCGGTTCCGACGATGGAGAGCGCCACATGGTGCCGGACGCCCGCTGCGGTCTCGGCCGGGAAAAGGTTGCGGCCGGAGGTCTCGAAGAATTCCAGCACCGCCTTGTCTTCGAACGAGGGCGAATTGGCGAGGTCGATCACCACCTGCGCCCCGGCCACGGCCTCCCTGACGCCCTCGCCGGTGATGGTGTTGACGCCGCTCTTGGGCGAGGCGGCGACGACCTCGTGGCCGCCCTGGCGCAGAATGGCGACGGTCTTCGAGCCGATCAGGCCGGTGCCGCCGATGATGAGGATCTTCATGGCTTACCCTCCCTTGCCGATGTTTGGAGACCCTTGAACGGGTTCACGGATGCTATAGCCGGTTGGTCGGTCGTGATTATTCCGAGATCGCACTCAAATCCAGAAGAGGATGAAGCCGTGGTCGCCCGCCCCTATGGTTCCTGGATGTCTCCCATTACCTCCGATCTGGTCGTGGCCGAGGCGATCCGGCTCGAACAGGTCGCCCTCGACGGCGACGCGATCTACTGGACCGAGTCCCAGCCGCAGAAGCAGGGGCGATCCTTCGTCTACCGCGCCGGCCCGGGGGGTGGGCCCGAGGCCGTCACGCCCGACGACGCCAACGCCTATAGCGTCCGCACGCGCGTGCACGAATACGGCGGCGGCGCGTTCGTCGTGCAGGACGGCACCCTCTATTTCTCGAACTTCGCCGACCAGCGCCTCTATCGCCAGGAGGCCGGCCAGTCCCCGCGCGCCCTCACGCCGGCGGCGAAGGCGAGCGCACTGCGCTACGCCGACGGCGTGATCGATCGGCGGCGCGGCCGCATGATCTGCGTCCACGAAGACCACACCCACCCCGGTCAGGCGATCAATACGCTGGCGAGCGTCGACCTGTCGGGTGCCGGCGCCAGCCAGGTCCTCGTCTCGGGCAACGACTTCTACTCGACACCATCCATAAGCCCGGACGGCCAGCGCCTGGCGTGGCTGACCTGGAATCATCCCGACATGCCCTGGGTCGCGGCCGAGGCGTGGGTTGGCGAGATCCAGGCCGATGGCACGGTGGCAAAGGCGCGCCGGGTCGCAGGCGGACCAGACGAAGCGGTGTTCCAGCCGCAATGGTCTCCCGACGGCGATCTCTGGTTCGTCTCGGACCGCGGCAGCGGCTGGTGGAACCTCTATCGCGAGCGCGCGGGCACGATCGAGCCGATGGCGCCGATGGATGCCGAGTTCGGCCAGGCCCACTGGAATTTCGCCATGTCCACCTACGCGTTCGAATCGGCGGAGCGGATCGTCTGCTGCTTTGTCCAGGACGGCGTCTGGCGGTTGGCCCAGCTCGACACCCGGACCAAACGCTTCGCTCCGATCCCTCTTCCCTTCACGAGCCTCTCGCAGCTTCGCGCCGGCCCAGGACGGGCGGTGTTCCTGGGCGGATCGCCGTCCGAAGCGACGGCCCTCGTCGAGCTCGACCTCGGCACGGGGACTCACCGGGTCATCCGGCGCTCGGCCGTCCTGGGCGATGACGTACGGCCCTATGTTTCCGTCGCCCAGCCGATCACCTTCCCGACCGACGGCGGAGAGACCGCGCACGCGCTCTACTACCCGCCGCGCTCGCCCAATTTCACCGCGCCGGCCGGAGAGAAGGCGCCGGTGCTGGTCAAGAGCCACGGCGGACCGACCGCCTCCGCCTCGGGCACGCTCTCGCTGGCCGTGCAGTACTGGACCAGCCGCGGCATCGGCGTGCTCGACGTGAACTACCGCGGCAGCACGGGATACGGCCGTCCCTATCGGCTGCGGCTCGCGCGGCAATGGGGCCTCGTCGATGTCGAGGATTGCATCCACGGCGCGCGCCATCTGGTCGAAAAGCATGGCGCCGATCCCGAGCGCCTGATGATCAGCGGCGGCAGCGCCGGCGGCTATACGACCCTCTGCGCCCTGACACCGGCCGGAGAGAAGACCTTCAGCGCCGGCGCCAGCTATTACGGCGTGAGCGACCTCGCGGCCCTGGCGCGCGATACGCACAAGTTCGAGTCGCGCTACCTCGACTGGCTCATCGGACCCTATCCGCAGGACCAGCAGACCTACGCCGA
Source organism: uncultured Alphaproteobacteria bacterium (assembly GCA_963755585.1). Taxonomy (GTDB): domain Bacteria; phylum Pseudomonadota; class Alphaproteobacteria; order Reyranellales; family Reyranellaceae; genus Reyranella. The sequence goes on from CAVWKN010000011.1 coordinate 173,417, forward strand.
GCGCTCGCCGATCCATCACATCGATCGCCTCTCCGTGCCGGTGATCTTCTTCCAGGGCGCGGAGGACAAGGTCGTTCCGCCCAACCAGACGGAGCTGATGGTCGCCGGGCTGAAGGACCGGGGAATCCCGGTCGGATACATCCTGTTCGACGGCGAACAGCATGGCTTCCGCAAGGGCGAGAACATAAAGCGCGCCCTCGACGCGGAACTGTACTTTTACGCAGCACTCGTCCTGCGGTCGGGACTGCGCTTCTGAAGATGAGGCGCGCTCCGGTGACGGTGGCGATTGCGCTCAGCCTTGCCCTGCTGGGCGCCGCTTGCGCACGCCTGCCCGGCGACCAGCGGGCACAGGGCGTCGACGGCGCCATCGAGATTTCCGAGATCCGAGGCCCCGGTCCGACCATCGTCTTTTTGTCCGGCATTGGCGGTTCCAAGGAAGAATGGAACAAGGTCTTTCCGGTGATCGCGACGGAACACCAGGTCTTTGCCTACGACCGGCCGGGCATCGGCGGCAGCACGGCGAGCCTCGCGCCGCGCGACGGCAAGACAATTGTCGGGGAATTGCAGACGCTTCTGGCCGGCCGGACTCTCGCGCCGCCCTACATCCTCGTCGGCCACTCGGCGGGCGGCCTGTATGCGCAGTTGTACGCCCGGCTTTTCCCGGGCGAGGTGGCCGGTCTGGTGCTGGTCGACCCCACCCATCCCACTCAATTCGAAGGCGCCGGCGCCATGGCCAACCGGGGAATCGTCGCCAACGCGATCGTGGGGCTCGGCATGCAAGGCGCGACCAGGGCCGAGTTCCAGGCGCTCGAGGAAACCGGCCGGCAGGTGCTCGCAGCGCCACCCCTGCCCCGCGACATGCCCCTTGTGATCCTGATCGCGCCGGACCCCTCGGATAACGCGATCGCTGCGGCCGACAATGCCAAGCGCGCCGACTACGCCCGTCTCTACCCGGGAGCGGTTGTCCGCGTGGTCGACGGCGGCCACAGGGTGCCGCAGCAGAGGCCGCAGGCGGTCATCGATGCGATCAACGACGTCCTCAGTCGAGGCCGGGTCATTTAGGAAGATACTTGGGGCCCAGGACGACCGAGCCGGTCTCGAGCAGCGATTTGAGGTTCGACAGGATCTGCGGCCAGCCGTCCGAGACGGCGTCGATGAACTTGGAGCCTTCACGCTCCATGCTGTGGGTCACGGTCAGTTTCACGGCGTCGTCGACGGGCTCGATCTCCATGGTGCAAAGCGACCAGCCCTCGGCCTTGAGTTCGGGCCTGAACTCGTTGCGCCAGCGAATGCCCAGGCGCCTGGGCGGCTCGAAGACTGTGATCTCGCCGGCATCGCACAGCCGGCCGTCGGGATAAACGAGCTTCCACGATCCGCCAACCTTCCAGTCGGCGTCGGGACAGGCGCCACGCCAATATTGCTGCGCGAATTGCTAACTCGTCAGCGCGGCCCACAGGCGCTCGGGCGTCGTGCGGATATAGATGACATAGACGAAACGACTCTTGCCTGGCTCAGTCACGGCCTTCTCCTTCCAGTTTGGTCTTGAGCGCGGACAGCGCGGACAGATGGCGGCGCTCGAATTTCCGGATCCAGCGTTCGGCGATCTGGTTGATCGGAACGGGATTGATGAAGTGCAGCTTTTCCCGACCCTGCCGCTTCCAGGAGACGAGAGCAGCCTCCTCGAGAATCGCGAGATGCTTGGCGACGGCCTGGCGCGTCATGTCCAGCCCCGCGCAAAGCTCGCCGAGCGTCTGGCCGTTCTTCCGGTGCAGTCGATCCAGCAACTGCCGGCGGCTTGGATCTGCCAGGGCGTGGAACACGGCATCGTCATTCATCTTCACAACAGGGAACCTTATGGTTCCCTGTTTATAGGTAACCGTATGGTTGCCTGTCAACAGGATCGGTCCGCAACCTCGTTCTTGCAGGATGCCGTCTGGACCGGCAGGATCGGCCGAATGGCGCCATCTTTCTGCAGGATCGTCACCGTGGCGAGCCTCATCCTCGCGGCCAGCACTGCCGGTGCTGCCGAGCCGCCGCTTGCCGGCTGCTATGAGCGTGTCTACGACGCCGCGCATCTGGCCGAGCACAAGGGCCAGCTCGTCGTGCGCATGACGATCTCGATCGCGAAGACAGATGCCTTCGACCAGACCGGTCCCAAGCCCCTTATCGCGGATGGCGTTCTGAAAGTTTGGCTGCGCGGCAAGGACAAGAGTTTCGATTCGATCGGCGCCTGCTGGGCCATGGGCAACAACCTGGCCTGCAACGGTTCGTTGTCTGCGGCAGAGACATCGACCTGCAAATCCAGGCAAGACGGCCTGCGCGACTGCCGCATCGATCCCGGTGACGCCGGCGGTTTCAAGGTCGAGGGCAAACCCGATGGCGTTCTGGTGTCGATCCCGGATCGGCTCGAACTTCTCCAGCGGCCTTACGACGGCGGTCCGTATCTGAATTTCAGTTCGAGCAACGTCGAGAACCGCGCATTCCTACTCAGGAAGACGGCCTGCCAGGACTCATTTCGCTAGGCTTGCTGGATCGCCACCGCCTGTCCCGCTCTCAGAACATCTCCGGCGTGATGACGTTCTGCGGCCGCGGTCCAACCATCGCCGCGCGCATGGTTTCCGCCGACTTGAGCCGGATGTCGTCCCACGCCTCGGGCGTGAAGAAGGCGGAGTGCGGCGTGATGATCAGCCGCCCCTCGCACCACGGTTCGCGGGCGCGGTAGGCGCGTAAAAGCTCGGGGATGGGCTCGACCGGCGGCTCCACGGGCAGGACGTCGAGCCCGACGCCGGCGAGATGCCCGCGCTTCAGGAGGTCGGCGAGCGCGTCGACATCGACGATCGGCCCGCGCGCGGTGCTGACCACCACGCCGCCCTTCGGCATGCGCTCCAGCATCGCGCGCGAGATCATGCCGCGCGTCTCCGGCGTCAGCGGTGCATGGACCGACAGCGTGTCGGTCTGCTCCATCAGCGCCTCGAGCGAGCCCACCCTTTCGACGCCGACGCCGAGCTCGGTGCCGTTCGGCATGTAGGGGTCATAGGCGACGACGCGGAACTGGAACGCCTTGGCCCGGAGCGCCGCCGCCGTGCCGATGCGGCCGAGGCCGACGATGCCGAAGGTCTGCACGCCATTGCGCCGCAGCAGCGGATCGCGCACGTAGCTCCACGGCGCGGGCTGCGGCCGGCGCTGCGCCTCGAGGTGGAGCGCGATGCCGCGGCGGAGCGACAGGGCAAGGGCCAGCGCGTGGTCGGCCACCTCGGTGGTGCCGTAGTCCGGCACATTGCACACCATCACCTTGCGCTGGGCAGCAGCCTGACGATCGATCTTGTCGTAGCCCACGCCCATGCGCACGACGCAGGCGAGCTTGGGGAACTTGGCGAGGTGCTCGGCGGTCACCGCGTGCCGCAGCACCATCAGGCCGTCGACGTCGGCGCAGTCGCGCTCTTCGAGCTGCGACAGGTTGGTGACGTTGCACCACACCACCCGCACGTCGGACCCGAACACCTCGCGCTCGACCTTGTCGTTATCGTACAGCTTTTCCGCATAGAGCACCGTCTTGACCATGGCTTGGCCCTCTCCCCGTGACGCGGCGCATCCTATAGCGGATTTCCTTTCGACAGAATGATCTCACCTGCGGGCATTCCTCAGAGTGAGGTGATTCCGCTGCCCGGTTTGGCGGCCGTCGCGATCAGCCGCTCGATGAAGTCCTTCAGCTTCATGCCGACCCGGCCGCCGCGCAGGGAAGCCGGGCCGTTCACGTGCGACAGGATGCCGTCGTGGTAGAGCGCGCGGGAATCTCCGATCGGCGCGCTGTCCGCGGAAGTGGCGCCGGCCACGATCCCTTTGCGGTCGAGATCGGCGAGGCGGGCGATTCCGGCGCCATCCATGCCGCCGCCGGCATCGCTGAAGAACACCGCGTGGATAGCGAGCGGAACCATGTTGTCCGGACGGCCTCCGGAAAGTGCGCCATGCGATGCCGTCACGACGATCCGTCCCGCATCGTCGGGCTGCAGCATGCCGATGGAATCGGCGCAGATCAGCGCCGGCTCGCCCGGAACGTCGCGCATGACGAAGCGGGCGCCCTCGGTGATGGGCGGCGGCGCGACCGTGGGCACGCTCGCCGCGCGCATGAGCTCGGCGCAGTCCCGGACGCTTTGGCCGGGCGCGCAGCCGAGCGCCGCGGCCGCGCGATTGACGGTGCTGATGGTGCCGTGCGCCAGCATGTGGTCGCCGTCGCCGATATGGCATGTCCGCGCATCCGCGGTCGCGGCGGCCACGCCGATCTGGTCGAGGAAATCCAGGCCGACGATGCCGGCGTTGTCCTTGCCGATGCCGGCATCGTTCATGATCACGGCGCGGACCGGCCACTTGGCCGCGTTGAAGGCGTTGTAGCGGCCGCCATAGGACCCCGAGACGACGACATGCGCGCGATGTTCGGCACGGACGTTCGAGCAACTCGCGACCGTCAGGATTTTTGCCCCTTCGCTGGCAGCGCTCATCGATGTTTCCTTCCCTGTGGAATACGCCGATGATAGAGCGTAATCCGTTCATGGCATAAGCGGACAACACCACCGGGGGAAGCGAGCATGCGACCGAACAAGATCAAGCAGATGTGGAAAGCCAAGAAATGCGTGACGCTTGGCTGGCTTTCCGTGGCCCATGGCATCACCGCCGAGGTCATGGCGCGTCAGGGCTTCGATGCCCTGTGCATCGACCTGCAGCACGGCACCTCCGAAATCAACAGCGTCATGCCCTTGCTGCAGGCGGTCTCGCAGACCGATACGGTTCCGGTCGTGCGGGTTGCCTGGAACGAGCCGGCCGCGATCATGAAGGCTCTCGACCTCGGCGCCTACGGCATCATCGTGCCGCTGATCAACACCGCCGAGGAAGCGGCGAAGGCGGTGGCCGCGTGCCGCTATCCGCCCGTCGGCATGCGCTCGAACGGGCCGGTGCGCGCCGTGCACTACGGCGGCGCCGACTACGTGGCCAATGCCAACGACGAGATCGTCATCATGGCCATGATCGAGACCAAGGAAGGCCTCGCCAACCTCGATGCCATCTGCGCCACGCCCGGACTCGACGCCGTCTATATCGGGCCGGCCGACCTGTCGTTCGCCCTCGGCCTGGCGCCGCGCGGCGACAACCCCGATCCGCTCCATATCGCCACCTGCGACAAGATCCTGGCGGCCGCGCACAAGCACGGCATCAAGTGCGTGATGCACTGCGCCAGTGCGGCGTTCGCGGCAGGCGCGGTGAAGCGCGGCTTCGACATGGTGATGCTGACGTCCGACCTGTCGTGCATGGTCGCCGGCGCACGGATGCAGCTCGACGAGCTCAAAGCCAAGACGGCCTGAGGCAGGCTCCCGGCAGCACCCCTGTCACACCGCTTGCGCGGCCGTCGCCGATATCGCACGGCTGCCCAGGAGCAGATGGGAGTCGTGTTCGCCGCCACTCAGGACAACCCAGTTGCCCTTGGGACTCGGCGCGTAGAAGGCCGGAAACTGCCCGAACAACGGATCGCGCGGGAAATGCCAGCGCCCGCGCAGCTCGAGCTGCAGAACGTCACCCTTGCGAAAGCGGGTCGCGTGCTGCCGCAAGGCAATGTCGATCGGGGCAATCTCACCCTCGGCCCACGGTTCGGCACGGGCATGGGTGTGAACGGGCTGTGCCGGGGTGGAAAGGCGATCGTCGATTTCGCGATGCGCCGCGCGCTGCCAGCCCTTGGACACCATGTCTCCGGAAAAGCCGTAGGACCCCTCGAAGGTCACTTCGGTGTCGGCCCGGAACTTTCGAATGCCGGCGAAGAGGACCAGATCGCCCGCGTCCTGGGCCTTGATCCAGAGCCGCAAGGCCATCGGACCGATGATGTCCATGTCCTCCGGAATCGCCCATCGGAAGCAGAGCGTGCCGCGCGACGAAAACGCCTTTTGAGACGGGGCTGACGGAGGCTGCTCCGCCAACGCCATGTTGCCCATGTCGAGCCGGAGCGGCCGCCAGTCGAGATTGCCGGGCGGCCAGGCGTCCTCCTGAACGACGGCGGCGGGCTCGGGTCCGCCGTCATGGATCTCGAGGTGAACGGCGGGTCTTTGGTCCCACCCGTTCTTCGCGCCCTTGAGGAAATGGTCGAAGAAGGCGATCCGCGTGGCCGTCGCCTGGGGGCTGTAGTAGGTCGACCATTTGCCGCTGCGATGCGTGTAGAGCCATTTCTGCGTCGACGCGGCGCGGCGGAAAAGCTCGAAAGAGCCACGCGAATGAAGCGAGTGATCCGAGAAACTGGCGCAGACCAGCATCGGCACCCGGATGCGTTCGAGATCCGGCGTCCTTGACCGATACCACTCGTCGCGTTCGGGGCGTGCCCGGATCTCCCGCCGAAGATCGCCGTTCAATCGCGCGGCCTTGCTGGTTCCCTTGCTCCAGATGACGCTGAAACCATCTTCCCGCGAACCGCCGGGCCGAACGAAGTCGCGGTAGAGATCGCTAAAGCCTTCCCACGGACAGATCGCCGCCAGATGCGGTGGATTGAGCGCCGCGACCTTGTATTGGCTGATGCAAAGATAGGAAACGCCGTCGAGCCCGACACGGCCGTTGGACCAAGGCTGCACTGCCGCCCATTCGATGAGGTCGTAATAGTCCTGCGCCTCCCCGTCCGAGAGCAAATCGCCGGTGCCTTCCGATGTCCCGCCGCCGCGCAGATCGGCATTCACCACGACATAGCCGTTGGGAACCCACACCGCCGGGTCGGGCGCCTCCCAGCTCGTCCATTCGCTGAGCGACACCGGGTTCGGCTGCGCGAACATGCGGTACTGGAAGTTCGCCGCGTGGCCGCTCCGGCTGCGGGCCGGAATGTGATCCTTGCCATAAGGATGCGCCGACATGATGACCGGGTACGTGCCGGGTTCAGCCGGACGGAAGACATTGACGCGGAGCGTCGTGCCGTCGCGGACCTTGACCGGGACATCCCAGTCCGCGTGGACGGTCGACGGCACCTTGCCGACGATCACATTCGGATGAATGAAGGTTCCAAGCCGCCCGCTCGCCAAACGAGTTGCGGCTGCGACCTTTGCTTTCCATTCTCCCATCATCGTCTCCTTCCGTCGTCTGTCCCTCGAGGCAATGGGCCCCGCTCGACCGCCCTCACCCGTTGACCTGCCGCGTCGGCGAGGAGCCGGCAGCCGAGCCCCTGCAGCGCGACCGTCAAGGCGGGTCGCTTTCGGCGAGCCGCCGGAAAAGCTGCCGCAGTGTCGCCGCTGTGTTCGGCTGGGCGGCCGTCCCGCCCAGCGCAAACTCGAGGATCGCGAGCCCGGTGCCGACGGCATGCACCATCGCCACGTTCTCCGGGCTGGGCGCGATGCCGACTTTCCCCAGCATCTGGGCGATGGCGTGCGCGCATGCCGACGACAAGACCATCGAACAGGGCACGGGCCGCCGGGTCGGTGTCGGCGGCGAGCACGAAGGAGACCAGGACGCGGGTATTTTCCGATCGCGACAGCTGCTCGGCGAGCGCGCGAACGAGGGCCTCCACGCCGTGGTCGGCGGCGGCAACCGTGGCCTCGACACCGGCGCGCTGGCGCTCGGCGGCGCGCTTGAGCACGGCGTGCACGAGGTCGGCGCGCGTCGGGAAGTAGTAGGTGAGATGGCTCTGCGAGACGCCGGCCGCCTTGGCAACGCGCGGCTGGGTCAGGTTGGGAAGCCCGCCCTCGCGGATCAGCGCGACGGCCGCCATCAGAAGTCGCTCGCGGATGTCTGCAGGGACCATATTCCGAGGCTTTTTCGACGTCTTGGTTAGTATAACAACCAAGGCTGGACGGTCAATCCTCCCCCGCTAAACTCCCAGCCAGCGCGGTCTGCGGCTGGCCTCCGGATCGGATGGTACGATGCCAGTCTTGCCCGAGGGGGACGGAGTGATGACGGCACGCAGGATGCGGCTCGGCCTGTCGATCCGCGGCCATGGTTATCACCCGGCCGCCTGGCGCCACCCCGACGTGCCGGCCGACGGCACGCTGCACGTCGAGCATTATGTGCGGAGCGCCCAGACGGCCGAGCGCGGCAAGCTCGACATGATCTTCTTCGCCGACGGTGCCGGCATTCGCCAGGGCGATCATCCGCCGGGCTCGCTGTCGCGGACCGGCCGGGACATGGTCGAGCTGGAGCCGATGACCTTGCTGCCGGCGCTGGCCATGGTCACCCGCCATGTCGGCCTGGTGACGACGGCGTCCACCACCTACAACGAGCCGTACAATCTGGCGCGCAAGTTCGCCACGCTTGGATCTCATCAGCAAGGGTCGCGCCGGCTGGAACGTGGTCGCGTCATGGTCGGAGCTCGAAGCGCAGAACTTCGGGCTGGAGACGACCTTGGACTACGACACGCGTTACGCCCGTTCCGCCGAGTTCGTCGAGGTGGTCAAGGGCCTGTGGGACAGCTGGGACGACGGCGCGCTTCTGTTCGACAAGGCGAGCGGCCGCTATTTCGACGAAGCCAAGATGCATGTGCTCGATCACCACGGGCGGTTCTTCAAGGTGCGCGGTCCGCTCAACGTCGCCGGCATGCCGCAGGGCCATCCGGTGATCGTGCAGGCCGGCGCTTCGGAACAAGGCCGCGAGCTGGGCGCCGCGACCGCCGAGGTCATCTACGCGATCAGCGGCTCGCTCGAGGGCGCGCGCACCTACTACGCCGACGTGAAGGGGCGGATGGCGAAATACGGCCGCGCGCCGGACGATCTCAAGATCATGCCGGCGCTTTGCCCGGTCGTCGGCCGCACGCGCGCCGAAGCCCAGGCGAAGTACGACGCGCTGCAGGCGTTGATCGACCCGCTGGCCGGCCTGGCCTCGCTCTACAGCGCATTCGGCGACCTGTCGGGCTATCCGCTGGACGCTCCGGTGCCCGACGGCGCGCTGGGCAACCAGGAGCTCCGCAGCGTGAGCGCCCAGCTCGTCGAGCGGATGAGACGGGAGAAGCCCACGATCCGCGAGCTCTACCTCCGGGCCGGCCTCACCGGCTCGGCGCGGATCGGCACGCCCACCGATATCGCCGATGCCATGCAGGAGTGGTTCGAGGCAGAGGCGTGCGACGGCTTCAACATCACGCCGGCCACCCTGCCCGGCGGGGCTGAGGACTTCGTCGAGATGGTCGTTCCCGAGTTGCAGCGCCGCGGGCTGTTCCGCACCGAGTACGAAGGCGCGACCTTGCGGCAAAATCTCGGCCTGCGCCCGGTGAGGAGCCGCTACAGTCGGGACCGCCAAGCCGCGGAGTAGACAACCATGCCAGTCATCGACGTCCAGGTTCATCCCTTCGATCGAGATCATCCGGGTCGGCCATGGGCCGGTCCCTCGCACGGGCTTCTCTCCGCCACGGGCGAGGAGATGGTCGCGGCGATGACCAGCGTCGGCGTCGACGGCGCGATCATGGTGTCGTCGTTCAGCGCCTACAAATACGATCCGAGCTACGCGCTGGAAGTCTACAACGCCTGGCCGGACAAGTTTCGGGTGGTGACGCCGGTCGACGCGACCGACCCGGCGATCGACGACGTGGTGGCGAAGTGGGCGGCGATGCCGGGCGCGCGCGGCATTCGCATTCGCATGGGCGCCGGCCTGCCGATGGACGCCGACCATCCCGGCCTGCAGCGCGCTTTCGCCGCCGCCGCCCGGCATGGCCTGCCGGTCAATCTGCTGTGCTGGGGCATCCTGGACAAAGGCCTGCCGCACATCCGGCAGCATCCCGATACGGTCGATCGTGATCGACCATCTGGGCCTCCTGCAACCTTTTCGCCCGCCGGTTCCCGCCGACGTCTGGGCCGATCTGCCGAAGCTGCTCGATCTGGCTCGCTATCGAAACATACGGGTGAAGATCAGCGGCGCCTGCACCATGTCGCACCAGCCGTTCCCCTACGACGATATCTGGGAGCCGGTGCTGCGGATCATCGATGCGTTCGGGCTGGATCGCTGCATGTGGGGCACCGACTGGACCCGCACGATCGGCATGCTGACCTATGAGCAGGGCGTGGCGCCATTCCGCGATACCAAGCGCCTGTCCGAAAGCGACAAGGCGGCGCTCATGGGAGGAACGTTGCAGCAAGTCTACAAGTGGTAACGCGGCCACGACGATCCGGCCGCACCTCCAGGCACGTGATCGGAAATCGGGAGGCTGACCAATGCTCCGCATAGCGCTGATTGTATTGGGAGTGCTTCTGCCTTTTGCGGCAAATGCACAGAGCTTGAGACTGAAGAATTTTCTACATCCGGAAAATGATCGGATGCGCGCCTTCAATGAAATATATCTGGCGGGCGCGATGGACGCACTGACGGCCTACAACATGGCAGCCCCCGTCAAACTGTTTTGCAAGGAGGGCGACATTGTCAGCCATGAGGAGGCGGCTCATTTGATCTCGGACTGGGCCGAGAAGCAGACGAAGAACCAGGACGACACGATCATCGTCGTTCCGCTGCTGCTTCTTCTGAAAAAGACCTATCCTTGTCGCTAGCCGCCATCCGCTCCGTCCAAGCCTGTTTATGAGTTCACGATCCGGGAGAGAAACAGATGAATCGTCTCGATGGCAAGGTTGCGGTGATCACCGGCGCGGGCTCCGGCATCGGCCGGGCAGCGGCCAGGATGTTCGTCGCCGAGGGGGCCAAGGTCGTCGTGGCGGAGATCGATTCGACGCTGGGCGAGGCGAGCGCGCGCGAGGCCGGCGCCGCCGCCCGCTTCGTGCGCACCGACGTGACCGACGAAGAGAGCGTCAAGCAGATGGTGCAGCAGGCCAGGGAAGCTTTCGGTCGCATCGACGTCCTGCTGAATTGCGCCGGCGGCTCGCTGCGCGAGGACGCGCCGGTGACCGAAGTCGATCCTTCGGTCTGGGACCGCACCATCAACCTCGATATGAAGGGGCCGTTCCTGTGCTGCCGGCACGTCATCCCCGTGATGGTCGAGCAGGGCAAAGGCAGCGTGGTCAACTTCTCGTCGGTGGTGGCCTTGCGCGGCAACCACATCGCTCATGTCTACGTCATGGCCAAGGGTGGCCTGATCTCCTTCACCAAGGCCCTGGCGGGCGCCTACTCGCCCAAGGGCATCCGCGTCAACGCCATCTGCCCCGGTGTCGTGCTGACGGAACGGGTCAGGAGTCGCTTCACCGGCGGCAACCAGATTCGCTTCGGCGGCATCGACAACATCGCCGGACAATACCCGTTCGCCGTCGGCCAGCCGGAGGACATCGCCAACGTCGCCCTGTTCCTCGCCTCCGACGAATCGCGCATGGTGAATGGTGCCGCGATCCCGGCCGAAGGCGGCTTCTCCGCTTATTAGGGTAACAAGCAAGAGGTTGGAATCCTGTGACTGCTTCTCTGCTGATTGGCCCCTACGATGCTCCAGGAGCAGCAAAAGTCATTGACCTGAGACCTTGGGATGCTCGCGGACCGGCGGCAGCCGATAGCGTCATGCGAATGCTTCAAACCGCCTTGCCGGATATTGAAATTGAGCACGTGGGAAGCACATCCGTGCCCGGTTGCGATGGCAAGGGCATTCTCGACCTGATGCTGTTGATCCCTGTCGGGCATTTGAGCGAAGTGTGCGCAATCATCGATGGCATGGGCTTTCAGCATCAGTCAGGAGGAAAAAGACATCCCGATGAGAGACCGATGCGAGAAGGCAGCTTCACATTCGATGGCTCGGTCTTTCGACTTCACGTTCATCTGATTCCCGAGAGCAGCGCCGAGGTGGACAGGTTACGGAAGTTCCGGGATCGACTTGCCGCGAATCCGGAGTTGGTCGCGCTCTATGTCGAACAAAAACGTCGTCTCGTCGACGCTCGGATTTCGGATCGTTCAACATACACTCTAGGCAAGAAGGCCTTTATCGAGTCGGTTCTTAAATTGGAAACATAGCGGGAATGGGGGCGGTGCCGAGCCGCCCCCCGAACGGTCAGTACTCCCACACCTTGGGATAGGTTTGCCTGCGGAAGACGCTCTAGCTGAGCGCGAGGGCGCGCTGGTGGGCCGGCCGCGCGCGCAGCCGTTCGCGATAGGCGACGGCGCGCGGCCCCAGCAGATCGTCGACGCCCAGCATGCCGATCAGGTGAAGCGGATAGCTGACTGAAATGTCGGCCAGGGTCAGCCGCCCCGCGACAAGGAAGTCGCGGCCCTCGAGACGCTGCTCGAGCATTTTTAGCCGCTCGGCAACATGTCGCGCGCACCGGCGATGAGGGCGTCGACCTCGGGCGCCCCCTTGCCCCCGATCTGGCGCTCGACTTGGCGCAGGATGTTCAGGCGCGACAAGGGCGTCATCAGCGTCGACTCGCCGTACCACAGCCATTGCAGGAACGGCGGTCGCTCCGGGTCGTTGGCCGGCACGACCAGCGGCGAGCGGTGCTTGGTGGCGAGGTAGTCGCAGATCGCCATCGATTCGCTCAGCCGCACCTCGCCGTCGATCAGGAGCGGCACCATGCCGGTCGGATTGACCGCAAAATAGTCCGGCGCGTGCTGGCGCGGCGGGTACGGCATCGACCTGATCTCGGCCTTCGCGCCGATTTCTTCGAGCACCCAGATCACGCGGATCGCCCGCGTGTTCGGCGCGGAATAGACGGTCACCATCCGTCATCCCGAGCGGAGCCGCCCGAAGGCCCGAGCAGGATGCGAGCGAGGCCCTTGTGGACCAGTTCAAGGGTTTGGCGTGTTGGCCAACCCCGGAATAGGACTGTCGAGAGATCGGAAGACATTGCCGGAATTCGATCCGGCATTGGGATTAGGCACGCCGGACGACGTCGATGGCGTGGACGTCTGAGCCGATGGCGCGTGAGTAGCCGGTGTCGACATGGCGCCGGACGACATGGTCCCCGACATGCGGCCACCAATGCCCATTGATCCGCCCCCTCGCGCCATGGCAGGTCCGGCAACAGACCCGGCCACCAGGCAGGCGATCGCGGCAGCCAGGAGAGGGATCGACTTGTTCATGGTAAAGTCCTTTCTCGGTACGCCGGGAAACACCTGTCGCTTCCCGTACGACCAAGGACCTATGGATCGATTTGCAGAGCTGCTTGTGCCCGATTGCTCTCATCGGCTGCGGCGAAATGGGCCAGTTGATCGGCGCGAGCCTTCTTGAACGAGGGGCGGTCGGTCACGCGGGTCACATAGGCATCGGTCGCGGGTCGATCGCCGGAAGCGCGGACTTTCGAGACGCGGAGGACATCCGCCATCAGCAGATCCGCGGCGGTGAAGCGATCGGCTGCCAGCCATTCCCGCTCGCTCAGAACTTTCTCGAGCTGGTCGAGGCGGCTTTCCATCCAGCCGGCAAGACCGTTGTCCTGCTCGCCGGATACTTCGAGGAACCACCAGGGAACGGTAACCATCTCGATCGTGTTGAGCGCGGTGATCATCCATTGAACCGTTTCCGCTTCTCCAACCGGATCGCGCGGCATCAGCTTTTCGCTCTTCCGAGCCAGATGCAGCAGCCCGGCACCGCTCTCGAACATTTCCAGTTCGCCATCATTCAGGAAGGGAACCTGGCCGAAGGGCTGGCGCGACAGGTGATTGGTCTCCCGTCCGTCGAAAGGGACTGTTCGCACCGAATAGCCAAGTCCAGCTTCCTCGCACGCCCACCGGAGCCTCAGGTCGCGTACAAAACCACGGGCACCTTCGGGCACCCAATCGTAGGTCCAGATGATCAGGTCGCTCATATTACCTGGCCTATACTGACGGGCTTCGCCGATTTCGTCTCAAGGCACGGGAACGCCGATCGATTTCAGCCGCGCATGGGCGCGGCCGGCGCGCGCCTTCAGGCCGTCGAGATAGGTGCTGACGTCGGTGCCGGGCAGGTTCAGCACCTTGCAGCCGAGCCGCCAGTACTCCTCGATCTGCGCCTCGGTTTCCGCCGACCCGCGGGCAAGCTTGCCGTGCGCGGTGCAGGCCTCGGCGATCCGGCGCACCGCCGCCTTGAACGTCGGGTGCTCGAGCTGGAGATGAACGCCCAGGCGCGCACTGAGGTCGGAGTGGCCGTAGGCGATCATGTCGATGCCCTCGACGGCGGCGATCGCCTCGACATTCTCCAGCCCCTCGAGCGATTCGATCGAGACGCAGACGATGATGTTGGCATTGGCCCACGGCGCATATTCCGTCGCGTGACGGGCGCCATGGCTCCTGTAGCCGGTGTGCATCCCCTGCCCCGAGATGCCGCGATGGCCGATCGGCGGATATTTCGCCTCAGCCACGATCGCGCGCGCCTCCTCGACGCTGTCGACCTCCGAGACCTGGATGCCCATGATCCCCTGGTCGAGGATCGCCCCGATCCGATAGGCGGAGGATTTGTGGATCCGCACGATCGCCGAGACGTCGGTGGCCTGGAACCAGCCGGCGAGATCGGCGATCGTCTCGAGGTCGAAGGCGCCGTGCTCATGGTCGATCATGCAGTAGTCGAAGCCGGAGGCCTCGATGATCCACGGCACGCCGCGCGACGCGAACTCCTTGAGCCCGGTCCCGAGCGCTGCCCGCCCCTCGCGCACCGCCCGCCATATGCTGTTGTCTTTCATGGATCGTGAGTCTCCCATCCGCGACGCATTGGCGGGAGTGTGACTCGGGACCTGGCTTTCGAACAGACTCAACGCTGGCGTTGGTCGGGCGCCCAGCGTTCAGCCACCACGCGCCGCTCCCGCCGCTTGGGATCCAGGGACTGCCAGATCTCGGCGTCGCGCCCGTAGATGTCCGCGCGAAACTGCGGCTTGCCGTCGACATCCGCGAACGCGGTCTCGTACACCACGAACACCGGCACGGGCTTCGGCAGGGCGCCGTAGGTGGTCGTGCCGGTCGCGATTGCCTGATCGATGGCATCGACCGGTTGCTGCATCAGCAGGGCGGCCAGCTTGCGCGGCTCCTCCACCCGGATGCAGCCATGACTGATGCGGCGGTCGCCGCGGCTGAACAGGTTCTTCGACGGGGTATCGTGCAGGTAAACGTCGAACCGGTTGTTCATGTAGAACATCAACTGCCCGAGGCCCGAGTTGGCGCCCGCCGTCTGCTGCAGCCCGCCGTCGGGCAACAGGACCATGTTGCGCTGCGCCAGATAGGTCGGGTCGCGGCTGGCCTTGGGCAGGATCTCCTGGGTGGCGATGTCGCTGGGAATGTTCCAGGGCGGGTTGAACCAGAGTCCTTCGATCGAGGCCTGGAACTCCGGGCTCTGATTGCGGCTGTCGTCCTGGCCCACGATGACCCGCGTGGTGAAGACCGGCTGATCGTCGCGGTACAGCACGAGCTGCCCGTCGGCCACGTTGACCCAGACGCGGTCCGGCGGCAGGCGCCGCGGCAGCCAGCGTTCGCGTTCGAGATTCACCTCGAGTGCGCGCACGCGGGTCGCCTCGGCCTTGCCGCGGGCCGCGCTGCCCGCGCGCAGGTCGTGCAAGGCGTTGCGCAGGACGCGGTAGGTCGGCGTCGCCGGCGCCAGCGCTTCGATCACCGAAGCGGGATCGGGGCTGCCAAGGGCGGCGTCGAGCACGGCCGCGACATCGATCGGCTCGGGCTCCAGAACCTGGTCTTCCTTTCGGCGCTCGGCCGGCACGACCCCGCGCGCCAGCGCGTCGGCATAGGACAGGAAGGCGTTCGACAGCAGCAGCTCCCGGTCGAGCGCCGGCACCTTTGCCGGCGACCGCAGGGCATCGGCGTGAAACAGCTCGGGGTCGAGGCCATGCTCGCCGGCGCGCGAGACGGCATCCATGAGTGATTCCGCTTGCGACGCGATGGTTCGTCCAGACGGGCGCAAAGTCATGGCGCGCGTAGAACCGGCGCAGCAACTCGATGTTCAGCCGTTCACCGGCGACGACCGACCCGGGCGTGTTCTCGATCAGTTCGCCGAGCCCGGTGTCGGCTGACGTCACCCTTGCGGCCGTCACCATTGCGGTGGACGTCACCCTTGCGGCGGACGGCGCCGCCACCAGGGCGACCGCCGGCTCCTCGTCCGTCGCCCGAACGGGCGACTCGGCGGGCGCACACGCTGTGACGAGCGCGATCGCGCCGACGGCGACCGCTCCGATGCGGGCCACGAGGCCTCTCGTCAAGACGCTGCAGGATGGAAACAAGATCGCCTCCCCCGACCGTGCGATCCGGAACGACTGGGGCTGTCGCTGTACAGGTAACGGTTGTACGCCTTCGATGGTTCCATTTTTTTGCCATCGGCGGGAACCCGAACGGGCCTTCGACGGTTGTCTCTACTGTCGGTCACTCTCCGAGCGTTAGTTGTAACCCATCTCTGGAGGTACGGATGTACGATGTTGACGAACAAAAGGCTTTCCTCGGGCGGATTCGCAAAGCCGCACTGCTTGCCGTCGTGATTCCGGCGGCCCTGCTCGCCGCGGGATGCGCCTCGAACCCGCCTCCGCCGCCGCCCGCACCGATGGCCTCTGCGCCCCCGCCGCCGCCCCCGATGCCGCCAGTTCGCGGCTAACCGCTAACCGGCGCGCGGCAGCATCCGCTCGCCGGATTTGATCTGACGACCTGACCGCGATTGCAGGCCGGTTTCACGGCCTGCTGTCGCGGCCATGTGCGATTCAGTCCGGGTGCAGAGCTGCTTCAACGCGCTGAAGCAGCCTCTCCCGCAGGCTCGGCATGATCCCGCTGATGATGATCAGGACGCGCACGATCGGCAGGTAGGATTCGATCGCCGCCGTGAGCGTCGCGGGCGACAGGCCGGTCAGCCGCGCATACTCGGACTGCGCAGCCGCATTGACCGCGCGCGGCCGCTCCGGATTGTCTGAGACTTCGGCGGCAAGCTCGGTCAGCACGATGTGGCTGACCGCAAGATCCCAGCCAGCGTGCGCGCGGACCGGACCGCTCCAGTCGACCAGCCTCGGCCCCTCCGCCGTCATGATCACGTTGCCGGGGTGAAGGTCGCCATGGCAAAGCGCGTCGCCCGGCTGCAGACGCTCGGCGAGGGCGAGGACGCCGGTGGCGATGGCTGCCGGCAGCGTGCCGCTGGCGGGCCGCACCCAGGCGTCCACCCAGCTGCGCAGGGAAATCACGGCCGGCGGCGGCGGCGTGTTGCGAACGGCAAGGCAGAGGTTCGCGAGGATCGCACCCGCCTGCCCGCGCGTCACGGCGCCGCTCCGCGTGAGCTGCAGCAGGGTCGGTCCGTCGAAGCGCTGCAGGACGAGGCCGAAGCGCCCCTCCAGCATCACCACGCCGAACACCTCCGGCGCCGGGGCGCCGGCGGCGAAGACGGCGTCGGTCATGTGCGCCTCGTGCCAGTTGAGCCGCCGCGACGCGCCTGGCCTGAACAGCTTCACGACCTGACCGGGCGCCCAGGCATGGACCTCCGCGGCAACGCCTTCACCGATCTTCTCCCCCAGGGATCCCCGCATCGCCCGTCCTCCGTGGCGGCGAGCACACACCCGGCGGCGGGCAAAGACAAACCCCTTGATTCCTTCGCCGGACTTGCGCAGGCTCAAAAGGTGGCGGGGCACTGATCTCGACGGGCTCGACGCCGCCGCCCGAAGATCAGGCTCCACGACCTCACGATGACCATCACCATTACCGCCTTCGAGCGCTCACCCGACGGCGGCAGGGGACTGGCGCGTGATAGCCGCGTTCGCTGGGCGCTCGAGGAAGTGGGCCAACCCTACGAGGTTCGCCTGGTTTCGTTTGAAGCGATGAAGGAGCCCGCGCATCTGGCGCTTCATCCTTTCGGCCAGATTCCGACCTACGAGGAAGGCGCACTCGCTTTGTTCGAGACCGGGTCGATCGTGTTCCATATCGCCCAGCGCCATGCCGGCCTGCTGCCGGACGACGCCGATGCGCGGGCGCGCGCGATCACCTGGATGTTCGCCGCGCTCAACACGGTCGAGCCGCCGATCCTTGAATTCACGACCGCCAAGCTCTTCGAGGCCGACAAGCCCTGGAGCAAGCAGCGCCTGCCTCTGGTCGAGGATCGCGTCCGCGCCCGCTTGAAGCAACTTTCCGCCCGCCTCGGCCGTGCCGACTGGCTCGATGGCGGGTTCAGCGCGGGCGACCTGCTGATGGTGTCGGTGCTGCTCCGGTTGAAATCATCGGGCCTGCTGGACGGCTATCCGAACCTGGCGGCCTACCTCGCCCGCGGCGAAGCGCGGCCCGCCTACCAGCGGGCTTTCGCCGCTCAATTGGCGGTTTACACGGCAAGCCACCCGCCGGCTGATTGAGGGCCGCTTCGACATTCCTGGTTAGGCGCGCGAGGTTCATCGCGCTGAAAATATGTCTGCCTCGCCACTTTGAGGGAAGGCGTTACCCAAGCTCAGCTTTCCGCTGTCGATCTTGTAAGGAAAGAAGACGACAACAGAGTAGTCATCTCGATGGTTTAGCGAGACTGCTATGGCGTCAGATTTTTCTTCACTCGAGGGCAATTTAACTCGTACGTCATAGACAATCGCAGTGGCCTTGTAGTCGCCATTTCGAGCGGCGGCGGTCAATGCCGCCTTCAAGAAGGCGATCACATCCGCCGACTCCGGACGCTCATTTCCGTCGTAGCCCGCAATGGAGACGAGCTGCCCGTCAGGTCGCATCGCGCCGCCGAATGGGAGGAACCCGCCTTGAGCTGTCAGCAAGTCCTCAGCGAGAGAGAGCACAGAGCCTATAAGGGCTTGGCAGTCCGCCGTGGGATCACTCATCGGTCATTCTCCATATCCCCAACGACTAAGGGTGCCGTTGTCGAACTCTACCTATAGTTGTTTTTATAATATAATTATCAATCCGTTTTAGGAGATTATCAACCTGCCGTCTCACAATCGCATTCGGCGCTTGGTGTACAGCAGACAACCCGCTTACCCTATCCCTCGTCGACGGAGGCCGAGAGCATGAAGCGCAGCACGGACCGCATCCTCACCACCCACATGGGCAGCCTGCCGCGGCCCGACATGCTGGCCGACCTGCTGGTGGCCCAGGCCGAGGGCAAGCCGGTCGATGCGGCGCGGATCCCGGCGCTGACCGACGAGGCGATGGATTATATCGTGCGCCGCCAGCTCGAAGGCGGCATCGATGTCGGCAACGACGGCGAGATGCCGCGCTCCACTTTCTTCGGCTACATCATCGGGCGCATGTCGGGCTTCGGCGGCCAATCGAACCGCCGGCCGATCCTCGACATGCAGCGCTTTCCCAAATGGTGGCAGAACTTCCAGGCGCGCGGCACACGCCGGCTCAACGTCTACGGCTTCCCGGCCGCGATCGGCCCGGTGCGCTACGAGAGCCTGGACGGCGCCAAAGCCGAGCTCGACGCCTTCGCCCGCGCGCTGGCGCGCCAGACCGAGCGCTTCACCGAGACCTTCGTGACCGCCGTCTCGCCCGGCTTCGCTGCCTGCTCGATGGAGAACCAGCACTACGACAGCCACGAGGCCTACGTCTTCGCCCTCGCCCGCGAGCTCGGCAGGAATACGAGTTCATCGTGGCGCAAGGCCACGTGCTGCAGATCAACTCGCCCGACCTCGGCATCGAGCGCGCCGGCTACTTCCAGGACGAGCCGCTGCCCAGGTTCATCGCCGCGATGGAGATGCACGTCGCGGCGCTCAACGAGGCCCTGGCCGGCATCCCGCCCGAGCGGGTGCGCTTCCACGCCTGCTGGGGCAACCGCGACAGCCCGCACGTGAACGACGTGCCGGCGCCCGACGTGCTGCCGGTCTGCTACCAGGTGAAGGCCGGCGCGCTCTGCCTGCCCTTCGCCAATCCGCGGCACAGCCACGAGGTCGACGCGTTCAAGACGCAGAAGCTGCCCGACCGCATGACCCTGGTCTGCGGCGTGGTCGAGACGACGCACAATTACGTCGAGCACCCGCAGGTGATCGCGGAAAGGCTGGAGCGCGCCGTGCGCGCCGTCGGCGACCGCGAGCGGGTCATGGCCGGCACCGATTGCGGCTTCGGCACCATCGTCGGCGACACCCAGGTGTCCGAGGACGTGGTGTGGGCCAAGCTCGAGGCGATGCGCGATGGTGCTGCCATCGCGAGCAAGCGGCTCTGGAGCTGAGCCGTCAGTGTCTCATCTCGAGCGCAGAACCTCGGCGATCTGATCGAAACTTTCCGCGATCATGTCGGCGCCCGCCTCGGTCAGGCGATCGGCATGGCCTCGCGTGATGTGCCTGCCGGCGCAGAGGCCGAACGTGAACATTCCGGCGGCCTTGCCCGCCACGACGCCCGTGGGACTGTCTTCGATCACCACGCAGTCGGACGGCGAAATGCCCAGCGTGGCCGCTGCCTTCAGAAACAAATCGGGATGCGGCTTGCCGCGCGCCACATCGTGCCCGCTGAAGCGATGCTCGAACCAGTCCGCCAACGACATCCTGTCCAGGCAATGGCCGATGTAGTCGAGCCTGCTGGACGAAGCGATGCACCGCTGGACGGGCGCGAATGCCCTCAAGAAAGTGAGCAGGCCCTGGACCGGCTCGACCTCTGCGACCACCCGGCTGTGCACCTGTTCGATCCGGGCGGCCATGAACCCCTCCGGCAGGGGAGAGCCGAGCCGCGCCTCCATGCTTTGCACGCAGTCGGCCAATCCCTTGCCCATGTAGAGCTGCACCGCCTCGTCCGCCGTGGTGGGCAGGCCGAGCCCGCTCAGACCCTCTGCCATGACCGACATGGCCAGATGCTCGCTGTCGGCAACGACGCCGTCGAAATCGAAGATGATCAGCCTCACCCGCGTTCCCGCCTTCATTGAGGGGATTTGGAGGATCGCGGTTGCCGGGTTCCGGCGTCAAGACGATGGTCGGCTTCTCAAGCCGACGCCCTCAGGCGACGCCGAGCTTCCCGCGCGTCCCGTCACGCGGTGTCGAGAGCTCCTCGGGCGTCAGGAACTCGGCCAGATCCGCCGCCTCGTAGAACGGCCGGATCTCGATCTCGCTCGGGCCGGACATGGGATTGGGGCAGCGCTTCGCCCAGGCCACGGCCTCGTCCATGTCCTTGACCTGCCAGATCGAGAAGCCGGCAACCAGCTCGCGGGTCCCGGCGAACGGCCCGTCGATGACGGTGCGGCCGGGACCGTCGCAGAGGATGCGCTTGGCCTCGGCGGTGTTCTTGAGGCCGGCGGCGGCAACGAAGACGCCGGCCTTGACCAGCTCCTCGGTGAACCGGTCCATCGCCGCGAACGCCTCGGGCGTGGGCGGCACGCCCTTTTCGCTGTCCTCGGTGGCTATCATGAACACCATGACCCGCATCGTCTGTCTCCTCGTCAGGGCCGGCCGCATCGGCCTGGCATCGGAACGACGAACGGGGTTTGCGGATACCGACATCGTCCCGCAAATTTTTTCGACGGTTGAGGCGGCCTCCTACGCCGGCGCCCGGTCGAGGATCGCCTGCAGTGTCTTCGCGCCGTGCGCGTCGGGCGGCGGCGCCTGGCCGGACTCCGCGATCCGTTGGCGTTGCGCATCCTCCCAGTGGCGGCCGTCGAAGAACCGCTTGGGCGTCAGGCTGGACCCGTCGATGTCGTCCAGGCAGCGGGCATTGACGCTGATGCGGTGCGGCTGCGCGCGCGGAATGTAGAAGGCGTGCATGCCGCAATGCGAGCAGAAGGTGTGCTGCGCGACGCCGGTGCCGAAGGTGTAGGCCTTGAGCGCGCTCTTGCCCTGCAGCAGCTCGAAGGTGGCGGGGTCCGTGCCGAGGTGCAGGATGCCCTTCTTGGTGCAGATCGAGCAGCTGCAGTGGGATAAAAGGTCGAGATCGACCTCGGCGCGGAACCGCACGCTGCCGCAATGGCACCCGCCTTCTCGCGTTTCCAGCATGTCCGCCTCCTCATGGTGACCGTGTCATGCGCGAGATTAGAGCGCCAAACGTCGGTCCAGCCACCCCTCGCGGAACGTCGGCAGGCCGCATCAGGCGATCGTCGGCGTGACGCCGCCGTCGACGCGCAGCGCCGCCCCATTGGTGGCGGAAGACAGCGGAATTGCCACGTAGGCAACGAGATGGGCGATCTCCGCGGGCTCGATCAGCCGTTGCAGCAGGGACGACGGCCGGCCTTTGGCGGCTTCACGAGCCCTTCTGATCGCCCGGGTGAAGACCCGGCGCCTCCTGGCCCGTCCGCGCCACATATTCCGTGTAGCCGCCGCCGTACTGATGAACGCCGTCGGGCGTCAGTTCCAGCACCCGGTTCGAGAGCGCGGCCAGGAAGTGGCGGTCATGCGAAACGAACAGCATGGTGCCCTCGAATTCCGCCAGGGCCGCGACCAGCATCTCCTTGGTCGCCATGTCGAGATGGTTGGTCGGTTCGTCGAGCACCAGGAAGTTCGGCGGGTCGAACAGCATCTTGGCCATCACCAGGCGGGCCTTCTCGCCGCCCGACAGCACGCGGCAGGGCTTCTCGACATCGTCGCCGGAGAAGCCGAAGCAGCCGGCCAAGGTGCGCAGCGCGCCTTGTCCGGCCTGCGGGAACGACTCGTCCAGCGATTCGAAAACCGTATCGTCGCCGTCCAGCAGGTCCATGGAGTGCTGGGCGAAATAGCCCATCCTGACGGCGCTGCCGACGGTCACGCTGCCGTGGTCCGGCTCGGTGGCGCCGGCCACCAGCTTCAGCAGGGTGGATTTGCCCGCGCCGTTGGCGCCCAGCACGCACCAGCGTTCCTGGCGACGCAGCCGGAGATCGAGCCCTGCATAGATCGGCTGGCTGCCATAGCCCTTGTGGACGTTCCGGAAGCTCGCCACGTCGTCGCCCGAGCGCGGCGGGCTGCGGAACTCGAACTGCACCGACTGGCGACGCCGCGGCGGTTCCACCCGTTCGATCTTGTCGAGCTTCTTCACCCGGCTCTGGACCTGGGCGGCGTGCGAGGCGCGCGCCTTGAAGCGCTCGATGAACTTCATCTCCTTGGCGAGCATCGCCTGCTGGCGCTCGAACTGCGCCTGGCGCTGCTTCTCGCCCAGCGCCCGCTGAACCTCGTAGAAATCGTAGTTGCCCGAATAGGTGACGAGCGAACCGCCGTCGATCTCGACGATCTTGCCGATGATGCGGCTCATGAACTCGCGGTCGTGCGAGGTCATCAGCAGCGCGCCGTCATAGTCCTTGAGGAAAGCCTCCAGCCAGATCAGGCTTTCGAGGTCGAGATGGTTGGAGGGCTCGTCGAGCAGCATGGCGTCGGGCCGCATCAGCAGGATGCGGGCGAGCGCCACGCGCATCTTCCAGCCGCCGGAGAGCAGGCCGACGTCGCCGTCCATGCGCTCCTGGCTGAAGCTCAGGCCCGCCAGCACCTCGCGCGCCCGGGCCTCCAGCGCATAGCCATCGAGCTCCTCGAAGCGCCCCTGCACCTCGCCATAGCGCTCGACGAGGGCGTCCATCTCGCCGGCCCGCTCCGGATCGACCATCGCGGCCTCGAGCTCGGCCATCTCGGTGGCCAGCGCGCTCACCGGCCCGACGCCGTCCATCACGGCGGCGACCGCGCTCTTGCCCGACATCTCGCCGACATCCTGGCTGAAATAGCCGATCGTCATGCCGGGATCGATCGTCACCTGGCCGTCGTCGGGCTGCTCTTCGCCGGCGATCATGCGGAACAGCGTCGTCTTGCCGGCGCCGTTGGGCCCGACCAGTCCCACCTTCTCGCCCTTCTGGAGGCCCATCGAGGCGTCGATGAACAGGATCTGGTGGCCGTTCTGCTTGCTGATGTTGTCGAGGCGAATCATGAGGTCCGTGCTGGCTGGAAGTGTTGCGGGTGCTTGTACCCGCCCCTTCCCCTCGATTGCGCCGAGACATGGTAACGCGCCGGTTTTGGCAGCGGCTCGACCCTACTGGTCGATCCAGAACGTGTCGGGCTGATAGAGCCCGATATATCCGCCCGGATCCCAGGCGTAATAGCCTTCCTTGGGCACGTTGCGGACCTTCGGTCCAACGACGATGGGTTGGCGAATCCCGTTCACCGTCCCGATCGAGAAGACCTCGTCGGCGTTGGCGGTCAGGATCTCGTCCCAGGCCTTGCGGCGCACCGCGGGGTCGGCCGAGGTCTCCCACTCCTTGAGGTAGTCCATCAGCTTGCAGGCCGACGGCATGTCGCAGGCCTGGCCCTTGGTGCCTTTCGACTCCACGAACATGCCCCAGCTCGACCACTGAAGGCCGCCCTGCATGGTCGGCGCGAACTCCTTGGGGCTGGTGTTGACCGTCGGCACGGCCGTCACGACGCCGGCGTAGGCGGTCATGATCGCATCACCCGAGAAGGCCCTCAGCCGGAAATTATCGACGGTCTGCGGCTTGGTCAGCATCCTGATGCCGACCTTCTTCCAGTACTCGGCGATGAGCTGCAGGGCGTCGGAATCCTCCGTCTCCTCGCTCGAATGCTCGATCACGATGGTTGCCGGTCGACCATCGGGCAGGATGCGGATGCCGTCGGAGCCGCGCTTGTTCAGGCCAACCTCGTCGAGGAGCTTGTTCGCGAGTGTCGGATCGTAATTCGCCCACTTGGTCGCGTATTCCGGCTTGAACAGCTCCGAGCGCTCCATGATCGTGTTGTTGGAGGGTTTGGCCAGGCCCAGGTAGACGAACTCGTTGAGCTCGTCACGGTCGATCGCCAGCGACAGCGCGCGGCGGAAACGGACGTCGCGCATCAGCTTGCGCCATTCCTCGTCGTTCGCCGTCAGGTTGGGGTAGAGGGCGATCTGCGAGCCGGAGCCGGACTCCCACAGGCGAACGCTGACGCCCGATGTCTTGGCGCTCTTCTGCAGGAAGGTGTAGTCGCGCATGTTGAGATTGCGCGGCTGCAGGTCGGCCTCGCCGAGGCCCGCCTTGGCGGGGATCAGGTTGGTCGCCACCACGGTCATGATCACGTCGTCGATGTAGGGGAGCTGCCGTCCCTTCTCGTCGATGCGGTGATAGTAGGGATTGCGCGCGAAGACGAAGCGCTGGGCCGGCGGGACCGTGGTGAGCACCCACGGGTTGAGCGTCGGCATGTCGACATTGCTGTTGCCGTACATCACGTCCTGGCGCCGGTAGATGTTGACCCAGTTGCTGCCCTTGTAGAGCTTGAGGATATCCTCCTCGGGCGTGTACTTGCCGTGGAGCTTCCGGAGGTAGTGCGCCGGCCGGAACAGGAAGAGCGGCGCCGCGCGCGCCTGGCTCTCGATGAAGTACGGATTGGGCTTGTCCCAGGTGTACTTGATCGTCAGCGGGTCGATGATCTCGACCTTGGGCGGCTTGCCGTCGACCAGGAGCTCGACGGACGGACCGGAAGGCGACAGATCGCTGTTGTTGGCGACATCTTCCCAGAAGAAGCGGAAATCCTCGGTGGTGAACGGGTGGCCATCCGACCATTTGTGGCCGGCGCGCAGCTTCAGGGTGAACTCGCGACCCTCCTTGATGTCGTAGCTCTCGAGGATGTCGGGGTGCAGCTGGAACTTGTCGTCGTAGACGATCAGGCGGGTGTAGCTGTAGACCGTCATCAGGCGGGTATCGCGGGCGGCCGAGACCAGCATGTTGAGCTGGCCACCGTGTTTGCCCGGGCCCTCGCCGCCGGCGAACCGCGTGACGATCTGGGGCTGCTGGGGAATGCGCTTGTCGACCGGCGGCAAGGCGCCCGACTTCACCCGTTCCACCAGGTTCGGCGTCTCCTGCATCGCCGGCAGCGGATCGGCGGCAAAGGCCGGTGCTCCGCCCAGGCCCAGCAACAGAACCTGCGTCAGAAGACGTCTCTTCATCGCCAACCTCACTGTTTGCCGGCTCACTGTTTGCCGGCTGGCTGGCCGACTACCTCTTGGTGAGGGGACCCTCGAACAGGCAGTAGCCGTCGAGCATGATCGTCGAGGCGCCCTCCTTGAGGGAGCCGACGACGTCCATCTTGTTGCCGCCGCCGACGACGGCCGTCGTCTTGAACTTCATGTCGGCGCCCATCGTCGCCTTGAAGTTCCGCTCCGGGCGGCCCTCCTGCTGGAAGCGACCCTGCACATCCGTGCCGACGACCGTGACGTCGATGGTCATCTTGTAGGTCGGGCACTTGCCGCTTCCGGGGACGTTCAGGCCATATCCCGTCCAGCTGAAAATCACCGGCTCGGCCAGGGCCGGCCCGGCAAGAAACAGGACGGCGAGTGTGGCTACAGCTAATTTTTTCAGCATCGAAGTTCCCTCACCAAAGGATCGAACAGGCGCCCTCGCGCGACCGGTCCCATAGATTATTGAAGGCACTCTGCGGCCATTTCGAGGTCATAATGTAACACAACGACGACTCATGCGGTCACTGCAAGCCGATCGACGTCGATAGACGACGTGAAATTCCTGTTGCGGTTCCGTCCGTAAACACGATTTCCCGATAGCCCACGACAGTCTCTGACGGCTTGGACTCAACGCCCACTCGATCGTGCCTGGCGTGGCGGCGTTCAGTCGACGGTAGCGCCCGAGATACGCACCAGCTCCGCCCATTTCGGCTGCTCGGCGGCGACGAAAGCGGCGAATTCCTGGGGTGTGCTGCCCACGGGGTCCGAGCCCTGCTCCGCAAGACGCGCCCGCATGTCCGGGCTGCCGACGATGGCGACCATCTCCGAGCCAAGGCGCGCCACCACCGGAGCCGGCAGTCCCGCCGGGCCCATGATGCCGTTCCACAGCGCCACCTCGTAGCCCGGGATCACTTCCGAGATGGCCGGTACCTCCGGGAGCACCGCCGAACGCCGCGCGGTGGTGACGCCGAGCGCGCGCAGCTTGCCCGCCCTCACCTGCTGGAGCACCTCGACCAGCGGACTGAAGCTCACCTGGATCTTGCCGGAGACGAGATCGGCCGCGACCGGTGCGCCGCCGCGGTAGGGCACGTGCACCATGTCGATGCCGGCCCGCTGGGCGAATACGGCAGCGGCCAGATGCAGGGAAGTGCCGGCGCCGCCCGAGCCGTAGTTCAATTGGCCCGGCCTCGCCTTGGCATAGGCCACCAGCTCGGCGACGCTGTTTGCGGGCACGTCGGGATTGACGACCAGCAGGTTCGGAATGAAGGCGATCTGCGAGATCGGCGTGAAGTCGCGGACCGGATTGAACGAAAGCCGCCGATAGAGCGCCGCGTTGGTCGCGTGCGTCGAGCTCGTCGCCAGGATCAGCGTGTAGCCGTCCGGTTCCGCCCGCGCGACGGCTTCCGCGGCGATGTTGCCGCCGGCGCCGGCGCGATTGTCGACGACGACGAGCTGCCCCAGCCGCTCCCCCAGCGCCTGGCCCACCAGCCGCGCGCTGACATCGGTGCTGCCGCCCGCCGCGAAGGGAACGACGAGGCGGATGGGTTTGTCAGGCGTCCAGCGGGCCTGGGCCTGCGCGGGTCGGCCGACCGCACCGGCCAGCATCGGGGCCAGCATCAGGGGAAGCGCCGCAAGGCCCTTCGTAAAGGATCGACGTTCCACGAATCATTCCCTCCCCATGATGCTTGCTGATGTTGTGGAGGCGAATCCTGGCGTCCGTCTACAGCGTTTTCCATCGAGCGGGAACCGCAGCCGGTCTTGCATCGATCGTTTCGCAAGGTAGACCATGCGGCCTGAACTTCGGGCTGGTTTTCGTCGGGCTGGGCCAGGGACTGGCGAGCGTGTCGGGCGTCGCCAACCAGCTTTCGACACCTTTCACGCTCCTGCTCGCCTGGCCCCTGCTCGGCGAGCGGCCCACGGCGCGGGTCGTGTCGGCGTGGCGCTGGCGTTCGCGGGCGTCGTGCTGACCGTGGCGGAGCCGGGCGCTGCGGTGAAGATCGTGCCGACGCTTGCTGGTCATCGCCGCGGGCTTCGCCTGGGCCGTCGGCAGCGTGCTCACGAAACGCTACGGGCCGCTCGAACCGCTCAAGCTCATGGCCTGGATGTCGCTCTTCACCGTGCCCCAGGTGATGGTGACCTCCCTGATGATCGAGCACGGGCAGCTCGCCTCGCTCCAGGCGGCCAGCCTGACGGCCTGGCTCGCCTTCGCCTATACCGTGCTGTTCGGCGCGGTCGCCGGCTGGGGCCTGTGGTTCTGGCTGATCGCGCGCTGTTCGATGACGCGTCTGGCGCCCTTCGCGCTGCTGCAGATCGTGTTCGCGGTCGCCGCCGGGGTCGTCTTCCTGAACGAACGCATGACGCCCTCGCTCGTCATCGGCGCTGTCATTTGCATCATCGGCGTCGCCATCAGCCAGAGCCGATCCGCTGGCCGGCCTGGCGCGCCGGCCGCACCGCGCACGCCGGTGGCGCCGATCCGGGGGCGATGCTTGCGCGCGGGCGAACGGTTGCCCGCCGCCGCCTTCGCGACCGTGATCATGATCCACCCGTCGGTGCCGGCTAAAAACGTCCAGGAGTTCGTGGCACTTGTGAAGAGCCAGCCGGGCAAGCTCAGCTATTCCTCGGCTGGCACGGGCAACGGCTCGCACCTGACCGTGGAGCTGTTCCGCGCCGCGGCGGGCGGGCTCGGCATGGTACACGTGCCCTACAAGGGCTTTCAGAACTAGGCGATTTCAACCGCTTGGCGAGGGGCTGGGACCTAAGGTGGGAGCCGTCGACCGAGCCGATGAAAGGCGCTCATCGCCGCCCCTGCCTGTTCAGATATGCCGTGATGACCGGCGGCAACTCGGCGGTCGATTTGCGCCGCTTGGCGATAAACTCCTCCATCGGCATGTGGCCGCGGGAACTGTTGCAGCTAGAGCAGGCGATGGCGAAATCGTCGGCGGTCTGGCCTTCGCGATACTTGAACGGCGGCAGGTGATCGAGATGCTCAATTGTCGCCCAATCGGCTCGACGGGCGCCCGATGTCGGGACCATAGTCTTTTGGCAATAGACGCAACGAACATCGCGCGCCCTGATCTTGTCTTCGATCTCCAGTGGTATTCCGTGCTTGCGACGGCGTTTCATCGCTCCGCACTCCTCAACCCGCCGCTTTGGCAGCGCGCTCGATGTCCATCAGGGCGACGGCGCGCTCGGACGCCCGGCGCTTGTCGCACAAAGCACATCGGCTCCTTCACGTTGAAGCCGTTCGGCGTAACGTGCAGGCGGCCGATGTTATTCGTCTCGTCGTAGTAGAGAGTATAGGGTTCGTCGGCCTTGGTTAGGCCGTGCAACTGAATCGCCTGTTTCCGCATCTTATTGATGTCGATCACTGCTCGGCTCCGCTAGGAGCGCTGCGTGAAAAGCACTACGCGCGTGCAGTTGTTGAGCAACTCTTGATCGTTGATCGCAGCCGTCTCCCAAGCCGAGTTCGTGTCGTGATGAAAGCGGTTGGCGTAGTCGAGCAAATCCCGAAGTTCTGTCACATTCGCCAAGCCGAGTATTTCTTGGACTGTGCCGAGGCGTTGCTGACACATCCCGACAAAGGGACCGAGTAACTGTCCTGGTGGAAACGACGAAGGATAGGCCACGCGCATGAAGCATTCCAGGATTGGCCGCAACGCCGCCGCCACCTGGCGTGAGGTCGCAGGGTTGCCAGCCCGGATATAGGCTCCCACTAGCTCATGACGGCGATCGTGTTCCGTAATGCAGTCCTCGCGCACGTCCCAGGCCGCGAGGGTTGATCCCGCGCCGTCGCGCTGAATGATAATGGCCGATCGTTCGGCCGTCTCAGCTCCCTCCCAAAGTGCGCAGAGGAACGGCTTGGAGTGCGACATCACCACGACTTGGCTGACCCGGCTCTGGAGCCGCCGTATCTCCTGTACGGTTGTCGTCGAGCGGTGTTCGTCGAGGCTTGTCATGGGGTCGTCGATGACGACAATCTTCCGCGCCAACTGCGCATCCTGATCGAGCGAAGCAAAGAAGAAAGCGAGCGCTAGCGTGTTGCGATCGCCGGCGCTGAGCGTCGTGCGAAACGACGGACCAGTGACAGCGGTCAGGGCGACCGGCATGTTATTGATGACGACGTTGTAGTTGCAGGACGAGCCGGCTCAGTTGTTTACCGAGCCAACTTCACCGAGACGGAATCCGGCGTTGAAGCGTCGGAGGTAGTCGTTGATCACGGTCTCGTAGGCCGGGAAAATGTTCTGCCGGTAGTTGTCGAGAGCATCACGAGCTTGGCCGCGCAAACCCTCTGTAACCGATTTCGCTGCCTTTTCGTCGAGGTAAACCTGGCAAGCCGTCGCAGACGGCTCCGTGTAACGGGCGCGGACTGCCTGAAGCAACTCCAAGTCCGCTTCGACAGCCGCCACGTTGGCAGCAGCCGCCTGCTCTTTCACAACGGCGATGTCCGCATTGTGACGCTGGAGCCTGGCCGAAAGCCTCGCGATAACATCGCGCCATGCATTATAAGCGTCGATCGCCGCGAGGGTTTCGCGCGAGAGCGCCATCGCATCGAGCGGCGAAGCTGCTTTGGCGCGTAGCACCGTCAGCACGGCCTCTCGCGCCGCGTTCCAGTTGCGCGCGATTGCAGCCGTATCGACATTCAATTGCGAAACTTCGATAAATGCATGCCAGAATTCGCGGCCCTCCGTCGCGACCCGCATCGACCGCTCGAACGCGGCCGGCACGTCGCCGCCGTGGGTACGGTTGATACCCTGGCCGACTTCGGTTATCGCCGCTTTCAATGCCTCATAGGCCTCGCTGAAATAAACTTGGTAGTGTCGGATCAATGACGACCCTTCAAGGTCTTGGGCGCAGAATGGACAAACCGAATGATCGTGACCCGCCGAGGCGCCAGCAATTCGGCCCATGCCATCGCCAACCCAAGCCTCGCCATCACGGCCGAGACTTCGCAGATGTTCCCGCACCCGTGAGCCCGCTTCCACTTCGAGGTCAGGAAGCGCACGCGCCAGGATGACCCTGAGCGCCTCTGGATCGAAAGCAGGCAAGGAGACAGGCGCAAAAGATGCTTGCTGGCGAATTCCATCAGCGGAACGGGCGGCCGCTAAATTGCGCTCCGCGACTGCGATCGCCGCATCGATGTCGGCGACCGGCCGCAATGCGCAGAAGGTGTCGACAGTCAAAGCGCCGCGCGCCGCCGCGGGGATTGCGCCTTCATGCTGGCGAAGTGCTTGGTTGTGCTGTTCGATTCGAGCAACTTGATTTTGGAGAGCGGCATTTAGGGCCACGCCCTGCGCTCCCAGGATCAGCTCATGAAGGTTCTGGCGATGAACCGCATCAATTTCGATCCCGGAGCAAACGTTGGCCGCTACAAAAGCATCGTCAAAAACTGCGACCTCCGGCAGCGACATCGACCATGTGCCGTTCTCAAAGACGATCGGCCCAGCAGCTCTACCGATCACGATATGGGGCGGATTAGCCGAGCCGAGCCGTTGACGCTCGATCACAAGTTGCGGGTCGTCAGTGCCGGCCGAGCGCATTACCGCGGCGAGGGTTGTCTTACCCCTACCGTTTTCAGCGTAGATCAGCGTAAGCTTCGTAAGGTGCAATTGAGCACCGGCAGCGACAAAGTCGAACTGTCCGATGTTTCTCAATAGTTGCAGGTGCCTGATACTCACGAGCGCATGGTCCCAGCGGCTGGCATTATGAGGCTCATATTTGCTTCCTTACCACGAAACCGTTCGCAGCCGGCCTGGGTAGAGCCATGACCCGCATGCTCAGCGAAACTCGGTATTGGCTCAGTTTTAGACTAGGCAAGCCACAGGGAACCGGAGGGAGCCAGTGACGGCAGGGATCTATTGCATTGAGAACGACTGGTGGAACAATCCGAAGCGCAAGTCCACCGTCGAGCCCATCCTCGAAGTGCTTTGGGACCATAACAAGGTTCCATATGTCAGACGCGACGTATCAACAGACGCGGAGTTGGAATTTCACCTGCGGGAATGGGCATCCAGTGCCTATGACGGCTATCCGTTCCTGTACCTGGCCCTGCACGGCAGCAAGGGCAAAATCGGGATTAGGAAGAAGCGAAAAGTGGAAAACATTCGCTATCACCACGACGCCATAGACTTGGCTTGGCTTCAGAATGTTCTTGCAGATCGCTGTGCGGGCAAAATCATAATGTTCGCGTCTTGCTCCACATTGGGAGTTCACGGGCGCAGGCTACGGACGTTTCTAAAGAAAACCGGCGCGAAGGCGGTATTGGGATACGAGAATCCAGTCGATTGGCTCGAAGCAACGACTTTCGAATTGGCCCTATTGGGGAAACTGCCGATGCGTAAACACATCCACCTTCGCTCGCTGACAAACGCGATTGGTCGTTTGCGGAAACATCACAGCGGACTATCGAAGCATTTGAAATTTAGAATTCTATCGGATCGGGTAGCTGAGGTAACCGACTGCATGACTGCATTCATTCGGGAATATTCCTTAGTTTAGGTTTTCGAACAGACATTTTTCAAAATCTCCAGCGTACTGCGCAAGCAATCTTACCTCAGATGCCGCAGGAGTTGGCGGCCCGATGCGCCGAGGAGCGCGTCGAACGCGGCTACGTCAACCTCTACCCAGTGTTCAGGAAGTAACTCGGCTCAAGGTCGGCGCAACGTCAGGGCTTCAGGAGACTGTTCTGCATGGCGCCGTAGAACGTGCGGTCGGCAATGAGGTGATGCACATGCTTCGTGCTCGGCGGCGTGGCGATCCCAGGGGGTGCGTTGGGGGCTTTTCCGTCCCAACGCGATGGTGGGAATTGGAGGTTATTGACCGTGCTGGGCGTGCCCTCGCGTTGCGAATGTCTCTTGACCGTTGGCCCGCCCTTCTGCGGTGAAAGGTCCAGATGCGCCGTCTTGATAAAGGTACTGTCGAGATCGATCGCCTCGTCATAGGTGGGATGACTCTTGATACGCTCGAAGAGGTTGGCGTGATAGGCGATGCCGGAACTGAAGCTCGACGTCCCGATATGGACACTGTCCATCGACAGGGGGAGGGCCGGCGCGTCCGGTGGCGGATTGATGACCTTGTCCCGGAGCACCGTCAGGATCTCGTAGAGCGTGTCGAGCGGCCGATCGGCGAAGACATCATTGGCCGCAGTGGATCTTTGCGCGGCCGCGTTGCGCATCATGGGAACGAGCAAGGGTAACTTTCTCGCCGCCCCGAGCTGCGGACCAATGATGCCGAGGTACCTTTCCCCCAGATCCCTCCAGTCCTTGGTAAAACCGTCATATGTCTTGTCGTCGGCGACGATATGGGCGACCGCTGGCTCTCCGGGCTTGTCCGGGAAAACCTGCACCGGTGTCGGATGAAAGAAGATATGGAGCAGGTGTGAGACAATGGTGCCGTCCGGCACGAACACAAGGATCCAGTGTATCACTGACTTCTTTTCGACCTTCAAACGCGCGGTTTTCCCGGGGACCGGCGGCAGGTCCATCCACCCCATCATGCCGGCTTTCAGGAACGTTGCGGGATTGATCGCCTTGCGAGGCGGCGCTGTTAGTGATGAGACCGGACCTTCGACCGTGACGTAGATCGAGGGATCGGTCATTGCGAAATTGAGGTTCAGACGCGAAGGGCCCTTCTTCTCATGGGCGAGCATTTCGCGATCCAGACTGGCGACCGTCAATTTACCGACGATGTTGTCGGCCTGCGTCTGGTACGCCCGATTGATGATGTTGCGCTTCTGCTTGTAGGACAGGACCGCCGTTGCGGTTGCCGGTCCATAGTTGTCGTCCCGCGCCAGCGTGGCCCCGTCCAGATCGATGATGGCCTGCTGAATCTTGCCGACATGAGGGCCGCGATCACCGGGTTTGATGTGCGCCGAGTCCAGCTTCGCCGCCGCCTCCAGCTTCGCATCGCCGCGAAAGAGCTTGCATTGAAGCGCCATGATGGCTCCTCAGATGATGGCGGATTGCGAGGAGAATGACCTGATCGCAGAAGAACAATCAAGCCGACATTCCCCAGATGAACCCGTGGAATGGCGCGAACGCTAGCATTCCGCCAGGTTCCGGGGAAGCTATGGGCGGCCTGAGATGTTTCCTCCGCCGCTTCCGCGGTGCCCAACGTACAAAACGAGCTTTGATCCATCGATTTGGCCCTTTCCCTTGTCATTCGGACACACTGCTCCCGTGGTGACGACGCATTCGCCTCGTTCAGTTCTATGCCGGAGCTGGTCGTCGTCTTAGTCCATCAATCAGTCGCAGGATTTCGTCGAACATCTCTCTCGGCACCGCGACCTCGGCCATCTGGAAGGTAACGTAGCGGCCGTGGCTGACGACCTTGGCGCCGATCTTGATCAGCTTCTCGCGCAGGCTGGTCAGCGACCACTGCTCCGACCGTCTCGGGCATCGCCAGCGTGCGCATGAAGTTGCCGAGATTGTAGGCCAGCGCGTGGAGCTGAAGGCGGACGGCGTTGGCGGCGAAGGAGCGGCACGACAGCCGCGTCCACTTGATCGCGTTCTTGCCTTCCTTGATCTACTGCTCGCACGTGCCGCGCGGTTGTAGAAGGCGACGACGCGCTCGGCAGAGCGCGCCAGATTGGTGACGATGAAGCCGACGCGCGGGATACAGCTCGCCCGGATGCCACTCGACCTTGGCCACGACGCGGCGCGGCTTCTTCCAGCTCTGCGCCTGATAGCTGAAGCTGGCGTAGTAGCGTCGGACCTCGTGCGGCGGTCGCCCGACCGGGCGCTTGAGCAGGTATCCGATCTTGTCCTGCAAGACGCGGTTGGCCGGCAGCCGGATCGCATAGTCGATAGCCCTCGGCTTCGAGGAACTCGTAGATCTCGGGATTGGCAAAGGCGGCGTCGCCGCGGAAATAGAGGCGCACGTCGCGCTCGCGGTAGCGCGCGACCACCGGCTCCAGCACCTCCCGCCAGCCGTCGCGCTGTGCACGTTGCCCGGGCGCAGCGCGCAGCGTTCCAGATCGCCGAACTGGTTGAACACGAACAGCGGATGGTAGCAGGTGCAGCCGAAGTGGCCGTTGTAGGCGCTGCCTTCCTGCTCGCCGTAGGTCGGGCTCTCGCTCGAATCCATGTCGAGCACGATGCACCTCGGCGGTCGTCGCCGATGCACCTGCGTCGATCCACTGGCCGGGCAGATCGGCGAGCGCGGCGAGGTTCTCTGCGCCGCCAGCCACTCGGTCTCGAAGCGCCCCATCTGGCTGGCCGAGGCCGCCGCGCTCATCGCCGCCTTGCCGCCGACGACCCAGCGCATCGCCGGATCGCGGCACAGCCGTTCGGCGTCGTTCACGTCCTCGTAGCCGGCCAGCCGCCCGAACACCGACTGCCGCAGCAACCCGACCAACCGATGGCGACCGTTCTTGCCGGTGCGTGCGTCGGCCAGCTCTCGCCAGCCGATCGCGTCAGGCCGAGCGCGTCGTCCAGTTCGCGATAGGCCAGCAATCCGGCATCGGAGGTGATCGCGGAACCGCGAAACTGGAGCATCAGTCGGCGGTCGAAATCGAGCCTCAGCGCCTTCGGCTTCCGCTTCACCCGTCGGGTCCGCCATCATCGCCTCGATCCAAAGAGATAAGATGCCGAATCTTGTAGCTCAAATGGAATCAGCGCGGGCCAGTTCAATCGTTCATCTGGGAAATGTGGGTTCATACCACCTTGCACAGCCATCCTGACTACCGACAGGTATTGCATTGGGTGTGTGGGTAGACTGAGCCTCTGCCAAGATCACTGATCCGAACGTCCACGATTTGTATTTCTACTCCCACTCAATCGTCCCCGGCGGCTTCGACGTGATGTCGTAGGTCACCCGGTTGATCCCCCGCACCTCGTTGATGATGCGGTTGGCGACCCGCCCCAGGAACGCATGCTCGAACGGATAGTAGTCCGCCGTCATCCCATCCGTCGACGTCACCGCCCGCAGCGCACACGCCTGATCATACGTCCGCCCATCCCCCATCACCCCCACCGTCCGCACCGGCAGCAGCACCGCGAACGCCTGCCAGATCTCGTCGTAGAGCCCGGCCTTGCGGATCTCGTCGAGATAGACGGCGTCGACCTGGCGCAGCAGGTCGAGCTTCTCCTTGGTGATGTTGCCGGGGATGCGGATGGCGAGGCCCGGGCCGGGGAACGGATGGCGGTTCACCAGGTCGGGCGGCAGGCCGAGTTCGCGGCCGAGCGCCCTCACCTCGTCCTTGAACAGCTCGCGCAACGGCTCGACCAGCTTCATGTTCATTCTGGCCGGCAGGCCGCCGACATTGTGATGGCTCTTGATGGTGACGCTGGGGCCGCCGGTGAAGGAGACCAATTCGATCACGTCGGGATAGAGCGTGCCCTGGGCGAGGAACGCCGCGCCGCCGATCTTCTTGGCCTCGGCCTCGAACACGTCGATGAACAGCGCGCCGATCGTCTTGCGCTTGGTCTCGGGGTCGGCTGACGCCGTCGAGCGCCTTCAGGAAGGTCTCCGAGGCGTCGGCGTGGATCAGCGGGATGTTGTAGTGGTCGCGGAACAGGCGGACCACCTGCTCGCCCTCGTCGAGCCGCAGCAGGCCGTGGTCGACGAACACGCACTGCAGCTGGTCGCCGATCGCCTCGTGCAGCAGCACGGCCACGACCGATGAATCGACGCCGCCCGACAGGCCGCAGATCACCTTGTTCTTGCCGACCTGGGCGCGGATCTGGGCGATCGAGCGCTCCTTGAAGGCGGCCATCGTCCAGTCGCCCTTGAAGCCCGCGATGTTGAGCGCAAAGTTGCGCAGCAGCTTGGCGCCGTCGGGCGTGTGCATCACCTCGGGGTGGAACTGCACGGCGTAGAATTTGCGCGCCTCGTCGGAGATGGCGGCGAAGGGCGCGTTCTCGCGAGGTGGCGATGACGCTGAAGCCGGGCGGCAGCCTGGTCACGCGGTCGCCGTGGCTCATCCAGACCTGCTTCCTGTCGCCCGGCTGCCACACGCCGTCGAACAGGGCCGAGGGGGATTTGACCAGAAGCTCGGCGCGGCCGAACTCGCGGTGGTGGCCGGCCTCGACCGCCCCGCCCAGCTCCTTGGCCATGGTCTGCTCGCCGTAGCAGATGCCCAGCACGGGCACCTGGGCGGTGAAGATGGCGGGGTTGGCCGAGGGCGCCTGGCCCTCGATCACCGAGGCCGGGCCGCCCGAGAGCACGATGGCCTTGGGGCCGAATTGCTCGATCTTGGCCTGGTCGACCGACTGGAAGGGGTGGATCTCGCAGTAGACGCCGGCTTCGCGCAGGCGCCGGGCGATGAGCTGGGTGACTTGGGAGCCGAAATCGACGATCAGCAGGCGGTCGGACATGCGGCGATATAAGGAAAGCGGGCGGCCGGTTCAACTGGCGTCGGTGTGGATGGCTGGCGCGCCGCGCCCGCCTTGCCGGCTCGCCAGGGGCGGCTGATACTTCCGGGAAGCCGCGGGGGAGTGGCAGGCATGTTCGGAAAGAGCGACCAGGCCCGTGTCACCGAGACCCTTGCGGTCATCCAGACCGCGCCCGTTGCACCCATTGATGCTGCCCTGGATGTCAGCTCGGTCGGTCGCGGCCTGGTCTGCAGCTGGCTCGCCAACCTGTATCCGCGGTTGTTACCTTCCGACCAGCAGGCCTTTCATGAGCTGTCCCAAAGCCTGTCCGTGAAGGCGAACATCGCCCGCAACGTCGCCAAGGGCGATGAACGGCAGCGCGCCAAGCGCCGGGCCATATTCCTGCTCTGGAAAGCGATCGGCAAAGCGCAGAACGCGGACGACTACACGAGTCCGCGGGCGGCGGAGGCCATGACACTGCCGCCGGCGTCACTCGATGCCGCGTTTGGCGAGGTGATGTTGAAGGCCGCCACCGTCGCCACGCCGGCCGGCGCGCGGGAGGTGATGCAGAAGCTCGAGACGCATCCCGTGCCGTTCCTGTCGCGGCATAGCCTGCAGATCGTCGGCAGCCTCCAGGGGCATGACCGCTTTTCCTCCGCGCCGGACAACACCTATCGGAACGTGGTGAGGTACCATCTGCAGTACCAGCCGGGCGTCCCGGACCAGTTCGTGATGAGCGAAACGATCGATGCCCGCAATGGTGCTGCGCACGCCTTCGACGCCGTCTGCGTCCCGGCGCTGCACTGGACGGAGGTGCCGAATGTCGGGCGCGGCCCGCCGTACAATTTCACCGGGATTCTCGGGTGTGAGGTCGCCGGCGCGGACTTCATGCTGACGACGACGTTCACCGGCTGCGCCTTCAGCTGGACCGACCACCAGGGCGTGTTGCGGGCCAGCCATATCTCACCGGCTGGCGGCGGCACCGGGACCTATCCCGGCGGCGGCAAAGCGCTGGCGCAAGAGTTGATGGCGAGGGGCGCCATGGCAAACGCACCCGGCCAGCGGTTGACGGTACTCGGCGCCGGCGCCGGCAACGCCCCGGTGGCGACAGGGAATCCGTATTATCCCGACCCGAGGAACTTCCGTTGGGTGGCAATCATCGGCGTGCGGCAAGGCGGCGGCGCCTGGGAGTTCTACGCCCATGTCGCGGCGGACTTCGCCGGGCTGGCGCTGGCGCGCCAGATTCTGTGACGCTTGTCGGCCCTGGCGCGCTCCCAGCAAAGACAAAACTCATGCTGCTCTCCCCCTTGGGGGAGAGGCTGGGTGAGGGGGCGACGCGGGAGACGGTCTTCGACACCCCCTCACCTAAATTATAACAGGTGAGATCGTCGTTGGAGAGTACCTATGGCGTTTCCATTCAAGTCGAAGCATTTCGGTGGAGAAGAGGGCGTCACCAGGCAGAAGCTGAATGATTGCGCTACGAAAGACTCAGCGCATTTCGTTCGAGGCTCGTTCGGTGATCACATTGCCGTAGTTCAGGATGCCCTGATTCAGCTCAACAAAGATGCATTCCTCGACGCTGAGGATGTACCGAAATTCCAGACCGAAACCGCGGGTGCCTTGTACGGCCCGATAACGGCGAAGGTCGTTGAATCGTACAAGAACAATCACAAACCGAGGCCCATCCTACAGCCGTGGCAGAAAACAGCCGACAACGTCGTTGGAAGGCAGACAATCTCTTTCCTCGATGACGACATGGCTGCACTCGAAGGTCTTCCGCCTTCCCCCCAACCCAAACCACCCGCAGACATCTTCATATTTTTTAGCGGCGTGCAGGATGGTCCGAGCGCAGGCGCTGCTCTGGATGACACCGCCATTGGTCACGGTTTTCTGATGCGGCCGCAAATGAAAACAAAAGCCGAGGGGAGACCGAATGGCAAGTTCCTGGCAATCGGCGGGGGCTTGAGGCGGGATCAAGAGGAGTCCGGCATCGCGCTCGCCTTGAAATTCCTTCGTGACAATATGTCGACCCCACCCGGAAAGCACATCGTGTATGGCTTCAGCGCCGGGGGCACCAACGCACTGAACCTTGCGTTGAGAATTGACGAATTTAACAAGAATAAGCCCAAAGACGCCGCGAAACTCCGCATTGATAGGCTGGTGACGGTTGATGCATCGACCAAAAATGACTCCACGGTAACGAAAACAACGGTAGTTGGCGGATGTGTCCGTCGATGTGCCAATTTTTTCCAACAGGAATTCCGGCCACAATCGGACGGCGTGGGAGGGTCTTTTCTCTCTGCGGGGAAAAACTCCGACGGTGAAAGTCCCGCTATTTCTCCGAATAGGCGTCTTGACGATCGGGCTCTGGGCAGTCCCATACCCGGTACAGCTCACAGAAAGATTGAAGAAGTCACAATCGGGGAGTCCCTAGCTCAATTCAACGCGGAGCTCGCTCTTACCTGACGC
Organism: uncultured Alphaproteobacteria bacterium; assembly: GCA_963755585.1. Classification (GTDB taxonomy): domain Bacteria; phylum Pseudomonadota; class Alphaproteobacteria; order Reyranellales; family Reyranellaceae; genus Reyranella. The sequence continues at coordinate 212,788 of CAVWKN010000011.1, forward strand.
TGGCAGCAAGGGGGAATTGCCCTTTAGACATTCCGAAAATTCACCCGCCCTGCGCGAGGCGGGCCTGCCGGACTGACCTTTGCTGGGAGCGCGCCACTCAAGGCGGAGTTTACTCCGCCGCGGTGGCGCTCATGCTCAGGCGGAGCGCGGAGGTTACTCCGCGTGCAGTG
>CAVWKN010000012.1:0-140662 GCA_963755585.1 uncultured Alphaproteobacteria bacterium
GCCGTTGCACGATCCGGCATCGATCTCGCGGATGGCAAGCGAGCGGCCGAGCCGCTGGCGGGCGCGCTCACCCAGCGCCCGGGTTGCTTCCCCGAGCGCAGCGGCGTCCGGGCCGGGCGGCGCGATTGTGGCCTTGCCCTTGCGCAGGGCGTCGAGCAGGAACGATCTCATCGCCCGCGCCTCACAGATCGTGGCCCGAATAGGAGCAATTGAACGACTTGTTGCAGAGCGGGAAGTCCGCAACGATGTTGCCTTCTATGGCCGCCTCCAGGAGGGGCCACTGGAACCAGCTCGCGTCCCGCGCATGGACGCGGGCAAGCCGCCCGTCTGTCCCGACGCGCACGCTCACGAAGACATCGCCGCGGAAGGCCTCGACCAGGGCGGCGCCCTCTCCGGCCGCCACCGCCGGCCGCTCAGTCCTGATCTCTCCCGGTGCCAGCCGGCCCAGGAGCTGGGAAAGCATCCTGAGGCTCTCGCCGATCTCGTCCATGCGCACCAGCAGACGCGCATCGACGTCACCTGCGGTCCGCATCTTGAGGTCGAAATCCAGCTGGTCATAGGGTGCATAGGCGAAGGTCTTGCGCGCATCGAAGGCGCGACCCGAAGCGCGGCCGACGAAGCCGCCCGTCGCGTATTGCCGAGCGAGCTCTGCTGACACGATACCGGTGGTGACGGTGCGGTCCTGCAATGACGGCATCGAATCGTAGACCCGCAGGATCTCGGCGCGCGTCGCCTCGAATCGAGCCAGCAGGCCGCGGATCTTCCCGACACCCTCGCCCGACAGGTCGGCCGCCACGCCTCCCGGCACCACGCGGTCCATCATCAGGCGATGGCCGAAGCAGGCATCGGCGACGGCCAGCACATCCTCGCGCTGCAGGGTGCAGCGGGCATGGATGGTGAGCACGCTGGCGTCGTTGCAGATCCCGCCGACGTCGTTGATGTGGTGCGACAGACGCTCCAGTTCGGCCATGATGCCGCGCAATAGCACCGCGCGCGGCGGCGGCGTCCAGCCGAGCGCGGCCTCGACGGCACGGGCGAAAGCCCAGGCGTAGGCCACCGTGCTGTCGCCCGAGATGCGCCCGACGATCCGCGCGGCCTGCTCGATCTCGGCACCGGCCATCAGGCCTTCGACGCCCTTGTGTGCGTAACCCAGCCTCTCCTCGAGCCGCACGACCGTCTCGCCATTGGCGGTGAAACGGAAATGGCCCGGCTCGATGATGCCGGCATGGACCGGTCCGACGGGTATCTGGTGCAGGCCCTCGCCCTCGGCGGGCAGGAATTCGTAGCGCGCCGCGCTCTGCCGCCCCGGCCACCGCCCATGATCGAGCCAGGGCCGCGGATCGGGCAGACCGATGGGCTTAACCCCATGGAGATCGCGCATGGCGCGCTCGAGGCGCAGCGCCGGCGGGTGATGGGCGGAAACCGAAGGATATTGGCCTGCGCTGGTCTGCAGCGAGACGATGGCACGCAGCCCCCGGCCGCTGTCGCTGAGGGCCATGCGCATCGCGCGGTCATCCGCCCATAACGCGCAAAGATCGTGCAGGCCCGCGGCACAGCCCGCGGCGAGGGCCGTCCAGACGCTGGCGTCGATCGCAAGCCGGACATAGCCATCGGGCCCGGCGGCATGGCCGTCGACGAGATTGGCAAGGTGGCGTGAGATGCTCATCCGAGCAGCTCCGCAGCACGCTGGAACCAGGCGACCAGCACCGGCGGCAGGAAGATGCCCGCCGCGAGCACCAGCAGCAGGTGCAGCACCATCGGCACGGATGAAGCACTGACGTGATGGGCGGGTCCCACGGGCTCGCCGAACATCGTGTCCTGCAGCCGCATCAACAGTGCGCCAAAGCCTATCAGCAAACCAAACGCCGGCAGCAGGGCAAGCCACGGCTCGCGGGCGAAGGTCGTGGTCAGGATCAGGAACTCGCTGGTGAATACGCCGAACGGCGGCATGCCGCAGATCGCCAGCACGGCCAGCGCGAACACCACCGCAAGCCGCGGGTGGGTGACGCTCAGCCCTCTGATTTCGGCGATGCGCTGCGTGCCCTTGGCCTGGGCGATATGTCCGACGGCGAAGAAGATTCCGGACTTGGTCAGGCTGTGCATCGCCATATGCAGCAGGCCGGCAAAGTTGGCGAGTGGCCCGCCCATGCCGAAGGCGAACACGATCAAACCCATGTGCTCGATCGACGAGTAGGCGAAGAGCCGCTTTATGTCGCGCCGCTGGTACAGCATGAATGCTGCGAAGATCAGCGACACCAGGCCCATCACCACCATGACCGGACCGGGATCGAGCGCCGCAGGTTGACCGGCCACCAGCATTTTGAAGCGCAACAGGGCATAGAGCGCAACGTTCAGGAGGAGACCCGAGAGAACCGCCGAGATCGGCGTCGGGCCCTCGGCATGCGCATCGGGCAACCAGGCGTGCAGCGGCGCGAGGCCGACCTTGGTGCCGTAGCCGATCAGCAGGAAGATGAAGGCGAGATCGAGGATGGCCGGGTCCATGCGTGCCGCGGCCGCCTGCAGGAGGCTCCAGGTCATCGCCGGCACACCCTCGCCCAGCGCCGGCTGACCGGCGAGGTAGATCAGGATGGTGCCGAAAAAGGCCAGGGAAATACCGACGCTGGCCAGAATGAAGTACTTCCACGCCGCCTCGATCGCCTGCGGCGTGCGGTAGAGTCCGACCATGACCACGGTGATCAGGGTCGCCAACTCCAGCCCGACCCACATCACGCCGATATTGTTGGCGATGAGGGAGAGATTCATCGAGCCCATCATCGCCTGGAACATGGCGTGGTAAAATCGCACGAAGCTCGGCGACAGCCGGCCGGTCTCGATCTCGTGGCCGATGTAGGAAGCGCTGAACAGCGCGGTCGTGAAACCGACCAGGGTGTTGATGGCGATGAAGACGATGTTGAATTCATCGACGATGGCGTAGTCGCTGACAACGCCCTCGCCTACCACCAGCCAGAGTCCCGCGGCAAAGGTCGCCACGGAGGCGGCCACGTTGGCCGCAGCGCCCACGCGGTATCCCGGGACCGCCACGAGGATGAGCGCCGCCGCATAGGGTATCAGCACGACGAGCTGATAGGCGTGGATCATCGGCCGTCCCCGCGCATGCGGTCGAGCGCCTCGAGGTCGACGGTGTCGAAGCGTTCGCGGATGCGGAACACGAAGACCGCGAAGACGAACAGCGAAATCAGCACCGAGAAGGCGACGCTGACCTCGACCACGAGCGGCATGCCGCGCGCACCGGTGGCGGCGAGGATCAGCCCGTTCTCCATCGACATGAAGCCCACGACTTGCGTCACTGCGTTGCGGCGCACGATCATCATCAGGAAACCCAACAGGATGATGGCGAGCGCCAGCGCCAGATCCTCGCGGGCGTGGCTGGCCATTCCCGTCGCGACCTTGAGGACCAGCGCCTGGGCGAGGCCGGTGAGGGCGAGGCCAACCATCAGGGCCGCGCCCACCCCCACCACCTTCTCGACCTCGCGATGAATGCCGAGGCGCGCCACGGTGCGGTGCAGCGCCACGGGAATGACGATGCCCTTGAGCGTGAGCGCGATCAGCGCGGTGATGAACAGGTCCGGCCGGTCGTCCGACCAGGCCGCCCAGGCGACGGCCAGCGCCAGCGTGATCGACTGTGCAGCGAAGGCGTTGAGCACGGCGGCGACGCGTTCCTGGTAGAGCAGCGCGAAGCTCGTCACCAGCATGACGCCGGCCAGCAGGTGCGCGATCTCGTAGGCCTGGTTCACGCGAATACCCCGCGCGTGAGGAACGCCAGCAGGATGGCGATGAAGCCGAACACGAAGGCGATGCCGACGAAGTCGGGCAGCCGGAAAACGCGCATCTTGGCGATGCTGACCTCCCAAACGCCCAGAAGCACGGCGCCGGCCAGCAGCTTGGCGATCCAGGCCGCGAGGCCGATCGCCCAGCCGGACAGGCCCGCCGTCGCCGGCGCCATGCCGAACGGCGCGAACAGGCAGATCAGCAGGGAAAGGTAGAGCGCCAGCTTGAGGTGACTCGCCGCCTCGATCAGGGCCAGGTGGCGTCCGGAATATTCCAGCACCATCGCCTCGTGGACCATGGTGAGCTCCAGATGCGTCGCCGGGTTGTCGACCGGGATGCGCGCATTCTCGGCCAGTGCCACGATGACCAGCGAGATCAGCGACAGTGCAAGCGACACGCGCACGGCAAACGGCTCGGCGATGAAGAAGTCGGCGACACCGGCCAGCCGCGTGGTGCCGGCAGCGATGGCCAGTGTCACCACGATCAGCATCATGGCCGGTTCGGCCAGCGTGGCGATCATCATCTCGCGCGACGAGCCGATGCCGCCGAAACTGGTGCCGACATCCATGCCCGGCCAGCGCCAGCAGGGCGCGGGCCGCCCCCAGCACGGCGACCAGCGCCACGACGTCGGCTGCCCAGTTGAACATCAGCCCCGAGGCGAAGCTCGGGACCAGGGCCGCGGCTACCCAGGTCAGCGCGAAGATCAGGTAGGGCGCGCTGCGGAACAGCCAGGACGCGCCTTCCGCGATCACCGATTCCTTGCGCAGGAGCTTGGCGAGATCGAGGTAGGCCTGCAGCAGGGGCGGCCCCTGACGACGCATCAGCCGCGCCTTGACCCGCCGCACGACACCGACGGCCAGCGGCGCGATCAGCAACACGAGCGTCATCTGGGCGCCCTGCGCCAGGAACTGCACGACGAGATCGCGGGTCACGTCGTCACCGCCGCAATCGACAGCAGGATGACGAGGGTGACGAACATCAGCACGAGGTAGCGCCGGATGGTGAGGAACTGCAGCACGTTCAGGCGCTCGGACAGGCCGATCACCGCCCGGCCGGGCGCGGCGTAGAACACCCGCCACAAATGGTCGACCACGACCACCGAAAAGCGCGCCGGCCGCATGTCGCCGGGAGGCGGCATGACGACCGTCTCCTGCGCGGCGAAGGCTGCAGCGCCGTATACCCGGCGCAGTGGCTGGGCAAAGCTCGAGGCGGTGTACTGCGTGGCCGGCGACGGGTCGGGAAAGCCGCAATCCCAGGCCGGGCCGCGGCGGGTCCGACGCTCCGACAATCGGTGGACCACGATCAGCGTCGTGAGCGAGGCGATGGCGACGAAGAGGGCGATGACCGGCGCATCGTAGACGCTGCGCGCCGCATCGAAGGCGATCAGCGAGAACGGTGTGGGGCCGCTGCCGGGTCCGGGCAGCGCGCCGCCCACGAGTTTGTCCAGCACCGGCGCCAGCGCCGCGGCCAGCACGCTGCCCATGAGCCCGCCCACGATGCACAGGAAGGCGAGCCCGCCCATGGCGACCTGTTGGACAAGCGGCACATCGTGCGCGCCGGCCGCTTCGGCGCTGCGCGGACGGCCGAGGAAGGCCGTGCCGTAGACGCGCACGAAGCAGGCGGCCGCGAGCGCAGCGGCCAGCGCCAGCATGGCACCGATGGCGGGCGAGGCAAAACGAAGCGCCGCCTGCGGCAGGGCGGGCGCGGCAATGACCGCCTGAAACAGCAGCCACTCGGAAACGAAGCCGTTGAGCGGCGGCAGCGCGGAGATGGCGAGCGCACCCACCAGAAAGAAGACAGCCGTGCGCGGCATGCGATGGATGAGGCCGCCCAACCCGTCAAGGTCACGCCGTCCAGTGGCGTGCAGGATGGCGCCCGCGCCGAGGAACAGCAGGGACTTGAACCAGGAATGGTTGAGGACGTGCAGGAGTGCTGCCGCCATCGCCACGGCCGCCGCCGCGTGCTGGGCGTTGGCGCGGAAGGCCAGAGCGAGGCCCAGCGCCACGAAGATCAGGCCGACATTCTCGATCGTCGAATAGGCAAGCACGCGCTTGAGGTCGCGGTCGAGTACCGCATAGAGCAGCCCGAGCACGGCCGTCATCGCGCCCAGCACGATGGGCGGCAGCGCCCACCACCAGTCGGGTGGCCCGAGCAGGTCGAAGGCGATGCGCACGAAGCCGTAGATCGCCACCTTGGTCATGACGCCGCTCATCAGCGCCGAGACGTGGCTCGGCGCCGCCGGATGGGCGAGCGGCAGCCAGGCGTGCAGGGGAATCAATCCGCCTTTAGAGCCGCAACCGACGAGCGCGGCCGTCAGCACCAGCGCGGCGATCATCGGCTTGGGCGGGTGGGCGCGGATCGTGTCGAAGGCATAGCCGCCGGCCGGCCCGGCGAGGCCGCCGAAGGCGAACAGTAGCGCCACCGTGCCGATTGCTGCCATGACAAGGTAGAGATGCGCAGCCCGCCGGCATTCCGGGTCGGTGTGGCGAGCAATGACCAGCGCCCATGAGGCAAGCGACATCAGCTCCCACGAGAACAGGAAGGCGTAGGCATCGTCGGCGATCAGGACCAGGTTCATCGCCGCGGCGAACAGCGGAAATAATGGCTCGATACGCGGCGTCAGCTCCTTCGCCCGGTCGAAGCCCATGCCGTAGAGGCTGGCCGCGACGATGCCGCCATTGATGACGATGCCGAAGAAGGCCGACAGCGTGTCCAGCCGCAGGTGGAAGCCAATCGTCGGCAGGCCGATCGGCAGGCGTATCGCCGCCTCGCCACCGCTCAGCAGCACCTGCAGATCGACGACGCCCAGCACGACCGCAGCCAGCGCACTCAGCGGATAGACGAATGCCAGGGCAGGCCCGCGCGTCAGGGATGCCACGGCGGCACCGACAGCCAATGCCCCTAACGCGGCACCCGACACATACAATCCCGGCACGGCTATCTCGGCCTTTCGTTGGATCCAATATTACTTAAAATTTGTGTCTAATTGACCTCAGTCTAGCAAGAGAACGCTGCCGCACTAAAGCTCAGAACGCGCCGGCCCGGGAGCGCTCGCCCTGCGCTCTGCGGATTTCGTGGAAGCCTTCGACCGTGCGGCTGATGATCTCCGCCACCGGCAGCACCTCGTGGATCAGGCCGACCGTCTGGCCGGCGAGCGCCAGCGAGGCTTCCATGTCGCCGCCGAAATAGACGTCCTTCACGCTTTTGAAGATCGCGCGGTCGAACGAGCCCTCGCGATCGATCGCCTTGGCGCGCTCGGTGCGGAGCGCACGCACGCAGGGGCTCGACTTGCGGTTCAGCATCACCGTGCCGGTATCGTCGGAATCGATGATCGCCTGCTTGTAGTTTCCGTGCACCGGGCTTTCGGTGGCACTGACGAAGCGCGTGCCCATCTGGATGCCCTCGGCGCCCAGCGCGAACGCCGCCGCCATGCCGCGGCCGTCGCAGATGCCGCCGGCGGCGATGATCGGCACATCGGTCCGCTCGCGCACGCCTTGCAGCAGAACCAGAGTGGAAACGTCGTCCGGGTTCTTGAAGCCGCCGCCCTCGCCGCCTTCGACGATCAGCCCGTCGACGCCCGCATCGACCGCCTTCAGCGCCGAGGAGAGGTTGGGCACGACGTGATAGACGATGAGACCCGCCGCCTTGAGCGTGGGCAGGAGCTTGGCCGGCGAGCCGGCCGACGTCGTGACGAACTTCACGCCGCTGGCCGCCACCAGGTCGACGATCCGCGGCTCGCGGATGAACAGGATCGGCAGGTTGACGCCGAACGGCTTGTCCGTGAGCTCCTTCATCCGGGCGATCTCGGCCAGGCATTGATCGACCTCGCCGCTCGAGGTCTCGATGATGCCGAGGCCGCCTGCATTGGAGACCGCCGAAGCGAGCTGGCTGCGGGCGATCCAGCCCATCGGCGCCTGCACGATCGGATAGTCGACGCCGGTATCGGCGAGCACGCGGTTCATTCCTGTTCCTTTTCACTCACGGCAGGTTGCGGGCACGCTCGTAGGCGGCAGCGAAATTGAGCGGTGTGTCGCCGCGGCAGACCGGCGCCCGCTTGGGATCGGGCTCCTCGATGAAGGCGTCGCGCAGGCGGGCCGCACACGGATCCTGGATGACCACGCCGTGGCCCTGGGCGCGGAAGACGACATGGCGCGACGACGGCAGGTGCCGCGCCGCCTCGCGGCCCCACGCCGGCGGCGTCAGCCAGTCGAAGGTGCCGCTCAGCAGCAGGGTCGGGACGGCGACCTTGACCGGCTGGCGCTCGGCGGCGGGTGCGGCAGGCACGCGCCACACCGGGCAGAAGGACGGCGACTTGCTGGTGCGGGCATTGAAGCCATAGACGCCGTTTGCCGCGATCATCTTGCGGCGGGCCGCCTGGTCGACCGTGGCCCAGGTTTCGCGGCATTCGATGCTGTTGTAGAGGCCGTCGAACTGCTGGGCGTTCTGTTCCAGGAGCCCGCCGTCGTTGCTCTCGAGATCCTCGGCGAACATCTTCAGCAGCCTGACATCGCCGCGCTGGACGGCGGCAACGGTCTCGGGGATCAGCGCCGCCTCGCCTTCCCGCATCATGTGCAGCAGCACCATGAGAAGCTTGGGCCCATCGAGCCGCACCGGCTGCGGGCCGTCCTCGAGCTGAAGGGTGAGCTCGACCGGCTTCTGCTCGGCCGCCTCGATCATGCCCTCCACGGTGCCGCGCACGCCGGGATGGCGCTCTCGGCAGAGCGGATCGGCGGCACATTCGGCATAGAGCTGCTCGAAGGCACGGCGCACGATGTCGGACTCGTTCTGCTCGCCGTTGACCTCGGGCGGGTAGACACCATCGAGCACCGCCGCGCGCACCAGGTCGGGATGACGCCGCATCACCTCGAGCCCCCAGCGCGTGCCGTAGGACACGCCGTAGATGTTGATCTTGCCAAGCGACATGGCGCTTGCCAGATCGGCCACGTCGTCGGCCAGCGCCGGCGTCGCGTACATCGAAAGGTCGATCTTGCGTTTGTCGAGGCCGGCGCGGCAGCGCACCAGGATGTCGCGCTCCTGCTGCTCGGTCACCGCACGGCGACGGGCCTTGGCGGGGTCGTTGGTGCGCGGGTCGAAGCAGTCGAGGTTGGGCGTGGTGCCGCCCGCGCCGCGCTGGCTCACTATGACGACGTCGCGGCGGCGGCGGATGACGGCGGTCTCGTTCCACCAGTCGCCTTCGGCCAGCGGATCGGCGCCGGGGCTGGAAGCGATCAGCGGTGCGTCACCAGGGCCGCCCGAGAGATAGAACATCGGCTCCGCACTCGCGGCCCGTTTGGCCTTCAGCACCGCCACCTTCAGGCGCACCTCGCGGCCGTCGGGCTGCTCGCGATTCTCCGGCACGATGAGGGTGAAGCATTCGACCCGATCGCCACGCGGCGGCTTGAAGGTGCAGCGGTCGCGTTCAAGCCGGGGCGCCGCGAACGCACTGCCGGACACCACCAGCAGGGCCGCTATAAGACCGCCTGCCAGACCGCCCTGTAGCCACAATCGGACCATGGCTATGTTGTGCCACATCACAGCTTGTGGCGGCATGAAGTAATTCTATGGAAGCCGCCGGGCCGAACGCCTTGTCAGGGACTGCCGTCCACCGCAAGTTGGCCGTATGACCTCCCGTTCCTACTGGACCGCCGTTTGGTGCGGTTTCCTCGTCCTCACCATCGGTCTGGGCGTCCGCCAGAGCTTCGGCATCTTCCTGAAGCCGGTCTCGGCCGAGCTTCATGTCGGCCGCGAGCTGTTCTCGTTCGGCACTGCGCTTTCCATGCTGCTGATGGGCGCCGTCGCCCCGCTTTCGGGACGCCTGTGCGATCGCTTCGGCTCGGCGCCGACCATCGCCGGCGGCGGCGCGCTCTACGTGCTGGGCATGATCGTGACCGCCACCATGCACAACGGCGCCATGCTGGTCCTGGGCAATGCCCTGGTGGGCATCGGCCTGTCGGCGGCGTCGTTCGGGCCGGTGCTGGGCGTGATCCTGCGAGTGGCACCGCCGGCCAAGGCGGCGCTGGCGGTCGGCATCTGCTCGGCCGGTGGTTCGTTCGGCCAATTCTTCATCGTGCCCTTGGCGGCGGTGCTGCAAAACCAGCTCGGCGGATGGCGGCCGACCATGTGGGCGCTGACGGGCCTCGCGGTGCTGATCATGCTGCTGTCGATCGGGCTGAACGACAGCCGGGAGATCGCGGCCGCCAAGCGCGCCGGCGGCGATCGCCAGTCGGCCGGCTCGGCGCTCTCCGAGGCCTTTGGCCAGCGCAGCTACGTCCTGCTGGTGATCGGCTACTTCGTCTGCGGCTTCCACGTCGCCTTCGTCGGCGGCCACCTGCCGGCCTACATCTCCGACAAGGGGATCGGCCTGTCGCTGTTCGGCATCACCCTCTCGCCGGCCGAGCTGGGCGGCTGGTCGATCGGCATGGTCGGCCTGTTCAACATCGCCGGCTCCATCCTGTGGAGCGCGATGGGCGCCCGGCACAAGCGCAAGAACCTTCTGTCGCTGCTCTACCTGCTGCGCTCGCTGGTGTTCCTGGGCTTCGTCCTGGCGCCGCTCTCGGCCGCCTCGGTGCTGATCTTTGCCGGCGCGCTCGGCTTCCTGTGGCTCGGCACCGTGCCGCTCACCACCTCGCTGGTCGGCTTTATCTTCGGCCCTGTCCACCTCACCATGCTGAATGGCGTCGTCTTTTTCGGCCATCAGGTCGGCAGCTTCGTCGGCGGCTGGGGCGGCGGATTGCTGTTCGATCTGCGGGGCAACTACGACCTGATGTGGTGGATCTCGATCGCGCTCGGCCTCGTTGCGGCCGCGCTGCATTGGCCGATCGTCGAGGAGCGGCTCACGCGGCCAACCGTCGCCGCGTTGCCGCAGCCGGCATGAGGCGGAACTGGCGCTCCCTGTTGATGTGGGGCGCCGTCTCCCTGGTGGTTGCCGCGACCGCCGTGTCGTTCATCCTGTGGGGAGTGAACGGCCCGGCCTATCTGGTGGATCTGATCGCGACCTATTGCCTCTAGATCACAGCACGAACTTGCTGAGGTCGGCGTTCTTGGCGAGCTCGCTCACGTGCTCGCGCACATAGGCCGCGTCGATCTCGACCTTCCGGCCGGGGCTGTCGGAGGCGGCGAAGCTGATCTCCTCCAAGAGCTTCTCCATCACCGTGTGCAGCCGGCGCGCGCCGATATTCTCGACCGTCTCGTTGATGTCGGCCGACAGCCTGGCCAGCTCGTCGATGGCATCCGGCTTGAACTCCAGCTCGACCTTCTCGGTCGCCAGCAGCGCCTTGTACTGCTTGACCAGGCTGGCCTCGGGCTCGGTCAGGATGCGGCGGAAATCGTCCTGGGTGAGCGAAGCCAGGCTGACCCGGATCGGCAGGCGGCCCTGCAGCTCGGGCAGCATGTCGGACGGCTTGGCCATGTGGAAGGCGCCGGAGCAGATGAACAGCACATGGTCGGTCTTCACCGGGCCGTGCTTGGTGTTCACCGTCGTGCCCTCGATCAGCGGCAGCAGGTCGCGCTGCACGCCCTCGCGGCTCACGTCGCCGCCGCCCCTGAACTCGCTGCGCGCGGTGATCTTGTCGATCTCGTCGATGAAGACGATGCCGTTCTGCTCGACCGACTCGCGGGCCTCGCGCACGACCTTCTCCTGGTCGAGCAGCTTGTCGCTCTCCTCGCGCATCAGGGTCTCGTAGGATTCGGTCACGGTCATCTTGCGCTTCTTGGTGCGCCCGCCGAACGCCTTGCCCAGCATGTCGCCGATATTGATCATGCCGACCGACGCGCCAGGCTGGCCCGGCACCTCGAACTGCATGGGCGCGCCCTGAGTCGGCGACCTCGATCTCGATCTCGCGCGTGGCAAGCTCGCCGTCGCGCAGCTTGTGGCGGAAGCGCAGCCGCGTCTCTTCGCTGGCGCCGGTGCCGCACAATGCATCGAGCACGCGATCCTCGGCGGCGAGCTCGGCCTTGGCACGCACGTCCTTGCGCAGGCGCTCGCGCGCCATGTCGATGGCTGCTTCCATCAGGTCGCGGGCGATCTGCTCGACGTCGCGACCGACATAGCCCACCTCGGTGAACTTGGTGGCCTCGACCTTGAGGAACGGCGCGTTGGCGAGCTTGGCCAGGCGGCGGGCGATCTCGGTCTTGCCGCAGCCGGTCGGGCCGATCATCAGGATGTTCTTGGGCAGCACCTCTTCGCGCAGCGCTTCTGGCAGTTGCAGGCGGCGCCAGCGGTTGCGCAGCGCAATGGCGACGGCGCGCTTGGCGTCCTGCTGGCCGACGATGTGCTTGTCGAGTTCGGAGACGATTTCGCGGGGGGAAAAGTCGTTGCCCATTACACTCTCAGAGCTTCTCGATGACGAGATTGTGGTTGGTGTAGACGCAGATGTCGGCGGCGATGTCCATCGCCTTGCGCGCGATCGCTTCGGCATCGAGGCCCTCGACGTCGATCAGCGCGCGCGCCGCAGCCAGCGCGTAATTGCCGCCCGAGCCGATGGCGATGATGCCGCCCTCGGGCTCCAGCACGTCGCCCGAGCCGCTGAGCAGCAGCGAGACGTCCTTGTCGGCCACCGCCATCATCGCCTCGAGCCGGCGCAGGTAACGGTCGGTGCGCCAGTCCTTGGCAAGCTCGATGCAGGCGCGCAGAAGCTGGCCGGGATGGCGCTCGAGCTTGGCCTCGAGCCGCTCGAACAGGGTGAAGGCGTCGGCCGTCGAGCCGGCGAAGCCGGCCACGATCTGGCCGTTGCCCAGACGCCGGACCTTCTTGGCGTTGCCCTTGACGATGGTCTGGCCCATCGACACCTGGCCGTCGCCTGCCATCACGACCTGGCCGCCCTTGCGGACCGACAGGATGGTCGTGGCGTGCCAGCCGGGCGTAGCATTCTCGGATTGTGGGGACATGGCCCCGTAAATAGTCATTTGCGGCGACAAATCAATCGGCGTCCTGGCGGCTTCACGGGCCGTGCTAACGTCGCTGCATGAACGATCAAGCCCCCGTCATCGTCGTCGGCGCCGGCATCGTGGGCACGGCGACCGCCCGCGCCCTGCAGCGCGCCGGCCACAGCGTAACCCTGCTCGACAGCGCCGAGCCCGGCCGGGCCACGTCCTACGGCAATGCGGGCTTCGTCGCCATCGACCACTTGCTGCCGCTCGCCCGGCCCTCGACCCTGAAGCGCGTGCCTAAAATGCTGATGGACCGCACCGGCCCGCTCACGGTCCATCCGCCCAGCCTGCCCTGGCTGCTGCCCTGGATGGCGCGCTTCGCCCGCGCCGCCTACAGCCCGGCCGAGGTCAGGAAAGGCATCGATTCCTTTGCCGTGCTGATGGCCGAGGCCAACATCGCCTGGAAGGCGGAGATCCAGGCGTCGGGGCTGGGCGAGCTCTTCAAGACCAAGGGCGCGCTCTATGTCTACGAAAGCGAGGCCGCCTTCGCCTCCGGCGCGGAAGAGCGCGCGCTGCAGAGAGACAAGGGCACCGCGTTCGAGATCATCGACGGCAACCGCGCCCGCGAGCTGGCGCCGGGCCTCAACAATCGCGTCGTGCGCGGCGTCTACTATTCGCACGGCATGCACACCATCAATCCCTACAGGGTGGTGACGACCCTGGCCGAGCGCTTCGCGGCCGACGGCGGTACCGTCCTGCGCGGCCGGGTGCGCGGCTTCGGCCGTGACGGCGGCAATGGAGCCAATCGCGTGACATCGGTCGAGATCACCGGGCGGAGCCTGCCGGCCAGCGCGGTGGTGATCGCCGCCGGCCGCGCTTCGGGCGAGCTCACGCGCCTGCTGGGCTTCAACGCGCCGCTGGTGGCCGAGCGCGGCTATCACGTCATGCTGGCGCCCGACAACGTGCGCTTCGACCTGCCGGTGAGCCCGGCCGAGCGCGGCTTCGTCATCACGCCCATGGAGGAAGGGCTGCGCGTGGCCGGCACCGTCGAACTGGCGGCACCGCACCAGCCGCCGACCTGGCAGCGCGCCGATATCCTGGTGCGGCACCTCAAGGACACCTTTCCCGGCGTCGGCGGCGCGGAGCTGAGCCGCTGGATCGGCGAGCGGCCGACCCTGCCCGACTACCGCCCGGCGATCGGCCGCGCGCCGCGCCTCGCCAACGTCTATTGCGGCTACGGCCACCAGCATGTCGGCCTGACCCTCGCCACCGCGACGGGCCGGCTGATCGCGCGTCAAATGGCAGGGGAAGATCTGCCCGGGGCCCTCGAGGCCTGCGACCCCGGTCGGTTCGGCTAGCGGTCAGCCCCCGTTGCGCGGCTCCGCCGGCGGGATTAGCGTTTGTTCGTTATCTGGCGAATCGACGACCCAGGAGGCCGGCATGAGTTCTCATCGCAGCCCCGCAGAAGTTCGTTCCAGCGTAAAGCATCCCATCATCGACGGCGACGGCCATTGGATCGAGTACAACCCGGTCTTCGCCGAGCGCATGCGCAAGGTCGCAGGCGACAAGTCGGCCGACGGTTTCATCGCCGCCCAGCGGCGCATCCCCGACGCACTCCGGCTGTCGATCGCCGAACGCAAACAGCGCGGCATGGCCATGGAAGGCTATTGGGGCCGCCAGACGACCAACACGCGCGACCGTGCCACGGCGATGATGCCGCGCCTGCTCTACGACCGGCTCGACGAGCTCGGCATCGATTTCGGCGTGATCTACCCGACCGCCGGCCTCAGCATCCCGCGCATCGCCGATGACGAGACGAGGCGCGCCGTCATCCGCGGCTTCAACATCGTCACCGCCGAATATTTTTCCAAGCTCAGCGACCGGCTGACGCCTGCGGCGGTGATCCCCATGTTCACGCCGGACGAGGCGGTCGCCGAGCTTGAATTCGTGACCAAGCAGCTTGGCGCCAAGGTCTGCATGTTCGGCGGCGGCGTCCCTCGCCGCGTTCCGATGGCCAAGGACCTCGATCCCGCCCTCGGCCGTTTCGCCGTGACCTACGAAAATCTGGGCATCGACAGCGACCACGACTACGACGCGGTCTGGCAGAAATGTCGCGAGCTCGGCATCGCGCCCACCTTCCATGCCGGCGGTCGCGGCTTTGGTCTGCGCAACTCGCCCAGCAATTTCACCTTCAACCACATCGGCCATTTCGCCGCCGCCGGCCATTCCATCGCCAAGGGCCTGTTCCTGGGCGGCGTGACGCGGCGCTTCCCCGATCTCAACTTCGCCTTCCTCGAAGGCGGCGTGGGCTGGGCTTGCCAGCTTTTCGCCGACCTGATCGAGCATTGGGAGCGGCGCGGCGCCAAGGGCATTGCCTACATGGATCCCAAGAAGCTCGACCGCAAGCTTCTGCGAAGCCTGGTCGAGAAATACGGCGACGACGACATGGCTGCCGAGCTTGACCGGCGCGACGGCTGGCCCAGCAAGGAGGAAGACGAGCTGACCGGCGGCATGCCGGTGCTCGACGATTTCGCGGCCTGTAAGATCACGCGCAAGGAGGACTGGGTCGACCTCTATGCCAGGCCCTACTATTTCGGCTGCGAGGCCGACGATCGCATGAACGTGACGGCGTTCGGACAGGCCAATCCGTTCGGCGCGCGCATCAATGCGATCTTCAGCTCGGACATCGGCCATTTCGACGTGCCGGACATGCTGAGCCCGGTGCCCGAAGCCCACGAACTGGTCGAGGACGGGCTCATCACGCCGGACGATTTCCGCGATTTCACCTTCACGAATGCCGTACGTCTCTGGGGCACGCAGAACCCGCGCTTCTTCGAGGGCACGGTCGTGGCCAAGGAGGCGGCCGCAGTGCTGAACGTGGCGCCGGCCCGCGCGGCGGCGGAATAGCATCGACCTTGGACGATATCGAGACGGCAAGACTGCTCCTGCGCCGTCTCAGTCCGGATGCGATTCAGGCGGGCCTGTCGGGGGATCTGGACCCGCTTGAAGAACAGCTCGGCGCGTCGGTCCCGGTTGACCTGTTGCAGGATCCGGCGGTCTTGCGTTACGCGCAGGAACAGCTCGCGGCTGATGCCGGTTACCTGCCGTGGTCTGCACGGGCCATCCTTCTCAGGAACGAGAGACAGATGGTCGGTCATGTCCGCTTCCATAGTCGGCCGGACCCGGACTATCTGCGCCCATATGCTTCCAATGCCGTGGAGTTCGGTTACGCCGTATTTGCCGCCTATCGAAGGAAGCGATACGCCGAGGAGGCCGTGGCCGGCCTCATGCAATGGGCACAGGAAGGTCATGGCGTCGGGCGGTTCGTCTTGACGATTTCGCCGGACAATCTTCCATCGCGGAACCTGGCGGCAAAGTTCGGCTTTCGGAAGATCGGCGAGCATGTCGATGCGATCGATGGCATCGAGGACATCTATCTTCGCGACGTCCCCGTCAGGCCCCGTATTGCAGCAGGATCTCGCCGTTCTTCCTGAGCCAGGCCTGCGGTGCCTCGATCGGGCTCTCGCACAGCCGGCGCGCCAGCGCCCAGAAGTGCGGCCCGTGATTGAGATGCACGAGATGGGCGACCTCGTGCGCCACCAGATAATCCATCACCTCCGGCGGCGCGAACACCAGCCGCCAGGAGAACGACATCGTGCCGTCCGGGCCGCAGCTTCCCCAGCGCGAGCGGCTGTCGCGCACGGTGATGCGTTTCACCGTCCGCTCGACCCGCGCCGCCTTGGCGTGCACCAGCGGCACCAGCCGCGCGCGCAATTCCGCCGTCAGCCAGTCACGCAGGCGGCGCGGCAGATGCTCGGGCCGGCCGGCGACATGGATTTCCGCGCCTTCGCGCCACGCCGTGCCGCGCCGGTCGCCGCGATGGCGGATGCGGTGCGGCTCGCCGAACAACGGCAGCTCGGCGCCATCGGCGAAGGGCTGGCGCTCCGGCAGGCGTTTCAGGCGGGCGGCGATCCATCCGGCCTGGGCTTCGGCGAAACCGAGTGCGGTGGCGCGGGTCATGCGCATAGGCGCCGTCAGCACGATCCGCCGCCGCGCCGGGTCGACCCGAAGCGAGGCGCGGCGGGCGCGCGGGCTGCGCACAAAGGTGACGGGAAGGGTATCGCCGGCATGAGCAATGGTCAGTTGCTCGGGCGCGGGCACCGTTTTAGGCAGGACGAAGCGAAGCACGGTGCCGGACAACGACATGGCCCGAATCATACAACAGGAGCTGTTCTGACGTGAGCCTAGATCTTGCCCGCCTGCGCGCCGAAACGCCCGGCTGCGCCCATGTGCTGCATCTGAATGCCGCCGGCTCGGCACTGCCCAGCCAGCGCACGCTCGACGCCACGCTCGATCATCTGAAGCTCGAGGCCGAAATCGGCGGCTATGAGGCGGCCGCCAAGGCACACGACGAGCTGGAGGGCTTCTATCCGGCCGTGGCCCAGCTGATCGGCGCGGCGCCCGACGAGATCGCCTTTGTCGAGAACGCCACGCGCGGCTGGGACATGGCGTTCTATTCCCTCGACTTCAAGCCGGGCGACCGCATCCTGACCTGCGTCAGCGAGTATTCCTCGAACTACATCTCCTACCTGCAGGTGGCGAAGAAGACCGGCGCGGAGATCGTGGTGGTTCCCGACGACAATTACGGCCAGGTCGACCTCGGCGCGCTGGAGCGCGCCATCGACAAGCGCACCCGGCTGGTGTCGGTCTCTCACGTGCCGACGCAGGGCGGCCTGGTGCAGCCCGCGGAGGCGGTCGGCAAGATCGCCAACGATGCCGGCGTGCTCTACCTGCTCGATGCCTGCCAGTCGGTCGGTCAGCTTCCGGTCGATGTCCGCAAGATCGGCTGCGACTTCCTGTCGATGACCGGCCGCAAATACCTGCGCGGGCCGCGCGGCACCGGCTTCCTCTATGCCAAGCGGGCGACGACGGCGCATATCGAGCCGATCTTCCTCGACAATCATGCAGCCAAGTGGACCGACGACAACGCCTACACGGTGCGCAACGACGCCCGCCGCTTCGAGAACTGGGAACGCTACTTCGCGGGCGTCATCGGCCTGAAAGTCGCCGCGGACCAGGCCAACGAGATCGGCGTCGAGGCGATCTGGCCTCGGCTGCGCGCGCTGGCGGACGGCCTGCGCACCCGTCTCTCGAGCTTGAAGGGAATCACCCTCACCGACCTCGGCGAGGTGCAAGGCGCCATCGTGACCTTCGCCGTCGCCGGCGCCGACCATGTCGCCCTGCGCGATGCCTTGCGCGCCCAGGCGATCAACGTCAGCGTTTCGACCCAGTTCTCCTCACGCCTCGATCTCAAAGGTCGCGGCCTGGTGAACGTCATGCGCGCCTCGGTGCATGTCTACAACACCGAGGCCGAGCTCGACCGTTTCGTGGCGACCCTCGACGCTCAGCGCGCCTGAAGGGGCTGACGCTGATTTGATTGGGGGCGTGGGCTAATATCCGTTCAGTTGGGACGAACCCAAGGCGGAAATGCCATGAAACGAAGACAGCTTGCCAACGCCGCGACCGCCGCGGGCCAATGTCTCTGCGGGGCGGTGCGCTTCGAGATCGATTATCCAGCCCGCTGGGCTTGGCATGACCATCGCCATGCCAGCCGTGTCGCACACGGCGCCTCCTACGCCACCTACGTCGGCAGTTGGCGCAAGCGCTTTCGGGTCACAGCGGGCCAGCGCAAAATTGCGCGCTATGAAGACAAGACGGCAGGTGCCGCTCGCAGCTTCTGCCGGTGCTGCGGGACGCCCCTCATCTATGAACGCTCCCACTCGCCCCATATGGTCAATATACCCCGCGCTCTTTTTCACAGCCGCACCGGCCGGCAGCCGCTCTATCACGTTGGCATTGAAGAGCTGCAGGACTGGACCTATGCGGGCGGGCGGCTCGTCCCGCTCAAGGGCTTTCCGGGCATTGTCTGGGAGCGCTCCGGAAAGAAGAAACGACCTGACAGGTCCACTCTGTTTTGATGTCGATCGTTTCACGGCGGCGATCGAAGCGATCATATGAAAGCGATATGAGTTCTCACTGAATCAGATATTTGAAACTGCTACCCCCGCCGTACGATCGTCGCGAGGCAAGGAACGACCATGGCGATCGATATCCATTCGAAGGCGAATCGCAGCACCTATGTCGGCAGGCAAGCTGACACCGGCTGGATCGAGGCCGTCCGGCGCATCGTCGACCCCCGGGGCAAGTGCGTGGCCGATATCGGCTGCGGCGGTGGTATCTATTCCCTGGCCTGGCGCGAGATCGGCGCCGGGGACGTCGTAGGCATCGACTTCTCCGAAGAGATGGTGGCCGCGTTCGGCCGAACCCGGCAATTGCACGTCGGCCGGGGTTCGATCCTGGACGATCAGCCATATCAGGGGCTATTTCTTCGAGTGCTTTCCGAGATTGCTGACCGTCGAAGCAGCGCGCCGGCCAACGGATGCGGCCGTACGTGACACCTTGCGGGCAACAGGCTTCGACGCAACCGAAAGCAATCTTCTGTGGGAAGTCCGCAAAACCCACGGGAACAAGCAGCAATTGGCGCGGGATCTGGCGGGCCGCACCGGGCGATCGATTCTCCACGATCTCGATGACAAGGAGATTGAGGCGCTGATCGCCTATATCGAGGCACGCCTGCCGGCCAGCAGCCGATCATCGAGAAAGACCGCTGGACGCTGTGGAGCGCCGTCGCCAGGTGACGCCGCCGCGCCCCGGCCGGTCGGCGGTCGGCATCCAGGCCTTCGTGCACAGAATTCTACGACAAGGTGCGCTCCACCTGATTTCGCCCAGCACCAATATGGCCATACAATGCCGGCGAACCGAGGGGGAGGTCGTCGGATGCCTGTCTTTTTCGTCTGCGCAGGCTTGCTCGGGCTTCTGGCCGTTCTGCTGACGCTGAACATCGGCCGGATGCGCGGCGCGAAGAAGATAAGCCTGGGCGACGGCGGCGACCCCGAGATGATGGCGGCGATCCGGGCGCATGCGAACCTGATCGAGTTCGCTCCGCTCTGCCTGCTGCTGATCTACATGGCGAGCGACTTCTACGGCTTCTGGACCACGGCGGTCCTGTCGGCCCTGCTTTTCCTCGCCCGCGTGCTGCATGCCGGCGGCATGCTCAATGTCATTCCGCAAGGCCGCTTCCTGGGGGCCACCGGAACGACACTCGTGCTGGCGTATGCCTCAATCCTGATGGTCATCGCAGGCTTCAATCTCAGGCAGTACTGAGAGCACATGCACAGCAGACGGTGAGGCGATGAGCGAGCCGGTCACCGTTCCGCTCTGGCTGTTCGTGGCGATCGTCGTGTTCGCGCTGTGGTCCCTGCTCGACCGGCTGCTGATTCCGAGCGGCCGCTGGTTCGTGCGGCGGCGGCTGAACCGGCTGATCGACCGGGTCAACCAGAAGCTTGACGTCGAGATCAAGCCCTTCCAGCTCACCAAGCGCCAGGTGCTGATCGACCGCCTGGTCTACGACCCGCAGGTGGTCGCCGCCGCCAACGACCATGCCCGCGCCACCGGCGTGCCACGGGAGGTGGCGATGGTCGAGGTCCGCCGCTACGCGCGCGAGATCGTGCCGACCTTCAACGCCTATATCTACTTCAGGGTCGGCTACTCGATCGCCCGCGCCGTCGCGCGCTTTCTCTACCGCGTGCGGCTGGGCTTCGCCGACGAGCGCACGCTGGCCGGCGTGCCGCCCAATACCGCGGTGGTGTTCGTCATGAACCACCGCAGCAACATGGATTACGTGCTGGTCGCCTTCCTGGCCGCCGAACGCACGGCGCTGTCCTACGCCGTCGGCGAATGGGCGCGCATCTGGCCGCTGCAGCAGCTCATCCGCTCGATGGGCGCCTACTTCGTGCGCCGCAACTCCAACAGCCCGATCTATCGCCGCGTTCTGGAGCGCTACGTCCACATGGCGACCGAGGCCGGCGTCGCCCAGGCGATGTATCCCGAAGGCGGCCTGTCGCGCGACGGCCGGCTGCGCGAACCCAAGCTCGGTCTGTTCGACTATATGCTGAAATCGTTCGATCCCAAGGCAGGCCACGACATCGTCTTCGTCCCGGTGGCGCTGAACTACGACCGCGTGCTGGAGGATCGCACGCTGCTGCACTCGCTCGATCGCGAGACGCCGCGACGCAGCGCCTGGTTCGCGGCGCGCACCGCGGCCGGCTTCTGGCTCGGCCAGCTCGGCCTGATGCTGCGCGGCCGCTGGTTCCGCTTCGGCTATGCCTGCGTCAATTTCGGCGGCCTGATCTCGGCGCGCGACTGGCTGGCCAACCATGCGGGCTCCGCCGGCGGCGACCTGCGCGGCCTCGACAAGGACCAGCGCTTCGAGATCGTGGGACGCCTGGCGCACGACGTGATGGAAGAAATCGCCCGGCTCATCCCCGTGCTGCCGGTATCGCTGATCGCCACGGTCCTGCTGGAAGCCGATCGGCCGCTCGACGAGCTCGAGCTCAAGGTACGTGCCTCCGATCTGGTGACGCACTTCGAAAACCGCGGCGCCAAGCTCTATCTGCCGCGCGGCGACCGCGACTATGCCTTCCATGTCGGCCTGCGCATGCTGGCGCTGCGCCACCTGGTCGAGGAAAACGACGGTTTGTTCGCGGCGGTGGCAACCGACCGGCCGCTGCTCGCGTATTATTCGAACGCCATCGCCCATTTGCGCTGACCATGATCCAAACGCTCTGGCGCATCGCCGTCTCCGCCGGCAACGGCTACTTCAGCAACCGGCTCTCGACCTCGGCCGCAGCGATGGCCTTCTACACCATGTTCGCGATCGGCCCGATCATGATCTTCAGCATTGCCATCGCCGAGCCGTTCGTCGGCAAGCTGATGGCGGAACAGGCGATTTTCGACGCGCTCAGCACGGTCGTGGCGCCGGATCAACTGAAGGGCATTCGCCGCTTCGCGTCGCAGGATCTCTTCCGGGGCGGCGGGGTGGCGGCCCTGATCGGTGCCGCCGTGCTGCTCTATACCGGCACGCGCGTCTTCGTCGAACTCGATGACGGCATCGATGCGATCTGGCGGGATCGCAAGGCCCTGAGCCCCCATCCCGTGCTGGCCGGCCTGAAATCGCGGCTTCTGGCGCTCGCCTTGATGGTCGTGCTGGGCGTGCTTCTGATCGCCGTCATTCTCGCCAGCGTGCTGATCTCGGCCTATGCCGGCGCGCTCGAGGCCTTCCCGATCCTCGGCGAGTGGATCGGGCCGGCGATGTCGGCGTCCGTGCATTACGGACTGCTCTCGGCCTTCTTCACCCTGATCTACAAATGGCTGCCGACCGGCGGCGTGCCGTGGAAATACGCGTTGGTCGGCGGTCTCGTGAACGGGCTGCTGTTCGCCGCCGGCAACCGCGCGCTCGTTTTCTATTTCGAAGCGACGCAGCTCACGTCCGCGTTCGGCGCCACCGCGGGCTTCGCCGCCATCATGGTCTGGATGTACTGGACCTCGCTCACCATCCTGATCGGCGCCCAGGTCGGGCGCTCGACGCGCGATGTGCTGATCGACAACCGCAACCGCGAGATGGTCGAGGGGGATTTGTAGACGTTCTTGTTTTTTCTGCACGGTGCGGGACAGCGGCCGCGGACGGCCGCAACTCGCGCCTCAGAAGGCGCTGCCGCCCGCCAGCGCGTCAGAACGCGCTTAAAACATCGTCGCCAGGACGCGGTCCGGCGGCTTGTGGCCGTCGGCGAAGGTCTTGATGTTGATCAAGACCTTCTCGCCCATCTCGATGCGGCCCTCGAGTGTGGCCGAGCCCATGTGCGGCAGCAGCACGACCTTGTCGAGCTCGAGCAGCTTCGGGCTGACCTGCGGCTCGTGCTCGTAGACATCGAGGCCGGCACCGGCCAGCTCGCCCGCCTTCAGCATGCGCACCATCGCATTCTCGTCGATCACCTCGCCGCGCGCGGTGTTCACGATGATGGCCGAGGGCTTCATCAGCTTGAGACGGCGCGCCGACAGGAGATGGAAGGTGGCCGGCGTGTGCGGGCAGTTCACCGACACGATGTCCATGCGCGCCAGCATCTGGTCGAGGCTCTCCCAGTAGGTCGCCTCGAGCTCGCGCTCGATCTCGGCGTGGACACGCTTGCGGTTGTGATAGTGGATGGCAAGGCCGAAGCCGCGGGCGCGACGCGCCAGCGCCTGGCCGATCCGCCCCATGCCGACGATGCCCATGCGCTTGCCCAGGAGCCGCGCGCCCAGCATCGCGGTCGGGCTCCAGCCGGTCCATTTGCCCGCGCGCACGACACGCTCGCCTTCGCCCATCCGCCGCGCCGTCGCCAGGACCAGCGCCATCGACATGTCGGCGGTGTCCTCGGTCAGCACGCCCGGCGTGTTGGTGACGGTGATGCCGCGCTGGCGGGCCGTGTCGAGGTCGATGTGGTCGACGCCGGTGCCGAACGAGGCGATGAGCTTCAGCCGCGGCCCGGCCTGGGACAGCACGCGGCTGTCGATGCGGTCGGTGACGGTCGGCACCAGCACGTCGGCCGCTTTCATGGCCTCGACGAGCTCGGTCGAACTCAGCGGCTTGTCGACAGCGTTCAGCCGCGTGTCGAACAGTTCCATCAGCCGCGTTTCGATCGCGTCGGGCAGCTTCCGGGTGACGATCACCAGCGGCTTTTTCTTTGAACTGGACGGCATGTGTGATGGGGACCGGCTGGCGCGTCGAGGGATGAGTCCGATTACCAATTACCCGAGCGGTCTGTCCAGCAACGCTCCCCGATACCGAACGCGACGGAAAAGCGCGCTTTTTCAAGTACTTGTCGATCAACGTGAAGATTTAAGGTATAAAGATGGCAATGGGAATCCGACCGTCCCTCTCGCTTTGGGCCATCTTTGCCACTCTGACGGCGCTTTGCCTGTCGGCGCTGCCCTTTGCGGGCCACGGCGCGCATGCCGGAGACAAGTCGGTGGCTGCCCAGCGCAAGGGCTCCGGACTGCCAATTCCGCGCTTTGCTTCGCTGCGATCGGACGAGGTCAATGTCCGGACCGGTCCCGGTTCGCGCTATCCCGTCGACTGGGTGTTCAAACGCAAGGCCATGCCGGTCGAAATCGTCGCGGAATACGAGAATTGGCGCAAAATCCGCGATTGGCAGGGGGCCAGCGGCTGGGTCCATCAGAGCCTGCTGACCGGCAAGCGCAGCTTTATCATCGCCTCGAAGGCGGCCAACCTGCATAAAACGCCGGCAACATCGGCCGAAGTCGTGGCCAAGCTGGAGCCGGAAGTGATGGGCGAAATCCGCTCCTGCGCCGGCGATTGGTGCCGGGTGCGGGTTTCCGGGGTCAGCGGCTGGATCGAGCGCACCGGCATGTGGGGCGTCTATAAATCCGAGCCGATCAACTAGCGGCCGTGGCGGCCGGATCGTAAAACGGGGTCATCGTGGCCCACGACCTTAGCCTCACCTACTCGCGCTTCGACCATATGTCGCCCTCCGGCGTGGCATTGGCGACGCTGCTGCATGTGCTGGTCGCGCTGGCCTTCTGGTGGGTCTCCCCGCTGCACCGCGACGATCTGACCCCCGACCCGATCGAAATCACCATGGAGCAGGAGGCTCCCCCGCCGCCGCCCGTCCCTCCGACGCCGCCACCCCAGCCCACGCCACCGCCTGCCCAGGCCGCCGCGCCGCCACCACCGCCGCCGCCACAGCCTGCGCTGCAAACGCCCCCTTCGCGGATGGGCTTGAGCGCACCGATCGGCACGACGATGGATCCGCGCGCGGCGCTCAAGGCGCCCGATACCAGTACGGCCAAGCAGGGGCCGACGACAGAGGCGCCGGCCGCGCCGCAGCCCACGCCCGAGCCGCCGAAGGAGGCGGCCACCGCCGAACCGACGAAGGAGATCGTGAAGCCCGAACCGGTCCAGGAAGCGGCCAAGGCCGAACCGGCGAAGGAAGTGGCGAAACCCGAACCGCCACAGGAAACCAAGCCCGAGCCGCCGAAGGAGCAACAGCAGGCCGCCCTCGCGCCGCAGCCGACGCCACCCGCTCCGCCGCCACCGCCGCCAACGCTCGAAAAGGCCCTGCCGCCGATGGAACCGCCGCCGGCGCCGCTGACCTCGCGCGAAATCCCGCGGCCGGCACCGCCGCCGCCTCCACCGCCCCCGCCGCCGAAGCCGACGCCACAGCCGCAGGCAGCTCCCCATCCGCAGACGCAGCAGCTTCCGCCGGCGGCGCGCCAGCAGCTGCCGTCGTCGCCGCTTTCAAATCTCCCTCAACAACATACGACCGGCGACCCGCAACAGGCGTCGCGGCAGGCACCTTCCTCGTCGTTTACCAATCCGGCGGACGTCTACGGCCAGCGCAAGGCGCAGGAAGACTATCTCTGGAACGTCGTTCGCAAGATTTCCACGCATCGCTACTATCCGAAGAGCTCGCGCGAAAACAACGAAGAGGGGCTCGTCGTGGCGCTGGTCACCATCGCCCGCGATGGCCGGTTGCTCGACGTCGCCATCAGCAGGTCGAGCGGTTACAAGACGCTCGACAGCGCGGTGCTCGAAGTCATCCGCCAGGCAGCACCCTACGCGCCGTTGCCCAACGATGTGCTGGGTGACCGGCACACATTCGTCTTGCCGCTCAACTACAGGCGCAACGACCAGTAGTCGGCTCGTGGAGCCGAACGTAGAACGGAAGCGCCGTGACCACCGACGCCATCCTCGTCCACCCGAGACGCGCGCCCATGCCGCTGGCCGCCCTGGCGCTGGCGATCCTGCTGCACGGGCTGATCGGCGGGGCGATCTGGTGGATCGCACCATTGCAGGCCGCTGAATCGAAAGACGAGCCGATCATGGTGATGTTCGACAGCACGCCAACGAACGCGGGCCTGCAGGCGCCCGAAAAAGCCGGGCCGCCGGCCGAATCCACGGCGGCGAGCCCGCAGACCGAGACCGAACCGCAGCGCGAGGAACAGCAGCAGCAAGCCCTCGCGCCCTCTCCGCCCTCGACGACGCCGGAGCAGCCACAATCTGCCCGGCCGTCCGAAGCGCAGCCCCAGCCCGAGCAGGTCCCGTCGCTGCCGCTCTTCGAATTCTCCGTGCCGCCGATGCCCGAGCCCGCGCCCCCGCCCACCTCGCGCGACTTTTCAAAGCCGCCGGCGCCGCACCCGCCGCCTCGGCCGGTGCAGCGCGCGCAGCCGCTGCCGCCCCGCCTTGCACCACCGGCGCCGCAACGGCCGCCGTCCGAATCGTTTGCGACCATGCCCTCGCCGATGCCCGGGCCCGATCCGGGGGACGTGCTGCCCGGCCAGGGACGACAGCGCAACGACTATCTCTCGCGGGTGGCGCGCCAGATCGCGCAGCATCGCGTCTATCCGGCCAGCGCGTTGAACAACAACCAGGGCGGCCGCGTCGTCATGCGGGTGACCGTGACGCGCAATGGCCAGGTGCTCGACGTCAGCGTCCGTACGTCGAGCGGCTGGCCGGCCATCGATGCCGCCGAAGTCGAGACCATCCGCAAGGCAGCACCCTTTCCGCCGCTGCCGAGCGAGATGCCGGGCGATCCGGTGGTGCTGGTGCTGCCCGTGACCTACAACCCGCCGGGTTCGCGCGGGCGATGAAACGTCAGGCGAAGTCGAGGGCGAGCGCCTGACGGACCGCCGACGGCATCACCGCCATATGGCCGTAGTTGGGATGATCGAAGCCCACGACGACATCGCCCGTGCCGCTGCGGAAAGCAGCGATCGCGGCCGGCGTGAACAGAAATCGCAGGAACTGAACGGCCGAAGCCTTGCCGTCCTCGCGCGAGCGCTCCTGGTCGTCTTCCGACACGCCGCGGATCACCTCGGCGCCGACGCGCATGAAAGCCTTGTCCTCGACGCCGCCCAGGGTCGCGAGCACGCGGGCGCGGCGGATCGGATCGTCGATCTCGAACATGATCGTGGCGACCAGTTCGCTGCCCTGAGGGATCAGGGGATTGTAGGCCGCGAGCTCGTCGGGAATCTGCGCCGCGCCACCCTTTTCGATGAACAGCATCTCGTTCACCTGGTGCAGCATCGTCTCGTACGATTCGAAATAGAACGTCGCAAACGGACCGACTTCCAGCCGGCGGCTCTTCTTGATCTCGGAGATCTGTTTTCGCCGCTCGGCCCGCACCTTCACATACTCGGCGAGCGGCAGGATGGCGGAGGTTTCGATCTTGCGTGGAGTCATGGTTCCTGCTCCGTCAATCCGTAGGCGCGCGCCAGAAGTTCGATCGGATGAAGCGCGCGGAAGGGCTTGGGCTGCTCCTGGCCCACGGTCATTTCCATGACCTGCATGAGATGCTCGGCGGCCAGCGGGCACTCGGACACGACGAAACGCGTGTCGTTCTTCAGCGCCGCCTGGGCGGCCGGCTTGCCGACCTTCACCGCGATCTCGAAATTCTCGGTGCGGGCGCCCCAGATGCCGCCATGGCCGCTGCAGCGCTCGATGACGGCGACCCGCGTCTTGGGCGCCAGGCGCAGCATCTCGGCCGCCTTGGCGCCCATGTTCTGGGCGCGGGCATGGCAGGCAAGATGCACGCTGACGCCGCCCTCGATCGGCTCGAGGCCGGGCGCCAGGCCTTCCTTCTTGGCGATGTCGACGACGTATTCCGAGACATCGAAGGTCGCCTGCGACAGGCGCTCGACCGCGGAATCCTTGGGCAGGATGAGCGGCCATTCGAACTTGAGCATGAGGGCACAGGACGGCGTGAGCGCAATCACGTCGTAGCCCTTGTCGACCCACGGCAGCAGCGCCGCCGTCACCTGCCGCGCCGCGGCGGCCACTCCCTCGATATCGCCCAGCTCGAGCTTGGGCATGCCGCAGCAGGCCGGATAGACGACCTCGGTCGCGACGCCATTGTGGGCCAGCACCGCGCGCGCGGCGGCGCCGATGTCGGTGTTGTTGAAGTTCACGAAGCAGGTGGCGTAGAGCACGGCCTTGCGCTTGCCGAACGCCGGTGCGGCTTCATTGACCTGCGCGCCTTCGCGGGCGGCGCGGATCTCGAATGTCTCGCCGTCGTAGCGCGGCAGGCGGGCGCCGTGATGGATGCCGGCGAAGCGCTCGATGGCCGAGCGCGTGATCGTGTTGGTTTCAGCGGTCGCCCAGTTGGCGAGGCCGGCGGTGAAGGTGCCCAGCCGGCCGCTGCGGTCGGTGTCGGCCAGTTCGCGGTCGACCAGGCCGATGCCGTTCTTGCGCGCCTGTACCGCGCGATGACGCAGCATGAGATGCGGGAAATCGACCGCCCATTCGTGCGGCGGCACGTAGGGGCACTTGGTCATGAAGCACATGTCGCAAAGCGTGCAGGCCTCTTCGACCTGGGCGTAGTCCGCCTTCTTCACGCCGTCGATCTCGCCGGTCGGGCCGTTATCGATCAGGTCGAACAGGCGCGGGAAGGAGTCGCACAGATTGAAGCAGCGGCGACAGCCGTGGCAGATGTCGAAAACGCGCTCCATCTCCTTTTCGAGCGCCTTCTCGTCCCAGAACCAGGGGTTCTGCCAATCGAGGATGTGGCGGGTGGGGGCTTCCAGGCTGCCTTCGCGCATGTCGATGCCGTTTCGTTGACGCCGTGTAGGGACGAAAAAGGGGACCCGTACGGGTCCCCTTCACAAAGCCGCCGGGGCTCAGGCCATCGTGTCGAGGGCCTTCTGGAAGCGGCCGGCGTGGCTCTTCTCCGCCTTGGCCAGCGTCTCGAACCAGTCGGCCACTTCGGAGAAACCTTCCTCGCGCGCCGTGCGGGCCATGCCCGGATACATGTCGGTGTATTCGTGCGTCTCGCCCGCGATCGCGGCCTTGAGGTTGGAGCCGGTCGGGCCGATCGGCAGGCCGGTCGCCGGATCGCCGCTCACTTCGAGGAATTCGAGATGGCCGTGCGCATGACCGGTCTCGCCCTCGGCCGTCGAACGGAAGACGGCGGCGACGTCGTTGTAGCCTTCGACGTCGGCCTTTTGGGCGAAGTAGAGATACCGGCGGTTGGCCTGGCTCTCGCCCGCGAAGGCTGCCTTCAGATTGTCCTCGGTCTTGGATCCTTTGAGGTTCGCCATGAATCTTCTCCCTTCATGCTGTGCGATCGGTCCCTCGACCGATCTGGCAATGAAGATATTGGGTAGCCGTCGCCGTCGCGTCAAGTTGTTTAGAATAGTTCTAAAAACTGCAAACAATTCGCAGCGAACAGGCTAGCGACGCACCCGCACGATGACGTCGACGCGCGAAAGCCGCGTGCCCTTGGGCGGGGGCGGCAGGCCACCAATGGTGACCTTGTCGGACGGGAAGTCGTGCAGCTCGCCGTCCGTTTCGACGAAGAAATGATGGTGATGGCCGGTATTGGTATCGAAATAGGACCGGCCGGGCGCAACCACGACTTCACGCAGCAAGCCGGCATCGCGGAACTGGTTGAGCGCGTTGTACACCGTGGCCAGCGAAACCGGCAGGCGCGTCCCGCGGACTTCGGCATGCAGGCTTTCCGCCGTCACATGGCGATGCTCGCCCTCGAACAGCAGGCGCGCCAGCGCCACCCGCTGGCGGGTCGGTCGCAAACCGGCCGCGCGCAGGCGGGCGGTAAAATCGGGGCTGGTTCCGGACATCGCTGAGGCCATATGTAAGGAGTGGGAAGGCCGGTGAAAAGGCCCCGTTGACCCGATTCGCCGGTTTGCGCTGGGCGTCGGGCATCCCTATTCTGCCGCCGAATCCAGTTTCGGATGGCCCGCGGGACGGTGAAAGGTGAGCGAGCAGAAGCATAGTTATACCTTCGAGGACCTGATCGAATGCGCCAAAGGGCGCTTGTTCGGGCCCGGGAACGCCCAGTTGCCGTTACCGCCCATGCTGATGTTCGATCGCATCGTGAAGATCAGCGACACGGGCGGTCGCTATGGCAAGGGCGAGATCGTGGCCGAGCTCGACGTGAAGCCCGACCTCTGGTTCTTCGCCTGCCACTTCAAGGGCGATCCGGTGATGCCGGGCTGCCTGCCGCTCGACGCCCTGTGGCAACTCCTCGGCTTTTTCCTGGGCTGGATGAAGGCGCCGGGACG
Organism: uncultured Alphaproteobacteria bacterium; assembly: GCA_963755585.1. Lineage (GTDB taxonomy): Bacteria > Pseudomonadota > Alphaproteobacteria > Reyranellales > Reyranellaceae > Reyranella. The sequence goes on from CAVWKN010000012.1 coordinate 29,632, forward strand.
CGGCCGGGCGCTCGGCGTCGGCGAGGTCAAGTTTACCGGCATGATTGTGCCGACGGTGCGCAAGCTCACCTATCACGTTCACCTCAAGCGCGTGATGCTGCGCAAGCTCGTGCTGGGCATCGCCGACGGCGACGTTCATGCCGACGGCAATCAAGTCTACGAAGTCAGCAGCCTGAAGGTCGGGCTGGTCCAGGACGCGGCGGTTGCCGCGGCGGCCGGCTGACATGAAGCGCGTCGTCGTCACGGGCTTGGGCGTCGTTTCGTCGATCGGCAACAATGCCGCCGAGGTGACGCGTTCGCTCCGCGACGGCAAGTCCGGCATCGCGTTCGTGCCGCAGTACAAGGAACTCGGCTTTCGCAGCCAGATCGCCGGCACCGTCAAGCTGGACGTCGACAAGGTCGTTGACCGCCGCCTGCGCCGATTCATGGGTGATGGTGCCGCCTTCGCCTATCTCGCCATGAAAGAGGCGATCGCCGACGCCGGCCTCAGCGAAACCGACATATCGAACGAACGCACTGGCGTCGTCGCCGGGTCCGGCGGGCCGACCACCGGCGCGATCGTGCAGGCGGCGTTGATCACCAAGGAAAAGGGACCCAAGAAGGTCGGGCCGTTCATGGTGCCGCGCGCCATGTGCAGCACGGTCTCGGCCAATCTCGCGACCGCCTTCAAGATCAAGGGCCTCTCCTATTCGATCAGCTCGGCCTGCTCGACCTCGTCGCACTGCATCGGCAACGCCGTCGAGTCCATCCAGCTCGGCAAGGCCGACCGCATGTTCGCGGGCGGCGGCGAGGAGCTCGACTGGACGCTGTCGGTGCTGTTCGACGCCATGGGCGCCATGTCGTCGAAATACAACGACACGCCCGAGCGGGCGAGCCGCGCCTACGACAAGGACCGCGATGGCTTCGTGATCTCGGGCGGCGGCGGCATCGTCGTGCTCGAGGATCTCGAAGTCGCCAAGGCGCGCGGCGCCAAGATCTACGCCGAGATCATCGGCTATGGCGCCACCTCCGACGGTGCCGACATGGTGGCGCCGTCCGGCGAGGGCGCCATCCGCTGCATGAAGCTCGCCATGGACGGCTTCCCGGGCGCGGCGCGGCGCAACGTCCCGGTCAACTACATCAACACTCACGGCACCTCGACGCCGGTCGGCGACATCACCGAGCTCGATGCCATCCGCACGGCCTTCGGCAACAACAAGCTGCCGACGGTCAGCTCCACCAAGTCGCTGACGGGCCACAGCCAGGGCGCGACCGGCGCCCACGAGGCGATCTATTCGCTGCTGATGCTGAAGGAAGACTTCGTCGCGGCTTCGGCCAATATCGAAAACCTCGATCCCGGCGTGGGCGACTATCCGATCGCCCGCCAGCGCATCGACAATGCCGGCCTCGAGACGGTGATGTCGAACAGCTTCGGGTTCGGTGGCACCAACGCCTGCCTGCTGTTCTCGCGCTACGACCACTAAGGGGAACCATGCCCGACGATCGTACGCTTTCCGCCGCCCCCGATGCGTCCGGCGGCGGTACGGTAACGACCGCGACACCCACCCATGCGCCTTCCCGGGCCATGCCCCTGCCGGAGGTGCCCAAGGTCATGGCCGGCAAGCGCGGGCTGGTCATGGGCGTGGCCAATGAACGCTCGATTGCCTGGGGCATCGCCCAGGCCCTGCACGCCGCGGGCGCCGAGATGGCCTTCACCTATCAAGGTGCCGCGTTCGGCAAGCGCGTGCTGCCGATGGTCGAGAAGCTGGGCTCCCGGATCGTCGAGGAGGCCGATGTCGAGAACGAGGAAAGCCTCGACCGCCTGTTTGCCCGCCTGAAAAACGACTGGGGCCGGCTCGATTTCGTGGTCCACGCCATCGCCTTCTCCGACAAGGAGGAGCTGAAGGGTCGCTACGTCGACACGACCAAGGCCAACTTCCAGCGCAGCCTCACCATCTCCTGCTACTCCTTCACCGAGATCGCCCGCCGCGCGCTGCCGCTGATGACCGAGGGCGGCAGCCTGATCACGCTGACCTACGAAGGCGCCGTCCGCGTGATGCCGTCGTACAACGTGATGGGCGTGGCCAAGGCGGCCCTCGAGGCCAGCGTGCGCTATCTCGCAGCCGACCTCGGCCCGCAGGGCGTGCGCGTCAACGCCCTGTCGGCGGGTCCGATGCGTACCCTGGCCGGTGCGGTGATCGGCAGCGCCCGCTACGTCTACCGTACGTCGCGCGAGGCCTCGCCGCTTCGCCGCAACATCGAGCTCACCGACGTGGGCGGCGCGGCGCTCTATCTGCTGTCCGACCTGAGCGCGGGCGTCACCGGCACCGTGCACTACGTCGATGCCGGCTATCATGCCATCGGCATGCCGCCGGCCGGCGCCAACGGCCAGAACGGCGAGTAGCCTTTCTTCGCCGGTCCGCGCGGCACTCCAGTGGCTGCGATCTTCACTGTGATCGACTACAGACGCGCGACAGGAGTCGCGCGCCCGGAGGCCGCCCGTGTTGGCGGCTTTTGCTGGTTTCACGCCAGCCCGTCCAGCGGGCCGCAAGTCGGCCTCAGCCGACGACAATATCCATCGTGGTGGCCAGCGCACCGGCTTCGAGGCCGGGCGCCGGCGACAGCCGCATCTCGATGCGTTCGCGCTGGCGCGGATCGCGGATGGCGGCGCGAAAGACGCCGTCGCGCTCGTTGCCGGGCTCGCCGGCAATGTAGAACTGGCTGGTCAGCAGGCCGCCCGATGCCGTCGCGACCTTGAAGTGGATGTGCGGCGTGCGGCCGGGATAGGCGACCGGCTTCAGCGTCGCGGAAGCTGTAGCTGCCGTCGGCTCTCACCAGCATGCGGCCGTAGCCCTGGAAGGCTGAATCGCGCCGCTCGCGGCCGGGCTGGCGCGGATGATCGTAGAGGCCCTGCGCGTCGCACTGCCAGATCTCGACCAGCGCGCCGTCGACCGGGCGGCCGTTGAGGTCGAGCACGCGGCCTTCCAGATGAAGGATCGTGCCCATCGCCTGCGCCGCCTGGCCGCGCACCTGGACGAGGTCGTTGTCCATGTCGGCGGGAAAGGCCGTTGGATAGAACGGACCTTCGGTTTGCGCCGGCGTGGCAACCAGACCCGCCGCGATGCCCGAGCGGAGCGGCAGCAGGCTCACGCCGGCACCGACGATCAGGGCCCTGCGGGAAGGGGTCGGCGGCTTCATCTGGCCAGGCTTGCAAACAAAAACGGCGGCCAGATGGCCGCCGTCTCCGTTACCGTTCGGTGCCTTACTCGGCGGCCGGCGCGGGCTGCTCCTCGCGCGGCTGTTGCGAGATGTCCTCGCCGGTCTGCTGGTCGACGGCCTTCATGGACAGCCGCACCTTGCCGCGATCGTCGACGCCCAGGACCTTGACCTTCACCTGGTCGCCTTCCTTGACGACGTCGTTCACCTTGGCGACGCGACGCGGCGCCAGCTCGGAGATGTGCACCAGGCCGTCGCGTGCCCCCAGGAAGTTCACGAAGGCGCCGAACTCGACGGTCTTCACGACCTTGCCGGTGTAGATCACGCCCACTTCCGGCTCGGCGACGATGCCCTTGATCCAGTCGATGGCGGCCTGGCCGGCCTTGGCGTCGACCGCCGCGACCTTGATCGTGCCGTCGTCCTCGATGTCGATCTTGGTGCCGGTGGTCTCGGTGATCTCGCGGATCACCTTGCCGCCGGTGCCGATCACTTCACGGATCTTGTCCTTCGGGATCGTGAACTGGGTGATGCGCGGCGCGTTCTGGCTGACCGATTCACGCGCGCCGCCCAGGCCCTTGGCCATCTCGCCCAGGATGTGCAGGCGGCCGTCCCTGGCCTGACCGAGCGCGACCTTCATGATCTCCTCGGTGATCGAGGTGATCTTGATGTCCATCTGCAGCGCGGTGATGCCCTTGTCGGTCCCGGCCACCTTGAAGTCCATGTCGCCGAGATGGTCCTCGTCGCCCAGGATGTCCGACAGGACGGCGAAGCGCTCGCCTTCCTTGATCAGGCCCATGGCGATGCCGGCCACCGGACGCTCCAACGGCACGCCGGCGTCCATCAGAGACAACGCGCCGCCGCACACCGAGGCCATCGACGACGAGCCGTTGCTCTCGGTGATCTCCGACACGACGCGGATCGTGTAGGGGAACTTGTCCTTGGACGGCATGCACCGGACGCAGGGCGCGCCAGGCGAGCTTGCCGTGGCCGATCTCGCGACGGCCGGGCGAACCCATGCGACGCACTTCGCCGACCGCGTACGGAGGCATGTTGTAGTGCAGCATGAAGTGCTCGCGGTACTCGCCCTCGAGCGCGTCGATGATCTGCTCGTCCTGGCCGGTACCGAGCGTGGCCACGACCAGCGCCTGCGTCTCGCCGCGGGTGAACAGCGACGAGCCGTGGGCGCGCGGCAGGATGCCGACCTCGGCCACGATCGGACGGACCGTCTTGGTGTCGCGGCCGTCGATGCGCTTGCCGGTGTCGAGGATGGCGGTGCGCACGACGTCGGCTTCGAGGTTGCCGAACTGCTCGCCGAAGGCGGCCAGCGCCTCGTCGTTGCCCTCGAACAGTTTCTTGGCCTCGGTCTTCACCGCGCCGACCTTGGTCTGGCGGGCGAGCTTCTGCGTCTCGCCATAGGCTTCGGCCATCTTGCCGCTCATCTCGGCCTTGAGCTTGGCGGCCACGGTCTTGGACGCTTCCGACGGCTCGGTGAGCGGCAGCGGATCCTTGGCGCAATGCTCGGCGAGCTGGATGATGGCGTCGATCACCGGCTGGAAGGAGCGATGGCCCTCCATGACGGCCGACAGCATGACGTCCTCGGCCAACTCCTTGGCCTCGGACTCGACCATCAGCACGCCTTCCTTGGTGCCGGCGACGACGAGGTCGAGGGTGCTCTGCTCGGTCTGTTCGAGGGTCGGATTGACCACGAACTTGCCGTCGAGGTAGCCGACGCGGGCGCCGGCGATCGGACCCATGAAGGGCACGCCGCTGATCGTGAGAGCGGCCGACGTGGCGACCATCGCCAGGATGTCGGGATCGTTCTCGAGGTCGTGCGCGAGCGTGGTGATGACCACCAGGGTCTCGTTGCGATAGCTCTCGTGGAACAGCGGACGGATCGGACGATCGATCAGGCGCGAGGTCAGGACCTCCTTCTCGGAGGGCCGTCCTTCACGCTTGAAGAAGCCGCCCGGGATCTTGCCGGCGGCGAACGCCTTCTCCTGGTAGTTCACGGTGAGCGGGAAGAAATCGAGGCCGGGCTTGGGCTTCTTCTCGAACACGACGGTCGCCAGCACGGTGGTGCCGCCGTAGGTCGCCAGGACCGCGCCGTCGGCCTGGCGCGCGATCTTGCCGGTCTCGAGCACGAGCTTGCGCCCGGCCCACTCCACTTCCTTGCGGAACACTTGAAACATATCACTCATATCCATCTTCCTTTCCTACACGGCGTTCGCCCCCGTCTGGCGACTGCCGCCCACCGGCGCCCTTGCGCCGGCAGGACCGGGTCAGGCCTTTGCTCTCGCCCCTGCCTTCCCGGTTACTGCGAAGTCGCGTCAGCCGGCCGAATTTTACGGGAACCGGACGACGCGACGCGAAAAGGCCCCGCCGAACGACGGGGCCGTGAAATCAACGCCTGAGACCCAGGCGCTCGATCAAGGAGTTGTAGCGCTTGCTGTCCCTGGACTTGAGATAGTCGAGCAGACGGCGGCGTTGGCCGACCATCTTGAGCAGGCCACGGCGCGAATGGTGATCCTTCGCGTGGCCCTTGAAGTGCTCGGTGAGGTTGGAAATGCGTTCGCTCAGGATGGCGACCTGAACTTCCGGCGAGCCGGTGTCGTCATTGCCCTGGGCATACGACTTGATCAGCTCCGCCTTGCGCGCGGCTGTAATCGACATCGGGATCTCCATTACTTAAAGGTTGAACACGCGCACCGGCTTGAAGAGAGGCGCCGTCCGAACGGACCAGCGCGACCAGCCTGCTGCCGGTCTCGGCGCGTAAAAGTGCGCCGGACGGCGGTGCGTTCCCGGGTCAAGAACACCGGCTGGCCTTGGCGCAGCCGGTCCGCTTGGGCCTCCGTCAGGGCCAGCGCCGGGATGTCGTCCAGCGCGGTCGCGACGGGGGCCAGGGCCCCGAGAAGCGCGGGAATATGCCCGAGGGCCTCCAGTTTGGGAAGCGAAATGGCCGCCTCTTCGCGAAACGGTCCGGCGGCCGTCCGACGCAGCGCCGACAGGTGTCCGACGGTCCCCAGAGCGCAGCGCCAGGTCGCGGCCCAGGGACCGGATGTAGGTGCCTTTGCCGCAGGAAACCACGAAATCTGCATGATCCGTGTCCGGTCGGCCGAACAGCTCCAGGCGCTCGATCAGGACGCGCCGCGGCTTGAGGGCGACCGGCTCGCCGGCGCGGGCCAGATCGTAGGCGCGTCTGCCCTCGATCTTGAGGGCCGAGAAGGCCGGCGGGCACCTGCTCGATCTCGCCCACGAAGGCCGCCAGGGCGCCTCGAATCGCCTGCGTCGGTCGGACGCAGGTCGCTGGTGGCGGTGACCTCGCCCTCGGCATCCTCCGTCGAGCGCGCCTGCGCCGAAGCGGAGCGTGAAGCGGTATTCCTTCCGGCCGTCCATGACGAAGGGCACGGTCTTGGTCGCCTCGCCCAAGCGCGATCGGCAGCACGCCGCTGGCCAGCGGATCGAGCGTGCCGCCATGGCCGGCCTTCTGGGCGCCGAACAGGCGGCGCACGCGGCTGACGGCCGGCGTCGAGCCCAGCCCCACCGGCTTGTCGAGGATCACCCAGCCATCGACCTTGTCGCCGGATTTTCTGCGGCTCATTCGTCCTTGATGTCGCGCGCCACGTCGGGCCGGCGCAGCAGGTTGCCGATGCGGTCGGCCTCGTCGAACGTGCGGTCGATCTCGAAGCGGATCTCCGGCGCATAGCGCAGGCCGGCGCGCTCGCCGACCCGGGCGCGGAACCACGGCGCGGCGCGGCGCATGGCGGCGAGCAGGCGCGGCTCGTCCTGGCCGCCCAGCGGCATCACGAAGGCGATGGCGTTGCGCAGGTCGGGGCTGACATCGACCGCGGTGACGGTGATCGAGGCGCCGCGCAGGTCGGGATCGCGCATGTCGCCGCGCTCGAGCAGCTCGGCCAGCAGGTGGCGCAGCTCCTCGCCCACGCGGAGCTGGCGCTGGCCGGGGCCGCGATTGTCGCGTTCGGAAGTGCGACGTCGGGGCATCGCCATATCCTCAGTTGTCGGAAAGTCCAGGGACCCTAGAGGGTCGACTGGACTTCCTCGACGTCGAAGCATTCGATCACGTCGCCGACCTTGATGTCGTCGTAGTTGTCGAACGCCATGCCGCACTCGAAGCCGTGCTGGACCTCGCGGACCTCGTCCTTGTGGCGCTTCAGCGTCTTCAGCGTGCCTTCGTGGATCACCACGTTGTCGCGCAGCAGACGGACCTTGGCGCCGCGCTTGACCATGCCTTCGGTGACCATGCAGCCGGCGACGTTGCCGACCTTGGTGATGCGGAAGACTTCGCGGATCTGCGCGTTGCCGAGGAAGGTCTCCTTGTAGGTCGGATCGAGCAGGCCGACCATCAGGGCCTGAATGTCCTCGGTCACCTTGTAGATGATCGAGTAGTAGCGGATGTCGACCTTGTCGCGCTTGGCGATCTCGCGCGCCTGCGGATTGGCGCGCACGTTGAAGCCGATGATCAGCGCGCCCGACGCCTTGGCGAGCGTCAGGTCGGCCTCGCTGATGCCGCCGACGCCGCTATAGACCACACGGGTCGCCACCTTCTCGGTGCTGAGCCGCTGCAGACGCGCCGGCCAGCGCTTCCGCCGAGCCCTGCACGTCGGCCTTGATCAGCACCGGCAGCTCCTTGGCGGTGCCCTCGCGGATGCCCTTGATCATCTCCTCAAGGGTGCCGCGGCCGCCGGCGGCGCGGGCAAGCTGGGCCTGCCGGTCGCGACGGGCGCGGAAGTCGGCGATCTCGCGCGCACGCGCCTCGCTCTCCATGACGTGGAACTCGTCGCCCGCCTGCGGCGTGCCGTCGAGACCCAGGATCTCGACCGGAACCGCGGGACCGGCGCTCTGCACGGCGTTGCCGCGGTCGTCCATCAGGCGACGCACGCGGCCCCACACGGCGCCGGCCACCAGCACGTCGCCCACCTTGAGCGTGCCGCGCTGGACCAGCACCGTCGCCACCGAACCGCGGCCCTGGTCGAGCTGCGCTTCGATCACGACGCCGTCGGCCGGACGATCCGGGATTGGCCTTGAGCTCGAGCACCTCGGCCTGCAGGACGATCGCTTCCTCGAGCTTGTCGAGGTTCGTCTTCTTGGTCGCCGACACCTCGATCGACTGGATCTCGCCGCCCAGCTGCTCGACCTGCACTTCGTACTGCAGCAGCTCGGTGCGGACCCGGCTGGGGTCGGCGCCGGCCTTGTCCATCTTGTTGATGGCGATGATCATCGGCACGCCCGCAGCCTTGGCGTGGGCGATCGCTTCCTTGGTCTGCGGCATGACGCCGTCGTCGGCCGCCACCACCAGGACGACGATGTCCGTCACCTTGGCGCCGCGGGCGCGCATGGCGGTGAAGGCCTCGTGGCCCGGCGTGTCGAGGAAGGTGATCTTCTGGCCCGACGGCAGGGTCACCTGGTAGGCGCCGATATGCTGGGTGATGCCGCCCGCCTCGTGCGCCGCCACGTCAGTGGCGCGCAGGCGTCGAGCAGCGACGTCTTGCCGTGATCGACATGGCCCATGATCGTGACCACCGGCGGCCGCGCCACCAGCGTTTCCGGGGCGTCCGCCGTCTCGGCGAGGCCGGTCTCGACGTCGCCCTCGGCGACGCGCTTGGGCCGGTGGCCCATTTCCGTCACCACCAGCTCGGCGGTGTCGGGATCGATCGCCTGGTTGATGGTCGCCATCACGCCCATGCGCATCAGCGTCTTGATCACGTCGGCGCCGCGCTCGGACATGCGCGAGGCGAGCTCCTGGACCGTGATGGTCTCGGGGATCGTGACCTCGCGATAGACCTTCTGCTGCGGCTCGTCGTCATGCTCGCGGCGGCGATCGCGCTCCAGGCGGCGGCGCATCTGCGCCGCCGACCGGCTGCGGAAATCGTTCTCGCCCTCGACCGCACGACCGACGTCGACCTTGTCGGAGCGGCGCTTGGGCACCTCGCGGCGCGCGCCCGGCGGCTGCGGCAGGCGCTTGTTGATGGCAGGCCGCATCGGCGGCCGGCGCAGCGCTGCATTGGCGGTCTGCGCAACGCCCGGCGCGATCGGCGGGCGCCGAATCGGCGCGGGCGCGCGCATCGGTCGTCGCCGCACCGGTGCCGATCTCCTGGGCCTGGCGCGCCGCCGTCGTCGTCGGCGCAGCGGTGGCCGCCTGGTCGAGACGCTTCTGGACCAGCGCGTCGGCCTTGCGCTTGACCTCTTCCTCGACCTTCTTGCGCGCCTCTTCCTCGGCCAGACGCTTCTTGTGCTCGTCGTCGGCCTTCTTGCGGGCCTCGTCCTCGACGGCGCGTCGGGCCGAATCCTGGGCGGCGCGCTGGCGCGCGGCTTCGGCGTCGCGGTTGGCGTCGACCAGGGCCCGCGTGCGGGCTTCCTTCTCCTCTTCGGTGAGCGTGCGCAGCACGATGCCGCGGCCGGCCGGACCGGAGCCGTCGCCGGACGCCGGACGCATGGGCGCCCGCGCCGTCGTGGCCGCCGCGCCGCCGCCCAGCTTCAGGGTGCGCGCGGTCGGCGCCGGCAGCCGGCGCCTCGGGCGCCGGGGCAGGCGAGGGCGCCGCCGCAGGCGCGGCGCGCCGCCGGGGCGCTTGACCGGCTTCTTGACCTCGACCGTCACCGCCCGCGTCCGCCCGTGCGAGAATTTCTGGCGCACCTGCGTCGCGTCACTGCTCTTGGCCGCGCCCGCGCGGGCCGTGGTCGAGAGGGTGAGCGGCTTGGTCGGCTTGGTCTCTTCTTTCTGTTCCGTCATATCGCTTGTTGTCCTTGGTCCGCTCCGGCGCGTCAACCGGTGCTGTTCAGTCGGTAACCACGCCAGCGCGCCGCCCCGACCTCAATTCGCTCAATGAACTCACCGCCCGCATCGTCGCGGGCGACCGCCGCATAAACCGTCTGCTCGCGGCCGAAGATGCCGCCCAGCGCCGCCGCGTCGCCCAGGCGGGCGATCGGCAGGCCGCTCGCCCGCAAGCTTGCCCAGCCCGTCGCCATCGGCCTCGTCGGCCACGATCAGCAGGCCGGCCCGCTGCCGGCCGATCATCTGCTCGACCTTCACGAAGCCCGCCACCGCCCGGCCGGCCCGGCGCGCCCGGCCGAGATCGGCCAGCGCCCGCTCGAGCAGCAGCCGCTCGACCCGCTCCGGCAGATCGGCCGCCGGCCTCACCGCCGCCCGCGCCGCCTTGGCGAACAGGTTCTTGGCCACGGCACGCTCGACCGCCGCCCGCTCGGCCCGCACCCACATGCCGCGCCCCGGCAGCCGCCGCGCCAGATCGGGCACGACGTCGCCCTGCGGCCCGACGACGAAGCGGATCATCCGCTCCGGCGTGCCTGTCCTCGCCGGTCGCGATGCAGGTGCGCAGCGGACCGGCGACGGCGACCGTAGGTTCAGGTTGGGTCATGGCGGCGGCAAGAGCCAAGGGTGTCGTTCTCCGTTCAGGCCTTGGCCGCTTCGGCGGCCGCGGCGTCCTCGGCCGCGAACCAGTGCTCGCGGGCCTTCATGATGATGGCGTTGGCGGTGTCGTTATCCATCGCGCTCTCGCCCACGATCTCGCGCAGCTCGTCGGAGGCGAGATCGGCGAGGTCGTCGCGCGTCTTCACGCCCTTCTCGCCCAGCGCCACCAGCATCGGCAGGGTGAGGCCCTCCGTCCCGCGCACATCCTCGTCGATGCCCAGCTCTTCGAGGCGGGTGGCGAGCTCGGCGTCGCGCTTGTCGATGTATTCGCGGGCGCGGCGCTGCAGCTCGGTGGCGATCTCCTCGTCGAAGCCCTCGACGCCGGCCAGGTCCTCGACCGCGGAATCGGCGATGTCCTCGACCGCGCCGTAGCCTTCGGCCACCAGGAGATGGGCGATGACGTCGTCGACATCAAGAGAGGCCTTGAACAGCTCGGTGCGCTCGCGCGTCTCCTTCTGGCGGCGCTCGCTCTCCTCGGTCTCGGTCATGATGTCGATCTCCCAGCCGGTGAGCTGCGAGGCGAGCTTGACGTTCTGGCCGCGGCGGCCGATGGCGAGGCTGAGCTGATCGTCGGGCACGACCACCTCGGTCTTGTGCTTCTCCTCGTCCATCAGCACCTTGCTGACCTCGGCCGGCGCCAGCGCATTGACGATGAAGTTCGCGGTGTCGTTCGACCACGGGATGATGTCGACCTTCTCGCCCTGCAGCTCCTGCACGACGGCCTGCACGCGGCTGCCGCGCATGCCGACGCAGGCGCCGATCGGGTCGATCGAGCTGTCGTGGCTCAGCACGGCGATCTTGGCGCGGCTGCCCGGGATCGCGGGCGACGGCCTTGATCTCGATGATGTTGTCGTAGATTTCCGGCACTTCCTGCATGAACAGCTTGGCCATGAACTGCGGATGGCTGCGCGACAGGAAGATCTGCGGGCCGCGCGGCTCCTCGCGCACGTCGAAGATGTAGGCGCGCACGCGGTCGTTCACGCGCAGCGATTCGCGGGGGATGGTCTCGTCGCGGCGGATCACGCCTTCGGCGCGCTGCAGGTCGACGGTGATGTTGCCGTAGTCGACGCTCTTGACGACGCCCGAGACGATCTCGCCGACGCGGTCCTTGAATTCCTCGTACTGCCGCTTGCGCTCGCTTTCGCGCATGCGCTGGGTGATGACCTGCTTGGCGGTCTGGGCGGCGACGCGGCCGAAATCGATCGGCGGCAGCTCATCGGTCAGGAAGTCGCCGACCTGCGCCTCGGGATTGCGGCGCTGCGCTTCGACCAGCGGCACCTGCGTATTCTCGTTCTCGACCGGGTCGGCGACCTGCATGTAGCGCAGCAGCTTGATCTCGCCGGTCTTGCGGTCGATCTCGGCGCGGATGTCGTGCTCCAGCCCGTACTTGGCGCGGCCGGCCTTCTGGATGGCCTGCTCCATCGCCTCGAGCACTTCCTCGCGCTCGATGCCCTTTTCGCGGGCGACCATGTCGGCCACCTGCAGCATCTCCAGGCGCGGGATATCGGCAGTCGTTGCCATGCTATGTTCCTCTCTTGCGATTCGACTAATGAGCTTGAGCCGCCCCCTGCTGGGCGAGCCGGTGTTCTTCGATCAACGCGTCGGTCATCTCGAGCTTGGCCCGGGTGACGACCGACAGCGGCACGTCGGTCTCCTGGCCGTCGTCGAGGCGCAGCTTCACCACATCGCCCTCGAGTCCGAGCAGCGTGCCCTTGAAGCGGCGGCGGCCCTCGATCGGCTCGGCGGTCTCCAGCCGGGCGATGTGGCCGGCCCAGCGGGCATAATCCTTGGGCCGGGTCAGCGGCCGGTCGATGCCGGGCGAGCTCACTTCCAGCGTGTAGGAACTGGGGATCGGATCCTCGACGTCAAGCACGGCCGAAAGCGCGCGCGCAACGGTGGCGCAGCCCTCGACATCCATCGCCCGGCCGTCGGCCGGTTCGACCATGATCTGCAAGGTGCCGCCGCCCTTGCTCATGGTGACGCGAACCAGCTCGTAGCCCATGCCGACGATGGTCGGGGCGACGATGTCTTCGATTCGACGCAGCAATTCGGTCACGCTGGCCTGTTTTCTCGACGTTTGGGTCGGCGGGGCGTTTCACAAATGAAAAGAGCGGGTTTTCGGCCCACTCTTTTTCTTTGGTTCGTCCCGCGAACCCGATGAGGATGGCGCGGATATAGGCGTACTCCCTTCAACTGGCAAGGGAATCCAGCGTCTCCCTATGGGCCGGGCCGCACACTTTTCTATATTTAGTGGTGCGGCGCCGACAATTCTTGCGTACCGGAAGGGCACCGCGGAAACTTGGAAAGTCAAGGGAAAAAGTCTTTTAATTTCAATGCCTTGGCGGATGCAGGGACGGGCCGCGGCGAGCGCCGAGGGATCTTCCATCAATTGGAATTGTCTCGTGCCAAAAGCGGCTCTTATTGTCCCGATCGACGACGTCTAGCCTGCTCCGACGAGATGTCCGGAGCCCCGCGTGATCGCACCGTCGTTTTCTGTTCGTCGCCGGCTGCTTCTGGCAAGCGCCATGGGCCTTGCCGCCAGCCCCGCCCGCCGCTCGCTGGCACAGGCGACGACGGGCAAGCCCATCAAGGCCGTCGCCTTCGACGGTTTCGTGATCATCGACCCGCGGCCCGTGGCGCTGCGCGCGGAAGAGCTTTTCCCGGGCCGTGGTGCTGCGCTGATGGACAGCTGGCGCACGCGCCAGTTCGAGTACACATGGCTGCGCACCCTGGCCGGCCGTTACGTCGACTTCCGGCAAGTCACGCACGACGCCCTGGTCTTCGCCGCCAAGGCGGCAAAGCTCGAGCTCGATCCCGACCGGCGCGACCGGCTGATGCAGACGTTCCTCGAGCTCAAGGCGTGGCCGGACGTGGCACCGGCCCTGCGCGCGCTCAAGGACAACGGCCTGCGCATGGCCTTTCTCGCCAACCCACCGGTACAGATGTTCGATGCCGTGGTGCGCAACTCCGGCCTCGAGGGTCTGCTCGAGCCTCATCTCAGCACCGACCGCGTGCAGGCCTACAAACCCGATCCGCGGGCCTATCAAATGGGCGTCGACGCCTTCGGCCTGTCTCGCGAGGAGATCGCCTTCGCGGCGTCGGCCTCGTGGGACGCCGCGGGCGCCAAGATTTTCGGCTATCCGAGCTTTTGGCTCAACCGATCCAATCTTCCGACCGAAGAGCTCGGCGTCGTCCCCGACGCGATCGGCGCCGGCATGGCGGACCTGGTGAAGTTCGTGGCGCGCTAGCGAGTCTAGCGCTCTCCTCTAGCGCCGTCGCAGACGCAGGAAGATCGGCGTGCCGGCCAGCTTCTTCTTCTCGTAGCGCGTCGGCGGCCAGTCGGCCGGCCGGTCGCGCCAGTCGGCCGGGCGTTCGGCCAGCCATTCGAAGGCCGGATGGCGTGCAGGCGTGCTCGACCATCCAGGGCAGGTAGCTCGGATCGTCGGTCGCGAGCCGGAGTTCCGCGCCGGCGATCATCAGATCCGGCCAGGCTGTCGAGGGTCTCGCGCTGCACGAAGCGCCGCTTGTGATGGCGGGTCTTGGGCCACGGATCGGGGAACAGCACGAAGACGCGCGACAGCGAACGGGGCGGCAGCGCCGCCATGACGAGGCGCGCATCGTCGGTGAACAGCCGGATGTTGCCCACGCCAGTGCGCTCGATATGGGCGAGGCACTTGGCGACGCCGTTGAGATAGGGCTCGCAGCCGATCAGGCCGACATCGCGGATGCTGCTCGGCCTGCCAGACGAGATGCTCGCCCGCGCCGAAGCCGATCTCGAGCCAGACGCCGTCGGTTGGCAGGGTGCCGCCGAAGGCCTGGGCAAGATCGATCTTTGGCGGGCTCGGCCGGCAGCGCCAGCATGAGACGGGGCAGCAGCGTGTCGAGCAGCGACTGCTGCCCGGCCCGCAGTTTCTTGCCCCGACGACGACCATGCAGCGTGCGTCGACGGGCTTCATCCATGAACGTGCGGCCTACATGATCACGTCGATCAGGTACGGACCCTTTTGCGACATGGCGTAGGTGAGCTGCTTGGTGAGCTCCTCGAGATTGCTCGCCTTGCCGCCCGGCACGCCCATGCTCTTGGACATCATCGAGAAGTCGAGCGTCGGCCGGTCGAGCGTCAGCATGTCGATGGCGCGCGGACCGGGATTGGCGGCGCCGACATCGGCGAGCTGGCTGTAGAGGATGTTGTAGGAGCGGTTGGAGAAGATCATCACGCAGACATCGAGATTCTCGCGCGCCATCGTCCACAGCGACTGGATCGTGTACATCGCGCTGCCGTCGCCGATCATGCAGATGACCTTGCGGTCGGGGCAGGCAACGGCGGCGCCGACGGCGACGGGCCCGCCGAAGCCGATCGAGCCGCCCATGTTGTTCAGCCAGTCGTGCGGCGGCGCGCCGGCGCTGTAAGGGAAGAAGCCGCGGCCCGTCGTCACCGATTCGTCGACCACGATGGCGCCCTCGGGCATCGTGGCGCCGAGCGCCTGGCCCAGACCCTCGAGCGTGAACTTGCCGGTCGGACGATCCGGCCGGCTCGGCTGGGCGACGCCCAGCGGCTTTTCGTTCAAGGCGCCGAGCTCGGCGGCCAGCGCCTCGAGCGAGGCCAGCGGATCGCCGTCGACCGGACAGAGCGTCGAGATCTCGCAATCCTCGGGCGACAGGACGCTGGGCTTGCCGGGATAGGCGAAGAAGGCATAGGGCGCCTTGGCGCCGCACAGCACCATCTGCTTGGTGCCCTTGAGCTGCGCCTGGGCGTTCTCGATCACGAAGTGCAGACGCAGCACCGGCACGCGACCGGCGCCGCGCTCGATGCGCGCCGTGCCGCCGGCGCCCTGCACCTTGCAGCCGGTCTTGGCGGCGATCTTGCCGGCAAGCTCGAGGCCGCGCGCGCGCAAGCGCGCGGCCGCCGATGAACAGCATCGACGTCTGTCCGCTCTTCAGCGCCTTGGCCGCCGCGACCACCGCCTCGTTGGCGGGCTTCTGCGGCTGCGGCGTCTCGGGCGTCTCGGCGGCGCCGTCGGCCTCGGTCCACGCCGTGTCGGCCGGCAGGATCAGGGTGGCGATCTGGCCGGGCGCCACGCGCGCCGCCTGGATGGCGGCGGCGCCGTCGCTGGCCACGGTCTTGGCGGTGGGCGAGGTCTTGACCCAGTGCGAGAACGGCCGCGCGATGCCTTCGATGTCGGCGGTGAGCGGCGTGTCGTACTTGATGTGATAGAGCGCGTGCTCGCCCACGATGTTGACGATGCCCGAGCCCGCCTTCTTGGCGTTGTGCAGGTTGGCCGCGGCATTGGCGAGACCGGGGCCGAGATGCAGCAGGGTCGAGGCCGGCTTGTCGGTCATGCGGTAGTAGCCGTCGGCGGCGCCGCTGCACACGCCTTCGAACAGACCGAGCACGCAGCGCATGCCCTCGACCCGGTCGAGCGCGCCGACGAAATGCATCTCCGAGGTGCCGGGATTGGCGAAGCAGACCTCGACGCCGCCCTTCACCAAGGTCCGAACCAGACTTTCCGCTCCGTTCATCGCCGCCCCCGAACTTTTAGGAATGTGTAATGCGGCGGCACCCTAGGCCAGTCGTCCGGCGAACCCAAGTCTTTGCGATTCCAAGAGAATTCCAAGCTGCGAACGTTCTCTCTTTATTCTCAATGATTTATTCAGTATACTTGAAGCAATATTTCAGTTCTTAAGAACGAAAGTCATTGATCCATGAGCCATTCGGTCCCCTCCGAGAGCTCGGCCACCGATACGACCTTCATCGTCGGCGCCGACCTGGTCCAATTCGATCGTCCCGAGCTGCCGATCTATCAGACGCCCGACTCGAAGTGGGCCGAAGCCTGTTTCGACGAGGCGCCGTACGGCGCGCCGCTCGACCGCCTGTTCGGCGAGCCGGGCGACGTGCACATCCATGTCGACAGCGTCCTGCACGATGAGCCGCAGGCTTCCCTGATCGCGCTGCCGGGCGACGACCCGCTGGTCGTTCTGGCCGCCCTCTCCGACGGATTGGTCCTGCCGGCCTCGGAACCGGCGGTGGAGATCGCGACGGCCGCCGATTTCGGCGCGGACTCCCATCCCATCGTTCACCTGCACGATGGCTGGAGCTGGGACATCGCCGGCGCCGACTGGACTTTCGACTTCCACGCCTGAACCAGGCCGCGCCGACGCGGCTACAGCGCCTTGAGGAACGCCACGATGTCGCTCTTCTCGGCAGCCGAGAGAGTGTCGCTGACGCCGGCTTTCCTGCGGTAGGCGTCCGTCATCAAGCTTACGGCGCCGTAGGACATCGCATCTACGGCCTCCTCGAGGGTCTTGAAGCGGCCGTCGTGGAAATAAGGTGCGGTCTTGGAGACCGAGCGCAACGAAGGCGCATTGAACACGCCGCCGCTCCCGACGTCTTCGGACCCCTTGCTGTCGTAGGACGGTGGCTCATGGCAATTCACGCAGCCGGCCTTGCCGGTAAACAGCGCGAAGCCGCGCCTGACGGCGGCCGGCGCGTTGTCGCTCGGGACGCCCTCGTCGTTCAGGAAGGGCGCAGGTCCATAAGGCAGCGACCGCGTATAGGCAGCCAGCGCGTCGAGCGTTGCCTGGGCGGGCTCGGGGCCCTTCATGCGGTCGACGATCATCGCGCGGATGGCGGCCTGGATCGACGGCAGGTTGCCTGCCCACGACCAGCCGCCTTGGCGGTCACCCGCTCCCCGCAGGGTCGGCGTGTTGCGGCCCGCGGGGTCGCCGTCGGCCACGAGCTGGCCGCCAACATAGGTCTTGTTGTTGGTCTGGCCGTTCGGATGGCAGGAAGCGCAGGAAATCTGGCCGTCGCCCGACAATTTCGTGTCGTTGAAGAGGGTGCGGCCGTTGGCGATCAGCGCCAAGCTGTACTGGGCGAAGGTTGGCAGCGGCAGCACGATCAGCGCGATCACGACAACAGGGCATTTCATGGAAACCCCGCCCGTCTGTTCCCGACCACGCCTCGATCTTAGGTTGTGCCTGCTCCAGTCGCAAGGAACGGCGCGACGATGATCAGCCGGCGTCGCCGAGCTCGAGCTGCACCAGGTTCACCCAGTAGGCCGCGCCGGTCGTCAGGATCGCGTCGTTGAAATCGTAGAGCGGCGAATGCACGTGATGGCAGCCGCCTTCCTCGCCGCCGCCGTTGCCGATCATGATGTAGGCGCCGGGCTTCTTCTCCAGCATGAAGGCGAAATCCTCGGCGCCGGTGATCGGCGGCGTGTTGGGCTCGACATTCTCGCGGCCGACCGTGAGCGCCGCGGCCTCGACGGCGAGGCTCGTCTGCTCGACTGAATTGACCAGCGACGGATAGCGCCGGAAGTACTGGTAGTCGGCCTCGCAGCCGCCCGACTGGGCGATGCCGGCCGCCACCTCGCCGAGCCGGCGCTGCAGCAGCTCGCGAACGTCGCGCGAAAAGCTGCGCGCCGTGCCGCGGATCAGCACCTCCGAGGGAATGACGTTGGGCGAGCCGAAGGTGCCGGCGTGGATGTGGCCGACGCTCAGCACCGCCGCCTGGCTGGGCGGCACGTTGCGGCCGACGATGCCCTGGACGGCGACGATGAACTGGCCGGCGACGAAGGTCGGATCGGTGCCCTGGTGGGGCATCGCGCCGTGGCCGCCGGTGCCCTTGAACGTGACCTGCCAGCTGTCGGACGACGCCAGCATCGGACCGGAGCGGATGGCGAAGCGGCCGGCCGGGATGCCCGGCATGTTGTGCATGCCGTAGACGGTGTCGCAGTTGAACTTGTCGAACAGCCCTTCCTCGATCATCACCCGCGCGCCGCCCTCGCCCTCCTCGGCGGGCTGGAAGATGAAGTGGATGGTGCCGGCGAAGTCGGGCGCCGCCGCCAGGTGCTTGGCCGCGCCCAGCAGCATCGTGGTGTGGCCGTCATGGCCGCAGGCATGCATCTTGTTGGCGTTGACCGAGGCGTAGTCGAAGTCGTTCTTCTCCTGCAGGTGCAGCGCATCCATGTCGGCGCGCAGTCCGATCGTCTTCTGGCCCGGCCGCTTGCCCTTGAGCGTGCCGACCACGCCGGTCTTGGCCAGTCCGCGATGCACCTCGATGCCCCACGAGGTGAGCTTGTCGGCCACGATCTGCGGAGGTGCGCTGCTCCTCGAAGGCGGTTTCGGGGTGACGATGGATGTCGCGGCGGATCGCGGTCAGGTCTGCGTGGTCGGCCGCCAGGAGATCGGGCGTAAAGCGGGTCATGGATTTCCTTCCGTGGGCGGCGAGACTAGCCGCCGGCCGCCGCGCGCGTCGAGCGCTGCGTGAAGCCCAGCCTCTAGCGCCGGCCTCGCGATCTTCCTGCTACGGCGTCGCCGCGGGCTTCGCCTGCGGGCGCCGCTTCAACGCGACCCGGAAAGTCGCCTCGCCCCGACAGCAGACAGTCGTCGGATCCTAGGCCGCCGCGTCGCTGGCGGCGGGCTTGGCCCGGCTGCGGGCCGCCGCGAATTCGCGCTGGAAGCGCGGGCGCGCCGCCTCGACGTCGAAGTTGGCGAGCGTGCCGCCCTGCTCGAAGTGCCAGGCGAACACCTTGCCGACCGCCCAGGTCGAGGCGGCCGCGACGCCCGGCACCACCAGCATGCCGACCAGCGAGCCGATGCCGGGAATGCCCTTCACCGCCGAGCCGATCGCCACCGAGACGCCGCTCACCGGCAGGACGCCGCCGATCAGCGACACCACGTAGGCCTTCACGATCTGCTTGGAAAAGCGCTGGCCATAGATTTCGCACAGGTCGGCGATCATCTTGATCTGCACGCCGACGATCACGGCCACGTCGAAGCCCGGCAGCGGCACCAGGCCGCCCAGCGCGCCATAGATGGCATGCCGCTTGATGATCTGGTCGGCGACGTCGCGGATCACCTCCGGGTCGTCTTTGCCTGCGGGTTCGTCTGTCACGACAGCTGCGTCGCTCATTGGATCTTCTCCCTCGGTCAAACCGTGCGGCGGACCGTTCGTCCTCGACCGCTGCGTGATATCGCGGGTTACGTCTGTCGCCGGCCAGCGGTCGAGTCTTCTCAATCACGACTTTTTGCTTGATCCCGGCGCGACACCTGACTTTCTCGGGCCGGGCTTTTTCGGGCCCATGACCGGACGGCAGCCGCAAGAGATGGCGACAATGGCCACACGGTCGAGTTCTTCGTCGAAAAGCTCGTCGGCGAACTCGGTCTCCGGGATTTTCTGCTGTTCCGTCCTGTCGTCCATGGCCTTTCTCCTCGCCGCGGGAACAAGCCCGGCATTTCATTCGTTGCCGTAACAACCGATGCAAATCAGCGTGGAACTGGCCTGGACGGCCTCGTCGGCCAATTCGTCGACGAGGACTGCACTATCTTCCTTGGACGCTCGCCCGATCCTTACGATCGGGACATATTGAGCGGCGGCAAGGGGAGCGTTATCGGTGGCATCCCGAATAACAGCAGAACAAAGCATTCGCCCGGTCGAGCGATTCGTCGGAAAGCTCGTCGCTGAATTCCGCCGGTTCGTCTTCCTGCAGCTCGCTCTCGATCTTGTCGATCATGGCTTCTGACCTTCGTTATCTTTTCGTGGCGACGCAGGTGCAAATCGGCCCACGATTGCCTGCCTCGCGGTCGATCGCTTCGTCGCAAAGCTCGTCGTCGAACTCTGTGACTTCTATATCCTGTCGCTCGATATTCTCGCTCATCGCGCACTCCAAACCGGCGAGACGCTCCCCGTGCCGCTCCGAGGAGCGGCCAAGCCACGCATCGACGCCGGCGGCGATGCACAACTATCGCGCAAGAATGCCCTATCTGCACCAACCGGGAAAGCCCCGAATGTCGTCACAGGCACTGTCAAAACCAACCCTGTCGTGCGCGAAACGCCGGGCCCTTTGCAAGCGCGCCTCGCCGCCTATAGTGCATGGGCGGGGGACAGGATGAAATTCATCCGGCTGTTGCTGGCGGAAGCAGGAGAGGTGCGCTGGCGCCTGGTGGCCAGCGTCGTGCTGGGCGGCGGCTCGATGGCCCTCATGATGACGGTCGTCAATTCGGTCGCGGACCTTCCGGCCGACATGTCGGTCAACTGGGGTAATCTGGTTCTGTTCGTGCTCTGCGCCGTCGCGGTGCTGAGCATGCAGGTCTACTCGCTCAACCTCACGGCGGTGCTGAGCGAGCGCATGATCGAGCGCGTGCGCGCCCGCATCGCCGGCCTCATCCGGCGCAGCGAGCTCGACGGCATCGAACGCATCGGGACCGTCCGGGTCTACGACACCGTCGCACGCGAAACGACGGTCATCTCCTCCTCAGCCGGCATGATCACCTATTCGATGACCACCCTGGTCGCGCTGGTGCTGGCGGCGCTCTACGTCGCCGCGCTGTCGCTGCTGGCGTTCGCCGTGATCGTCGTGCTGCTCTCCGCCTGGGTCTATTTCTACCATTTCAGCCAGCGCCACAGCCGTGGCGCTCTGGTGGAAGCGATGTCCGCCGAATCGCGGTTCTTCGGGCTGCTGAGTCACCTGCTGTACGGCTTCAAGGAGGTCAAGCTGCACAGCGCCCGCGGCGAGGACCTCGAGAAGGTCCATCTGGAGCCGGCATCGCAGGATGCCGAGTTCAAGAAGGTCGTGGCCGCGCGCCGCTTCAACAGCGGACTGACGGTTTCCTTCGCCGTATTCTACACCCTGCTCGGCGCCGCCGCCTTCATCCTCCCGCAGCATCTCGACAGCCCGCGCACGGCGGTGAAGGTCGTCTATGTCGTGGTCTTCATGTTCACCACTGTCGAAGGCATCACCCGGGCCCTGCCGCTGCTGGCCAAGGTCGGGCTGGCGCTCGACAACCTCGACGCGCTCGAAGCCAGCCTGGTGAGAGCCGCCGGTGAGCCGCGCGAGTTCGTGGCCGAACCGCCGACCTCCTTCAAGCGCGTGGAACTCGACGGCATCGTCTATTCGCACCGCGCGCAGGACGGTGCCGCCTCGTTCACGTTGGGGCCGTGCGACCTCAGCATAAAACCGGGCGAGACCATCTTCGTGGTGGGCGGCAACGGCAGCGGCAAGTCCACGCTGACCCGCGTGCTGACCCAGCTCTACCGCGCGGAGGCCGGCGCCATCCTGTGGGACGGCGTGCTGGTCGACGGCAGCAATGCGCCGCGCTACCGCAACCTGTTCTCGGCGGTCTACGCCGACTTCCACCTGTTCGACCGGCTCTACGGCATGGAGGGTGTCGATCCCGAGCATGTCCGCCGGCTGCTGGCCAATGTCGGCCTGGCCGACAAGACCCAGTACGTCGACGGGCGCTTCACCAACGTCGAGCTGTCGACCGGCCAGCGCAAGCGGCTGGCCCTGGTCGTGGCCCTGATCGAGGACCGGCCGATCTACGTGCTCGACGAGCTCAGCGCCGACCAGGACCCGGTCTTCCGGCAGCGCTACTACGAGGAATTCCTGCCGGCGCTCAAGGCGCGCGGCAAGACACTGATCGTGGTCAGCCACGACGAGCGCTATTTCGACATCGGTGACCGGGTGATCGTCATGCAGGACGGTCGTTTCGAACCAGGGAGCACAAAGCGGTGAGCATCAATCCGAGCGACATCCGCCGTACCGCACAGGGCAACCGCGCCTTGTCGATCGCGATCGGCGTCCTGCTGGCCGTCGGGCTGGCGCTGCTGCTGCTGTGGAACGCCATCCTGGTGCGCATCCCGCCGGGCCGTGTCGGCGTGCTCTACAGCCTGCTGTCGGGCGGCACCGTGACGGACGACCGTCTATCCGGAGGGGCTGGCGATCAAGCTGCCGTGGAACCGGATGTACATCTTCGACGCGCGCTGGCAGGCCCTGCCCTTCGAGGTCCAGGCCTTCAGTCAGGAAGGCATGCCGGTCACGGTCAGGGCGACGATCATCTTCAGGCTGAGGCGGCCGCAGATCCCGAACGTCCTGGTCGAGCTCGGGACCGGCTATGCCCAGGAGTTCGTCAAGCCGATCGCCACCAGCGCGGTTCGCCTGCTGGTCACGCGCTACGATTCCCACGAGCTGTATACGGTGGGCTACAAGGATCTCTACGAGCGCCTGATGGAAATGCTGCAAAACAGCGCCGAAGCACGGTTCTTCGACTATCACGACGTCATCGTGCGGCAGATCGAGCTGCCCAAGGACATCGTCGACGCCATCCAGCGCAAGCTGAACGAGGAACAGATCGCGGCCTCCTACCAGTTCCGCCTGATCGCGCAACGGCAGGAAGCCGAACGCCTGCGCATCCAGGCGATCGGGCTGCGCAACTTCTACTCCATCCTCCAGGATTCGCTCACCGACAAGCTTTTGACGTGGCGCGGCATCGAGGCGACCGTGGAGATCGCCAAGTCGCCCAACAGCAAGATCGTCATCGTCGGCGGCCAGAAGGACCAGATGCCGCTGATCCTGGGCAGCGAGTTCGGCCGCACTGCCGGCCTCGTCCGAGCCGGTGCCTCCGGTGTCGGGGACGGCTTCACCACTGCCCGATTTCAACACCCTGCCGCCGATCTTTCCCAACCCTGCAGGAGCCCCCCAGCCGAGCGACGGCGCCGCCGCCGGCGCTCCTCAACACTTGCCCAAATAGGAGGACGCCATGACCGGATATCTCTGGCCGGTGCTCTACGTCGTGGTCTGCCTGCTGGCGGCCTATTTCGGACGCGGCACGCGGCTCGGCTACTGGGGCACCTTCGTGGTGTCGCTGATTCTCACGCCTTTCCTGGTCGTGCTGTTCCTGCTGCTGTTCGCGCCCCGCCGCCAGAAGGGCGTCTAGGGCGGGCCTCCTTCATCCGGCTTTCTTCTCACTTCGCCTCCGACGCCCTCTGCGCCCGCGTCATCGCGGGGGAGAGGGACTCGAAACGAATCTAGAATCAGGCCGGCAGCGCCAGCGCGAATTCGGCGATGGCGGTCTCGGCGAAGCTGTCGAGGCCGGCTGCTTCCTCGAGCTGCCGCGAATCACCGGTGCCGTTGGCGCACGGCGCCAGGCCCATGTCGATCGCCACCAGATACATCAGGTTGAAGACGACGCCGGCATTCATCAGGCTCGTGCGATAGGCCATGCCCCGATACTTCCAGGCAAGGCGCGGCAGCCGCGAGGCGATGACGATCACCAGGTCGGGCCTCTGGTCGTCCGGACCCAACCCCATGGCGACGGCCGAGCGGTCGACGATCCGGTTGGCGGCCGCCTCCGAGCCCGCGATGCGCACCAGGAAATGGCCGTGACTGTCGTAGTGGTAGAGCGCCGGCGCGAGCCCGTCGCAGCGGCGCACCGCGAGATAGAATTCGAGCTCGTTGATGCTGCCGCCCGCCGGGTAGGGCCGGCTGATGACGGCCTGCTGCTCGCTCGGCGGATGGCCGGTCGTGCGGCAGACCCGCCACAGGAACTCGGCCAGCGCATTCACCGATATCGCCTCCTGGGCGAAGCGCCGGATCGATTGGCGCCGCGCCTGCACGGCGTCCAGCGATTCGCTGCGCTGGCGAATGCGAGCAGGGTCGACAGGCGCCAGCGCAATGCGCTCGCCGTCCATGGTGGGCTTGATGGCCGGCGCCGACGCAAACTGGCCCTCGAACCGATAGACCCCGCCGATCGTCGTGGCGTCGCGATTGTTGCGACTGGCCTCGTGCATCAGCAGATCGTGGAATTCCCAGCAGCGCCTGGCCTCGCTTTCGTCCGGATGGGCGAGATCGAGGAAGCCCGTCCGCCACAGCGACTCGGCGAGGCCGCCCGGCGTCGCCGGCCGTGGCGTCGCCAGAAGCTCAGCAAGGGCGGCAAGGCCGCGTGGCGCCAGGACGACGCGCGCGCGGGCGAGGCCCGACTCGAGGACGACCCCGCCACCGTCGCGCCGAAGGTAGGCGAAGCGGCAGAGATGGAGATCTCCCGGCGGAGGCGCGTCCGATCGCGGCCGCCAGCGACTCGCCAGGGCGTCGACACGCGCGAGCTCGCCCCCCTCGTCGGCGATGGTCCAGGCGAGCAGGCGACCGCGCGCGAAGCGCTCGATGTAGTAATCGAACGCCGCCTCGGCGCCGGAGGCGATCGCCACCAGCCGGTCCCGCGGGGCGCCAGGCCCGGCCAGGGCCATGACGGCGTCGGCGAGCGCCGCCGTCCTGGGCGTGAAGCCGAGCGGCCGCCAGTTGGCGATGTTGAGGGTGATGCGATCGCCATCGCGCTCGACCGACGTCACGTCGGCATTGAAGCGGTAGTCGAGGCGGACGCTAGTCCCCATCGGCGGTCTCACAGAAAGAATGGAATGGGGTTCATCTGCTCTTCGGCCAGCGGCCGGTCGAGCCAACCGAGATCGACCGGCGCGGTGTAGAGGCGGCCTTCGCGGAAGCGGGCCCAGAAGTGGCGCAGGCCGGGCACCACCACCCGCGCGGTGGCGAAGTCTATGTCGGCGCGGGAATGGTCCAGGACGATCATGTCGTATCCGCGGTCGGAGACCGTGCGCATGGCGAGCTCGACGGCCTGCCGGAGATCCGCAACCTTGGGCGGGGCATAGGCATCGGCGTCGATCGTGCCGGACGGCACGCAGTAGGGTTCGGTCTCGAGGCTCCTGTTCAGTGCCCAGTCGATCATCGTGGCTTCCTCGCCCTTCACCAGTTGCGCCCGCTCCGCCAGTGCACTGTCCTGCAAGCCACTCTCAAGCGCGATCATCTGATTGAGCTCGGACAGGGCGCGGTTGATCGCAACCGCCGCGTCGAGGTGGGCGCCAAGGCCAAGGGCGATCGACCTGCCGGTGTCGAGCTTCCACGACAGCGCGATCGCCACAGGGATGGCAAGGTCGTTGGTGAGGTCGAGGACACAAAGCCCCCTCCCCTTGGCGGCGCACAAGGCCTGGATGCGACGCAGGAAGGGGCTGTCCAGCCGCTTGAGATCGAAGGCGGGGCGGCGCACGCGGTTGTACCACCAGAGCGCACAGGCATCGCGTTCGATCAGCTCCAGGAAGGCTTGCAGGATGGCCTCCTCGAGCGTGCTGCCCGAGGCGCAACCGTTGGAATCGGCGACGCAGAAACGGTTCGCGCCGTCCCCGGCCAGATCGTCGACGTATCCAAAATAGCAATAGCGCGTCGGCAGCCACCGGCTTTCACCATGCGTCAGGGACCACGCCGGGGTCCATTCGATGGCAGCGCTTTCGTCGAACCGCTCGCCCGTCCAGTTGAAGCCGTCGTTAAGCGCGTTCCATTGCTCGCGGTTGTCGTACTGGCGCTCGCTGTAGTGCAGGCAGTTCGTGGGATGGGGTGCACGGCCGGCCATCTCGGCCCAGGTCGCCCGGCGGCGCGGCTCGTGGCCGGTATAGCCGCAGAGGTACCGTTCCACCGCCTCGGCGAGGCAACTCACCCGGGCCTGGATCTCGCTCATTCCCTTGCCGGCAGCGCCGCCTGGCTGGCCCAGCAGACGGTTGTGACGGGGATCGACCTGCAGCGGCTTCGTCTGCCGGGCGCGAAAGACCGGCAGGCCCTCGGCCGGAGAGCAGTCGTCGAGGTTGGCGATGATGCCGGTGAGCGGGCTCACATGACGCTGCAGGTTGCGGGCCACTTCGGCCGCCGCGACGGTGCGCCAGCCGCCATCATTCTGCGGCAGGACCGGCGTCGGCTTCAGGACCAGCGGCTGACTGGCACGCGAAAGAACCTGCTCGGCATCTGGCACTGTGCCGCAGACAGGGCAAGTCGGCTCGATCCTGACATGATGCTCGCGGCATTCGCGGCTCTTGAGGTCGAAACTGATGATGCTGCGGTCGAGCCCCGAAAGGGCTCCGCCTGCCGCAGCCCGCGCCAGCTCGAAGGCCGCAAAGTTCACGGCCAGGCTGCGCGTCGTGCGGTTGCCGCCGCGCGCCGGCCGCGCCGCCACGGTTCCGTCCAGCAACGCCGTATCGCCAGGCCGGTTCTCGATCAGGCGACGGGAGAGACAGGCCCAGCACGGCGCCTTGCCCGCCCGAAACACCGGGCCGAGGAGAGGTACGCTGCCGCCTGATTTGAACAGCGCCCAGTCGCGACCATCGCGGCGCATCTGCCGGTTGAGCGCGGCGAGGTCGCCATGCGCATAGTCCTCGACCGAAACGACGACAAGATCCGCGTCGGATGCAGCCACGACGCGCAGGCCGGCATCGCTTGCCGCTGCGCCCAGTGCCTGCGCGGCTTCGGCGGCAACGCCGTCCCCGGGTACCGACAGGACGGCAATCGAGGTGCGCGCAAGGTTGGCCTCGGCCGCCGCAGGCAGGAGGCCCAGCTCGCCCCACAGGGCCTGCCGTTCGAGCGGCGCGGTGCTGTCGAGCTGGGTGATGTAGCCCTTGTCGAACATGTTGCTGAGCACGCCGCGCAGGCGCGCGCCATCGAAGCGGCCCGCGAAGGCCTCGACGACGGCCTGTCCGGTTCGGCTGCCGTCGAGGAAGGGCAGCAGGGCGACATAGAGCTTGCCGGTCAGCCGGAAGCTGCGTTGCTCGGAGAGCAGCAGGACCTGGCGCTCGTCGATGGCATAGGTCGAGAATTGCGGCGCGATACCGATCGTTTGGTCGAAATCCATGTCTGCCATTGCCAAGGGAATTCCTTGCCGCAAGACTGGACCACCGCGCGCACTTTGAATACGCGCTTCGCACCATTTTTATTTGCGGCAGAGACCTTGAACACTATCGATACATTCGCACAGCGCTATCTGCGCGAGTGGGACAGGCGGGCCACGGTCCGAACCCGGCCTCGTTACCGCCTGCCGGCGGACATCGACCTCGGCCGCCTGTTCCCCATTGGGTTCCAACCGATCGCCCAGCACGCGGCCGTGGTCGCCTTGGGCGAGAAAGTCGTGCACGAGCTGCTGGCGCGCGCCGTCTACCTGTGGCAGGCCACCGTGGCGAAGTTGGAAGTCGATATCGTCGCCGACCTGTGCGGCAGGCTCGCGGGCGGAACATTCCACTTCCCGCTGCCGGCCTCCGTGCGGCAGGTGGCGCGGACCATCGGCGTCGACGAATTCTACCACGCCTATGCCGCGCGCGAATTCATCGCCGACCTCAGGCAACACACCGGCATCGACCCTGACAGCGATCGCGACCAGAGCGCGTCATACCCGCTGGCGACCGCTCTCGCCTCCGTGCGCAGCGACGTCGACCCGGCGATCCTGGGCGATGCCGAAATCATGGTGCTCTGCTTCGCCGAGAATCTCGTGACCGAGGAGCTGTTCGGCCTGGTGAAGAACACGGAGAAGGATACGGCTTTTCATATCGCGCTACGCGAACATCTGGTCGACGAAGGCCGGCACCAGACTTTCTTCCAGATGCTGATGCGACATATCTGGCAGGAAATCGACGAGGCGACTCGCACAGAACTGGGCCGCCTGCTGCCAGGCTTCCTCGACGCCCTCGTCCTCGACCGGAAGCCCTGGATGGAGAACGACCTGCGTTTTCTCGGCCGGCTCGGCTTCGACCGGCAAGCGCAGTCTCGAGATTGCACGCGAGTCCTATGTCGCGGCCTACGGCGAACGGCCGCCTCCCAAGCACCAGATGCTCATGACCAGGAGGCTTGCCAATCTGCTGAAAGTCGCACGCATCGGCACGCATGGGCCGACCCGCGACGCCCTGGTCCGGTCCGGCTGGATTGACGATCAAACGCCGGTCGCTTAGCCATAAGACTTCGAGATATATCGGGGGCTGGGAGGCCAGATGATCAAGTTCGGCAAGATGGCCGCGGCGCTGGCCGCCGCCATCGCTTTCACAATGGCGAGCGCCCAGGCGCAGGAGCTCAAGATCGGTCTGAAAACCGAGCCGAGCTCGCTCGACCCGCAGTACCACGCGCTGACGCCCAATCTGCAGGTGGCGTTCTATATGTTCGACACGCTGGTGAAGCAGAACGAGAGCCTGAAGCCGCAGCCGGGGCTGGCGCTGTCGTGGAAGCCGATCTCCGACCTGGTGTGGGAATTCAAGCTGCGGCCGGGCGTGAAGTTCCACGACGGCTCGGACTTCACCGCCGAGGACGTCGTGTTCACCTACGAGCGGGTCGGCAAGGTGCCCAACAGCCCGGGCCTCTACACGATCTATACCCGCCAGATGGACAAGTTCGAGATCGTCGATCCGCTGACCTTGCGCATCCACACCACGACGCCGGCGCCGCTGCTGCCGCTCGATGTCGCCGCACTCCCGATCCTGTCCAAGAAGGCCGCTTCGGGCCCGGCGCCGGAAGGCAAGACCTCGGCCGAGCTCAACGCCGGCAACGGCCTGGTCGGCACCGGCCCGTTCAAGTTCGTGTCGTGGCAGCGCGGCAACAGCCTCGTGCTGGAGCGCAACGACAACTACTGGGACGGCAAGGCGCCGTGGGCCAAGGTGATCCTGCGGCCGCTCTCCAACAACACGGCGCGGGTCGCGGCCCTGCTGTCGGGCGACGTCGACCTGATCGAGGATCCGCCGACCACCGACCTCGCCAAGCTCAAGACCGATCCCAAGATCACCTTGGCGCGCGCGGTCTCCAACCGCCTGATCTACATCCATCTCGACCAGCACGGCGATCCGCCGATCGGCATTCCCGACACCGGGGGCAAGAACCCGTTGATGGACCGGAAGGTGCGCGAGGCGCTCAGCATCGCCATCGACCGCAAGGGCATCGTCGACAAGATCATGGAAGGCGTGGCGCTGCCGGCCGGCGACTTCCTGCCCTATCCGATGGGCGGCACGCGCAAGGACACGCCGATCGACCCCTACGACCCGGCGCGCGCCAAGAAGCTTCTGGCCGACGCGGGCTATCCCAACGGCTTCTCGATCACGCTGGGCGCGCCCAACGGCCGTTACATCAACGACCTCAAGGTCGCCCAGGCCGTGGCGGCGATGTGGAGCCGCATCGGCGTCAAGACCGAGGTCGACGCCGTGGCGCCGCCGGTGTTCTTCAAGAACCGCGATTCCTTCAAGTACAGCGCCTACATGGCGGGCTGGGGATCGAGCACCGGCGAGGTCAGCAACGCGCTGAAGTCGCTGGTCGCCACGCCCGACAAGCTGAAGGGCATGGGCACGACCAACAGCGCGCGCTACTCCAACCCGGCGATGGACGCCAAGCTCGAGGAGGCGCTGCGCACCGTCGACGACGCCAAGCGCGAGGCGCTGATCGCCGAGGCCAGCCAGATCGTCATGGCCGACCACGGCCTGCTGCCGCTGCATTTCGAGGTCTCGGTGTGGGCGATGAAGAAGGGCCTGACCTACGAGGGCCGCGCCGACCAGATCACCATCGCGCAGAACGTGCATCCGGTGAAGTGATGGTCTTCTCGCCGGACCGCGGGCCTCCAGGCCCGCATCATGATCATGAGCGGGCCTGGAGGCCCGCGGTCCGGCAAGAGTAACTCGATGCTCGTCTACATCATCCGCCGACTGATGCAGGCCGCCTTGGTCATGGTGGTGATGTCGGCGCTGGTGTTCGCCGGCATCTACGTGATCGGCGATCCGGTGGCGATGATGATCAGCCCGGACGCGAGCTTGGCCGAGCGCGACGCCGTGCGCGCCACGCTGGGCCTCGACCAGCCGATGTGGCAGCAATATCTGACCTTCGTGGGCGACGCGCTGCACGGCAATTTCGGCAAGAGCTTCCTGGCCGGCCAGCCCGCCATGGGCCTGATCTTCGAGCGCATGCCGGCCACCATGGAGCTGGCGGTGGCCTCGCTGATCCTGTCGCTGCTGATCGGCCTGCCGATGGGCGTCTATGCCGGGCTGCGGCCGCACGCGGCGGGCAGCAAGGCGATCATGACCGGCTCGATCCTGGGCTTCTCGCTGCCCAACTTCTGGGTCGGGCTGATGCTGATCATGGTCTTCGCCGTGCTGCTGCCCGACCTGATCCCGTGGTGGCCGCGCCTGCCGGCCTCGGGCCGCGGCACCACGGTCAACCTCCTGGGCGTGCCGGTCTCCTTCCTGACCGGCGACGGCCTGCTGCACCTGATCCTGCCGGCGCTGACCCTGGCCTTCTACAAGGGCGCTTTGATCGTGCGCCTGGCGCGCGCCACCGCCCGCGAAGTGCTGCCCATGGACTACATCAAGTTCGCGCGCGCCAAGGGCCTGAGCGAAAACCGCATCGTCGGCGTCCATGTGCTGAAGAACATCATGATCCCGATCGCCACGGTGAGCGGGCTGGAGTTCGGCCAGACCGTGGCCTTCGCCGTGGTCACCGAAACGGTGTTCTCCTGGCCGGGCATGGGCAAGCTCCTGATCGATTCGATCCTGCTGCTCGACCGGCCGGTGGTGGTGGCCTACCTCGTGGTCATCGTCTTCTTCTTCGTGATCCTGAATCTCGTGGTCGACCTGCTCTATTCGGTGCTCGATCCCAGGGTTCGCCTCGAAAGCCGCGCCACATGACCGACGCCGCTCTCGAGCCTGTCGCCACGGTGCGGCCGCAGACGCCGTTCCAGCGGGTCGTCTCGGATTTCTGCGAAAGCCGGCTGGCCGTCTTCGGCCTCGTGCTGGTGGCGATCTCGGCCTTCGTCGCGCTGTTCGCGCCCTGGATCTCGCCGCAGAACCCGTTCGACATCGCGAGCCTCGACCTGCTCGACGCCAAGGTGCCGCCGGGCACCGTCTCGGGCGACGGCAAGATGGTCTACTGGCTGGGCACCGACGGGCAGGCGCGCGACATGCTGTCGGCGATCTTCTACGGCATGCGGCTCAGCCTGTTCGTCGGCGCGGTTTCCGTCGTGATCGCGCTCGCCATCGGCGTCGTGGTCGGGCTGGTCGCGGCCTATGCCGGCGGCAAGGTCGACGCCGTCCTGATGCGCATCGTCGACCTCATGCTGTCCTTTCCGGCGATCCTGGTGGCGCTGATCCTGCTCTCGGTGCTGGGCAAGGGCATCGACAAGGTGCTGGTGGCGCTCATCCTGGTGCAATGGGCCTATTTCGCCCGCGCCGCGCGCGGCGCCGCCCTCGTCGAACGCAACAAGGAATATGTCGAGGCCGCGACCTGCCTCGCTCTGCCGGCGAGCCGCATCGTGTTCCGCCACATGCTGCCCAACTGCATGCCCTCGCTGATCGTCATTGCCACCATCACGCTCGCCCGCGCCATCGCCCTCGAGGCCACGCTCTCCTTCCTGGGCGTCGGCGTGCCGGTGACCCAGCCCTCGCTCGGCATGCTGATCTCCAACGGCTTCGAGTTCCTGCTGTCGGGCAGCTACTGGATCAGCTTCTTCCCCGGCGTGGCGCTGGCCATCGCCATCGTCGGCATCAACCTGGCAGGCGACCAGCTGCGCGACGTGCTGAATCCAAGAAATCTGCGATGAGCAGCGCCGGCCTCACGGTCCGCAACCTGCGCACGCACTTCTTCACCAAGGAAGGCGTGGCCCGCGCCGTCGACGGCGTCGATTTCGACGTGGCGCCCGGCGAGATCCTGGGGCTGGTGGGCGAATCGGGCTCGGGCAAGACCGTCACCGGTTTCTCCATCCTGGGCCTGATCGATCCGCCGGGCCGCATCGTCGACAAAAGCTCGATCCGCTTCGCCGGCGAGGAGCTGACCGAGGCCAGGCCCGAGCGGCTGCGCGCCATCCGTGGGGCGGAGATCGCCATGATCTTCCAGGACCCGATGATGACCCTCAATCCGGTCCTGCGGGTCGACACCCAGATGATCGAGACGGTGCAGGCCCATCTCAAGGTGAGCGCAGCCGACGCCCGCCAGCGCGCCCGCGCGGCCCTGGTCCAGGTCGGCATCGCCTCGCCCGACGAACGGCTGCGCGCCTATCCGCACCAGTTCTCCGGCGGCATGCGCCAGAGGGTGGCGATCGCCATCGCGCTGCTGCACAAGCCCAAGCTGATCGTGGCCGACGAGCCGACGACGGCGCTCGACGTCACCATCCAGGGCCAGATCCTGTTCGAGATGCAGCGGCTCTGCCGCGAGAGCAACACGGCGCTGATCTGGATCACCCACGACCTCGCCGTGGTGGCGGGCCTCGCCGACCGCATCGCCGTCATGTATGCCGGCCGCATCGTCGAGATGGGCCGCACCGCCGACATCGTCGAGCGGCCGATGCATCCCTACACCAAGGGGCTGATCGGCTCGGTGCCGTCGCAGAACACGCGCGGCCATCGGCTGGCGCAGATCCCCGGCATGACGCCGTCGCTGCTGAAATTGCCGGCCGGCTGCGCCTTCAAGGCGCGCTGCCCGATCGCCATCGACAAGTGCAACGAGATGCCGACGCTGGAGGCGCATCGCCCCGACCAGTTCGCGCGCTGCTGGCGGGCGGCGGCGTAGGGCGCGCGGGCAGCGAAACGCGTTATTTCTTTTTGGTCAGGCGCTTGACCAGGAACATGGTTCCGAGGCCCACGACGATCAAAAGGCCAAACCCGATAAGCTTCACCCCGTCCGGTCCGATTTCCATTGTGCTGCCCCGCGCCTTGTCCGGAATTCTCCGGCATCCTGTAGGAAGTACACCTAGCCGGGATCGGCGCGATTGTCCGAATTCAGGCCAACCGGGCGATTTGGCAACCGAGCCGCCAGGCACTTCGCCCAGGCGGCATTAGGTAGCAATGGCGCCACACCCGCAGGGCCATTGAACGGACTCATTTGCGGACCATCTATGTCAGCACCCTCTCCCGGTCTTCATGGCCGGGCGCCCTTCGTCTCTCGACAGAAATTCTGGACGGAGACTCCTTTGACCAGCCCCAAAGTCGTTCACCGGAAGAAGAAAATGACTATCAGCGAGAGTGCCCTGTTGGCCGTCGCCCGCATCGTCGGAAACCAGCGCGATATCCTGCAAAAATGGCTCCGCCGCAGGGACGCACGGCATCAGCACCGTAGTCCCATGGCCAGCGGGTATCCGACGCTCATCAGGCACTAGCCGGCCGCAGCGGACGGCGCACGACGGAGGTCCCGAGTCACTGAGAAGTGACCCGCGGCCACGCGATTGCTAACGTGTCCGGATGAGAGTTCCGGCGTTCATCGGCCTTTGCGAACCGCTGAAGACGTTGCTGCGTGATCCATGCTGCAGCGCACTGCGCGTGCAGCACGCCCGATCGCGCCTCGGCCGATGAGCGCTCCCCTCCTTTCCCTGCGCGGCATCACCAAGCGCTTCGTCCAGCGGGTCGATCTCGCCGGCCGGATCGCCAATGCCTTTGGCGCGGGCGTGCACGAAACCGTCGTCCAGGCGGTTTCCGACGTCGATCTCGACGTGGCCGAGGGCGAGGTCGTGGGCCTGGTGGGCGAGTCGGGCTGTGGCAAGAGCACCCTGGGCCGCATCGTGGCCGGCATCCTGCCGCAGACCGAAGGCGTCATGACGTGGCGCGGCCACGACGTGGCGGCCATGGCGAGCGAGGAACGCCGCGCCTGGCAGCTCGCGGTGCAGATGATCTTCCAGGATCCTTACGCCTCGCTGAACCCGAGGCTCCGCGTCTCGGAGATCGTGGGCGAGGCGCCCCGGGTGCACGGGCTGGTGGCGCGCTCGGGCCAGGCGCAATACGTCGCCGAAATGCTCGACCAGGTCGGGCTCGACGGCGCCTATTCGACCCGCTACCCGCACCAGTTCTCGGGCGGCCAGCGCCAGCGGATCGGCATCGCCCGCGCGCTCGCGGTCAGGCCCGCCTTCATCGTCTGCGACGAGGCGGTGGCGGCACTCGACGTCTCGATCCAGGCGCAGGTGCTGAACCTCTTCATGGAGCTGCGCCAGCGGCTCGGCCTCACCTACCTCTTCATTTCGCACAATCTCGCGGTGGTCGAGCATCTCTCCGACCGGGTCGCCATCATGTATCTCGGCCGCCTGGTCGAGATCGCGCCGGCCGACGAGCTGTTCGCCCATCCCAACCACCCCTACACCCAGGCTTTACTGGCCGAAGTGCCCAAGCTCGATGCGACGCGGCGGGTCTACAAGCCGATCGCGGGCGAGCTGCCGTCGCCGCTCGATCCGCCCTCCGGCTGCGCCTTCCACCCGCGCTGCCCGCAGGCCATGGCCCGCTGTAAAATCGAGCGGCCGGCCCTCCGGGAGGTCGCGGCCGGCCATATAAGCGCCTGTCACCTGAACGACGCCTAGGCTAGAGTAAAACCCGGTCCACGGTGGGTCGCAGGGGAAGGACGCTTCGCATGACCTACAGACTTTGGTGGACCGTCGGTTACACCTGCAGTTCGGAACGCGAATTCCTCGCCGCCAAGCATCGGCTGCTGCCGGCGACCTATGAAATGCTGGACGACGCCCTGCGCCGCGCCAACCAGGTCGGCCGGGCCGGCGGCGTGGCCTGGCTGATCGAGGGCGACGACAAGACGCGCCTGGAGCGCGGCCTGATCGAGAAGACCCTGAAAAAGCGCGGCCAGGAACTGGAAAGCGCAGCCGCCTCCGACCGGCCGGTCGACCGGCGCGGCCCCGACCAGCGGCGCGACGGGCCGCGGGATGACAGGGGCAAGATGACGCGCTAAATCCGCGCCGCGATGATTCTGTTCCCGGCGATCGATCTCAAGGACGGCAAGTGCGTGCGCCTCCTGCGCGGCGACATGGCGCGCGCCACGGTGTTCAACGACAGTCCGGCCGCCCAGGCCAAGGCCTTCGCCAATGCCGGCTGCGAATGGCTGCACCTGGTCGATCTCAACGGCGCGGTCGAGGGCCATCCGGTCAATCGCGACGCCGTCGTCGAGATCCTGAAGGCGATCGAAGTGCCGGCCCAGCTGGGCGGCGGCATCCGCACCATCGAGAACATCGCGCGCTGGTTCGATGCCGGCATCAAGCGGGTGATCCTGGGCACCGTGGCGGTTAAGGAGCCGGGCCTGGTCAAGGCCGCCTGCAAGCAGTGGCCGGGCCAGATCGCCGTCGGCATCGACGCACGCGAGGGCATGGTGGCGGTCGACGGCTGGACCAAGCAGAGCACGGTGCGCGCCCTCGACCTCGCGCTGCGCTTCGAGGATGCCGGGGTCTCGGCCATCATCTACACCGACATCGACCGCGACGGCGCCATGGGCGGCGTCAATGTCGACGCCACCATCACGCTCGCCCAGCATCTCACCACGCCGGTGATCGCCTCGGGCGGCGTGAGCTCGCTCGACGACCTGCGCGAGCTCAGGCCGGCCGAGGAATACGGCATCGTGGGCGCCATCGTCGGCCGCGCGCTCTACGACGGCCGGGTCACCGTCCCCGACGCCATCCGCGTGCTGAAGGGCGACTGAGTCGTGCTGAAGGTCCGCATCATCCCCTGCCTCGACGTGAAGGACGGCCGCGTGGTCAAGGGCGTGCAGTTCGTCGGCCTGCGCGACGCCGGCGATCCGGTCGAGCAGGCCCGGGTCTACGATGCCGCCGGCGCCGACGAGCTCACGTTTCTGGACATAACCGCGAGCCACGAGAATCGCGACACCATCCTCGACGTCGTGGCCCGCACGGCGGAACAGTGTTTCATGCCGCTGACCGTGGGCGGCGGCGTGCGCGCCGTCGAGGACATCCGCCGCCTGCTGCTGGCCGGGGCCGACAAGGTCTCGATCAATTCCGCCGCCGTGGCGCGGCCGGACTTCGTGCGCGAGGCGGCCGAGAAATACGGCGACCAGTGCATCGTGGTGGCGATCGACGCCCGCCGGACGGCGCCCGGCAAATGGGAGGTCTTCACCCATGGCGGCCGCAAGGGCACCGGGCTCGACGCCGTCGGCTGGGCGCGCCGCATGACCGACTCGGGCGCCGGCGAGATCCTGCTGACCTCGATGGACCGCGACGGCACCAAGTCGGGCTTCGACCTCGAGCTCACCCGCGCGGTGTCGGACGCCGTGCCGGTGCCGGTGGTGGCCTCGGGCGGCGTCGGCACGCTCGACCACCTGGTCGAGGGCGTCACCCGGGGCGGCGCCTCGGCCGTGCTCGCCGCCTCGATCTTCCATTTCGGCGAGTTCACCATCGCGCAGGCGAAGGAACATCTCGCGGAAGCCGGTGTCCCGATCCGACAAATCTCGCGCGCGGCATGATTTTGGCGTAAAATCACCGCAGCGCCCGTCGAAGAGGCGCTTCTCGATCAATAGTCGGTCGCCCCTCCCCTGGGCGGCGGAGTTTCCCCCTCGGATGGCAAAGAACAAGAAAGCCAAGAAGAAGGCGCACGGCAAAAAGCGCCAGAACGGCCCCGCGAGCGTCGACGAGCACGTGCTCGACCGGCTTTACCTCGTCATCGAGGGCCGCAAGGGCGCCGATCCCGACACCTCCTACACCGCCCGCCTGTTCAGCCGCGGCCGCCAGCAGATCGCCAAGAAGCTGGGCGAGGAAGCCGTCGAGGCGCTGATCGAAGGCATCCGTGGCGACAAGCCGAAGCTGGTGGGCGAAAGCGCCGACATGCTCTATCACCTGCTGACCCTGTGGGCGTCGCTCAACGTGAAGCCCCAGACGGTGTGGCGAGAACTCGCCCGCCGCGAGGGCCTGTCCGGCATCGCCGAAAAGGCTGCCCGAAAGAGCAAGTAGCCGCAGCAGCGGGCGTTGCCTTCGCCCGCCGACTGAGGGACCTTCCGGAGCCCGTCCGGAGTCCGTGATGCCCGCCTACGATCGCAACAACATCTTTGCGCGCATCCTGCGCGGCGAGCTGCCGTGCAAGAAGGTTCACGAGGATGACTTTGCGCTGGCCTTCCACGACATCCATCCGCAGGCGCCGGTGCATGTGCTGGTGATCCCCAAGGGCGAATACATCTCGCAGGCCGATTTCTGCGCCGCGGCGCCGGCCGAGCTGGTCGTCGGTTTCTGGCGCGCGGTGGCCAAGGTCGCGCAGGATCTCGGCCTGGAGCCCGAAGGTTACCGCATCGTTGCCAACCACGGCCCCAGCGGCGGGCAACTGGTGTTCCACTTCCATGTCCATATCTTCGGCGGACGGCCGATGAGCCCTCGCATGGGCAACATGCCCCGCGGCAGCACCCCGGAATGATCCGCCGCCGTGCAGCGATCGCGGCCGGACTTTCGCTCCCGCTGGCCGCCGCTATCGAAAGCGCCTGGGCAAGAAGCCCGTGGCAGGGCTACTACGCCTCGGGCACGCTGCAGCGCGCCGTGACCTTCACCGGCGGAGAGGGCGCAACCTTGGCCGGCACCCTGCTGCTGCCGCTCTGGAGCGAGATGCAGAAGGTCCCCGGCATCGTGCTGGTGGCGGGCAGCGGACCGACCGACCGCAACGGCAACAACCCGCTGGTGCCCCAGCGCATCGACGTCCTGAAACTGATCGCCGAGCTGCTGGCCGCGGCGGGCATCGCCACCTTGCGCTATGACAAGCGCGGCATCGGCGGCTCGACGCCGCGCCCTCGCGGTACGCTCGAGGAGCAGGAGCGGTTCTTCGCCTGGGACAATTTCCTGGCCGATGTCGCGGCGGCGCACGGCGAGCTGGTGAAACACGACGAGATCAAGCCCTATGCCACGGCGCTGCTGGGACACAGCGAGGGCGGGCTGCAGGTGCTGGCCACCGCACCGTCGATCACCAGGAACCCTCCGCACGGCATCGTGCTGGCATCGACGCCCGGCCGGCCAATGAAGGCGATCGTGCGGGCGCAAGTCGCCCGCGGCGCGCCCGGCCTTCTGAACGCCGTCGAGCACACGATGACGGCGATCCAGACCTCCGGACACGTGCCGACCGACCTGCCGACCGAGCTGCAGGCGCTGTTTCCGCCCTATGCCGGGCCGTTCCTGCAGCGCCTGCTGTCCTTCGACCCGGCACAGGCGCTGCTCGGCCTCGACACGGCCTGCCTGTTGCTGCAGGGCGCGGCGGATCGCCAGGTCGTTCCGATGGAGGACGTGCAGCCGCTGCTCGACGCCCTCAGCAAGCGCAGCGCGCCCGGCGAGGCGGTGATCGCCCCGGGGGTCAGCCATAACCTCAAGCTCATGACCTGGCCGACCGATCAAGGCTTTGGCGGGCCGATCGCGCCCGCCGTTGCAGCCAAGCTGGTCGACTGGCTCAGCCCCATGCTGGGTGCTTGATCGAGCCCGGCAGCGGGCCGATCATCGCGGCGAGGATGGAGGAAACGACATGACAGTGACCGTTCGCGCGGTGACGCCGGCAGTGGGCGCGGAGATTTCCGGCGTCGATCTCGCGCGCCTGAGCGATGCCGATTTCACGGCGATCGAGCGCGCCTGGGCCGACCATTCGATGATCCTGCTGCGGGACCAGAAGCTCAGCGACGACGATCTGCTGGCGTTCAGCCGCCGCTTCGGCGCGCTCGATCCGCCGCCCAACCAGGAGCGCGGCCGCATCAGCCCGCCGGGCTATCCCGACATCTACGTCGTGTCCAACGTGCTCGACGCCAAAGGCGATCCGATCGGCGCGCTCGGGGCAGGCGAGGCGGTGTGGCACACCGACATGAGCTATCTCGACACGCCGCCCGACGCCTCGATGCTCTACTCGCTGGAGATCCCGCCGTCCGGCGGCAACACCTGGTTCTGCGGCATGCAGGCCGCCTGTGACGCGCTGCCGGCCGAGCTTTTGCGCAAGATCGAGGGCCGGCGCATCAAGCACGACGGCACCTACAATTCGGGCGGCTATCTGCGCAAAGGGGTGACGCCGACCGACGATCCCATGGCGGCGCCCGGCGCCTGGCATCCGGCGATCCTGCGGCATCCGGCCAACGGCCGCGCCACGCTCTATTTCGGGCGGCGGCGCAATTCCTACGTCGAGGGCTATTCGCGCGCCGAGTCCGATGCGCTGCTCGACGCGCTGTGGACGCACGCCACCCAGCCACGCTTCGTCTACGAGCATGTCTGGAAGCTGGGCGACCTCGTGATGTGGGACAATCGCTCGACCATGCACCGCCGCGACCCGTTCGACGGCGAGGCGCGGCGCATCATGCATCGCACGCAGATCAAGGGCAGCCACCGGCCCATGGCCTTCGCGGCCTGAACGAACAGGAACATCTGGAGGAAATATGCGGCGGCAGAAGAAGTTCTACGCCTGGGGCTATGCCGACGAGGACCTGACGCCCGACGAGATCAGGCCGTGGGAGGCCGAGATCGCCCAGCGCTACGGCCTGAACGGGTTCGACGTGACGCCGCCGCCCAAGGCGGAGGAGATCACGTTGCGCGCCCCGCGCGTGGCGGTGCCACAGGCCCTGCAATCGATCGTGCGCACCGATCACCTGACGCGGCTCGAGCACAGCTACGGCAAGGCGGGCTTCGACACCTGGCGCATGTTCATGCGTTCCGTGCCGCATCCGCCGGACGCCGTGGCGTTTCCCGAGAACGAGCAGGACATCGTGCGCGTGCTCGACTGGTGCGATTCCATCGGCGCCACGGCGATCCCCTATGGCGGCGGCTCGTCGGTGGTGAAGGGTATCGAGCCGCCGGCCGCGGCGGACAAGGTCGTGACGATCTCGACGCGCCACATGGACAAGGTGCTGGAGGTCGATGCTGTGAGCCAGGCCGCGCGCATCCAGGGCGGCATCTACGGTCCGGCCATCGAGGATCAGTTGCGCGCTTCGCCCTTCACCATGCGCCATTACATGCAGGCCTATCGCTGCTCGACCTTGGGCGGCTGGATCGCCACGCGCTCGGGCGGCCACTACGCCACGCTCTACACCCACATCGACGATTTCGTGGAGAGCATGCGGGTGGTGACGCCGGCCGGCACGCTCGAGACGCGCCGCCTGCCCGGCTCGGGCGCCGGCCCCAGCCCCGACCGCATGTTCCTGGGCTCCGAGGGCATTCTGGGCATCATCACCGAAGGCTGGGTGCGGCTGCGCAAGAAGCCGACCTTCCGCGCCTCCGCCTCGGTGCGCTTCAAGACCTTCTTCGACGGCGCCGATGCGGTGCGCGACATCACCCAGGCCGGCCTCTATCCCGCCAACTGCCGGCTGCTGGAAGCGCGCGAGGCGCTGCCCGGCATCCCGTGGAGCAGCGAGGAAGCGGTGCTGGTGCTGGGCTTCGAAGGCGCCGACCATCCGCTCGACGCCTGGATGGCGCGCGCGCTGGAGATCTGCCGCGACCATGGCGGCGTGGCCGATCCCACAGGCGACGACGAGAACGCGCATCGCTCGGGCGCCGCCGGCGCCTGGCGCAACAGGTTCATCCGCGCGCCGCACTACGGCGAGCACGCCGTGGCGCGCGGCATCCTGTCGTCGACCTTCGAAACCTCGATGACCTGGGAGCGCGTCCCCGACTTCCATCGCAAGATCACGCGGATCGCGCACGACACGATCAAGCGGGTGACGGGACGCGACGGCACGGTGACCTGCCGCTTCACCCACGTCTATCCCGACGGGCCCTGCCTCTATTTCACCTTCGGCGGCATGCTGGACAAGCGCAACGCGCTCGAGCAGTTCATGGAAGTGCTGTCGACCTGCACGGCGGCCACCGTCGAGCACGGCGGCACGACCACGCACCACCACGCCGTCGGCCGCTTCCACCGGCCGTTCTACGACAAGCAGCGGCCCGAGCTGTTCGCCAAGGCCCTGCGCGGCGCCAAGCGCGAGCTCGATCCCAGGGGCATGATGAATCCGGGAGTGCTGATCGACCCATGACCACCAGGACCCACCCATGACCAAGACCTACAGGGGAAGCTGCCATTGCGGCAAAGTCCGCTACGAAGCCGACCTCGATCTCGCCGCCGGAACCGGCAAGTGCAACTGCTCGATCTGCAGCAAGCGGCGTTACTGGGGCGCCATCATCAAGCCCGAGGCGTTTCGCCTCCTGGCCGGTGACGGCGAGCTGGCCGATTACCAGTTCGGCAGCAAGAGCGGCCATCACCGGTTCTGCAGGACCTGCGGCATCCCGGCGTTCGGTCACGGCTATATCGAGCAGATCGGCGGCGCCTACTATTCGGTGAACCTTGCCTGCCTCGACGATCTCGATCCGGCGGAGCTTGCCGAGGCGCCGGTGCGCTACATGGACGGCCGTCACGACAACTGGTGGAACCCGCCGGTGGAGACGCGCCACCTCTGAAGCGGATGTCAATTCAATAAAGTACGGACGGCAGGTACGCACCGTCAGGCTCGTTGTACAGGCCGATCGTCATCAGCGTCATTTGAAAGACGAGCTTCAGGCCGCTTTCCAGGCACCAGGTGATGACCTCGTGGTTGCGCGCCGGCAGCAGGAAGCCCGGCCCATCGAATGCCGGCGCCGCACCGATCAACGCCATGAGATCGGCATTGGTCTCGCCGACGCTGTGGCCGGAAAAGGCGATCCCGGTGGAATAGCCGGTGATCCGGCCGAGATGCTCGACGACCGAGGCGGTCTTCTGCTCGATCGCGTCGCTGAGCTCGGCCTGGCGGTCGAAGCCATGCACCTGGTGGCAGACGCGGCGGCAGGCCGGCATGTCGGCGAGTGTTGCCGGCCGAACCTCGTAGCCCGGAAATGTCTGGCCCAGCGGCGCGCCCTGCAGGACCGACACCATCTCACGGGCGCGAAAGCCGAGCTTGGAATAGAGACAGAACGATCGGTTGTGGAAGCCTGCCTGCAGGAGACGCACCCCGGCGGCGTTCCTTTGCCGGGCATGGTCGATCGCATCCTGCATCAGGCGCCCGCCGATGCTGCGATTCTGCACCGTCGGATCGACGGTGATCGGCCCGACGCCATGGATGCAGGAGCGTTCGTCGACGAAGTTGCTGCCGACGATGCGACCGTCGAGCTCGGCAACGACCGAATAGAATTGCGGATGGGCGAGCAGCGTCGATAGCAGACCGCTGGCGACCTCGGCGGAGGGAAAGTCCGGCGGGAAATTGTGGCGGGTGCACACCGCCTTGAAAGCTTCGTAGCAGATCGTGCCGCACGGAACGGCGTCGGCCGGCGTTCCCGCGCGCAGCTTGACGGTCATGGCCAGGACTCCGTTCGCGGCAAAATGTTAGAAGTCATACGGCGCGGCCGACACCGGACAGCGCCAGGACCGATCCGACAAAATCAGTGGCTGCGCGGGAATTGACCTGATGTGACTGCAGGAATTCGCCGAACTCCGCCTGCGGAAGGGGCGCTGCACAGAGGAAGCCCTGCACCTCCTCGCATCCTTGAGCGTGCAGAAACCTCGCCTGGGCGACGGTTTCCACGCCCTCGGCAATCACCGTGAGACCGAGATTGTGCGCCATGATGATGATGGAGCGGACGAGGGCGGCATCCTGGCCGTCGGCGCTGATTTTTTGCACGAAGCTCTGATCGATCTTGATTCGTGTCAGCGGATATCGGCTCAGATAACTCAAGGAGGCATAGCCGGTGCCGAAATCATCGAAGGCGAAATGAACGCCTATCTCTCGAAGAGCCTGCAGGCGCACGAGGACCTTGTCATCGTCATCGAGGCCGATCTTTTCCGTTATCTCGAGTTCAAGGCTGTCCGCCGGGATCCCGGTCTGGCGCAAAGTGTCTTCGATGTCATGTAGCAGCGTCTCGTGATGGAACTGCACCGCAAACAGATTGACGCCGATCCGGATCGGCGGGAGGCCCTGCGAGCGCCAGGCGACCGACCTCTCACAGGCGCTCCGGACGATCCAGCGGCCAACCTCGCGCGCGATCACCGATTCCGCAAGCACATCGATGAACGCTTCGGCGGCAAGAATACCCCGGTCCGGATGCCGCCACCGCAACAGCGCCTCGGCGCCGACAACCGCGCCGTCTCCAAGGCGCACCTGCGGCTGAAAATAGAGTTCGAACTCCTCCTCGGAGAAAGCCCGCCGAAGTTCCAGATCGAGCTCGCGCCGGGCCTCGGCCTCGGCACGAAGAGCCGGCCGGAATTGGCGATATGTCCTGCCGCCGTGAGCCTTGGCTTCGTAAAGCGCGAGGTCGGCGTTCGCGAGCAGGACCCCGCCGGTCGAACCGTCGGCCGGTCCGATCGCGATGCCGGCGCTGGCGCCGACAAAGAGTACCCGGCCGTCGGCCTCGTAGCGTTCAGCGAGCCGCGCCAGCATCCTGTCCACTGCACGGGCGACCGCGCGAGGGTCGCCGCCATCGGCAAAGGTAACGACAAACTCGTCGCCGCCGAACCGATACACCTGCGCGCCGTCACCCGTGAAGGCGGTCAGGCGTTGAGCGACTTCCCTGAGGACGTGATCGCCGACGGAGTGACCGAGCGTGTC
The DNA here is from genome assembly GCA_963755585.1 of uncultured Alphaproteobacteria bacterium. Lineage (GTDB taxonomy): Bacteria > Pseudomonadota > Alphaproteobacteria > Reyranellales > Reyranellaceae > Reyranella. Next base: position 73,108 of record CAVWKN010000012.1, read on the forward strand.
GTTTATATCCTTGAACCCGTCTAGATCGAGCATCGCTATGGCAGTCGGTCGGCGTTCTTGCCCGCTGCCCGGATTCTGCAATTCCTCGAGCGCGCTCTCGAGGCTGATCCGATTGAGCAGGCCGGTCAGCTGGTCGTAGTGAGCGAGGTGGTTCAGCCTGTCCTCGGCTGTCTTGCGCTCGGTCATGTCGCGACCGATGAAGAAGTACCGCTGCACCGTTTCGGACCACACGCCGGTCCATGCCAGGGAAACGACACGCCCGCTCTTGTGAACGTATCTGGCCTCGAAACCGTGCGACTTCTGGCCGTGGCGGGCCGACCGCATCTCGTTGCGGGTGGCCTCGAGATCGTCCGGGTAGATGAACTCGCTGGCGGACCGACCAATCATCTCCTCGGGCCGGTAGCCTAGAGTCCCGGCGCTGCTCGGGCTGACACGAACGAAAGTGCCAAGGCTGTCCACGACGTAGATGAGATCGAGGCTGGTTTCGAAGAAGTTGCGGCGTTCCTCCATCTCACGCTTGCGTTCCTCCTGCTCCACCCAAAGCGACCGGGCGAAGCGGAAGTACACCGCGTTCATCTCGAGCAGGAGCACCAGCAGGACGAAGGTTGCAGCCAGGACTCCGTAGATGCGTCCGGCATAGAAACCGAGGTCGAAGCGCCCGGCGTTGAAGAGCGCGCTGAGCGCCACGTCGAAGATCCAGGCGCACATGACGGCCATGAGCCACAGATCGAGCTTGGAGTGTGGTCGCCGTATCCATAGGACGGGAAGGGCCACGACGCTGAACATCCAGACCGTCCCGCTCACCACAACCTGGATCGGCTCGTAGCTGTTGCTCCGCATGACGCCTGGCAGGAGATCCTGACCCGCGGTCGCGAGCAGTGTCAGCGCGCAGGCAATGGCCAGCACGATGGCCACGCTGGACAGGATGGGCGCACGACCCAATGGCCTAGCCGGCCGTTTCGGTTCGCCGATTCGCTCCTTCATCAGCGCATAGGCGATCACCGCGAGCGGAAACACGCTATGCCAAAAGAAGTAGAGCCACGCGGTGGTTTGCGGTCCTGCACCGAGCAGCCCGCTCGGCGAAAACAGGCCAGGAAAAGTCAGCATGTGCACGACCGCAAGCACTGCCGTGAACAAGTATCCGCTGGCGAGCACGAGAAGAGCGCGGGAGCGCAGTATGCCGAATTGAGCGTAAAGCAGGACCGCCGTGATCAGATCGTTGATTGCAAGCGTCGACTGGTAGATCGGCACGAAGGGCCAGTTTGGCGGCAGCTGAGTGCGAGCGAAGGGAACGACGGCAACAAAAACCAGCAGTGAAAGCACTACGACGACAAGCGCTCCACGATGGTCGCTGCGTTCCGCCGGCACGGTCGAGAGAAATACCGGTTGCTCCCGGAAATCGTCAGCCACGAATCCTTCATCCGCCAGGGTGTCCGGCGCGCTGGGCCAGGCGGCCAAAATAACCCTGCGCCATACCTTAGCAACAGGTGTCCGTGCGTCGCGGCTTCCGATCCGCGGTTTTAAGCCGCCATCGCCTGGCGCGGCTGCTGGCGGCGATAGCTCAAGGCCTCGGCGATGTGCAGGCGGCGTACGGCATCGGAGCCGTCGAGATCGGCCAAGGTGCGGGCCACCCGCAAGGTGCGATGCCAGGCGCGCGCCGACAGGCCCAGCCGCTCGGCCGCCCGCGTGAGCAGCGCGCGACCCTCGGCGTCGGGCTCGGCGATCGCGGCCAGAAGCATGCCGTCGGTGTCGGCGTTGCAGCGCGGCTTCGACCAGCTGCGGGCGCGGTCGGCCAGAAGGCCGGCCGTCTGATCGGCTTCGATCGACAGGAGCTTGCCCTTGCGGTCGAGCTCGGCCAGGCGCTCGCGCTGGACCGCACGCGCGGCGGCGACGCGGGCTAAAACATCGGCCGAGCCTTCGGCCGGCGGCGGCAGAGCAAGATCGGCCGAGCTCACCGGCGGGACGTCGATGGCAAGATCGATGCGGTCGAGCAGCGGACCCGACAGTTTGCCCTGGTAGTCGAGGCCACAGCGCGGGGCGCGGCCGCAGGCGCGGCTCGGTTCCATCAGGTGGCCGCAGCGGCAGGGGTTCATCGCCGCCACGAGCTGGAAGCGCGCGGGATAGGTGACGTGGGCATTGGCGCGCGCCACGGTCACGCGGCCCGATTCCAGCGGCTGGCGCAGCGCCTCCAGGGTGGCGCGGTTGAATTCCGGCAGCTCGTCGAGGAAGAGAACGCCGTGATGGGCGAGCGAGACTTCGCCCGGCCGGGCGCGCAGGCCGCCGCCGACCAGCGCCTGCAGGGTCGCCGAATGGTGGGGGTCGCGGAAGTTGCGCCGGCGGGAGAGCCTGCCTTCGCCGAGGTCGCCCGCCAGCGAGCGCACCATCGAGGCTTCCAGCGCCTCGTCGGGCTCGAGCGGCGGCAGGATGCCGGGCAGGCGGGCCGCCAGCATCGACTTGCCCGAGCCGGGCGGGCCGATCATCAGGAGATTGTGGCCGCCGGCCGCGGCCAGCTCGAGCACCCGCTTGGCGCTTTCCTGGCCCTTGATCTCGGCGAGATCGGGATAGCTCGTGCGGTCCTCGGCGATCAGGGCCTCGGGCGCGGGCAGGACCTGCTGACCGCGCAGATGGTTTATGAGGGCCAGCAGCGAAGGCGCGGCGATGATCTGCGGCCGACCCGTACCATCGTCGGTGTCGCCGGCGGCGTCGAAGCCACCCCAAGCCGCTTCGCCGCCGCACACCGCGGGGCAGATCACGCCGCGCCCCGCCGCCCGGGCGGCGATGGCCGCCGGCAGCACGCCCGGCACCCTCGACAGGGACCCGTCGAGAGCCAGTTCGCCCAGCACGACGTAGCCCGCGAGGCTGTCGCGCGGGATCACGCCCATGGCGGCGAGAAGGCCGACCGCGATGGGCAGGTCGTAGTGGCTGCCCTCCTTGGCGAGGTCGGCCGGCGAGAGGTTGACGGTGATGCGCTGCGGCGGCAGTGCAAGGCCCAGCGCGCGGAACGACGCCCGCACCCGCTCGCGGCTTTCGCCCACCGCCTTGTCGGCCAGCCCGACCATGGCAAAGGCGATGTTGCCCGGCGCCACCAGGACCTGCACATCGACCGGCAGGACGTCGATGCCCTGGAACGAGACGGTCCGAACCTTTGCCTGCATGTGCGCGCTCCGCTATTCTCTGGGGAACAATTATAGAACGAATGAATGACAAGTAAATCACGCATAAGTTGTATCGACGCGTTGCACACGGGCTGCTTCAATGGCGTCATGCGCCGCCGCCAAATTCTGCCTGTTTTCGCCGGCCTCGCGGCCGCGCCTCTGGCCTTCAGAGCCGCGTTTGCCTGGCCCGACCAGCCGATCAAGCTGGTCGTGCCGTTCACGCCCGGCACCGGTCCCGACATCATCGCCCGCTTCGTGGCCGAGCGGCTGTCGGCCAAGCTCGGCCAGCCGGTGGTGGTGGAGAATGTCGCGGGCGCCAGCGGCAATATCGGCAGCCAGCAGGTGGCGCGCGCCAAGCCCGACGGCCATACGCTGATGTCGTCGGTCAACACGCTGGTGATGAACGCCAGCCTCTACAAGAACCTGCCCTACGATCCGGTGGCCGACTTCGCACCGCTCGGCCTCACGGCCTGGGGCTCGCTGGTGCTGGTCGCCCATCCCGGCCAGAAGCCCAACACGCTGGCCGAGCTCGATCGACGGCGGCGAAGGCGAGCACCGAGGACGCTGACCTACGGCAGTCCCGGCGTCGGCACGCCGCATCACCTCTCGATGGCGCTGGTCGAGACCGCATCGGGCATCGAGCTGGTGCATGTGCCCTACAAGGGCACGGCCGGCGCCGTGCAGGATCTTTTAGGCGGCCAGATCGGCTACATGTTCCTGCCCGTCCATGTCTCGGCCCAGCACATCCGCGCCGGCAAGCTGAAGGCGATCGCCGCCGGCAGTCCCGAGCGCCTGCCGCAGCTTCCCGACGTGCCGACCCTGGGTGAAAGCGGCCTGAAGGGCGTCGATGTCGACATGTGGTACGGCTTCTTCGCCCCCAAGGGCACGCCGGCCGAGATCGTCGAGCGGCTGAACAAGGAGGTAGCGGCGATCCTCAATTCACCCGAGGCCAAGACCGTCTTCGAGGCGCAGGGCCTCAGCCCCGCGACATCGACGCCGGCCGCGCTGGGCGAGATCGTGGTGCGCGATCGCGCGCGCTGGGCCGACGTGGTGGCCAAGCGCGGGATTCAACCTGAGTAGGGCCGGAGTGAGCGACGCGGATGTCCTGATCGTCGGTGGCGGCATCGGCGGGCTGGCGCTGGCGCTCAGCCTGCACCAGGCCGGCATCTCGTCGCGCGTGTTCGAGGCCGCGCCCGACGTGCTGCCGCTCGGCGTCGGCATCAACCTGCTGCCGCATGCCATGCGCGAGCTCGCCGAACTCGGCCTGCAGGACGCGCTCGCCGCACAGGCCATCGAGACGCGCGAGCTCGCCTTCTACAGCCGTCACGGCCAGTTCATCTACAAGGAGCCGCGCGGCCGCTTCGCCGGCTACGACTGGCCGCAGCTTTCGATCCATCGCGCCGACCTGCACAGGGTGATGCTCGACACGGTGAGGCAGCGCCTCGGCAGCGACGCCGTGCGGCTCGCCCATCGCTGCCTGAAGGTCGACCAGGACGGCACGGGCGTCGCGATCCATTTCGACGACATCGAGCCGCAGCGCGGCAAGGTCGCGGTGGGCTGCGACGGCATCCATTCGGCGCTGCGCCGCCAGCTCTATCCCGACCAGGGGCCGCCCCTGTATTCGGGCGTCAACATGTGGCGCGGTGCGGTGCGCTGGCCGGCCTATCTCGGCGGCGACACCATGGTCTCGACGGGCTGGATGACGGTCGGCAAGACGGTGATCTATCCGGTTCGCCCGGGCACGGCCGAGACCGACGGCCTGCCGCTGATCAACTGGGTGGCCGAGATCGAGCGGCCCGAGGCGGTGCGCCAGGACTGGACCGGCCGCGGCCGGCTCAGCGGACATCATGCCGTCCTTCGCCGGCCTCAAGTTCGACTGGCTCGACATCAGCGGCATGATCGAGAGCACCGGGGAGATCCTGGAATACCCGATGGTCGATCGCGATCCGCTGCCGCGCTGGAGCTTCGGGCGGATCACCCTGCTGGGCGATGCCGCGCATCCGATGTATCCGCGCGGCTCCAACGGCGCGGGCCAGGCGATCCTCGACGCCCGCTTCCTCACCGGACAGATCAAGAAACTCGGCGCCACGCCGGAGGCGCTGCAGAACTACGACACCGTGCGCAATCCGGCGACGGCCAAGGTCGTGCTGACCAACCGCACCGACCCGCCCGATGCGATCCTGCGCGAGGTCTGGCAGCGCTCGGGCGGTCAGCGCTTCGCGCGCATCGAGGATGTGATCTCGACCGCCGAGCTCGAGGCCATCTCGGAACGCTACAAGAAGGTCGCGGGCTTCGACCGCGAATCGCTGAAGACCCGGCCGTCGTTCGTCTAGCCCTGGAGAATGCCGTGGATCTCAATTTTGCGCCGCCGGCCGCGGTCACCGACCTCGCGCACCGGGTCAAGGAATTCGTCAAGGACAAGGTCGTGCCCTACGAAAGGGACCCGCGCTGGACGGCGCACGGGCCGACCGACGCGCTGCGCATCGAGCTGAACGATCTGGCCCGGGCGGCCGGCGTGTTCGCGCCGCACGTGCCCGAGGAGTATGGCGGCCGTGACCTCTCCTTCGTCGCCTGCGCCTATGTTTTCGAGGCGGCGGGCTATTCCATGCTGGGGCCGATGGCGATCCATTGCGCCTCGCCCGACGAGGGCAACATCCACATGCTCGACGTCGTGGCGCGGCCCGACCAGCGCGACCATTTCCTCAAGCCGCTGGCCGAAGGCGCCGTGCGCTCCTGCTTCTGCATGACCGAGCCGGGCGGCGCGGGCTCCGATCCCGGCATGCTGCAGACCACGGCGCGGCTCGACGGCAACGAATGGGTGATCAACGGCCGCAAGTGGCTGATCACCGGCGCCGAGGGTGCCGCCTTCGCCATCATCATGGCCAAGGTCGAGGGCGGCCCGCAGGACGGCCATGCCACGATGTTCCTGGCCGACCTGCCCGATCCGGCGATCAGGATCGAGCGCACGCTCGACACGATCGATTCCAGCTTCACCGGCGGCCATGCCGTGCTCGAGATCAAGGACCTGCGCCTGCCGGCCGATGCCGTGCTGGGCGAGGTCGGCAAGGGCTTCCGCTACGCCCAGGTGCGGCTGGCGCCGGCCCGCCTCACCCACTGCATGCGCTGGCTGGGCTCGGCGGTGCGCGCCCAGGACATCGCCGCCGACTATGCCCGCACGCGCATGGCCTTCGGCAAGCCGTTGGGCGAGCACGAGGGCGTGTCGTTCATGCTGGCCGACAACCACATGGACATCCACCAGGCGCGGCTGTCGATCCTGCACACCGCGTGGCTGCTCGACAAAGGCGAGCGCGCCGCCAACGAAAGCTCGATGTCCAAGGTCGTGTGCTCGGAAGCCATCTGCCGCGTCGCCGACCGCGCGATGCAGATCCTGGGCGGCACCGGCATGACGCGCGACACCGTGGTCGAGCGCATCTTCCGCGACACCCGCGCCTTCCGGATCTACGACGGCCCGTCGGAGGTCCATCGCTGGGCGCTCGGCGCGCGCATCGTCTCGGGCAAGATGTAGATCAGATCAGCGGATGGTGGCAGGCGGCGAACCGGCCGGCTGCGACCTCGCGCAGCTCGGGCACCTCGGCCGCACAGATCCCGTCGGCACGCGGGCAGCGGGTGCGGAAGCGACAGCCGGACGGCGGCGCGAGCGGCGACGGCGGCTCGCCGACCGCAAGGTTGGCCGCCGGCCTGACCGTCGGGTCGGGCACCGGAATGGCCTCGAGCAGCAGCGCCGTATAGGGATGCGCCGGCCGGGCGAAGAGCTGCTCGGTCGGGCCGACCTCGCACAGGCGGCCGAGATACATCACGGCGATGCGGTCGCTGACGGCCTTCACCACGGCGAGATCGTGGGCGATGAACAGCAGGGTGAGCCCATAGCGCCGTTTCATGTCCTCGAGCAGGTTGAGGATCTGGGCGCGGATCGAGACGTCGAGCGCCGACACCGGCTCGTCGCAGATCACCAGCTCCGGCTCGAGGATCAGCGCGCGGGCGATGCAGATGCGCTGGCACTGGCCGCCCGAGAATTCATGCGGCAGGCGGCCCATCACCACCTCGGGATCGAGCCCGACGGCCGCCAGCACCTCGCGCACCCGGCGCTCGCGCTCGGCCCGGTCCTTGACGCCGATGATGACCAGCGGCTCGGCCACGATGTCGCCGATCGAGCGCCGGGGGTTCAACGAGGCGATCGGGTCCTGGAAGATGAGCTGCAGGCGGCGGCGCATCAGGCGGAGCGCCTCGCCGTCGAGCCGGGTGAGATCGGTGCCGTCGAACGTCACCCGCCCGGCGGTCGGCCGGCGGAGCTGCAGGACGGCACGGCCCAGGGTGGACTTGCCGCAGCCCGATTCGCCCACGAGGCCCAAGGTCTCGCCGCGGCCGACCTCCAGGCTCACGTCCGACACGGCGAACAGCGTCTTGCCGCCGACGGCATATTCGACGGTGAGCCTGTCGATCGACAGCAAGGGCGTCATGCCGCGACGCCGAGCGGATGCCAGCAGGCATAGAGCGTGCCGGCACGTTCCGGATCATCGAGCGGCGGCTTGGCCGCGTGGCAGCGCGCGTCGGCATAGCGGCAGCGCGGCGCGAACGAACAGCCGAGGAGCGGCCGCGTCGGATCGGGCGGCCGGCCGCCGATCGCGGGCAGCGGCGTGTGCGGCGGCGAATCGAGCTTGGGGAGCGCGGCCAGCAGCGCCTCGGTGTAGGGCATGCGCATGCGGGCAAACAGCTTGGGCGTCGGCGCGCGCTCGACGATCCGGCCGGCATACATCACCGCCACCTCGTCGGTGCGGCCGGCGACGACGCCGAGATCGTGCGTGATCAGGATCATCGCCATGTGGCGGCGCTGCTGCTCGCGCGCCAGCAGGTCGAGGATCTGCGCCTGCACCGTGACGTCGAGCGCCGTCGTCGGCTCGTCGGCGATCAGCAGCTTGGGCTCGCAGGAAAGCGCGATGGCGATCGCCACCCGCTGGCGCATGCCGCCGGAGAGCTGATGGGGATACTGCCGCAGCCGCTGGACCGGCGCCGGGATGCCGACCGCCGCCAGAAGCTCGGCGCCGCGCGCCGTCGCGGCCGCGCTGTCCATGCCGAGATGGGCCTGCAGCGTCTCGACGATCTGGGTGCCGATGGTGAGCACGGGGTTGAGCGAGGTCATCGGGTCCTGGAAGACCACGGCGAGCTCCGGGCCGCGCAGCCGGCGCAGCGCCTCGGCCGGCAGGGTGGCGAGGTCGCGGCCGGCCAGCATCACGCGGCCGGTGAGCCGGGCGCGCTTGGGCAGCAGTTGCAGGATGGCGCGCGACAGCATGGTCTTGCCGCAGCCCGATTCGCCCACGACGCCCAGGGTGCGGCCGGGCGCCAGGCTGAGATCGATATTGTCGACGGCCCTGAGCGCCCCGCGGGGCGTCGGCAATTCCACCGACACGCCCTCGACCGACAGCAACGGCGCCACTACAGCGTTCCCGGTCGCGGATCGGTGAGCGCGCGCAGCGTGTCGCCGATCACGTTGAAGGCCAGAACGGTCGCGAACATGAAGCCGGCCGGCAGGAAGGCAAGCCACGGCGCGAGATCGAGGCTCTCGCGGCCTTCGCCGATCATGCTGCCCCAGCTCGCTGTCGGCGGCGGCACGCCCAATCCCAGAAAGCTCAGTGCGCCCTCGACGACGATGGTGACGGCGACGCCCAGCAGGAAGAAGGCGAGCAACGGCAGCGCCACGTTGGGCAGCAATTCGCGGATCAGGATGCGGCCATGGGTGGCGCCGAGCGCGCGGGCGGCGGTGACGAACTCGCGCTCGCTTAAGGTCAGGGTGACGGCGCGCGCCACGCGCGTGAAGGCGGGGATGCCCAGCACCCCGATCACCAGCGTGATGTTCAGCACCGACGGGCCGAGATAGGCGGTGACCGCCAGCGCAAAGACCAGCGGCGGAAAGGCCAGCAGCACGTCGACACCGCCCACGACAAAGGTCTCCAGGCGACCGCGGAAGTAGCCCGCCAGCATGCCGAGGCTGCCGCCGATCAGCACGCCGATTACCGGCGCCAGCAGCCCGACGGTGAGCGAGACGCGACCGCCGTAGATCAGGCGCGAGAGCTCGTCGCGGCCGAGATGGTCGGTGCCCAGCAGGTGGTTGGGCGTGCCGGGTGCGGCCCGCTTGGCCAGGAAATCGATGTCGGTCGGGCTCGCGATCGGCAGGATGTCGGCGAAGATCGCGGCGAGCCCGATGAGGACGATCCAGGCGACGGCGCAGACGAACAGCACGCCGACGCGGCGCTGCCTCTGCACCGGCGAGACGGCGGCGGTGTCGATTTCGATCTCAAGCACGGCCATGGCGGATCCTCGGATCGAGCACGGCATAGAGCATGTCGACGATGAAATTCACGATCACGAAGCCCGTGGCCACGAACAGCACGACGCCCTGCAGGATGATGAAGTCGCGGGCGTAGATGGCGCCGACCAGCAGGCGACCGATGCCGGGTAGCGCGAAGATGGTCTCGACGATCAGCGCGCCGCCGATCAGCCGGCCGATATTGATGCCGGTCACCGTCACCAGGGTAAGCGACGAGGGCTTAAGCGCATGGACCAGCAGGATGCGCGCCGGCCTGAGCCCCTTGGCCTTGGCCATGGCGATGTAGTCTTCCTGCAGGGTGGCGATCATGTCGGAGCGCAGCACGCGCATCAGCACCGGCCATTCGGCGAAGGCGAGCGTGAGCGCCGGCAGGATGAAGCTGCGCAGGTTGCCGACGGGATCCTCGGCGAACGGCACCCAGCCGGTCGCCGGCAGCCAGTTGAGCTCGACGGCGAAGAGGTAGATGAGCAGGATCGCCACCATGAAGGACGGCAGCGACAGCTTGCCGAAGGCGAGGCCGGTCAGGAAACGGTCGACCGCGCTGCCGTTCTTCACCGCGCACAGGATGGCGAGCGGAATGCCGATCACGAGGCCCATCACCTCGGCCAACACCATGAGCTCGATCGACACCGGCAGGCGGTCGGTCACCGCGGCCAGCACGGTCTCGCCGGTGCGGAAGGAGCGGCCGAGGTCGCCGTGCAGGACGTCCCACAGCCACAGCCCGTAGCGTTGCCAGATCGGCAGGTCGAGCCCCATCTGGGCGCGCAGCGCCGCCACTTTCTCCGGCGTCGCCTGGTCGCCCAGCATCACATAGGCGAGATCGCCCGGCAGCAGCGAGGCGATCAGGAAGGTGAGCAGCGTGACGGCAAACAGGACCGGCAGCAGGTAGAGCAGCCGCCGGCCGATGAAGGTGGCCATAGGTCTAAACCGTCATCCCGACCGGAGCAGTGCGAAGCACTGCGAAGTGGAGGGACCTCTCTTGTTGATGCATCGACAAAAAAGGTCCCTCCACTCCGCGCTTCGCGCTCCGCTCGGGATGACGGCGAGCATCACGCCCTACTCCACCCACGCGTCCGACACGTCGATGACGCCGCCGTACAGCTTGGGGATGCCCTTCACCTTGGCCTTGGCGATGGCGTAGTAGGTGTTCTGGAAGAACCACATCCAGGTCGCTTCCTTGTTGAGCAGGCGGCTGATCGCACAGTAGGCCTCGGTCCGCTTGGCCTCGTCCGGCGTGACGCGCGCCTCCTCGAGCAGCCTGTCGAGCTCGGGGTTGGAATAGTTGGCGAGGTTGAGCGGGCTCTTCGAGTAGAAGTTGGCGAACATCTGCACGTCGGGATCGGGGAAGTCGACGATGCGCCAGCCGATGATGTCGAACTTGCGCTGGAAGGCGCGCGGCGGGAAGGTCGCCTGGTCGGCCTGCTCGATCTCCATGTCGACGCCGATCTGCTTCCAGAACTGCTGCAGCACCTGGCCGTTGGCCCGCCCGCGCGGCGTCGCCGTGAACATCATCTTGAATTTCACCGGCTGGCCGTATTCCTTGATCAGCGCCGCAGCCTTCTTCGGATCGGCCGGCAGCGCGCCGTCGTCCTTGCACTTGACCCACGAACCCTCGCCGTAGGGATTGGTCGCCGGCCGCGCGAGGCCGTCGGTCAGCGCCTGCGAGTACTTGGCCTTGTCGATCGCCATGACCAGCGCCTGGCGCACGCGCACGTCGTCGAGCGGCGCCACCTTGGTGTTGATGGCGGCGACGCCGGCGCCCGAGCCGACATAGTCGAGGACCTTGAGCGCGCTGTTCTTCTTGGCGCGGGCGATGTTGTCGGCCTCGTACTCGTCGGCCCACACCACGTCGGTCTCGCCCGACACCAGGCTGGCAAAGCGCGACTGGGCGTCGGGCAGGGGCCGCAGCACGACCCGGTCGAGGTTGGGCTTGCCCTTGTTCCAGTAGGCGGGGTTCTTCTCCACCACCATGCGGTCGCCCGCCGTCCACGACTTCACGACGAACGGCCCGGTGCCGACCGGATTGCGGTTGTAATCGTCGCCCTTGGCCTGCATCGCCGTCGGCGAATGGATCGTGCTGTTCTGGTCGGGCCGCGTCAGCAGCGCGGGAAAATTCACGACCGGATCCTTCAGCGTATAGACGACGGTCAGGTCGTCCTTGGCGTCGACGCTGAGGATGTTGGCGATGTAGAAGGCGCAGCGGCAGTTGTTCTTGGGATCCTTCTGGCGGGCGAAGTTGAACGCCACGGCCTGGGCGTTGAACGGTGTGCCGTCGTGGAACTTGACGTCGGGCCGGAGCGTGAAGGTCCAGGTCCTGAAGTCGTCGGAATGGGTCCACGACGAAGCGAGGCTGGGCTTGGCCTTGCCGTCGTCGCCGAGGCGTGTGAGCTGCTCGAGGATCAGGCTGGCGGCAATGTTGGCCGAGGTGTCGTAGACGCCGACCTTCAGCGGATCGAAGCCCGCGATGTCGAGCTCGACTCCGACGGTCAGCGTCCCGCCCTGCTTCTGGGCAAACGCCGGCCCGGCGCCGAAGCCGATGGCTGCAGCCGCCAGGGCGAATGTCAACGCAAGCGAATGGTGACGAAGTGTCGACGTCATCGGCAGACCTCCCGGAAAACTGGCGGCGTTGAGCCGCTTCTTGAGGCGCGCACTGTAGGCGGGCTCATGCAGCGCCGTCCATGCCTTGCGTCAGTCGCCGATCGCTTGCGCGATCGTCGCGATATCGCCGTGACGGAGACAGCGCTCGCCGCTTCGACGCGCCGGCGTTTCGGCATCGATGTGCAGGCGCCGCTCGGCCACCGCGGCGTCGATCGAGCAATGGGCAAGAACGGCGAATTCGACGGCGCTCGGACCCTCGATCACCAGCGCGCCGGCGCGCAGCGCCCCGAGAAGAAGAACGGCGCGTTCCGGCGTCTCACCTTTCGGCACGGTGAGTGAACGTCCGCCCGGTCCAAAGCCCTGGGCGATCAGCCAGGAGGCGACCGAACCGCTTTGCGCCCACGCCCTGGCATTGGTCAGGCCGCGCCACGCCTCGCCGCTTCGCTCGGGCAGCAAGGGCGCGTGCGGCGCACGCTCGGCCGACCGGGCGAGCTGATCGATGACCAGCTCCCCGATCATTGCGGCATCAGGTGGCGCTTGAGCTCGCCCGCGATCAGCTCCGTGGTGAAGGCGTTGGGATGGCCGTCGTGCGGGATCAGCACGCGCGACACGTCGTAGTCGCTGGTCACATGGTCGACCGAGACCAGCGGGATGCCGAGCTTGCGCAGACGGTCGAGGACGCCGACCAGCATGGGCTGGGCGAACTCCGATATGCCGTGCCCGGGACGCGACGTCTCGTCGGGCCAGGAATAGATCACGACCAGCGGCGCATTGAACTTCTCGCGCGAGAATTGCTGCAGGCGGGCCATCATGGCGACGAACAGCTCGACCTGCTCGTCCTGGCGCTGCTTCATGCCGATCGCATCGACGAAGGCGAACACCTCGCCCAGCAGGTACCGGGCGCCGGCGAGGGGATGGAGCAGGCGATACTCGTTGAACGTGCCGGTGTGGCGGAGCTTGCCGTCCTCGAGCACGTAGCGCGGCGAGGAGCCGAGCCACGAGCCGTCGCCGGTGACGCGGGCGAGCTGGGCCGGGATGATCCAGGTCACCACCGCCTTGACCGGTTGGCCGGCATAGCGGTCGAGCAGGCCGGTCTCGAAGGCGCGCACCAGATGGTTGGGCGCGTTGCCCGGCACGCCGAGATTGACGGTGCGCACCTTGAGGCCGTTCAGCTTGGCGAACTGCGCGGCCAGCGTCTCGTCGTCGGGCAGGCCCTGGCCGAAGATGAAGGAGTCGCCCACGAAGAGATAGGTGTCGGCGCCGGCCGGAGCCGGCGGCGTGACGCGCGCGGCATCGGCATCGAAATGGTAGGTGCGGCGATAGAGGAGGTCCGGCCCGAAGGTCGCGGTGTTCAGCACCTCGCTGTCGGCCTTGGGCCGGAAGCCCAGGACCGGATCGGGCGGCGGCCACCAGCGCGGCACCGTCGTCTTCACCAGGCCGGCGTTGATCGCCGTCGGCGAGAGCAGGCCGGCAAAGGCGTCGAGCACCGCCAGGCTGAGCGCCAGCGCCGCCGCGACCAGCGCCGCGGTGCGCCAGCCATTGCCGCGAAACAGCACGACGCCTGCAATTCCCAGCACGGCCGCCAGCGCGCAGGCCCACATCGCCGAAGGCAGCAGCACGGCGCCGACCGCCAGGGCGGCGAGCAACGCCGCGGCAAGCCACAGATTTCGACCGACGCCCGCCATTGACCTCGAGACGCCCTCCGGGAGTAGGGTGCGGTTTAAGGGTTTGAAAGGAAAACATCAATGAGCGGGCCTCTGCCGCTGGAAGGGCTTCGGGTGCTCGATCTGGCGAGCTTCATCGCCGGCCCCGTGGCGACCACGGTGATGGGCGACTATGGCGCCGAGGTGATCAAGATCGAGCCGCCCGGCGAGGGCGACCCTCAACGGAAACTGGGCCAGGCCCATTCGGTGCCGCAGCACCCGGTCAATTTCTGCTGGCACATGACCAACCGCAACAAGCGGGCGATCGTGCTCGACCTCAAGCACCAGGAGGGCCGCGCGGTGTTCGAGCGGCTGCTCAGGACCGCCGACGTGATGGTGGTGAATTTCCCGCTGAAAGTGCGCACGCGGCTGCGCATGCGCTACGAGGACGTGGCGGCGCTCAACCCGCGCCTGATCTATGCCTCGCTGACGGGCTACGGCGAGACCGGCCCCGACGCCGAGCAGCCGGGCTTCGACTCCACGGCGTTCTTCGCCCGTTCCGGCCTGCTCGACGGCCTCACCTACGCGGGCGGTCCGCCGGCTTTCTCGCTGCCGGCGCAGGGCGACCAGATGGCGGGCATGAACCTGTTTGCCGCCATCACCATGGCGCTGCTGCACCGCGAGCGCACCGGCCAGGGCAGCGAAGTCGGCACCTCGCTCTACGCCGGCGGCCTGTGGTCGAACGCCATCCTGGCGCAGGGCGCGCTGCTCGGCGCCTATGTGGCGCCCCGGCCGCCGCGCACCAAGCCGAGCAGCGCGCTGGCCAACCAGTACCGCACGTCCGACGGCCGCTGGATCCAGCTCACCATCGTGCGCGAGGACAAATTGTGGCCCGAGCTCTGCCACGCCCTGGAGCGCACCGACCTGCTGGACGACCCGCGCTTCCAGACCACCGACAGCCGCCGCGCGCACGCGAGCGAACTGGCGGCCATCCTCGATCCGGTGTTCGCCGCCCATCCGTGGCCGGAGTGGCGCAAGCGCCTGCGCCATCACGAGATCACCTTCGGCCTGCTCGGTGTCCTGAAGGACGTGCCCGACGACCATCAGGCGGTCGCCAACGGCGCCGTCGTCGAGAGTGCCCTGCCCGAGATGCCGCGCACGATCTCCGCGCCGATCCGGCTCTCCTTCGCGCCCGAGCCGGTGACGCCCGGCCGCGGACCCGGGTACGGCGCGCACACCGACGAGGTGCTGTCCGAGCTGGGGTACAGTCGGGCCGAGATCGACACGCTGCGTACGGCGGGGGCGCTGGGCTGACGGCGTCTCCGCGAGGTTTGGAGGTTTGGGAGGTTTCGGGAGGTTTCTGAGGTTCGACACGAAATCCTGGTGGGACTCGTCGTGGGGATTTCCGCAATTCGCGCAAGCGCCAATCCCGGCACCCGGGAATACTTTCGCGCCGCGATGGGGGTCCAAAAGGGGTTTCCGACCTTTCCGCCCTTTCCGCACCCTCATTAAATTTTCATGGACCAGCCGCCGCCGGTCCGTGCGCGTCGTCCCGGCGGCGGCGGCTGGTCGCGCCGCGCCTGTTGAGGCGTGAATGCCGATGAACATCATGCCGATCCTCTTTCACGAAGGTCGGCAGGCATAAGCCACAATATTGCTCAGGAACGTCAACCGGATTCGGTGCATGGTGGATGCGGGACAATTCTTTCGTGCCGCATGGAGACCCCGAGCTAACCTGCATGCACTGCATGCAACGGCTCCGGATGGCCGGCATTGGAATGGACAACAGGAGTCGGGTGATCAGCCATGGAAGATGATTTCTTTGTCGAGAGCGTCTTTCGGCGCTTCGACGCGGCCATCGATCGGATCGACACAAGGGAGCGTGCGCCGACGCCTCACGAGGCAGAGGTGCTGACCCAGGCGCTCGACCAGATCAAAGCCCAGAATTTCGAGCGCGCCGGCGAATTGCTGGATGCCGTCAATCAGGCAATCGTGGCGACGTCGCTTGGGGCGAACGGCGACAAGCCAGCGGCGGGCTCCCTCACGACCCGGGACCTGCGCGACAAGCTGCGGGAAATCCGAACGCACCCGATGTAGCGAGCGGCGGCATCGCAACCGGAGGGCGCTACCAGTCGCCCGCCAGTCCCAGCAGCCCGAGCGCCTCGCGTCGCAGGCGCAGCAGCTCCGGATGATCGCGGTGCCGCGGATAGGGCAGGTCGACGGCGAGGTCGGCGCGTATCCGTGCCGGCCGGTCGCTGAAGACGATCACCCGGTTGGCCAGCAGCAGCGCCTCCTCGACGTCGTGCGTCACCATCAGCACGGTGAAGCCGCGGCGCTGCCAGAGCCGCACGAGCTCGCCCTGCATGGTGAGCCGGGTCAGGCTGTCGAGCTTGCCGAGCGGCTCGTCGAGGATCAGCAGGGTGGGGTCGTTCACCAGCGCGCGGGCGAGCGAGGCGCGCTGCGCCATGCCGCCCGAGAGCTGGTGCGGGAAGGCCTTGGCGAACTTGTCGAGACCGACCAGCGCCAGCGCCTCGTCGACGCGACCGTGCTGCTCCTTCAGCAGGCCGCGCGCTTCGAGGCCGAGCGAGGCGTTGCGCCACACGGTGCGCCACGGATAGAGCGTCGGATCCTGGAAGACCACGACGCGCGACGGGTCGGGTCCCGTCACCTCGACTCCGTCGACCGCGAGGCTGCCGCTGCGTGGCCGGTCGAGGCCGGCGACGAGCCGCAGCAGGGTGGACTTGCCGCAGCCGCTCGGCCCCAGCAGGGCGACGAATTCGCCGGGCTCGACCTGGAAGGAGACATCGTCCAGCACCGGCAGCCAGGCGCCGTGCAGGACGAAGCCGTGGTCGATGTTGCGCACGCTCAGGCTCACACCGAGGCTCACGCCGGCCGACGCCGAGGTCGATTGCTCGTGGGCGAGCGCTACCATTTGACGAGTCCCTTCTGCCACGCCAGCAGCCGGTCGCGCAGGCGGAACAGGAGCGTGATCAGGGTCGAGCACATCAACGCCATGACCAGCAGCGCGCCGTACATGTTGGCGTAGGCCGCCCAGCCCTGCGCCCATTGCAGGTACCAGCCCAGCCCCGACTTGACGCCCAGCATCTCGGCCACCACCAGCACGGCGAAGGACGAGCCCAGCCCCATGAACAGGCCGACGAAGACATGCGGCAGGGCGGCCGGGATCGCCACCTTCAGGATCAGGAAACGCGGCGAGGCGCCCAGGGTGCGGGCGACGTCGTAGTAGGCGGTCTGCACGCCGGCCACGCCCGACCAGGTGAGCACGGTGACCGGGAAGGCCGTCGCCAGGGCGATCAGGAAAGTGCTGGCGCTGCCGCTGGTGGGAAAGGCGAAGAAGGCGAGCGGCAGCCAGGCGGTCGCCGGCAGCGGGCCGATCACGCGCATGACCGGATGGATCCAGTAGCCGGCACGCTTCGACCAGCCGAGCGCGACGCCGATCGCAAAGCCGGCGGCGGCGCCGACCGCGAAGCCACGCAGCAGCAGCCCGAGCGACGCCAGCAGGCTGTCGCCTAGCCGCCGCCAGTCGTCGGTGTAGACCTCGACGAAGGCCTGCGGCGAGGGGAAGAACGGCAGCGGCAGCAGGTCGAGCTTGGCGGTCGCGGCTTCCCACGTCGCCATCCAGAGTGCGAGGACCACAAGCCAGGGCGCGAAGCGTCCCAGACGCGCGAGCCGCTGCGAGAACCAGCCACCGGCCCACGCGGCGAGCTGCACCACGCCCAGCCCGGCGGCGAGGACGCCGAGCGTGTGGGTACGCTCGACTTCCTGCGCGTCCGGCCAGAGCAGGACCAGGGCGGCGAGCGCCAGCCAGAGCAGACCGGCGACGCCGAGCAGGCCAAGGGAGGTTGGCCGCCCGTCGTCGCCGGCGCGAAGCGCGCCCACCCTGCCGGGCGCGGCCTCAGCAATCGTCGTCATCGCGTCCTCCTACGCCAGCACGTCGGCGGTGACGCGCGCCGCGTATTTCTGCACGTCGGTCGACGGCTTGAAGACGGCGATGCGCTTCAACTCCTCGGCGTAAAGCGCGATCTGCTCGCGCAGATCGACCGCCACCGGATTGTGGCCGTGCGTATGGCTGCGCAGCATGGCGGCAAGCTGGCCGGCCGGCGCCTTGGCGTAGGGCGCGAAGATCGCCGCCGCACCGTCGGGATTGGTCGCCACCCACTCCTGCGCTTCGAGGAGCGCCTGCACGAGCGCGGTCGCCACGGGCTTCTCCTGCCGGATCAGGCTGCCGCGGATGCCCAGCACGCAGCACGTGCGGTGCGCGTATTCGCCCACGAGGTTGTTGGCGACCTCGAACAGGCCGTCGCGCTCGCGTGCGATCCAGCCCAGCGGATCGCCCTGGCAGAAGGCCTGGATCTCGCCCTTCTTGAGCGCCACCGGCAGCACGTCGCCCGGGAACACCTTCCACTCGACGTCCTTGTTGGGGTCGATGCCGGCGTCGTGCAGCATGATCGAGAAGAAGTTGCGATCGGGCGCGGCGAGGTCGGTGACGCCGATCGCCTTGCCCTTGAGATCGGCGATGGAGCGGATGCCGCCGGTAGGCGCCGCGAACAGGCGCATGCAGCCGCCATGGATGCCGGCCGCGATCTTGACGTCGAAGCCGCCTTCCAGCGGCTTCAGCCAGCGCAGCGCCATGCCGATGCCGCCGTCGGCCTTGCCGGTGGCGATCGCCTCGAGCAGCTGGTCGGTCGAGCCCGCGTAGTTGATCAGCTCGACGTCGAGATTGTGCCTGGTGAACAGGCCACGCTCCTGCGCGACCGGGACGCCCACCGTGCAGATGGCGGTGGCGTTCCAGGTGAGCTTGAGCGCGCGCTTCTCGGGCAGCACGACCGGCGTGCCGAACGAGGCGCGGCAGATCGCGGGATCGAGCAGATCGGCCGGCAGGCCGCCGACGAAGGCACGCTGCGCCAGCACACTGGCGGGGACCAGCGTGCCGGTGACGGCGGCTGCGCGCAGAAAGGTACGTCGGGTGGGGAAGCGGAACATGGTGGGGGTACTCCAGGGAACGCGGGAAGAGGATGAAGGGCGCGATTACGGGCGCGCGGCAGCGATCAGCTGCGACAGCAACAGGATTGAAGAGGGGCCGGAGAGGTTGCTCGTCATGGGCCGAGCATCGTTCGAATCGATGGGTGGCGTAAATAATCGGGAAAACCAAAATTGCGTCACCGCAGGAAAGCGTCTTCCTTTCTGCCAGCCTCCAAGAGTGCGTTCTGGTCTATGCCGCGCGTCGGGCGATCGCATACGGCGATCCCGTCGTCTCGACCGAGGCCCGCAAGGGCCGAGCGGAGAGACCTTCTCTCCACGATAGGCCGCTTATCGTTGAGCGAAGGTCTCTCCGCTCCGCGCTTCGCGCTCCGGTCGAGACGACGGAATTACCAATTGCTCGCGCCGCGTCGATGCGAAGCATTTCGTTTCGCATCCTTCGGCAAATCGACCGACTCGTTTCATTGACCACAAGACGCATCGCGGCCAATTGTTGGATCGTCACAGGAGACGATCGATGACCGTCTGCACCTTCACCTCTCGCTCGTGTCCGGGCTCCGCCCGCGCCATCGGCTGACATCCTGCGGCCCGCCGGCCGCTTCCCCCAATTTTGTTCCGAGCCAACGCCCCGTCTGAAGACGAGCGGCGAACGGAGAAACTCATGATCAAGCGACGTCACATCCTCGCCGCCCTGCCCGGCGCCCTCCTCGCCGCGCCGGCGCTTGCCCAACCGGCGCCCAAGGCGCGCGAGTTGCGCTTCGGTTACCAGCGCAACGGCACGCTGCTGATCGCCAAGCAGCAAGGCGTCCTGGAAGCCCGCCTGAAACCGCTCGGCGTCGAGGTGAAGTGGGCGGAGTTCTCCTTCGGCCCGCCGCTCCTCGAGGCGCTGAATGTCGGTAGCGTCGACTACGGCACGACCGGCGACGCGCCGCCGATCTTCGCCCAGGCCGCCCGGGCCAACCTGCTCTATGTGGCGGCCGTCGAGGCGGCAGGCTCCGGCTCGGCCATCTTGGTGCCACCCGGCTCGACGCTGCAGACCCTGGCCGACCTGCGCGGCAAGCGCGTCGGCTTCGCGCGCGCCTCGAGCGCCCACAACCTCACGATCGCCGCCCTCGAGAAGGCCAACATCGCCTGGAACGAGATCACGCCGGTGCAGTTGCCGCCGGCCGACGCCCGCGCCGCCTTCGAACGCGGCGCGCTCGACGCCTGGACGATCTGGGATCCTTATTTTGCCGTCGCCGAGAAGAGCCCCGGCGTGCGCATCCTCGCGTCGGCCAAGGGAATCGCGCCGCAGAACGCGTTCTTCCTCGCTAACGGCGACTACACCAGGCGCAACCCCGAGATCGTGACGGCGGTGAACGAGGAGCTGGCCAAGGTGGCGCTATGGGCCGAGGCCCATCGCGACGAGGTGGCGCGTGTGCTCGCCGAGGCGACCGGCATCGACCTGGCATCGTGGCAACGCGCCGTGCAGCGCACCGACTATCGGGTCGCGCCGCTCAACGATGCCGCGGTCGCCGAGCAGCAGCGCGTCGCCGATCGCTTCCACAAGCTTGGGCTGATCCCCAACAGGATCGCGGTGCGCGACATCGTCTGGAAGTGGGAGATCCGCTCGTGAGCGATTCGCAGCTCACCCTTGGCCGGCCCTTGGGCCGGGTCCTGGGCCGGACCGCGCGGCTCGCGGCGCCGGTCGTCCCGGCGCGACGGATCCGGCCGGCCCTGCGCCGGTTTTTCGCCTCCGATGCCGCGGGCTGGATCATCCCGGTCCTGTTGCTGCTCGTCTGGCAGGGGGTGGCCCGCGCCGGCCTGCTGCCCGCCAACGTCGTGGCGGCGCCGAGCGACGTGGTCGACGCCGCGTGGCGGCTGACGCTGAGCGGCGAGCTTTTGGACAACGTCGGGATCAGCGCCCGGCGCGCCGGCGTCGGCTTCGCCATCGGCGGCAGCCTCGCCTTCGCCTTCGGCCTGCTGAACGGCGTGTCGAAGATCGGCGAGAAGCTGACCGACGCCACCTTCCAGATGGTCCGCAACATTCCCAACCTCGCGATGGTGCCGCTGGTCATCCTGTGGTTCGGCATCGAGGACACCGCGCGCATCTTCCTGGTGGCGCTCGGGGTGTTCTTTCCGATCTACATCAACACCTTTCACGGCATCCGCTCGGTCGACGCCCAGCTCGTCGAGATGGGCCGTTCCTACGGCATGTCCAACTGGGAACTGTTCCGCCGCGTGATCCTGCCCGGCGCGCTGCCTTCGATCTTCGTCGGCCTGCGCTATGCGCTGGGCATCATGTGGCTGACCCTGATCGTGGCGGAGACGATCGCGGCCAACTCGGGCATCGGCTACATGGCGATGTCGGCGCGCGAGTTCATGCAGCTCGACGTCGTGGTGCTGTCGATTCTGCTCTACGCGCTGCTCGGCAAGCTCGCCGACAGCATCGCCCGCCTGCTGGAGCGCACGACACTCGGCTGGCATCCCGCCTTCCAGTCGCAGCCCAAGGAGTCGTGACATGGTCGACGATATCCTCGTGCGCGCCATGCTTTACGCGCAACTCGACGCCATCGACAATTCGCCGCCAGCCGAGCCGGCCGAAGCCGTCGATCCTCCCGACGACAACCGACCGCCGGGCGGCGTAGCGCTTACCCTGCGGGGGCTGACCAAGAGCTTCGGCGCCAACCCGGTCCTTCACGGCATCGACCTGCACGTGCCGGCCGGCCAGTTCCTGACGATCATCGGCAAGAGCGGCTGCGGCAAGAGCACCCTGCTGCGCATCCTTGCCGGTCTCGACGCACCGACCGGCGGCGAGGTGCTGTTCGACGGCCAGCCGCCGCAGCGCTCGCCGCACGTGGCACGGCTGATGTTCCAGGAGCCGCGGCTGCTGCCGTGGGCGCGCGTGCTCGGCAATGTCGAAGTGGGCCTGGGCGCGCGGCGCACGGCCCCCGGCGCGGACCGGCGGGCGCTCGCAAAGCTCGCCGAAGTCGGCCTCGACAGGCGGGCGCACGACTGGCCCGCCGTGCTGTCGGGCGGCCAGAAACAGCGGGTCGCGTTGGCGCGGGCGCTGGCCAGCAGTCCCCATTTCCTGGCGCTCGACGAGCCGCTGGGCGCGCTCGATGCGCTCACCCGCATCGAAATGCAGGGCCTGCTCGAAAGCGTTTGGCGGGAGGAAGGCTTCACCGGCGTGCTGGTGACGCACGATGTCACCGAGGCGGTCATGCTGGGCGACCGTGTTGTGCTGATCAATGACGGCGTCGTGAAGCTCGAGGTCGACGTGCCGATCGCACGGCCGCGCCGGCGCGGCTCGCCGCAGGTCGCGGCGCTGGAGGCGCGGATCCTCAGCCACTTGTTCGCCGAGGGCCCGAAGACTTCCTTGTTCACCCCCACAGGAGGACCGCCGTGAGCCTCAGTTCCGATACCTTCGTCCGCCTGCCCCGCGTCAATGCCGTGCTGAATTACCTGAAGCCGATGTCAGCAAAGCCCTGCAGCTATACTTACGAGCTGCCGCCGGGCGTGCCGCGGACCAACGCCCAGTACGAACGGCGCACCGTGGCGATACGCGATGCACGGCGGGTGGCGGACCGGCTCTCGCTCGACGACGAAGGTGTCCAGCTCGTCGGGCACACCTCGGTGCTGCGCGACTTCGACGACGACGACGAGGTGAAGCGGGTCTATTACCCCGAGGCCGAGAAGCTGGTCGCCGCGGCGACGGGCGCCCGTTGGGTCCTGGTTTTCGACCATACGGTGCGCAAGAAGATCTACGGCGTGGCCGACCGCACGCCCGGCCTGCCGCGCCAGCCGGCGGGGAACGTGCACAACGACTATACCGAGCGCTCCGGACCGCAGCGCGTGCGCGATCTCACCGGCGAGGCGGCGGAGGCCTTGCTGCGCAGGCGCTTCGCCGTGATCAATGTCTGGCGCCCGATCCGCGGACCGCTCTACGATTCGCCGTTGGCGGTGTGCGATGCCAACACCACCCGGGCCGAGGATTTCGTGGCCTCCGACCTGATGTTCCAGGACCGCATCGGCGAGACCTATGCCGTGAAGTACAATCCGGCGCACCGCTGGCTCTATGTTTCGGGTCTGCGGCACGACGAGGCGCTGCTGCTGAAATGCTACGATTCGGTACGCAAGGGCGTCGCGCGCTTCACGCCGCACAGCGCGTTCGAGGATCCCTCGGCGCCCGGCGACCGGCTGGAGCGCGAGAGCATCGAGCTCAGGACGCTGGCTTTCTTTGCCGATTAAGGATGCCCCTGGATCGCGCGGGACTCACTGCTCGTCTTTTTCACGCTCATACGGACCGCGGGCGTCCCGCCCGCTTCATGATCATGCGCGCATATGAATGCGCTTAAGCGGGCGGGACGCCCGCGGTCCGGAAGAACATGACGCAAAGACTAAGAGGCGGAGAACAGGCGGATGTTGGCGAGGCGGACCGAGAGGACGTCGCCCTTGGCGACAGCGTGGTCGGGCGGCAGTTCGATCTCGACCGTCGGCAGGCCCTCCGCCAGCGCCAGCTCGGCGCGGCGCGCCGGCCCGGTGCGGCGCACCGCGACCACACGGGCCGGGATCGCATCGGGCGCGCCGTCGGCCAAAGCGAGGTCGCGCGGCCGCACGAACAGTTCGGCAGGGCCCGAGATGTTGCCGTCCACGATCGGGATCGACTGTGGCCCCAAGCGAAAAGAGCGGCCCGCGGCATCAACCGGCAGGCGCACGGCCTCGCCGACGAAGCCGGCGACGAACGGCGTGGCCGGCTGGTCGAGGATCTCGTCGGGTGTGCCGACCTGCTCGACCCTGCCGCGGTTGAAGATCGCCACCCGGTGGGCAAGCTCGAGCGCCTCCTCCTGGTCGTGGGTGACGAACAGCGTGGTGTGGCCCGTGCGGTCATGGACGTCGCGCAGCCAGCGCCGCAGCTCGCGGCGCACCTTGGCGTCGAGCGCACCGAACGGCTCGTCGAGCAGCAGCACCCGCGGCTCGACGGCCAGCGCGCGCGCCAGCGCCACGCGCTGGCGCTGGCCGCCCGACAGCTGGGCGGGATAGCGCTTGCCCAAACCGCCCAGCTGCACGAGGTCGAGCAGATGCTTGACGCGACGGTCGATCTCGACCGCCGGCGGCCGCTCGCGACGCGGCCGCACGCGCAGCCCATAGGCGATGTTCTCAGCCACGCTCATGTGGCGGAACAGGGCGTAGTGCTGGAACACGAAGCCGACCCGGCGGCGGCGCACCGGAACGCGCGTGGCGTCCTCGTCGCCGAACAGGATGCGCCCGGCCGTCGGCATCTCGAGGCCGGCGACGAGCCGCAGGAAGGTCGTCTTGCCCGAGCCGGAGGGACCCAGCACCGCCATCAGCTCGCCGGCTGCAACCGCGAGATCGAGACCGGCAATGGCCGGCGTCTCGCCGAAGGACTTGGAGAGTCCCTCGGCCGTGATCGCGACGGCCGCATCGCGCTTGACGCCGGAGTCAGTGCCGCCGGGTGGGGGCGAGGACGTCGCCGTGTCGCCATTCGAGGAGGGACTTGGCGGCCAGGGTGACGAGGGCGAGGCCTGCCAGAAGCGAGGCGACGGCGAAAGCGGCGACGAAGTTGTACTCATTATAAAGGATCTCCACCTGGAGCGGCATGGTGTTGGTGAGTCCGCGGATATGGCCGGAGACGACCGACACCGCGCCGAATTCGCCCATGGCGCGCGCGTTGCACAGCAGCACGCCATAGAGCAGCGCCCAGCGCACGTTGGGCAGGGTCACCGTGAGGAAGGTGCGGAAGCCCGAGGCGCCCAGGGTCAGCGCCGCCTCCTCGTCCGCCGTGCCCTGTTCCTGCATCAGCGGGATCACCTCGCGGGCGATGAAGGGAAAGGTGACGAAGATCGTGGCCAGCACGATGCCTGGCACGGCGAAGATGATCTTGAAGTCCCAGTCGTCGACCAGCGGGCCGAGCAGACCCTTGGCGCCGAACAGCAGGACATAGACCAGGCCCGAGACAACCGGCGACACCGAGAACGGCAGGTCGATCAGGGCGTTCAGCACGCTCTTGCCGGGAAACTCGAACTTGGCGATCGCCCAGGCAGCCGACAGGCCGAACACGAGGTTGAGCGGCACCGCGATGGCCGCCACCAGGAGTGTCAGCCAGATCGCCGACTGGGTGTCGGGATCGTCGAAGGCGGCGAAGAAGGCGTCAGTGCCGCGGCGCAGCGCTTCGGCGAAGACGGCGAGCAAGGGCAACACGAGGAACAGCACGAGGAAGCCCACCGCGAGCGCGATCAGCGTCCAGCGCACCCCACGGCCCTCGCCGAACACGCCGTCAGGCATGGCCGAACCTCCGCCGGCTGAACGCCTGGATCGAATTGATGACCAGGAGGGCGGCAAAGGAGATGACCAGCATCACCGTGGCGATGGCCGAGGCGCCGGCATAGTCGAACTCCTCGAGCCGGGTGACGATCAGCAGCGGCGCGATCTCCGACACGAATGGCATGTTGCCGGCGATGAAGATCACCGAGCCGTATTCGCCGACGGCGCGGGCGAAGGCGAGCGCGCCGCCGGTCAGCAGCGCCGGCACCAGCGCCGGCAGCACGACGCGGAACACGGTCTGGCCGCGGCCGGCGCCCAAGGTCGCCGAAGCCTCCTCGACCTCGCGCTCGAAATCCTGCAGCACCGGCTGCACGGTGCGCACCACGAAGGGCAGGCCGATGAACACCAGGGCGATGAAGATGCCGAGCGGCGTGAAGGCGATCTTGATGCCCCACGGCGCGAACAGCGCGCCGATCCAGCCGTTGGGGGCGTAGAGCGCCGCCAGCGCGATGCCGGCGACGGCGGTGGGCAGGGCGAAGGGCAGGTCGACGGCGGCGTCGAGGATGCGCCGGCCGGGGAAGTCGTAGCGCACCAGCACCCACGCCACGATCGCGCCAAAGAAGACATTCACCAAGGCGGCCGCGGCCGAGATGAAGAAGCTCACCTGAAGCGCCGCCAGCACGCGCGGCGTGGTCGCCACTCGCCAGATTCCGTCGATGCCGAGCGCGCTCGCCCGCCACACCAGCACGGCGAGCGGGATCAGGACGATCAGCGACAGGTAGCTCACGGCAAAGCCGAAGGTGATGCCGAAGCCGGGCAGCACGCTCGGTTTGGCGATCGACGGCGTCCAGCCGCGCAGTGCTGCGACGCTCATCGCGTGACCGGCTTGCGGCCGGGCTGGTAGATCTGGTCGAACGTGCCGCCCTCGGCAAAGTGCTCGGCCTGCGCCTTGGCCCAGCCGCCGAACGCCTGGTCGACCGTGACCAGCCGGATCTTGGGGAAGCGGGCGAGATCGGCGGGATCGGCGGACTCGGGCTTGCTCGGCCGGTAGAAGTTCCTGGCAATGATCTTCTGGGCGGCCGGCGTGTAGAGGAAATCGAGATAGGCCTCGGCCACCTTGCGGGTGCCGCGCTTGTCGACCACCGCATCGACCAGCGAGACCGGCGGCTCGGCCAGGATCGAGAAGCTGGGCACGACGATCTCGAACTTGTCGGCGCCGAATTCCTGCAGGGCGAGGAAGGCCTCGTTCTCCCAGGCGACCAGCACGTCGCCGACGGCACGCTGGGCGAAGGTGGTGGTCGAGCCGCGCGCGCCGGAATCGAGCACCGGCACGTTCCTGTAGATCGCCTCGACGAACTTCCGCGCCGCCGCCTGGTCGCCTTTGGTGCGGTCGAGCTCGTAGGCCCAGGCGGCGAGATAGTTCCAGCGCGCCCCGCCCGACGTCTTGGGATTGGGCGTCACGACCGAGACGCCGTCCCGGGCGAGGTCGGACCAATCCTTGATGGCTTTCGGATTTCCTTTGCGCACCACGAACACGATGGTCGAGGTGTAGGGCGAGGTATTGTTGGGCAGGCGCGACTGCCAGTTCTCCGGCAGGCGCTTGGACTCGCGGGCGATGGCGTCGATGTCGCCGGCCAGCGCCAGGGTGACGACGTCGGCTTCGAGGCCGTCGATCACCGAGCGCGCCTGCTTGCCCGAGCCGCCGTGCGAGGTGCGGATGGTGACCTTCTGCCCGGTGGCGGCCTGCCACTCCCTGGCGAAGGCGTCGTTCAGCGCGCGATAGAGCTCGCGCGTCGGATCGTACGACACGTTGATGAGCACGACCTCGCGCGGACTCTGCGCCTGCAGCGCGACAGGGGCGCTGGCCGTTGCGGCGGCGCTCGCAAGGCCGATGAGGAAGGTTCGACGATTGGACATGACGCTACCTGTGTTCGATGGGTCGATTGGGTGAATCGGCTCGACGATCGCAGACTTCTGCCGGGCAGCCGCGGCGGGGCGAACTGCCTTCTGTCCAGTCCGCAGACCGTAGCACGAAGCCGCAAGACGTCGACTCCCCCGAGACGATGCCCGCTCGCCCGGTCCCGGGACAACGATTGCGGTTGCCGAAGTTGGATCATTTCACAGAAAAGACCGCACGCAGGGACGCTCCGTGATGGAAGAATCTCCTCATGGCGGATCGGCGCGCCGCGGCAGCTCACGCTCCCCGATGAGCCGGGGCGGGCTTGCTCGCCAGGCCAGCGCCGCCTAGCATCGAACTCGGCAGCGACCGCCTCGCAACAGTCGACAAGAACCGGGACATCTTCCCGGACGCGAGGAGCAAGGAGATCAGGCCATGGCCCTCCTGTCGAGCTTCTGGAGTGCAAATCAGCGACTGCAGCGAGCCGTGAAAAACAGCCCCGGCATGCATGCCTTTGAAGCCGACCACGCCGCGGTAAAACTGCTCCAGCAAGCCTTGGCGGACACCGGGATCCTGCCCGCGATCAAAGTGGATGGCATCTACGGCCAACAGACTGCCGGCGCCGTCGGTGCAGTGGAAGCCCGCTTCAACCTCGATCGGGACGGCGGGGTTGCGGGCCAGCAAGTGCTGGGCGTTCTCGACATCCTGTTGCAAGGGGGCAGGCTGGCGGGCGAACTCGCCCTGCTCGATCTTCCTCTTGCTCGCCGGAAGGTGCGGGCCGCCATTGCGGCACTCACCGCATTGGCAAAGAGCCGCGCGAACGGGACAGCTCCCTCGTCGGTGACGGTCGAGGCATTGCGGGTGCATTTCCGGTTGAGCATCGCTCCGCCGACCATCGGCATCACGCGGCAGCTCACGGACGCGGACGTGACGTTGATCCTGGGAACGTTCAATCAGGTGAGTGGATTGCTGCTGGTGCCGGGGGGTCGCATGCGTTCAGGGGTGCCGGTGAATGGATTGGCGACACCTGCCGAGTCCCCGCTCAACGGTCCGATAACGTTCGGTCCCGGATACAGCGACAGGGATTCGCACTTTACGACCCGCACCGGGGATAATTCCCGAGCGGCGATGGTGATGCACGAATCCGTACACGTATTCGATCCCCAGTCAGGCGCCGACAACATCCACATCGCCGAGTCATCGCCTGCTTACGACCTTCAGAGTGCCGACCTGTCGCTCCACAATCCGAGTTCGTATGCGGCGTTCGCCGCGCATATCGATCTCGGCCGAGATCCCAAGCCCCGTTTTGGCGGGGCTCCCCCGGGCGACGCGCTCTAGATGTGAGCTTTCAACGGGTTGTCCATCCGGCTCGGGCCGTCGAAGCTGATGTGTCGAGACGGCGCAGGCCGAGGCCGGCGTGGGTAAGCGCCGCAGCGGCAGCGAGCGCATGTGCGCTCCGCGACAACCACGCCTTCACCGCAGGACTGCGGCTCAGCTGGTAGGCGCGCCGGAGCTTGTCGAAGTTGCAGCGCGTTCGGGGCCTAGGCGGCCGCCTGTTGCTGCAAGGGCACGACGGAGATGCGGATGTTGGCCGAAGCCCCGGAAGCGGCATCGCCGCCCTCGCCGGTAAGGATCCGCTTGAGCGTCGCCCGGGCGCGCGAGACCCGGCTCTTCACCGTGCCGACCGACACGCCCGTCAGCACGGCGATCTTGTCGTAGGTGTAGCCCTCGAGTCCGACCAGGAGCAGCGTCTCGCGCTGGCAGTCCGACAGGACACGGAAGGCGTTCTTGAATTCGCGCATGACCAGGCCGCTCTCCTGCCGCGGTTCGTGCGACAGCGTGCGGGAGATCGTGTCATCCAGGGGCACCGTCGGCCGCTGCCGGCGCAGGCCGGAGATGAATTCGTTGCGTTGAATGCGAAACAGCCATCCCGCGAAGTTCGTGCCCGGCTGAAACGACGCGCGGCCGACCAGGGACTTCACGACGGTTCGCTGCACCAGGTCGTTGGCGCC
Organism: uncultured Alphaproteobacteria bacterium; assembly: GCA_963755585.1. Lineage (GTDB taxonomy): Bacteria > Pseudomonadota > Alphaproteobacteria > Reyranellales > Reyranellaceae > Reyranella. The sequence goes on from CAVWKN010000012.1 coordinate 102,021, forward strand.
GTCGGAATCACGGGTCATGGACAGCGCGTAGACGCGCAGCCGCGGCAGCATCGCCTTGAGATCCTCATGAAAATTGCCGGTCGTCGCCTGTTGGGTCGACATGCACATATCCCTCGCATTTTTGGTTGTTATTGCCTGGGTCGAGGAAATATGGGGCCGGCGGACCGGCGTGGCGTCACCCGACGGGACGCCCAATACTCGTACATGGGGACGCCTGGCGCCAATTGCTTGCTCTTTCGGCGCTCCACGGGCGTCACCGGCCCTCCAGGCACACGCCAGGAGGGCCGGAGCAGCCTTTAAACACGTATTCTAGGCGGCGACGGCGAGCCCCGTCGTCTCGTCGACGCCGGTCTTGAGGTTGATGACCTGGACCGCGGCACCCGAGGCGCCCTTGCCGAGATTGTCGAGCGAGGCCACGGCCAGGATCTGCTGCTCGGCCTCGTTGCCGTAGACGGCGAGCTCCATGGAATTGGTGTCGATCAGCCGGTCGGCGCGCAGGAAACGGTCGCGCTCCAGCCACTTGCGGTCGGCCAGCGGCCGCACCGGCACGAAGGTCTCGCCGGCATAGTAGTCGGCCAGCACCTTCTGCACGTCGGCCGCGCTCACCTTCTTGGCCACGATGTCGCGCGTGATCGGCACCATGATCAGCATGCCCTGGGCGTAATGGCCGACCGACGGCACGAACAGCGGCGCATGCTGGAGGTGCGAGTACTTCTTCATTTCCGGCACGTGCTTGTGCGTGAGCTCGACGCCGTAGAGGCCGAACGGCTCGACGTCGGGGTTCTTCTCGTGGACCTCGATCAGCTCCTTGCCGCCGCCGGTGTAGCCCGACACGCCGAACACGGCGGGCGTCGAATCGGCGCGCACGATGCCGGCATCGACCAGCGGCCGCAGGATGGCGATGGCGCCGGTCGGATAGCAGCCGGGATTGGCGATGCGCTTGGAGGCGAGCAGCGTCTGGCGGTGCTGCTTGCTGAGCTCGGGGAAGCCATAGGCCCAGCCGTCGGCCACGCGATGGGCGGTGCTGGCGTCGATCACGCAGGTGTCGGCGTCACCGAGGGCCGCCATCAGCTCCTTCACCGCCGCGTCGGGCAGGCAGAGCACGGCGATGTCGGCCGCCTTGGCGATCTCGACGCGCTTGGCGAGGTCCTTGCGGTCGGCCATCGGCAGCTCGAGCAGCTCGATGTCCGGCCGGTCCTTCAGCCGTTCGTGGATTTTCAGCCCGGTGGTGCCGTGCTGGCCGTCGATGAAGATCTTGGTCTTGTTGCTGCTGGTCATGGTCTTCTCTCTCGCAAATTCAGGGCCTTGGGGATTGGCCGACTGGAGAAGAAGGTGATGGGAAGCCGCCTGATCCTCTCCAGCGGCTTCACGATACGGCGCGTTGTTACGCGCGCGCGTCTTCGGACCGCTCGGAAGAGCGGCGGCGTCGCGACCGGAGGAGGGCGAACGGCTTCATGATGGGCGCATATTTCATCGGGAGGCCGCTATGTCAAGGGTGCCTTCGTCCCGGACGAGGGGCAGGTGCACGTCATGCATAAGTTCTCGTGCAGGTCCCCTCATTGAAAAAATGCGAGTTCGGATTGCTCAGGCCCGGACCGGTGACGACCATCGAATTGTCCGGACGCCACGAAAATGTGGTCAGGCGCGATCCGTTCGGATTGACGGCGGTGAAGGTCAGCGGGTTGTTGCTGACGACCGTTGCCGAGGCATTCGCATAGCTGACGACGGTGATCGCGCGGTCCGCGGCAACGACGAACTGAAGCGTGTAGAAGGGATTGGAGGCATTGCGGGGATTTTTGATCCCGCACGTCCAGTTGCCTGCTTCGAGTGGAGCAGCGGTCGCGGTCGTCGTCGGACGAGGTGTCTTTGGCGGGCGCGAAGCCGTTCTGTCCGCTACCGGGGCCATGAAGCCGGCGGGCTATCCAGGCGGGCGGGAGCAATGACCGAAGCGCTGCCCGGCTGCGGCGCCGGCGACGTCTCGATCTGTCCCGCGCTGGGCTGTCGGGCTCGATGAGGCGCTGAGGTTCCTGCGGATCTCCTCGGTGCTGTCCCGCATCGAATGCCTGACCACGACGTTCTGCTCGTTGAACAGGATGGTCAGTTCCTTCTTCTGGATATCGGCGCCGCCGACAAACGCGCCGACGTACGGAACGAAGTTTTCCGCCTTCGCCGTCTTGCGCATCCAGCGGTAAATCCAGATGTCGTTCTGCGCGTTGGCAAAGGACGTGGCGGTGGGCGGGCCGTATATGCGCTCCACGTCGCTTCGATTCGTCCTGCCGTCAACGATGAGCTGATTGACGGTATTGGCGTCCTGTGTACGGAGAACCTCGTTTCCGCCACTGGCACAACCGGCAGCCACGACGGCGGTCGTTGCGAGAACGCTCGCAAGCCAGAGTCTAGAGCGCATCCCCGCAACCCCTTTTTGGTGCTCCCCTGGAACTACCGCAGCGTGCACCCTCCGGCCGAACAATCCGCTCTGCTGACTCGCTCCGCCTATCTGCGCTATGAGTCCATTGGCATTTGCGCCGATGGCTCGCGACAGGAGGCGTCCATGACGAATCCCGCCCACCCCGAAGGCCTCTCCATGCTGGAGAAGCGAAAGATCGAGGCCGAGATCCTGAAGGAGGTCTACGAAACCCTGAAGGAGAGCCACGGTGAAGGGGTCGCCAGGAAGACCATCGCCGAGTCGGTGCGGCGCTCGGCCATCGAGCAGGCCCGTCAGTTCGCCGCGTCGGCGCCGGGCGGGACGTCACTGAAAGCCTTCCAGGACGTGATGCCGCTGTGGACCAAGGGCGGAGCGCTCGAGATCGAGATCAAGGAACAGACCGACACGAGCTTCACCTTCAACGTGGTGCGCTGCCGCTACGCCGATACCTACAAGGCGATGGGTCTGGGCGAGATCGGTCATCTTCTCTCCTGCAACCGCGACGGCGCCTTCTGCGAAGGCTACGACCCCAAGCTCAAGCTCGAGCGCACGCAGACCATCATGCAGGGCGCCAGCCACTGCGACTTCCATTACCGCTACGAAAAGTGAACCCTCTCGCAAGCGCCCCTCCATTCTAGCCGCGGCTCGCCGGCCGTTCTGTGAAGTCGGTTCACACGGCCGGTGCTTTCGGGGATCAGCGGACCAAACCGGCGTCGAGCCTGCGTCCGGCGCGACTGCGTCGGAACTTCACAGGAGCGAGATTTTCGGCAATCGGCTCATCGTCACGGCGACTCCGGAGACGCATGCGTTGACAGTTGGGTCAGCCGCAATAGACCAGTAACGCTTGACCGAGCCACAACAGCCATTCACGGCGGCAATGCAGCGATCGTCACCGCAACGTCGGAGGAGCGGCACGACAACTGAGCGTCGCTGATGGGCTTGGAGTCACCCTGCTGGCCGCGCCCGGCGCCGGCCTGATCGCCGGCGCCCGCCGAGGCCCAGCTTCAATTCCAGACCTTCCAGTTCAATTCGAGCTCGATCACCACGGTCACCGGCATCCGCGCCAACAACATGACCGGCAACTATTCGATCGCCAACAGCGGCGGCAACACGGGCGGCCTGCTGTTCGACCTGTCGACCGGCGCCAACGCGCCGTTCATCACGGCGACCGCCAACGGCAGCAACTTCCCCGGCGGCATCAGCAGCACGCCCTACGGCCCGAACTTCGGATCGCAGGCCGGCATCCTGCGAGTCGTCGGCAGCTACAAGACGGCGGCGTCGAATCCGCAAGGACGTCGGCTATCTCTATGACGGCGCGCCGTCGTCCGGCCAGCAGATCACGACCTTGTTCTATCCGGGCTCGTCGTTCGATCCGAACTCGTCGACGATCAACACCATTCCCCACAGCAACTTCGGCAACCAGGTCGTCGGCAACTACGACACCATCCTGGCGACCGGCAACGCCTTCATCTACGACATTCCGAGCGGCACCTTCACCACCAACAACCGTCCGGTCGGCGGCGGGTTCGCCGCAAGCACGACGGCCTACGGCATCTACGGCGGCCGCATCGCCGGCGGCACCACCGACCCCGGACCGGGCGGCGTCCTGCACGGCTACATCTACAACCAGAGCACAAACGTCTTCACGCTCTACGACGCCCCCGGCGCCACGGCCGTCACGCATTTCGAGGGCATCACCAGCGGCGGCCGCGCCAACACCTACAACCTGGTCGCCGATTCCGTCGATCTCTCCGGCAAGCCGCACGCCTGGGCCGTCCATGTCGACACCAACGGCGTGGCGACCTGGACGGAAATCGCCGTGCCGGTGCCCAGCCCGCCCGTCGCCCCCGGCACCACCTACGTCACCTCGGCGAACTCGGTCTATGGCAACACGGTGATCGGCGTCTATGTCACGAGCAGCGGCACGTTTGCCTACCTGACCAACATTCCCGGCAACTTCTACAATCCGGTCACCAACACCGGCAGCCTCATCGCCAGCGCGCCCGGCACGGCAGCGATCTCCGTCAACGGCGACGACGTGGCGAACAGTGGCACCATCCAGGCCACGGGCGCCGGCAGCATGGGCATCACCAGCGGCACCTACGGCGCCATCACCAATACCGGCACGATCAGCGCGACCGGCGCCGGCAGCACGGCGGTGCAGATGACCGGCACCTTCGGCACGCTGCTGAATGCCGGGCTGATCTCGGCCGCGCCGGGCGCCATTGCGATCGGCAGCAACTCGACCTCGGTCGGCACGGTGGTCGTCAACACCGGCACGATCGACGGCCAGGTCGCGATCGCGGCCGGCCCCTATTCGCGTTTCGAGAACAGCGGGTGGATGGGCATCAGCGCGGCCGGCGCCGGCGTCACGCACACGACCAGCGGCATGTTCGCCCAGACCTCGCTCGGCACGCTGGCGCTGCGCGTCGGATCGAACGGCGTCTCCGACCAGCTCGTCGTCAACGGCCAGGCCCAGCTTGCCGGCACGGCGCAGGCCGTCTTCCAGCCGGGCATCAATTTCGCCAAGAGCTATACGATCGTGTCGGCGAGCAATGGCCTCACCGGCACCTTCGGCACGCTGGCGACCCAGAACCTGCCGGGACTTCCTGCGCGCCAGCCTGGGATACAGCCCGACCAACGTCACCCTGAACCTGCGCGCGGCCGCCGCGGAGCGGCCGGGACTGGGCGGCGGCCTCCTCGCCGTCGGGCGAGCGCTCGACACGGCGTTCAACGCCGGCCCCGGCCTCGGCGCCATGCCGGCCCTGTTCGGCCTCTCCGCCGACCAGATCCCCTATGCGCTCACCGTGCTCTCCGGCAGCAACGCCAGCGTCGGCATATCGGCCAACATGCAGGCGGGCGGCCAGTTCACCTCTCTCATGACAGGCCGCAGCCTCAGGCGTTACGCCGACCAGCAGACGGCGGAAGTGGCGGCCTGTGACCAGGCCTCCGGCTGCCAGGCGCCGGCCAGCGACGCCCTGCCCAACTGGAGCGCCTGGGCAACCGCGTTCGGCGGCGGGCAGTGGCTCAACGCGGAACCCACCAGCGGCGCGCCCGCCGCGCAGCAGTCGATCGGCGGCGGCGCGTTCGGCAGCGACTATCGCATCGATCCGCAGACGCTGGTCGGTGCGGCCGCCGGCGTCAGCGTCTCGAACTATTGGGTGAACGCCACCAGCGCCAACGGCCGGGCGACCGGCGCGCATTTCGGCGTCTACGGGCTCTACGACGCGCAGACTTTCTACGTCACGGGCGCGCTGTCCTACAGCCGCTTCGACGGCAGCGCGACCCGCACCATTGCCGGCATCGGCAGCACCGAGACGGCGAAATCCTCGGCGGTCTCGGGCGAGCTCGCCGGACGGTTCGAGCTCGGCCGTCCGTTCGAGGTCGCCAGGACGGAGAGCGGCCGGCTCGGCGTCACGCCGTTCGTCGCCCTGCAGCCGGCCCAGCTGTGGACGCCGGCCATCGCCGAATCGAGCGTGGCGCAGAGCGGCGGTCCGGGTGTTTTCGCGCTCAACTACCAGGCGCAGTCGACGACCTCGCTGCCGACGTTCCTGGGCGCCCAGCTCGACGGCCAGACCGAGATCAACGCGCGGCCGCTCACGGCCTGGGTGCGGGCGGCCTGGGTGCACGAATTCCTGCCCGACCGCGGCGTGACGGCGGGCTTCACCGTGCTGCCCGGCAGCACCTTCTCGGTCGACGGCGCGCGCGCCGCCAGCAACGCGGCGCGCTTCGACCTCGGCGTCAAATATGCCGTCGGCAACCAGACCTCGCTGTTCGCCAACGGCAATGTCGAAGTGTCCGACCGCGGCCAGACCGTGGCCGGCACCCTGGGCCTGCGCATCTCCTGGTAGCGCGGGGCGGCGCGATCGACGAATTCCTTCGATCCGGCGATCACGGCCAGTCGGCGATGTAGCCCTTCTGCCCGGTAAGGCTCGATCTTGCGCCACTCCTGCATCACGCGGTCGCGGAATTCCGGATCGGTGTGCCAGCGCTCGACCGGCGCGCCGAACGGGTTGATCGTCACCAGCATCTTGTCGACCTCGGGCCAGTGGCGATGCAGGGTCATCGGATAGCGCCGCGCCGTGCAGATCCTGCCGAGGCAGATCACCGACTTGATGGTGCCGAGACCGAGCGCCGCATCGATCACCGGCAGCGAGAACAGCACATTCTCGCCGGTGTTGGTGGCGCGGTGCTCCTCGAGGATCAGCCCGGCCGGCACGCCGCCTTTCACCATGCCGTCCTTGATCACGCTGCATTCGGTGCGCGCGATGCCCTGCGTCGCACCGCCGCTCACGATGGCATGGCGAAAGAAGCGGCGCTGCCACAGATCGACGGCGGCGGCGACCACTTCGTCGACGCCGTAGCGTCCGCCGAACACGAACAGCAGGTCGGCCGGCCTGAGCGGCGTCGAGATCAGGTGCTCGGCGTTGATGCGGGCGATCTCTGCGTCGCTCGGCCCGTCGCTCGACCCGGCACTGGATCGATCGGTCAATTCAGGAACTCGGCGATCACGAGGTGATTTTCCTTCACCGGCCAGGTCCGGGTCGGGATGGTCTCGTTGTTGAACACCGCCATCACTGTGCGCGGTGTCGCGTCGAAGGTGAGCTTGCCCACCGAGACGCCGGGTACGCCGTCATTGATGCCCGGCGGCACCTTGCCGTCGAGGCTGAACTTGTCGCGGCCGACGCCGAAATAGCCGCGCGGCCGGCTCATGCTCACGATCGAAGCCGCCTGCTCGTCGCCCTTGGCGAAGATTGCGGGACGCAGATGGACCACGTCGCTCGAGCGCAGGAACGGCGAGCGGTAGGTGTGGGTGACGGGTTGCGCCGCCATGGTGAGCACGAACTCGTAATAGGCGTCGGAGCGGCCGACGAAGGGGCCCCACTGGCCGTCCTCGCCCGTGGTCTTGCGATGCATCGCCACGGAACTCTTGCGCTCGCCGTTCTTGCCCTCGACCTCGTAGATCTCGACCTCGGCGCCGGCGACCGGCAGGTTGGTGTAGGCGCCGTCGGCGATGCCGGTGACCTTGCCGTTCAGCACCGGCAACGGCTCCTGGGCGATGAACATGCTGGCCGGCGGCTTGCCGGCGATGAAGTCGTACATCGCGGCAAAGGCCAGCTTGTTGAACGCCGTCTCGCGATGATCGAGTCCGTCGAGGATGACGTTGCGGGCGCCGCGCAGCTCGGAGGCATCATAGCTGACGCCCGTGGGCTTGCCCGGCGCTCCGACGAAACGGGCGTCGGGCTGGGAGTATTTGTCGTTCTTGTCGGAACGGATCGCCATCATCTCGACGCCGGGGATGAGATCGTTCGGCCCCGAATTGAGGTCCTTGAGGAAGGGGAAGGCGCCGTTGAATTCGCTGCCCACCAGCAAGGTGTCGGAGATCACGATGCCCTTGTTGGGCGTGCCGCAGAGCACGGCATGGCTCACCCACTCCGCGCCGCCGCCGTTCTTCAAGTAGCTGCGGATCGCATTGCCGCCGCGCGAGGAGCCGACCAGCGCCACCTTGCGCCGGCGCGTCGCCTTGGTGACCTGCGCCACGAAGGCCGCCAGTTCCTTCATCTGGTCCTCGGCCGAGGACCGGAAGGGCTCGGGCTTCGAATCGTCGCGCCGCGCGTTGGGGTAGGCGAAGTCGATGGCGAAGAGCTGGTTGCGCTTGTAGCCGTTGGCCTCGAAGCGCCAGATGTTGTTGATCCAGAGCGCGCTCGAATTGCCGTTGCCGTGCACGAACACGATCGGCGGCAGGCTGGAGTCGGCGGTCTGCTGACGGCGCGGCCGGGGCCGGGCTCGGCGCCGGGCGTGGCGGCTGCTGGGCGAGCGCCAGCGCCGGCCACAGCGCCGCAGCGCCGCCGAGCAAAGCACGTCGTCCGAGCCCAAGGCCCTTCACTTTGTCTCCCCCAGACATCCGACCTCTATGTTGGCAAAACCGGGCGGCCGACGCTACGCTTGCCACATGACGATTTGTTACGTCGATACACCAGTTGGCCGGCTCGCGCTCGAAGCGGATCACGACGCCGTGACCGGGGTGCGCTGGGCAAGCCCCGGCGAACGCAGCCGCGACAAGACGACGAGCCCGGTCCTCAAGGAGGCGACACGCCAGCTCGCGCGTTACTTTGCCCGCAAGCTCAAGCGCTTCGACCTGCCGCTTGCCGCGCGCGGCACCGACTTCCAGAACCGCGTCTGGACGATGATGCGCGAGATCCCCTACGGCGAGACCGCGACCTATGGCGGCATGGCGATGGCGCTCGGCTCGGGACCGCGGCCGATCGGCATGGCCTGCGCGCGCAACCCGATTCCCATCATCGTGCCCTGTCATCGCGTGCTGGCCAGCGGCGGCAAGGAAGGCGGCTTCTCGGGCGGCCGCGGGCTGCCGACCAAGCGGCAATTGCTGGCGCTGGAAGGCGTCGTGCTTCTGTAACTGCCGAGAGCGCATGAATCATTGCGTCGGCTGAAAGCCCCGGCTACGGAGGGCGCCATGCGCGTGCTGATCACCCGGCCGGAACGCGAGGCTGTGACGCTGGCGACGGCGCTCAGCCAGCGCGGCCATGTGCCCGTCATCGCGCCGCTGTTCCGCCTCGAAATCCTTCATCCGCCCGTCGATTTCGCCGAGGCCCTCGCCGCCTGCCAGGGCGTGCTGCTGACCAGCGCCAACGGGGCGCGCGCGCTTGCCGAAGCAAGCGATCAGCGCGGCCGGCCGATCCTGGCCGTCGGCGACACCACGGCCACCACCGCCGAGGGGCTGGGCTTCAATGCCGTCACCTCGGCGTCGGGCGACGCCGGCGCCCTTGCCGCGCTGGTGCGCCAACGCCTCGATCCCAAAGGCGGCCCGCTGCTGCATGTCTCCGGCGTCGATGCGGCGGCCGATCTCGGCGAGGCGCTCGGCCGCGCGGGTTTCGAGGTGCGCCGCTTCGCCCTCTACGATGCCCGCGAGGAGAGCGTGTTGCCCGATTCGGCGCGGGCGGCGCTGCAGGCGCGCGCGCTCGATGTCGCGACCTTCTTCTCGCCGCGCGCAGCCTCCCAGTTCGCCAAGCTCGTGGGCGACGCGGGCCTCGCCGATTCCGTGCGCGACATCACCGCCGTCGCCATCAGCCCCGCCGCCCTCGCGCCGCTCAGCGACCTGCCGTTCAAGGCGACCGTTGCGGCAGCGCGGCCGACCCGTCAGGCCGTGCTGGATGAGATCGACCGGCTGGCCGAAGCCGGCGTAAAAGGACAGGCCATCATGAGCGACGCCCCTTCTTCCTCGCCCTGGCCGGCGGCAGCGCCTGCGCCTCCGCCCACCGTGCCGCCGCCGATCGCGCCGCCGCCGGTCCAGATTCGCCGCGGCCTCGGCGTCGTCGGCGCCTTCATCATCGGCCTGATCGCCGCCGTGCTCGTGCTGGCCGGCGCCGTGATCTCGCTGCCGTTCTGGCCGGAAGAAGCGCGCACGCTGTGGCGCGGCCAGGCCAGCGCGCCACCGCCTGCACCGACGCCCGGCCTCAACCTGCAGGCCGTCCAGGCCGCCGCCAACATCGTGGCCAATGCCGCGGTCGACGCCGCCAGACGCGACCTCAATGCCCGCCTCGACGATCTCGAGAAGCGCCTGCGCGCCCTCTCGACGACGGCCGCCGAACGACCCGCCGGATCCGATCCCGCCGTCGCCGAGTTGCGCGCCAAGGTCGACGCTCTGGCGGCCGCGCCACAAGCTGCGGCGCCCGCCGCCGAAGCCGACCGGGACAGGGACAGGGAGACGGCAGTGCTGCGGGCCGAGATCGTCACTCTGCACACCGCCCTGCAGGCGCTCGACCGGACCGTGAGCGGCCAGCGCGAACAGGCCAAGGCGCTGAACGACGCCCTGGGCGCCCGCGATGCCGGCGAACAGAAGGCACTGGTGGCGGCCCGCGCCTCGGCGGTGATCGGCGTCGCCGCGCGGCTGAGCGCCGCCCTCGATTCCGGCCTGCCGTTCGCCACCGACCTCGAGCTGCTGGCGCCGCTCGCTCGAGATAACGGTAAGGAGGCTGATGCCAAACTCAGCGAAATCGCCACGGCATTGCAGCCCTATGCGCATGCCGGCGTCGCCTCGCGCGCGACACTGGCTGCCAACTTCCCTGCCGTCGCCAAGGCAGCCCTGGCCGACGACGTCGCCGACGATTCGTTCGGCGAGCGGCTTTTGGGCAAGGTCAGGGGCATCGTCTCGCTGCGCCGGGTCGGCGACGACGTGCAGGGCGATTCGACCGAGGCCAAGCTCGCGCGCGCCGAAGCGGCGCTCGACGCCGGCGACCTCGCCAAGGCGGTGGACCTCGTGAAGTCGCTGCCGCCGCAGACCGCCAGGGCCACCGGGGCGTGGCTGTCGCGCGCCGAGGCGCATCTCGCGGCCAAGCGGGCCATCGACCAGCTCGCGGCCCAGGCCATCGCCCTGCTGGGCACGGCACGCTGATCCGATGATCACCCTGCGCACGCTCCTGTGGTTCGTCATCGCCGTCGCCGCCATGCTGGGCGCGGTATGGCTCGCCGAGCGTCCCGGCGCCGTCACCGCCGAGTTCCGCGGCTGGCGCCTCGACACCAGCGTCGGCGCGCTGGCGGTCGGCATCATCGTCCTGGTCCTGGTCTCGATCGGCCTGTGGCTGCTCTACCGCTGGATCGTGGGCGCACCGGGCGCCCTGCTCGAAGGCTGGGGCGACAGCCGGCGCCGCCGCGGCTATCGCGAGCTGACGCAAGGCCTGGCCGCGGTCGCCGCCGGCGACGGCACGGAAGCCCAGAAGCATGCGCGCAAGGCCGAGAAGCTCTTGGCCGAACCCGCGCTCACGCTCCTGCTGTCGGCGCAGGCCGCCCAGCTCACCGGCGATCGCGACGCAGCCAAGCGCGCCTTCAACGCCATGCTCGACGACGAGCAGATGGCCTTCCTCGGCCTGCGCGGCCTGATCGGCCAGGCGTTGCGCGACGGCGACCAGGCGCAGGCGCTGGCCTATGCCGAACGCGCCTTCCAATTGCGGCCGCAGACGCCGTGGGTGGTTCATTCGCTGTTCGACATGCAGGCGCAGGTCGGCCAGTGGAAGGCGGCCCAGGACACGCTCGATACGGGCCTGCGCCGCAAGGTGGTGACGCAGAACAAGGGCCGCACCCTGAAGGCGCTGCTGCTGGTCGAGCGCAGCCGCGCTGCCGAGCGCGACGCCAGCCCAGCCGATGCGCTGGCCCTGGCGCGCGAGGCTTTTGGCCTGGCGCCGGAACGCATCGCCGTCAGCAGCCGGCTGGCCGAGCAGCAGATCAAGGCGGGCGACGGCAAGCGCGCGGCCAAGACGCTCGAGCGCGGCTGGGCGCTGGCGCCGCATCCCGACCTCGCCGCGCTCTATCTCAAGGCGTCGGGCGAAACGGAGCCGTTGAAGCGGGTCGGGGTCGTGCGCCGCCTGGCGGCGCAGAACCCCGACGACGTCGAAAGCCATCTGGCGCTGGCGCAGGCCTCGCTCGATGCCGGCCTGTGGGGCGAGGCGCGGCGCCATCTCGAGACGGCCGGCGGCACCAACCCGTCGGTCCGGGTCTGCCGCATGATGGCCGAGGTCGAGGAACGGGCGCAGTCCGACCAGGCCAAGGTGCATGACTGGCTGGCCCGCGCGGCGGACGCGCCGGCCGATCGCTCGTGGCGTTGCTCGGCCTGCGGCGCGCATCACGAGAGCTGGCGCTCGGTGTGCGAGAGCTGCGGCGCCTTCGGCACCTTGCACTGGCGCGCGCCCGGCACCTATGGCCAGGTCCTGCCGCCCGAAGTGCGGGCCGAGCTGGAGTTCGCGGGAAACACGACGAAGTAGACGACAAGCAAAGACGGGGAAGAAACATGTTCGAGACGACCCTGGCGGGCAGCCTGCCCAAGCCCTCGTGGCTCGCCACGCCCAACGTGCTGTGGGCGCCCTGGACCTTGAGCGGCCAGCCGCTGTTCGAGGCCAAGGACGACGCCACGCTGCTGGCGATCCGCCGCCAGGAAGACGCCGGCATCGACATCGTGAGCGACGGCGAGCAGGCGCGGCAGCATTTCGTGCACGGCTTCCTGGCCGAGGTCGACGGTGTCGATTTCGACAAGAAGGTGCGCATGGGCATCCGCAACAATCGCTACGACGCCGATTGCCCGACGGTCACCGCGCCCCTCAAGCGCCGGCGTTTCGTGCATGAGCGCGAGGCGCGCGTCGCCCGCGCCGCGACCTCGCGCAAACTCAAGTTCACGCTGCCGGGACCGATGACGCTGATCGACACGCTGGCCGACGGCTATTACGGCGACCGCGTGAAGATGGCCTTCGCCTTCGCCGAGCTTCTGAACCAGGAGGCGCGCGATCTCGAAAAGCTGGGCGTCGACGTCGTGCAGTTCGACGAGCCCGCCTTCAACGTCTATCTCGGCGAGACCGTCGAGTGGGGCGTGCCGGCGCTGGAGAAGGCGGCCGAGGGCCTGAAATGCACCACCGCCGTGCACATCTGCTACGGCTACGGCATCGAGGCCAACATCAAATGGAAGGAGGCGCTGGGCGACAGCTGGCGCCAGTACGAGCAGACCTTCCCGGCGCTCGACCGCAGCAAGATCCAGCAGGTCTCGCTGGAATGCCGGCAAAGCCACGTGCCGCCCGAGCTGATGAAGCTCCTGAAGACCAAGACCGTGCTGGTGGGCGCCATCGACGTGGCGTCGGACAAGATCGAGACGCCGGAAGAAGTGGCCGCGACCCTGAAGCTCGCCACCGAGTTCGTCGACCCCGAACGCATCCAGGCCTGCACCAATTGCGGCATGGCGCCGATGACCCTGGCCACCGCCTACGGCAAGCTGCGGGCGCTGGCCGAGGGAGCGGCCCTGGCGCGTAAATCCTTTTTGTAACAATTCAGCCCTAGTGTACGACCCCTAACAGGGAGAGTGTCGAATGCGCCTGCTGCTCGCCGTCATCCTGGGAGCGCTGGCGCTCCCGGCCGCCGCCCAAACGCCGTCTCGGCCGCACAATGTCGTGCTGTTCGTGGCCGACGGGCTCCGCGCCGGCATGGTCAACCAAAAGACCGCCCCGACGATGACGGCCCTGATGGCCGAGGGCGTGCGCTTCACCAACCCGCATTCGCTGTTCCCGACCTTCACCACGGCCAACGCCTCGGGCATGGCGACCGGCCACCTGCTGGGCGACACCGGCGACTTCAGCAACACGATCTATGTCGGCTTCCCGGTGCCGGCCGCGGCCGGCAGCGTCACGCCGTTCATCGAGAACGACGCCGTGCTGGGCGAGATCAACGAGCACTTCGCCGGCGACTACCTGAACCAGGACACCATCGTCAAGGCGGCGCGCGGCGCGGGCCTGTCGACCGCGATCATCGGCAAGGTCGGGCCGGCGCTGATCTTCGATCACACCGAACGGACCGGCCAGCAGACCATCGTTTTCGACGACGTGACCGGCCGGCCGGGCGGCATCCCGCTGTCCGACGAGGTGACCAAGCGCCTCGCGGCGGCGCAGCTTCCCGTGCAGACGCCGGGACGCGGCGACAACGGCAAGATCGGCAACAGCACGACGCCCGGCACGAACGGCGGCCAACCTCGCCCAGCAGGCCCATCTGACCGACGTCGCCACCAAGGTCGTGCTGCCGATGTTCAAGGAACGCGACAAGCCGTTCCTGCTGGTGTTCTGGTCGCGCGATCCCGACGGCACGCAGCACAATCAGGGTGACAGTCTCGGCAAGCTCGTGCCCGGCATCAACGGCCCGACCTCGCTCGCGGCCATCAGGAACGCCGACGACAATCTCGGCAAGCTGATGGCGGCGCTGAAGGAACAGGGGCTGGACGGCACGACCGACGTGATCCTGACCTCCGACCACGGCTTCTCGACGATCTCCAAGGAAAGCGCCACGAGCTGGGCGGCGCAGCAGACCTACAAGGACGTGCCGGCCGGCCAGCTGCCGTCGGGCTTCCTGGCGATCGACATCGCGCACGCGCTCGGGCTCACGCTCTACGATCCCGATTCCAAGAACGCCGAGGTGCCGGCCGGCGTCATGCCGGCGCGCGGCAACGGGCTGATCGGCAGCGATCCGGCGCATCCGCAGATCGTCGTCGCGGCGAATGGCGGCTCCGACCTCGTCTACCTGCCGACCGGCCGACAAGGAACTGGCCGCCAAGGTCGTGGCGCTGCTGTCGGCGCAGGACTATACGAGCGGCCTGTTCGTCGACGATGTGCTGGGCCAGATCCCGGGCACCCTGCCGCTGGCGGCGATCGCGCTGAAAGGCACGGCGGCCACGCCGACGCCCTCCATCGTCGTCAATTTCCGTTCCTTCTCGACGGGCTGCGCCGATCCGACGACCTGCGGCGTCGACGTGTCGGACACGCCGCTGCAGCAGGGCCAGGGCATGCACGGCAGCTTCTCGCGCGCCGACACGCGCAACACCATGGGCGCCAAGGGGCCGGGCTTCCGCCAGCATTTCGAGAGCACGGCGCCGGTCAGCAATGCCGATCTCGGCCAGACGATCGCCCAGCTGCTGGGCCTCAAGATCACCGACAAGGGCCAGCTCGTGGGCCGCGTGCTGGGCGAGGCGATGCCCAACGGCGCGATGCCCGGCGTGCAGTCGAGCAAGGTCCGCTCCGAGCCCGATGCCGCCGGCAATGTCACGGTGCTGCTGATGCAGAGCGTCGGCACGGTTCGCTACTTCGACGCGGCCGGCTATCCCGGCCGCACGCTCGGGCTGCCGGCCGAGTAGCAACAAGGTTCGTCGACGCTGAATGAATCAAGTTCAGCGCCGATAGCGGCGTGGCGCCGATGACGCAAGGCGCTGCCTGCGGTAAACTTCGGGCGATGATCGCCCGGCCTCATGAAAACGACGCACCGTCGCTCGGCCTCGTGCTGGTCGAGGCGCTGGTGTTCTGGCTGCGCAATCAAGGCGTGTTCTGGCTGACGGCGCTGCCGATCGCGGGCCTCGCCGGCGGCATCGCCTACATCCTCGAAGCAAACCGCGCGCTCGTCGACTGGCGCCATCACTGGGGCTGGGATTTCCTGTTCGCGCTCGCCTACGCGCTGTTCCTCAATCGCTGGATCAAGCAGGCGCTGCTCGAGGACGCGAGCCCGTGCGATGAAGTGAGCGAGCTGCGCGGCTCGACCATCGCGCTCCGCTTCCTGATCTTTGCCGCCGCCTTGGGCCTGTTGGCGACGGCGCTCGCCGCTCTGCCTCCGGTCGAGCCGGGCGCCGTGCTCTGGACAGCCGTGGCTTGCCTGTTCGTGCTGATGCTGCCCTCGCTCACGGCCGGTGAACCCTTGTCCCTCGGTCAGGCCTTTGCCGTGGGGCGGCCGCTGCAGATCCACCTCTTCCTGTTGATCGGCGGCGCGGTCGCGCTCTCGCTGCTGGCTGATGCCGGCCTGGCGTGGGCTGTCGGACATCTGTCCGACAAGCCATGGAACGCCGCCGCCGTCGCGGCCGCCCATCGGCTGGTCGATTGCCTGTTGCTGGCTTTCGTGGGCCACGGCCTCGCGACGATCTTCCGCCAGCTCACCGGCTGGCAGCAGCCCGAGCCCGACGATCACCCGTTGCGCGGCATGCGGCTGCGCGCCCGCAAGGCGTAGAGCACCTCCAGCGCTTCGCGCGGCGAGAGCTCGTCGGGATTGACCTCGGCCAGCGCCTTCTCGATCTCGGACTCCTGGGATTTCGCCACGCCGCCGGCCGGCCGCGCCGGTGCGGCGGCAAACAGCGGCAGGTCGTCGGCGAGCCGGCTCACCGCGCCCGACTGCTCGCCCTTCTCCAGCGCCGCCAACACTTGTTCGGCACGCGACACGACGGCGGCGGGCAGGCCGGCGAGCTGGGCGACATGGATGCCGTAGGAACGGTCGGCGGCGCCCGGCGCCACCTCGTGCAGGAACACGACCTCGTTCTGCCATTCCTTGACGCGCATGGTGTAGGGCGCCAGCGCCGCCAGCCGCTCCTTGAGCGCGCCCAGCTCGTGGAAATGGGTGGCGAACAGCGCGCGGCATTTGTTGACGTCGTGCAGGTGCTCGAGCGTTGCCCAGGCGATCGACAGGCCGTCGAACGTCGCGGTGCCGCGGCCGATCTCGTCGAGGATGACGAGGCTTCTGGCCGTCGCCTGGTTGAGGATCGCCGCCGTCTCGACCATCTCGACCATGAAGGTCGAGCGCCCGCGCGCCAGATCGTCGGCGGCGCCGACCCGGCTGAACAGGCGGTCGACGATGCCGATGGTCGGCTTCCCTGGCCGGCACGAAGGAGCCGGCCTGGGCCATCACGGCGATCAGCGCGTTCTGGCGCAGGAAGGTCGACTTGCCCGCCATGTTGGGGCCGGTCAGCAGCCACAGCCGGCGTTCGGTCCCAAGATCGCAATCGTTGGGCACGAAGCCGGTGCCGCCCCCGCACTGTTTGCCGCTGCAGCGCCGCTTCGACCACGGGATGGCGACCGCCCTCGATGGCGAAGGCAGGCTCCGCGCTCAGCACCGGGCGCACGTAATTCTGGCTGGCGGCGAGCTCGGCCAGCGCCGCCGCGACGTCGAGGGCCGCCAGTGCACGGCCGGCCGCGGCCACCGCCGTCGAGACCTCCGTCACCTTGGCGACCAGCTCGTCGAAGATCGCGAGTTCCAGCGCCAGCGCCTGGTCGGCGGCGCGGCCGATGCGGGTTTCGAGGTCGGCCAGCTCCGCGGTGCTGAAGCGCGTGGCGTTGGACATCGACTGCCGGCGCGTGAAACCCAGCGCCGCGAGATCGAGCTTGTCGGCGTGCGTGGCCGTCACCTCGATGTGGTAGCCGATCATGTTGTTGTGCCGGATCTTGAGCGACGGCACGCCCGTCGATGTCCGGTATTTCGCCTCCAGCCCGGCGACCGTCTTGCGGCTGTCGTCGCGCAAGGTGCGCTGCTCGTCGAGCTCGGCGCGATAGCCCATGCGGACGAAGCCGCCGTCGCGCGCGAACAGCGGCGGCTCGTCGGCGAGCGCCACGGCCAGCGCCTCGATCAGCGGGCGGTGGCCGGTGCAGGCCGCGACGATCTCCGCCAGCGGCGCCGGCGGCGGCGCCAGCGCCTCGGGTTCGGCGCGCAGCAGGGCGGCCAGCGCCTCGCCCGAGTCGAGCCCGTCCTTCAGCGCCAGGAGATCGCGCGGGCCGCCGCGGCCGACCGAGAGCCGCTGCAGCGCGCGCTCGATGTCGGGCGTACGGCGCAGCGCCTCGCGGACGCGCTCGCGCACGGCCGGCCGCTCGACGAAGAGCTGCACCAGGTCGAGACGGCGCTCGATCTCGGTGCGCTCGGTCAGAGGGGCGGCGATGCGTTCGGCGAGCAGGCGCGCGCCGGGACCGGTCAGGGTGCGGTCGATGGTCGCCAGAAGGCTGCCGTCGCGCCGTCCATCGAGGCTGCGCACCAGCTCGAGATTGCGCCGCGTCGCGGGATCGATCTCCATCGTGCCGTCGGCACGCTCGCGGCGCGGCGGCGCCAGGGCTGGCCGCTTGCCCGCCTGGGTGAGCTCGACGTAATCGAGCAACGCACCGCAGGCCGCCGTCTCGGCGCGCGAGAACGAGCCGTAGCTGTCGAGGGCGGCGACGTTGAACGCCGCCTGCAGGCGCTTGCGCGCATTGTCGCTGTCGAAGCGCGCCGAAGGCAGCGGCGTCAGCACCGTGTTCCATTCTTCCAGCGCAGCTTTCAAGGGCTCGCGCGCCAGCAGCCGGTCGGGCACCAGCAGTTCGCCCGGCGCGAGGCGCGCCAAAGCGGCGGCAAGCTGGCTGGCCAGCAGCGGCTGGGTGGCGAAGTCGGCGGTCGAGAGGTCGAGCCAGGCCAGCGCCAGCTCGCCCTGGGCTTCGGCGATGGCGGCGAGATAATTGTGGCTGCGCGCGTCGAGCAGCGAATCCTCGGTCAAGGTGCCCGGCGTGATGACGCGCACCACGGCGCGCTCGACCACCGACTTGGCGCCGCGCTTCTTGGCTTCGGCCGGATCCTCGACCTGCTCGCAGACCGCGACCTTGAAGCCCTGGCGGATCAGCCGCGACAGGTAGGCCTCGTGGCTGTGCACCGGCACGCCGCACATCTTGATGTCTTCGCCGAGATGCTGGCCGCGCTTGGTCAGCGCGATGTCGAGCGCCGCCGAGGCCTTGACCGCATCGTCGAAGAACAGCTCGTAGAAATCGCCCATCCGGTAGAACAGCAGATGGTCGGGATGCGCCGCCTTGATGGCCAGGTACTGGCGCATCATGGGCGTGGCATCGGCGGGAAGCGGCGGAAGCGGGTTGCTGTCGGGCACGGATGGTTCTCGGTGTGATCCCGGTCTAGCATGCTGAGGCCCCCGGCGGATGGGGGCCAATTGGGGGAAACGCGCGATGGGCTGGCTCGACAGCGCAGATCGGGCGATCGGGCGGCTGATCATGGCCGGGCGCTGGCTGGTGCTGCCGGTGGCGCTGATCCTGTTCCTGCAATGGCCGTTGCGCGACTTCGTGCAGTGGGGCTCGCGCGAGGCCAACGATCTCGGCCAGTGGATCTTCGCGCTCTATGTCAGCCTGGCCATGACCTTCGCCACCCGCGAACGCGCCCATCTCGCCGTCGACGCCATCGCCCATGGCTACCCGACGCGCGTGCGGTCGGCGATCGGCCGCTGGGGCGGCTTCGCCTGTGTCGCACCCTGGACGATCTTCATGATCTGGACGGTCTGGCCCACCGTGCAGCGGTCGGTTCTGGTGCTGGAGAAATTCTCCGAAACCAACAATCCCGGCTATTTCATCATCAAGCTTGCGACTTTGCTGCTGGCCGTGCTGGCACTTTGCCAGGCGCTGATCGACGTGCTGCGGAAAGACCCCTAGGTGGAAAGCGCCGGCCTCTGGATGCTGCTGGCGGTCGCGGTCGCCCTGCTGGCGACCGGGCTGCCGGCCTTCGCCGTGCTGATGGGCGTGTCGGCGCTGTTCGCCACGGTCGGCGTGCTGGGCGGCGGCATCGAGTATCCGCTGCTGACGGCGCTGCCCAGCCGGATCATCGGGCTGCTGGAGACCGATCTCCTGCAGGCGCTGCCGCTCTACGTCTTCATGGGCGCGCTGCTCAACCGCCTGCCGCTGGCCGACCGGCTGTTCCGCTGCGGCGTGGCGCTCGGCGGCCATGGCGGCGGCGCGCCGGCGCTCGCCACCTTGGGGCTGGGCGCGCTGCTGGCGCCGATGAACGGCTCGGTGGGCGCCAGCGTCGCCATGCTGTCGCGCAGCGTCGCGCCCAAGCTCGCGGCCCGCGGCGTGCCGGCGGCGGAGAGCACGGCGCTGGTCTGCGTCGCCAGCACGCTCGGCGTCGTGATCCCGCCGTCTCTGGTCCTGATCCTGCTGGGCGACGCCATGATGCGCGCCCATACCGAGGCAGCCAACGTCACCAAGGAGATGGTGCGCATCGTCAACACCCAGGACATCTTCCGCGGCGCGCTGGTGCCGGCGGCGATGTTTCTCGCACTCTGCCTGCTGGTGGCCTGGTTCCTCGGCCGCCGGACGCCGGCGCGCGGACCGATCGAGCGGCCGGCGGCGGTCGAATGGGCGACGGCGGCAATCGCCGCGGCCTTCGTGATCGGCCTGCTGGCCGGCGTCGCCGCCGGCTATTTCTATGCCGTCGAAGCAGCGGCCATGGGCGGCACGGCGCTGCTGCTCTACGGCTGGGCGACCGGTGGCCTGCGCGGCGGCGTGTTTTCCGCCGTGCTGCGCGACACCATGGCGGTGACCGGCGCGCTGTTCGCTCTGTTCGTCGCGGCGACCACCTTCACCCTGGTGTTCCGCACCTTCGGCACCGACCGCCTGCTCGATGCCTGGGTGACGCTGGTGCCGGGCGGCGCCACGGGGGCGGCCATCACCGTGCTGGTGGTGTTCGCCCTGTCGGCCTTCGTGCTCGACGCCTTCGAGATCGTGTTCGTGATCGTGCCGATCGTCATGCCGTCGATCCTGACCCGCGCGCCGGATGCCGTCTGGATTTCGGTGCTGGCGCTGCTCGCTTTGCAGGCAAGCTTCCTGGTGCCGCCCAGCGGCTATGCCGTGATGATGGCGCGCAGCGCCATGGCCCAAAAAACGGCGATCCGGCCGCTGGCGCGGGCGCTCGCCCCCTATATCGGCGCCCAACTCGTGGTGCTGGCGCTGGTGGTGACCATGCCGTGGCTCGCCCACCTCGCCCAGCCCAAGGGCGCCGACGCGCCGCCTACCGAAAAAGTCGACGACGAGACCGCCCGCAAGCGCTTCAACGACATGCTGAAGCTGCCGCCGCCGCCTGAAGAATAGGCAGCTTCCGCAGCTGCATTGCAGCGCGGCATGGCCGGCTGGCCCCGCCCGGGGATTGTCGCCAATATGGCTCCTCAACCGGGAGAGAAACGACAATGGCGAGCAAAGGCTCGGAAGCGATGGTCAGCAGCGAGATGGGCGATCTCGACGGCGATTCGCTGGTCATGCATCGCACCGGCCGGCCGGGCAAGATCGAGATCGTCGCCACCAAGCCGCTGGTCACCCAGCGCGACCTGGCGCTCGCCTATTCGCCAGGCGTCGCCGCGCCCTGCCTGGAAATCGCCAAGGATCCCGCGACCGCCTACGACTATACCGTGCGCGGCAACCTCGTCGCCGTGATCTCCAACGGCACCGCGGTGCTCGGCCTGGGCGACATCGGGGCGCTGGCCAGCAAGCCGGTAATGGAAGGCAAGGCTGTTCTCTTCAAGCGCTTCGCCGACGTCGACTGCATCGACCTCGAAGTCGACACCAAGGACGTCGACGAATTCGTCAATTGCGTGCGCTACCTCGGGCCGACCTTCGGCGGCATCAACCTCGAGGACATCAAGGCGCCGGAATGCTTCATCATCGAGCAGCGCCTGCGCGAGCTGATGGACATCCCGATCTTCCATGACGACCAGCACGGCACCGCCATCGTCTCGGCGGCCGGCCTGATCAACGCGCTGCACCTCACCGGCCGCAACATCAAGGACATCAAGATGGTGGTGAACGGCGCGGGCGCCGCGTCGATCGCCTGCATCGAGCTCGTGAAGGCGATGGGCATGCCGCACGAGAACGCCATCCTGTGCGACACCAAGGGCGTGCTGTGGCAGGGCCGCACCGAGGGCATGAACCAGTGGAAGAGCGCCCATGCCGTGCGCACCAAGGCGCGCACCCTGGAAGAGGCGATGAAGGGCGCCGACGTCTTCTTCGGCCTGTCGGTCAAGGGCGCGGTGACCAAGGCGATGGTGAAGTCGATGGCCGACAAGCCGATCATCTTCGCCATGGCCAATCCCGATCCCGAGATCACGCCCGAGGATGTCCGCTCGGTGCGCAAGGATGCCATCATCGCCACCGGCCGCTCCGACTACGCCAACCAGATCAACAACGTGCTGGGCTTTCCCTACATCTTCCGCGGCGCGCTCGACGTGCGCGCCCGCACCATCAACGAGGAGATGAAGGTGGCCGCGGCCGAGGCGCTGGCCAAGCTCGCGCGCGAGGACGTGCCCGACGAGGTCGACCGCGCCTACTCCGGCCGCCGGCTGCGCTATGGGCCGGAATATGTCGTGCCGGTGCCGTTCGATCCGCGCCTGATCTCGGCGGTGTCGTCGGCCGTCGCCCAGGCAGCGATGGATTCCGGCGTGGCGCGCAAGAAGATCGCCGACATGGCGGAATATCGCCGCGAGCTTTCCGGCCGCCTCGATCCGACCAGCCACTGGCTGCAGAGCCTGTTCGACCAGGTCAAGGCCAACCCGCAGCGCATCGTGTTCGCCGAGGGCGAGGAGGAGCGCACCATCCGTGCCGCCGTGGTGTTCCGCGACAACGGTTACGGCACGCCCATCCTGATCGGCCGCGAGGAGCAGGTGCGCGAGACCATGAAGTCGCTCGGCATCGGCGACGCGACCGGCCTCGAGATCCACAACGCCCGGCTCTCGACGCGCAACAAGCCCTACACCGACCTGGTCTACAAGCGCCTGCAGCGCGACGGCTACCTGCGCCGCGACGTGCAGCGCATGGTCAACCAGGGCCGCAACGTGTTCGGCGCCTGCATGGTGGCGATGGGCGACGCCGCCGGCATGGTGACCGGCATCACGCGCCGCTTCCCGGAATGCTACAGCGACATCAAGCGCGTGATCGATGCCAGCGCCGACAAGGTGCCGATGGGCTATTCCATCGTCGTGGCGCGCCACGGCACCGTGTTCCTGGCCGACACCTCGATCAATGAGACGCCCACACCCGAGCAGCTCGCCACCATCGCCAAGCAGATGGTGGCCAACGCCCGCACCATGGGCCACGAGCCGCGGGTCGCCTTCCTCTCTTTCTCCAACTTCGGCAGCCGCGAGATCGAGCGCATCGACCGCATCCGCAAGGCGATCCGCCTGCTCGACGCGGAGAAGGTCGACTTCGAGTATGACGGCGAGATGCAGGCCGACATGGCGCTCGACTACGAGCTGTTGCGCGAGACCTATCCGTTCTGCCGCCTCACCGGCCCGGCCAACGTGCTGGTGATGCCGGGCCTGCACTCGGCGCACATTTCCTCGCGCCTGATGCAGCGGCTGGGCGGCGTCACGGTGATCGGCCCGGTCATCGACGGCCTGCAGAAACCGATGCAGATCGTGCAGATGGGCTCCACGGTCAGCGACCTGGTGAATCACGCAGCACTCGCCGCCTATGGCGCGCTGAAGAACGGACGGAGGTAACGATGGTCGATCTCGTCATCCGCGGCGCCACGGTCGTCGACGGTCTGGGCCACGAACCCAAGCGCGCCGACGTTGCGGTCAAGGATGGCCGCATCGTCGGAATCGGCGCCATCAAGGACAAGGGCGCCGAGACGATCGATGCCGACGGCCTCGTGCTCTCGCCCGGCATCGTCGACGTGCACACGCATTACGATGCGCAGGTCACCTGGGACGCCACGCTCTCGCCGTCGCCGTCGCTCGGCGTCACCACGGCGGTGATGGGCAATTGCGGCTTCGGCATCGTGCCGGCGCCGCCGGCCGCGCGCGACCTGGTGATCCGCAATCTCTCGGTGGTCGAGGGCATGGACCTCGACGCGTTGCGCCAGGGCATCACCTGGGATTTCGAGAGTTTCAGCGACTACATGACGATGCTGCGCCGGCGCGGCGCCTACGCCAACTTGGCCGTGCTGGCCGGCCATTCGACCATCCGCACCGCCGTGATGGGCGAGGACGCCTCGCAGCGCCAGGATGCGACACCGGAAGAGCTCAACCGCATGAAAGCCATGGTGGCCGACGCCATGGACAAGGGCGCGATCGGGCTGGGCGCCTCCTACTCGCTCAATCACTCGGGCTATGGCGGCGTGCCGATGCCGTCGACCATCGCGCCGATCTCCGAGCTCGACGCGCTGGTCGGCGCCATGGGTCCGCGCGGGCGTGGCGTGATCGCCATCGCCTCGGGCGTGAAGACGCCGCAGGAGCTGGAGCCGATGGCGGCCAAGTACGGGAGGCCGTTTTTCCAGGGCACCGGCATGGCGATGTACAACGAGCAGGAGCCGCATCGCGCGCTCAAGATCTTCGACGACTGCGCCGCCGCACTCCGCCGTGGCGCCGGGCTCTACGTCCAGATCCCCTGCCAGCCTTTGTCGTTCGACTTCACGATGTCCAATGCCTATCCGTTCTACAGCCACTCGGCCTTCGATCCGATCAAGGCTTATACGCCCGAGCAGCTGAAAGCGGTGTTCCGCGATCCGTCATGGCGCGCCAAGTTCCGCGAGAATGCCAAGAACCCGCGGCCCGGCATGATCTTCCAGGGCAACTGGGATCGCGTCATGGTGGCCGTCGCCCACAAGGCGTCGAACGCCAAGTACGTGAATCGCTATGCCGCCGAGATCGCCAAGACCGAACATCGCGATCCGCTCGATGTCATGCTCGACCTTGCCCTCGACGAGGACCTCGAGACCGCTTTCCTCGGCCGCTTCCTCAATGTCGGCGACGAAGGCGTGGCGCGGCTGTTGAAGCACGAGGCGGGCGTGGTGGCGCTGAGCGACGCCGGCGCGCATCTCATCTACATGTGCGATGCGGGCTTCGGCCTGCATTTCCTGGCGCATTGGGTGCGCGAGCGCGGTGACTTCGACCTGGTCGAAGGCATCCGCCGGCTGACCAGCCATCCCGCCGATCTCTACGGCATCCAGAATCGCGGCCGCCTGACGGTCGGCGCGCAGGCCGACCTGCTGCTGTTCGATCCGGCCACGGTCGGCATCAGCCCGGCCGAAAGGGTGGCCGATCTGCCGGGCGGCGGCCGGCGCACGATCCGCCGTCCGACCGGCGTGCACGGCGTGTTCTGCAACGGCGTAAGGACGTTCGACGGCAAGGACTACGCCAAGCTCGCCAAAGGACCGGGCCACGTGCTCGACCGCTTCAACAACTCGCAAGGCCAGCACAGCGCCATCGCCGCGCAATGACGCTCGCGACCTGGTGGTTCTATCTCGGCGCGGTGTTGCTGATCTCCTGCACGCCGGGACCGAACGTCCTCTACGTCACCACACGCAGCATCCGCTTCGGCTTCGGCGCCGCCATGATCGGCATGGCGGGCTGCCTGCTGGCGCTTGCGGTCATGCTGGCGGGCTCGATCGCAGGCGTCAGCGCCTTCATGCTGGCCGTGCCCGCAGCCTTCGAGGTGCTGAAATACCTGGGTGCCGCCTACCTGATCTTTCTCGGCATCCAGATGTGGCGCGCGCCGGTCGATCCCGCGCCACCCGCAGCGACCTCGCCGCGCGAAACTGCCAGCCGCCTCGCGCTGTTTCGCGGCGGTTTCCTGGTCGGCATCAGCAATCCCAAGCTGCTGATCTTCGCCGCTGCATTCTTCCCGCAATTCATCACGCCATCGGCGCCATGGGCGCCGCAATTCGCGCTCCTGGTCGCGACGTTCCTGGCGGCGGAGTCACTCTTCTATGTGACCTACGCGCTCTGCGGCCGCCGGCTCGCGAACCATCTCATGCGCGGCGTCTGGCAGCGGCGATTCAACCGCGTCAGCGGGGTGATTTTCGCGGGCTTCGGCTGCGCACTGCTTCGTTACCGGCCGTAGTGCTTCCCGCTTCTGCTTCGGCAGTATAGGATTTTCATAAGCAATCGCCTGGGAGGGCGCACCATGTCGACGATCATGAAAATCAGCAGTCGAAACCTGTCTTCGATCCGCCGCCGCAGCCTCATGAAGGGCGGCATGGCCGGCATCCTCGCCACCGGCCTGGCGCCGACCGTCGCCCGCGCCGAGGCCAAGAAGCTCGTCATGGCGCATCTCAACGCCGTGCCGGAATCGGCGGCCGTCGCCTTCGACTGGCAGGCGAAGGAAGTGCGCGAACGCTCGCACGGCGAGCTCGACATGCAGTTCTTCGGGAGCACCTTGATCAGCAAGGAACTCGAGATCATGAACGCGGTGAAGTCGGGCAACATCGCCATCGGCAATCCCGGCGGCGCCGCGGCCACCGTGTTCCCCGAGATGGGCGTGTTCCTGGTGCCGTACCTCGTGCAGAGCTACGACCAGGCCTACAAGATGTTCAACGGCAAGATCGGCGATGCGCTCGATAAGCAGTTCCAGGAAAAGTACAAGCTCAAGACGCTGTGCTTCTTCGACTACGGCTTCCGCCATTTCTGGACGTCCAAGAAGGCCATCAAGGAACCGAAGGACCTGCGCGGCGCCAAGATCCGCGTGCAGCAGGCCAAGGTGTTCGGCGACACCATCAACGGGCTGGGCGGCAATGCCGTGCCGATGGCGTGGGGCGAGGTGATCTCGGCCGCCAAGTCGGGCGTGATCGACGGCGGCGAC
Source organism: uncultured Alphaproteobacteria bacterium (assembly GCA_963755585.1). Classification (GTDB taxonomy): domain Bacteria; phylum Pseudomonadota; class Alphaproteobacteria; order Reyranellales; family Reyranellaceae; genus Reyranella. The sequence continues at coordinate 128,103 of CAVWKN010000012.1, forward strand.
CTGCCGATCGTCAACCAGATCGCGCTCAAGATCTACGAGGTCTCGAAGTACTGCTCGATGACCTTCCACAACTACGGCCCCACCCTCAACACCATGAACCTCGCGGTGTGGGAGGGTCTCAGCGATCCGCACAAGAAGCTGATGCTCGACACCAGCCGCGAGGCGCAGACCAAGTGCCGCGAGCTCACCGAATCGGTCGACAACTTCGCCGCCGCCAAGAAGGAGCTCGAGCCCAAGGGCATGACGGTCGTCGAGGCCGACGTCGACGCCTTCAAGAAGGTCGCGCAGGAGAAGATCTGGCCGGCCTACAAGCAGCAATATGCCGGCCTGTGGGACCAGATCGTGGAGTTCAAGGCGTAGGGACCCGTGGCGTCCCGATGCTGAAGATCATCCGCGACATTCCCAAGTTCGTCGTTTCCTTCCTGCTGGTTGCCGCCATCGTCAACCTGCTGATCGGCGTGTTCCTGCGCTATGTCATGATCGAGGTGACGGATTGGCTCGACGTCGATCCGATCCGCTTCACCTGGGTCGAGGAGGTGGGCGAGATGCTGCTCGCCTGGCTCACCCTGATCGGCGCGGCGATCGGCGTGCGCGAGCGCGCGCACTTCACCCTGCACGTCCTGCATCTGTCGCCGGCCGCCAAGGTCTGGGTCGAGCGCATCCACCATCTGCTGATCGCGGGCTTCGGTGGGCTCGCCGCCTGGTACGGCATGAAGCTCTGCCTGCTCAACCGGACACTCGCCACGCCGGGACTCGAGATCAATCTCGCCGTGCTCTATGCCTCCGCGGTGGTGGGCGGCGTCCTGCTGGTGATCTACGCCGTCTCCATGATCGTGGCGCCGCCACCCGTCGATCAGGCGATCGTGCCATTGGAAGTCAGGGCCGAATGATTCTTCTCGTGGTGGCGGCGATCTTCGTCGTCCTGATCGTCTTCTCCATGCCGATCGTCTTTGCGCTGGGCGTCTCGGGCGTGGCCGGCCTCGCGATCGGCGGCTACGACATGCAGGTGCTCGCGTCCAGCATGGTGTCGGGCTCGCAGAGCTGGGTGCTGCTCGCCATCCCGGCCTTCGTCTTCGCCGGCGGCCTGATGGAAAAATGCGGCATGAGCCACGCGTTGGTCGATTTCGCGCGCGCCCTGGTCGGCTGGGTCAAGGGCGGCCTCGGCATGTCGGTGATCGTGGTCGCCTATTTCTTCTCCGACATCTGCGGTTCCAAGATGGCGGAAGTCTCGGCGCTCGGTTCGACCCTGATGCCGCCGCTCACCAAGGCGGGCTACAAGCGGCAGGACTCGGCGTCCCTGATCGCCGCCGGCACGGCGATGGGCATGCTGGTGCCGCCCGCCATCTTCATGATCGTGATCGCGCAGGTCACCAACACGTCGGCGGTGGCGCTGTTCCTGGCGGGCTTCGTGCCGGCGGCCACCATCATGGTTTGCCTGATGGTGCTGGTCTATTTCCGCGCCCGCAAATACGACTGGCCGGTCGACACGCGGCCCAACCCGCAGTTCCTGTGGAGCTCGGCCAAGCGGGCCGCCGTGCCGCTGGTGATCCCGGTCGTGATCCTGGGCGGCTTCTTCCTCGGCATCTTCACCGCCACCGAAGCCGGCGCCGTCGTGGCCGGTTATGCCTTCATCGCCGCGCGTTTCTACTACAGGAACGTCAGCTTCCGCGAGATGGGCAAGCTCGCCTATGAAAGCGCGATCCTGACGGCCGCGGTGGTGTTCCTGCTGGCCGTCGCCTCGGTGTTCCAATATCTGATGGGCGTCTCCGGCGTGCCGAAGCTGCTGGCCGACGTGCTCGGTCCGCTGAAAACCATGCCGTGGCTGTTCCTGCTCTGCACGGCGCTGATCACCATGATGTTCGGCATGGTGCTGGAGGGCCTGCCGGCCGCGGTGGTGCTGATCCCGGTGGTGTTCCCGATCGCCGAGGCGATGGGCATCGACCCCATCCACTTCAACATCGTGCAGACGGCGGCGGTCGGCATCGGGCTGTTCATGCCGCCGATGGGCGTCGGCCTCCTGATGGCGCTGAAGTTCGCCAACCTCACGGTCGGCGAGCACTGGCGCTCATACCTGCCCTATCTGGCGGCGCTGATGATCGGGTTGATGCTGATCATCCTGTTCCCGCAGCTCTCGCTGTTCCTGCCGCGCAGCGCAGGCTTCATCAAGTAACTTTCGTCACCGTCAGGCGATGGTGCTTGCCGTCGCGTGCCGTCCAGCTGATCGACTGGCCTTCGGCCAGGCCGATCAGAGCGGCGCCGACCGGCGTCATCACCGAGATGCGATGCTCGTCGAGGCTCTCGTCGACCGGATAGACGAGCTTCAGGGTGCGCGTGTTGCCGTCGTCCGACTTGAAGGTCACGGTCGAGCCCATGCGCACGACGTTGGCCGGCACGGCGGGCGCCTCGACCACGCGCGCGCGATCCATTTCCGCCAAAAGCTCGTTCGCCACGTCGGGCAGGCGCTCGAGCGACGCGGTGGCAAGGTCGGTCAGCCGCTCGTGGTCGGCGGCGCTGACGATGATCTGGGGAACCGAACGAGTGCGTACGACGTCGCGCATGGCGCTCTCCTGAAAACAGCACACGTTCCACCGCACCGGTGACGCCGCTGCCTGAATTTTCCAACTGAATTTGTGCTTGTCCTACGGGAACGAAGCGTGCGCCCCCAGCCCGGGCGCATCAAGGGCCGGACTGAGGATTACGTTCGTGGGACCGGATGGTTCCGATACGGCACAAACCGATGTACGGCCGACTTCTTCATACCCCAAGACGTAGGGACAAAATCCCGTCTTTCAAGCCTACAGAGCCGGCTTGCCGATCCCGCCGCGGGCGCGCCGCGCCAGATAAACCTGCAGGTGGGCGTAGGCGATGCGCAGGTTCGGCGTGGCGATCCCGGCTTTCCGGGCGCGCGCGATCATGTCGCCGATGATTTGATCGGCCTCGACCATCGAGGCCTTCTCCAGGTCGTGCAGCATGGAGGCGGCGAAGCGCGAGCCTTTTTGCGTGAGGTACGAGCGCACGTTGTTCATGCCCTTCTCGCCCGGGTCGCAGCCCGCGGCGGCCGCCACCTTGCGGCACTCCTCGACCGTCTCGAGCATGATCGCCTGGCCTTCGTCGGCCTCGAGAATGTCACCCGACGTGCCGCGCAGCAGGCAGCACATCGCGGCGAGCGAGCACACCATGATCCACTTGTCCCAGGAATCCTGGATGATGTCGGCATGCAGGCCGCCGTCGATGCCCGATTTCTTGATCGCGGCATCGAGCTCGACCAGCGCCTTGCGCGCGGATTTGCCGTCGCGCTCGCCGAAGGAGATCGCGGCGAACGGGCTGGTGTGAAGGATCGCGCCCTCGGGCGACAAAGCGACACCGACGCGGGCCAGGCCGCCGGCCACCTTGGCGTCGCCGAATTTGGCGGCGAGCGTATCGATATGGCGCATGCCGTTGAGCAAGGGCACCACCGTCGTGTCCGGGCCGACCGCCGGCGCCACCGCCTCGATCGCCGAATCGAGGTCGTAGGCCTTGCAGGTCAGCAGGACGACGTCATAAGGCCCGCCTTCGGCGCCGTTCAGCACCGTCTTCACTTTCTGCGTGATGTCGCCTTTGGTGCTCTTGATCACCAGCCCGTCGCGCTGCAACGCCTCGCGCCGCGCCGGACGGACGAGGAACGTCACATCGGCGCCGCTCTGCTGCAGGCGTCCGCCGACATAACCGCCGATCGAGCCGGCACCCAGGATCAGAATTCTCATTTCGATGCTCTCACTTCAATCCAGCTCGCGCCCGCCGAGCCTCGTAGGCCTGCAGATGCGCATAGGCGAAGCGGAGGTTGGGCGCCGGCACGCCCGCCTTGCGGGCACGCGCCAGCATGTCGCCCACGATCGAACGGGCTTCGACCGCACCGCCCTTCTCCATGTCTCCCAGGATCGAGGCCACGGCCTTCGAGCCCGACTGCGTCAGACCGGTCTCGAGGCCGGCCCGCACCTTGGCGCTGGGCGCATGGCCGGCGGCGGCGGCGACACCGCAGCACTCCGCCAGCGTCTCGCGCATCAGCTCGGCGCCGTCCTCGGCCGCGACGATGTCCCCCACGGTGCCGCGCATCGCGGCGCACATCGTGGCGATGGTTCCCAGCATCACCCACTTGTCCCAGAGGTCCTGGTTGATGTCGGGGTTGAGACCGCCCTCGATGCCGGCCTTCTTGCAGGCCGCGTCGAGCGCCACCAACGCCGGCCGCGCCGGCTTGCCATCGCGCTCGCCGAACGACACGCCCGACGCGCCGCTGTGCAGGATCTCGCCGTTCGGCCCCAGCATGCCGGAGATGCGCGCCAGGCCGCCCGCCACCCGTGCCGCCCCGAAGCGGGCGTCGAGCGTGGCGAAATGGGCATGGCCGTTCAGCATGGGCACGATGGTCGTGTCGGGACCGACCGCCGGCGCGATCGCGGCGATGGCGGAGTCGAGGTCGTAGCCCTTGCAGGCCAGCACCACGACGTCGTAGGGCCCGCCTTCGTCGCCCTTCGTCACCACCTTGACCGGCACGGTGGCGTCGCCCTTGGGGCTCTTCACCACCAGCCCGCCGCGCCGCACCGCCTCGGCGCGCTTCTCGCGCAGCAGGAAGGTGGTGTCGACGCCTGCCTGCGTCAGGCGCGCGCCCCAGTAGCCGCCGACGGCGCCGGCACCGAGGATCAGGATCTTCATTTCTTGACGCTCCGTTCAGCGACCCAATCGGCGAGCCAGGTCGCGAGGTCGTCGGTCTCGTGGTGGATATGGCTGAGGTCGAGGTCGGCGGCGCGCTTCACGCTCTCGTCGGTGCGGATCCACACGGTGCGCATGCCCATGTCGCTGGCCGGCTTGAGGTTGACGGCGATGTCGTCGGCCATCGCCGCGCGCGTCGGATCGACGCCGTGCTTCACCACGAGCTTGTCGTAGATCTGCTTGTGCGGCTTGGGCCAGTAGTCGCCCGCGGCGATGTCGAAGATCGCCTCGAAATGATGCGCCACGCCCAGCCGTTCCATGACGCGCTCGGCGTGCGGCACGTCGCCCGCCGTGAAGATGATCTTGCGGCCGGGCAGGGCCTTCAGCGACGCCTCGAGGGCAGGATTGGCCTCGACCGGCGAGTAGTCGATGTCGTGCACGTAGTCGAGATAGTGCGTGGGATCGACGCCGTGCAGGGTCATCATGCCCCGCATCGAGGTGCCGTGGTCGCGCCAGTAGGCCTTCTGCACCCGTCGTGCTTCCTCGGCGTCGACCTTCAGCCAGTCGGAGATATAGCGGCCGATGCGCACGTCGATCTGGGCGAACAGGTTGCAGCGCGCCGGATAGAGCGTGTTGTCGAGGTCGAACAGCCAGACGTCGGGATCGTGTTTGGGGGCCATGGGGGCCTGAATTAACGGCCCCCAAAGGACTTGTCGATGCGCTTGTCGGGACGGCGGCTTATAAAGGAGCCAATGGATATCCTGACGATCGTGCTGCTGGCGGCCGTCGCGCTGCTGATCCTGGTGCTGGTTATGGTGCTGACCCGCCGCGGCAGCAGCGAGGCCGAGACGATGCGCCAGCAGCTCGCCCTGGCGCTGAGCCAGCAGGCCGAGACCGTGCAGCGGGTCGAGCGTTCGCTGCGCGAGCAGGAGCAGGCGCTGTCCAAGGTCGTGGCCGAGCGGCTCGACCGCACCGAGAAGGCGACCGGCCAGATCGTCACCGACCTGCGCGAGCGGCTGGTCCGCATCGACGAGGCGCAGAAGAAGATCGGCGATCTCTCGACCCAGGTCGTGAGCCTGCAGGAAGTGCTGTCCAACAAGCAGGCGCGCGGCGCCTTCGGCGAGGTCCAGCTCAACGATCTGGTGCAGAACGCCCTGCCGCCGCAGGCCTATGAGTTCCAGTCCACGCTGTCCTCCGGCGCGAGGGTCGACTGCCTGCTGCACCTGCCCAACCCGCCGGGCTCGATCGGCATCGACGCCAAGTTCCCGCTCGAGAGCTACAGCGCGCTGCGCGCCGTGCCGGCCGGCGATGCCGCTGCCCTGCAGCTCGCCCAGCGTGGTTTCCAGCAGGCCATCCGCAAGCACATCGCCGACATCCGCGACAAATACATCGTGCCCGGCGAGACCGCCGAATCGGCGCTGATGTTCCTGCCGTCGGAAGCCGTCTATGCCGAGCTGCACGCCAACTTCACCGGACTGGTCGAGGAATCCTATCGCGCCCGCGTCTGGATCGTGTCGCCCACCACCATGATGGCCACGCTCAACACCGTGCGCGCCGTGCTGAAGGACGTGCGCATGCGCGAGCAGGCGGGCGAGATCCAGAAGACGGTCGGGCTGCTGCTGGAAGATGTGCGACGGCTGGACGACCGGGTCGACAAACTCAAGAACCACTTCGCGGCCACCGAGAAGGACCTGCGCGACGTCGACGTCTCAGCCGACCGCATCACCAAGCGCGGCCAGCGCATTCTCGACGTCGATCTCGGCGAGGAGCCGACGGCGCTACCGAAGCTCTAGCCCGCTGAATTCAGCCCCAGGGCCCGCGACGCGGCGCTTGCGGAGCGGCGCCCCACGGGCTGGTGCGCGGACGCGGCGCTGAGGCGGCGGCTGGCTGATAGCCACTCGCACCGGCCATCGCCTCGAGGCGGGCGATGCGCTCCTCCATCGGCGGATGGGTCGAGAACAATCCGCGCAGCCCGCCGGCCGACAAGGGATTGGCGATGTAGAGATGCGCCGTCGCCGGATGCTGCTCGGCCACCTGGTTGGGGATCTGCTGCGTGCCGGCCTGCAGCTTGGCCAGCGCCGAGGCGAGCCACAGCGGCTGGCCGGAGATCTCCGCGCCCATGCGGTCGGCCTCGTATTCGCGGCTGCGGCTGATCGCCATCTGCACCAGCGAGGCTGCCAGCGGCGCCAGGAACATGGCGGCGATGGCCACGATCGGATTGACCAGCGGCCGCCCGTTCTCGTCGCGCCCGCCACCCATCAGGCCGCCGAAGGTCGCCAGCATGCCGATGGCGCCCGACAAGGTGGCGGCGATCGTCATGGTGAGGGTGTCGCGATGGCGGACGTGGCTCAGCTCGTGCGCCATCACGCCGGTGATCTCCTCGCGGCTGAGATGGCGCAGCAGGCCGGTCGTCGCCGCCACCGCGGCGTGTTCGGGATCGCGGCCGGTGGCGAAGGCGTTGGGCTGCTCCTCGTCGATCAGGTAGACCCGCGGCATCGGCAGGCCGGCGCGCTGCGCCAGACCTTGGACAATGCCGTAGAACTCGGGCGCCTGATCGGGGCCGACCTCCTGCGCGTTGCTCATGCGCAGCACCATCTTGTCGCTGTTCCAGTAGGCGAACAGGTTCATGCCCAAGGCGACCACCAGCGCTAGGAGCAGGCCGGTTTGGCCGCCCAAGAGGTAGCCGACGACCAGGAAGAAGCCGGTCAAGGCCGCCAGGAGGAGGGCCGTGCGAAAGTAGTTCATGGCCGGAAAGATGGTCCGCGACTGTGGCGAATCAAGGCGGGGGACGGCATCATGCCGGCATGACCGACGACAAGAAACCCGCCGCGGCCGACGCCGCCAAGCCCGAGCCGCCCAAGCCCGTTCCGCCCGAGAAGCCCAAGAAGGTCGAGGAGATCGGCGGCCCACCCGGCCCCGAACCGACGCGCTATGGCGACTGGCAGTTCAACGGCAAAGTGACGGACTTTTAAACCGCTACCGTCATCCTGAGCGTAGCGAAGGATCTCATGCCCGTGGCAAGCGGCGATGAGGTCCTTCGCTTCGCTCAGGACGACAGATTGGTGATATTGGCTAGATGACTGCGACAAAGAATATCTTCCACCCCGACTTCAAGGCGCAACCGTGGTGGTGGGAAGCCTGGACACCCAACAACGCGCTCTCGCAGGATCCGCCGGCCAGGACCGATATCGTGGTCGTGGGCGCGGGCTATGGCGGCCTGTCGACGGCGCTGGAGCTGCGCCGCAACGGCGTCGGCGCCGTCGTGCTGGAGCGCGGCGATTTCGGCGTCGGCGCCTCGACGCGCAATGGCGGCATGATCTCGGGCGGCACCAACCTCGGCAAGGGTCTGGGCGGCAAGAGTCCGATCGCCGAGGAATTCGAGCGCAACAAGGCCGCGCTGATGGGCGCGGGTGCGGATTCGCTCAGCGTGCTCGAGGACATCATCGCGCGTGAGAAGATCGAGTGCGGGCTGCACAAGAACGGCCGCTTCGTCGGCGCCTGGACGCCCAAGCACTATGCCGACCTCGCGACCAAGGTCGAGACCTACAACAAGTACGCCAATGCCGGCAGCTCGATGGTGCCGCGCGAACGCCAGCGCGAGTTCATCGCCTCCGACTACTATTACGGCGGCATGCACGCCACCCGCGCCGGCCATCTCCATCCGGCGCTCTATTACAAGGGCCTGCTCGAAGCGGCGCACCGCCAAGGCGCGATCCTGTGCGCCAACGTCGAGGCCGAGAGTATCGAGAAGACCGCGACGGGCTGGCGGGTGCTGACGTCGAAGGGACCGGTCGAATGCCGCGAAGTGGTGGTCGCCACCAACGGCTATACCGGCGACCTGACGCCCCGGCTGAAGCGTCGCGTGGTGCCGGTGGCGAGCCACATCATCGCCACCGAGGAACTGCCCGAGCACGCGAGCTCGCTGATCCCCGAGCTGCGCGCCGTCGGCGACACCAAGCGGGTGCTGACCTATTACCGGCCCTCACCCGACGGCAAGCGGCTGATCTTCGGCGGCCGCGCGCGCTTCACCGCGGCGCCGCCCGAGGTGAGCGCACCGGCGCTCTATCAATACATGATCGACCGCTTCCCGCAGCTCGACGGCATCCGCATCACCCATGTGTGGACGGGCAACGTGGCCTTCGCGCTCGACTACATGCCGCACATGGGCACCGACCAGGGCCTGCATTACCTCCTGGGCTGCAACGGCAATGGCGTCGCCATGATGACCTATCTCGGCACCCAGACCGCCAAGAAGATCGCCGGCGGCAGCAACGCACCGATCAATCCGCTGGACGGCCGCGACTTTCCCGAGCACGCCCTCTACAACGGCGAGCCGTGGTTCCTGCCGATGATCGGCGCCTGGTACCGCACGCGCGACTGGATCGACCGCCGGCTCGCCGCCTGATGTCCGCCCTGCCCGTCACGCTGGAAGACGTCCAGCACGCCGCCGCGCGCATCGCCGGCGCCGTGGTGCACACGCCCTGCCTGCGCAGCGAGACGCTGTCGCGCATCGCCAAGGCCGACATCTGGGTCAAGTTCGAGAACCTGCAATTCACCGCCTCCTTCAAGGAACGCGGCGCGCTCAACACGCTCCTGCAGCTTTCGCCCGATGAGCGAAAGCGCGGCGTCATCGCCATGTCGGCCGGCAACCATGCCCAGGGCGTCGCCTATCACGCCGGCCGTCTCGGCATTCCCACCACCATCGTCATGCCGTCCTTCACGCCCAACGTGAAGGTCGAGCACACGCGCGGCCATGGCGCGCGCGTGGTCCTGCTCGGCGACACCTTGGCCGAGGCCGGCGCCGAGGCGCATCGGCTGGCGGCGGAAGAGAAGCTGGTGTTCGTGCATCCCTACGACGATCCGCGCATCATCGCCGGCCAGGGCACGATCGCGCTCGAAATGCTGCAGGACGTGCCCGAGCTCGACACCCTGGTGGTGCCGGTGGGCGGCGGCGGCATGATCGCGGGTTGCGCGGTCGCGGCGCGCGGGCTCAAGCCCGAGGTGAAGGTGATCGGCGTCGAATCGGCAGGCTACTCGGCCATGCGCCAGCTTCTGGCCGGCGAGCCGGTCACCGTCGGCGGCGACACCATTGCCGAAGGCATCGCCGTGCGCGACATCGGCAAGACGCCGCTCGCCATCGCCCGCGCCCTGGTCGACTGCGTGCTGGCGGTCGACGAGGTGGCGATCGAGCGCGCCATCGCGCTTTTCATCGAGGTCGAGAAGACGGTCGCCGAAGGCGCCGGCGCAACCGGGCTTGCCGCCCTGCTGGCCCATCCGCAGCATTTCACGGGCCGCAAGGTCGGGCTGGTGCTGTGCGGCGGCAACATCGACACCCGCCTGCTCGCCTCTGTCCTGCTGCGCGGCCTGGTGCGCGACGGCCGCATCGTCCGCCTGCGGCTGATGATCGGCGACCTGCCGGGCCAGCTCGCCCGGGTCGCCGGCCTGATCGGCAGGGCCGGCGGCAACATCGTCGAAGTGCAGCACCAGCGCCTGTTCGGTGTCGTCGCCAAGGCCACCGAGCTCGACGTCACCGTGGAGACCCGCGGCCGCGACCACATGCGCGAGCTGGTGGCGGCGCTGGTCGCCGAGGGATTCAAGGTGCGGGTGCTGGAGGGCGCAGACGGATAAATCCGCCGCTTTCACCCCACCGGAGCGCGGGCTAAAAGACCGCCATGTCCGCCGCCCCCCGCTACGTTCCCTCGCCGACTCCCGATCTTGCCCGCATCGAACGGGCGCTGATCTCCGTCTCCGACAAGGAAGGCCTGGTCGAACTGGGCAAGGCGCTGGCGGCGCACGGCATCGAAATCCTGTCGACAGGTGGTTCCGCCAAGGCGCTGCGCGACGCCGGGCTCAAGGTGGTCGAGGTGAGCGACCACACCGGCTTCCCCGAGATCATGGACGGGCGGGTGAAGACCCTGCAGCCCGCGATCCATGGCGGCATCCTGGCGCGTCGCACCGATGCCGGACACCAGAAGGCGATGAGCGACCACAGGATCGCCGGCATCGACCTCGTGGTGGTGAATCTCTACCCGTTCGAGGCCACGGTGGCGCGCGGCGCGGACTTTCCGACCTCGGTGGAGAATATAGACATCGGCGGCCCGGCGCTGATCCGCGCCTCGGCCAAGAACCACGACTTCGTCACCGTCGTCGTCGATCCGGCCGACTATGCGACGGTGATCGCCGAGCTTGCCAGCAACAAGGGCGCCACGACCTTGGCGCTCCGCCGCAAGCTCGCCGCCAAGGCCTATGCCCGCACGGCATCCTACGATTCGGCCATCGCCAACTGGTTCGCCAGGCAGGAAGGCGAGACCTTCCCCGAGCGGCTCACCCTCTCCGCCGAGCGCGTGCAGACGTTGCGCTACGGCGAGAATCCGCACCAGCAGGCGGCATTCTATTCCGACGGCAGCAAGCGGCCGGGCATCGCCACGGCGCGCATGGTCCAGGGCAAGGAGCTTTCCTACAACAATATCGGCGACACCGAAGCGGCTTACGAATGCGTGGCCGAGTTCAAGGAGCCCGCCGTCGTCGTGGTGAAGCACGCCAATCCCTGCGGCGTGGCGATGGGCCCGGACCAGTACGGTGCCTATCTCAAGGCCTATGCCTGCGACCCCGTGTCGATCTACGGCGGCATCGTCGCGGTCAACACCACGCTGGAGGCGAAGACCGCAGAGGACCTCGCCAAGCGCTTCCTCGAGGTCGTGATCGCCCCCGACGCCACGGAAGAAGCTTTGGCCATCCTGGCCAAGCGGCAGAACGTGCGCGTGCTGCTGGCCGGCACCCTGCCCGATCCGCTGAGCACGGGCATGACCCTGAAGAGCGTGGGCGGCGGTTACCTGTTGCAGACCCGCGACAACGGCCGCGTGAAGAAGAGCGACTTGAAAATCGTGACCAGGCGCGCGCCGACGCCCCGGGAAATCGACGACATGCTGTTCGCCTTCACCGTGTGCAAGCACGTGAAGTCGAATGCCATCGTCTATGCCAAGGACGGCGCCACCGTGGGCGTGGGAGCGGGCCAGATGAACCGCCGCGATAGCTCGCGCATCGCCGCCATCCGCGCCGCCGAAGCGGGCGAGCTGGCAGGGCTGAAGGAAAGCCCGGCGATCGGCAGCGTGGTGGCTTCCGATGCTTTCTTCCCCTTTGCCGACGGGCTTTTAGCCGCGGCCGAAGCGGGCGCCACGGCGATCATCCAGCCGGGCGGTTCGATGCGCGACAAGGAAGTGATCGAGGCGGCCGACGAGAAGGGCCTCGCCATGGTCTTCACCGGCATGCGCCACTTCCGCCACTGAGGCGTCGAAACGGCGATCAGTCCGGCTCGTTGAGGTCGTCGATGACGTCGGCCACCATTCGGTTGACCATGTCCATCAGCAGCACGTCGTTGTCGACGCGGACATACTCGTAACCCGGCGGCACCGGCGCGAGTTGCTGCATGAGGACGGGCGGCACGGGGTAATAGACAACCGCCGGCGGCAGCGGCTGACCCACGGCCCAGAGCTTTTTGGCCTGGCCCGGAGGCAGGCAGCCATTGCCCTTTTGGGCCAAGCCGGGCGGACAGCGGCCGGCCCCGAACTCCGTGCGGTAGTAGGTGTAGACGGTGGTGCGGTCGCGGTCGGGCACGATCACCCGCACCGTCTGCGGCACCACGGCCGTCTGGCCGGGCGGGCCGTGGCCGCGCCCGTGGCCCTTGTCTTTATCTTTGTCCTTGTCCGCCCAGGCCGCGGACGCGAGACCGGCGCAGAGCGCCGGTACGAGAATGACAAGAGCGATGCGCATGGCGGGCCTCCTCCCATCGAAGGAAACGCACTGCGCGCCCGGCGGTTCCTTGTGTGCCAAGTAACGGCTAGTCGGCGGTTTCGACCTGGTTTTCCACGGCGCCGGGC
>CAVWKN010000013.1:0-112216 GCA_963755585.1 uncultured Alphaproteobacteria bacterium
TCCTTGACCTCGTCGGGCGAGCAGCCGAGCCACTCGCCATAGATCGCCTCGCAATCGGCGCCGAGAATCGGCGCGCATTTCAGCGCGACCTTGGTGTCCGACATCCGCAGCGGCCAGCCCGGCACGGTGACCGTCCCGCGCAGCGGATGCTCGATCTTCTGCATCATCCCGCGCGCATGCAGGTCCGGGTCGTGCAGCAGCTCGAGCGTGGTCATGACGGCGCCGCAGGGCACGCCGGCGCCGGCGATGATGCGGGTCACCTCCTGCTTGGTGCGCGTCGACGTCCATTCATTGATGGCCGCATCCACGGCCTCGCGGTTCTGTCCGCGGGTGGTGGGGTCGGTCATGCGCGGATCGTTGAGCAGGTCCTCGCGGCCGATCGCCTTCACCAGGCGGCGCCAATGATCTTCGTTGCCGCGCGAGGCGAAGATGTAGCACAGGTCGTCGAGCCCGCCCGGCGCGCACTTGTAGAGGCCGCCCGGCGCGGTGCCGGGCACCGTGTTGCCGCCGCGCGGCAGCTGGTCGGTCATGCCGGCCTGGCGGCTCATCGGCGTGCGGCAGTAGTTCAGCATCGCGTCGCGCATGGCGATCTGGATGTGCTGGCCGCGGCCGGTCGCCATGCGCTGGTAGAGCGCGCCCAGGATGCCGATGGCGCACAGCATGCCGGTGCCGGTATCGCCGATGGTCGGGCCCGGCCGGACCGGCGGCTGGCCGGGATGGCCGTTCACGCCCATGGTGCCGCCCATCGCCTGGGCGATCATGTCGAACGACAGATAGTTCGCGTGCGGGCTCTCCGGCGCGAAGCCCTTGACCTGGGCAAAGATCAATCGCGGATTGATCGCGCTCAGCCGCGGATAGTCGAAGCCCAGGCGGGCGAAGGTGCCGGGCGCCATGTTCTCGATCAGGACATCGGCCTTGGCGATCATTCGCCGGAGCAGCGCCTTGCCCTCCTCGCTCTTGAGGTTGCAGGTCACGCTGCGCTTGTTGAGGTTGTAGTAGATGAAATAGTGCGAATCGGCGTCGGGGCGATCGCTCGATCCCCAGCGCCCCGGCTCGCCGCGATTGGGTTCCTCCACCTTGACGACGTCGGCCCCGAGCCAGGCCAGCGCCTCGGTGCAGGACGGCCCCGCCTCGAACTGCGTGAGGTCGAGCACCTTGATCCCTTTGAGCGCCGGCGCGGTCGCGGTTGCGACCTCCTGCTGCATTACCTGATCCTGCATGGCGATCCCTCCCTTAAGGGGCCGCGCCGGCAATGACGCGGCTTTGTTATGTCACTCGATCGTTATGTCACTCGATCAGCCGTGCCCCATCAGCTATGCCACGCGAACTGCTGCGGCTTGCGAGCGGAGCCCTGCGACAGCACGATGTTGACCAGGGCGGGGCCGGGGAAGGCCATCGCCTCGTCGAGGGCCTTGCGTATGTCCTTCGGCTCCTTGACGAACAGGCCCTTGCCGCCGAAGGCCTCCATCACCTTGTCATAGCGCGCGCCGTAGATCAGCGCGTTGGGCTTCAGGTTGAACATCGGGTTTTCCGGGATCTCCGGCATGCCGGGCCCGATGCCGCCATTGTTCAGGACGACGATCTTCACCGGCAGGCTGTAGCGGACCAGCGTCTCCATCTCCATGCCGGAGAAGCCGATCGCCGAATCGCCCGAGAGGTGGATGACCGGCCGGCTGGGATCCGCCACGGCGGCGGCGATGGCCTGGCCGAGGCCGACGCCCATCGTGCCGTAGGTGCCGGCATTGAGGACCGAACGGGCGTTGAAGCTCGGCAACTGCGTGAGGCCGATATCCATGGTGCCGGCGCCCTCGGCGCTCAGGATCGCGTCCTTCGGCATCCAGGCGGCGACGTCGCGCAACGCCCGATAGTAGCCGGCCGGCCCCGTGTCGTCGTCGACCTGCGGCTTGATCGTCGCGACATTCTCGGCCGCCTTCTTGGTCAGCGCCTGGCGCCACGGCGTGTCCTTGGGATGGAACCACTGGCGGTTGGCCAGCGCCTTGTTGACCTGCGCCATGATGGCCTTGCCGTCGCCGACCAGCGCCACTTCCGTCGGCTTGTTGTGGCCGATCTCCTCGGGCGAGATGTCGAGCTGGATGATCTTGACGTCCTTGGCGTAGCGCGGCGGCAGGCCGAAGTGGAAGATCCAGTTGAGCCGCGCGCCCATCAGGAAGATGACGTCGGCCTGCTGCAGCGCCAGCGTGCGCGCCGCCCCGGCCGACAGCGGATGGTCGTCCGGCATCACGCCCTTGCCCATCGGCGAGCGCACGAACGGCACCTGCGTGCGCTCGATGAAGGCGCGGACTTCGTCCTCGCCGCGCGACCACGCCATGCCCTTGCCGAGGATGACGAGCGGCCGCTGGGCCTTTTCGAGCAGGTTCAGCGCCGCCTCGACGTTCTCCGCCGGGGCCACCGTGCGCGGCGGTTCGGGCACGCGCTCGGCCTCGGCGATCTTGTCGAGCTCGCACTTGCCCTGGATGATGTCGTCGGGCATGTCGAGATAGGTGGCGCCGGGGCGACCGTAGATCGCGTTCCGGGTCGCCATCTCGACATAGTAGGGGATGCGCCGCACGCTCTCGATGCCGTGCGCGAACTTGCAGAACGGCGAGGCGATCAGCACCTGGCGCTCTTCCTGGAACGCACCCATGCCGCCGCGATGGGTCTCCGAGGCGCCGCCGATCAGGATCATGGGCCAGCAATTCTGCTGGGCATTGGCGAGACCCGAGAGGCCGTGCACCACGCCGGGGCCGGTGACGGTGACGCAGGCGCCGGGACGGCCGGTGAGATAGCCGTAGGCCGCCGCCGCGTAGGCGGCACTCTGCTCGTTGCGCATGCCGAGGTAGGCGACGCCTTCCTTCTGCGCCGCCGCGGCGATCGCGGTGATCGGAAACCCGACGACCCCGAACAGGTGATCGATACCCTGCTGTTTGAGGCTCCGCGCGATCAGGGTAGCGCCGTCGACTTCGCTCATGTTTCCCCCTTTGTGACCGGATGAACTTCAGCCACGAGATTATGCATTACCCGCGAGTTTATGCATTGATCGCAGGGTCGCGAAAGGCCCCCCACCCGATATGCGATACAGCCGAGCCATGCGGCTCCGTGCGCATGCGTTCTGTGTCCGCTTCGTTTGCAGACGTGCTAAGCAACTGAATTCGTTGGCTTGTGGTGGCCGGTCCGGCAGGACGGTCACCACCTTACATGAACTGAAGGAGCGAGATGGCCATCTATCAATTGGGCGACTGCGTGCCGGTCATCCCCGCCTCCTGCTACATCGCCGCGGAGGCGACGATCATCGGCTCGGTGACCCTGGGCGAGCGGGTGACCGTCATGTCGGGCGCCGTCATACGCGGCGACAACGAGCCGATCGTGATCGGCGACGACACCAACGTCCAGGAGAACTGCGTGCTGCACACCGATCCCGGCGAGCCGCTCACCATCGGCAAGGGCGTGACCGTGGGCCACCAGGTGATGCTGCATGGCTGCACGATCGGCGACGGCACCCTGCTCGGCATCCAGGCCGTGGTGCTGAACCATTCGGTGATCGGCAAGGATTGCCTGGTCGGCGCCGGCGCCGTCATCATCGAGAACAAGAGCTTTCCCGATCGCTCGGTGATCTTCGGCTCGCCGGCCAAGGCCGTGCGCGAGGTGACCGAGGACAACATCGCCCGCATGCGGTTCAGCACCGACAGCTATGTCGAGCGTGGCAAGCAATTCAAGACGGCCCTCAAGCGTATCGGCTAGCGCCGTGATCGAAGCGCTCGATCATCTCGCGATCGCCGGGGCGGTCGGCGCCTATGAGACGCTGCTCGGTCGGCGCGCGGTGAACGGACGGCTGCAGACCGGCAATGTCGGGCTGACGTTCGGAGCGGGTGGCGACGCGCTTTCCTCGATGGTGCTGGCGACGAGCGATCTCGACAAGGCGGCACGCCTGCTCGAGCGCCGCGCCGTGCCGAGCGAACGCAAGGGCGATCGTCTATTGCTGTCGCGCGAGGCAACGCAGGGCGTGTCCATCGAGCTCTGCGAGAACTCGCGACCGGGCCGCGCCCTCGCCGCTCGCGGGCTCCGACGACGCAGCGTCGATCAGCGCGCTCGATCATGTCGTGGTGCGCACGCCCAACCCCGAGCGCGCCATCGCGTTCTATGCCGGACGGCTGGGGCTCGACCTTCGGCTCGACCGCAGCAATCCCGACTGGGGTGCGCGACTGCTTTTCTTCCGCTGCGGCGATCTCGTGGTCGAGATCGCGCATGATCTGAAGAAGGGCGTGTCGGACGGGCCCGATCATCTGTGGGGCCTGAGCTGGCGCACCCCCGACATCGCCAAGGCGAATGCACGGCTCAAGGCGGCCGGCATCGACGTCTCGGAGCCGCGCAACGGCCGGCGGCCGGGCAGCCAGGTCTTCACGGTGAAGGACCACACCGAAGGCGTGCCCACCCTCGTGATCGGCGGCATCGGACGCTGGTAGAGCCGAGATGCGTCGCCTGTCCCTCGTTCTTCTTCTCCTCGCGAGCGCCTGCACGTCGGCGCCCACGCCCGCGGTCAAGAGCGCGGCCGGGTTGCCGCCGCTCGGCCCCTGCCCGGCGTCGTCGTGGAAGCCCGAGGCGCCGCCGCCGACCGACAGCGCCAGGACCTCGATGGTGCTGCTGGCGGTCGGCGAATGGGCGCGCTTCGGCAGGCAGGTCATCACCTACTCGGCCAATCAACCGCCCCGTACCGAGCAACTCGGCGTCAAGGAGCGCGAGGCGCCGCAGCGCATCAACGACTACTGGGCGAGCGTCGGCCATCCCGAGCGCAGCGGCCTCGACGACGTGCCCTGGTCGGCGGCCTTCATCTCGTGGGACATCCAGAGCGCCGGCGTGCCGCGCGATCTCTTCTGCCCCGACCAGCGCCACACGATCTATGTCGAGCGCCTGGTCGAGCGGGCGCGCCGGCCGGGCGCCGCCTTCATTCCGCGCCGGCCCGACGAGCGGGCGCCCGAGGTCGGCGACCTGATCTGCTCCTCGCGCAACGGCAGCGGCACGACGTTGGACAACCTCAACCGCGGCGCCGGCCACTGCGATATCGTGGTCGAGGTGCGGCCCGGCAGCGTGGCCGCCATCGGCGGCAATGTGGGCGAACTCCGTCAGCCGCAGCGTCTTTCCACTGGACGCCAACGGATTTTTATCGCCCATATCCGCTCGTCCTTATTTCACAGTGATCCAGAACACACTGCCCTAGGAAGAACGAGGATGTCCTGGCCGTACGACTACATCATCATCGGCGCCGGCTCGGCCGGCTGCGCGATCGCCAACCGCCTGGCCGAAGATCTGGCGCTGCGCATCCTGGTCATCGAGGCCGGGCCGCCCGACTCCTCCTTCATGCTCCGGATGCCGGCCGGCTTCGCCAGCCTGGGCGAAAACTCGCCCTATAACTGGCGCTACGAGACGACGCCGCAAAAGCACTGCAACGACCGGCGCATGTACTGGCCGCGCGGCAAGACGCTGGGCGGCTCGTCCTCGATCAACGCCATGCTCTATGTGCGCGGCCACGCCTCCGACTACGACCACTGGCGCCAGCTCGGCAACGAGGGCTGGAGCTACGACGACGTGCTGCCCTATTTCAAGAAGGCCGAGCACAACGAGCGCTGGTCCGACGAATTTCACGGCAAGGACGGGCCGCTCAACGTCGCCGAGCAGGCCGACCCCAGCAGGCTGAACGAAGCCTTCCTCCATGGCGCCGGTGAGGCCGGCTACAAGCGAATCGAAGACTTCAACGGCGCCAGCCAGGAAGGCGTCGGCTACTATCAGGTGACGCAGAGGCACCGGCAGCGCTGGAGCGCCGCCAGCGCCTATCTGCGGCCCGCGGTCGAGCGCAACAGGAACAACGTCCACGTGCTCTCGGATGCCGTGGTCGAGCGCATCATTCTCGACAAGACCCGCGCCATGGGCGTGCGTTACCAGCAGAATGGCCGCGACGAGGTTGCGCGCTGCAGCCGCGAGATCATCCTGGCGGGCGGCGCCGTCAACTCGCCGCAGCTGTTGATGGTGTCGGGCATCGGCCCGGCCGACCACCTGAACTCGCTCGGCATCCGCCCGCTGCACGACCTGCCGGGCGTCGGCGGCAATCTGCAGGATCACCTCGATGCGGCGCTGCTGCAATTCTGCAAGACGCGCGACACCTACGACACCGCCAACAAGCTGGTGTCGCTCTACCAGTACTGGAAGCACAAGAAGGGCCCGGGCACATCGCCGATCGCCGAGTCGGGGGGCTTCGTCAGCACGCGCGCCGGCCTCAGCGCGCCCGACATCCAGCTTCATTTCCTGCCGGCGCTGGTGGTCGATCACGGCCGCACGAAGATGAAGCGGAACGGCTACAGCCTGCATATCTGCACGTTGCGCCCCCAGAGCCGGGGCACGATCCGGCTGCGCAGCAGCGATCCCAAGGAACATCCGCTGATCGACGCCAATTATCTGGCCGACCGGCAGGACCTCGAGACCTTGATCGAAGGCGTGAAGATAGGTCGCGAGATTTTTTCCGGAACGGCCTTCGATCCCTACCGCGACGCGGAGTTCCAGCCGGGCGCGGACGTCAGGACCGATGCCGAGATCGAGCAGTGGGTCCGCGCCAAGTGCGAGACGATCTACCACCCCGTCGGCACCTGCAAGATGGGCCCGTCGAACGACCCGATGGCGGTGGTCGACCACCGCTGCCGCGTGCATGGCCTCGAGGGGCTGCGCGTGGTCGACGCCTCGGTGATGCCGACCCTGGTCGGCGGCAACACCAACGCGCCTACCATCATGATCGCCGAAAGGGTCGCCGCCTTCATGCAGGAGCCGTGACCTCGCCGCAGCCCGATCCCGTCGCCCAGGCGAAGGCATTGAAGACCGCCGCCGTGTGCATCGTGCTGGGCGGCCTGATTGTCGGTGTGGGAATGCCGGTGACCTTTGTCGTGCTCGGAATTCAAGTCTTCATGACGCCATGGGGCTTCGACGCCATCTGGTTACCGCCGCTGGCCTTCATGGTTTTCGATTTCATCATGGCCCGCGTGTTTTGGCGCCGCGCGGCGGCCCTCGAACGCTCCGCCCAAGGTCTGCCGCCGCGGACCTGAAACAACGGCTCCCTCGACTAGACGCGCTTCTCCACCACCAGCAGCCACGTCTTGCCGGAGACCGGCAGCAGGCGGCCGTGCGAGTCGACGGGATAGAGGCTCATCGTCACGCTGTTCTTCACGTTGCCGCCGATCGCCTGGAGGTAGCCGCCGCGCTCGTCGGTGACGATGTCGCAATGGCTGGCGGTGTTGTCGATACGCCGCCGGGCGGTGCGCGAATCGGCGTGGCGCCAGGTCGGTCCCGCGGTGCCGGTGCAGACGAGATCGCCCGGCTTGGGCGAATATTCGTTGGGCGCGTGCAGCTTGAAGGCCGCACGGCCGCCGCGCTGCTCGTGGTCGTAGAGGGCGGCGAGATAGCCGCCGTGGCGGCCGTCGCGCGGGAACTCGCTGGCCGGGATGCCCGAGCGGCTCATCACCCAGGCGACGAAGGCGCCCGACCACGGCTTGCCGGAGGTCCGCCCGTTCCAGTCGGGATGGCCGCAGCTTCCCCAATAGTCGCCGATCTTGCTGGCGAGCGGTTCGCTGCGCTCGGTGACGCCGCTGCGGTTGGTGTAGCCGCCGACCTGGCCGCCATAGACGACCGTCGAACGGCCGAACCTGGTCCATTCCTGCCAGGCGGTGTAGGCGACACGGTCGGAGGGCGCGCGATCGGCATAGCCGCCGCCGGTGCGCTGGCCACTGCTGCCGCAACCGGCCAAGGTCCACGAAATCAGGGCGAGCAGAAGGATCGCTGGCAGCCGGAGACCGAACGCGTGGGAGGAACGCAAGACGGGCGGCTGCCAGCAAACACGAACATCGACGGAGGGGGAGTCGAAATTCATGTATGACTTACAGTAAGTAAAATAACTGATTGTTATTACTTAGGTTTCATTTAACACAATTGATGCACGATGTCACTAGCCATTGATCTTGACGGCGTCCGTCGGCTGGAGGAGCTGGCGTTCCGCGGCTGGCCCGCCCTGGAAACCCGCGACAGCGCCGGCTGGCGCCTGCGATTCGCCGGCGGCTATACAAAAAGAGCCAATTCAATCAATGCATTAGGGCCAGATGCTGAAGCTGACCTCGCGACCCTCCAGGGCCTCGAAGCGGCCTATCGGGAGCGCGGCCAGGCTCCTGTCTGGCGGCTGAGCCCGCTCGCCCCGCCGGTCGTGGGCGACCTCCTGGCGGCCCGCGGCTACCGCACCATCGAGCGCAGCCTGCTGCAGGTCTGTCCGCTGCACGCGGGCTTCGCCGTCGACCCCGACGTGGCGATCCATCCGCAGCCGACGCCGGCCTGGATCGAGGCCTTCTGCACCCACAGTCCGGTGCGGCCGGAGCATCGCGACGTCATGCGGCGCATGCTGGCGGCGATCGCCGCTCCGGCGGGCTTCGCCTTCGTCGAGGCCGAGGGCAGCCCCCTGGCGATGGCGATCGGCGCGGTCGAGGGCGATCACATGGGCCTGTTCGACGTGCTGGTGATGCCGCACGCCCGCCGCCGCGGCCTGGCGCGCAGGGTCAGCGAAAGCCTCTATGCCTGGGCGTGGCGCCACGGCGCGCGCTTCGCCTATCTGCAGGTCGTCGCGACGAACGAGGCGGCGATGCCGCTCTACGCGGCGCAGGGATTCCGAACGGTCTACGCCTACGAATATCGGATCCCGCCGCCGCTCTGAGGCGGTCGCCTTGACCCTCTGTCGCTCGCCCTCAATAGTCGCGCGAGGGAGGAACAAAAAATGGCGAACTACCCGTGGGAGAAGAGCTATCCGCCGGGCGTCCGGTGGGAGCTCGAGATTCCCAAGAAGACCATCCATCAGATCTTCGATGAGAGCTGCGCGCAGTTCGGCGACAAGCCCTTCACCGACTTCCTCGACAAGGTGATGACCTTCCGCGACTACAAGGAAGCGTCGGACAAGGCGGCCGCGGGCTTCCAGAAGCTCGGCGTCAAGCCGGGCGTCAATGTCGGGCTCTATCTGCCCAACACGCCGCACTACATCATCGCCTTCTTCGGCGTGCTGAAGGCCGGCGGCAAGGTGGTCAACTACAGCCCGCTCGATGCCGCGCGCGAAGCCGAGTTCAAGATCGGCGATTCCGAGACCGACATCCTGGTGACGCTCGATGCCGCCGCGCTCTACCCCAAGATGGCGGCGATGCGCGGCAAGACCCGCCTGCGGAAGCTGATCGTGGGCTCGATCGCCGACTATCTGCCGTGGCCCAAGAACTGGCTCTATCCGATCGCCAAGAAGAAGGAGATCTCGGCCTGGCCGCATGACGACTGGCACATGTCGTTCAAGGACCTTCTGGCCAACGACGGCAAGTACACGGCGTATCCCGCCGGCGAGGACCTGTGGGACGAGGTGGCGCTGCTGCAATATACCGGCGGCACGACCGGCCTGCCCAAGGCCGCCATGCTGACGCATGGCTGCGTCATCGCGGCGATGAGCCAGGGCCAGGCCTGGACGACGCCCTACACGACGCCGGGCACCGAGAAGGTCGTGTGCGTGCTGCCGCTGTTCCACATCTACGCGTTGTCGGGAATCATGCTGGGGGCGGTGCGCAACGGCAACCAGCTCATCCTCTATCCGCGGCCCGACATCGACATGATCGTGAGCGACCTCACGAAGAAGAAGCCGAGCTTCCTGCCCGGCGTGCCGACGCTCTACACCGCGATCCTGAAGCATCCAAAGGCGCAAGGGCTCGACCTGAAGTCGCTGAAGATCTGCATGTCGGGCGGCGCGCCGCTGCCGGTCGAGGTCCAGCACAGCTTCGAGAAGCTGACCGGCGCCACGCTGATCGAGGGCTACGGCCTCACCGAAACCTCACCGACCGGCGCGATCTGCCCGGTCGACAAGAGCGTGCGCCGGACGGGTTCGTGCGGGCTGCCGATGCCGGCCACCATCATCGAGATCCGCGACATGGAAAACGGCGATCGCGTGCTGCCCGCCGGCAAGGACAATGTCGGCGAAGTCTGCATCATCGGCCCGCAGGTCATGAAGGGCTACTGGAAGCAGCCGGACGAGACCGAGCAGGTCCTGTTCAGCCATCCTGCCAGCAACTGGAAAGGGCTGCGCACCGGCGACATGGGCTACATGGACGCCGACGGCTGGCTCTACCTGGTCGATCGCTCCAAGGACCTGATCATCTCGTCGGGCTACAATGTCTATCCGCGCACGATCGAGGAGGCGGTCTACGAGCTTGCCGCGGTCGACGAATGCATCGTGATCGGCATTCCCGATCCGTATCGCCATGAAGCACCCAAGGTGTTCGTCAAGCTGAAGCCCGACGCCGCGCTCACCTTCGAGGAATTGAAGAAGCATCTCGACGGCAAGATCGGCAAGCATGCGATGCCGGTCGCGCTGGAAATCCGGCCGGAGCTGCCCAAGACGCCGGTCGGCAAGCTCTCCAAGAAGGAACTGAAGGAGGAAGAGCGCGTCAAGGCACAGGCGGCGTGATCATTCTCTTTGTCATATTCCTCTCCCGCGCTAGGGGGAGAGAGGAACATGAAATCATGAGCGTTTCCCGTCGTATCGTCCTCCTGGGCACTCCGTCCCTCGCCCTCACCGGCTGCTTCGACACGCCGTGCGAGGAGGAGAACCCGGCCCAGAAGGCGTTCCTCGACGGGTTGCGCGCGCTTGCCAAGCCCGCCCTTGCCTCCAACAACCCGCTGCAGGTCGAGGAAGCGGCCAACCAGAGCGTGGCCCTGGCCGACAAGGTCGGCGGCTTCTCCGGCTGGTGCGGCACGCTCACCCGGATCGAGGGCAACGCCCAGACCGTCGCCATCACGGTCGATATCGGGCGCCAGGTTTCGCTCTACGCATTCAACGACTGGGCGCTGGCCGCCGCGGGCTCGCTGGCCGACCTCTTTTCCACACGATCGCGCGAGTCGCCGCCCCCGGGCCTTTCCGATGCGGCCATCACGGCGCTAAAAACCATGCGGCTTGGCGAACGCGTGTTGCTCTCCGGGCGGATGGGCGAGATCGCGGGCTCCGGCGTGTTCGATCTCTCCCGCCTGTTCGGCAAGGGCGATACCGAACATCGCCAGTTCCTGCTGGCGCCGCGCTTCGTGGCGCGCATCGAGGCCCTCGCGGCATCGAAGAAAAAGTGAAAGGATTCCCGGGTGCCGTCTTTTTCGTACGATTTTCCCTACGCCTCCAAGAAACTTCCCATCTTCGCCTCCAACGTCGTCGCCTCCTCGCAGCATCTCGCGGCGACGGCCGGCCTGCGCATGATGGCGAAGGGCGGCAACGCGGTCGATGCGGCGATCGCCAGCGCCGCCGCCATCACCGTCGTCGAGCCGACCAACAACGGCATCGGCGCCGACGCCTTCTGCATCCTGTGGGACGGCTCGAAGCTCGTCGGGCTGAACGCCTCGGGCCATTCGCCGGCGCTGATGACGCCCGACCAGTACAAGGGCCAGGCCACGATGCCGAACGTCGGCTGGGGCAGCGTCAGCACGCCGGGCGCGGTGTCGCTGTGGGTCGAGCTGCACAAGCGCTACGGCAAGCTGCCCTTCGCCGACCTGTTCGAGCCGGCGATCAAGTACGCCAGTGACGGCTATCGCGTCTCCTACACGGTCTCGCGCCAGTGGGACCGCGCCATCGACCGGCTGAAGGGACAGGGCGACTGGGTGAAGGCCTTCCTGCCGGGCGGCCGCGCGCCCAAGGCGGGCGAGCTGTGGAAATTCCCCGACCAGGCGAAGACGCTCGCGAAAATCGCCGAGAGCAAGGGCGAGGCCTTCTATCGCGGCGAGCTCGCCGAGGCGATGGACAGGCACGCCCGGGAGACCGGCGGCGCGCTGCGCAAGGAGGACCTCGCCGCGCACCAGCCCGACTGGGTGGATCCGATCGGCCTCACCTATCGCGGCACGACGCTGCACGAGATGCCGCCCTCGGGTCAGGGCATCGCCGCCTGCATGGCACTGGGCATCCTCGAGAATTTCGATCTCGCCGGCCACGATGGCGACGGCCCGGAGGTGGCGCACCTGCGCATCGAGGCGATGAAGCTCGCCTTCGCCGACATCTGGCGCTACGTCGCCGATCCCCGGTTCATGGACGTGACGGCGGCGCAGCTGCTCGACAAGCACTACCTCAAGAGCCGCGCCAAGCTGATCGATCCGAAGAAGGCCAAGGATTTCGGCCCGGGCACGCCCAAGGACGGCGGCACGATCTATCTCGGCACGGCCGACGCCTCGGGCATGATGGTGTCGCTCATCCAGTCGAACTACACCGGCTTCGGCTCGGGCATCGTCGTGCCGGGCACGGGCATTGCGCTGCAGAACCGCGCCACCGGCTTCGTGACCACCGCCGGCCACGTCAACGAGGTCGGGCCGAAGAAGCGGCCGTTCCACACCATCATCCCGGCCTTCATCACCAAGGACGGCAGGCCGGTGGCGACCTTCGGCCTGATGGGCGGCGCCATGCAGCCGCAGGGCCATATGCAGGTCTTCTCGCGCATCGTCGATTACGGCCAGAACCCGCAGGCCGCCATCGACGCGCCGCGCTGGCGGTTCCATGAGAACGACAAGACGGTGTGGACCGAGGAGCACATGCCGTCCGCGACCATCGAGGGCCTCGAGGCGCGCGGCCACAAGGTCACGCGCACCAGGTGGCCGAGCTTCGATTTCGGCTCGAGCCAGATCATCTGGCGCTTCCCCGAGGGCGGCCCCTATCTCGGCGCCTCCGAAAGCCGCCGCGACGGCGCGGCGGTCGGCTTCTGATGGTCTTTGCGGAGATCCGCGCTCACATGACGACCGTCGTCTCGATCGCCAACGGCGGCTTCGCCCTCAACGGCACGCCGACCTACCCCGGCCGCGCGTGGAAGGGCCATCGCATCGAGGGCCTGCTGTTCAACAGCCGCATGGCCAACGCCATCGCCGACGACGAGAATCCGGCGACGCGCGGCGCCTGGTCCTATGCCGACGGCGAGTGGGACGCCGAACGCAGCACGCGCGAGTTCATCGCCGCCCTGCCCGCCTACCGCGCCCATGGCCTTTTGGCGGTCTGCCTCAACCTGCAGGGCGGCAGCCCGCAGGGCTATTCCTGGCACCAGCCGTGGAAGATCTGCGGCTTCACGCCCGACGGCGCGATCAAGCCCGCCTGGGCGGCCCGGCTCGCCAACGTGATCGCGGCCTGCGACCGCCTGGGCATGGCCGTGATCCTCGGCCTCTTCTACGGCAAGCAGAGCGGCACGCTCAGGGACGAGGCCGCGGTGAAGGCCGCCGTCACCAACACCGTCGACTGGCTCCTCGAGCGCGGCGCGACCAACGTGCTGGTCGAGATCGGCAACGAGGTCGACCTCGAGAACGCCTTCGCCCATCCGATCATCACCGCGGCGCGCTGCCACGAACTGATCGAGCTCGCGCAGAAGCGCGGCCAGGGCAAGCTGCTGGTCAGCACCAGCCTGATCATGCGCGAGGCGCCGCCCGCCGCCATTCTCGCCGCCGCCGACTTCCTGCTGCCGCACGGCAACCGCATCCACGGCCCCGACGGCGTGACCCAGCCCAGCCCGCACGGCATCCGTCTGCAGGTCGCGAACTGGCGCGCGGGCAAGGGCTATCGCGGCCAGCCCGTCGTCTACAACGAGGACGACCATTTCGAGTTCGACAAGGCCGACAACCATTTCGTCGCCGCCGTCGAGGCGGGCGCGAGCTGGGGTTATTTCGACTACCGCATGAGCCGCGAGCGTTTCGAGGACGGCTTCCAGTCGCTGCCGGTCGACTGGACGATTTCGTCGGTGCGCAAGCGCGGCTTTTTCGGGCTGCTCAAGGAGATCACCGGCGCCTGACCGACCGGACACGAAGGGTCCACGAACTCGAGGCCTAGGGCTCGACGGCGATGGTGACGGTGTTCACCGCGAGATTGATCTCGGTGCCCGGCAAGGCCTGCGCCAGCGCGCCGGCCAACAGGCCGCCGACCCGTCGGATGGCGGCGACGTCGGTGCTGTCGGCGCAATCCAGCGCCACCTCGAGGGTGAGCGCCCGCGCCGTGCCGCGCGAGCGGAAGGCCGCGAGGGTGAACCCGGCCGGCAGCACGGGAAGCGCCCGTTGCAGCGCCGGACCGACCACGTGGCTGGTCGAGCGATCGAGCAGGTCGGGCGCCGAATCGCGCAACAGCGCGGCAGCGGCGCGAACCATGATGACGCACACCAGCAGGGCGCCCACCGCGTCGAGCCAGGCGACCAGCAGCGGATCCTTGGCCAGCGCCGCCCCCGTCATCGTCGCCTGCACCACGACGGAGGACAGCAGCCGCGCCAGGCGGGCCTTGCGCTGGGCCTCCATGATGGCCGACGGGCGGCCGCGCGCGGCGAGCCTGACCTTTTCCCAGGCGACGAAGTTGATGAAGACGTTGATGGCGCCGGCCACGGCGGCGAGGCTCAGCCCGACCGGCGTGGCCCTGCTGTGGCCGGCGGCGATCAGGCCGAGCGCGTCGTAGCCCAGCCAGATCGCGGCCGCGATCAGGCCGCAGGCGATGGCGATGCTGCAGAGCTGCTCGATCTTGCGGGTGCCGAAATCGAAGCCGGACAGCCGGCCGCGATGAAGGTGGCGCAGCACCGCGAGCGACACCAGGTCGATGCTCCACATCATGTTGCCGCGCATGCTCTCGGCGAGACAGGTGAGCGAGTCGCCGGCCAGCCCGACCACCAGCAGCAGCGCGCCGATGAACCCATCGAGGATCGCGGCCAGCAGCAGGGCCGCTTCACGCCGCCGCTGCTCGGGCGCAATAGGACTGGCACTGCCGGTCATCGAGGAGAGTTTTCGCTGGAGCGCGCCACTCCAGTGGCGCATCTTCTCGTCGATACGACGACGAAGAGCGCGCCACTGGAGTGGCGCGCGCCCGGCGAAGGATCGAGGCAGTTCGATGGACACGTCTCAGCCCAGCCCCAGGCGGGCCAGCAGGACGGCGAGCACGCCGGCGCTCGGGAAGTGCACGTAGGCGGCGCGGCCGACCGGGCAGGACGCGAATGCGTGCGGATCGCCGTCGAGCTTGAGCAGCACCTGGGCGTCGCCCGGCTGGCGGCCCTTGGCGACGGCGGCGAGATCGGCGCCGCCCAGCGTCTCGGCGCCGCCGCGCAATGCCACCACGTGCGCCTCGCGCCATGTGCCGTCGCCCTCGAGGATCGCCTCGGCCTTGCTGCCGAGCGCGATCAGCGGCAGCGCCGCGTCGGACACCGGCGCATCGACGAACAGGTCGTTGCAGTCGATCCACTTGGCGACCGGGTCGCCAATTCCGACCGTGGCGCCGCGGCCGACAAGGATGCTGCGGATGGTGGCGCCGGGCGGCGCCAGCACCGGCGCCTTCTCCTTCAGGCGAAAGGCCTCGCGCGCCGCGTCGAGCGACTGGCCCGCCTCGCTCTCGGCCGAGCGCGCCTGTTGCAGCTGCAGGCGGGCGCCCTTGATCTCGGTCTTCAATTCCTGCCAGTCGCCGTAGGCCCATTGCAGGCTGGTGCCGTCCGGGGCGCGGAACAGGCCGACCGCGGACGCCGCCTGCCGCCGCTTGGCCTGCTGCAGCGCCATGCGCTCGGCGGCGAGCTCGGTCTCGGCGTCGGCCAGGCGGATCCTGGCCTCGTCGCGATAGTCGCGCGAGCGGTAGCCGCCTTCGGAGACGTTGCGGCTGCGCTCGGCGATCTCCACGGCGAGTGCCGCCTTGGCCGCCAGCGAGGCCACGCGCGCCTCGCGCCAGGCGATCTCGTCGGCGAGATCGGCGCGGTAGTCGGCGGCGTAGCGCTTCATCAGCTCGCGCCGCTGGCGGTCGAGCTCCTGCACCGAGTCGAGGTAGTCGGTGGCGGCGGCGACGCGCGTGCGGGCGTTGGCGAGGGCGGCTTCGGCGAGGCGGACCGGCGCGGGATCGAGCCGGTCGTTCACGATCTCCAGGATCGCGCCGTCGGCCCCGACCGCCGCGCCGATCAGCGGCAGGTTGGCCGGCGCCCGGCCCTGGATCGGCGCCGTCGCGAGATGGGTCCAGGCGGTGACGGCCGAGCCGCGCACCAGCGTGGCGACGAGATAGGGCCACAGCATCACCACGGCGTAGAGGACGAGCGCGGCCGCGGCGAGCCAGATGCCGAACGAGGCGGGCCGCCTGCGCAGCAGACGTGAGCCATGCTTCCAACGGCTGCCGCGCGAGCTCACGCGCCTGCCCCTGGACCGATGCCTGCCGGCTTCACCACGTCACGCGCAGTCCGGCAGTGAGCGCGTGGCTGGAGTCCTGCCCGGCGATGTTGCCCTCGTAGCGGAGATAGACGCCCATCGCCTCGGTAAGCGCGGTGCTGGCCGAGAAGCCGATGACGGCGCCGTCGCGAGTCGGCGCCGCGCCGAACACCGTGAACGGCACCGACGGTGCGCCGGTGAACGACGCCGTCACCGGCCGCGCGGTGTCGGCGTATTCATGGCTCCAGCCGAGCCGCAACTGGCCCGCGATCCTGTCGCGCAAGCCCACATCCATCGCCGCGCCGAGCTGCGCGCCGAAGATGGTGCGCAGCGAGCTCGTGGTCTGCTGCGCCACGCTGAGGTTGAGCGACTGCGCGCCGGTCTCGGTGAAGCCGTTCTGCGTCGCCGTCGAGCCCTGCAGCAGCGCGAACGGCGTCACGAAGTAGCCGGGCGTTCCGCCCAGCTCGATCCTGTATCCGCCCTCGACCTGGCCGAGAAACTGGTTGCCGGCGGTCTGGCCGAAGGCGGTGCGCGGCTGCAGGCCGGCGATGTTGATCGGCCGCCACAGCTGGTTGGCATTGTAGGCGTAGGCCGCCAGCGCATCGACGTAGACCGGACCCTGGGTGAAGCTGCCGTAGAGGCCGGCCTGCACGGTGTCGGTGGCGCTGCGGCCCTCGAAGCCGCCGGTCCACTGGCCGCCGGTCTGGTAGCCCACCGTGACGCCGGCCAGGAAGTTGTCGCCGAGCTTGCGATCGAGGCCGCCCGAGAAGCCGCCGACCTGAATAGGTGAAGGTGCCGGCATTGTTGTTGCCGGCGATGGTGCCGGTGCCGCCGACCGCGCCGCCCCACGCGCCCCACAGCGCAGGCGCGGTGGTGTCGCAGGCGACATCGCAGGCTTCGGCCAGCGCCACCTTGGCGGCGCCACCGCTCCTGCTGCCGGCGCGATTGGCGAAGTTGGTCATGAAGAGCTGCGCGCCCTGCACCATGGCGTTCGAGAACCCGGCATAGTTCTGGCCGCTGATCGCGGTCAGCGATCCGCCGGTCCCTGGGTGGTGCTGAGAACCGACAGCGCGTTCAGCACGGCGCCGAAGTCGCCGGCTGGCGGTCGGGTTGGCGATGTCGAGCACGCGGCCGACGGCGCGCTGGTTGTCGGTCTGCGCGCCGGCCGCGAAGGCGCCGCGCGGTTGGAACAGCAGGCAGATAGACGTTGTTGGCGTCGTACGACAGCGACGGCGTCAGGAAGGCGAAGTTGCTGCTCACGCTCGAGTAGGCGCCGGCGACGCCGCCGGTCGCGTGCAGGATGGTGTAGGTGGTGTTGCGGCCGTAGGTGCCCGACTGGGCCAGCACCTGCACGGTGCCGCCGTTGAGGGTGGCCGTGCCGCCGACATTGATGCGGTCGCCCTGGCCGGCCGCGTTGACCTCGACCTGGTAGGTGGTGCCGGCCGCCTGCACGAAGTTGCCGCTCACCGTCAGCGTGCCGATCGAGTTGCCCGGCGCCAGCGTGCCGGCGTTGGCGACGAGGCCGCCGATCGTGCCGCTGCCGCCCAGGGTGCCGCCGTTCATCGTGACGCCGCCCGCCAGGCTGCCGTTCACGACCAGCCCGCCGGCATTGAGCGTCGTGCCGCCGGTGTAGGTGTTGACGCCCGCCAGGGTCAGCGTCCCGCTGCCGACCTTGACCAGCGAACCGCCGATGCCGCCGGCCGAACCGCCGTCGGCGATGACGCCATTCACCGTGGTCGAAAGGTTGTTGGAACCGACCGTGAGCTGCTTCGAGCCGATGAAATAGAGGCCGGCGCCGGCGATCGAGCCGGCCGTCGTCCCGCCCGTCGTCAGGCCCGAGAAGTCGACGATGCCGCCCGCGTTGGCGACGATGGTGGCGTTGCCCGCGCTGCTCGCCTCGAAGAAATACGTGGTGCCGCCATTGTTGTTGATGATGGTGGCGTTCGCCGCACTGCTCGTCTCGCCGAAGTAGGCGATGCCGCCGCTGTTGTTGACGATGGTGGCGTTGCCGGCGCTGCTGGTTGCGAAGAAATAGGTGCCGCCGGCCAGGAACATCGACAGATCCAGCGGACCGTTGGTGCTGTTGACGATGGTCGCGCTGCCGGCCGTGCTGGCCTGGAAGAAGGCCGTTTGGCCGTTGTTCCTGTTGAGGATGGTGGCGCCGGCGGCGGTGCTTGTATCATTGAAATTGAGTCGTTCCGCCGAAATTGTTGGTCGACACCAGGACGCCGTCGTTGACGATGGTGGCGGTGCCCGCGCTGCTGCTGTTGAAGAACTGCGTGAAGCCGAGCTGATTGTTGAAGATGCGGGCGTTGGCCGCGCTGCTGCCGTTGAAGAACGCCGTGGCGGCCTCTTGAGTGTTGGTGAAGGTCGGCGCGAACGAGGAACCGTTGACGATGCCGCTGTTGATGACGAAGGTTGGCGTTGCTGAGGGCGAACGTATAAGCCGGCGCCGCCGCGGTGAACTGCAGTGTATTGATCGACGCATTGTTCGAGATTGTGACCGATGTGGGCGCACCGTTGTTGGTGAAGGTCGCCGTGTTGTCGGGAACCGTCGGACTGGAGCTCCAGTTGGTGCCCGTGGTCCACTCGGCGCCGGGACCGCTCCAGACGCCGTCGACGGCATGCGCAGCGTGGCCCGCAATCGCGATGCCGCCAATCGCAACGCCCGACATGAGCCGCCACCCGGCGCGCTCGATGGGCGGGCACAACCGAAGCAAACCCATTCCCCCACTCCCCGCGACCCCCGCGCGGCAACGCTACGTGGAAAAGAACGCGCGATCAAATCGCAGAGGCGATGAAGGGCGAGACGACGTCACCAGCTCATGCGCAGGCCGACATTGAGGGCGTGGTTGTCGGTGCCGCCGCCGACGCCGCCGTCGTAGCGCAGGTAGACCTGCGTCGCGGCGGCGATGGTGGTCATCGCCTGGAAGCCGACCACGGCGGCGTCGCGCGTCGGCGTCGCGCCGAACACGGTGAAGGAGTTGCCCGGCGCGCCGGCGAAGGCCGCGGTGATCGGCCGGCCGGTGTCGGCGAACTCGTGCTGCCAGCCGAGACGGACCGCGAGGTCGAGCTTGCGCTCGTTGCCGAGGCCGATCGAGCTGCCGAGATCGGCGCCGATGGTGGTGCGCTGCGAGTTCGTCGTCTGCTGCGCCACGTTGAGGCTGAGCGACTGCGCGCCCGACTCCGAGAACGCGTTCTGCGTCGTGCTCGTGATCTGGAAGCGGCCGAACGGCGTGATGGTGGCTGGCGGCCGGCGCGTAGATGCCGACCTTGTAGCCGCCCTCGATCTGGCCGAGGAACTGGTTGGCGCCGGTGCTAGCCGGTGGCGGTCCTCTGCTGCAGGCCGGAGATCAGGATCTGGCGCTGCAGCTGGTTGCTGTAATAGGCGTAACCCGCCAGCGCATCGACGTAGAAGCCTGCTTGCGTGAACGAGCCGTAGGCGGCGACGCTCACGCTGTCGGTCCAGCCCTGGCCCATGAAGGTGTTCACCCACTGCGTGCCGTGGGTGTAGCCGACGCCGATGCCGGCGAGGAAGCGTGGATCGAAGCGATAGTCGATGCCGGCCGCCGCGCCGCCGAAGTTGTAGGTGAGCGTGCGAGGCATTGGTGTCGCCCAGCACGCTAGCCGAGACCGCCGAGCGCGCTCGCCCAGGCGCTGAGCGGACCCACCGCGTCGCAGGCCTCGATCTCGCAGGCCTGCGCCAGCGCCACCTGCTGCCCGGCCGGCAGGCCGCCATGGAAGCCCGCCATCTGCTGGCCGATGGCGTTCATGAACATCATGCTGCTGTTGGTGTTCATCGTGCCGAAGTCGGCATAGGGCTCGCCGCTGATCGTGTTCAGCGCCTGAGGGCCTTGCTGCGTGTTGAGGCCGGCCAGCGCTCCGATCACCGTGGCGAAGTCGCCGCAGGCATTGGCGAAGCTCTGGTTCAGCGCCGTGCCCACCGCTTTCTGGTTGGGCGTGAGTGCCGCTGAACGACGTGAAGGCGTCTGCCCTGCAGCGCCAGGGTGAGGAACACGTCGTTGGCGTCGTAGGAGAGCGAAGGCGTCAGGAAGGCGAAGTTGGAGGTGACGCCCGAGTAAGTACCCGACACACCGCCGGTCGCGCGCAGGATGGTGTAGGTCGTGCTGTTGGCGTAGCTGCCCGCCGCCGCCAGCACCTGCACCGTTGCGCCGCCGGCGATCGCGGCGCTGCCGCCGACATTGATGCGGTCGGCCTGGCCTGCGGCGTTGGCCTCGACCTGGTAGACGCCGCCCACCTGCGCGAAGTTGCCGTTCACCGTCAGCAGGCCGATCGAGTTGCCGGGCGCGAGCGTGCCCGCATTGACCACGCTGCCGAAGATCGTGCCGTTGCCGCCCAGCGTGCCGGCCGGACCCACCGCGACGCTGCCGGCGACGCTGCCGTTGATCGCCGAGCGTGCCGGCCAGCACCGCCGTGCCGCCGCTGTAGGTGTTGGTGCCGGTGAGGTTCGAGCGTCCCCAGGCCCTGCTTGGCGAGGCCGCCCGTGCCGGTGATCGCCGAGGCCAGGGTGATGTTGTTGCCGTTGGTGTCGAAAGCGCCGCCGGCGGCGCCGAGCGGCGCCAGCTTGGCGGAGATGTCGGCCGTGCTGCCAGTCGCCCATTGCAGGCCGCCGCCGCTGAGCGTGATCAGGCCCGAGCCGAAGTTGGTCGCGGCGTTGAAGTTGATCAGGCCGCCGCTCACCACCGTGCCGCCGGCGTAGGTGTTGTTGGCGGTCAAGCGTGAGCGTGCCCAGGCCCTGCTTGGTGAGCGCGCCGGCGCCGGAGATCGTCGAGGCCAGCGTGACGTTGTTGCCGTTGGTGTCGAAGGTGCCGCCCGCCGCGCCGAGCGGAGCAAGTCGCGAGCGAGATGTCGAGCGTATTGCCGGCCGCCCATTGCAGGCCGCCGCCGTTGAGCGCCATGTGAAGCGCGGCCGACGCCTTCGCAGAGTCAGGCGCATGCCTCGGCGAGCCGCGACGTGTCCTGCCAGGCGATGCGACTTTGCGCGACCTGCAGGCCGTCGATCTCGTCGAAGCCATGGTCGACGATCTCGCCACCCAGCCGCCGGTAGAAATCGATGGCGCGCGTGTTGCCATCGAACACCCACAGATAGGCGCGCGCCTCGCCGCGATCGGCGACGCGTCGCATGGCCGCTCCCAGCAGGCGGCGTCCCAGCCCCGCGCTCCGCCGCTCGGGATGGACGTGAAGATTGTCGATATAGGCGCCGAAGCCGGGATCGCCCCTGGCCCACGCCGCGATGAAGCCCTGCCCGTCGACGATCAGCACCGCGTCGGCCGGCGCCATCGCCGCGAGCTTGCGGCGCCAGTGGGTGCGCCGTTCGCCGTCGAGTGCCGGTCCGAGCGTGTCGTCCTTCAGGATGCCGCGATAGGCCGAACGCCAGCTTGCGGCATGAAGAGCCGCGATGGCATCGGCGTCGGCGACGGTCGCCGGGCGGATCGGCATTATCGCTTCCGCGGCTTGCGCAGCATGGGCGTGATCACGGGCGAACTGCCGGCCTGGATGGTGCCCAGCACCTCGAAGCCATGGCGTTCGTACAACGGGACGTTCCTGAGGTTGGAGGATTCGAGATAGGCAAGCACGCCATCGCGATCGCAGATGTCCGTCGCATGCCTCATCAGGACGCCGCCCAGCCCCTTGCCCTGATGCGCCGGGTCGATGCCGATCAGCGGCAGGTACCAGTGCGGCTCGTGCGGATGATAGCGCGCCATCTGCTGCATGACCTGCGGACCGTCGACCGCCGTCTGCGCGTCGGCGGTGCTCTGCATCAGCGCGTCCATCGCCGCCTCGTCCGATCCGACGCCCGGCGGCAACCACAGCGCGGCCCCGGCCGAGCCGATGCGATGGGCGCTGCCGTGGGTGAAAGCCGCTCCGCCGAACGCCTTGGCGAAATGCGGGAAGGCGCCGAGATAGGCTTTCGGATCGGGCCAGGTCCAGCGCGTCGCCGGATCGCTGCCGAAGGCCAGGGTCAGGATGGCGAAGACGGCGGCCTCCTCGGCCGCCGTCGCCGTTTCCACTTTATGCGTCGTCATCGCTTCAAGATTGGGAGCGGCGACGGCGCGCGCAAGTCGCTAAAGCGACGAGTCGCTTCAGCGCCCGGTCACTTTCCGCAATAGGCCTCGAGGCGATAGCCGTCGGGATCGACCGCGAAGGCGGCATAGTATTTCGGGCCGTAGTCGGCGCGTACGCCGGGCTTGCCGTTGTCCGTGCCGCCGGCCTTGAGCGCGGCGGCGTGGAAGGCGTCGACCGCGGCGCGATCAGGCGCGACGAAGCAGAAATGCAGGCCCGATTCGCCCTCGGCCTTGACCGGCTTCTTGGTCGCGCCGAGCCAGAGTTGTACCGCCTTGTCGCCGTAGCCCAGCGAGGTCTCGCCGTCGCTCAGCCGGCTGTAACCCAGCGGCTTCAGGGCGGCGTCGTAGAACTTCTTCGAGCGGGCGACGTCGGCGACGCCGATGGACACATGGTCGAACATGGGTTTCTCCTCTATAACTTGATAACCGGTTAAATGGTTATGACGAAGGATCGAGCTTGTCAACCGGTCAACCGGTTATTAAGTCCTGAAGATGAATCGCCCCGATCTCTGCCTGGAGTTCGTCAACACGCGCTTCTGGCGCGGCCAGGCCGAGCCCACCGAGACGCTGAAGGCGCCGGAGGACCTCGCGGCGTGGACCGCCGCCAACGGCGGGCCGCGGCCCGGCAAGCCGCCGGCGCGGCGCGAGTTCGAGCGGGCGATCGAGCTGCGCGAGACGTTGCACCGCCTGTTCGACGCCGAGGCGCAGGACAGGACGCCGGTCGCGCGCGACCTCGCCGCGCTGAACGAGGCGCTGGCGGCGGCGCCCGCGCGCACCGCGCTCAGGCGCGAGCGCGGCGCCTATGGCTGGGAGGTCGATGCCAAGTCGGCAACGGCGCTCGCCTTGCTGGCGCCCGTGCTGTGGTCGGCCGGCGACCTTCTGGCCGGCCCGCGCCTCGATCGCGTGCGGCGCTGCGCCAACCCCGACTGCGGCTGGCTGTTCCTCGACGACAGCCGCGCCGGCAAGCGGCGCTGGTGCTCCATGTCGTCCTGCGGCAACCGCGCCAAGGCCCGGCGCCACTATCACCGCAGTCGCGAACAGGCCTGAGGGGCGATCGTCTGGCGCGAGCGCCAGGCCTCATTCGCCGCCGATGGGAGCGCCTTTCTCGGCGACGGAGCGCTTCATCAGCGGCACCACGAGCACGAGCACCAGCGTCACCATGGCGAAAATCCAGAAACAGTCGAAATAGGCAAGGGCGGAGGCCTGCTGCTGGCGCAGGTTCTCGAGCGCCTGCAAGGCGAGCTGCTGCAGGGCAGCCGGGTCGCCCATATCGAGTTGCGACTGTGCCTGCTCGACGAAGGAGGTCACGGCCGGGTTGAAGGGATCGAGATACTCGCCGAGCCGCATCGTATGGAATTGATCGCGCCGCTCCTGCAGCGTCTGCGCCATCGACGTGCCGACGCTGCCGCCCTCGTTGCGCAGCAGGCTCAGCAGGCCGACCGCCGCTCCGCGCAGTTCCAGCGGCGTGTAGAGGTAGGCCGCCACGTTGGCCGGCGCGAAGCACATCGACAGGCCGAGGACGGTCAGCACGCGCGGCCAGACGACCTGGCCCGGGCTGATGTCGAGGTTCATCTGCGACATCCAGTAGTTCCCGACCGCCATCACCAGCAGGCCGGCCGCCAGCAGCCAGCGGGCATCGGTGCCGCGGCCCAGCAGGAGGCCGATGGCGGGCATCGCCAGGAGAGCAAACAGCCCGGCCGGCGACATGACCAGTCCGGCGCTCAGCGCATCGTAGCCGAACAGCGACTGCAGCAAGCCGGGCAGCGACGTGCTGGCGCCATACAGCACGCCAAAGGCAAAGAAGATGATGATGCAGCAGATGGCGAAGTTGCGTTCCCGCAAGGGGCGGAAATTGACCACGGGATTGCGATGGCGCAACTCCCAGACGATCAGCGCGACCAGGCCCGCACCGAACAGGATCACCAGCGTCTGCACGCGCCAGAACGGATCGCCCAGCCAGTCCCATTCCTGTCCCTTGCTGAGCACCACCTCCCAGCAGACCACGACGATCACCAGCAGCGACAGGCCGATCAAGTCGAAGCTGAACGGTCGCTTGCGCAACTCCGGCGCGCTCGTGACGAGATAGTCGGGATCGCGAAGCTTGAAGTAGCAGGCAGCAAAGGCCAGCAGGCCGACCGGGACATTGATCAGGAACATCCAGCGCCAGGAATACTGGTCGGTGATCCAGCCGCCGAGCGTCGGGCCGACGACCGGCGCCAACAGCGCCGCCAGGCCGAACAGCGTCATCGCCATGCCCTGCTTCTCGCGCGGAAAGGCATCGAGCAGCACGCCCTGGCTGGACGGCTGAAGGCCGCCGCCGGCCAGGCCCTGGATCACGCGAAAGAAGATCAGCTGGTTGAGGCTGGTGGCCATCCCGCACAGTCCCGAGGCGAGCGTGAAGACGCCGATCGACAGCAGGAAATAATTGCGGCGACCGAGATGGGCCGACAGCCAGCCGGTGATCGGCAGGATGATGGCGTTGGCGGCCAGGTAGCTGGTGATAACCCATTCGCCGTCGTCGACCGTCGCCGACAGGCCGCCGGCGATGTAGCGCAGCGCCACGACCGCGATCGTCGTGTCCAGCACCTCCATGAAGGTGGGCACCACCACGATCGCGGCCACCAGCCAGGGGTTCGCGGCGCCGCGCGGCGTCGCAGCCGCAAGGACCGTCATTTCCCGGTGCCCGACGCACCTGCGGCCGAACCGGCAGCCGACCCGGCAATCGGCCGGTCCGGTCCGCGGGCCTGGAGAAACTTGCCGGCATCGGGGCCGGTCGCCGGCTCGTTGATATGGACTTCCGGCACGACCGACGTGCCGATGAACAACGGGTCCTTCTCGGCATCGTATCCGACGAGGTCGATGCGCACCGGCAGCCGCTGCACCACCTTGACGAAGTTGCCCGTGGCGTTCTGCGCCGGCAGCAGCGCCAAGGTCGATCCGGTGCCCATGGTGAAGCCGGCAACGCGACCCTTGAAGGTGTGTCGGCTGCCGTACATGTCGACATTGAGATCGACCGGCTGGCCGATGCGCAGGTCGCGGAGCTGCGTCTCCTTGAAGTTGGCGTCGACCCAGATGTCATCGAGCGAGCGGATCGCCATGAGACCCTGGCCGACCTGGACGTTGTTGCCGGGATTGACGTTGCGGCGCGTGATGACGCCGTCGATCTCGGCGACGACGTCGCAGTAGCGCAGATCCAGCTCGGCCTGGGCGAGATCGCGTTTGGCGGCCTCGAGCTTTGCCTCGGCCTGCTTGATGGTCGGCGCCTCGGTCGCCAGCCGGGCGAACGTGCGGTCGATGTCGCCCGAGCCGGATTTCTCGAACTCCTCGAGCATCTCCTTCGGCGTCTGGTTGTACGAGTGGAGAACGCCCAGCTGGGCCGCGCTCTGGATCAGCGCTGCTTGCGCCTCGACGGACGGCCGAGAAGGTCTGATCGAGATCGGGCGGCACCTGGCCGAGCTCTCGACTGTCCAGAGGAAGCGTCGTCAGCCCCAGCGAGACGCGGGTCTGGTTCACATTGGCCAGGTCCTGGACCAGATTCGCGCGGGCCGCCACCAGGGTCGCCTGCCGCTGATCGAACTCGGACCGGGGAATGTTGTTCGTCGCCACCAGCTGCCGGGCCCGCTCGAATTCGAGCTCGGCCAAGGTCAGCGCCGCCTTGCCCTTGTCTATGCCGGCAACCCGGGTGCGCAGCTCGGCTTCCTGCCTGGCGACGTCTTCCATGGCGTGCTGCAGTTTCCAGCGCCGGCCCCTGGCTTCCGCTTCGATGCCGCGGACCGTGGCGGTCGCGGCCCGCAGGTCCGCCTCGGCCGTGTCGACGGCCGCCTTCTTGATGGCGACGGCGGTCCGATAAGGCTCCTTGTCCAGTTCGACGAGAAGATCGCCCCGGCGCACCCGGTTGTTGTCATCGACGAGAACGCGCGCGACCTGGCCGCGGACCCGGGCGGCAACGAAGGTCACGTGGCCGTTCACGAAAGCATCGTCGGTCGAAACGGTGTTGAGAGCTGACAGGATCCACGGAATGCCAACCCCAAGGACGGCTGCCAGGACCACGGCGCCCGCCGCCCCCAGCAGCATTTTCCGCCGCCGCGTGGCCTTCTGCTTCTCTGGCGTGGCCTCGGAACCGGGAGGTGTTGGTTGGGTTGGCGCCGAATCGGCGGTCGCCTCGCGACTTTGCTCGGTCATGGCGGCACCCTGTCTGCAGCGACATCGGGCTTCAGCGGGACACTTGCAGCGGCATCCCTCATTTTCCCGCGACGCAATATCTCCGCACGACAGGCATTACTCAAGGCTCTCGTCGTCGTGGCGGGAATCGAATTAATGGGCGACATGGCGCCCGAAAATTCAGGGCACGGCTCTCAAGTCGCTAAAGTGTGACTTGATTTTTACTACAGTATCACTATAGTACTGAATCATGCGGGACCGCGGGCCCGTTTGATCCTGCGGATTCAATATCTGGGAGAAAACAGCACGAGCACCACAAACGAGAATATCGAAAACACTAGCGGAAATTGCGGAAACTCGCCGCGCGCTTGTGCCGAAGCGCGGACCTCGAGGTCCACGCTCCGGCGAGACGTGATGTCTAGCGCAGGATGCTCTGCAGCTTCATGGCGACGCCCATGTCGCCCTCGATCTTGAGCTTGCCGGTCATGAACGCCGTCATGCCGTCGAGCTTGCCGCCGATCATGTCGGTGAAGTCGGAGAAATCCATCTTGATCGTGCAGTCGGCGTCCTTGTCGTCGTTGGTCACGGCCGGCGGGTTCTGGTTGCCGTCGATGTAGACCACGCCCTGGTCGGTGGCGAATTTCACGGTGTTGCCGAAGGCCGACTTCTTCGAGGCGCCTTCCTTCATTTTCGTGGTGAGTTCCTGCAAGGTCATGGCGGGTATCTCCGGTCGGCCGATGGTCTCGGGGGATTACTTGACCTTTACGTAAACGTCAAATAGAGGCCGATAAACGGCCGTTCAGGCCGTCGGAGGAAACATGTCGTATCGCTCGGTCTTCAAGCCGGGACTGTTTGAAGGCCAGACCGTCATCGTCACCGGCGGCGGCAGCGGCATCGGCCGCTGCACGGCGCACGAGATCGCCGCCTTGGGCGCGCATGTCGTGATCACCGGCCGCAAGCCCGACAAGCTCGCCACCGTGAAAGCGGAGATCGAGGCGTCCGGCGGCTCGTGCGAGAGCCACGCCTTCGACATCCGCGAGGAGGCGCAGGTCAAGGACGCCATCGCCAAGATCGTCGCCGGCCGCGGCCGCATCCACGGCCTGTTCAACAATGCCGGCGGCCAGTTCCCCTCGCCCGCCGCCGCCATGAGCGCCAAGGGCTTCGACGTCGTGGTGCGCAACAACCTCACCGGCGGCTTCATCGTCAGCCGCGAGGTCTTCACGCAATCGATGGAGAAGCATGGCGGCTCGATCGTGAACATGGCGGCCGACATGAGGAACGGCTTTCCCAACATGGCGCACACCGGCGCGGCGCGGGCCGGCATGGTCAATCTCAGCATGACCTTGGCCTACGAATGGGCCCCGGCCGGCGTGCGGGTGAACGCGGTGTCGCCGGGCTGGATCGCCTCCTCCGGCATGGACACCTACCAGGGCGAGTTCAAGGAGCAGATCCCCAAGCTCAAGGGCTATTGCCCGTTGGGCCGGCTCGGCACCGAGAGCGAGGTCTCGGCCGCGGTCTGCTTCCTGCTGAGCGACGCATCGGCCTACATCACCGGCACGGAGATCCGCATCGACGGCGGCGTGCCGCTCGGCAACCGCTCGATGGAGCTGCCCCAGGCCAAACGCCTGAACGAGTTCAACGGCTTCCACCTTGCGGTGCGGCCCAAGGTGCTGGGCGGCTGACAGACCATGCCGATCCTCGAAAGCCAGGTCGACCGCAACAGCGACGACTACAAACGCAATCGCGAGAAGATGCTTGCGGCCATCGCCGAGTTCCGCGCGGCCGAGGCGAGCGTGCAGGCGACGTCCGAGAAGTCGCGCGCCCGCTTCGCCAAGCGCAAGCAGCTCATGCCGCGGGAGCGCATCGCCCTGCTGCTCGACCGCGGCGCGCCCTTCCTCGAGCTGATGCCGCTGGCGGGCTACCGCATGCATGACGACAAAGACGGTTCGAGCGCGGGCGGCGGCTCGGTCGCGGGCATTGGTTATGTCGAGGGCGTGCGCTGCGTCGTGTCGGCCTCCAACAGCGCCATCAAGGGCGGCACTGTGGCGCCGTCCGGCCAGCGCAAGGGCCAGCGCGTGCAGCAGGTCGTCATGGAGAACAAGCTGCCGCTGGTGCACCTGGTCGAATCGGGCGGCGCCAACCTCTTGTACCAGGCCGAGATCTTCGTGCCGGGCGGCCGCGGCTTCGCCAACCAGGCGCGCATGTCGGCGCGCGGCATCCCGCAGGTCACCGTGGTGCACGGCTCCTCGACCGCGGGCGGCGCCTACCTGCCCGGCCTCAGCGACTACGTCATCATGGTGCGCAACCAGGCCAAGGTCTTCCTGGCCGGCCCGCCGCTCCTGAAGGCCGCGACCGGTGAGATCGCGACCGACGAGGAGCTGGGCGGCGCCGAGATGCACGCCACCGTGTCGGGCGTCGCCGAATGGATGGCCGAGAACGACGCCGACGGCATCCGCATGGCGCGCGAGGTCATCGCCCGGTGGCACTGGAACGACAAGCTGCCGCCGCGGCCGCAAAGGTCGTTCAAGGAGCCGCTGTACGACATCGACGAGCTCTGCGGCGTCGTTCCGCCCTCCTACAAGGATCCCTACGACGTGCGCGAGGTGATCGCGCGGCTGGTCGACGGCTCGGACTTCCTCGAGTTCAAGGGCCTCTACGACCAGCAGACGATCTGCGGCTGGGCCGAGATCGAGGGCGAGCCGGTGGCCTTCATCGGCAATAACGGGCCGATCACCACCAAGGGCGCGGTCAAGGCCGCGCAGTTCATCCAGCTCTGCTGTCAGCAGGGCACGCCCATCGTCTACCTGCAGAACACCACCGGCTACATGGTGGGCACCGAGGCCGAGCGCGGCGGCATCGTCAAGCACGGCTCGAAGATGATCCAGGCGGTGGCCAACGCCACCGTGCCGCAGATCACGGTCGTGATCGGCGGCTCCTTCGGCGCCGGCAACTACGGCATGTGCGGCCGCGCCTACGATCCGCGCTTCATCTTCGCCTGGCCCAACAACCGCACCGCCGTCATGGGCGGCGAACAGGCGGCCGGCGTGATGAAGACCGTGACCGAGCAGAAGTTCCTGCGCGAGGGCAAGGAGCCGCCCCGGGCCGAGATCGACAAGATGTTCAAGGGCA
The DNA here is from genome assembly GCA_963755585.1 of uncultured Alphaproteobacteria bacterium. Taxonomy (GTDB): domain Bacteria; phylum Pseudomonadota; class Alphaproteobacteria; order Reyranellales; family Reyranellaceae; genus Reyranella. Next base: position 29,574 of record CAVWKN010000013.1, read on the forward strand.
TCGTCGAGCAGTTCGATCGCGAATCGACGGCGCTCTACGGCACGGCGCATCTGTGGGACGACGGCATCATCGATCCTCGCGACACGCGGCGCATCCTGGCCTTCACCCTCTCGATCGCCCGCGAATCGATCGTGCGGCCGCTCAATCCCATCACCTTCGGCGTCGCGAGGATGTAGAGATGAAGTTCACCCCCGAGCACGAGGCGCTGCGCCAGACCTGGAAGACGCTGATAGACCGCGAGATCAATCCGCACGTCGACGAATGGGAGAAGGCGGGCATGTTTCCCGCCCATGAGCTGTTCAAGAAGATGGGCGATGCCGGCCTTTTGGGCGTCGACAAGCCGGTGCAGTTCGGCGGCTCCGGGCTGGATTTTTCCTACGCCATGATCTGCTCGGAATCGCTCGGGCTGGTGAACGGCGGCTCGATTCCCATGGCGACCGGCGTGCAGATCTCGATGGCGACGCCTGCCCTCGCCCGCTACGGCAGCGACGAGCTGCGCCAGGAGTTCCTGGCGCCCGCGATCAGCGGCGACTACGTGGCCTGCCTCGGGGTGTCGGAGACCGGCGCCGGCTCGGACGTGGCCTCGATCAAGACCGACGCGCGCCGGGTCGGCGGCGACTGGGTGATCAACGGCGGCAAGATGTGGACGACCAACGGCGCCCAGGCCGACTGGATGTGCCTGCTCGCCAACACCGGCGAGGGTCAGGCCCACAAGAACAAGTCGCTGATCATCGTGCCGATGAAGACCAAGGGCATCACCATCGCCAAGAAGCTCGAAAAGCTCGGCATGCGCGCGTCGGACACGGTGCAGACCTTCTTCGACGAAGTGAAAGTGCCGGTGCGCTACACGATCGGCCAGCCCGGCTCGGGCTTCATCTACCAGATGCAGCAGTTCCAGGAGGAACGGCTGTGGGCCGGCGCCGGCACCCTGATGGGCTGCGACCGCATCATCAACGCCACCATCGACTATACGCGCGAGCGCAAGGTGTTTGGCCGCCCGTTGCTCGACAATCAGGTCATCCATTTCCGCCTCGCCGAGCTCAAGAGCGAGGTCGAGGCGCTGCGCTCGCTGGTCTATCGCGCCTGCGAGGACTATCTCGCCGGCGTCGACGTCACCATGCTGGCCTCGATGGCCAAGCTCAAGGCCGGCCGCCTGCGCCGCGAGGTCTCCGACGCCTGCCTGCAATACTGGGGCGGCGCCGGCTACCTGTGGGACAGCCCCGTCGCGCGCAGCTACCGCGACGGCCGTCTCGGCTCGATCGGCGGCGGCGCCGACGAGGTAATGCTGCAGATCATCTCCAAGCTGATGGGCACGCTGCCGCGTTTGGGCAACCGATGAGAATCATTGCTGGGAGCGCGCCACTCCAGTGGCGCTCATGGGCTGCGTGATCGACAAGATGCGCCACTGGAGTGGCGCGCTCCCAGCAAAGAGGAGACGCCGTGCAATTCACCCCTGAACACGCCGAAATCCGCCGCACGCTGCGCGCCATCATCGACAAGGACATCAATCCGCATGTCGATCAGTGGGAAGAGGACGAGATCTTCCCCGCTCACGAGGTGTTCAAGAAGCTGGGCGATGCCGGGCTTCTGGGCATCCACAAGCCGACCGAATTCGGCGGCATGGGTCTCGACTATTCCTACGCCATGGTGATGGCCGAGGAGCTGGGCCACATCAATTGCGGCTCGGTGCCCATGGCGATCGGCGTGCAGACCGACATGGCGACGCCGGCGCTCGCCCGCTACGGCAGCGACGAGTTGCGCCGCGAGTTCCTGGCGCCTTCGATCGCCGGCGACTACGTCGCCTGCCTCGGCGTCTCCGAAGTCGGCGCCGGTTCCGACGTTGCCTCGCTCAAGACCACGGCCCGGCGGGTCGGCGGCGACTGGGTCATCAGCGGCGGCAAGATGTGGACCACCAACGGCACCCAGGCCGACTGGATGTGCCTGCTGGCCAATACCGGCGAAGGCGCCGTCCACAAGAACAAGTCGCTGATCTGCCTGCCGATGAAGACACCGGGCGTGCAGGTCGCCAGGAAGCTCGACAAGCTCGGCATGCGCAGCTCCGACACCGCGCAGATCTTCTTCGACGAGGTGAAGGTGCCGGTGCGCCACCTTATCGGCCAGGAAGGCATGGGCTTCATCTACCAGATGCAGCAGTTCCAGGAGGAACGGCTGTGGGGCGCCATCTCGGCCGTGGTCGGCATGGAGCGGCTGATCGACCAGACCGTCGAGTACACGCGCGAGCGCAAGGTGTTCGGCCGGCCGCTGCTCGACAACCAGGTGATCCACTTCAAGCTGGCCGAGCTTCGCACCGAGGTCGAGCTGGTGCGCTCGCTCTGCTATCGCGCCTGCGAGGAATATCTCGACGGCACCGACGTCACGATGCTGGCCTCGATGGCCAAGCTCAAGGCCGGCCGCATGCTCCGGCTGGTGACCGACGGCTGCCTGCAATACTGGGGCGGCGCCGGCTACCTCTGGGAATCGCCCACCGCCCGCGCCTTCCGCGATTCACGCCTCGCCTCGATCGGCGGCGGCGCCGACGAGGTGATGCTGCAGATCATTTCCAAGCTCATGGGCACGCTGCCGCGTCTGGAGAACCGCTGATGGGGGACGTCATGACCGAGTTTGCGTCCAAGTACGAAACGCTGCTGCTGCGTCGCGAGCGTTCGCGTCTGCACGTCACGCTCAACCGGCCGCAGGTCAAGAATGCGCTGAACCCAACCCTGATCGGCGAGCTGCGCACGGTGTTCCAGAACCTGCGCGAGCGGCGCGACATCAAGGTCGTGATCCTGCGCGGCGCGGGCGGCACGTTCTGCGCCGGCGCCGACCTCAAGAACATGGAGCAGAGCCTGGGCGATGCGCCGCGCGCCGGTGAGAAGGATCCGATCGCCCTCAACAACCGCGAGTACGGCACCTTCCTCGAAATGGTGAACACCACGCCGCAGGTCGTGGTCGCCGCGGTCGAGGGTTATGCCATCGCCGGCGGCTTCGGCATCCTCTGCGTTTCCGACGTGGCGATCTGCACCGAAGACGCGGGCTTCGCCATGAGCGAGACCGCCATCGGCATCGTGCCGGCCCAGATCGCGCCCTTCGTGGCCGCCCGCATCGGCGTGCCGCAGACCCGGCATCTCGCGCTGACCGCGGCGCGCTTCAAAGGACCGGAGGCGCTGCGGCTGGGCATCGTGCATCACCTGGTGAAGGACGCGGCGGCGCTCGACGCCAAGCTGGAGGAGATCCTGAAGCAGATCGACCGTTGCGCACCGCTCGCCAATGCCCTTACCAAGGCCGTCGTGATGAAGGTCGGCAGCGAGCCGCTCGCCTCCGTGCTCGACTTCGCCGCCGACAGCTTCGCCGAGGCGCGGCGCAGTCCCGAGGCCGCCGAAGGCCTGCGCGCCTTCGCCGAGAAGCGTCCGCCGAAATGGGCGACCGAGTAATGACGTTCAGCAAGATCCTGGTCGCCAATCGCGGCGAGATCGCCTGGCGGGTCATGCGCACGGCCAAGGCGATGGGCTATCGCACCGTCGCGGTCTATTCCGATGCCGACAAGGATGCTCCGCACGTTGCCTTCGCCGATGAGGCGGTGCGCATCGGCCCGCCGCTGGTCGGCGAGAGCTATCTCAACATCGATCGCATCCTGGAAGCCGCGCACAAGTCGGGTGCCGATGCGATCCATCCGGGTTACGGCTTCCTGTCCGAGAACGCGGCCTTTGCCGCGGCCTGCGAGAAGGCGGGGCTGGTGTTCATCGGCCCGCCGCCGTCCGCCATCGCCGCCATGGGCAACAAGGCCGCCGCCAAGCGACGCATGATCGATGCCGGCGTGCCCTGCGTGCCGGGCTATCAAGGCGCCGACCAGAGCGACGCCAATCTCGAGAAGGAGTCGCGCAAGATCGGCCTGCCGGTGATGGTCAAGGCGGCCGCGGGCGGCGGCGGGCGCGGCATGCGCCTGGTCGAGCGCGACGCCGATCTCCTCGAAGCGATCCGCACGGCGCGCGCCGAGGCCGCGAGCGCCTTCGGCTCGGGCGAGCTGATCCTGGAGAAGGCCGTGGTCGATGCGCGCCACGTCGAGATCCAGGTCTTCGCCGACGCGCACGGCAACGTCATCCATCTCGGCGAGCGCGACTGCTCGGTGCAGCGCCGCCATCAGAAGGTGATCGAGGAAGCGCCCTCGCCCGCCGTGAACGCCGACCTGCGCAACCGCATGGGAGCCGCCGCCGTCGCCGCCGCACGCACCATCGGCTATCGCGGCGCCGGCACGGTCGAATTCCTGCTGGCTGCCGACGGCGCCTTCTATTTCCTCGAGATGAACACGCGGCTCCAGGTCGAGCATCCGGTGACCGAGGCCATCACCGGCCAGGATCTTGTCGCCTGGCAGCTCAAGGTCGCGGCCGGCGAGAAATTGCCGCTCGGCCAGGAGCAGGTGAGGTTTTCGGGCCACGCCATCGAAGTCCGCCTCTATGCCGAGGACGCCTATGCGGGCTTCCTGCCGCAGACCGGCCGCATCGATGTCTGGCGACCGGCGTCGGGTCCCGGCATCCGCGTCGATCACGGCATGAAGGACGGGTTGGCGATCTCGCCGTTCTACGATCCCATGATCGCCAAGGTGATCGCCCACGGCGCCAACCGCGAGGAAGCGCGGACGCGGCTGGTCCAGGCGCTGCGCGACACCGTCGTGCTGGGCCCGACCACCAACCGGCATTTCCTGATCCGGCTGCTCGAACATCCGGAGTTCGCCGCCGGCAAGGCGACGACGGCTTTTCTCGGCAAGCATGAATTCCCGCCGCCCGTGGTGAGCGATAGCCATTGGCAGCTCGCCGCCGGGCTGCTGTGGCGGCAGTCGGCATCGCGCTATCCCGCCATGCTGCGCGGCTGGCGCAACTCCAATCCCGAGCCGACGCCGATCAGGCTTGCCGTCGGCAATACCGAGCGCCTCCTGCACGTCGATGGCGGCGAGATCGTCGAGGCCCCGTTCCATATCGACGGCGACGACATCGTGGTCGATCTCGACGCGCTCACCGTGCGCTTCAGCGACAGGACCTATGCTCCGCCCGCGGCGGCGGCGGCCGGCAGCGACGGCAAGCTGCGCGCGCCGATGGACGGTCGCATCGTTTCCATCAAGGTGGCGGCCGGCGACAGCGTCACGCGCGGTCAGACCTTGATCGTGCTCGAGGCCATGAAGATCCAGCATCAGCTCAAGGCGGCGCTCGACGCGAAGATCGAATCGGTCGCGGTCAAGGAAGGCCAGCAGGTCTCGAATCGCACGATCCTGGTGACGATGGCAGCCGATGCCGCTGCACATTGAGAATGTCAGCCACCGCTACGGCTCGGTCGACGCCCTCGACGGAATCGAGCTCGACATCGCCGACGGCGAGACCGTCGTGTTGATCGGCCCGTCGGGCTGCGGCAAGTCGACATTGCTCGGCATCCTGGGCGGCCTGCTGCAGCCGACGTCGGGCCGCGTCACCCTGTCGGGCGCGCCGCCTGCGGAATCGCTCAATCCCTTCACCTACATCTTCCAGGATTTCGCCCTGCTGCCCTGGCGCAGCGTGGCGGACAACGTGGCGCTGGCGCTGGAGCATCGCGCGCTCAGCGCCGCCGAGCGCAAGGAACGCGTGGCATCGGCGCTCGCCCTCACCGGCCTCGGCGAATTCGCGACCGCCTACCCCAAGCAACTCTCCGGCGGCATGCGCCAGCGGGTCGGCATCGCCCGCGCGCTCGTCGTGCGTCCGGCCGTGCTGCTGCTCGACGAACCTCTGTCTGCCCTCGATGCCCAGACGCGCGAGCTGCTGATGGAAGACCTGTTGGCAATCTGGGCACGCGAGAAGAGCACGCGGGTCTATGTCACCCACAATCTCGAGGAGGCGGCGCGGCTCGCCGACCGCGTTGTCGTCCTGTCGCGCCGTCCCGGAAGGATCCGCGACGTCATCGGGATCGACGTGCCGGTGGCCGAGCGTGGGCGGCCCGAACATGCCGGCCTGCTGCACGACGTCCATCGCAGGCTGTGGTCGCTGATCCGCGACGAGGCCGCCACCGCCGATCGCGAGATCCAGCATGTCTGAGCGCGGCGATCGCCGTCCTGTCCCGTTTCGCGGCGGCGGATTCGCACCCGCGCCGCGCCGGCTGCTGCCCTGGATCGTGTTCGTCGTCCTGATCGCGGCCTGGCAGGCGGCCTCGAGCGCGGGCCTTCTGCCGCCGCTTTTCATGCCGAGCCCGGCCGCCGTCATCGACGCGCTCTACATGCTGTGGACCAACGGCACCCTCGCCCAGAATCTCGGCGCTTCGCTCGGCCGCATCATCCCGGGCTGGATCATCGGCACGGCGGCGGGGCTCGCCGCCGGTCTCGCCATGGGCATCTTCTCGGCCGCGCGCGCCGCCGGCCTGCCGATCGTGTCGGCGCTGTTCCCGATCCCCAAGATCGCGCTGCTGCCGCTCCTCATCCTGTGGTTCGGCATCGGCGAGCCCTCCAAGGTCGCCACCATCGCGCTCGGCGTCTTCTTCCCGACGGTGATCTCGGCCTACAGCGCCTGCGATTCGGTGCCGCGCAACCTCATCCGCATGGGCCAGAGCTTCGGCCTTCCCGCCACCGACATCGTGGCCAAGATCGTGCTGCCCGGCGCCATGCCCGGCATCCTGGCGGGCTTCCGCATCTCCGCCTCGGTGGCGCTGCTGCTGCTGGTCGCCGCCGAGATGATCGGCGCCCAGTACGGCATCGGCGCCTTCGTGCTGACCGCGGGCAACCTGATGCAGACCGACCAGCTCCTGGCCGGCGTGGTCGTGCTGTCGATCCTGGGCCTGCTGATCTCGTGGGGGCTGGGCACGGTCGAGCGCTCGGTGCTGCGATGGCGCTGAGCGCCCCGCCCCGCTAGGGTCGACCGGACACCGTCACGTCATTGGGGAACGTCTGAAAATGTTGCGCCGATCTGCCCTTGCTGTGCTCGCGATCGCGTTGGCCGGACCGGCCTTCGCCCAGGCCTATCCCGCCAAGCCGATCACCCTGATCGTGCCGTTCGCCGCCGGTGGCCCGACCGACCTGATGGCGCGCATCGTGGGCGAGCGCATGGGCAAGGAACTCGGGCAGCAGATCATCATCGACAACGTCACGGGGGCGGCCGGCTCGATCGCCATGGGCAAGCTCGCCCACGCCGCACCCGACGGCTACACGATCGGCATCGGCCATCTCGGCACCAACGTGGTGAACGGCATCATCTACAAGAACCTGAACTACGACCTGCTGAATGATCTCGTGCCGATCGCCCGCCTGCCGTCCAATCCGCTGCTCGTCGTGACCTCCAACCAGGTGCCGGCCAAGGACCTGAAGGAGCTGGTCGCCTATCTCAAGGCCAACGCCGACAAGGTCTCGGGCGGCACCGCCGGCCTGGGATCGGGCTCGCATATCGGCGCGCTGGCGTTCAATGCCGTCACCGGCACCAACTATCAGCTCGTGCCCTATCGCGGCACCGGCCCGGCGGTGCAGGACCTGATCGCCAACCAGATCCAGGTCATGATCGACCAGTCGTCCAATTCCCTGCCGCATGTGCGCGCCGGCAAGATCAGGGCCTATGCCGTGACCTCCAAGGAGCGCTCGGCGGCGGCGCCCGATATCCCGACCACGGCCGAGGCGGGCTTCCCCGGCATCGAGGTCGCGATCTGGCACGGGCTGTGGGCACCCAAGGGCACGCCGCCGGAGATCATCGCCAGGCTGAACGCCGCCGCCGTCGCCGCGCTGAAGGATCCCGAGATCCGCCACAAGCTGGAAGACCTCGGCCAGGACATCCCGACGCCCGAGCAGATGCAGCCGGCCGCCTTCGACGCCTACCAGCGCGCCGAGTTCGCCAAATGGCGGCCGATCATCGAGAAGGCGAACGTGAAGGTCGAATGATCCCGACCGGTCAGGCGTAATCCGGCGGCACCGGACAAGGCGGCAGGAGCTTCTCCAGAACCTTGGCGACGCCCAGCAATTTGGCGTCACCCCAGCGCTTGCCGGTGAGCTGCAGGCCGATCGGCAGGCCCTCGCGCGAGAAGCCGCAGGGCAGGACGATCGAGGGCTGGCCGGTCAGGTTGGCGAGATAATTGTACGAGGTGCCGGCGAAGAAATACGGATGATCGACACCGTCGATCCTGAGCGGCTCGCTCTGATTCTGACGGATGAAGGCGGCGTCGGGCATCACCGGCATCAGCCAGGCGTCGTAGTCGTCGAGGAAGGACTCGCACTGGCGCATGATGCGGTCGCGGCGATCGAGCACGGCGAAGAATTCGGCGAGGTCGAGCCGCGCCGTGCGCGCGGTCGAGCGCGCCGACGGATCGGGCGAATCGCCCCCATCGAAGGTGGGCTCGCGCTCGCTGAGCGGCTGCAGGGCGCGGTTCTGATAGAGGAAGAGATCGGACCAGTCGTCCCAGCCCTGCCGCCAGTCGAGCCCCGCGGGCTCGGCGCGCTTCACCTTGGCGCCGGCCTTGGCGAGCAGCCGCACGGTCGCCTGCACGACGGCGGCCGTGTCGGCCGATACCTGCACCAGCGGGTTGCTCTCGACCACGGCGATGCGCAGGTCCTTGGGCCTCAGGGCAGGTGACGGTCCCAGCGGAACGGGTGCGGCTTCGGCGTCGTGGCCGTCGGGGCCGGCGATGATGCGCAGTGCCGTCTCGAGATCCTCGACCGAGCGCGCCAGCGGGCCGAACACACCCATGTAGCGGGTGGTCCGCGTCTTGCCCGGCAGGTCAGGCACGTGGCCGCGGCCGGGCACGCGCCATTCGGTGGGCTTCAGCGCCAGGATGCCGTTGTAGTGCGCAGGATTGCGCACCGAGCCGCCGATGTCGCTGCCGAGCTCGAGCGGCGACAGGCGCGCCGCCACGGCCACGGCGCCGCCGCCGGTCGAGCCGCCGGCCGTGCGCCGCGTGTCCCAGGCATTCTTGGCGGTGCCGAACAACGGGCTGTCGGTCTGAAAGTCGGCGCACAGTTCGGGCACATTGGTCTTGCCCAGGATCACCGCACCGGCCGCGCGCAACCGGCCCACCAGGGTCGCATCCTCGCGGGCGAGGTTGTGCTCGAGCGGCGGGTGGCTCGAGGTGGTGGCAAGCCCTGCCACGTCGAACGCTTCCTTGATGGTGATGGGCACGCCGTTGAGCGGCCCGAGCCTGGCCTTCTTCTTGCCCGCCTTATGCCCGGCAAGGGCACGGTCGGCGGCGCGTGCCGCCTTCATCGCACCGTCGCCGTCGACGACCACCAAGGCGTTGAGCGGCCCGTTGAAGCGCGCGATTCGCGCCAGGTGCATTTTGGTCGCTTCGACCGAACTCAGGCGGCCGTTTCGTATGGCGCGTGCAAGCCGCGTCGCGGTCTCAAAACACGGGTCCATGCATGTCTCCTCTGCGCCTCTACGACACTAGCCGCCTCCCAAACGGCCGGCTATAGAGCCCAAGGTATTCTTGGGGACGCCATGAGCCTGGGTAGAAAAACCCTGTTCGTAACCGGCGCCAGCCGCGGCATCGGCCTTGCCATCGCGCTACGCGCCGCACGCGACGGCGCCAACGTCGCCATCGCGGCCAAGACCGTGAAGCCCGACCCACGGCTGCCCGGCACGATCTTCACCGCCGCCGAAGAGATCGAGAAAGCCGGCGGCAAGGCGCTGCCGCTGCCTTGCGACATCCGCGACGAGCAGAGCGTCGACAAGGCGGTGGCCGAGACGGTCGCCAGGTTCGGCGGCATCGACATCCTGGTCAACAATGCGAGCGCCATCAGCCTCACCGGCACGCTCGCCACGCCGATGAAGCGCTACGACCTGATGCACCAGATCAATTCGCGCGGCACCTTCCTGGTCTCGCAGAAATGCATCCCGCATCTGGTGAAGGCCGCCAACCCGCACGTCCTCAACCTCTCGCCGCCGCTCGACTTCGACGTCAAGTGGTTCACAAATCATGCAGCTTATACGCTCGCCAAGTTCGGCATGTCGGTCTACGCCTGGGCGATGGCATCTGAATTCAAAGACAAGGGCGTCGCCTTCAACTGCCTGTGGCCGCGCACCGCTATCGCCACCGCAGCCATCCAGAACATCCTGGCCGGCGAGGAAGGCATGAAGCGCTGCCGCAAGCCCGAGATCATGGCCGACGCCGCCTACGCGATCTTCAATCGCCCGGCACGCGACTGCACCGGCAACTTCTTCATCGACGACGAGGTGCTGGCGGCCGAAGGCGTGACCGATCTCGACAAGTACGCCGTGTCGCCCGGCACGCCGCTGATGCCCGACTTCTTCGTGCCCGCGCCCGGCGCGCGCACGCTGGTCGGTCGGAGCTAGCGCCCGCGATGGCGACGTTCATGCTGGTCCACGGCGCCTGTACCGGCGGCTGGTGCTGGGAGAAGGTCGCGCCGCTGCTCGAAGCCAACGGCCATCGGGTCTGCGCACCCGACCTGCCCGGCCTCGGCAAGGACCATACGCCGCCCGCCAACGTCACCCTGGCCGACAATGTCGAGAAGCTGTCGCGGCTTCTCGACAAGATGGAGGAGCCGGTCGTGCTGGTCGGCCATTCGCTGGGCGGCATCACCATCAGCCAGCTCGCCGAGGCCAGGCGGCGCAAGATCAAGGCGCTGGTCTATCTCTGTGCCCTGCTGCCGACCTCCGGCAAGACCGGCAAGGACATGACGTCGCTCGAGCCCGACACGATGTTCCGGCTGTCGCGCCAGGTCAGTCCCGATGGCCTCACCTACACCTTCTCGCGCGACAAGCTGCCGGCGCTGTTCTATGCCGACGTCTCGCCCGAGGATCGCTACCGCGCCATGGAACGGCTGCGGCCGCAGCCGCTTTCCATCTCGACCACGCCGGTGACCCTGACCGAGGACCGCTTCGGGTCGGTGCCGCGCTGGTACATCGAGTGCACGCACGACAACGCGGTCCGCATCAACCTGCAGCGGCTGATGGTGAAGAAGACCCCCTGCAAGGTCATCAGCCTGGAATGCGGCCACTCGCCCTTCTACAGCAACACCGAGGAGCTGGTGGAGCACCTCGAGGCGATCGCACAGTCGTAGCTAGTCGAAGAAGGCCAAGGTGCGGGTTTCGATGCTCTCGCGCGGCTTGGGATTCCTGGGCGACGTCGGATCGTCGAACGCCGAATGCAGCGAGAAGCGGGCGCGGCCGTCCTTCATCGAGTTGTAGCACTTGATGAGCGCAGCCTCGTCGCGCGTCATCTTCGGGAAGTAGTACCAGCGATGATCGGCATTGTAGACGCCGATATAGATCTCGCCGGTGCGATCGGCATAGATCAGGTCGCAGACGGCGAGGTCGCGTGGCGCGATGCTCTCGGCATCGACGAAGCCCAGCGGCGCCATCTCCACCGGATCGTGGGCGATGTTGCGCCAGACGTTGATCTCCACGAAGCGCTTCTTCAGCCGCGCCTCCGCCTCGTCGGGCGGCAGCAGGTCGCGGACCCGCTGCGGGCCGGACTTCTCCGTGTAGTCGTTGTGCACGCTGCGGACCGGCGCGCGATGGCCGCGCTCGACACCGCGGTCGGCGGCGCGGATCGTGTGGTCGAACACCACGACCTTCGAAGCCCCCGTCTCGCGCTTGATCAGCGCCTCGACCTCGGGTTCCCAGGTGCGGCTTATTTCGTCCCGGTCGTAGAAGTCGCGGACAGCGGTCTCGTGCTGCGCCAGGACGAAAGCCTGGCGGTCGAGCGACAGGTCACGGCCGACCAGCCGCGCATTGTGGATACGCACCTTGAAGTCGCGATAGTTGCCGTCGCGCCGTGGCACGCCTTTGCCGAGCGGCGGATTGTAGGTCACCGGCTTGACGCTGAGGTCGGCCAGATAGGGAACGGCCGCCTCGACCCAGGGAACGGTCGGAGCGCCCCTGGCAGCGGCTGCTTCTGCGGTTCGGATATCCGTCATGATCGCACCCGTTAAGCTCGGTGTTTCGTCCCTATAACTTGTGTGCCCTTTACTCTTTTGTAAGCCCATCGCCTCACGAGAAGTTCTCATGGGCTCATTCCGCCCCCTACGCCGCCAGTTCGAGGATCTCCATGACCTCGGCCGGCCCCTTGATCGGACGCGGATTGTTGAGCACGGCGCGATCATGCATCGACTTCTCGGCGACCTCGCGGAAGCGATCCTTGCCCACGCCGACCTCACTGAGCCGTCCCGGCAGCCCCAGGGTCTTGACCAGGCCGGCCACGAGATCGGCCGCGGCCTCGTCGGGCTTGCCGAACGCTTCGCTCACCCGCTTCTGCCGCTCGGCATTGGCGGGCAGGTTCCAGCGCAGCACCGAGGGCAGCATGACGCACGAGGTATGGCCGTGCGGCACGTGGCAGGCGGCGCCCAGCACGTGGCCGATGCCGTGGCTGGCGCCGACGCCCACGCCCGACGTGCCGGCGCCGATCGAGAGCCACATGCCGAACTGCAGGTCGAGCCGCGTTGCCATGTCCTCCGGCCGCGCCTTGTGCGCGGGCAGCGCGCGGGCCAGCAGCTTCAGCGCCTCGGTCGCCGTGCCCAGCACGAAAGGATGCGCCTGCTGCGAGCACAGCCGCTCGACCGCGTGGTCGACGGCCTTGAGGCCCGTCGACAGCATGAGGTCCATCGGCGTGGCGAGCGTCGCGGCGGGATCGAGCACGATCACCTGCGGCACGATCAGCGGATGGCCGAAGCTTTCCTTGATGCCGTGGCGCGGGTCGCTGATGCCGGCAAAGGCGTTGAACTCGGCGGCCGACAGGGTGGTCGGCACGGCGATCATGCGGATCGCATCGGACGGCGGCTTGATCGTCTCGGCCGGCGGCGCGGCGCCCTCCTTCGGCCGGCCCGCGCGGTAGAGATCGAGATCCTCGATCCTGGTCGCGTTCTGCCACAGCGCGATCAGCATCACCTTGGTGGCATCGATCGCCGAGCCGCCGCCCACGGCGACCAGAAGATCGGCGCCGGCCTCGCGCGCGAGCTTCGCGCCTTCGATCACGCAGGGCCGCGGCGAATGGGCGGTGATGCCCGAATAGACGCCGGCATAGCGATCGCCGAGATCGCGCACGACCTCGGCCAGCAGCGCGCTCTGCGCCACCGACTTCGAGGTCGTGACGAAGACGCGCCGGGCGCCCAGCCGCTCGGCCTCGGCCCTGAGCGCCGGCCCGGCAGGTTTGCCGTAGACGACGCGCTCGATGTTTTGGTGGCCGTGAATACCGTTCAGCATGATTGCCCTCTCCTGTCGTCCTGAGCGCAGCGAAGGACCTCATCGCCGCTTGCCATGGGCATGAGATCCTTCGCTGCGCTCAGGATGACAAATTGCGTCGATAGAGCGCCAGCATGCGCTCATAGTGCTTCTCGCAGGCGGCCTGGTCGTAGTAGCCGCGGTCGGTGAAGGCGAAGCCGTGATGGGTGCCCATCTCCGTCTCGGAGCGCGAGGGGAACGGCGCCGATGCCAGCAGCTTCTCGAAGGCGGCGACCTTGTCGAGCGGCACGTAGGTGTCGTGTTCGGCGAAGGAGTAATAACCCTCGGCCTTGATGTCTGAAAGCATGAGGTGCGGCGAGTTCGGGCTTGTCGGTGATCAGCCGCGTTCCATAGTAGGACGCGAAGCAGCCGATGCGATCGGGATGTCTCGCCGCCGCGACGGTGACGAACGCGCCGCTCATGCAGTAGCCCACCAGCCCGACCTTGCCGGGCCTGGCGTCGGCCATCGACGGCAGCTTGTCGAGAATGGTGCCGACATCGGCCGCGACCATGTCGTTGGGAATCGACGCCACCATGTCGAGCATGATCTTTATGTTGGCCTCGGCATCCGGATGGTCGCGCGTCGGGCCCAGCACGAATTCGCGGGTCGTGCGGTAGAAGAGGTTGGGCAGCAGCACGTAGTAGCCGGACTGGGCAATGCGCCGGCAGATCTCGCGCAACGCCTCGCGCACGCCCGGCGCATCCATCAGCATCACCACCACCGGCAGCGGCCCGCCGTCGTCGGGCCGCACGGTGTAGGTGTTCATCGCGCCATCCTGCGTGGCGATATCCAGCTCGCGTTCGATCATGGCCGGACGGTACCGGCCCTGCAGGCCATGGTCTATAACCGCCGCTCGCAACGCAGTCCGAGGAGTGGAACGAGATGTCCGGCGCATTGGAAGGCCTGAAAGTCATCGACCTGTCACGCGTGCTGGGTGGGCCCTATTGCGGCCAGATGCTGGCCGACCACGGCGCCGAGGTGATCAAGGTCGAGCCGCCGCAGGGCGACGAGACCCGCGCCTGGGGTCCGCCGTTCGACAAGGACGGCATCTCCGCCTACTTCTCCGGCATCAACCGCAACAAGCGCACCATCGCGCTCGACCTCTCCAAGCCGGAAGGCCGCGATGTTCTGCTCAGGCTGCTCGCCGAAGCCGACGTGCTGATCGACAATTTCAAGACCGGCACGATGGAGAAGTGGGGCATCGGCTATGCCGATACGCTGTCGAAGAAGTTCCCGCGCCTGGTCCATGCCCGCGTCTCGGGCTTCGGCGCCGACGGTCCGCTGGGCGGCTTCCCAGGCTACGACGCCATGGTGCAGGCCTCGTCGGGCCTGGTCTCGGTCAACGGCTCGCCCGAGAGCGGCCCGGTGCGCGTCGGCGTGCCGGTGGTCGATCTGTCGACCGGCATGAATGCCTGCATCGGCATCCTGATGGCGCTCTACGAGCGCAACCGGTCCGGCAAGGGCCAGTTCGTCGATGCCACGCTCTACGACAGCGCTCTCGCGCTGCACCAGCCGCATGCACCCAACTATTTCATTGCCGGCGCCAAGCCCAAGCTGGTCGGCAACAGCCACGGCAGCCTGGCGCCCTACTCCAACTTCCCGACCAAGGGCCGCAACATCGTGGTCGGCGCCGGCAACGACGGGCAGTTCCGCAAGCTCACGCAGATGCTGGGCAAGCCGGAGCTCGCTTCCGATCCACGCTTCAAGACCAACAAGGACCGCGTCGCCAACCGCCCGGCGCTGGAAGCGGAGGTGCGTGCCCTCACCAAGGACCGTGACGGCGAAAGCTTCGCCAACGAGCTGATGGAAAACGGCGTGCCCTCGGGCGCCGTCCTGGAAGTGCCCGACGTCATGGAGCATCCGCACACCAGGCATCGCGGCATGGTGTGGGAGAAGGACGGTTATCGGAACGTCGGCAATCCGGTGAAGCTCTCGCGCACGCCGGCCAGCCCGCGCAGCAAGCCCAAGAAGTTCGGCGCCGACACAAGGGCGGTGCTGGGCGAGCTCGGCTATTCGGCAGCCGAGATCGACAGGCTGGTCGCCTCGGGCATGGCGCTGACCGAGATCAAGAAATAGGGAGCGCGCGATGTTTCAAGCCGATCTGCTGAAGGGCAAGCGCATCCTGGTGACCGGCGGCGGCACCGGGCTCGGCCGCTCGATGGCGCAGCGCTATCTCGAGCTCGGCGCCAACGTGGTGATCTGCGGACGGCGCGAGGACGTCCTGAAGCAGACGGCCGAGGAACTCGCCCAGGCAACCAGGGGCGAGATCGAAACCGTCGGCTGCGACGTCCGCGTGGCCGATGCCGTCGAGGCCATGATGGACAGGATCTGGGAAAAGCGGCCGCTCGACATCCTGGTCAACAACGCGGCCGGACAGATTCTCGCGCAGACCAACAAGATGTCGACCCGCGCCATCGACGCCGTGCTCGGCATCGTGCTGCACGGCTCGGCCTATTGCACCGTGGCGGCCGGCCGGCGCTGGATCGACGCCGGCCTGCGCGACCGGGTGGTGATGTCGATCCTCACCGTATCCTCGCTGATGGGCGCACCCTTCACCGTGCCCTCGGCGATGGCCAAGGCGGGCGTCCTGGCGATGACCAAGAGCCTCGCCGTCGAATGGGGTCCCAAGGGCATCCGCACCTGCGCCATCGTGCCCGGCCCCTTCCCCACCGAGGGCGCGTGGAGCCGGCTGATGCCCAAGGAGCGCGGCGGCAATGACGAGCTGGTGAAGACCATCCCGCTGCGCCGCGTCGGCAAGCACGAGGAACTGGCCAACCTCGCGGCCTTTCTCGTGAGCGACGGCGCGGCCTACATCAACGGCGATGCGATCGTGATCGACGGCGGCAAGATGCTGCAATCCGCCGGCGGCGGCGCCAGCACCCAGGCGATGATCGACTGGACCGACGAGCAGTGGGAGGCCATTCGTCCGAAGAAGAAGTAGGCGGATGCAGACGGGTCAGTCTCGCTGTCTTGATTATCCACCGCCAGCCTCACTACGTTCAGGGGTCATCGCAGCAGGAGGGTAGGGAACGCCTATAACTCCACCGGACCATAGAGGGTGACGCGGCACCGAAAATCCGCGACCCGTTCGTCCCGCCGACCCTGTCACCACCGGAGGGGACCATGTCCCAAATGAACCCCGCCCGCCGACAGTGGGCGGGGTTCTTCTTGGCCTAGCGCGCCGCCGCCTTCTTGGTGTCGACCACGCGGACCTGGTCGCCGTCCGCCAGCCCGTCGGGCGGACTGTCGATGATGCGGTCCGTCGCGGCGATACCGGTGGCGATCTCGACCACCTGGCCCAGGTCGCGGCCGATGGTGATGGGCTTCAGCACGACCTTGTTGTTGGCATCGACGGTCGCCACGCGCAGGCCCTTCTGGTCGAAGATCAGCGCGCCGGCCGGAATGGTGAGCGCCCGCACGGTCGCCGGCAATTCGATGCGCGTGTTGGCGAAGGCGCCGGGCATCAGCTCGCCCGAGCTGTTGTCGACCACGAGCTGCATGCGCGTCGTGCCCGACTGCGCGTCGACGGCGCGCGCCGAGGCGTCGACGACGCCGTAATAGATCTTGCCGGGATACTCGGGCACCGTGATCTGCACCTTGGAGTTGATCTTCACCGCCGGCACGTAGTTCTGCGGGATGCTGACATTGACCCTGAGCTTCTGCGTGTCGGAGATGACGAACAGCGCGAGGCCGGCGCTCGAATCGGCGTTGATCAGGGCGCCGATATCAGTGTTGCGGGTGGTCACGATGCCGTCGAACGGCGCCGTCAGACGCTTGAAGTCGGCGAGCACTTCGAGCCGATCGACATTGGCCTTGGCCGCCTTGGTGAGGGCCTGCTTGACCGTGAGGTCGCCGGTCTTCTCGTCGACGGTCTGCTTGGCCACCGTATTGGTCCCGCCCAGCGTCTGCCAGCGTTGCGCCGTCACCTGGGCCAGCGCCTCGCCCGCCTGGGCGCTGGCCAGCGCCGCCTTGGCCTGGAGGAGCTGCTGGTCGAGGTCGGGCGCCTCGATCTCGGCGAGCAGCTGGCCCGCCTTCACCGGTGCGCCGATATCGACGTACCAGGCCTTGAGGAAGCCGCTGACGCGGGCATAGATCGGCGCGCGGGCATAGGCTTCGAGACGGCCCGGCAGGTCGAGCGAGGATTTGTTGTCGCCGGTCGCCGGCGAGATGACGCTCACCACCGGCACCGACTGGCTGTCCGTCCATTCCTTCAGCTTGGCCTGGCTCACATTGCGGTTCCACAGCCCGCTCGCCACGACGAAGACCACGACCAGAAGGCCGGCGACGGCGACGATGGCGAGGCCGCGGCGGCGCTTGCGGGGCGCGGCGGGAGGGGACTCAGGCGACATGGGGCACTCCGGCGGCACCGGCGGCCGCGACTGTCTTGCCGTGATGCCGGTGTATGACACTGAACACGACGGGAACGAAGATGAGCGTGGCGACCGTCGCAAAAATCAGGCCACCGATGACGGCGCGGCCGAGCGGCGCATTCTGCTCGCCGCCCTCGCCCAGGCCCAGCGCCATGGGCGTCATGCCGATGATCATGGCGAGCGCCGTCATCAGCACCGGGCGGAAGCGGACATAGCCCGCGTCGAGGGCGGCCGCGGTGGCGTCGCCGAGCTCGGCCAGCCGCTCGCGGGCGAAGCTCACGACCAGCACCGAATTGGCGGTCGCCACGCCCATGCACATGATGGCGCCGGTGAGCGCCGGCACGGACAGGGTGGTGTAGGTGGCGAACAGCATCCAGATGATGCCGGCCAAGGCAGCCGGCAGCGCGGTGATGATGACGAAGGGATCGCTCCAGGACTGGAAATTCACCACGATCAGCAGGTAGATCAGCACGATGGCGCCAAGAAGGCCGAACAGCAGGCCGGAGAAGGCGCTTTCCATGGTCCTGACCTGGCCCTGCAGCTTGACCGCGCGGATCTTGGGCGAGGCGCTGGGCGCCAGCTCGTCGATGATCCGCCGCACGTCGGCGGCGACCGCGCCGAGATCGCGTCCCTGCACCGCGGCATAGACCTGGACCAGGCCCTGCAGGTCGTATTGCGAGACCACCGCGCTCGCGGTGTCGCGGCGGACATCGGCGATGCCGCCCAGCACCTGCAGCGAGGTGGCCGCCGGCGCCGCGATCGGCAGATTGGAAAGCGACGAGAGCGAATCGAGCCGGTACTGCGGCGTCTGCAGCACGATGTTGTAGGTCACGCCGTTGGCCGGGTTGAGCCAGTAGGTCGGGGCGATCTGGCCGGAGCCGGCGAGGTTGACGACCAGCGAATTGGTGACGTCACGCGTGGTGATCCCGACATACTGCGCGCGCGTGCGGTCGATATCGACGGCCATCACCGGCGCGGTGCGCGCTTGCTGGATGCGCGCATCGACCACGCCCGGCACCTGACGGATGCGGGCGAGCAGCCTGTTGGCATGTTCGAAGGCCGCCGTCGGATCCGAGCTGCGCACCTGAACGTCGATCGGCGAGGGCGCGCCGAAATTCAGGATCTGGCTGATGATGTCGGCCGGCAGGAACGAGAAGGTGAAGCCCGGAAAGCGCTCGGGAAGCTGCCGGCGCAGTTCGCGCACGTAGTCGGCGGTCGGCGCATGATCCTCGGTCAGCTTGATCTGGATGTCGCCGTCCTGGCTGCCGATCGTGCCGGTGTTGTTGTAGGTCATGTTGATGCCGCTGACCGGCATGCCGACATTGTCGGCCATGGCCGCGATCTCGTTGGGCGGGATGATCTGGCGGATCGCCTTCTGGATGGCGGCGAACTGGTTGGCGGCCTCCTCCACCCTCGTGCCGATCGGCGCGCGCGCATGCATCAGGATCTGGCCGGAGTCGACCGACGGAAAGAAGTTCCGGCCGAGGAAGGGCGCCAGCAGGAACGAGCCCAGCACGAAGGCCATGAAGCCGCAGATGAACACCGTGCGATGCGCCAGCGCCATCGTCAGCAGGTCGCGATAGGTCTCACGGAAACGCTCGAAGCGCGCCTCGAAGCCGCGCTGGAAGATGACCAGCGGATTGCGCGTCGGCGGCTTCTCGCCATGGGCGTGCGCGGTGTGCGGCTTCAGCAGGAAGTTCGCCATCGTCGGCACCAGGGTGCGCGACAGGATGAACGAGCAGACCATGGCGAACATCACCGCTTCGGCCATCGGCACGAACAGGAAGCGCGCCACGCCCTCGAGGAAGAACATCGGCACGAACACGATGCAGATGCAGAGCAGCGAGACGAAGGCCGGCGTCACGATCTGCCGCGCGCCGTCCATGATCGCCGTCTCGACCGGCTTGCCCTGCTCGAGATGCCAGTTGATGTTCTCGATGGTGACCGTGGCGTCGTCGACCAGGATGCCGACCGCGAGCGCCAGGCCGCCCAGGGTCATGATGTTGAGCGTCTCGCCGAACGCCGCCAGCAGCGCGATCGAGCCCAGGATGGCGAGCGGAATCGACGTCGCGATGATCACCGTCGAGCGCCAGCTTCCGAGGAACAGCAGGATCATCAGGCTGGTCAGGACGGCGGCGATGACCGCCTCGATGGCGACACCGCCGATCGCGCCTTCGACGAACAGCGACTGGTCGCCCAGGATGGCGAGGCTCACGGTATCGGGCAGCGTCTTGCGCAGCTCCTCGACCCGCTGCTTGATGCCGTCGATGATCGACAGCGTCGACACCGCGCCGTTCTTCAGCACCGCCAGCAGCACCGAGCGGTTGCCGTCGACATGCACGATGTTGGTCTGCGGCGGGTTGCCGTCGCGCACCTGGGCGACGTCGCGCAGATAGACCATGGCGCCGTTGGCCGTGAACACCGGCAGGTCGGCCAGGCCGGCGAAGTCGACCGGCGCGTTGTTGAGCTGGATCGCGTACTCGAAGTTGCCGATCTTCTGCGTGCCCGCCGGCGTCAGCAGGTTCTGGGCGGCGAGCGCGTTGGCGACGTCGTTGGCCGACAGGCCGCGCGACTGCATGGCGGCCGGATCGAGGTCGATCTGGATCTGGCGGAACTTGCCGCCGAACGGGAACGGGATGGCCGCGCCCGGCACGGTGACCAGCGGCGTGCGCACCGTGTTGATGGCGATGTCGAACACCGCCTGCTCGGACATGCCCTTGCCGGCGAGCGCGATCTGGATGATCGGCACGGTCGAGGCGTTGTAGTTCAGGATCAGCGGCGGCGTGATGTTGGGCGGCATCTGCTTCAGCACGGTCTGCGAGATCGCCGTGACCTGCGCGTTGGCGGTGCGGATGTCGGTGCCGGGCTGGAAGAAGACCTTGACGATGCCGATGCCCGTATAGGACGTGCCCTCGATATGCTCGATGTCGTTGACGGTGGTGGTGAGCGAGCGCTGGAAGTTCAGCATGACCCGGCCCGACATCTGGTCGGGCGGCAGGCCGGTGTAGCCCCAGACAACCGCGATCACCGGGATGCGGATTTCCGGAAAGATGTCGACTGGCGTCCGCATCGCCGCAAGCGGACCGACGATCAGGATCAGTAGGGCGAGAACAACAAACGTGTAGGGCCGCGTGAGGGCGACTCGAACCAAAGCCAACATATGGCCGTACTTCCCCACTCAAACAGGATGCCGCCAGCTCCCCAGCGACCGCGGCACCTCATCGGAACACGGCGGGTCTCGCCTGTCGAGACGAGATTGACCCTGCTTCCTGCATGGCTCTGCGCTAGGCTTGCATGGAAAGTAAACACGCCGTGAACGGGAGGCGCGAGGGCCATGGCCGATTACGACTACATCATCGTGGGCGCCGGCTCGGCCGGCGGCGCACTGGCCGCCCGCTTAAGCGAAAATCCTGCCAACAAGGTCCTGCTGCTGGAGGCCGGCGCGGCCAGCCATCCCTACTCCCGCATGCCGCTCTCCTTCGGCCTGTTGATCGACAATCCGGCGGCCAACTGGTGCTACCAGTCCGAGCCCGAGCCGGGCACCGCCAACCGCCAGATCCCGGTGCCGCGCGGCAAGCTTTTAGGCGGCTCGAGCTCGATCAACGGCCTGGTCTGGGTGCGCGGCCAGCCGCTCGATTTCGACACCTGGGCGCAGATGGGCTGCCGCGGCTGGAGCTGGCGCGACGTGGCGCCGGTCTTCACCCGGATCGAGAACTTCGTCGACGGCGACGGCAGCAACGGCCGCGGCACCGGCGGACCGCTCAAGGTCTCGACCGTGCCCGACCAGAACCCGCTCTACGACGCGCTGTTCGCGGCCGCCAAGGCCGCCGGCTTCAAGCTCAACCCCGACTACAACAGCGAGGACCAGGAAGGCGTCGTCAAGACGCAGACCTCGATCTACAAGGGCCGGCGCATGAGCGTCGCCCATTGCTACATCGAGCCGGCGATGAAGCGCTCGCCCAATCTTCACGTCGTCACCAACGCCATGACCCTGCGCGTGCTGCTCGACGGCAAGCGTTGCGTCGGCGTCGAGTACGAGAAGGACGGCAAGGTCGTGCAGGCGCGCGCCAGGGAGACCATCCTGTCGGCCGGCGGCGTCGCCAGCCCGCAGATCCTCGAGCTGTCGGGCATCGGCCAGCCCGAGCTCCTGAAGCAGCACGGCATCGAGGTGAAGCACGAGCTCCGGGCGGTCGGCGAGAATTTCCGCGACCACATCAATGCCCGCGTCATCTGGAAGGTGAAGGACGCGCGCGTCTCCTACAATCACATGGCGCGCGGCCTGGGCGCGGTGACGCAGATGATGAAGTACCTCGCCACCGGCGGCGGCTTCATGAGCCTGCCCTCGGCGCCGCTGCTCGCCTTCCTCAAGACGCGGCCCGAGCTCGCGACGCCCGACGTGCAGATGCATCTCGTGCCCTATTCGATCAAGGACCCCAAGACGCGCAAGCTGCAGGACTTCCCGTCGATGACGATCTCCTGTCTACCAGCTCCGGCCCGAGAGCCTGGGCTCGATCCACATCCGCTCGGCCGATCCCAAGGCGCAGCCGGCGATCCGCTTCAATTTCCTGGGCGACACCATCGACCAGCAGGCCATGGTCGGCGGCTTCCGCATGATGCGGAAGATCGTCGGCGCGGCGCCGATGGACGTCTATCGCGGCGAGGAGTTCTCGCCCGGCCCCGCGGTCGACAGCGACGAGGAGATCCTGACCTGGATCCGCAACAACTCGCAGACCGCCTATCACCCGATCGGCACCTGCCGCATGGGACCGGGGCCGAACACCGTCGTCGACGACAAGCTCAAGGTGCACGGCCTCGAAGGGCCTGCGCATCGCCGACGCCTCGATCTTCCCGACCATGCCCTCGGGCAACACCAACGCGCCGTCGATCATGGTGGGCGAGAAGATGGCGGATATCCTGAAGGCGGCGGCGTAAATTCTGTCGTCCTGAGCGTAGCGAAGGACCTCATCGCCGGCTGCAACGGCGTGAGATCCTTCGCTACGCTCAGGATGACATGAGCCGCTTCTTCACCTCCTCGGGAATCGGCACCGCCTTCAGCGAGCGCGCATTGCCGTCCTTGCGCGCCCAGATGCGCGTTTCCGTGCCCTCCGCCGCGATCTCGCCCGAAGCGTCGCGGAAGACGTGGCGGATGGTGAAGGAGCTGCGGCCGAACTTCTCGACATGGCTTTCGATGACAAGCTTCTCGCCATGCTGGGAGGCCCGGCGAAAGGCGCACTCGGCGGCGACCAACGGCGTGCCCTCCTTCCACTGGCCACTGCTCACGTCGTCGCGCTTCAGGCCGGCGGCAAGGAACAGCCGAAAGGTCGCCTGATCGAACCAGCGGAAGTAAGCTGGGTAGTAGACGATGCCGGCAGGGTCGCAATCGCCCCACTCGACAGTTACCTCGTACCGGCTACTCAGCGGCATGACGGAGCGGCGGCGAAGCCGACGCGATGGCGGCAAGGGTCTTCGACAGCGTCTCGCCGTCCGGATCGGCCAGTGCCGCCACCCGCGCATTGGCGACGGCGTCGGCCGCCGCACGCGGCATCAGCCTGCCCGCGAGCGCCGGCGTGATCACCTCGTCGGTGATGCGGCGGTAGTTGCCGAGCCCGCGCTTGTGGGTGTCGCCGTAGCCCTTGATCAGGCGCGCGCATTCGGCGATCTCGCGCGCCAGGTCGACGCTGAGCGGCGCCGCCGCGCGGATCTGCGTCAGCCAGCGCTCGATCTCGGCCTGCTCCTCGGCATAGCGATGGGTGTGCGGCCGCCACCAGCGCAGGCCGGCCAGCAGGCGCAGGCGAGCGAAGCCGAAAACGGTCGTCGTCCGCACATGCATGGAGAAATAGACCTTGCCCAGCCGGCCTGTGCGCTCGGCCCAGGCAACGAGACGCCGTGCCATGCCGGGCGGCAGCATGGCTGCGATCTCCTCGATGCCGGGCTTGAAATGCTCGGTGATCTCCAGCGGTTCGTGTTCCTTGGCACGTACCTCGGTGCGCACGCGCGCGATGCGGTCCGCCGAGGTCTTGGCCTGGGCGACACGGATCACATCCTCGAACGACATGCGCACCGCGAGGTGCCGCGCCGTTTCGCGCAACAGGTCGGCCGAGCCCAGCGCATTCACAGGATCGAGGCGCTCGAGATAGAGCACGGCATAGCGGCGGTCCTGGTAGGCAGCGAGGCGGCGAATGCCCTCCTCCACCACGTCGAGGCTTTTGGCCGGATAGCCGCGACGCGCGCGCTCGATCAGGTCTTCGACACCCCGTGCCGCCGCCTGACGCTTGCGATGCTCGCGCACCGCCTGGTCGAGCTCGCCGCGGGCATGGCCACGGCCGAAGGCGAAGGCCGCGAGATTGGTGTCGACCGATTTGCCGGCGTGGCGGATCGCGGCTTCGAAGGCTGTATCCGGAATCGGCAGCCGGCCCGAGCCCGCCAGCGCGCCCAGCAGCACGGCATTGATGACACCGCCCGACTCCTCGGCCGCCTGGTCCATGTCGAACAGGATCTGTTCCCTGCTGCGCTCCTTCACGGCGCGCAGCAGCCGGCCGACATCGAAGCTGCCGTCGCCCATCGCCGCGCGCTCGCCGATGGCCAGCACGCGGTGCGTCGAAGCGATCAGGGTCGTGCGGTCGGGCGTGACGAAGCCGTTGAAGATCATGCGGCCGGCTTCCAGAAGCTCGGTCGCCAGAGCCACGTCGACCTCGCCGATCGCCGGGTTGAGCGCCAGCACCGAGGCCGTCCGGGCCGGCGTCGGCATCACTTCGAGATAGTAGGTCGTGGCGCCGGTGCGCTGGGCCACGCCTGGGATCTGCGTCGCCTGCACGCCCAGTCCGTGGCTTTGCGCGGCGGTGACGATCCAGTCGCACAGCACGCCCCCGCCGTCGCCGCCCAGCGCACCGACCAGGATGGTGACGGGCTTAGGCACTCGCCATCGCCCCGATGACCGCCGTCCGCATCTTCCACTTCAGCCGATCCCACCAGGTGGCGTTCTGCACGATGTCGGCCTTGTAGAAGGACGGGCACAGGACAGCGGCATCGGCGACCTCGCCGCACAGCCCGCAGCCGACGCAGCCATTGTTGACGTGCGCCACCGGATCGGAACGCAGCGGGTCCGGGCTGGGCTTCACCACGAGCGACGGGCAGCCCGACAGCCGGATGCAGGAATGGTCGCCGGTGCAGACCTCGTCGTCGACGCCGAAGCGCGTACGCACGACCCGCTCGCCGCGCTTGAGCTGGGCGGCGATCTGCGGGCGGATGCGGCGCTGGCGGGCGAGCTGGCATTCGCCATCGGCGACGATGACCTTCAGTCCCTTGTCGTCGGTGCTCATCGCCTCGCGCAACGTCGTAAGCATGGTGCCGACATTGTAGGTGCGGATGGTGCGCAGCCACTTCACGCCCATGGCCTTGAGCGTCGCGGCAATATCCGAAGTGGTCTCGCCGTCGCGCCGGTTGCCTGCCGTGTTGGGAATGAACTGCGCGCCGGTGGCCGAGGTGTAGCCGTTCTGCATGATGACCAGCACGCGGTCGCCGCGGTTGAACATCGCCGAGGCGACGCCGCTCAAGAGGCCGTTATGCCAGAAGCCGCCGTCGCCCATCACCGAGATGGTGCGCTTCTGCATCACCGGCGCCACCGCGCCGGCGGCGGCCAGCGACATGCCGAAGCCCAGGATCGAGTTGCCGAGATTGAACGGCGCCAGGGTCGCAAACGAATGGCAACCGATGTCGCTCGAGATATGAACCTTGCCGACCTCGCGCTCCAAAAGCTTGATCGCCGAGAAGACCGGCCGCTCGGGGCAGCCGACGCAAAAGCCCGGCGGCCGGAGCGGCAACGGGCCGCCCAACAGACGCTGCGCCTCGGCGCGGCCGGCGCGCGCGGCCTCGAAGCGTTCGCGCGGCTTGGCAAGGTCGATGTCGTTGGCCGATTGGGCGAAGAACTTCAGCAGGCCCTCGGTCACCACCTCGGCGGTGTACTCGCCCGCCATCGGCAGCACGTCCTTGCCGTAGAGCTTGGTGTCGATGTCGCGCTTGCGCAGGATGGCGTGGATCGCCTGCTCGATGTAGTCGGGAGCGCCCTCCTCGACGATCAGCACGGCGCGCTTGCCCTTGCAGAAATCGGCGATCTGATCGGGCACCAGCGGATGGGTGACGTTCAGCACCAGGGTCGGGATCTTGCCGTCGACGTCCAGCCGGTCGAGCCCGCGCACCAGCACATTGGTGATGCCGCCCTGCACGATGATGCCGAGGTCGGAGCGTTCGCCCGGCAGGAACTCGTTCAGGCCGTGCTCGACGATGAAGCGCTGGGCGGCAGGCTGGCGAACCTCGACCTTGATCTTCTCATGCGCATAGGTCGAGGGCGGATGCGAGATGCGGTCGTAATTGTGCGCGGCAGGCTGGGCGAGACGATGGTTGCGGGAGATCGCCGGCGGCTTGTTGTCCTTGGCCAGGAATTCGCCGGTGACATGGCAGGCGCGGATGCGCAGCTCCATCATCACCGGCGTGTTGGTCGCTTCGGAGAGCTCGAACGCCTTCTCCGTGCAGTGCACGATGGTCGGCAGCGATGGCCTGGGGTCCATCAGCCACAGCGAGGATTTGAGCGCATAGGCATGCGCGCGTTCCTGGATCACCGAGGCGCCCTCGCCGTAATCCTCGCCGACCACGATCAGCGCGCCGCCGATCACGCCCGGCGAGGCGAGGTTGCTGAGCGCATCGGCCGCCACGTTGGTGCCGACGATGGATTTCCAGGTGACGCAGCCGCGGATCGGATAGTTGATCGACGCGCCCAGCAAGGCCGCCGCCGAAGCCTCGTTGGTGCAGGTCTCGAGGTGAACGCCCAGCTCGTCCAACAGGTCCTGCGATTCGACCAGCACGTCGACCAGATGCGAGACCGGCGCGCCCTGGTAGCCGCCGACATAGGCTACGCCCGACTGCAGGATGGCCTTGGTGACCGCGAGGATGCCCTCGCCGCGGAAGACTTCGCCCGCGCCCAGCCTGAGCGCACGGACTTCCTCGGTGAAGGAACGCTCCGGATTGGTCCGTTGGGCGACGGGAAGCTGCGGTTGGTCCAGCATGAGCCGATTATAGGGGCTAACGGCGTTTCCGACGATCCCGTTTGACGTCCCGAACGCCTTCACGGTGCGCCCGGGCGATCAACGCGCGGAACGGCACCAGGACCTTCTCCCGCATCGCCGGATCGTGCTCGAGCACCGACAAAGCGAGCGCCACGGCCTCGAGCGTCGAAACCGCGTCGGCTCGGGCCTCCTTGCGCAAAGTGCCATAGAGCGAGGGACCGTCGGGCACCACGACGAAGCGCCGGAGCCGGGTCAGCCAGGCGTTGCGCCACCACAGCGCCTTGGCCTGTGCCCAGTTGCCATCCAAAGCGACGATGCCCCTGAGATGATGTTGCGCGCCGTCCTGGTTGGCCAACGGCTCGCCCTTCTGACTGAGCGCGACCAGCGGCCCCTTCCCGGCTGCATGTGCCGAGCCGAGATAAAGCACGCCCCAATCCTTGGCCTCGGCCGGTTCACCCAGCGCATGGCCCAGATTGCGCCACGAGAGCCCGACCGAAAGCTTGGCATGGGCCAGCGTCCGGCACAGCAAGCCGGCGGTGCCCAGCACGTGATCCTGCTCCTGAGGATGCTGCAGGATCAGGACTGCGACCTTGTTGTCGACGGTGGGTTCGCTCGCCGGTTCGGCCATGCGCGGACTTATAGGCGCATTGGCGATATGATGTCGCCATGACCGTCGCCATCCTCGTCGTGCCGAGCGTGACCAAGCTGCCGCCCGAAGCCGACGGCGCCGTCGTGGTCGGCGGCTCCCATGCCGCCCTCTATGCCGCCCACGTCATCGCCAAGGCCGGTGCTCGCGCCGCGATCCACCACGATGCCGGCATCGGCTTCGAGGAAGCCGGCGTCGCCGGTCTCGCCCTGGCGCAGGAACTCGGCATGGCGATGGCCGCCGTCGATTCGGCAAGCGCGCGGATCGGCGAGGCCGAGGACATGATGCGCCGCGGGATCGTGAGCCGCGCCAATGCGCTCGCCGCCGCCTGTGGCGTGGCGCCGGGCCAGACCTGTGCCGAAGCCGCAGAGCGACTGAAGGCGGCGCCCTGGCCGCACCGCGCGCCGCCGGCCCGCGCCGAGGACGCGGGACGATCGGTGTTCGAGGCCAAGGCCGGGCAACGAAAGATCGTCTGCATCGACTCGGCGACAATGATCGCGACCGAGGACCACGACCAGGTCGTCGCCACCGGCAGCCATGGCGCCGAACCGTCGGGACAGGTTGTCGCGCCGGTGCGGCCCGCCCTGGTGCTCTACAACGACGCAGGCTTCGGCGCGGATCGGTGCGGGCGCGGCCGCCCTGCCCGTTCTCGACCAAGCCGGCATTGCCGGCGCCACGGTGGCGGCGTTGTCGGCGAAGATCGGCGAGGGCCGCTCGACCCTCACCCAGGGCGTCCTTTCCGCCGTGAACGAAGCCGCATACCGGCTCGGCGGCCGTGTCGGCGGCTCGGCCCTTGCGTTGGCCCGCCGCGTGGCCGAAAAAGCCGTCTGAGCATCGCCGGGGAGAAAACCAGGACATGGCCGTCGTCAACGTGAAGTCGGAAATCGCCGGCAATGTCTGGAAGATCCAGACCAAGCCCGGCGACAGGATCGAGGCCGAGGGCGAGATCATGATCCTCGAATCGATGAAGATGGAAATCCCCGTGCTCTCGCCCAAGGCGGGCGTCATCAAGGAGATCAAGGTGAGCGAAGGCGAGGCAATAGGCGAAGGTCAGCTGGTCGCCATTCTTGATGCGTAGCAGCACGATCGCCGTCGAACTGGTCCGCCTGTGGGCGCCCGACAATCTCCGTCGGGTGGCGCCCGGGGTTGCGCTGTGTGCGGTCATCGCCGCGGTAGCCTTCGTCGCCGACATGCGCAACATGCTGAAGTTCGGCGCCGTCTGGGTGCCGCCCCTTATTCTGACCCTGGTCATCGGCATGGCACTGCAGCCGCTGTCGGGCCGGACGGCTCTGAAGCCCGGGCTGGAATTCGCCGGGCGCACCCTGCTGCGAGTCGGTGTCGCGCTCTATGGCGCGCGGCTGACCTTCGGTCAGCTCATCGACAGCGGCGCGTTGCCGGTCCTGATCGCCCTGGCCGCCGTCGCCTGCACAATCACCTTCGGCGCCTGGGCCGCCCGCCTGTTCGGCCTGCCGCGCGATTTCGGACTTCTCACCGGCTGCGCCACCGGCGTGTGCGGCGCCGCGGCGGCGATGGCCGCCTCGGCGGTGCTGCCCAAGCACGAGCATTCCGACCGCGATCTCGCCTTCACCGTCATGGGCGTGAACTTCATCAGCACCGTGGTGATGGTCATCTACCCAACCCTGCATGACTTGCTGGGCTTCTCGCTGTTCGAGATGGGTGTGTTCCTGGGCGGCGCCATCCACGACGTGGCCCAGGTCGCAGGCGCCGGGCAGACGATGGGGCCGCAGGTGCTGGCCGACGCCATCATCACCAAGCTGCTGCGCGTGGCCTTCCTGCTGCCCGCCATCGCCGGCATCGCCTGGTGGGTGGCAAAAGGCGGCGAGTCGGCGGGCGATGCGCGGCCCGCGCCGCCGGTCTTCCTGTTCGGCTTTCTGGCTTTGGCGGCGCTCAATTCGATGGGCGTCTTCCCGCCCGACGTAAAGGGCGCAGTGGGTCAGATTTCCTCGTTCCTGATCATCACGGCCATCGCAGCGCTCGGCATGAAGACCTCGCTGCTGGCGCTGGCGCGCATCGGCATCGCCCCGGTGATGCTGCTGATCACCCAGACGATCTTCATCGGCCTGCTGGTGATCGGTCTGATCTACGGATCGCGGGCGTTCGGGTTCTAGGCGCACCGTGGCGGCGGACAGCACGGCGGTGCGGGTCGCCTTGTGGCGGGCGCTGCACCTCGAAGTCGACAGCCCGCCGCCTGTGCTCGAAGACGAGATCGGCCTGCGGCTGGCGGCCCCGGAAGAGGGTTGGCGCCGCCGTCCCGACATGGACCCGCAGGCCACGCGTCCGTTCCGCGCCTCCATCGTGGCCCGTGCCCGCTTCATCGAGGATCTGGTTGTCGAACAGGCCGCCCGCGGCGTCGGCCAATACGTCATTCTGGGCGCCGGCCTGGACACCTTCGCCCAGCGGAGACCGGAGGTCGCCGGCGGCCTGACGGTGTTCGAGGTCGACCAGCCTGGTCCCCAGGCCTGGAAGCGCCAGCGCCTGATCGAGCTCGGCTTCGGCATTCCGGAGTGGCTCCGGCTCGTGCCGGTCGATTTCGAGTCTGGCAGTTCGTGGTGGGAGCGGTTGGCAGCCGCCGGCTTCGATGCAGGCAAGCCCGCAGTCGTGACGTCGACCGGCGTCAGCATGTATCTCACGGAAGAGGCGACCATGGCCACGTTGCGCCAGGCCGCAACGCTCGCCGCGGGCTCCACCTTCGCCATGACGTTCCTGTTGCCGCTTGAACTGGCCGACCCCGAGGTGCGCCCGGGGCTTCAAATGGCGGAGAAAGGAGCGCGGGCCAGCGGGACGCCTTTCATCAGCTTCTTCACGCCGGCGAAGATGCTGGCCCTGGCGCGCGAAGCCGGCTTCCAAAGGGCCGAACATGTCTCGGCAGCCACCCTTACCCAGCGTTACTTCGCGGGCAGGACCGACGGCTTTCGCCCGCCGAACAATGCGGAGGAACTGTTGGTGGCTGTTACATAGCAATCGACGTCTCAGACTCGACACAATCGCCGGCAAAATGGCTGCCGCGGTGAGCCTCTACAAGTCGATGGCCTTCGTCGACATCCCGCCCTACTGCCCGAGCCCCGTACCCGACACCGCTTACAGGAGCTGGTCCCGTGACCGATCGCTATTACGAGGATTTCAAGGTCGGCGACCGTTTCGTCAGCGCCGGCCTGACCATGACCGAAGCCGGCATCATCGACTTCGCACGGCAGTGGGACCCGCAGCCGTTCCATATCGACGTCGAGTTCGCCAACCAGTGGACGTTCGGCGGCCTGATCGCGTCGGGCCTGCACACCATGTCGGTGACACTGAGGTTGTGGCTCGACCAGGGCGTGTTCCGCGCCGCCAGCCTTGGCTCGCCGGGCATCGGCGAAGTCCAGTTCCCGCGGCCGGTACGGCCGGGCGATACGCTGCGCGTGATGACCGACGTCGTCGAGTTGCGGCTCTCGGCGTCAAAGCCCGACCGCGGCATCGCCCGCATCCGCCAGGTCACGATCAACCAGCGCGGCGAGCAGGTGATGGAGCAGGAGACGACGGTGTTCCTGAAGCGCCGCCCGGTGATGGTGGCCAACGTGAACGCGCGCTCCTGACGCGCGCGTTCAGCGCCAGGCGAATACCGGCTGCTCGAAATGGTCGACGCGGGTGTCGCGTCCGGCCAGCGCCACTTCGCGGAATTGATAGAGCACCGCCGCCGTCGGCGCGTTGACGTTGGCGACCGGCAGCGGCAGGCGGATGATCGGCCGGTCCGATTCCTCGATGGCGATGATCTCGGGCGAGCCCTCGCGGAACAGCTCGCCGCAGGCGATGCGATAGGCGGCCGCGACCTCGGCGGGGTTGGGCGTCAGGGTCACGCCGGCCGACCACACCACCACCGGCGCGATGAGATAGCCCGAGCGCGTCGGATAGTCGTCGAGCGTGCCCAGGATGTCATCGGTCGAGGCCAGCACGCCCAGCTCCTCGTGCAATTCGCGCAACGCGGTCTGCTCGATCGTCTCGCCGGCATCGACCCGGCCGCCCGGAAGCGCCCATTGGCCGCCATGCGCCCGGAGCTTGGGCGTGCGCTTGGTGAGCAGGAAGGCCGCCTCGTGCCCGCCCGACGACGAAGGCGTGTCGGCTTCGACCACGACCACCGCCACCGCCGCGCGCTTCAGCCCGCCGGCATCGGCGCGGCGGCGCAGCTCGAAGCGGCCGAGGCGGTCGGCGATGGCATGACGCAGAGCGTCGTCGAAGCGGAAGGATGTCACGCGGCGAGCGGCCTTCTGAAGGTCCAGACCACGGCGGGCGGCACGTTGCGCCAGATGCGGTGGCCGTGCGTCCCGACCAGCCGCAGGCTCTGGCGCAGCCCGCGCGGCACCGGCGGCGTCGGCCCGTAGGTGAACTGCACCAGCGCCGCGCCGCGCGGCAGCGCCTGGAAGACGCCTTCGACGATGCCTTTCACGATCTCGGCCGGCAGCGAGAGCAGCGGCAGACTCGACACGACGACGGAGACGCGTTCGACGCCGTTGTCGGCCAGCAGCCGCGGCAGGCGGACCGCGTCGCCTTCGATGATGCGCGGGCCGGGAAAATGCCGGCGCAGGAAAGCGGCGAGTTCGCCGTCGCGCTCGACCAGGGTCAGCCGTTGGGGGTCGATGCCGGCGGCCAGCAGCGCCTTGGTGACCTGGCCGGTGCCGGCGCCCAATTCCACGACATGGCCGGGCCGCTCCTCGAGGGCAGCCAGGGTGGTCTGCGCCATGGCCTCGGCAAGCAGGCGGCCGCTCGGCACGACCGCCCCCATCGAGAAGGGCCGGCGCAGCCAGCGCTTCAGGAAAAGGGCCGTGCCGGCGCGCGAATCGAGGCCGTGGCGTGATTCGAACGAGGGCATGATCAAACGTCTAACAGAGACGGCCCTTGTGTCGACAGGGAAAAGCGCCGGGCCCTACTGCGCGGGTTGCATTGCGGGTCCGCTGACCCGGGACGCCGGCGCCGCCTCGAACACCGTCCGGGAATGGCGCATCTGCTCGAGCGCGTTCACCATCGAGACAAAGACCGCGGCGGCATAGGGCAGCGACTGGACGAGCAGGAAGACCGCCCACAGCCGCGCCTCGGGGTTGACCGCGCCGGTGGTCAGCCACAGGACGAGGGCGCCCAGCCACAGCAGGACGGTCAGCACCGCCTCGCCGCGCGCCATGCCGAGCGCCATGCCGAGGGTGGCGCGCTCGTCCATCTTGGGGGTGCGCATGAAGGGCAGCCGGCTGGTCGCCAGCCCGTAGATCACCGCGCGGCCGACCGTGTAGGTCAGCGCCAGGCCGGCCAGCGACGCGCCGAGGCTCTGGCGGAAGGTGCAGCGCACGCGGTCGAAATAGAGGCCGAACGAATAGAGCAGCTTGAAGATGAAGATGCCGATGGTCGGCAGGATGAACTCGGCCGGCGGCAGGCCGACCGGCTTGATGCCGAACAGCGGCGGCACGAGCACGGCGAGCAGCCAGGCGAGCCCGGCCCAGGTGAAGATCAGGTTGAGCGCATCGGCGAACCACGGCGTCCAGCCGGCGACGAAATGATACTTCTGCCAGAAGGTGAGCTTGGTGGTGTTGCTCAGCATCTTGGCGCCGTGCGCCTTCATGATCTGCATGGCGCCATAGGCCCAGCGGAAGCGCTGCTTCTTGTAGCCGGCGAAATGATCGGGCGTCAGCCCGTGGCCGAAGCGCTCGCGGCTGTACATGGCGCCGTAGCCCTGCTCCATCAGGCGGAGACCGAGCTCGGTGTCCTCGGTGATGCACCAGGTCGCCCAGCCGCCCAGCTTCTCCATCAGGTCGCGGCGCACCAGGGTCATGGTGCCGTGCTGGATGATGGCGTCGTACTCGTTGCGCAGGCACATGCCGATGTCGAAGAAGCCGGCATATTCCCAGTTCAGCATCTCCTTGAAGCGATCGCCCTTCCAGTCGCGATGGTCCTGCGGCGCCTGGACGTAGGAGATCTTGGCGTCGTCGAAATAGGGCACCAGCGCCCTGAGCCAGTCCGGCCGCACCATGTAATCGCTGTCGATGACGCCGATGACCTTCGCGTCGGGCGCGGTCTGGCTCAGCACGTAGTTCAACGCGCCGGCCTTGAAGCCCTTCATGACGTCGAAGTGGAAGAAGCGGAACCGCTCGCCGAGCTGGGCGCAGTAATCCTGCACCGGCCGCCACACCGCGGGATCCTTGGTGTTGTTGTCGATGACGATGACTTCGAAGTCGGGATAGTCGAGCGCCGCCAGCGAATCGAGGGTCTGGATGACCATCGACGGCGGCTCGTTGCAGATGGCGACGTGCAGCGAGACTTTCGGCCAGGCCCGGTCGCCGGGCTGGCGGGCGATCATGTCGGCGGCCGGCAGCGCCTCGCGCATCCAGCGCCGGCGCCAGATCGTCTCGGCCATCTCGAGCGCCTGCGCGAGCGCCATGGCGAGGCTTATCACGAGGAAGAAGGCGAGCACGGCCCAGCCCACCATCTCGGCGGCCTGCATGTAGGTCCCGGCCGCGACCGCGCCGCCATAGACCAGCGAACTTGCCGACAGGGCAACCAGGCCGCAGAAGCCCACCTGCCCCGCCCTGCCGAGGTTGGGCCAGCGCCACAGGAACAACAGCATCAGCGGCAGCGCGATCGCCAGCGACCACGCCGCACACGCCAGCCATTGCGGGAAGCTCTCGATCGGCCCGCTCCAGGCGTACTTCGGCTGGCGGTCGGCGTTCCACACGCCCCAGTAACCGCCGGCCTTGCCTTCGAGATCGTAGCCCTTCCACGGCTGGTCGATGGCCTCGACCACGAAATAGTCGATGTTCTGGGTCTTCAGCCAGGCAACCATGTCGCGAACGTTCTTCGCCTGCTCGGCGGGCGTGGCGTATTTCACCGCGCCGGTGCCGGGCGTGCGCCGCGCGGCGCCGTTCGACGGCCAGCCGACCTCGGTCACGATGATGTTCTTGTTCGGATAGGCCTGCTTCAGCATGCCGATCCGTTTCTTGAGATAGTCGAGGGCCGGCTCGTCCGACTTCTCGTCCCAGTAGGGCAGGACGTGGACGGCGAGGTAATCGACCTCGCGCGCGAGCTCGGGGTAGTTCAGCCAGATGTCCCACGTTTCGGCGGTGCTGACCGGCACCTTGACGTTGCGCTTGACGTTCCTGATCTCGCGGATGAGCTGGGCCGGGCTGGTCGCGTTGGGATCGCGCTGATCCTTCTGGCCGTCCCAGCGCAGGATGTTCTCGTTGCCGACCAGCACGCGCTCGATGTTGGGGTTCTGGTTGGCCATGCGGATCAGCGCGCGGGTCTCCTCGGCGTTGACCTCGCTCGCCTCGCGGCCGAACTGCCGCTTGGCCTCGTTGGCGCTGTAGATCCAGGCGCCGGGAACGAGCTTCAGGCCGTACCGGGCGGCGATCTCCGGCATGACGTCGCCGCCGTCCGTCGCACGATAGGTCCGGACGTAGTTGACCTTGCCGCTGAACAGGGCGAAGTCGCGCTCGATCTGTTCCTTGCGCGGCTTGACCGGCTCCGGCGGCGCATCGCTGACGGCCGTTCGCAGGAAGCTGAACACGCCGCTTGCCTTGGCTTCGATCGGGTCCTGGTCCTTGGCCCACGGCGCGTAGGTGACGCCGTGCAACGGGCCTTCGACGGTCGCCGCGTCGATCTGGCTGTCGAGCAGGCGCCAACCCAGGATCGTGGTCGCGACGACAATCAGAAGAACCAAACTCTGGCGGATCATGGAAAGGGCGATCGCTCCGACGAACCGCCGGTGGCACACGCTGACGTCGGGATCGCGGTCGCATGTCTCCTGCGGACGATGACCGTCAACGCAAGGACCGTGCCGGATCGACTCAACCGACGAGCCGATAACCACGCAGTGCGGTTGACCTCTTGGAGGCTTCCTTGCGCCCGGTTTCCTCATCTGCGACCCTTCGCAGACGATGCGGCGACAAGGCGATCTATAGCCGTGCCTCCCGAAACGGTAAAGGGACAGCCGGCGATGATGGCCAAAATGCCCAAATCTTCACTGGCCTCCGAGCGCCACCTTCGCCAAAACGCCGCACGGGATGATTGATCAAGATCCGACAGCGGCACCGGCCGGCGTGCCGCCCGAGCCTCGCCGCCACGTACGTTCCGGCCGACCGTTACGGGTTCCTCGAACGTGCCGGCGCACGCCTGCGCTATGCCTGCTGGAACGTCCCGGGAACCGCGCGGGGTACGGTCGTCATCCTGACCGGCCGCGGCGAGTTCATCGACAAGTACGCGACCGAGGTGGCGGGCGAGCTATTGGGGCGTGGCTATGCTGTGATCTCCATGGATTGGCGCGGCCAGGGCCTGTCCGACCGGCCGCTCGCCGACCGGGGCAAAGGCCATATCGACAATTTCGCAACCTATATGGCCGACCTCCGGCTATTCCTGGACAAGGTCGTAGGCCCCACCGCTCCCCGGCCGGTCCTGGCGCTTTGCCATTCCATGGGGGCGCACATCGTCCTGCGCGAGCTGGCGGAGAACGGATCGGGTCCGTTCGCGGCCGGCGTGCTGGTATCGCCGATGACCGCGCTCAGGCGCGAGGCCATGCTGCGGTCCGTCCTCATGATCATGCCGGAGGTTCCGGCGGTCGAGGAACGCTACCTTTTCGGCACCGGGCCGTTCGTCCTGCTGGCCCGGGAATTCAACTCCAACTTCGTGACCCACGACGAGCGGCGCTACCGTTTCACCGAGGATTGGTATGCCGCCGACCCGCGGCTCACCCTGGGCGGCCCCACGCTGGGCTGGGGGCGCCAGGCGATACGGTCGATGACGGCGGCGCTCGCGCCGGGATACCTGGAACGCATCGAGCTGCCGCTGCTTCTGATCAGCGCCGGCCAGGACCAGCTGATCGATTCCAAGACCCACGAGCCGGTGGCGGCGCGGCTGAAGCATGGCGAGCACCTGACCATCGCCGGCGCGCGGCACGAGGTGATGATGGAGACCGACGATCTGCGCGCCGTGTTCTGGGAAGCCTTCGACCGACTGGCGAAAGGCGTGCCGGGTTGATGATTTTTCCCGGCGCCGACTGAGTACAGTCCGGCAATGACCGTCACGCAAATGCTGGTGATCACCGGCGCCTTCATCGTCGCCGGCATCGCCAAGGGTGCGATCGGTATGGGCCTGCCGCCGATCGCGCTGGCGCTGATGACCTTCGCCGTGCCGCTGGAGGATGCGCTGGCCCTCATGGTCGTGCCGAGCATGGCGACCAACATCTGGCAGGCGATCTACGGCAAGGACTTCCTGAAACTGCTGCGCCGCTTCTGGACGATGGCCCTGGCCTCCGTGGCATCGTTGATCTTCGTCGCGGTCGTCTTCGGCCACCTCGGCTCGCAAAGGGCCATGGCCTGGGTCGGCGTGATCCTGGTGCTCTACGCCGCGCTGGCGCTCACCGCCTGGCGGCCGGCGGTGTCGCACGCCACCGAGCGTTGGGCCAACCCGCTGATCGGGCTGGCAAGCGGCGCGGTGGCCGGCGTCACCGGCGTCGCCGCCGTGCCGTTCCTGCCCTACATGCAGTCGCTCGACATCGACCGGCACGACCTGGTGCAGGCGCTGGGCATCATGTTCCTGTTCATCATCGGTGCGCTCACCCTGGCTCTCGCGGTGCAGGGCGCGTTCGATTCCGCCAACCTTGTGGGCGCCATCGCCGCCATCGTGCCGACCTTCTTCGGCGTCTGGCTGGGCCAGAAGACCCGCAACGCGGTCTCGCCCGAGGCGTTCCGGCGCATCTTCCTGCTCGGCATGTTCGCCGTCGGGCTGCACATGGCCCACGGCCTGCTCTAAAAGGACTGCCAATGCCTCTTCCCAGTCACAAGGTCACGATCTGCGGCATCCCCGAACTGTCGCAGCACAGCGCCGTCGGCATCAGCCACGTGCTGTCGATCATCGACACCCACGAGCCGCGGCCGCCGATTCTCGACGACTTCCCCGGGATCGATCACGAGCTGATCCGCTTCGACGACGTCGTGGCCGAATATCCGGGCTTCGAGGCCTGCACGTCCGGCCACATCGTCAAGGTGCTGGAGTTCGGCGAGCGCGTGCATGCCAAGGCCGGCAGCCATGTGCTGGTGCATTGCCATGCCGGCGTCTCGCGCTCGACCGCCGCGGCGGCGATCCTGATGTGCCAGCATGCGCCCGGCCAGGAGGAAGCGGCGTTCCTGAAGCTCCTGGAATTGCGCAAGCACGGCTGGCCCAACACGCGCATGGTCGAGTTCGCCGACCAGCTGCTGGAGCGCGACGGCGCGATGCTGCGGGGGCTGATCGCCTACCGGCGCGCGCTCCTCGAGGTGAAGCCGCATCTCAGCGAGATCGTCCGCAACATCGGCCGCGGGCACGAGCTTCCGGTGTAGCGCCGCGTCAGCGGTGGAACACCAGGGTCCGCACCTCGATGCTCTCGCGCGGCGGCGCATCGGCGGGCGTCGTCGGATCGACGAAGGCGCTGTGCGGCGTGAAGCGCGCCGGCACGCTGGTCGCTGAATCGGAGCACTTCAGCAGCAGCGCCTCGTCGGGCTGCATGCGCGGCACGTAGAACCACTGGTGCGCGGGGTTGTAGCGCACCGAATAGGTCTCGCCGACGCGATTGGGATAGACGAGGTCAGACGGCACCAGGTCGTCGGCGCGAATGGTCGTGGCATCGCACACCGCCAGCGGCAAGTCCTGCAACGGTCCCTTGATCGGACGCCACAGGTTGATCACCTGCACGCGGCCCTTCAGCAGTTCGTCGGCCTCGTCGGGCAGCAGGTCGCGCACCCGCTGCGGGCCGGAGCGCGCGGTGTGGTCGATATGCACGCGCTGCACCGGCTGGCGCGGCGCACCGCTGCGATCCTGCGCGCCGTCGACGCGGCGGCGGACGGTGTGGTCGAAGATGTGGACGCGATAGGCGCCGGTCACCTGCTTCAGGATGCGCTCGACCTCCGGGTAGTAGACGCGGCGGACCTCCTCGTCGTCGAAGAAATCACGCACGGCGCTCTTGTGATTCACCAGGGCAAAGCCGTTGGCGTCGAGCGACACGTCACCCGCAACCGGGCGTGCGTCGTGGATCGCCACCTTGTGCGCCTCGTTGTTGGCGTTGCTGCGCGGCACGCCGGCCGGCGGTTCGAACGTATAGTTGCGCGGCCGCTCGACCATCGGGGCGAGGTAGTTCATGTCGGCCTCGACATGCGGCAGACGGGCGACGACGTTGGCTTGCAGGCTCATGGGTGTGACCTCCAGGGTGCTGCCCTGGACTTTGGAGCTGACCGCACCGCTTGCCATGGAGAAGAAGTGCGGCGATCCATGAGTGGACGTAATGCGAAGGCTCAGGTCGGGGCGCGGTCCTGCGCGTAGGCGTCGGCGAGCCGGCGGTGGAACGCCGCCACCAGCACGCTGTCGGTGGCCGGTTTGCCTTCATTGCGGTCGGCCTGGAGGCGCTCGCAGACATGCTTGATCGTGGCCGCCGCCTGCTTGTAGCCGTCGGGCGAACTGCCGAACACATGGGTGAGAAGCCGCGTGCGCAGGAAGGTGTGCGGCACGACCTGTTCGATGATCGCGACGGCGCCGGCGCGCCGCAGCGCGAGCAGTGGCCAGTGCCAGCGGAAATCGTCCGACGGCGTGTGCTCGGCCAGCAGATGCTCGACACAGACCTTCCAGTTGCAGGCGATCTCGGTCGCCAGCGTGCCGCCGTAGGCCGGCAAAGGCCCGCCGAGATCGGGCGGCGCGGCGGGCGCGGCGAGGCTGAAAAAGACGATGCCCGAGGCGAGGCTGGTGGCGAGCGATGCCAGGTGAAGATCGGGCGATTGCGGATCCCGGGGCGCGACCGGCGGCGGCGCGCCCAGGAACCTTCCCTGCAGATCGTAGGTCCAGCCGTGAAAGCGGCAGCGGAAGGTCTCGCAGTTGCCCGAGGGCGTGCCCACCACCTGCATGTTCTGGTGGCGGCAGGCGTTGCGCAGCACCCGCACGGTCCCTTCCTTGTCGCGCACGCCAAAGACGCCCCAGCCGCCGACCGTGGCCGACAGGAAGTCGCCGGGCCCGGACAATTGGCCTTCGGCGCAGAGCGGCAGCCATTCGCTGGAGAAGATCGTGCGCTTCTCGGCCTGGAAGGCATCGCCTTGGGAATAAGTCTCTGATTTCATGGGATTTGTATACGGCATCCGAATAAAGCAGCACCACTCTGCCGCATAATTGGTCCCCTGCTTGAATAATTTGACGGCGCTCCACAGGATTGTATACAATCTGTCGATCTTAACAAGGGAGGACCTCGCCATGGCCAAAAGTGCGTTCCGTCTGGCTCTCGAGGAAGCGATCGAACAGCGTCATTCGGCGGTGCATCCGTGGAGCGAGGCCTGGACCTCGGGCAAGCTCGACCGCCGCCTGCTGGGCGAGTGGGTGAAGCAGCATTTCCACTATGTCAGCCACTTCTCGGAATGGCTGGGCGCGGTCTACGCCACCTGCCCGCACTGGGACGTGCAGCACTTCCTGCTCGAGAACATCACCGAGGAGGAAGGCTTCGTCGGTTCGGGCGATTTCGCGCCGGTCCGCCACTCCGAGCTGCTGCTCGACTTCGCCGAGACCTGCGGCATGAAGCGGGCCGAGATCCTGAACGCGCAAGTGAACGGCGAGCTCTTGCCCGAGACGCTCGGCCTGCAGAGCTGGTGCGCCGTGCAGTCGACCAAGCCTTTCGTCGAGGCGCTGTCGGGCCTGCTGATCGGGCTGGAGAGCCAGGTGCCGCGCATCTACAGCAAGACCACGCCGCCGCTCCTCGAAAAGTACGGCTTCGCCGAGGACGAGGTGACCTTCTTCACCCTCCACATCGTGGCCGACGCCGAGCATGGCGAGAAGGGCTATGAGATCGTCGAGAAGTACGCCACGACCGACGCCGAGCGCGCCGCCTGCGTGCGCCTGGTCAAGGAAGCGACGATGATGCGCCGGCTCTATCTCGACGGCGTCTACCGCACCTTCGTCGCCCAGGCCGGGACCGCGAAGCTCGCGGCATAGTCTGGATCCTGGGCTGTGCACACCTACAAGACCCTGACGCTCGGCGAGGCCCATACAATCCTCGACGCGGCGCAAAAGAAGGCGGAGGAGCTCGGCATCCCCGAGGTCCTCTGCGTCGCCGACAATGCCGGCTACCCGATCGCGCTCCGGCGCCTCGACGGCGGCAAGGTCACCAGCGTGCAGATCGCCATGAACAAGGCCTTCACCGCGGCGGGCCATCGCAAGCCCACGCACAACTACAAGAACGCGCTGCCCGGCGAGGAGGCCTTCGGCATCTTCACCCAGCACGAGGGCCGCTTCACGGTGTTCGTGGGCGGCTTCCCGATCTTCGTCGACGGCCAGTGCGTGGGCTCGGTCGCCGCTTCCGGCGGCAACGGCGAGCAGGACATCGCCTGCTGCGAGGCCGGCATCGCGGCCTTCATGGCCGGCTTGAAGAAGTAGCGCCATGGCGACCGACCGCGCCTCCCTCAGCAAGGTCGTGAGCGACCAGATCCGCGGCCAGATCCTCGGCGGCAAGCTGCGCCCCGGCGAGCGGCTGGTCGAGGACAGGCTCTCGACCGAATTGGGCGTGTCGCGCGTGCCGGTGCGCGAGGCGCTGCTCGGCCTGTCGATCGAGGGGCTGGTGCGCCTGGAGCCCAATCGCGGCGCCACGGTCACGTCGGTGACGCCCGAGATGCTGGCCGAGCTGGTCGAGGTGCGCTCGCTCCTGGAAGCGCTCAACGCCCGCCTCGCCGCCCGCCGCCACGATCCCGCGATCGTGGCCCTGCTGCAGGACACGCTCCGGCGCGGCAATGCGGCCGCGCAGTCGGGCTCGCCCGACGAGCTGGCGCGCCTCAACGGCGAATTCCACGAGCGGCTGGCCGAGGCCAGCCGCAACTCGGTGCTGTCGGACATCATGCGAAGCTTGCGCGAACGCACCAGCCTCGCCTTCTCGATCAACGGCCGCGACCGGGCGGCCGAGGACTGGAAGGAGCATGCCGGCATCCTGGCCGCCGTGATCGAGGGCGACGCCGAGATCGCGGCACTCCTGGCGACACGCCACGTCAATAATGCCGCCGCCGCCTTTGCTCGCGCGCACGCGGCGCCGGACAAGGCAGCGGATTAGCGCGCCTTCATCGGCAGCGCCGCGAGGTGCATGCCGGCGTCGACGATCAAAAACTCGCCGGTGATGTTGGAAGCGCTGGTCAGGAAGAACAGCACCGCCTCGGCCATCTGCGCGGTCGTGCCGGCCTGGCGCAGCGGGGTGCTCTGCTCCTGCCCCTGCTTCATCTTGTTGTAGTTCTCCTCGCCCATGCCGCCCAGCAGCCAGCGCGTCTGGATGAAGCCCGGGCACACCGTGTTGACCCGAACGGCCGGCGAGAACCAG
This sequence comes from uncultured Alphaproteobacteria bacterium, assembly GCA_963755585.1. Classification (GTDB taxonomy): domain Bacteria; phylum Pseudomonadota; class Alphaproteobacteria; order Reyranellales; family Reyranellaceae; genus Reyranella. Next base: position 71,151 of record CAVWKN010000013.1, read on the forward strand.
CGCGCCAGGGTGAGCGTCAGCGTGTTGAGCGCGCCCTTCGAGCAGGCATAGGGAATCGAGCTGCCGACTCCCATGACGCCGGCGATCGAGGAGATGTTCACGATCGCACCGCGCTCCTGCTTCTCCTCCCACTGCTTCTTCATCGCCGGATAGGCGGCGCGGCTCATCATGTAGGGGCCGGTGACGTTGACCCGCAGGATCTTGTCGAAATCCTCCGGCGTCACGCCGTCGAGGTCGCCCTGGTTCTGGAACTTGGTGGTGCCGGCGTTGTTGATGAGGCCGTCGATGCGGCCCCACTTCTTCATCGTCTCGCTGACCAGCTTCTTGCAGTCGGCATCCTGCCCGACATCGGCCTGCACCAGGATGGCCTCGGCGCCCTTGGCCTTGACGGCGGCAAAGGTCTCGTCGGCTTCCTTCTTGCTCTTGGTGTAGTTGATCACGAGGTTCCAGCCGCGCCCTGCCAGGTCGAGCGCGCACTCGGCGCCCAGCCCCGTCGCCGAGCCCGTCACGATCGCCACCTTGCCCGATTTCGCCATGTCGTCTCTCCCCGATATCTCGCCGAGCCCTTCATAGGCTATCGGCTACTTTTGGTCATCATCATCATCCATCGAGGGGAAGCGCACGACGAGCGAAGGGTGCGCAGTTTTCGTCAGGCCTTTTGCAGGACGATGTATTCGAACTGCTCCGCCACCGAAACCTTGCTCGAGCCGAAAGTGACACGCCGGAACGGGCTCGCCCGCTTGTCGGTCCAGTCGCGGTTGGTCGCTATCGTCACCGGCGTCTTGTCCACCAGCGACGTCAACCGGATGAGGTCCTCCTGCTTCAGCCCGTCGAGCGGCTTGGTGGTTTCGACCACGACATCGTCGGCCACCTCACCCGGTTTCTGAAAGTCCGTCAGGCTCCTGATCGACACGCAGCTGAGGCCGCCCTTCTCCAGGATCATGCGCACGGTCGGCTTCTGGGAATCCGACACGGCGGCGGCATGATGAGCGCCGAGCAGAAGGACGCCGGCATCGCCGACATGCAGGCCGCGCGCCTTGAACTCGTCGGAGAAGTTCTGCGCCAGCGCCCCATCGCGGGCCTCGCCGTCGATGATCGTCCCGATGTCCAGGATGTAGCGCGGATTGGCCCGGATGAAATCCAGTATCGGCTGGTAGCGGCGCACCAGGACGCGCTTGCCGATCTCCTCGATATCGAGGTCGGTCTGCTTGGGATCGAATACCGGCGGCAGCGTCTTGCTTTTCATGTACTCGTCGACGCCGGCCCGGATCGGGCCCTTCTGGGCATAGCTTTCGTTGGCGAAATACTTGTACTTCACGTCGGCCAGCAGCTCGAGCAGCAGCCGCACGGTGGCCTTGGTGCGGATCTCCGAGATGTTCGTCTTCAGCAGAGCATGCGTCTCGGCAACGATGGCGACGTTGTGCTTTTCCTTGATGACGGTGGTGTTGGTGCAGTTGCGGGTGATGTAGTCCTTCAGATCGTCCGTGAGCGCCATGTCGGCCTCCCCGTCGATGGGCGATGCAGTTGGCTCGGTTTCTTCTTCACATCAAGCTTCTGCCCTCGCTGTGGCTTTGCGCACACATGACGCCGTGATTCGATGTCGGACGCCGCGGCGGTATAGGCTACGATCGCCCCGACGGTAAAACAGGGGGAAGACAGGCAGAGCATGGCCGATCTGTTTTCGATGAAGAACCGCGTGGTGCTGTTGACCGGCGCGTCGCGCGGGCTGGGCCGCGACATGGCTATCACCCTGGCCGCCGCCGGCGCCACCGTGCTCTGCGCCGGCCGCACCGTGAAGGAGCTCGAAGCCACGGCGCGGGCGATCACCCGCCAAAACAAAAAGGGGGGCGGCAAGGCCCAGGTCGTGCCGCTCGACATCACCGACGAGGCGGCGGTGCGCGAGCAGGTCGAAGCCCTCATCCGCAGGCATCGCCGCATCGACGTGCTGGTCAACAATGCCGGCATCATCTACCGCGAGGCGATCGTCGACACGTCGACCGACACTTTCCGCTCCGCGATCGAGACCGACCTCGTCTCGCAGTTCATGCTGGCCCGCGAGGTCGGTCGCCACATGCTGGCGCGCAAGTACGGCCGCATCGTCAACATCTCGTCGATCATGGGAATCGTCGGCCGTGCCTCGGTGGCGGGCTACGTCGCCGCCAAGCACGGCCTGATCGGCCTTACCAAGAACCTGGCGGCCGAGTACGGCCCGCACGTCACGGCCAACGCGATCGCACCGGGCTACATCCGCACCGAGCTCAATATCCCGCTGCAGCAGAACAAGGACTTCAACGCCATGCTCGAGCAGCGCACCGCGGCGCATCGCTGGGGCAAGCCCGAGGACCTGCGCGGCCCGCTGCTGCTGCTGGCCTCCGACGCCGGCGCCTACATGACGGGTCATACGCTGGTGGTCGATGGCGGCATGACGACGATCCTGGCGTGAGTCTCGCCGCGTGGGCATGACCGGGATTCCGCGCTGGCTGATCCTGCTGCTGGGCGTGGGCCTGCTCGCGGTCGGCGTCGCTTCGTACATGGGCTGGCTGCGCGATCCGTCGCTGGCGCGCAGCGACTATATCGGTTCGATCGACGTCTCGGCCGAGGATGCCAGGCTCTATCGCGCCGTGCCCTTCGAATGGCGCGTCAACAGCACCGCCGGCTCCTTCAAGGGCAATGACACAGCCTATGTCCGAATCGACAATTCCGGCGAGAAGACGATCCTTTGCGGCTGGCTGCGGCTCGACAAGGGAGGCACCTCGATCCGCGCCACGCGCTGGCTGAGCGAGGCTGTTCTCGATGTCGGCGGGCTGAAGATCTCGGCTCTGTTTGTCGCGCCGGTCGACAAGGCTGCGGGGGACGGCCTCAATGCCGGGTGCGCCCGCCTCGACGGCGACACCAGGCCTGCGGCCGACGCGCCGCTTGCTTTCAGTGGCCCCGCGGTGCGGGAATAGAAGCGGACCGGCAACCGGCCCGCTACTGGTAGTTGTCTTTTCGTCGTCGCTACACCTAAAATATCCGCAACGTCAGAACCATCGGGGAGAATAGCATTGCGTTCCCTCTTTACCACCCTGCACCACCTCTACGGCGTGCGGCGACCGACGATCGAGAGGCAGCGGAGCATCCAGCAGCGCCTGTCGCCGATGAAGGAGAGAATTCAGGCGGCCACTGGCGTCGAGCGGGCGCTCGTATCGCACAAGAAGCCGGCAGCCGTCGTTGTCGGCGGCGGATTGGCCGGACTCATGGCCAGCCGCACACTCGCCACTCAATTCGAGGTGACGTTGTTCGAGGCTCGCGATCGTGTCGGGGGGCGGGTCAAAAGCCTCAAGGATCGATCGACGAAGAGGATCATCGAAGCCGGCGGCGAGCTTATCGGTTACGCCCATCCGACCTGGCTGAGCCTGGCTCAGGAATTCGGACTTGCTCTTTCGGTATGGACGCTCGAAAGCTCCTTCCAGGCGATCTGCTTCGAGCAGCCCCTGTATCTTCAGAATCATCTTGTGCCGGCCGAGCAGGCCGAGCGTCTCTATCGCGAGCTGGAGTCCCTGCTGGGCGGCATGGTCAAGGACGCCGACCACATTCACGACGTGCACGAACCCTGGAAGGCGACCAACGCGGCACATCTCGACAACATGTCCCTGGCCGACTGGATCCGCGGGCTCCACTGTTCCGAGCTCGCCAAGGTCGCCCTCGAAGCCCAGTTCGCCAACACCAACGGCGCGCCGACAAGCCAGCAAAGCTATCTGGCGAATCTCGCGCTGGTGAAAGGCGCCGCGGCGCACGGCGACCCCGACGACTTCTTCACCATGAGCGAGAACGTCAAGTGCGCGCAAGGCAACGATGCCCTGGCCTTTGCCCTGGAGGCCGACCTTCGAAACCGTGGCGCCAAGGTCCACCTGTCGACGCCGGTCGAGAAGATCAGCGTCGAAGAAAATCAAGTCGTCGTCACGCCGGCCCACGGCGAGCCGGTCGCCGCCGCTGTCGTGATCCTGGCGACACCGCCCAGCGTGTGGTCGTCGCTATCGGTCGAACCGGCCATACCCGAGGACTGCCGCATGACGATGGGCATCGCGGTCAAGTATCTTACCCGGTCGTCCACGCGGTTCTGGATCAGGGACGGCGTTGCCCCGTCCGGGACATCCGATAAATGTGGCCTCACCTGGGAGGGCACCGACAACCAGACGCAGGCGCCGGGGCAGGATGTCGAGCTCAGCCTTTTTGCCGGCGGCGACGCCGCCAAGAAGGCGATCGAAGTGTTCGAGAAAGGCGGGGCAAGCGCCGTGCGCCGATTCTACGACGATCGCATCTCGGAACTTTACCCGGCCTACAAGCAGCATCGGCGGCCGCGCACGGAATTCGTCCCCTGGCCCCTCGAGAAATGGACCATGACCGGCTACTCCTGCCCGGCCCCAGGCGATGTCTGCCGGGTCGGTCCCAATCTCGCCAAGCCGTTCGCCAAGCGCCTGTACTTCGCCGGCGAACATACCTGCCTTCCTTTTTTCGGCTACATGGAGGGCGCCCTGCAGTCGGGCTTGCGCGCGGGCGAGGCGGTCCTGAAAGCGTCACCGACGCTCTCGAGCTAGTCGACAGGGCTACACTGGATTGTTATGTCGCCGCACGGCGGATGCGGCGCGACAATCCGTGGAAGGATGCACAGGAACATGCCGACGTTTCGACAGGCTCGCGAGTTTCTGCTGGCCAACAGGACCAACTACGACAAGGCCGTGGCCGGCTTCCAATGGCCGGAGCCCGTGCCGTTCAATTGGGCGCTCGACTGGTTCGATGCCGAGCTGGCGCATGCGGCCGACAGCAAGGATCGCTGCGCGCTGTGGATCGTCGATGTGACGACGGGCCGGGAGACCAAGCTCAGCTTTGCCGAACTGTCCACGCGCTCCAACCAGGTCGCCAACTATCTGCGCCGGCATGGGCTCGGGCGCGGCGACCATCTCCTGCTCGTCCTCAACAACGTGGCGCCCCTGTGGGAGATCATGCTGGCGGCCATGAAGCTGGGCGTGGTCGTCATTCCGGCAACGACCTTGCTTACCGGTGAGGAGCTGGCCGACCGCGTCGAACGCGGCGGCGCGCGCATGATCGTGGCCGACGAGGAACAGGTCACCAAGTGCGCCGGCCTGTCGCGCGACGGCATCACCTTCATCACCACGAGTTCATCGGCGATCGACGGCTGGCAGCCGCTGAGCGAGGCCTACAAGGAGCAGGCCCAGTTCACGCCGGATGGCCCGACCCACGCCGACGATCCCCTCCTGCTCTATTTCACCTCGGGCACGACCGCCAAGCCCAAGCTGGTGCGGCACAGCCATCGCAGCTACCCGGTGGGTGCGCTGTCGACGATGTACTGGCTCGGGCTGAAGCCCGGCGACGTGCACGTCAACATCTCCTCGCCCGGCTGGGCGAAGCATGCCTGGAGCACCTTCTTTGCGCCGTGGAACGCCGGCGCCACGGTGCTGATGGTCAACCAGGCGCCGTTCAACGCCAAGGCGCTGCTGGACGTGCTCCAACGCTCAGCCGTCACCACCTTCTGCGCGCCGCCGACCGTCTGGCGCTTGCTGATCCAGGAGGATCTTGGCGCCTACAAGCTCGCCCTGCGCGAGGTCTGCGGCGCCGGCGAGCCGCTCAACCCCGAGGTCATCAACAAGGTCCAGGAGGCCTGGGGCCTCACCATCCGCGACGGCTACGGCCAGACCGAGACCACCGCCATCGTCGCCAACTCGCCGGGCCAGAAGGTGAAGCCGGGCGCGATGGGGCGGCCGCTGCCCGGCTATCGCGTGCTGATCCTCGATGTCGACGGCATGCCGCGCAGCGAGGGAGAAATCTGTCTCGACCTGAACGGCGAACGTCCCGCCGGCCTGATGCAGGGTTATGCCGACGCCGCGGGCACGCTTTCCGGCGCCAACGACCGGGTCTATCGCACCGGTGACGTCGCCAGCCTCGACGACGACGGCTACCTGACCTTCGTCGGACGCGCCGACGACGTGTTCAAGTCGTCGGACTACCGCATCAGCCCGTTCGAGCTGGAGAGCGTGCTGATCGAGCACGAGTGCGTCGCCGAAGCCGCGATCGTGCCCTCGCCCGACGAGATCCGCCTCAGCGTGCCAAAGGCCTACATCCTGCTGATCGCCTCGGTGCCGCCCAGCCGCGAGACCGCGCAGTCGATCCTGAAATACACCAACACGCGGCTGTCGCCGTTCAAGCGCATCCGACGGCTGGAATTCGTCACGGAGCTGCCCAAGACGATCTCCGGCAAGATCCGGCGGGCGCAGCTTCGCCGGGTCGAATACGAAGGCTCGGCGGGTGACGTTTCGCGCGGCGTCGAGTTCCACGAGAAAGATCTACTGGGCTGACGCACGGCGCGGATCCCAACAAGATTGTCATCCCGAGCGAAGCGAGGGACCTTTGAGGCCGCAGGAAAGGTCCCTCGCTTCGCTCGGGATGACAACACCTGCTGCAACGCCGACATCCTGAAGGAATCATGCTCCCCAGACCAGGCGTCAGCCAACCTCGCCCGCTTCGTCGTCGAGACAAAGTGGGAGGACATACCGGAACAGGCGCGCCATGAGGCCAAGCGGGCGCTGTTGAATTTCTTCGCCGTGGCGATCGCCGGCTGCCGCACCGAACCGGTCGAGCTTGCCCTCAAGACGCTGGCCGAATTCTCCGGCGGCAAGCAGGCGACGATCGTCGGCCGGACCGAGCGGATCGATGCCTTGGGCGCCGCCTTCCTGAACGCTGCCGGCGCCAACGTCTTCGACTATTGCGACACCCACCTGCCGACCGTCGTCCATCCGACGGCGCCGCTCGCCCCGGCACTGCTGTCGCTGGCCGAGCTCCGGCGCGTGACGGGGCCGGAGCTGTTGCTGGCCTTCGTGCTGGGCTTCGAGATCGAATGCCGGGTCGGCGGCGCCGTCTCGCCCGGCCACTATCCCAAGGGCTGGCACATCACCTCGACCTGCGGCGTCTTCGGTTCGGCGGCAGGTGCGGCGAAGCTGCTGGGATTGAAGGAGAACCAGCTGGTCTGGGCGCTGGGCAACGCCGCCACGCAGTCGGCGGGCCTGTGCGAATGCCTGGGCTGGCCGGCCAAGAGCGTCAGCGTCGGCAACGCCGCGCGCAATGGCTTGCTGTCGGCGCTGCTGGCGGACAAAGGCTTCTCCGGGCCGGCCGAACCGATCGCCGGCGCCCAGGGCTTCCTGGCCGCGATGGGCGAGCCGCCGAATTGGGCGGCGCTGACCGAGGGCCTGGGCAAGACCTGGGAGGTCAGCAACAATTCGCTGAAACCTTATCCTGCAGGCTTCGTCATCCATCCGCTGCTCGATTGCGCGCTCGACTGGCGGCGCCAGCATCCCGGCGTGACGGTCGACAGGATTGCGGTGCGCGGCAATCCGCTGCTGCTGCAACGGACCAACCGGCCCGAGGTCGCGACGGGCCGCGAATCCCAGGTGAGCCTGCAGCATGCCGTCGCGGCGGCGCTGGTGCTGGGCAAAGCGGGGCTCGAGCAGTTCACCGACGCCTGCGTCAACGATCCCGCGGTCAAGGCCATGCGCGGCAGGTTCGAGGTGGCGGGCGATCCGGCGATCTCGACGATCGCCGCCGAGATGGATTTCTGGACCAGCGACGGCAAGAAGCACAGCGTCTCGACCAAGGCCGCACGCGGCAGCACGGCGAACCCGCTCAAGGACGCGGAGATCGAGCAGAAGCTTCTGGACGAGGCCAGGAGCTGGCGTCCCAGCCATGACATGCGGCCGCTGATCGACGCGGTGTGGGCGCTCGACAAGAGCGGCGATGTCTCGAACCTCGCCGCGATGACCGTGCCGCGCTGATGCTCATCGGACCGCGGGCCTCCAGGCCCGCATCATGATTCATGAGCGGGCCTGGAGGCCCGCGGTCCGTTTGACTACTCCGCTGCCACCTTCGCCGCGGCCGCCGCCTTGATGTTCGAGCGCTTGATGCGGTCGAGATTGGCGCCCTCGATGCGCACCAGCTTGGTCAGGCCGTCGCGCTTGGGCGAGTGAACGGCACCGACGTCGTAGAGGTGCGCGTCGCCCGGCTTCATCACGTAGGTTTTCTCCGGCTCGACCAGGCTCGGCGCCTCGCCGTCGCCCTTCTTGACGATGCGCCAGTCGGTCATCTCGGTGTCGCCGACCGCCACGCCGTAGATCGCCCAGCTCGAGCCGTGGTCGTGCGGCCCGCCGTGCGCCGCCGTCTCATAGACATGGCCGCAGACGCAGAAGCCCAGTTCCGGATCCTCGTACAGCACCTTGCGCGGACGACACTGGTCGGCAGTCAGATGCTTTTCGACGAAGTCCTTGTCCATCAGGACCTTCGATACCAGCCCGCACACCGCCTGCTTGCCGGCCATCCCGGGATCCGCCTTCAAAGCCTTGCCGATATCGGCGCTCAATTGCTCAAGCGTATAGGCCATCCGTGTCCTCCATCTATCTGGTCGAACCCATTATCAGGCTTTCGGCCGGCGCCGCAAAGGCTTGTGTCCGACGACGCAGTGCATGGGATGGGCCATGAAAAGCAGCCCTTGCCGGTCCGCGGCCTCGCGCGCGGCGCGCCAGATCGTCGTTTCCTCGGCCGTGAGCTGCGCCAGCAAATGGTCCTCGCGATAGCGCCAGATCGGGCCATCGGGCCGGTCGAGGGTCACCAGCGACGGAAAGCAGGTGAGGTCTTCCAGTCCCGCCGCCTGCGCCCGGCGATAAAGGCTGGCATCGGCGACGCCCTTGGCCCCGACCGATTGCGGCGGCGTCGTGATCTTGCGCTGGATCGCCGCCGGAACGGCGACGCTCCACCATTGCGGCAGGTCGAGCGATCGCACGATGACCCCCACCCGGCCCCCAGGTTTCGCCACGCGCACCATCTCGGCCAGCGCGCGGTCGGCGTCGCACTCCTCCAGCACCGTGATCGAGAAGAGGCAATCGAACGAGTCGTCGGCGAACGGCAGCGCCTCGGCGTTGCCCGGAGCGAAGCGGATCAGCCCTTCGAGGCCCTCCGCCTTGGCAAGGGATGCTGCCTCGCTCAACAGAAACGGATTCGTGTCGATCGCCGTGATCGCGTTGGCCGATCCCAGGCGCCGCGCCAGCAGACGGTCGAGCGAGCCCGCGCCGCAGCCGACGTCGAGGATGGTCTCGCCCGGCGCCGGCGCCATCAGGTCGATCAACGTGCGGAACATCGCCTGGTAGGTGGGCGCCCGGGCGCGATCCTCGAGGGCCGCGACGCCGCCGAGATGCGGTCCACCCAGCGTGATGACGGTGAACATCCTGGCGAGCTGCGGCACCGCCGGCGCCCATTGCGACGGTGCCAGGAAGAACGGCAGCAGCACCAGCGCCGGGCCCGAGCCCTCGAGGCGATAGGAGATCCCGGCATGCGTGCCTTCGCGAGAAGCGTTGGACGGGGTGTCCGCCTTGAAACGCCCGAGGAAGCCCGTCATCTCGCGCGCGATCGCGTCGGTCCGGTCGGCCACGACATCGGCCCAGCCCGGCGCCTCGTAGCCCGCGAGCACGACCCTTCTGGCGCCGGCCAGCCGCGCCGCGGCATGGGCGGTTACCTCGGCCGTCAGGCCGCCTTCCCCGGAGATCATCGACAGCCGATCGCCCACGGCGCCGAAGGACAGCGGATCGAGGCGCGTCGGCACGCAGAGCACGATGCCGCCCAGCCGCGACGGAAAGCCGGCCGCGAGACCTGCGATGTCGCCCGGCATTTGTGTCGCGACATGCGCGACACCGATGCCGAGATGATCCCACAGCGAGAGCAGCCGCGCGGTGGGCGACAGGTCGTCCATCACACGAACGACATGCCGCCGCTCAGCGCCACGGTCTGGCCGGTCATGTACTCATTGTCGACCAGCATCATCACGATCTTGGCGCACTCGTCGGGCGTGCCGAAGCGGCCGAGCGGGATGCGCGCCGGCGAGGACGCGACGCCCGAGACCATGTCGGTCTCGATCAGCGACGGCGCCACGGCATTCACCGTGATGCCGTCCTTGACCAGTCGCGCCGCGTAGCCGCGCGTCATGCCCTCCATGCCCGCCTTCGAGGCGTTGTAGTGCGGCCCGACGCCGCCGGCGCCGCGCGCCGCCCCGGAGGAGATGTTGACGATGCGTCCCCACTTCCGCGCCCGCATGCCGGGAATGACGGCCTGGGTGCACAGGAAGACCGATTTCAGGTTCACCGCGATCGTGCGGTCGAAATCCTCCTCGGTGAGATCGTCGACGGTTCGCACCAGGCCCAGGCCGGCATTGTTGATCAGCACGTCGATCGGCCCGAGCTGACGCTCGACGTCGGCCACCATCGCCTTGACCGCGGCGGTCTTCGAGACGTCGGCGCCGACAGCGACCGCCCGCCCGCCTTTGCGGTGGATGCCCTCGGCGACCTTTTCGGCCAACGCAGCGCGCTCGAGATAATTCACCGCCACGGCCGCGCCCGCATCGGCCAGCGAAACCGCAATGGCCTGCCCGATGCCGCGCGAACCGCCCGTCACCAGCGCAACCCTGCCCGTCAGCACCGCCATTTGGCCCTCCCCATATCGACCCTGCCCGTCCGCCATGTTAGGCATCTTTGTCATCCTGAGCGAAGCGAAGGATCTCGTCGCGATGACAAGCAGCGATGAGGTCCTTCCGAGGCGCATCAGATGCGCCCTATGCGCTCAGGACGACAGACAAGGGAGTTCCGCACATGGCTCGTCTCGGCTTCGGCGCCTTTCTCGCCCCCCATCATCCGATCGGCGAAAACCCGACCCTGCAGTTCCGTCGGGATCTCAAATTCGTCGAACACCTCGACGAGCTCGGCTACGACGAGTTCTGGTGCGGCGAGCACCATTCCAGCGGCTGGGAGATGATCGCCTCGCCGGAGATGTTCCTGGCGGCGGCCGGCGAGCGCACCAAGCGCATCAAGCTCGGCACCGGCGTGATCTCGCTGCCCTACCATCATCCCTACAACGTCGCGCAACGCATGGTGCAGCTCGACCACATGACCGGCGGGCGGGCGATCTTCGGCTCCGGCCCGGGCGCGCTGCCGTCGGACGCCCACACGCTCGGCATCGATCCCATGGTCCAGCGCGACCGCCAGGACGATGCCATCGACGTCATCCGCCGCCTGTTCAAGGGCGAGCGGGTCACCAAGAAGACCGACTGGTACACCCTGCAGGACGCCGCCCTGCAGCTCCTGCCCTTGCAGGAGGACATGCCCTTCGCCGTCGCCTCGCAGATCAGCCCCTCGGGCATGACCTTGGCCGGCAAGTACGGCATCGGCATCATCTCGCTGGGCTCGATGTCGGACCAGGGACTGCTGTCGCTGCCGACGCAATGGGGCTTCGCCGAGGCGGCCGCCAAGAAGCACGGCACCAAGGTCGATCGCAAGAACTGGCGCGTTCTCCTGAGCTGGCACGTCGCGGAGACTCGCGAGAAGGCGCGCGAGGAGGCCAAGCACGGGCTGATGCGCTGGCACAACGAATACATCACCGGCACCCTGCAGCGGCCCGGCTCGCAGCCGTTCGGCTCGCCCGACGAGGCGGTCGACAAGACGGCCTTCATGGACGGCGCCGCCTCGACCATCGGCACGCCCGACGATCTCGTGAAGATGATCAAGTCGGTCTACGACAAGAGCGGCGGCTTCGGCACCGTGGTCGGCTTCGTGCACGACTGGGCCAATCCCGAGAACACCATGCGCAGCTGGGACATGGTGGCGCGCTACGTCATTCCCGAGATCAACGGCTACGTGGCCAAGCTCCGCGAATTGCAGAAGTTCCTGATCGACAATCGCGGCGTGTTCGACCGCGCCGGCCAGGCGATCATGGCCAAGATCATGGAGAACAAGGACGCCGCCGAGGCCCTCAAGGTCACCGAATCGCCGCGCTTCGCCGCGGCGTCGGCTTCCGTGCCGAAGATGCCGGGCAAGCAGGCGGCGGAGTAATCCGCCAGAGCCTCGCGGCACGTCTTGACGATGAGCTCGACGCGGCAGCCGTCGGGATCGCTGACGAACAGCGATGCCCCGTCGCGCCGCTGCACCGGTCCCTTGGCGATTTCCACGCCGGCCCGACGGAGCGCGCCCACGAGGTCGTCGATCGTGGCGCTCTCGACCTCCAGGCAGAAATGGTCGATGACGGCCGGGTTGTCGCCGGACGGCCCGGCGCGAAAGCCGGATTGGAGAACATGTTGATCTCCTGGTCGCCGACCTTGAGGACCGCCACGGCGACGCCGGGGCCGCCCCTCGGCAGTCGCCGCAACAGCTCGAGCCCAAGGACCTCGCAGTAGAAGCGCAGGCTGCGGTCCATGTCCGCGACCGTCAGTCCGACGTGATCGATTGCCTTGGGGCGCAGCATGGGCCTCTCCTGGCGCGTCGCCTTGGTATTTTGCCGGTGCTATCGTCGACCGTGCAGTCCACTCACAACGGAGGCGGCACGTGATCATCGCCACGACCGAGACTATCGCAGGACACCGCGTGGTGACCACCCTGGGCCAGGTGTTCGGCGTGGTCGTCCGCAGCCGCGGGATCGGCGGAAACATCATGGCCGGGCTGCGGTCGATCGTGGGCGGCGAGATCCACGAATACACCCAGCTTCTGGAGGAAGCGCGCCGTCACGCGGTCGACCGGCTGGTCGCCAATGCCACCGCCATGGGGGCCAACGCGGTCATCATGATGCGCTTCGATTCCTCGGAGATCGGCCAGACGATGAGCGAGATCGTGGCCTACGGCACGGCGGTCGTCCTGGAGCCCGTGCGCACCTGACATGCTGCGCCTTGCCGTACTCCTGCTGGGCATTGCGTTGCTGATGGCAGGCGCGATCACCCTCGGCTACGACCTGCCCGGGATACCGCTGTGGCTTCTGGTGACGGGCGGCGTCATCACCGTGGGGACCGTCTGCGAGCGCGTGCTCTACAAGCCATTGCTCCGCAAGACTCCCGGTCCGGGCTGGGTCAGGACCAGCGAGCGCTTCGTCGATCCGGACACCGGCAAGACGGTCGACGTGTTCTACCAGCCGGCTTCAGGCGAGCGACAGTACGTTTCGCAAGGCCCGGAGACTGCCGACAGATCGAGATGAATTCGCAGCCGACGCTCTCAAGCCGCGCGCAGCCAGATCGCCGTGTCGTGAAAGGCGGCGCCACCGTTCGGCGGAACCGGATCGGCGCCGATCAGCACATTGATGCCGACCCGCTCGGGATAGGCGTCGCTCGGCCAGTTGCCCTCGACGATGACGACGCCCGGCCGCGCCGTGCGCGCGGGCCGGGCGCGCAGCTTGACCTCGCCGCGCGCATTGCCGAGCCGCACCAGGCTGCCTTCGGAAAGGCCGAGTCGGGCCGCGTCGTCCTCATGGATCAACGCCCGCGGCTCGCCCTCACGGGCGATCGAGCCCGGCGTCTCGGTAAAGGTGGTGTTGAGGAAGCCGCGCGCCGGCGGCACGACGAGGCGGAACGGCAGATCCTCGGTTTCGCACTCGTAGTTCTCGAGATGATCGGGCAGCGCCTTCATGCCGGCGTGGTACGGCCCGACGGCCGCCCAGTCGGGCTTGAAATGGAAGCGGCCGTCGCGACGACGGGAAGCCATCGACGAAGTGCGACACCTCGAAAGTGTCGGCGCAATCGACCCAGCCGCGCGCCGCCGCCGCCTCCCAGGTGCCCTTGCCCGATGCCCGCAGGGTGGCGTCGAGCAGCTCCACGGCGCTCATGCGGAACGTCGGCTGCGGGGCGCCCAGCCGCTGCGCGAGCTGGCAGATCAGCTCGTGGTTGGTGCGGCACTCCTCATAACGATCGAGCACGCTCGGACCGACCGTCAGATGCGTGTGACCGAGGCCATAATAGATGTCGTCGTATTCGAGAAACATCGCGGCCGGCAGCAGGATGTCGGCGTACTTCGCCGTCGCTGTCATGAACTGCTCGTGAACGCAGAGGAAGAGATCGTCGCGGCCGAGCCCGCGCGCCACGGCAGCACTGTCGGGTGCGACGTTGGCCGAATTGGCGTTCTGCATCAGCATCGCTGCGACTTCAGGACCGCCGGCCAGTGCCGCCGCCTCGCCGCACAGAACTGGGCCGATGCGCGACTGGTCGAGCACCCGGGTGGCCGGGTCCAGGAGATCGAGGCCGTGCGCCAGGGTGGTGTCGAGCTGCCAGTTGTCCCAATTGAGGAAGAAGGCGCCGCCGCCCGGGTGCTGCCACGCGCCGGTGATCGCCGGCAGGCAGGTCACGGCGTGCATCGCGGCCGATCCGTTGCGCGTGCGCGTGAAGCCGAAACCCACGCGCAGGAACGAGCGCTTCGTGCCGCCGTAGAGTCGCGCGAAGGCCACGATCTCCTCGACCGGGAGACCGGTGATGGCGGACGCCCAGTGCGGCGTCTTGTCGGCAAGATGCGCCTCGATCCCCGGGCCAAAGTCGGTGTGACGCGCGAGATAGGCGCGGTCGGCGAAGCCTTCCTTCAGCAGCACGTGCATCATGGCCAGCGCCAGCGCGCCGTCGGTGCCGGGCCGCAGCACCAGGCCGATGTCGGCCGCCTCCACGGTGGGCGTGCGATAGACGTCGACGACCACGAGCTTGGCGCCGCGCTGCTTGCGGGCCTTGGCGATGTGGGTCATGGCGTTGACCTGGGTCGAGACCGGATTGCCGCCCCACACGACGATGAGATCCGACTGGGCCATCTCGCGCGGATCGGGCCCCAGCAGCTTGCCGACACCGGCGCGCCATCCCAATTCGGCGGGCGTCATGCAGATCGTGGTCTTCTGGCGCGAGTAGCCGAAGGCATGGCGCAGCCGGTCGATGCCCCAGCGCTGCACGACACCCATCGTGCCGCCGGAATGATAGGGCCACACCGATTGCGCGCCATGGGCCTCGGTCGCGCGACGGAACGCCTCGGCGACTTCGTCCAGGGCGGCATCCCACGAGATCGGCCGGAACGCGCCCTGCCCCTTCTCACCGGTCCGCTGCAGCGGCTGCTTCAGCCGGTCGGGATGATGCACGCGCTCGGCATAGCGCGCGACCTTGGCGCAGACCACGCCATCGGTGTAGCTGTTCGCGGCGGCGCCGCGGATACGGCCGATCCGCGTCGATGACAGGCGTTCGACTTCGAGGCAGCAGGCGCTCGGGCAATCGTGCGGACAGGCCGACTTCCAGAATTCCTTGCCCATCTAGACCTCGTCCACGCCGAAGGCCTTGCGCATCGCCCTGACACCCTCCTGGTGCGGCGTCCACATGCGGCCGCCGACCACGCCGCCATCGACCACCAGGTCATGACCGTTGATGAAGCTCGACTCGTCCGAGGCAAGAAACACCGCGGCATGGGCGATGTCGTCGGTGAGGCCGGCGCGCGGGATCGGCTGGTTCTTGGCCATGAAGGCCTTCATGGTCTCGGCGAAGGCATCGGCCTTGTCGGGCGGCAGCCCGAGCGCCTTGGCGAAGATGCCGGTGGCGATGCCGCCCGGCGAGATCGAGTTGCAGCGCACGTTCTTCTCGCCGAGCTGCATGGCGGCGCAGACGGTGAGGTGGTTCACCGCGGCCTTGGCGGCGCCGTAGATCATCGAGGTCGAGTAGCCGGCCCGTCGCGCGGCCACGCTGCCGTTGTTGATGATGCTGCCCGAGCCCTGCTTCATCATGACCGGCGCGGCGTGCTTCATGCCCAGCATGACCGAGCGCACCAGGGTCGCCATGGCCGCGTCGAAGCCCTCGACCGGCACGGTCTCGATGCCGCCCACCGGCGCCGGTCCGCCGGCATTGTTGAACAGGCAGTCGATCCGGCCCCACTTCGAGACGCAGGCATCGATCATCGCCTTGACGTCGGCTTCCTGGGTGGCGTCGGCCTTCACGAAGACGCACTTGTCCTTGCCCAGCGCCGCCTCGAGCGTGCGGCCGAGCTCCTCGCGGCGGCCGGTCGCCAGGACCTTGGCGCCTTCCTGGACGAAGATCTCGACGGTGCGCCGGCCGATGCCGCTGGTGGCACCGGTCACGATGGTGATCTTGCCGTCGAGCTTGCCCATGGATTTCCGCCCCTTTTCCCAAAGAGGAATGATACACCAATCCCAACCGGGAGAAGCAGATGACAGTGTTGGGCGTTCTGGGCGGTAGCGGCGTCTATGACATGGCCGGTCTCAAGAACGCGGCATGGCGGCGGATCGCCTCGCCGTTCGGCGAGACCTCCGACGAATTCCTGTTCGGTGTCCTGGACGGCCTCGACGTCGTTTTCGTGCCGCGCCACGGCCGCGGGCATCGCCATTCGCCGACCTCGATCAACTATCGCGCCAACATCGACGCCCTGAAGCGCGCCGGCGTCACCGACATCCTGTCGCTCTCGGCCTGCGGCTCGCTGCGCGAGGACCTGCCGCCCGGGCATTTCGTGGTGGTCGACCAGTTCATCGACCGCACGATTGCCCGCGACAAGAGCTTCTTCGACGACGGGCTGGTGGCGCACGTCTCGATGGCGCATCCGACCTGCAACCGGCTGGCCGAAGCCGTTCACGACTGCGCCCGCACGGCGGGCTTTCCCGTCAAGTTCGGCGGCACCTACCTCGCAATGGAGGGGCCGCAATTCTCCAGCCTTGCCGAATCCCGCCTGTACCGGAGCTGGGGCTGCGACGTCATCGGCATGACCAACATGCCGGAGGCCAAGCTCGCCCGCGAGGCGGAGATTTGCTACGTGACCGTCGCCATGGTCACCGACTTCGACTGCTGGCATCCCGATCATGACCATGTGCAGGTCACCGATATCGTGCGCGTGCTGCAGGAGAATGCCGAGAAGGCCAAGACCCTGGTCGCCATGGTCGCGCCGCGCCTCAAGGAAAGCAGGCCCATCCCCTGCCCCGCGGGCTGCGACCGCGCGCTCGAATATGCCCTGATCACGGCGCCCGACCGTTCGATCGGCCGCGATGATCGCCAAGCTCGATGCGGTCGCCGGGCGCGTGCTCAAGCCCTGATCCGTCGAATTCTAGATCACCGGCGCCAGGCGGTGGGCGACCTGCGAGGCGTAGCGCGACGCGACCGGCAGGAAGGCGCGGAAATCGAGATGGCTCTCGGTACCGGCGAGATCGCTGAGACAGCGGACATTGACGGCTGGAATGTCGTCGCCCCAGCGCCCGGCGATCTGCGCCACCGCGCCGCCCTCCATCTCGACGGCGAGCGCCCCGAACCGCTCGTGCAGGTAGCGCCGCGTGCGCTCCGAATTGACGAAGCTGTCGCCGGTCAGGATCGCGCCGAAATGAACGGTGGGCAGGCGCGGGCCGGCGCCGATCGCCGGCGGCAACGGCTCCAGCGCCAGTCCGTTCAGCGCCGCCCGCAGGCGCGCCACCAGGGGTTCGGACACGGGATAGCCAGGCGCCCAATCGTCCCCGAGCGACGGCCGGCTGCCGGGCTGGATATGGACGAACCTGTCCTCCTTCTCCACACCATAGTCGTGCTGGATGTTGCTGGTGCCGATCACGACGTCACCGACGCCCAGCGCCGGATCGAGACCGCCCGCCACGCCGCACAGCATCAGCGCCCGACAGTCGAAACGATCGAGCAGCAGGGCGGTGGCGACCCCGGCATTGACCTTGCCCGCCCCGGATTCGACGAACACCGCCTCGCGGCCCGCGATCTCGCCGCGCCAGAAAGCAAGGCCGCCGATTTCGCGTGCCTCGCCCGACCGGTCGGAGAGATGGGCGAGTTCCTCGGGCAAGGCCGATATGACGCCCAAAAGCCTGTTTGCCATGGATGAATGGGCTATAAGGTCGCCGCCTTCAACGCAATGGATTCCGTGCCGACCCTGCCCTCCCACCAGACCTTGCGCCACGCGTGCACAGACCTCGCGATCGAGGCGGCGCGCGAGATCATGCGCATCTATGCCGGCGACCTGGGCGTGCGCGACAAGGCCGACAAGAGCCCGGTCACCGACGCCGACCATGCCGCCGAGGCGATCATCGTGGCCGGCCTGCGCAGGCTCACGCCCGACACGACCGTCGTGGCCGAGGAGGAAATGGCGGCGGGCCGCGTTCCGGTGATCGGCGACGGCCCATTCTGGCTGGTCGATCCGCTCGACGGCACCAAGGAGTTCATCAAGAGGAACGGCGAGTTCACGGTGAACATCGCGCTGATCGAGGACGGCCGGCCGACGCTCGGCATCGTGCTGGCGCCGGCCAGCGACACGCTGTGGCGCGGCGCGGCCGGACTGGGCGCCGACAAGAGCGACAAAGGCGGCGCCTTCGCGGCCATCGCCACGCGGCGCGCTGCCGGACGACGGCCTCACCTGCTGCGCCAGCCGCAGCCATGCCATCTACAGCGACCTCGATATCTGGTTCGGCCGCGAGGGGCTCACCGTCGCCGAGCGCGTGCAGGTCGGCTCGTCGCTGAAATTCTGCCTGATCGCCGAAGGCAAGGCCGACATCTATCCGCGCTTCGGCCCGACCAACGAATGGGACACCGCCGCCGGCCAGGGCGTGCTGGAGGCGGCGGGCGGCGAGGTGGTGACGACCGACGGCAAGCCGCTGCTCTACGGCAAGCCGCGTTTCTCCAACCCGCATTTCATCGCCCGCAGCAAAGCGGCGCGATGAGCATCGCGGAAGCAGCACGCCTGCTTCTCGAGGGCGAGCTGGTCGCCTTCCCGACCGAGACCGTCTACGGCCTGGGCGGCGACGCCACCAACGAGCGCGCGGTCGCCGCCATCTTCGAAGCCAAGGGCCGGCCGCAGTTCAATCCGCTGATCAGCCATGTGCTCGATGCCGGCGAGGCCGCGCGCCTCGTCCGCTGGAACGACATCGCCGACAGGCTGGCCGCGCGCTTCTGGCCGGGGCCGCTCACCCTGGTGTTGCCGCGCGCCAAGGACTCGCCCGTGGCGCTGCTGGCGACCGCCGGGCTCGACTCGGTCGCCGTGCGCGCGCCGGCGCACCCCATGGCGCAGGCGCTGATCCGCGCCGTCGGCCGGCCGCTCGCCGCGCCCTCGGCCAACCGCAGCGGCGCCGTCAGCCCGACCCGCGCCGAGCATGTCGCCGAATCGCTGGGCGGGCGGGTGAAGATGATCCTCGATGGCGGCCCATGCGAGGTCGGACTCGAATCGACGGTGCTCGACCTCACGACGCCTGCTCCCACGCTGCTGCGCCCGGGCGGCGCCACGCGCGAGGCGATCGAGGCGGTGATCGGCCCCGTCGCCTTGAGCGACGCGATTCCGTCAGGCGACTCCGCCCGCAAATCGCCCGGCCAGCTCGCGAGCCACTACGCGCCGGCGCGTCCGGTGCGGCTCGGCGCGACCAGCGCCGCCGCCGACGAAGGCCTGCTGGCATTCGGGCCCGACGTGCCGTCGGGCGCCCGGCTCACCCTCAATCTCAGCCCGGGTGGCGACCTCGCCGAGGCGGCCGCCAACCTGTTTGCCATGCTGCGCGCCCTCGACCGGCCGGACGTCGGCCGCATCGCGGTCATGTCCATTCCGCAAACCGGACTGGGCCTTGCGATCAACGACCGCCTGCGCCGCGCCGCGGCGGATGACGGCACGGGCCGGCAACGGTAGGCTCGCGGCAAAGAGAGGAAACGATGCCCGATACCGCCATTCCCCTGATTCCGACCGTTCCGGTGACGCCTTCCGTCCTCGACGCGCTCCGCGCCGTCGTGGGCGACAAGGGCCTGATCCTGGACGACCAGGGCAAGCAGCCCTTCGTGACGGATTGGAAGGGCTCGACGGTGGGCACCGCGGCCGTCGTGGTGCGTCCGGCCAACACCGAGGAAGTCGCCAAGGTCGTAAAGCTCTGCTTCGACAACGGCATCGCCATCGTGCCGCAGGGCGGCAACACCGGACTGATGGGCGGCGCCACGCCGTGGCCGACCCACAGCGGCATCGTGCTGTCGCTCGGCCGCATGAACCATGTCATCGAGGTCGATCCGGTCGGCTATTCCATGACGGTCGAGGCGGGCTGCATCCTGCAGACGCTGCAGGAGACGGCGGCCAGCCATGACCGCTTCTTTCCGCTCAGCCTGGGCGCCCAGGGCTCGTGCATGATCGGCGGCAATCTCTCGACCAATGCCGGCGGCGTGCAGGTGCTGCGCTACGGCAACGCGCGCAACCTGGTGATGGGCCTCGAGGTCGTGCTGGCCAACGGCGACGTGTGGAACGGCCTGCGCTCGCTCAAGAAGGACAATACCGGCTACGACCTCAAGCACCTGTTCATGGGCGCCGAAGGCACGCTGGGCGTCATCACCAAGGCGGTGCTGAAACTGTGGCCCGCGCCCAAGGATGTGGCGACGGCGTGGCTCGCCATCCGCGACCCGCAGGCCGCGATCGAAGTGCTGTCGGAGGCCTATTCCGCATCGGAGGACAATGTCGGCTCCTGCGAGCTGATGAGCCGGGCCGCCACCGACATGGTGCTGCGGCACATTCCCGGCGTGCAGGATCCGCTCAAGGCCGACACGTCATGGTTCCTGCTGCTCGAATGGTCGTCGTCGCGGGTCAAGGTCGACGGCGCCGAAGGCATGTCGGAGAAGATGGAGCAGTTTCTCGCCGACCAGATGGAGGCCGGCCGCGTGCTCGACGCGGTGATCGGCCAGAACGAGGCGCAGGCGCGCAACATGTGGCGCATCCGCGAGGCCGTCGCCGAAGCCTCGCGCGCCGAGGGGCCGGGCCTCAGCTACGACATCTCGGTCTCGATCTCGAAGATCCCCGCTTTCATCGAGCAGGGCCTCAAGGGAGCGCTCGACGTGCTGCCCAGCATCCGGCCCTATCCGCTGGGCCATATCGGCGACGGCAACATCCATTTCTCCTTCATGGGACCGAAGGGCATGGACCGCGAGACGCTGAAGCAGTACGCGCCGGCCATCACCCGCGCCGTGAACGACCTGGTGACCAGCATGGCGGGCTCGATCTCGGCCGAGCACGGCATCGGCATCGACAAGCTCGACGAGCTCGCGCACTACCGCTCGCGCATCGAGCTCGACACCATGCGCAGCCTCAAGCGCGCGCTCGATCCGAAGAACATCATGAACCCCGGCAAGGTCCTGCGGCTGTGACAGGCCTCGTCGACAAGCTGCGCACCATCGTCGGCGACAAAGGTCTGATCACCGACGACCCCGGCAAGCATCCCTACCTCACCGACTGGCGCGACAACTATCTCGGCGCGGCGCTCGCGGTCGTTCGGCCGGCGACCACCGGGGAAGTGGCCGCCGTCGTAAAGCTCTGCGCCGCCGAGAAGGTCGCGATCGTGCCGCAGGGCGGCAACACCGGCATGATGGGGGGCGGCACGCCGCACGAGGACGGCCACGAGATCGTGCTGTCGCTCAACCGCATGAATCGCATCCTCGATATCGACCCGATCGGCTATTCGATGACGGTCGAGGCGGGCGTGGTGCTGAAGACCATCCAGGAGACCGCCGCCCAGCACGACCGGCTGTTTCCCCTGAGCCTGGCCGCCGAGGGAAGCTGCACGATCGGCGGCAACCTCTCGACCAACGCCGGCGGCGTGCAGGTGCTGCATTACGGCAACGCCCGCCAGCTCGTGCTCGGGCTCGAGGTGGTGACGCCCCAGGGCGAGATCTGGAACGGCCTGCGCGCGCTCAAGAAGGACAATACCGGCTACGACCTGCGCGACCTCTATCTCGGCGCCGAAGGCACCCTGGGCATCGTCACCAAGGCGGTGCTGAAACTCTGGCCCAAGCCCAAGGACGTGGCGACCTCGTGGATCGCCGTGCCCTCGCCCGAAGCCGCGGTGGCGCTTCTGGCGGGCGCCTATGCCGCCAGCGAGGACAATGTCACCTCCTGCGAGCTGATGAGCCGCCAGGGCATCGACCTGGTGCTGAAGCAGATTCCCGGCGCCGCCGATCCGCTGGCCGAGCGCCACGCGTGGTACGTGCTGCTCGAATGGTCCTCGAGCCGGGCGCGCCGCGCCGGCGCCAACGAGACGGGGCTTGCGGAAAAGATGGAAGCCTATCTCGGCGAGGCTCTCGAGAAGGGTCTGGTGCTCGATGCCGCCCTCGCCCAGAACGAGACGCAGGCCCGTGCCTTCTGGGCGCTGCGCGAAAACCATTCGGAGGCGCAGAAGCGCGAAGGCCCTTCGATCAAGCACGACATCTCGGTGTCGGTGAGCAATATCCCCGCCTTCATGACGGAAGGCCTGGCGGCGATGAAGAAGGTGCTGCCCGAATGCCGGCCGGTGCCGTTCGGCCATGTCGGCGACGGCAACCTGCATTTCAACTGCCAGGCGCCGCCGGGCTGGGACAAGCCGCGCTTCATGGCCCATGCCGAGGCGATCAGCGGGGCGGTCTACGACCTCGTGGTGGGCTATGGCGGCTCGATCTCGGCCGAGCACGGCATCGGCCAGATGAAGGTCGACGAGCTCGCGCATTACCGAAGCCGGATCGAGCTCGACACCATGCGCACGATCAAGCGCGCGCTCGATCCGCAGAACATCATGAATCCAGGCAAGGTGATCCGGGTCTAGTGTCATCGGACCGTGGGGCGGTCTCTTCGGGGGAGGTTCAATGCAGATCCGCTTTGACGGCAAGACCGTCATCGTTGCCGGTGCCGCCCGCGGCATCGGCCGGGCGATCACCCGCGCCTTCGCCAACGACGGCGCTTCCGTCCTGGCGTGCGACCGGCTGCTGGCCGAGATCGAGCCGGGCGAGCGCATCAGGGCGCTGGCTGTCGATGTCACCGACCCGGCCAGCATCGAGGCCGTCGTGACACAAGCCGGCGGCCCGATCGACGTGCTGGTCTATGTCGCGGGCGGCATTCTGGGCCAGCAGCCCAAACCGATCGAGCAGGTCTCGCCCGAGGACTTCGCCGGCATCGTCGACGCCAACCTGAAAGGCTGCTTCCTGTTCGCCCGCGCCGTCGCGCCCGGCATGAAGAAGGCCGGCAATGGGCGCATCGTCACCATCTCCAGCCGCGCCGGACTGTCGACCAGCCTGACCGGCATCCAGGCCTATGCCTCGGCCAAGCACGGCCAGGTCGGGCTGGTGAAACAGCTTGCCCAGGAGCTGGGGCCGTTCGGCATCACCGTCAATTCCGTGGCGCCGGGCTTCATGGCCACCAGCCCGGACTACGAGCGGCAATGGAACTCCTACAGCGAGGAGTTTCGCCGCACTTTCGCCGACCGCATCGCCATGCGGCGCATGGGCAGGCCCGAGGACATTGCCGATGCGGTACTGTTCCTGGCGTCCGACCGCGCGTCGTGGATCACCGGCCAGATCCTGCCGGTGACCGGCTCGCCCCTCGCCTGAATTATTCGGAGGTCGTCATGCCCGATACGCAGATTCCACAACAGGAACCGTGGCAGTGGAGCGAGGAGCACTGGCGCAAGCTCGTCGGCCAGGTGCGCGCCGGCCGTCCCTACCGACCCAAGGCGTGGAAGGACGGCGCGCGCTGCGCGGTGGCGCTGTCCTTCGATTCGGACCACGAGACCAACGAACTCCGGGACGGCGGCAAATCGATCGGCCGCCTGTGCTGGGGCGAGTACGGGACCCGGGTGGGCGTGCCGCGCATCCGCGCGCTGCTCGAAAGGCACGACGTCAAGGCCACGTTCTACGTGCCCGCCGTCGCGGCACTGCTTCATTCCGAAGAACAGCGCGCCCTGGTCGCCGAAGGTCACGAGATCGGCATCCACGGTTGGATCCACGAACTCAACTCCGTGCTGCCCTACGAGGCCGAGCGCGACCTGATGCTGCGCTCGGCCGACGTGCTGGAGAAGATCACCGGCCGGCGCGCCGTGGGCCTGCGCACGCCGTCGTGGGACTTCAGCCCCCACACGCTCGCCATCGAGAAGGAGATGGGGCTGTTCTACGATTCCTCGCTGATGGCCGACGAGAACTGCTACGAGCTCCTGATGCACGGCGAGCCGACCGGCGTGGTCGAGCTGCCCGTCGAATGGGTGCGCGACGACGCGGTGTATTTCATGATGCACCGCTTCTCCTCGCTCAGGCCCTACACGCCGCCGGCCGACGTGCTCGAGATCTTCCGGCGCGAGCTCGATGCCGCCTGGGAGGAAGGCGGCATCTTCCAGCTCACCATGCATCCGCACATCATCGGCTACCGCTCGCGCATCTGGATCGTCGACGAGCTGATCCGGCATGCCAAGTCGAAGGGCAGGGTGTGGTTCGCCACCCACGAGGAAGTCGCACGCTACGCCAAGGAGCACGCGGCATGAGCAAGACGGCCATCGTCACCGGCGGCGCACGCGGCATCGGCCGCGGCTGCGCCCTCGAACTGGCGGCGCGCGGCTACGACATCGCGCTGGTCGACCTGCTCGAGCCCGAGATGAAGCGTACCGCGGGCGAGATCGAGGCGCTTGGCCGCAAGGCGCTCACCTATCAGGCCGACGTCGCCTCGTTCGCGCGCGCCCGCGAGATCGCGGCCGATGTCGCCCGGCAATGGAGCGGCATCGATTTCCTGCTGAACGATGCCGGTGCCTCCAATGCCAAGGGCATCCTGGAGATCAAGGAGGAGGAATTCGACCGGACCATCGCGGTCAACCTCAAGAGCTGCTTCAACTACATCCATGCCGTGGCGCCGGTCATGATGAAGCAGGAGAATGGCGGCCGCATCGCCAGCATGTCGTCGCTCAATGCGCTCAGCGGCGGCGTGACCAGCGCCGTCAGCAAGCACGCCTATGCTGCGGCCAAGGCGGGGATCCTGGGCCTCACGCGGGCGCTCGCCAAGGAACTCGGGCCCAGGATCATGATCAATGCCATCTGCCCGGGCGTGATCGAGACGGAGCTCGGCAACAGCCTGACCAAATCACGCGGCGCCGAGATGATGAAGGGCATCACGCTCAATCGCCTCGGCACACCGGCCGATGTCGCCCAGCTCGTGGCCTTCCTCGCCACCAGCGAGCCCTGCTTCATCACCGGCCAGCATTTCGTGATCGACGGCTTCCAGTGGTCGTGCTGACGATCTAGCGCCGTGGTCTTCTCATGCCGCCGGTCACGGCCTAGCGCCGAATGTCGTCGCTGCGCTTGTCGACGATCTCGTACTGCACGTCGATCACCTTGCGGTCCTGGCGCGCCGGCGGCTCGGCGGGCGGCGTGGACGCGAAGAAGCCGCGCAGCCATTGCCTGGCCTTGAGGGCCAGGATGACGATCACGATGACGGCCGCGACGCCCGCGATCACGGCGAAGCCCAGCACCGCCAGCACGATGAAGCCGATCAGGCCGAGGATGGCCTGCAGCCAGACCCGCGCCGGTAGCCGGGCCAGCATTTCCAGGAATTGCTTGCCGTTCACTGTGCCCACTTCTTCTCGAACTCCCACACCTCGGGAAATCCCATGAGCTCGTGCATGCCATTGAATTGCGGCACGTTCATGCCGATGCTGGTGCCCTTGTCCTTGAGATGCTGCCAGCCCTGGCGCATTGCTTCAGCCGCCACGCTAAAACCCAGGCCTGGGTAGATCGCGATGTCGAAGCCCCATTTCTTGAGGCGGTCGACCTCGACGCGCGGCGTCTTGCCGAACTCGACCATGTTGGCGAGCAAGGGCTTGCTTACCTCCTTGCCGATGCGCTCGAGCTCGTCTTCGCTTTCGGGCGATTCGACAAAAATAACGTCGGCGCCGGCCTCCTCGTAGAGCCTGGCGCGGCGCAGCGCCTCGTCGAGACCGAGGGCGGTGCGCGCGTCGGTGCGCGCCACGATCATCGTCTCGGCATGCCGGCGCGAGTCGGCGGCAACCCGAAGCCGCTGCACCATCTCCTCGGCCGGCACGACGCGGCGCCCCGGCGTATGGCCGCACTTCTTGGGATTCTCCTGGTCCTCGATCTGGATCGCGGCGACGCCGGCGGCCTCGTAGCCGCGCACGGTGCGCTGCACGTTCAGCAGGCCGCCATAGCCCGTATCGGCATCGGCGATCAGCGGCGTCTCGACGACCGAGCAGATCATCTCGGCGCGGCCGACCATCTCGGAATAGGTCGCGAGCCCTGCGTCCGGCATGCCAAGCATCGAGGCCGTGGCGCCGTAGCCCGTCATGTAGAGCGCGGGAAAGCCCATGCGATCGGCGACGCGCGCCGAGATGCCGTCGTAGACGCCCGGCGCCAGGATGAACTCGCCCTTCGCCATCAGCCGGCGCAGCTCGGCTGCCTTGAGATTTCCCGCCATGTTTCGTCCTCGCGTTGGTTTGCCCGACTATATCAGGGCAGGCGGGCGCGTCATGGGCGGCTCAGGGGCGCGTCAGGACGATCTGGCAGGTACGGCCGCCGCCATTGGCCTCCGGCCCCGCCCCGGAAATGGTGGAAGCGCCATCGAACTGCGCATGCATCGTCGCGGTCTGCTGCGTCTCCGGCCGGTTGCCCGGCACGAAGACGCGCGACACCACGACGTCTCGTCCGTTGATCCTGATGCTGATGGAGTGGATGCCACCGGTGTTGGGTCCCGAGCCGGGCCGCACCCAGGTGCCCGTGCCGCCCGCTACGTTGATCAGCAGGTGGAACAGGAATTCGCTGCCGTTGCGCGACGGCGTGCACTGTATCGTTCCCCGCCAGGTGCCGTCGGGCCCGGATTTCGGGGTGGCCGCGGCTGCCGTGTTGGGTGCGGGTGGACCCGGTGTCACGGCCGGTGGCGGCGGTGTCGCGGCCTTGACGGCGGCTTCGGCCCTGGCCTTCTCCTCGTCCGTCTTCCGCTTCATCTCCTCGAGCTTCCTCACCTCTTCGTCGAAGCGCGCGATGGCCGGCGCGGCGTCGCGCAGCAGCGCCTGGCTCTGCGTGCCCGTCAGATAGCCGGTCGGCGGATCGTTGTGCGTCTTCTGCCAGGCGGCGATCATCTCGCGCGTGCGCGGGTTGAAATTGCCGTCGGTGGCGGCGGTGCGGAAACCGAGCGCGGTCAGCGCGACCTGGAGATGCTGGCGGTCGAGCACCGGCAGGCGGAGTGCGTTCTCGGCGGCCTCGGCTGCCTTCTTGCCCTCCTCCTCGGCCTTGAGCCTGGCCGTGGCATCGGCTTCGGCTTTCTGGCGCGCTTCGTCCTGCTGGCGCTGCCTGCCGGCCATCTCGGCTTCGACCTTGCGCCGCGTCTCCTCCTCGATCTGGCGACGCTGCGCGGCCTCCTGCTCGGCCTTCTCGCGCGCGGCGGCCTCGCTGCGAAGCCTGGCGAGCTCGTCCTGATCCTTCAGGCGCTGCGCCTCGGCCGCCACCGGAGGGGCAAGTGCGGCAACCTGCGGCCCCGCGCGCTTGTCGTCGACCAGCGCGTAATAGCCGCCGGCCAGCACGACGAGCGCGGCCGCGCCGGCGCCGATCCAGAGACCGATGCCGCGCTTTCTCGCCGGCGCCGCGGCCTCCGCGACCGGCGGAGCAGGAGTTGGCGGCGCCGCCGCCGGAGGGGGAACGAGCACGACCGTGGCGTCGCCGGCGAGCGCTGCGAACTGGCCGAGGATCGGCCGCCAGCCGGCAATCGATTGCGGCCGGTCGCTGGCACGCACGGCAAGCCCGGCGTCGACGCCGGCCAGCAGGCCGCGGGCAAAATCGGGCAGCGCCTTCTTGCCGAGCGGCTCGTAGGCATCGTCGAGCATGCGGTCGAAGGCGCTGGGCGGCGTCTGGCCGGTAATCGCATGATAGAGCGTGGCCGAGAGGCCATAGATGTCGGTCCACGGCCCCTGCTTGGCCGAGGTCATCTGCTCGGCGGCGGCGTAGCCCGGCGTGAAGATCGCCGTCAGCGCCGTGCTGCGGCCGGCGATCGCCGCGCGCGAGGCGCCGAAATCGATCAGGGTCGGATTGCCCGCGTCATCGAGCAGGATGTTGGCCGGCTTGATGTCGCGGTGCAGGAAACCCGTATTGTGGACCTGCTCCAGCCCGTCGAGCAGCGGCCACAGGATGCGGTCGACCTCGGCAGGCTTGAGCGGCCCGGCCCGCTTCAGCCGGCCTTCCAGGGTCTCGCCGTGCAGGAGCTGCATGACGATGTAGGCCGTGCCGTTGGCCTCGAGGAAATCGAACACCCGCACGATGGCGGGCGCGTCCTGCAGGCTGGCGAGCGTGCGGCCCTCGGCCACGAAGCGCTCGCGGCCCCAGGCGAAATCCTCGGCCGCGCCGGTCGAGCGCGGCAGCACGGTCGTGCCGTCCTGCCGCACGGCAAGCGCCAACGGCAGGTATTCCTTGATGGCGACCTCGCGGCCGAGCTGGCTGTCGCGCGCGCGATAGGTGATGCCGAAGCCGCCCTGGCCCAGGACGGAGACGACCTCGTAGCGCCCGATCATCCGTCCCGCCGACAGCGCGACGAAATCGACCGGCGAAGGGCCTCCCTGGGATTGGCTGCTCGCGTCGCTCATGCGCCCTCGCCCGCGCGAGAGGCTGCCATGCGCCCTTTCACAGGGCAACGGCCGGCAAGGTCCAAAACCTTGCCGGCCGTCGGACTGTGGATCAGACCGAAACCGGCTTCAGATCGGATGAACCGGCGGCCTTGCAGAAGGTCGTCGTCTCGGTCGTGGTCTGGCCGTTCTTGGTCGCCGTGAGCTCGATCGGCCGGCAGGTGCTGCCGTCGGCGCGGTTCGTCGGCGGCGCGACCGGCCGCGCGGCGACCACCGTGGGCGGCGTCGAGGTGGAGCTCGTCGGTTCGACCGTGTAGGTCGTCTGCGCGTTGGTGTCGGCCACGAAGGCGCTTTGCGTCGCCTGGGCGAGCCGCGCCCGCTCCTGCTGGTCGAGCGCGCGGCCGACCAGGTTGCCGGCCAGCGCACCGACCAGCGCGCCGCCGACGATGCCGCCGGCCGAGCCGAAGGCCAAGCCACCCACCGCACCGCCGACTGCGGCACCCATGAAGGTGCCCATCGCTTGATTGGAGGGACCGCCGTCGCTGCTGGTCGTGCAGGCCGTGACGAGGCCGAGAGCAGCGACCACGCCGACTACTCGCATCGCAATCTTCCGGCCCACCATACGCAGGGTCGTCGTCTCGGCAATCAATGCAGTCATTTGGTGCATCTCCGTTTGTATTCAGGAACAGTTACTCTACCCCATAGCGACTGTTTGCGGCCACGGGCATCATCCTCCGCGTCGGCGTAGGATCGGGGGGCGTCGCAGGACGCTAGTACTAGACCATTGCGCACCAGTGCCAAGGCAAGGTCTGTCCGATCTGCGTCAGGGATATCGGCCAACGGCTCCTTGGCGTTCAAAGCCGTGATCAGGCAGCGATAAAGCGGCGTGCCGTCGGTCAGGCGGTCGGTCTGCCGGCAGTGCACATTGCGCGGCTGGGCGGCGAGCGCGTCGATCGCAAGTTTTTGCAGTGCCGGATCATTCACAATATCCACACCCTGAAGGCGAATTTCGTCCGGCCGGTCCTTCAGCCCGATCATCATCAGCGTCTTGCCGAAATGATCGAAGTTGCCGGCCACGAACTCGACGGCCTTGCGGGCGTCGTCGATCGCCTTGCGGCGGGCCTCCGCCTCGGCGTCGGCCTTCTGCCGGGCCTCCTCGTCGGCGCGTTTCTGCGCGGCGATCTCGGTTTCGATCTTGCGTCGTGTATCGTCTTCGAGCTGCTTCTTGGCAGCCGCGTCGGCGTCCTGCTTTTGCTTGAGCGCAGCAGCCTCCTCCTCCGCCTTGTGGCGCTGCTCGCTCTCGGACCGGAGCTTGGCCGCTTCCTGCTCGGCCTGGAGCCTTTTCGCTTCGGCCTCCTCCGCCGCGACGCGCGCCTTGACCATCTCGGGATCCGGCCCGCGCGAGGCGATGGCGTAGTAGCCGCCGCCGCCCAGCAGAGCCAGCAGCACGACGGCGACGCCGATCCACAGGCCGGTGCGGCTGGGCCCGCCGGCCGTCGTCGGCGGCGGCAGGGTCGAGACGTGGCGAACCTCGGGCCGTGTCTCTGGCCGCGTCTCGGGTGTCTTGCCGATGACGAGCGTGCTGTCGCCTTCGGGCGCTGCCGACATGGAGAGGATCGGCCGCCAGCCGGCGATGGTCTGAGGCCGATCGCGCGCGGCCACCGCCAGGCCGGCATCGACGCCCGCCAGCACGCCACGGACAAAGCCCTGGGGCGCGAGCTGGGCCAGCGGCTCGTAGCCGTCGTCGAGCATGCGGTCGAAGGCGCTGGGCGGCGTGTGCCCGGTGATGGCGTGATAGAGCGTGGCCGACAGGCTGTAGATGTCGGTCCACGGACCCTGCTTGGCCGAGGTCATCTGCTCGGCTGCGGCATAGCCCGGCGTGAAGATGGCCGTGAGCGCCGTGCTCCGGCCCGCCATCGCCGCCCGCGAGGCGCCGAAATCGATCAGGGTCGGGTTGCCCTTTTCGTCGAGCAGGATGTTGGCCGGCTTGATGTCGCGGTGCAGGAACCCCGCATTGTGGACCTGCTCCAGCCCGTCGAGCAGCGGCCACAGGATGCGATCGATGTCCTCCGGCCCGAGCTTGCCGGCATGCTTGATGCGGTCCTCGAGCGTCTCGCCGTGCAGCAGCTCCATGACGATGTAGGCGGTGCCGTTGGCCTCGAGAAAATCGAAGACCCGGACGATCGCCGGCACGCGATGGAGACTGGCCAGCGTGCGGCCCTCGGTGACGAAACGCTCGCGCCCCCAGCCGAAATCCTCGGCCATCTTGGTGGTGCGCGGCTGGACCGACGTTCCGTCCTGGCGGACCGCCAGCGCCGTCGGCAGGTATTCCTTGATCGCCACCTCGCGGTCGAGCTGGACGTCGCGCGCGCGGTAGGTGATGCCGAAGCCACCCTGGCCCAGCACCGACACGATCTCGTAGCGGCCGATCGTCTGGCCCGGCCGAAGCGCCACATAGTCGACATCCGGCACCGTGCCGCCCGACGGCGAGCCGGATGGTGGCTTGCGGGGCGGCTGGATCGTGGAATCGGACATGGGTGCCGATGTCCTAGAGCTGCCGTATGAGCAGGTCGACGTCGCCCAGCCGCAACTTGTTGCCGGCATGCAGCGCCATCGGTTCGCCGGCACGCAACGCCTTGCCGCCGACGGCCGTACCGTTGGTCGAGCCGAGATCCTCGACCTGCAGCGCCTCGCCGGCGATGCTGAGGCGGGCGTGGCGGCGCGACACGGTGGCATGCGCCACGACGAGGTCGCATTGATCGGCGGCACGGCCGATCACCATGCCCTGCGCGCGGCTCATCAGCTTCTCGAGGGTGACCTCGAAAGCGTGCTTGTTGCTGGTCGAATCGGTGCCCTCGAAGCGCAGCGTGATCTGCGGCACCATGCGCGTCGTCGTGCCCACGGTGGCGGCGGCGGCCTTGGCCGGCCGCACATGGAAGACCTGGACGGAGCGGCTCACATTCTTGACCTGATGCTCGCCGCCGTCGACGAAGGTGTATTCGACGCGGAGCTCGACGAGGTCGCGCACGGCGCGCGACACGGCGATGCCGCCGGGTTCGGCCAGCGCCTGGATGCGGGCCGCGAGATTGACGCCGTCGCCGAAGATGTTCTGGTCCTCCTCGTCGACGATGACTTCGCCGAGATGGACGCCGACCCGGAACATCATGCGCTGCTCGACGGCCAGCGCCTCGTTGAAGCGCGCCATGCGTTCCTGGATGTCGATGGCGGCGCCGACCGCGGTCACGGCCGAGCCGAATTCGGCCAGCATGGCATCGCCTGCCGTGCCGACCAGCCGGCCGCTGCCGGCGTCGATGGCCGGGCGCCAGACCTCGATCTGGGCCGACTTCAGGTGCCGGAACGTGCGGGTCTCGGCCCCTTCCATCATCCGGGTGAACCCGGCCAGGTCGGCGTGGACGATCGCGGCGAGACGGCGCTGCATGACGGTTTCGGTATTAGCGGCCTTTGAAGGCAGGAGAACGGCGCTCGCGCAGCGCGCTCAGGCCCTCGCGCAGGTCCTCCGAGGTCTGGCACTCGCGAATGCCTTCGCGGATCCTCGGGATGTCCGGCTCGGCCTGGGCGAACTGCTCGATGGCGCGCTTCATGTTCGACATGGAGAGCGGCGCCAGGCCCGCGAGCTTGGCCGCGGTCTCCTCGACCTTGGCCTTGAAGTCGGCGCGATCGACCAGCCAGTCGAGGTAGCCGACGCGCAGCAGGTCCTCGTCGGTGAAATCCTCCGACAGCAGGAACGCGCGCTTGGCGAAGCTCGGACTCACTTTCTGGGTGTAGCGGCGGAGCCCGCTCGGATAGTAGTGCAGGCCGAAGCGCGCCGCCGGCATGAAGAAGCGCATGCCCTTGACGCCGAGGCGGAAGTCGCAGGCCAGCGCCATGTCGGTGGCGCCACCATAGACGCCGCCGTTCAGCGCACAGAGGGTCGGCATGTGCATCGCCTCGAGACGGTCCATGACCTTCTCGAAGCTGTCCTCGCCCTCGCTCGGCCGGGCCGCCTTGCCCGACGGGATCGAGCCGAGATCGTAGCCCGAGCAGAAGGTCTTCTCGCCCGCGCCGGTGATCACCGTCACCCGCACGCCCGGCGTGGCGTCGGCCTTCTCGATGGCTTGCCGCAGCAGGCTGAGGCCTGCCGGATCGAGCCGGTTGTGCTTGGCCGGATCGTTGAGCGTGATGGTGGCCCGTGGGCCGTCGATGGCGAGCAGAACGGTATTGGTCATGTTGTCCTGAAAATACCTGAGCCGGTCGCCAAAAGCGACCGAGCGCGGCATATTGGAGGTCGGAGGAAACCTATGACTTATACCGCCCCGCTGGCCGATATGCGTTTCGCGCTGCGCGAATTGGCCGGCCTGCAGCAGGTCGCGGCCCTGCCGGGCTACGAGCATGCGACCGACGACACGGTCGACGCCGTGCTCGAGGAAGCCGCAAAGCTCGCCGGCAACGGCCTGGCGCCGCTCAATCGCGAGGGCGACAAGGTGGGCGCCAGGCTGGAGAACGGCGTGGTGCGCACCGCGCCGGGTTTTGCCGCCATCTACAAGGAATTCGTCGCCGGCGGCTGGAATTCGCTGCCTTTCGACCCCGAGTTCGGCGGCCAGGGCATGCCTTGGCTGCTCGCTGCAACTGTGCAGGAAATGTGGCAAGCGGCCAATATGGGCTTCGGCCTGGTGCTCCTGCTGAACCAGGGCGCGATCGATGCCATCCATCACCATGGCTCGGCCGGGCAGAAGGCCACCTATCTGCCCAAGATGATCTCCGGCGAATGGACCGGCACCATGAACCTCACCGAGCCGCAGGCGGGCTCGGATCTCGGCCAGCTCAAGAGCCGCGCGATAAAAAATGGGGATCATTACCTGGTCACCGGCCAGAAGATCTTCATCACCTACGGCGAGCACGACCTGGCCGAGAACATCGTGCACCTGGTGCTGGCGCGCACGCCCGATGCGCCGGCCGGCGTGCGCGGCATCTCGCTGTTCATCGTGCCGAAATTCCTGGCCGGCGCCGACGGCGCGCCCGGCAAACGCAACGATCTGCGCTGCGTGTCGCTCGAGCACAAGCTCGGCATCCATGCCAGCCCGACCTGCGTGATGTCGTTCGGCGACGATGGCGGTGCGGTCGGCTACCTGGTGGGCGAGGAAGGCCGCGGGCTTTCCTACATGTTCACCATGATGAACAACGCGCGCCTGTCGGTCGGCATCCAGGGCCTGGCGATCGCCGAGCGCGCCTACCAGCAGGCCGCGGAGTTCGCCAAGAACCGCGTGCAGTCCAAGGACGACGGCAGCCCCAAGCCCGAGCCGGTCGCGATCATCCATCACGCCGACGTCCGGCGCATGCTGATGACCATGCGCGCCCAGATCGAGGCGATGCGCGCGCTGGGCTACTACACCGCGGCCGGCATCGACGGGGCGCTGAAGCATCCCGACAAGGAGACGGCGCGCAAGACGCAGGACCGCGTCGACCTGCTGATCCCGATCGTCAAGGCGTGGTTCACCGACCTCGGCAACGAGATCGCCTCGACCGGCGTGCAGGTCCATGGCGGCATGGGCTTCATCGAGGAGACCGGCGCCGCCCAGCATCTGCGCGATGCGCGCATCCTGCCGATCTACGAGGGCACCAACGGCATCCAGGCGCGCGATCTCGTCGGCCGCAAGATCGCCAAGGATGGCGGCGAGACCATGCTGGCGCTGGTGGCCGAAATGCGCGCCCTGGCCGAGGAAATGAAGGCAGCGCCCGGCGACGACCTGGCGGCGATCCGCACGGCCGTGCTGGCGTCCGCGGACGCGCTGGAGGATGCCACCAGATGGGTGGCGCAGTCGGTCAAGGCCGATCTGGTGCAGGCGCTGGCGGGCTCCGTGCCGTTCCTGCGGCTGGCCGGCACGGCGCTGGGCGGCTGGCTGCTGGCGCGCGGCGCGCTGGTCGCCCAGACGAGGCTTGCGACCCGCGACGGCGATCCCGCCTTCCTCGAGGCCAAGCTCATAACGGCGCGCTTCTACGCCGAGGTCATCCTGCCGCCGGCGCTGGCCCAGCTCGGGCCGCTCAAGGCGGCCGGCCGCACGGTGTTCGCCCTGACGGAAGCGCAGCTCTAAGTCTTCCAGGCCCGCTCATGAATCTGAAGCGGGCCTGGAGGCCCGCGGTCCGGCAAGAAAAACGCCCGGTCTTGCGACCGGGCGTTTTCAATTCGATGAGGAAAGAAGCGTTACGCCGCTTCCTGCTGCTCGGCCTGATCGGCCGACGGGCCTGAATCCTGGCCCTTGGCGGCGGTGTCGCGCTCGATGAACTCGATCACGGCCATCGGCGCGGCATCGCCGAAGCGATAGCCCGCCTTGAGGACGCGCAGGTAGCCGCCGTTGCGCTTGGCGTAGCGCGGGCCGAGCGTGGTGAACAGCTTGTCGGCGATGTAGGGATCGCGCAGGAAGCCGATCGCCTGACGGCGGGCGTGCAGGCCGCCCTTCTTGCCGAGCGTGACCAGCTTCTCGACGATCGGACGCAGGTCCTTCGCCTTGGGCAAGGTGGTCGTGATCTGCTCGTGCTTGATGAGGGCACCGGCCAGATTCATGAACATCGCCTTGCGATGCTCGGCGGTGCGGTGGAACTTCCGGCCGCGATTGTTGTGACGCATGACTGAATTCCTTCTGCCGGCCTAGTACGGCTCTTCCAGCCGCTTGGCCATCTCTTCGATGTTGTCCGGCGGCCAGCCCGGGATTTCCATGCCCAGGTGGAGGCCCATGCCGGCCAGCACTTCCTTGATCTCGTTCAGCGACTTGCGGCCGAAGTTCGGCGTGCGCAGCATCTCGGCCTCGGTCTTCTGCACCAGATCGCCGATGTAGATGATGTTGTCGTTCTTCAGGCAGTTGGCCGAACGCACCGACAGCTCGAGCTCGTCGACCTTGCGCAGGAGGTTGCGGTTGAACGGGAAGTCGTCCTGCTGCTCCTCCTTGCGGACCTCGCGCGGCTCCTCGAAGTTGATGAAGAGCTGGAGCTGGTCCTGCAGGATGCGGGCGGCGAGCGCCACCGCGTCGTCCGGACGGGTCGTGCCGTTGGTCTCGACCGTCATCGACAGACGGTCGTAGTCGGTGACCTGGCCGACGCGGCTGTTCTCGATCTTGTAGGAGACGCGCTTGACCGGGCTGAACACCGAATCGACCGGGATCAGGCCGATCTGCGCGTCCTCGGGCCGGTTGGCCGAGGCGGGCACGTAGCCCTTGCCGGTGGCGACCATCAGCTCCATCGAGATCGAAGCGCCGTCGTCGAGCGTGCAGATCAGGTGCTTGGCATCCATGATCTGGACGTCGCCCGGCAGCTCGATCATGCCGGCGGTGACTTCGCCCGGGCCGACGGCGCGCAGGTAGAGACGCTGCGGGCGATCGCCCTGCATCTTCACGGCCATCGCCTTGATGTTGAGCACGATATCCACCACATCCTCGCGGACGCCGGGAATCGACGAGAACTCGTGCAGCACGTTGTCGATCTTGATCGACGTGACGGCGGCACCCTGCAGCGAGGACAGCAGCACGCGACGCAGCGCATTGCCGAGCGTGAGACCGAAGCCACGCTCGAGCGGCTCGGCGACGATGGTCGCGGTGCGACCCGGATCGACGCCGGCCTCTGTCACAAGCTTCTCCGGCTTGATCAAGTCCTGCCAGTTCTTCTGAAGCACGGGGGCTACCTCTCTAAACCGTTTGGTTCCGGCGAATCCTCAAGGGACTCGCGGCGACAAAATCTCTCGAGCACGCGGCGCGGAAGTGCGCCGCCGTTTCTCGATCTCAGACGCGACGACGCTTGGGCGGACGGCAGCCGTTATGCGGGATCGGCGTGACGTCGCGGATGGCGGTGACGGCAAGACCGACCGCCTGCAGCGCGCGCAGCGCCGACTCGCGGCCCGAACCCGGACCGCGCACTTCGATCTCGAGCGTGCGCATGCCGTGCTCCATCGCCTTGCGGCCGGCGTTCTCGGCCGCCATCTGGGCGGCGAACGGCGTCGACTTGCGCGAGCCCTTGAAGCCCTGCTGGCCCGACGACGACCAGGCGATGGTATTGCCCTGCGCGTCGGTGATGGTGACGATCGTGTTGTTGAACGAGGCGCTCACGTGCGCCACGCCGGCGATGATGTTCTTGCGCTCCTTGCGGCGAGGACGCGCGGCGGTGGCGGCGGCGCCACTCGCGGCGGCTGCAGGCTTGGCCATGTGATCCGGTTCCTCTCAGACTTACTTCGTGACTTTTTTCTTGCCGGCGATCGGCTTGGCCGGACCCTTGCGGGTGCGCGCATTGGTATGCGTGCGCTGGCCATGGACCGGCAGCCCGCGGCGGTGCCGCAAGCCACGGTAGCAGGCGAGGTCCATCAATCGCTTGATGTTCATCGCCACTTCGCGCCGCAGATCGCCCTCGACCGTGTAGTCGCGGTCGATGGCTTCGCGGATGCGGATGACTTCGTCGTCGGTCAAGGTATTGACCCGCCGCGACTCATCGATCCCCACTTTCCCCAGGATCTCCTTGGCCTTCGCCAGGCCGATCCCGTGGATATATTGCAGCCCGATCACCGCGCGCTTGGCGGTCGGAATGTTCACACCGGCTATACGAGCCAAAGTTGCAACTCCTTCAAAGACTTACGGCGCGCTTGCGCGCGCCCGTCGAACGTTCCGCTGGCCCCGGAAAAGCGCGCGATTATAGGGAGAAGCGCACCCGAGTCAACGGAACACAAAGCTTGTCAAGCCCCCGCCAAAACTCCCGAAATTTGACGGTGAACCTCGTCCATGGACGCCATCCCGTCGACCTTCCGGAGCACGCCGCGGCCGCCGTAATAGGGCAGCAACGGCTCGGTCTGGGCGCGGTAGGCCGCCATACGTGTCTTCATGGTCTCTGCATTATCATCCTTGCGACGGACGAATTCCTTCGAGCCGCAGACGTCGCAGACCCCTTCGACCTTGGGCCGCTTGAACTTTTCGTGGTAGCCGGTGCCGCACACCGCGCAGGTGAAGCGGCCGACGATGCGCTCGGTCAGCGCCTTCTCGTCGACCTCCATTTCGACCACCCGGTCGAGCTTCTTGGCCTGCTCCGCCAGCATCTGGTCGAGCGCCTTGGCCTGGGCCTCGGTGCGCGGGAAGCCGTCCAGGATGAAGCCCTTGGCGCAATCGGGCTGCGCGATACGGTCGCGGATCAGGCCCACCATCAAATCGTCGGGCACCAGCTCGCCCTTCTCCATGATGCCCTTGGCCTTCTTGCCGAGCTCGCTGCCCGAGGCCACGGCGGCCCGCAGCATGTCGCCGGTCGAGAGCTGGACCAGGCCGCGCTCGCGCTGCAGGAGCTGCGCCTGGGTGCCCTTGCCGGCGCCCGGTGGGCCAAGAAGGATCAGGTTCATCGACCCATCCTCAGCGGCCCCGGCCCCGCAGCCGGGCTTTCTTGATGAGGCCTTCGTACTGGTGGGCAAGCAGGTGGGCCTGGATCTGGGTCACCGTGTCGAGCGTGACCGAGACCACGATCAGCAGACTGGTGCCGCCGAAGTAGAACGGCACGCCGCCGCGGGCGATCAACAGTTCCGGCAGGATGCAGACCGCCGACAGATAGAGCGCGCCGATCACGGTCAGGCGATTGAGGATGTATTCCAGGTAGTCGGCCGTGTTCTTGCCGGGCCGGATGCCGGGCACGAAGCCGCCGTTCTTCTTCAGATTGTCGGCCGTGTCGGTCGGGTTGAAGACCACCGTGGTGTAGAAGAAGCAGAAGAAGACGATCAGGCCGATATAGGCCAGCAGATAGAGCGGCTGGCCGTGGCCGAGATAGGTGGCGATCCACTGCAGCCAGCCCGGCTGGTCGGCATTGCCCTGGAACCCGGCAATGGTGGCCGGGAAGAGCAGCAGCGAGGACGCGAAGATCGGCGGGATCACGCCCGAGGTGTTGATCTTGAGCGGCAGGTGCGAGGCCTCGCCGCCATACATCTTGTTGCCGACCTGGCGTTTTGGATATTGCACGATTATTCGTCGCTGCGCCGTCTCGACAAAGACGACGACCGCCACCACGAGCACGACGCCCACCGCAAGCGCGATGATGAACAGCGCCGACAGCGCGCCGGTACGGCCCAATTCCAGGGTCTGGATCATGGCGTTGGGAAGCGCCGCCACGATGCCGGCGAAGATGATCAGCGAGATGCCGTTGCCGACGCCGCGGGCGGTGATCTGCTCGCCCAGCCACATCAGGAACAGCGTGCCGCCAACCAGCGTGACGACGGTCACGAAGCGGAAGAACAGGCCGGGATCGATCACGACAGGACCGGCCGAGACGGTCTGGCTTTCCAGGCCGACGGCGATGCCATAGGCCTGGAAGGCCGCCAGGATCACCGTGCCGTAGCGCGTGTACTGGTTGATCTTCTTGCGGCCGGCCTCGCCTTCCTTCTTCAGCGCCTCGAGCGACGGCACCACCGTCGTCAGGATCTGCATGATGATGGAGGCCGAGATGTACGGCATGATCGAGAGCGCCAGCACCGACATGCGGCCGATCGAGCCGCCCGAGAACACGTCGAGCAGGCCGGCGATGCCACCGGCCTGATGGGCGAACATTTCGGCCAGCGCGTGGGGATCGACGCCGGGTACCGGGATGTAGGCGCCGATGCGGAAGACGACGAGCGCGGCCACGGTGAACCACAGGCGCTTCTTCAGCTCGGTTGCCTTACCGATCGCGCCCCAGTTCAGGTTGGATGCAAGTTGCTCGGCGGCGGATGCCATGGAACCTCACGCGTGACGACAACGACACAAAGGGAGCCAGACGCCCCCGCTGACGCCGTCGGGCTTTAGGCCGCCTCGGCCGCGGGCTTGGGCGGCAGCTCGACCTTGCCGCCGGCCTTCTCGACCGCGGCGATCGCCGACGCCGAGGCGCCCGCGACCTTCACTTCGATCTTGGTCTTGATCTCGCCGTTGCCAAGGAGGCGCACGCCGTCTGACGGATTCTTGAACAGACCGGCGGCCTGCATGGCGGCGGCGTCGATCGGCTTGTCGGCGTCGAGCTTCTTGTCGTCGATCGCCTTCTGCAGCGTGCCGAGATTGACGACCTGCCACACCTTCTGGTGCGGCGGCAGGAAGCCGCGCTTGGGGATACGGCGATAAAGCGGCATCTGGCCGCCCTCGAAGCCCTTGATGGCGACGCCGGTGCGCGATTTCTGACCCTTGACGCCGCGCCCCGCGGTCTTGCCCTTGCCCGAGCCGATGCCGCGGCCGACGCGCATGCGTCCCTTGCGGGCACCCGGGTTGTCGGCGATTTCGTTGAGTTTCATCGTCAAATCCTCAGGTCGCTTCCTCGTCGATGCGCACCAGGTGCTGCACCTTCTTGATCATGCCGCGCACCTCGGGCGTATCGACGAGCTCGCGGCTGCGGTGGCGCTTGTTCAGTCCCAGGCCGATCAGCGTGCCACGCTGGTCTTCCGTGCGGCCGATGTGGCTGCCGGTCTGGGTGATCTTGATCTTCTTGCCTTCGGCCATGATCCGCTCCCTACGCCGCCGCTTCCGCGGTGGTCTCGTCGCGCCGGCCGAGCAGGTCGCCGACCTTCTTGCCGCGGCGGGTTGCGACCATGCGCGGCGAGTTGAGCTGCGCCAGGCCCTGGAACGTCGCCTTGATCATGTTGTGCGGGTTGGATGTGCCGACCGACTTGGCGACGATGTCCTTGATGCCGAGCATCTCGAACACGGCGCGCATCGGGCCGCCGGCGATGATGCCGGTGCCGGCCGGAGCCGCGCGCAGGGTCACCTTGCCGGCGCCGAAGCGGCCCTTGACGTCATGATGCAGCGTGCGGCCGTCGCGCAGCGGCACGCGGATCAGGCCGCGCTTGGCGGCTTCAGTGGCCTTGCGGATCGCCTCGGGAACCTCACGCGCCTTGCCGGCGCCATGGCCGACCCGGCCGCGCTGGTCGCCGACGATGACGATCGCGGCAAAGGCGAAGCGCCGGCCGCCCTTCACCACCTTCGCGACGCGATTGATGGTGACCAGCTTGTCGGTCAGTTCATTGTCCTCGTCGCGGTCGCGTCCCCGATCGCGCGAGGAACGGCCGGAGCCGCCGGGTGAACGAGCCATGTGCTAACTCCCGATCAGAACGACAGGCCGCCCTCGCGGGCGGCATTGGCCAGCGCAGCGACGCGGCCATGAAACATGTAGCCGCCGCGGTCGAAGACGACTTCTTTTACGCCGGCCGCCAACGCGCGCTGGGCGAGCAGCTTGCCGACTTCGACGGCCGCCGACTTGTCGGCGCCAGTCTTGATCTTGCCCTTGACGTCCTCGTCGAGCGACGAGGCCGACGCGAGCGTCGTGCCCTTACGGTCGTCGATGACCTGGGCGTAGATGTGCTTGCCCGAGCGGAAGACGCTGAGGCGCGGGCGCGGGCCGCCGGCCTTGCGCAGCGCGTAGCGCGTGCGCCGCTGGCGGCGGGCGAAAAGGGCATTGCGGTCGGACATGGTGCTCTCGCCTCTACTTCTTCTTGCCTTCCTTGCGGCGGATCTTCTCGGTCGAATACTTGATGCCCTTGCCCTTGTAGGGCTCGGGCGGACGCAGGCTGCGGATCTCCGCCGCGAGCTGTCCGACCTTCTGACGATCCGCGCCGGTGATTTCGACTTCGGTCGGCTTGATGGCCTTGATCTGGATGCCGGCCGGGATCGGAACCTCGACGTCATGGCTGTAGCCGAGCTGCAGCTTCAGCACCTTGGCATCCGCCTGGGCGCGGTAGCCGACGCCGTTGATCTCGAGGTTGACGGTGAAGCCGTCCGACACGCCGCGAACCACGTTGCTCGCGAGGTTGCGCGCCGTGCCCCACTGCATGCGGGCGCGCCGGCTGTCGGTGCGCGGCGCGAACAGGAGCTTGTCGCCGTCCCGGGTGACCGACACGTCGTCGTGCACCATGAGCTGGAGCTCGCCCCGCTTGCCCTTGGCCTTGAGATGCTGGC
>CAVWKN010000014.1:0-170842 GCA_963755585.1 uncultured Alphaproteobacteria bacterium
TCGCGTTCTCCACCGCGCGGGCCAGGCGATCGCCATCGGGCGCCGGCACCTGAAGCGCGCGCTGCAGGGATTCCAGGTTGCCGATGATGACGGTCAGGAGATTGTTGAAGTCGTGCGCCACGCCGCCGGTGAGCTGGCCGATGCCTTCCATCTTCTGCGCCTGGGCGAGCTGCTCCTGCGCCCGCTCCAGCGCCTGGGCCGCCTCGCGCCGCTCGCTGACGTCGCGCGTGATCTTGGCGAAGCCCAGCAGCTTGCCGTCCTTGTCGCGAATCGGATTGATGACGACGTTGGCCCAGAATTCCGAGCCGTCCTTGCGCACCCGCAGGACCTCGGCCTCGAACGTGCCTTCGCGCTCGGCCGTCTCGAGGGCACGCGCAGGCAGGCCGGCGGCACGGTCGGCCTCGGTATAGAAGCGCCCGAAATGCTGGCCGACGATCTCCGGCGCGAGATAGCCCTTGATGCGTTCGGCGCCGGCGTTCCAGTTGGTGACGATGCCGTTGGGATCGAGCATGTACAAGGCGTAGTCCCGCACGCCCTCGACGAGATGCTGGAAGCGGCCCTCGGCGCGTTCGCGCTCGGCGGCCTCCTGGATCAGCCGCGCATTGGCCGCCGCCAGCTCGGCCGTGCGTACGCTGACCTTGCTTTCCAGGCTCTGCTCGCTCTGCCGCAGCGCCTCCTCGCTGCGCCGGCGACGCGCGATCTCGTCCTGCGCGGCGCGGTAGAGCTTGGCCTTGTCGATGGCGATCGCGGCCTGCACGGCGATGGCCGCCACGATACGCTCGGCGCGGTCGTCGAAAACGCCGGGCTGGGAATGGCCGAAGAACAGGCCGCCCAAAACCTCGCCGGTGCGCGAGACCACCGGCACCGCGAGGTAGCTGCACACCGGCAAATGGCCCTTGGGCATGCCGAAATGGGGTTCGTTCTTGCCGAAGCGCGGATCCTTGGTGATGTCGGCCGAGCGGACGATGCCCTCGCCGTTGAAGGTGGGCGCGAACACCGCCGTGTTGCGCGGCATCGGGAACTTGGCGAAAGCTTCGCGCGGCACGCCGGACAGGGTGTAGAGCGTGTAGGATTCGCCCTTGTCGTCGATCACATTGTAGAAGAACGACCCGAAGGCCGCACCCGACAGCCGGGTGGCTGCATCGGTGACGACCTGGACGGCCCGCTCGAGTTCGATCTCCGCCGACACCGTCGTGCCGACCTGGTTGAGCGTCTCGAGGATCTCGGCCTCTTCCTTGAGAAGCCGCGCCGTCTCACGACGCATGCTTGCCATGTGAAGATTGGTCTCGATCCGCGCCAGAAGCTCGCGGGCGGAGAACGGCTTGATCAGGTAATCGTCGGCACCGGCACGCAGCCCGCCCACCTTGGCTTCCTCGCCGGCGCGGGCGGAGAGCAGGATGACCGGCGTATCCCTGATCGCCTCGTCCTCACGCAGTGCCGCCAAAAGGCCGAAGCCGTCGAGGCGCGGCATCATGACGTCGGACAGTACGAGGTCCGGCTTCAAGGCACGCGCCGCGGCCAGCGCCGCCTCGCCGTCGGCCGCGGTCTCGACGCGGTAGCCGGCGGCGCGCAGCAAGCGCTCGACGTAGTGGCGCATGTCGACATTGTCATCGGCCAGCAGAACGAGATGGTTCTCGCCGTGCT
Organism: uncultured Alphaproteobacteria bacterium; assembly: GCA_963755585.1. Classification (GTDB taxonomy): domain Bacteria; phylum Pseudomonadota; class Alphaproteobacteria; order Reyranellales; family Reyranellaceae; genus Reyranella. The sequence goes on from CAVWKN010000014.1 coordinate 1,645, forward strand.
GCGGCAGCTCGGACAGGTCCTGCAGATCCGCCGCCGTCGGCGTGTCAGCCGCCGCCCTCGAATCGCCGAGCCAGCTCGTCACTTCCTGCACATAGGCCTGCGCCCGCACGCCGGCCGGCGCACTCTCGCGGCCGGCCGGCACGGGGTCGGCGGGAAGATGGTCGGTGCCCAGGGGCAGGCGAACGGTGAAGGTGCTGCCGACGTCGACTTCGCTCGCCGCGGAAATCGTGCCGCCATGCAGCCGGACCAGCTCCTGCACGAGCGCCAGGCCGATGCCGCTGCCTTCGATGCTTCGGCCACGCGCGCCCTCGACGCGATAGAAGCGCTCGAACAGGTGCGGCAGATCTTCGGCCGGTATGCCGGTGCCGCTATCGCGCACCGCGACCTCGACCGTCTTGCCGTCGGCCGCCGGCCGGATTTTTATGGCGATTTCGCCAGCGAAGGTGAACTTCAGCGCATTGGACAGAAGGTTGAGGATGACCTTCTCCCACATGTCGCGGTCGACATGGACCGGTGCCGGAAGCGGCGGGCAATCGATGCGCAGGGTGAGGCCGGCGCGGTCGATGGCCGAGCGGAAGGTCGAAGCCAGTTCGGCGGTCAAGCGGCAGAGATCGACCGGCTCGAAGCTTGCCTGGGTCCTGCCGGCCTCGATGCGCGAGAAATCGAGCAGGGCATTGACGAGCTTCAGCAGCCGGACGCCGTTGCGGTGCGCCACCGAAACCAGCTCGCGGTTGGCCGGCCGCAGCTCGCTGTCGGACTTGGCCAGGACTTCTTCGAGCGGACTCAGCATCAAGGTCAGAGGCGTGCGGAACTCGTGGCTGACATTGGAGAAGAACGCCGTCTTCGTCCGGTCGATCTCGGCCAGCGCTTCGGCGCGCCGGCGCTCCTCTTCATAGGCCTCGGCGTTGGCGATGGCCGAAGTGACCTGTCCGGCGACGAGATCGAGGAAGCCGGCATAGCCGCCGTCGAACAGGCGGAAGGGGTTGAGACCGGCGATGACGAAACCCGAACGCCCCGTCTCGCCGCTTGCGGCAATCGGCAGGACGACGGCACTGCTCGTCGGAACGTCCCAGGCGCCCTTGGGCATCGGCTGCCTGAACCTTTCGGCAAGACCGCCGACGACACGCGGCAGGTGACTCTGCAGCGCCTCGCCGATCGGCCAGGGGTCGGCTGAGTCGAGCGACAGGGTCGGCGCAGCGGCAGGATGATCCCTGGCAATCCCCATCGTGCTGACGAGCGAGGCCGTGCGGCTGCCGGGCTCGGCCATGTAGATCATGGCGAAGGGCAGGTCGCGCGTATTGGTCGCCAGCGCCTGGGCGGCGCGCTCGCAGGCCTGCTGCCAGGTGCGGGCTTCCGAGGTCACCGTCGCCAGCTCACGCAGCAGGGTGAGCTGGCGCTCGCCGATCACCCGCTGGGTGTCGTCGGTGTTGGCGCAGAAGATGCCGCCGGCGGTGCCGTCGTCGGTCGGGATCGGGCTGTAGGAGAAGGTGTAGTAGGTCTCTTCGGGGTAGCCGTTGCGCTCCATGATCAGGAGCTGCGCCTCGACATAGGTGCCTTCGTGGCCGCTCATCGCCGTGGCCAGCATGGGTCCGATGTCACTCCAGATCTCGCGCCACACCTCGGATGCCGGGCGGCCCAGCGCCCAGGGATGCTTGCCGCCGATGATCGACTTGTAGGGGTCGTTGTAGAGGTAGATCAGTTCGCGCCCCCAGCCGATCCAGATCGGCTGGCGTGAGGTCAGCATGATGCGGACGGCGGTCTTGAGGCTCTGGGGCCAGGATTTGGGGGAGCCGAGCGCACTGCGGGCCCAGTCGTAGGACCGCATCAGGCCGGCAAGTTCGCTGTTTCCGAGGAAAAGCCCGTCGAGTTCGCCGGCCTTACCGGCCGGTCTTCTCCGCCCCTTCGACCTTCGCGATGTCGTTTGCGACATTCTCCCCCGCCCCGCGCCGCACAAGAACCGTCCAACCGTGTACAACGTCGTACCGGAAATAAGGTTTCATTCCGCCAGTGACCTCACGACCACCCCCTATCCGCCAACGTCGTCGAACGGCCGCCGGGTTGCGGCGTTCGGTCTTCCTGGGCCTGGCCGGCGCTGCCCTGCTGGGCCGGCCGGCGGCTGCACAACCAACCGCGGGGAGCCGCATGCACCAGCGCAAGATTCCCTCTTCCGGCGAGATGCTGCCCGTCGTCGGCTGCGGCACCTGGCGGGGCTTCGATGTCGGCACCGCGCCGGCGGCGCGCGCGCCGCTCGCCGAGGTCCTCAAGGCGATGTTCGAGGCCGGCGGCTCGGTGATCGACAGCTCGCCGATGTACGGCGCGGCCGAGGGCGTGGTCGGCGATCTGCTGGCGGCGGCCGGCACGCGCGACAAGGCATTCGTCGCCACCAAGGTCTGGACCTCGGGCCGCGACAACGGCATCGCCCAGATGAAGAAGTCGATGGCCCTGTTGAAGACCGATCGCCTCGACCTCATGCAGATCCACAATCTGCTCGACTGGCGGGCCCACCTGCCGACGCTGCGCGCCTGGAAGACCGAGGGCCGCATCCGCTATCTCGGCGTGACGCACTACACCCAGAGCGCCCACGAGGAGCTCGAGACGGTGCTGCGCGCGGAGAAGTGGGATTTCGTGCAGATCAACTATGCGCTCGACGACCGCTCGGCCGAGCGCCGCCTGCTGCCGGCCGCCGCCGAACGCGGCACGGCGGTGATCGTGAACCTGCCGTTCGGCGGCGGCGGGCTTTTGCGAAAGCTTTCGGGCCGCGCGCTGCCGGGCTGGGCGGGCGAGATCGGCTGTACGAGCTGGGCGCAGGTCCTGCTGAAATTCGTGCTGGCCAACCCGGCCGTCACCTGCACCATCCCCGGCACCAGCAAGCCCGAGCACATGAAGGACAACGCGCAGGCAGGCCTCGGTGTCTATCCCGATGCCGCGATGCTGAAGCGCATGGTGGCGGAAATCGGCGCGTAGAAAGACCGAAGGCGCCTGCAGCGATGCAGGCGCCTCCAGAACTGTCTGCGGATGCGGCGGATCAGCCGAACAGCACCCACGCCTTGGACAGCGTGATCCACACGCCCCAGGCGATCGGAACGCCGACGATCAGCCAGGCGACGACCGCGGCGCCGTCGAGGCCGCCCCGGCCGATGCCGTACGAGCCGCCGTCGGCAACCGCCGTCGAGGGCGTCTTGGCCTGCAGCGCCAGCACTTCCTCTTCCGTCATGTACCAGCGCGAGTCGACGGGCTTGATCATCAGGTTGCAGATGAAGCCCACCACCAGCATGCCGGCCAGGATGTACATGGTGAAGTCGTAGACCTGCGCGCGCGGCACGCCGGCATTGATCTGGAATTCGCGGATGTAGTTCACCACCACCGGACCGACGATGCCCGCCGTCGACCAGGCGGTCAGCAACCGGCCGTGGATGGCGCCCACGAACTGCGTGCCGAACAGGTCGGCAAGATAGGCCGGTACGGTGGCGAAGCCGCCGCCATACATCGACAGGATGATGCCGAAGGCCAGCACGAACAGCGCCTGGCTGCCCATATGCGCCAGGGCAGGGGCCGCGGCGTAGAGGGCGATGCCGAGCGCAAAGAACGTGTAGTACGTCATCTTGCGCCCGATCCTGTCGGACAGCGACGCCCAGAAGAACCGGCCGCCGATGTTGAACAGTGACAGCAGCCCGGTGAAGCCGGCCGCGATGGCCGCCACCATTACGCGCTGCTGATCGTTGAGCTGACCGAACTTCACATCGGGCTGGCCGAACAGCGAGCCGGCGAAGATCTCCTGCAGCATGGGCGAGGCCATGCCGATCACGCCGATGCCGGCGCTGACGTTCAGCATGAGCACGAACCACACCAGCCAGAATTGCGGCGTCTTGTGCGCGTCGCGCAGATGCACCTGGTGCTTGGTGATCATCGACTTGGCGTTCTCCGGCGGCGGCGTCCAGCCGTCGGGCCGCCAGTTGGGCGGCGGCAGGCGGTAGCCGAAGGCGCCGCCGACCATGAAGACGAAGTAGATCACGCCCATGGCGACGAAGGTCTGCCACACGCCGACCGAGGTGGGCGTGCGGAAGATGTTCATCAGGATGTCGGCCAGCGGTGCGCCGATCATGGCGCCGCCGCCGAAGCCCATGATGGCCATGCCGGTCGCCATGCCGCGGCGGTCGGGGAACCATTTGATCAGGGTCGAGACCGGCGAGATGTAGCCGAGGCCAAGCCCGATGCCGCCGATCACGCCGGAGCCCAGCCACATCATCCAGAGCTGATGGGTGTAGACGCCGATCGCCGAGATGAAGAGGCCGCCGCACCAGCACAGTGCGGAGACGAAGCCCGCCTTGCGCGGGCCGGCGCGTTCCAGCCAGCCGCCCCAGATCGCGGCCGCCGAACCCAGGAACACGAAGAACAGCGTGTACATCCAGCCGAGATCGCTGATCTTCCAGTCGCAGTTGGTGACGAACAGCGCCTGGACCAGGGAGATGTCGGCCGGACAGGCGACCGACTTGGTGATGCCGATCGAGCGCGACAGCGGGATCCAGAACACGCTGAAGCCGTAGGCCATGCCGATACAGAGATGGATCGCGAGCGCCGCGGGCGGCACCAGCCAGCGGTTGAATCCCGGTCGGGCGATGATCCGTTCGCGATCAAGCAGCCCTACGCCCGGCGGAATGCCTTCCGCCGCTCCTTGAATGCTCGTCATTGGTTGTTCGCTCCCATTATTTTTTTGATTCCCAGCTTGGCTTTACGTCACGTCGTCGGGGCTGCCTCCTTCAGGCGATGGACGGCCTGGCGGACCGGGCCATCCAGGCCCTCTCCACCCCGTTCCAGATGCGCAATAATAGCAGCGCGCATACGTGGATCCCAGAATTTCTGCAGATGATCGGCGATGGCGGCAACCGCATCGCCTTCACGTTGCGGTGAGAAGAACCGGCCGATCTGGTTGGCCATCATCACCAGCCTGTCGGACGACATGCCCTACTCCGCCGCGACCCGGGCGATCCGCCGGCTGTGCTCGGCCTGTTCGGCATATTCCCTTTGCCAGTCGCTGGGGCCGTTGGAGGGCGCAACCTGGACGGCAGTGACCTTGTATTCCGGGCAGTTCGTCGCCCAGTCGGAGAAGTCGGTCGTGATGACGTTGGCCTGGGTTTCGGGATGATGAAACGTCGTATAGACCACGCCCGGCGCCACCCGGTCGGTGATGCGCGCCCGCAAGGACGTGCCGCCGGCCCGGCTGTCGAGCCTCACCCAGTCGCCGTCGCGTACGCCGCGCTCTTCGGCGTCGTGGGGATGGATCTCCAGCACGTCCTGCTCGTGCCACACCACGTTGTCGGTGCGCCGTGTCTGGGCACCGACATTGTATTGGCTGAGGATGCGGCCGGTGGTGAGCAGCAGCGGGAAGCGCGGTCCCGTGCGCTCGTCGGTCGGGACGTACTCGGTGATCATGAAGTTGCCCTTGCCGCGGGCGAAGCCGCCGATATGCATGACCGGCGTGCCCAGGGGTGCCTTCTCGTTGCACGGCCACTGAACCGAGCCGACCTTGTCCAAGAGCTCGTAGGAGACGCCGGCGAAAGTCGGTGTCAGTGCGGGCGATCTCGTCCATGATCTCGGAGGGATGGCTGTAGGGCATCTCGAAGCCCATCGCCTTGGCGATGGCCAGCGTGATCTCCCAGTCGGCCATACCGTTCTTGGGCGCCATCACCCTGCGCACGCGGTTGATGCGGCGCTCGGCGTTGGTGAAGGTGCCGTCCTTCTCGAGGAAGGTCGAGCCCGGCAGGAAGATGTGGGCGTAGTTTGCCGTCTCGTTCAGGAACAGGTCCTGGACGACGACGCACTCCATGGCGGCCAGCGCCGCCGTCACATGCCTGGTGTTGGGATCGGACTGCAGGATGTCCTCGCCCTGCACGTAGATGCCCTTGAAGGTGCCGTCGAGCGCCGCATCGAACATGTTGGGAATGCGCAGGCCGGGCTCGGCATCGAGCGGACGCCCCCACAGCTTCTCGAACATGGTGCGCGTGGCGTCGTCGGAGATGTGCCGGTAGCCCGACAGCTCGTGCGGGAAGGAGCCCATGTCGCAGGCGCCCTGGACATTGTTCTGGCCGCGCAGCGGGTTCACGCCGACGCCCTGGCGACCGAGATTGCCCGTCACCATGGCAAGGTTGGCGATCGCCATGACCGCGGTCGTGCCCTGGCTGTGCTCGGTGACGCCGAGACCGTAGTAGATCGCGCCGTTGCCACCGGTGGCATAGAGGCGCGCGGCGCCGCGGATGTCTTCGGGCGACACGCCGGCCATCAGGCCGACCGTCTCCGGACTGTTCTGCGGCTCCGAGACGAAACCGGCCCAGTGCTCGAAGGCGTCACGGTCGCAGAACTCGCGGACGAAGGCCTCGTTCACCAGGCCTTCGGTGACGATGACATGCGCAAGTGCGTTCAGGATAGCGGCGTTGGTGCCCGGCCGCAGCGGCAGGTGATAGTCGGCCTCGATATGCGGCATGCGCACGAGGTCGGTGCGGCGCGGGTCGATCACGATCAGCTTGGCGCCCTGGCGCAACCGCTTCTTCATGCGCGAGGCGAACACCGGATGGGCGTCGGTCGGATTGGCGCCGATCACGAGGATGACGTCGCTCTGCTCGACCGAGTCGAAATCCTGCGTGCCGGCCGATGTGCCGAACGCGGTCTTGAGGCCATAGCCGGTCGGCGAATGGCAGACGCGGGCGCAGGTGTCGACATTGTTGTTGCCGAAGCCGCCGCGGATCAGCTTCTGCACCAGGTAGGTTTCCTCGTTGGTGCAGCGCGACGAGGTGATGCCGCCGACCGACAGCCGTCCGTACTTGCCCTGCAGGCGCCTGAACTCCGAAGCGACGCGATCGATCGCGACGTCCCAGGTCACCTCGCGCCACGGCTGGTCGATGGTCTCGCGGATCATCGGCTTCAGGATGCGCTCGCGATGGTTGGCGTAGCCCCAGGCGAAGCGGCCCTTGACGCAGGAATGGCCGCGATTGGCCTTGCCGTCCTTGTAGGGGACCATGCGCACCAGTTCCTCGCCGCGCATCTCGGCCTTGAAGCTGCAGCCGACACCGCAATAGGCGCAGGTCGTCACCACCGAATGCTCGGGCTGGCCGATCTCGATCAGGCTCTTCTCCGACAAGGTCGCCGTCGGGCAGGCCTGGACGCAGGCGCCGCATGACACGCACTCGGAGCTGAGGAAATTGTCGGCCATCGCGCCGGGCGAGACCTTGGACTCGAAGCCGCGGCCCTGGATGGTGAGCGCGAAGGTGCCCTGCACTTCTTCGCAGGCGCGTACGCAGCGCGAGCAGACGATGCATTTCGAGGCGTCGAAGGTGAAGTACGGGTTGGACTCGTCCTTCTCCTGTTTGGTGTGGTTCTCGCCGTCGTAGCCGTAGCGCACGTCGCGCAGGCCGACGGCGCCGGCCATGTCCTGCAGCTCGCAATCGCCGTTGGCGGCGCACGTGAGGCAATCGAGCGGGTGGTCGGAGATATAGAGCTCCATCACGCCCTTGCGGATCTGCTTCAACCGCTCGGTCTGGGTCGACACGACCATGCCGGGCGCGACCGGCGTCGTGCACGACGCGGGCGTGCCCGCCCGCCCCGCGATCTCGACCAGGCAGAGCCGGCAGGAGCCGAAGGCCTCGACGGAGTCCGTGGCGCAGAGCTTGGGGACCTGGGTGCCGATATCCATCGCCGCGCGCATGATCGAGGTGCCGGCGGGCACCGTGACGGTCTGGCCGTCGATGGTGAGGGTCACGCTTTCCGCCGATTTGCTGACCGGCGTGCCGTAGTCGGTCTCGTGAACGAGCGACATGACGCTGTCCTTTCTAGTCGGCCGCCGCCGCAAGGCGCGGGCGGTCGAAGTCTTCCGGGAAATGCTTGATGGCGCTCATCACCGGATAGGGCGTGAAGCCGCCGAGGGCGCAGAGCGAGCCGAACTTCAGCGTCTGGCAGAGGTCGGTGATCAGAGCGAGATTGGCCACGGTGCGTTCGCCGCGGATGATCTTGTCCATGGTCTCGACGCCGCGCGTCGAGCCGATGCGGCAGGGCGTGCACTTGCCGCAGGATTCGATGGCGCAGAATTCCATCGCGAAGCGCGCCTGGTGCGCCATGTCGACCGTGTCGTCGAACACCACCACGCCGCCATGGCCGATCAGCCCGTCCTTCGCGGCAAAGGCCTCGTAGTCGAACGGCGTGTCGAACAGCGCGCGCGGGAAATAGGCGCCCAGGGGACCGCCGACCTGCACGGCGCGCGCCGGCCGGCCGCTCTGGGTGCCGCCGCCGATCTCCTCGACGATCTCGCCCAGGGTGAGGCCGAAGGCGGCCTCGAACAGGCCGCCATGCTTGACGTTTCCGGCAAGCTGGATCGGCATGGTGCCACGCGAGCGGCCCATGCCCAGCGCAGCATAATGCTCGGCGCCGTCGGCCAGGATGGCGGGCACCGTCGCCAATGAGATCAGGTTGTTGATCACCGTCGGCCGGCCGAACAGGCCCTTGTGCGCCGGCAGCGGCGGCTTGGCGCGCACCTGGCCGCGCCGGCCTTCGAGGCTTTCCAGCAGCGACGTCTCCTCGCCGCAGACATAGGCGCCGGCGCCGACGCGCACTTCGATGTCGAAGCCCGCCGCGGCGCCCAGCAGCCCGTCGGCCTCGGCCAGCACGACGGCGCGCTCCAGGCTGCGGATGGCGTCGGGATATTCCGAGCGGATGTAGACGTAGCCCTTGGTCGCCCCGACCGCGAAGCCCGCGATGGCCATGCCCTCGATCAGCAGGAAGGGATCGCCTTCCATGATCATGCGGTCGGCATAGGTGCCCGAATCGCCCTCGTCGGCGTTGCAGACGATGTATTTGCGATCGGCTGGCGTGTCGGCGACGGTCTTCCACTTGATGCCGGTCGGAAAGCCCGCGCCGCCGCGGCCGCGCAGGCCCGACTTGGTGACTTCTTCCAATGTGCCGGCGGCACCCAGGCTCCGGGCGCGCTCGAGGCCGCGCCAGCCGCCATGGGCCCGGTAGTCGGCGAGCGACAGCGGATCCGTGATGCCGCAGCGCGCGAAGGTGATGCGCGTCTGGCGCTTCAGGAAGGGAATGTCCTCGGGCCGGCCGACGCACAGCGGATGGCCGGCACTCGGCAGCAGGCCGTCGGCGAACAGGTCCGGGACGTCCCTCGCCGTCATCGGCCCAAAGGCGATGCGGCCGCCCGGCGTTGCGACCTCGATCATCGGCTCGAGCCAGAACAGCCCGCGCGATCCGGTGCGCACGATCTCGACGTCAAGCGCATGACGCCTGGCTTCGGCGGCGATCGCGGCCGCGACCTTGTCGGCGCCGACGGCGCGGGCGGCGGCGTCGCGGGGCACGAAAATGCGCGTCGTCATCGGTCGACCTGCCGCGCGATCTCGTCGATCGTCTCGGACGTCAGCCGTGCCATCGGCTCGCCATCCAGCATGGCCGAGGGCGCGCAGGCACAAAGGCCCAGGCAATAGGTCGCTTCGACGGTGACACGGCCGTCGGGCGTGGTCCCGCCCCAGTCGAGGTCGAAGCGATCGAGCACCTTCTGCGCAAACGCCTCGCCATTCATCGACTGGCAGGCTTCGGCGCGGCAAAGCTTCAGCACGTGCCGACCCGCCGGCTTGTCGCGAAAGTCGTGATAGAACGAGACGACGCCGTGCACTTCAGCGCGTGTGAGATTGAGCGCCTCGGCAATGAACGGCACGGCCGCGCCGGGCACGCAGCCGAACGCCGCCTGCACGTCATGCAGGATCGGCAGCAGCGCGCCTTCGCGAGCCGCGTGACGACGAATGATGTCGGTGGCCTGCGCTTCGTTCCACGCCGGCATTGCTCTGCTCCACCCCGATTGCCCAGCGGCCGGCTGACAGGCCGACTCTTCTTGGTGCTTCATGATCTGCGGGCGTCGATTCACACTCAATAAAGCTGTCGTGTGACGCGATAGAACAAATCTATCGATTTCTCTCCTTAAGGCAGGATCGCTCTATGATGATAATCAAGTAATTGATAAAGAGACCTCATATGCTACCACTAATAGTATCAGATCATCGACTTTGCCAATAAGCTGGCCTCGGCGACGAGGGCACTCGCCAGCGGCGCCATCGGCTCGCGCGGCGGCACGACCAGGCCGATCTGGTGCACCACGTCCGGTTCGACGATGGGAATCGACCGCAGGTGTTCCGTCAGGCCGAGCGTGTCGGCGAGCTTTTCCGGCATGACGCTGGCCCAGCGACCGGTGCGCACGTGGGAAAACAGCACGATCATGGAATTGGACTCGAGCGTGGGGTCGACCTGGCCGCCGGCGGCGTGCAGCAGGCCGTCGATGATGCGCCGGTTCTGCATGTCCGGCGTGAGCAGGCACAGCGGGATCTTGGCGACCTCCGCCCACGTCACCTTGTCGCGTTCGCCGAGCGGGCTGCTCTCCGACGTGAGCAGGCGATACTGCTCGAGGTAAAGCGGCACGGCGCGCATGCGGCCCAGCGGCTCGTTGTCGATGTAGGTCAGGCCGGCATCGACTTCGAGATTCTCCAGCATCGACAGCACCTCCATCGAGGTGCGCGACAGGATGGTGAACTTCACGTTGGGATGCTTGGCGCGAAACGGCGTGGTCAGCGCCGAGACCATGGCGAGCGCGGTCGGGATCGCCGCGATCTTGAGATGCCCGCTCAGGCCCTTCTTCAAGGTCTGCACTTCCTGGCGCATGGCGCGGGTGTCGGCGACGATGCCGCGTGCCCAGTCCAGCACGCGTTCGCCTTCCGCCGTGAAGCCCAGGAAGCGCGAGGTGCGCTGCACCAGCATGACGCCCAGCGTGTCCTCGAGCTGCTTGATGCCGGCCGAGAAGGTCGGTTGCGTCACGCCGCATTGCTCGGCCGCCCTGCCGAAATTGCGTTCGCGCGCCAGCGCCAGAAGATATTCGAGCTTGTCGATCATCGTTCTAGAGACCCAGGGTCAGTTGCGGCGGTGCGGGCTCCGCCTCCGTGCTCATGTTCGACAGCGACACACCCAGGAGGCGCACGCGCTTTGCCAGGGGGAACACGGTGCGCACCAGCTCGATGCTGGTGCGTTCCAGGATCTCCCGACTCGACACCGGTTCGGCCAAGGTGCGGCTGCGGGTCACGATCTGGAAGTCGGCATACTTGATCTTCACCGTGACGGTGCGGCCGGCGATTCCGGTACGCGTGCAGTAGGACCAGACGTCTTCCAGCACCGAGGCGATGCCTTCCTCGATCTCGGCCGGCCGCCCGAGGTCCTCCATGAAGGTCGTCTCCGAGCCGACCGACTTGCGCGGCCGGTTGGGCACGACCTGGCGATCGTCCTGTCCGCGGGCGATGGCGTAGTAGTAGGTCCCCGCCTTGCCGAAATACTCTTCCAGGAACTCGAGCGTCTGCGCCTTGAGGTCGACGCCGTTATGGATGCCGAGCCGGTTCATCTTCTCCGCCGTCTTCGGTCCCACGCCGTGGAACCTGGCCACCGGCAGGCCTTCGACGAAGGCCGGGCCCTTCTCGGGCGGGATCACCGTCTGGCCGTTGGGCTTGCGATGGTCGGAGGCGAGCTTGGCGAGAAACTTGTTGTAGGAGATGCCGGCCGAGGCGGTGAGGCCCGTACGCTCGAAGATGCGGGCGCGGATCTCGCGCGCGATCTCGCTCGCCAGCGGCATGCCCTTGAGGTTGGTCGTGACGTCGAGATAGGCCTCGTCGAGCGACAGCGGTTCGACCAGCGGCGTGTAGTCGAGGAAGATCTCGCGGATCTGGCGCGACACTTCCTTGTAGACGTCGAAGCGCGGCTTGACGAACACCAGCTCGGCGCAGAGCCGCGTGGCCGTCGCCGACGGCATGGCCGAGCGCACGCCGAACGTGCGCGCCTCGTAGCTCGCCGCCATGACGACGCCGCGCTGGCGCCCGCCCACCGCGACCGGCTTGCCGCGCAGCTCGGGGGCGTCGCGCTGCTCCACGGACGCGTAGAAGGCGTCCATGTCGACATGGATGATCTTGCGGATCTCCGGCTCGTCCATCGCCGCAGCCTAGTCTCCTTGCCTCCCCCGTCATACGCAGTGCTATCGCTGGCGCTCCTGCTGAGCGTGGTGGCATGTATATAAGTATTACTTTAAGTAAAGTCAAGTATCACTTTTATGCGCGGCCGTGCGTCGAATTTTCGGGTGCCATAGCGCCCGAAAATCCCCTTTTGGCCCGTGCCCTCAAGCAGGGCCTATCCATCCACTCCATGCGATTGCCCCGCCCCAGGATGGAGCGAGAGCTAAATCGCCGTCAGGCGCTGCAGCAGATGAGCCCGCACATTGTCGATATGGGTCTGCATGGCCGTGCGGGCGGCTTCGCCGTCGCCGGCGGCCAACGCCTCGAGGATCGTCAGGTGCTCGTCGCAGACCTGGTCGACGCGCTCGGGCAGGCGGCCCAGCCGGAACATGGCGGTGCGCTTGCGGAGATCGCCGATCGTGGTCGCCAGCACCGGATTGCCCGAGGCCGCGGCGATCGCGGCATGGAAGTCGCGGTCGTCCTGGCGCGCCGCCTCGCCCAGCCCGTTCTGGCGCAGGCGGGCGATGCGCTCGCGGGCTTCGGCGACGACCGAAGGGGCGATCTTGCCCGCCGCCAGTCGCGCCGCCTCGCCCTCCAGGAGACGACGCACCGCCAGAGCATGCAGGAACGTCTCCATCGAATAGGGCCGCACGACCAGCGCCCCGCCGCGCTGGCGCTCGAGCGTGCCTTCGCCTTCCAGCCGCCGCACCGCCTCGCGCACCGGCGTGCGCGACATGCCGAGACGCGTCGCGATCAGCCGCTCGGTCACCGGTTCGCCGGCGGCGATGGTGCCGCGCAGGATCATGTCGAGCAGCGCGCCATAGGCCACGACCGAGAGCTTCTGGCCGTCGCCTGCTTCCAGATCGTCGGGGACTAGCGAGTCCATTGTGCCAGTGGTATACCATCGGCATTCCATAAGGGGAAGCACCATGACGAGCGCCAGCAACGATGAAATCCGCATCCTCACGCCGTCGGGCATGCTGGGCTACGGCTTCCCGGTCGATCACTTCAAGATGGGCCTGGCGCTCAAGCCGCACGCCATCACCATCGATTCGGGCTCGACCAATTCAGGCCCGCAGAAGCTCGGCAAGGGCGAGATGACCTGCAGCCGCGAGGCCTATGTGAAGGACATCGAGGTCCTGCTCGAGGCCCAGCACGAGACCAGGATTCCCGTGCTGATCTCCTCGGCCGGCGGCGACGGCACCAATCTTCACGTCGACGTCTTTCGCGACATCATTTCCGGCATCGCCAAGCGGCGCGGCTGGCATTTCAAGCTGGCCTCGATCTATGCCGACATCGACAAGGCCCACATCTCCCGCGAGCTCAAGGCGGGCCGCATCGAACCGCTCGGTCCGGTGCCGCCGCTCGAGCAGCGCGAGGTCGACGCCGCCACCGTGGTCGTGGCGCAGATGGGCGCCGAGCCGTTCGCGAAGGCGCTCGACGAAAGCGAGGGCGTCGACGTGGTGGTGAGCGGCCGCTCCTACGATCCCTCGCCCACCGCGGCGATGGCGATCCGCGCCGGCTTCGATCCGGCGCTCGCCTGGCACATGGGCAAGATCATGGAATGCGGCGCGCTCTGCGCCGAGCCGGTCGGCCGCAACGTCATGGGCTATCTCCGGCGCGACCATTTCGAGATCGAGCCGCTCAATCCCGCCGAGCGCTGCACCACGGCCTCGGTGGCGGCCCACACGCTTTACGAAAAGACCCATCCCTTCCTGCTGGCCGGGCCCGGCGGCACGCTCGATCTGTCCAACTGCAAATACGAGCAGGTGACCGACCGCCGCGTGCGCGTGTCGGGCAGCCGCTTCGAGCCGTCCAGGCACTACACGGTGAAGCTCGAAGGCGCCAAGACCTCGGGCTGGCGCAGCATCTTCATCGCCGGCGCGCGCGATCCGATCTTCATCTCGCAGATCGACGAGATTCTCGACAAGGTGCTGGCCGGCACGCGCGCCTACTTCGCCGAGGTGCCGGAGGAGAGCTACCGCATCATCCCCCACATCTACGGCAAGAACGGCGTGATGGGCGAGCTCGAGCCGGTCAAGACGCCGGCGCACGAGCTTTGCATCATCCTCGAGGTGGCGGCCGCGACCCAGTCGCTCGCCACCGCGATCTGCGGCAAGGCGCGCACCAGCCTGATGCACTCGCCCTATCCCGGCCGCATCGCCACGGCGGGCAACCTCGCCTCGCCCTTCACGCCGCTCGAGATCCCGCTCGGCGAGGCCTGCGAGTTCAACGTCTATCACCTGATGAAGGTCGACAGCCCGACCGCGCTGTTCCCCATCCGCTACGAGGACATCTGACCGTGGCTCGCTCAACCGACCGCGCTGCGCGACATCGCCAAGGTGATCCGCAGCAAGAACGCCGGCCCCTTCGAGATCACGCTCGATATCGTGTTCAAGACCAAGGAGGATTTCGAGGCGGTGAAGAAGAGCGGCGTGATCACCAAGGAACTGGTGTCGCAGCTCTACAACGTGCCGACCCAGAACATCATCACCTTCGGCTTCTTCGACCTGATCAACGCCGTGAAGATCACCCTGCCCCGCCCGCGCGCCCAGGGCGGCATCGGCGAGACCGACATGCACGCCGCCCAGCAGCACGTGCCGCTGCAGGAGATCCGCGTGCCGTGGCCCGCGCCATGATCGGCCGCCGCAGCGTGCTGGGCGCGGCGGCAGCGCTGGCCGTCGCCGGGCGGGCTTCGGCCGAGACCTGGCCCGCGCGGCCGATCAAGCTCGTGGCGCCCTTCGCGCCGGGCGGCGGCTCGGACTTCACCAGCCGGCTGATCGCCGAGAAGATGAGCGTGCGGCTCGGCCAGACCATGCTGGTCGACAACAAGCCGGGCGCCGGCGGCAATCTCGGCGCCGAGGCCGCCATCAAGGCAGCCCCCGACGGCTACACCTATCTCACCATCTCGGGCAGCTACACGATCAACTCGATCCTGCACAAGCCGTCCTTCGATTCGCTGGGCGACATCGTGGCGATCGGCCAGTTCACCGACGAGCCGACCGTCCTCACGGTCAATCCCGCGCTGCCGGCCAGGACGCTCAAGGAGTTCGTCGAGCTCTGCAAGCGCGAGCCCGGCAAGCTCTCCTTCGGCTCGAGCGGCCCGGGCGGGCTGGTCCATCTCGGCACCGAGTTCTTCCTCGACGCCGCCGGCATCAAGGCGACGCACGTGCCCTATCGCGGCACGGCGCCGGCGCTCACCGACCTATTGGCCGGCAACCTGCAGTTCCTGACGGGCGGCACCACGACCATGCTGCCCTACATCAAGAGCGGCAAGCTGCGCGGCCTCGCGATCAGCTCGACGAAGCGGCTGGCGGCGGCGCCGGACATCCCGTCCTACGGCGAGCAGGGCTATCCGACGCTCGATTTCAACCTGTGGCACGGCATGATCGGCCCCAAGGGCATCCCCGGCGAGATCGTCGCGCGCATGAACAGCGAGCTCGATGCCGTGCTGAAAAGCCCGGAAGTGTCGGGACGGCTTGCCGAGGATGGCGTCATCGCCGTTGGCGGCACCTCGGAGGCCTTCATGGCCACCATCCGCGCCGAGGTCGAGCGCTGGCAGACCTTCATCGCGCGCACCGGCATCAAGCTCGAATGATTTTTCCTCCCCACGCGAAGCGTTGGGAGGAAAAAGCTCTACCTGGCGCCCCAGAACTTCCACCACTGCCGCTGCGGCGCGATGCTCTGCGCGTTGGGAATCGGCGGCTGGGGCGTCTGGTCGAGGCCGCCGATCGGCGTGGGGGCCGGCAGGTCGGTGTCGAGCCAGCCGCCGCCCAGCCCCAGCACCAGGTTGGCGCTGGCGGTGAGCCGGCTGAGGCGGATATTGAGCAGGCTCTGCTCGGCGGAAAGTGCGGCGGTCTGGGTCGTCACCACGGTGGTGTAGGGCACGGTGCCGAGGCGGTACTGGTTGAGCGACAGCTGCTCGGCCTCGCGCGCGGCGGCGAGGGCGGCGCGCTGCACCTGTTCCTGCAGCACCAGGATGCGCTGCTGGACGAGCGCGTCCTCGACCTGCTGGAAGGCGACCAGGATGGTCTGGCGGTAGCTCGCGACCTGGGCGTCGTACTTGGCCCGGGCGCCCTCGACCTGCGCCTTGAGCGCGCCGCCGTCGATCAGGGTGCCGGCGAGCTGCGGGCCGACCGACCATACCGCGTTGCTGAGCTGCAGCAGCGGAAGCAGGCTGCTGGCCACCAGGGTGACCACGCTGGCCAGCGAGATGTTGGGATAGTAGGCGGCCTGGGCCACGCCGATCTGGGCGTTTGCCGAGGCCATCAGCCGTTCGGCCGCGGCGATGTCGGGCCGCCGCTCGAGCAGCGCCGAGGGCACGCCGGGGCCGAGCGTCGGCACCTCCTCCGGCAATTGCCCGGGCTCGATGCTGACCTCCGACGGCGCCTTGCCGATCAGCACCGCGACGGCATGCTCGAACTGGGCGCGGTTGATGTTTTCGGCGACGAGCTGGGCGCGCGTCTGCTCGAGCTGGGTCTGCGCCTGCGCCAGGTCGACGCGCGAGACGATGCCGGCGTCGAGCTGGTTCTGCACGATCTCGGCGGAGCGCGTGAAGGCCGTCACCGATGCCTGGAAGACCCGGATGCGCTGCTCGGAGATGCGCATCGAGAAATAGTTGATCGCCAGATTGGCCTGCGCCGACAGCCGGGCATTGGCGAGGTCGGCCGCGCTCGCCTGGGCCGCCGCCGAATCGCTTTCGATCTGGCGGCGAATGCGCCCCCACACATCGATCTGCCAGTCGAGCGAGGGGCCCGCGGTGAACTGGCTGAGGCTGCCCGAGCCCGTGCTGACGACGCCGCCCTGCGTGCTGCGACCGCCGCCGGTGCCGCTGCCGCTTTGCGTAAAGCCGGCATTGCCGGAAACCGTCGGATAGAGACCCGAGATGTCCTGCCGGACCAGGGCGCGCGCCTGGCGGTAGGCCGCTTCGGCCTGCGCCAGCGTCTGGTTGGAGATGTCGATCTGCGCCGACAAGTGGTCGAGCGTGGGATCGCCGTACATCGTCCACCACGCCCCGCGGTCGATGGCGTCGCGCGGCATCGCCGGCCGGAAATCGGCGGCCGCGCCGATCACCGGGCCCGTCGTCTCCTTGAATTCGGGCGTCGGCGGATCGACCGGCGGCGGCCGCTGGTAGTTCGGGCCGACCATGCAGGCAGAGAGCGACAGGGCCGTGGCCAGCGCCACGGCGCGACGGGATGCCGTCATGCCGGCGCCGCCCCTGCGCTGCCGCCCCACGCTTCCCATCGCGCGGGCGACGCGGCTCGGCCGGTCGCGGTCGCGGCGGCGGAAGCGGTCGAGGTAAAGGTAGATCACGGGAGTCGTATAAAGGGTCAGGATCTGGCTCACGAACAGGCCGCCGATAATCGAGATGCCGAGCGGCTGGCGCAACTCCG
The DNA here is from genome assembly GCA_963755585.1 of uncultured Alphaproteobacteria bacterium. Classification (GTDB taxonomy): domain Bacteria; phylum Pseudomonadota; class Alphaproteobacteria; order Reyranellales; family Reyranellaceae; genus Reyranella. Next base: position 19,061 of record CAVWKN010000014.1, read on the forward strand.
CCCCGTCGCCGAAGCCCAGCGCCAGCGGCAGCGCGCCCAGGATGGCCGCCATGGTCGTCATCAGGATCGGGCGGAAACGCAGCGTTGCCGCCTGGTGGATCGCCTCGCGCGGCTCGAGTCCCTCGTTGCGCTCGCGGTCCAGCGCCACGTCGATCATCATGATGGCGTTCTTCTTGACGATTCCGACCAGCAGCAACACGCCGATCATGGCGATGATGCTGAACTCGACGCCCGTCAGCTTGAGCGCGAGCAGCGCGCCGATGCCGGCCGACGGCAGGGTCGACAGGATCGTCAGCGGGTGGATGTAGCTCTCGTAGAGGATGCCGAGCACGATATAGACGGCAGCGAGGGCCGCCAGCACGAGCAGGAGCTGGTTGTTGAGCGAATCCTGGAAGGCCCTTGCGGTGCCCTGGAAGGAGCCGTGGATCGTCGACGGCAGGCCGATCTCGCGCATGGTTGCATTCACATAGGTGACAGCGTCGCTCAGCGTCTTGCCCGGCGCCAGGTTGAACGAGATCGTGCTGGCGACGAACAGGCCCTGGTGGTTGACCGCAAGCGGCGTCGTGCCGAAATCGTAGCGCGTCACCGACGTCAACGGGATCATCGTCTCCTGCGCGGTGCTGACGGCCGCACCGGTCGAGGCCGAACCGCGGCCGCTGACGGCGATCTGGTTGGTGAGCTGGTTACGCACCGCCTGTGCCGGATCCACCGCACCCGCCGCCAGCGGCGCCGTCGACACGATGGCGCCGGTCGCCTGGGCGCCGCTGATCGCGCCGCCCGACGTGCTGACATAGATGTCCTTCAGCGATTCGGGGTTCTCCCAGTATTCCGGCGAGACCTCCATGACGACGTGATACTGGTTCAGCGCGTTGTAGATGGTCGAGACCTGGCGCTGGCCGAAGGCATCGTAGAGCGTCGACGAGATGCTGCGCGTGTTGACGCCGAGCCGGGCCGCGGCATCGCGGTCGATCGTGAGGTTGACCTGCAGGCCGTTCTGCGACTGGTCCGAATCGACGTCGGTGATGACCGACGAATCCTTGCGCAAGGCCTCCAGCAGCTTCGGTCCCCAGGTGTAGAGATCGGGCAGCGAATCGGACTGCAGGCTGAACTGGTACTGCGAGTTGCCCTGGCGGCCGCCGACCCGGATATCCTGCACCGCCTGCATGAAGAGGTTTGCGCCGGTGACCTGGGCGAGCTTCGGACGCAGCCGGGCGATCACCTGGTCGGCCGACAGCTTGCGTTCGCCGAGCGGCTTCAGGGTGGCGAACATGAAGCCCGAATTGGTCGAGAAGCCGCCGGTGAAGCCCGCCACGCTGGCGATGTCCGGATCTTCGCGGACGATCGTCATGAACTGGCGGAATTTGCGGCGCATCGCCTGAAACGAGATGCTCTGGTCGGCGCGGATGCCGGCGACGATGCGCCCGGTGTCCTGCTGGGGAAAGAAACCCTTGGGGATCGTCACATAGAGATCGATGTTGAAGATCACGGTCGCGAGGAAGACGAGCATCGTCAGCAGCGGATGGCGCAGCACGACGCCCAGGCTGCGGCTGTAGAAGTCCTGGATCGCGGCAAAGCCGCGTTCGCTGACGCGAAAGAAGAATCCGGGCTTGCCCGTGCCGTGCGGGCGCAGCACGAAGGCGCACATCATGGGCGTCGTGGTGAGCGAGACGACCATGGAGATCAGGATCGCCACCGTGAGCGTCACCGCGAACTCGCGGAACAGGCGGCCGACGATGCCGCCCATCAGCAGGATCGGGATGAACACCGCGATCAGCGACAGGCTCATCGAGACGACGGTGAAGCCGACCTCGCTGGCGCCCTGCAGCGCCGCCTTGATCCGCGGCACGCCGGCCTCGATGTGCCGCGAGATGTTCTCGAGCACGATGATGGCGTCGTCGACCACGAAGCCGGCGGCGATCGCCATGGCCATCAGCGACAGGTTGTTGAGGCTGAAGCCCAGCAGGTACATGCCGCCGAAGGTGCCGATCAGCGACACCGGCACGGCGACCGCGGCGACGAAGCCGGCACGGGCCGATCGCAGGAAGGCGAAGGTCACCAGCACCACGAGGATGACGCTGGCGATCAGCGCGTGCTCGACTTCGCGCAGCGAGGCCCGAATGGTGATCGTGCGGTCGCTCACCACCTGCAGGTCGACGTCGTTGGGCAGCGCCGCCTGCAATTCCGGCAGCACCGCCTTGATCTGGTCGACGGTCTCGATGACGTTGGCGTTGGGCTGCAGATAGATCAGCACCAGCACCGAGCGCTTGCCGTTGGCCTGGCCCTCGTTGCGGATGTTCTCGGTCGAATCGATGACCTCGGCCACGTCCGACAGGCGCACCGGCGAGCCGTTGCGCCAGGCCACGATCAGCGGGCGATATTCGGCGGCGGTGCGCGACTGGTCGTTGGAATAGAGCTGGTAGCGCCGCTCGCCGACCTCGAGGGCGCCCTTGGGCGAATTGGCGTTGGCGGCCGCCAGCGCGGCACGCACGCTTTCCAGGCCGACGCCGTATTTCGACAGGCTCGAGGGATTGATCTCGACCCGCACGGCCGGCAGCGAACTGCCGCCCAGGGTCACCTGGCCGACGCCGGTCACCTGGCTCAGGCTTTGCTGCAGGACGTTGGACGCCGCGTCGTAGAGGCGGCCCTGGCCCAGCGTGTCCGAGGTGAGGGCCAGCACCAGGACCGGCGCATCGGCGGGATTGACCTTGCGATATTGCGGGTTGGCCGGCAGATCGGACGGCATGTCCATGCGCGCGGCATTGACCGCGGCCTGCACGTCACGCGCCGCCCCGTCGATGCTGCGCGACAGGTCGAACTGCAGCGTGATGCGCGAATTGCCGACCGTGCTCTGCGACGTCATCTCGGTGACGCCGGCAATCGCGCCGAGCGCCCGTTCGAGCGGCGTCGTGAGGCTGGTGGCGACCGTTTCCGGCGAGGCGCCCGGCAGGCTGGCCGAGACCTGGATGGTCGGAAAGTCGACCTTGGGCAGCGGCGAGACCGGCAGCTTGATGAAGGCCACGATGCCGGCGAGCGCCAGCCCGATGGTCAGCAGGGTCGTGGCGACGGGCCGCGCGATGAAGGGGGCCGACAGGTTCATGGCGGCGGGCTTTCGCCGGCCTCGGCACGGATGCCGCACGGGATAGAGCGGCGTGTCGAGCGGCACGCCGCGCAGCCGCCGGCCCAGCCGATCGAAGGCAAGATAGATCACCGGCGTGGTGAAGAGCGTCAGCACCTGGCTGACGATCAGGCCGCCGACGATGGTGAGGCCCAGCGGATGGCGCAGCTCCGACCCGGTGCCGCTGCCCACCATCAGGGGCAGCGCGCCGACGAGCGCCGCGACCGTGGTCATGAGGATCGGCCGGAAGCGCAGCAGGCAGGCCTGGTGGATCGCCTCCTGCGGCGCCTTGCCCTGGTGGCGCTCGGCCTCGAGGGCGAAGTCGATCATCATGATCGCGTTCTTCTTGACGATGCCGATCAGCAGCACGATGCCGATGATGGCGACGACGTTCAGATCGTCGCCGGCGATGATCAGCGCGAGCAACGCGCCGATGCCGGCGGACGGCAGGGTCGACAGGATGGTGATCGGGTGGATGTAGCTCTCGTAGAGCACGCCCAGCACGATATAGACGGTGACGATGGCGGCCAGGATCAGCAGGAGCTGGCTGTCGAGCGATTTCTGGAAGGCGAGCGCGGCACCCTGGAAGTGCGTCGTGAGCGAGGCCGGGATGCCGATCTCGCGCTGCGCGGCCGTGATGGCGTCGACCGCCTGGCCGAGCGAGGCGCCCTGCGCCAGGTTGAACGAGATGGTGGTGGCCGGGAACTGCCCGAGCCGGTCGATGCGGAGCGGCGCCGAGCGTTCCTCGAAGGTGGCGATGGCCGACAACGGCACCTGCTTGCTGTTGGCACCGGGCAGGTAAAGATTGGAAAGCGCATCGATCGAGCGGGCCATCGACGGCTCGACCTCGTAGATCACGCGATACTGGTTCGACTGGGTGTAGACCGTCGACACGATGCGCTGGCCGAACGCGTCATAGAGCACGTTGTCGACCGTGGCGGCGGTGATGCCGAAGCGTGCGGCGGCGTCCCGGTCGAGGTTGATGAACAGCGAAAGCCCCTTGCCCTCGAGGTCGCTCGTCACGTCGGTGATCTCGGGCAGCTTTTGCAGGCGGTCGAGAAGGCGCGGTATCCAGACGTCGAAATCGTCCGGCTTGGCGCTCTCCAGCACGAACTGGTACTGCGTGCGGCTCACCGTCGAATCGATGGTGAGGTCCTGCGCCGGCTGCATGTAGAGCGTGATGCCCTGCACGCCCGCGGTCTCGCGCTGCAGGCGCCGGATGATCTGGCTCGCGGTATCGCTGCGGGCGTCACGCGGCTTCAGGTTGATCAGCATGCGGCCCGAGTTGAGCGTCGGGTTGGTGCCGTCGACGCCGACGAAGGAGGTCAGGCTCTCGACGTCGGGATCGCCCAGGATGGCGTCGGCGAGCGCGCGCTGGCGCTCGCTCATCGCCGCGAAGGAGACGCTTTGCGGCGCCTCCGTGACCGCCTGGATCAGGCCGGTGTCCTGGATCGGGAAGAAGCCCTTGGGGATCACGATGTAGAGGACGACGGTCAGGACGATGGTGGCGACGGCGATCAGGAGCGTCAGCGGCTGATGGCGAAACACCACGATCAGGCAGCGGTCGTAGAACGAGATCATCCGCCCGAACCAGCGGGCGCCCAGCGCCTCGGCCTCGAGGTGCTGTTGGGGCTGGCCCGCCGCCGCATGGCCCGGCCGCCGGCGCAGCAGCTGGGCGCACAGCATCGGCACCAGGGTGAGCGATACCACGGCGGAGATCAGGATGGTGACGGAGAGCGTGACCGCGAACTCGCTGAACAGGCGGCCGACGACGTCGCTCATGAACAGCAGCGGGATCAGCACCGCGATCAGCGACACCGTGAGCGACACGACGGTGAAGGCGATCTGGCCCGAGCCTTCGAGCGCCGCCTCCTTGGGGTCGTCGCCGCGCTCGATGTAGCGGGCGATGTTCTCGATCATGACGATGGCGTCGTCGACCACGAACCCGGTGGCGATGGTGAGCGCCATGATCGACAGGTTGTTGAGGCTGAACCCCGCGAGATACATCACCGCCAGGGTGCCGATCAGCGACAGCGGCACCGACAGGCTGGGGATCAGCGTGGCGCGCCAGTCGCCGAGGAAGAGGAAGATCACGCCGACGACCAGGACGACGGCAAAGGTGAGCTCGATCTGCACGTCACGCACCGAGGCGCGGATGGTGAGCGTGCGGTCGGTGAGCACCGCCACGTCGAGCGAGGGCGGCAGGGTCTCGCGCAGCTGCGGCAGCAACGCCTTGATGCTGTCGACGACGGCGATGACGTTGGCGCCCGGCTGGCGCTGGACGTTCACGATCACCGCCGGCGTCGAATTGGCCCAGGCGGCGAGCCGGTTGTTCTCCTGCGCCTGCTCGACCGTCGCCACGTCGGACACCCGCACCGGCGCGCCGTTGCGATAGGCGACGACGATGTTGCGGAAGATCGCGGGGTCGGTGATCTGGTCGTTGGCGTTGATGGTGTAGGCGCGCGCCGGGCCGTCGAAATTGCCCTTCGGCGTGTTGACGTTGGCGTTGGAGATCGTCGTCCGAAGGTCGTCGATGTTCAGCCCATAGGCGGCGAGTGCCGTCGGATTGGCGCGGATCCGCACGCCGGGCTTCTGGCCGCCGTCGAGGCTGACCAGGCCGACGCCGGGAAGCTGCGAGATCTTCTGGGCAAGCCTCACATCCACCAGGTCGTGCACCTTGGTGAGCGGCTCCGACTTGGAGGTGACGGAGAGCGTCAGGACGGGCGCGTCGGCGGGGTTCACCTTGGCGTAGACCGGCGGCGAGGGCAGATCCGAGGGCAGCAGGTTGCCCGCGGCGTTGATCGCCGCCTGGACCTGCTGTTCGGCCACATCGAGGCCGAGCTTGAGGTCGAACTGCAGGATGATCGACGATGCGCCGGCCGAGCTGGTCGACGTCATCTGGTTGAGGCCGGGCATCTGGCCGAACTGGCGCTCGAGCGGCGCCGTGACCGACGAGGTCATGACCTCGGGGCTGGCGCCGGGATAGAGCGTCAGGACGCGGATGGTCGGATAGTCGACCTGCGGCAGGGCCGACAAGGGCAGGAATTTATAGGCGATCACGCCCACCAGGATGATCGCCACCATCAGCAGCGAGGTGGCGACCGGCCGCTCGATGAAAATTCGCGACGGGTTCATGTCGCGACCGGTATTACTGGTTCGTCTGGGCAGGCCGGCCGGCGCCGCCGTTCCCGTTGCCTTGGCGCCGCCTCGGCGGCTGGCCATCCTGCGGTTGAGCGGCCTGCGCATCGCCCGGCGCCGCCGCGGGCGGGGCGGCTGCGACCGGCGGGCCGGAGGCCGCGCGCGGGCTGGTGCCCGGCCGGCGGATCTTGGCGCCGTCGCGCAGGCGATCCGTGCCGTCGATGACGACCTCGTCGCCGACCTGCAGGCCGTTCGTGATCTGCACCTTCTCGCCGTCGGTCACGCCCAGTTCGACGACCTTGATCGCAACGGTGTCGTCGGCCTTGACGAGGTAGACGTAGGTGCCGGGCGTGCCGCGCTGGATGGCGGCGACCGGCACCACGGTCGCATCCTTGACCGTGTCGACCAGCAGCCTGACGTTCACGAACTGGTTGGGAAACAGCGCCTCGTCCTTGTTGTCGAAGACGGCGCGGAGCTTGACGGTGCCGGTCGTGATATCGATGACGTTGTCGTGCGTTTCGAGCTTGCCGACGGCAAGTTCGGTCTTCTGCGAGCGGTCGAGCACCCGCACTTCGAGCGCGGCCCCGGTCTTCAGTCGCGCGCGGACCTGCGGCAGCGAGTCTTCGGGAATGGTGAAGATCACCGAAATCGGCTGGACCTGGATGATGATGCAGATGCTGGTGGCATCGCCCATCGTCACGTAGTTGCCCGGGTCGACCGAGCGCAGGCCGATGCGGCCGGTCAGCGGCGCCAGGATCTTGGTGTAGGTGACGTTGAGCTTGGCGGCGTCGACCTGGGCCTGATCGATCACCAGCGCCGCTTCGTACTGGCGGACGAGGGAAATCTGGGTGTCGTATTGCTGCCGGGCGATCGAGTCCTGGGCGACCAGCTTCTTGTAGCGCTCCTGGTCGAGCTGGGCGTTCTTCAGCAGCGCCTCGTCCTTCTGCATCGTGCCGATCGCCTGCTGAAGCGCGACGTCGTAGGGCCGCGGATCGACCACGGCCAGCAGGTCACCCTGCTTGACCATCTGGCCTTCCTTGAACTCGACCTTGATGAGCTGGCCGGTGATCTGGGTCTTGACGTTGACGGTGTTGATCGGCGTCACCGTTCCCAAGGCGCGGACCACCACCGGAATGTCGCCCTTGGCGGCGGTGGCGAGGCCGACAGGCGTCGCTGCACCGGCCGCAAAACGGCCTTGCCGCGCGGCCTGGCTGGGAGTCGCAGTTCCGGTCTGCGAAATATACCAGCCGGCGCCCACCACGACGGCAAGCCCCAAGCCGATCCCAAGGAGGGTCCGCAGCCTTTTCATCGTCCCATACGCCCCAAAGTGAAGCCCGTTTCCTACTAGTACGGGCCGAAGCGATGGAGTCTCCCCCAGCGGTCGGACCGGCGCAAGACGCCGGGCTGCCCAAGCCATCCTGTGTAACGCATGCGGAGCAGAAAGGTGCCGGCGTCAGTCGAACGGCAGGTAACGCAGGTTGAACATGAACAGGTCTTCGGCGGCCCACGGCGTGCCGCCCTCGCCGGCATAGGCCGTGCGGACGATATGGCTGTACTGCACTCCGGTGCGGAACGTGCCGTAGCGACCGCGCAGGAAGTTCCAGTTCAGGCCGGCCGTGTACTGGCTGAGCGACTGGTTGTTGCCGGCGCAGCCCGCGCCGCCGGCGTTGGGATTGAAACAGCCGGTGTTGTCGAAGGCCGGATTGCCATAGCCACCGCCGGGGAAGTAGCTGGCACCGACCCAGTTCCATCCATAGAAGCCGTAGAAGTCGAGCACGTTCGGAATGGCATGCACGATCGCGCCGGCCGTGCCCATGCCCTGGGGCAGCGCGGTCAGACCGCCGCCGGAATTGAAGGTGACATCGGGCAGGCCGGCGGCGCCATAACGGCCGATGCCGCTGCCATACAGGATGTTGCCCATGAGATCGACCCACGGTCCGATGGGAACGAACGCACTGGCGCCGACGCCCCCGCCGAACGTGTCATTGTTCACGCTCGTCGTGCCGAACGCGACCTGGTCGCGAAACCAGCGCATGACGCCGAAGACGTCGAAGTGCCCGAAGCTCGTGTCGAGCGCGGCCTTGGCGACCAGGTCGGGCGCGACGTTGACGCTGTAGTTGACCTGCGGATTGAGGGCGGTGTTGCCGGGATAGCCCGTGAACACGGTCTGGCCGGCCGGCACCGTGGCGGCGCCGCCGAACACGGTCTGCGGCGTGTTGGCCTCGATGCCCATCCAGAAATTGCCGAAGCCCTTGACCGCGCGGACCATCGGGACGCGCAGGTAGCTGTAGCCGACCATATAGTTGTGGTCGATGACCGGCGGCTGCCATGTATTGAAGGGACCAAGCCCCTTTTTGAACGGCGTCGCCAACGTCCAGGCCTGGCCCGCGAGCAGGGAGGCTTGCCACGAATCGTCCTCGTACTCGGCAAAGGCCTGGCGCAAACGGGGCGTGTAGCTGTTCGATTGCACGGAGTTGGCGCCGCCCGCCCCGTTCTCGAAGTCCGTCTCGACATAACCGAGGAGCGTCGATTGCGGACCGATCGAGGCCTCGATCTTGGCCGAAAGGCGCGTTTGCTGGGCCGACAGGCCGAACTCGCCGCTGTTGCCCTGCGGTGTCGGCCCATAGAAGGGAATGGTGCTGAAGCCGGTGCCCGTGCCGCGATTCTCGTTTCTGCTGCGGTAGTAGCCCGTGAGATCGACAAAGCCGCCGACCGTCAGCTTCACGCTGCCCAGCATGAAGCTGCCGTTGGGCTTGTCCGGATCGCCCGATGGCGCAGCCGGCGTCGGGCCGGATTCCGGCACCGGCGCCGGCGCCGGCGGGAGCCGTCGCCGCGACCGTCGCCGCCTCTATTCTCGTCGGCCGCGGCGGAGCCATCGGTTGCGGGGCCGCCACCCGGGCCCTCGAGTTCGGCGCCCTGTCGCTGCTTTTCAGCCGCTTCGAGCTGTTCGATCCGCTTCTGCAGCAGCCGGATCTGGTCGAGCAGCTCCTGGGTCGACGGCGGCGGGGCCTGGGCAAGAGCCGGCACCGCCAGCGCCAAGGCGATGACTGCAGCTCCCAACGGCAAGGCCGTGCGACGCGCCAAGGCTCCCCCCTGTCGGCTCTCCACGTCGGCCCAATCTCCGGGCCGATGGCTGTGGAATCGCTACGACTTGGCGAAGGTTTCTTGGCACCGACCGCGAACTGACGGTCTCACGCTCAAAGCGGCGGCCGGCGAGCGGCCGCCGCTTCCCGATCGATCAGTCCGCCGCCTTGTCCGAGACGTAGAGCTGGCTGCCGCCGGCGCGGAACTTCTCGCTCATCTCGTCCATGCCCTTCTTGGCGTACTCGCGGATGTCCTGGGTGATGCGCATGGAGCAGAATTTCGGCCCGCACATCGAGCAGAAATGCGCCGTCTTGTGCGCCTCCTTGGGCATCGTCTCGTCGTGGAATTTTTCCGCCGTCGCCGGATCGAGCGACAGGTTGAACTGATCCCGCCAGCGGAAATCGAAGCGCGCCTTGGAGAGCGCATCGTCGCGCAGCCGCGCCGCGGGATGGCCCTTGGCGAGGTCGGCGGCGTGGGCCGCGATCTTGTAGGTGATGACGCCCACCTTGACGTCGTCGCGGTCGGGCAGGCCGAGATGCTCCTTGGGCGTGACGTAGCAGAGCATCGCCGTGCCGAACCAGCCGATCATGGCGGCGCCGATGCCCGAGGTGATGTGGTCGTAGCCCGGCGCGATGTCGGTGACGAGCGGTCCCAAGGTGTAGAACGGCGCCTCGCCGCATTCGCGCAGCTGCTTGTCCATGTTGGCCTTGATCTTGTGCATGGGCACGTGGCCCGGGCCCTCGATCATGACCTGGCAGCCCTTGTCCCAGGCGACCTTGGTGAGCTCGCCCAGCGTCTCGAGCTCGGCGAACTGCGCGGCGTCGTTGGCGTCGGCGTTGCAGCCGGGCCGCAGGCCGTCGCCCAGCGAGAACGACACGTCGTATTTGCGCATGATGTCGCAAATGTCGCCGAAGCGCTCGTAGAGGAAGCTCTCGCGATGCTCGGTCAGGCACCACTGCGCCATCATCGAGCCGCCGCGGCTCACGATGCCGGTGACCCGGCTGGCCGTCAGCGGCACATGCGCCAGCCGCACGCCGGCATGGATGGTGAAGTAGTCGACGCCCTGCTCGCACTGCTCGATCAAGGTGTCGCGATAGACCTCCCAGTTGAGCTTGGTCGGATCGCCGCCGACCTTCTCCAGCGCCTGGTAGATCGGCACGGTGCCGATCGGCACCGGCGAATTGCGCACGATCCATTCGCGCGTGTCGTGGATGTTGCGGCCGGTCGAGAGATCCATGACCGTGTCGGCGCCCCAGCGGATCGCCCACACCATCTTCTCGACTTCTTCCTCCATGGAGGAGGAGACCGCCGAGTTGCCGATGTTGGCGTTGATCTTCACCAGGAAATTGCGGCCGATCGCCATCGGCTCCAGCTCGCCATGGTTGATGTTGGCCGGGATGATGGCGCGGCCCATCGCCACTTCCTGGCGCACGAACTCCGGCGTGATGAAGTCGGGCAAGGCGGCGCCAAAGCTCTCGCCGTCGGCCAGCCGCTCCTTGGCGAAGTCGAGCGCGAACTTGCGGCCGACATTCTCGCGCTCGGCGACATAGATCATCTCCTTGGTGATGACACCGGCGCGCGCCCATTCGTATTGGGTGATCGGCTTGCCCGAAAGACCGCGCAGCGGCCGCGGCGTGTTGGGGAACGGCAGCAGGGCCGCGGCCTTCACATTGCCGTTGTCGATGGGCGCGATCGGACGGCCGTCATATTCCTCGACGCCGCCACGCTGCAGCACCCAGGCACGGCGCGTGCGCGCCAGGCCCTTGTTGACGTCGATCACGACCGAGGAATCGGTGTAGGGACCGGTCGTGTCGTAGACCCGCACCCGCGGTTCGACGGGCGAGCTGAGCTCGATCTCGCGCAGGGGAACGCTGAGGTCGGGCGCCTGATCGGGCGTGACATAGACCTTCTGCGAAGACGGCAGCGGGCCGGTCGTCACCTTGGGCGACGGTGACGGTGTAGAGATAATATTGTCCATGACGAGGATCTCCCGTGGCTGGTTGGCATACGGAGACCCGGTTTTGTCGTGCAAAGGAGGCATCCAGTCCCTTCGCCGGCATGACCCGGATCAGGTTCAAAGGGTCACCGCGCTGCCCGGACAGGCCGTCGGTATCTCAGCCCCTTGTCGGGACCCCCCTTGGACGGGAAACAGTCTAGACCCGTCGGCCGGCCATGCAACAGGGAACCGTTTCAGTCGCCCTGCGTTTCTCCGGCTGGGTAAATCATCCCATGGGGATACAAATGGCCGACGGCAACTCAGGCGGAAACAACGGCATGCTCTATTTCATCGTCGGCGCTCTTTGCGTCGCCGTTGCAGTGGGCGGCTTCATCCTGTTCGGTGGCCAGATGTCGGGCGCCAACCAGGCCAAGGCAGTCGACGTGAAGGTCGAGCTGCCCAAGGTCGAAAAGAAGTAGCCGTCTAGACGACTTTGCCGTCGCGCATAGTGGCGATGTCGGCGGCCGAGTAGCCTGCCTCGCCCAGGACTTCTTCGGTGTGCTCGCCCAAGGTCGCGGGCGGACGTTCGACCGATCCGCCGCCGTGCTCGAGGCGGAAGCCCGAGCCCACGACCTTGATCGGGCCGTGCTCGGTCTCGACCGACTGCAGCACCGTGCGGTGCTGGAAGAGGTCGAGTTGCGCCGTCTCGGGGATGCTGAGCACCCGGCCGGCCGGCACGTCGTTCTTGGCGAAGCGTTCGGCCCAGGTCGCCGAGGTCTCCGTCTTCATCGCCGCTTCGATGATCTCGTGCAGCACCTTGTTGTTCTCGATGCGGGTCGGCCAATCGACGAAGCGCGGATCGGCCAGCACGTCGGCGCGGCCCAGCACCTTCATCAGGCGCTGGAACTGCGGATCGGTCATGACGGCCAGCACCATCCAGCCGTCCCTGGTCTTGTAGAGATCGCCGGTCGGCTTGCGCGTCACCGAGAGGTTGGCGGCCTGGCCGTGCACGCGCCCGGTCATCAGGTGCTCGGTGAACTGCTGCGCCAGGTAGCCCATCACCGCATCGATCATGGCGACGTCGACGAGCTGGCCTTTGCCGGTGTGCGTCCGCTGGAAGAGCGCCGAAGCGACGCCGAATGCCGCCGTCGCGCCCGACATCACGTCGGCGCCGGCAAAGCCCACGCGCGTCGGGCCATTGGCTTCGAAGCCGGTGATCGACATCAGGCCCGACATCGCCTGGATCATGCCGTCGAAGGCCGCCGTCGCGCGGTCCGGCCCGACCTGCCCGAAGCCCGACACCGCGCAATAGATCAGCTTGGGGTTGATCGCCTTCAGCGTCTCGTAGCCGATGCCGAGCTTGTCCATCACGCCCGGCCGGAAATTCTCCATCACGACGTCGGCCTTGGCGACCAGGCGCTTGATGACCTCGATCGCCTTGGGCTTCTTGAGGTCGAGCGTGATCGAGCGCTTGCCGGCATTCACCGCGACCCAGGGTGCCGCGAGCCCGCGCTTCTCCCAGTCGTTGGCGCGGTTGCCGAAGCGCATGTCGTCGCCTTCGCGGCTTTCGACCTTGATGACGTCGGCGCCCAGCAGCGCCAGCTGGTAGGACCCGTAGGGCCCGGCCAGCACGCGCGTGAAGTCGAGGATCTTTACGCCGGTGAAAGGTTTGCTCATCTCGCCTCTAAGCGACGCCCGATTTCTCGCGCTGGCTGCGCGCGACCTGCTTCACCTTGTCGAACTCGGCGCGGCGCTTGGCGACCTCCTCGGGCGGCATGCGCTCGAGGTTGTTGTAGTCGCGCTTCCAGTCGCCATCCTCGTTCCAGCGCAACGGCGACTGCACCGTGGTGCGCGGACCGACGGCGCTTTCCAGCACCTTCAGCGCAAGGTCGAGCGTGAAGCGCTGGGTGTCGGGCTCGTGCGGCTTGCCGCAGGAATTGCCCAGCGGGAAATCGCTGAACAGGAAGCGCGGCACGCCGGCATGCTCGACGATGTCCTTGGCCGCTCCCATGATCACCGTGGGAATGCCGTTCCGTTCGAGGTATCGGGCGACCAGACTCACGGTCTGGTGGCAGACGGGTCAAGTAGGCACCAGCAGCGCCGCGTCGACCTGGTCCTGCCGGCAGCGCGCCAGGATCTCCGGCGCATCGGTATCCAGGGTCACCCGTTGGCTGCGATTGGTCGGCGCGCCGTGGAAGCGCTTCGCCAGGGAGAAACGCCCTTCTTTCGCGAACTCGCGCAGCAGCGGCAGCGGAAACCAGGTGTTGCTGTCTTTCGCGGTGGTGTGCTTGCGGTCGTAGCCGATGTGCGAGATGCGCGTGTCATGATCGGCCGCGGAGTCGCCCGAATAGACCGTGTAGAACTTGGCGGCGGCATTGTAGACGGCGCCCGGCCCCTGGTCGCCCTTGTCGGGCTGGTAGGGCGCGGCGGTCGTGATCAGCGCCAGGGTGCTGTCCTTGAGCGGCTTCTTCAGCGGCTGGAAGGGCGCGTCGACATAGTGAGCCCAGCGATAGGGATTGTCGTAGCCCAGCGCGAGGTAGTACTCGCGCGTGCGGCGCATGTACTCGATGGGGGCGTCGTAGTCGGGCGCGAAGACGTGCGAGTCGGCCATTGATCAAAACTGGGGCTCGGCTGCCGTTAAGTCAAATCCGCAGGGCGGGCCGTCCCGGCTTCCGGGGAATGCACGGTCAAAAAGGCGGAAATCGAGGGCGAAAGCTGACAGCGAAGTAACCCGGTAGCCATAGTGCCGCCCAACTCGACCGCGCTATATAGGGCGCGAAACACAGGTGGCTTCGGGAGCGCGTTATGGCGATCGGACGACGCAGCGTATTGGCGGGCGGCGCCGCCTTGTGGGTGGGCGCGCCGGCGATCCTGCGGGCGCAGACGGCGTCGAAGACCAATGTCAGCCATGGCTTTGCCATGCACGGCACGCCGAAATACCCGGCCGACGCCGGGCCGCCCGACTTCGTCAACCCCAGCGCGCCGAAAGGCGGCGCCGTCAAGCTGGGCGCGCGCGGGACGTTCAATTCGCTCCATCCCTTCATCGTCAAGAGCGTGCCGGCGGCCGGCATCACCGCGATCTGGGACACGCTCTGCTGGTCGTCGCGCGACGAAGCCTCGACCGAGTATGGCCTGGTGGCCGAGACCATCGAATGGCCCGACGATCGCTCGTGGGTCGCGTTCACGCTGCGGCCGCAGGCCCGCTTCCACGACGGCACGCCGATCACCGTCGAGGACGTGATCTTCACCTTCGACATCCTGAAGGCCAAGGGCGCGCCCAACTACGCCTTCTACTATCACGACGTGCTGAAGGCCGAGAAGAGCCGGCGACCGCAAGGTGCTGTTCACCTTCCGCGACGCCTCCAACAAGGAGCTGCCGCTGATCGTGGGCCAGCTTCCGGTGCTGCCGTCCAAATGGTGGTCGACGCGCGACTTCGAGAAGGTGTCGCTCGACATCCCGCTCGGCAGCGGCGCCTACAAGGTCAATTCCTTCGACGTCGGCCGCTCGATCGCCTATCGCCGGGTCGACGACTGGTGGGCCAGGGACCTCTGGATGAACAAGGGGCGCAACAATTTCGAGGTGCTGCGCTACGAGTACTATCGCGACGTCACCGTGCAGTTCGAGGCCTTCAAGGCGGGCGAGATCGACATTCGCCAGGAGAACATCGCGCGCAACTGGGCGACCGCCTACGACATCCCGCCGGTGCGCGACGGGCGCATCCAGCGGGCCGAGATCCCGCACGAGCTGCCGACCGGCATGCAGTGCTTCGCCTTCAATACAAGACGCGACTTCTTCAAGGACAGGCGGGTGCGCGAGGCGATCGCCACGATGTTCGACTTCGCCTGGACCAACAAGAATCTGTTCTACGGGATGTACAAGCGCAACATCTCGTTCTTCGGCAATTCCGAGCTCGCCTCGTCCGGCCTGCCGACGCCGGCCGAGCTCAAGTACCTCGAGCCGTTGCGCGGCAAGATCCCCGACGAGGTCTTCACCCAGGAATTCAAGATCCCCGAGTCGGACGGCACCGGCAACGTCCGCGACCTGGCACGGCGCGCGCTCACGCTGCTCAAGGACGCCGGCTGGGAGGTCAAGGACGGCAAGATGACCGAGGTGAAGACGGGCAAGAAGCTCGCCTTCGAGATGATGCTGAGCGACGCCAGCTTCGAGAGGGTCGTGCTGCCCTACAAGCAGAACCTCGAGCGCATCGGCATCGACATGAACGTGCGCACCGTCGACACCGCCCAGGCCAAGCGGCGCGAGGACGAGTTCGACTTCGACATGATCGTCGAGGGCTTCGGCCAGTCGCTGTCGCCGGGCAACGAGCAGCGCGACTTCTGGGGCTCCAAGTCGGCCGACACGTCGGGCAGCCGCAACACGATCGGCATCCGCGACGCCGCGATCGACAGCCTGGTCGACACGCTGATCGCCGCGCCCGACCGCGAAAGCCTGATCAACGTCACCCACGCGCTCGACCGCGTGCTGCTGTGGAGCCATTTCGTGGTGCCCAACTGGCACAGCAACACCGCCTACGTCGCCTACTGGAACCGCTTCGGCCGCCCCGCCAAGAGCGCCCGCTACGCGCCGGTCGCCTTCGACACCTGGTGGATCGACGAGGCCAAGGACAAGGCGCTGCAGCGCGGCGGGGAGAAGAAATGACGACCCCGCTCTTCCTACGCACCCGCTGTCATCCTGAGCGCAGCGAAGGATCTCGTGCCGATGGCAGGCGGCGATGAGGTCCTTCGCTGCGCTCAGGACGACACGTTTGCGATGACAGCCGCTCCCTAGATGTTCGCCTACATCCTGCGCCGGCTGATGCTGGTGGTGCCGACCCTGATCGGCATCATGGTGGTCAACTTCTTCATCATCCAGGCGGCGCCCGGCGGACCGGTCGAGCAGATGCTGTCGCAGATCCAGGGCACGGCGGTCGACGCCACCGAGCGCTTCTCGGGCAGCTCGAGCGGCGGCGAGACCGTCCGCAAGTCGTCGGCCGACACCTCGGGCAGCGGCGGCGGCGCCTATCGCGGCGCGCGCGGCCTGCCCAAGGACCTGATCGAGCGCATCGAGAAGATGTACGGCTTCGACAAGCCGATCTACGAGCGCTTCTTCCTGATGATGAAGAACTATCTCGTGTTCGACTTCGGCGAGAGCTTCTTCCGCAACAAGCGCGTGGTCGACCTCGTGCTCGAGAAGATGCCGGTGTCGATCTCGCTCGGCCTGTGGACCACGCTGCTGATCTATTTCATCTCGATCCCGCTCGGCATCGCCAAGGCGGTGCGCGACGGCTCGCGCTTCGACGTCTCGACCTCGACGACCCTGATCGTGCTGAACGCCATCCCGGGCTTCCTGTTCGCCCTGCTGCTGGTCGTGCTGTTCGCGGGCGGCGGCTATTTCAAGTGGTTCCCCCTGCGCGGCCTGGTCTCCGACGACTGGAGCTCGCTCGGCCTCATCGACAAGGTGCTCGATTACCTGTGGCACATGGTGCTGCCGATCGGCGCCATGGTGATCGGCGGCTTCGCCACGCTCACCTTCCTCACCAAGAACTCGTTCCTCGAGGAGATCAACAAGCAATACGTGCTGACCGCCCGCGCCAAGGGCCTGGTCGAGCGCCGCGTGCTCTACGGCCATGTCTTCCGCAACGCCATGCTGATCGTGATCGCGGGCTTTCCCGCCGCCTTCATCTCGGTGCTGTTCACCGGCTCGCTGCTGATCGAGGTGATCTTCTCGCTCGACGGCATCGGCCTGCTGGGCTTCGAGGCGGCGCTCAACCGCGACTATCCGATCATGTTCGGCACGCTCTATTTCTTCGGCCTGATCGGCCTGGTGATGGGCATCGTGGGCGACCTCACCTACACCTTCGTCGATCCGCGCATCGACTTCGAGGCGCGCGGCTGATGAGCCCGCTGAACCGACGGCGCTTCGCGGCCTTTCGCGCCAGCAGGCGCGGCATGGTCTCGCTGGTCGTGTTCGGCGTGCTGTTCTTCGTCTCATTGTTCGCCGAGTTCCTGGCCAACGACCGGCCGCTGCTGATCTACTACAACGGCGCCTTCTACTCGCCGATGTTCCGCGACTATCCGGAGACGACGTTCGGCGGCGATTTTCCGACCAACGCCATCTACACCGACGCCGAGCTGCAGAAGTCGATCAAGGACAAGGGCTGGCTGCTGTGGCCGCCGATTCCCTACAGCTACAACACCGTGCTGAAGGGCGAAGGCCGCCAGGCGCTGCTGCCGCCGTCGTGGGCGCATCCGCTCGGCACCGACGACCAGGCGCGCGACGTGCTGGCCCGCCTGATCTACGGCTTCCGCATCTCCGTCCTGTTCGGCCTGGCCCTCACCATCCTCAGCACCATCATCGGCATCGCCGCCGGCGCGGTGCAGGGCTATTTCGGCGGCCTGGTCGATCTCTCGATGCAGCGCTTCCTCGAGATCTGGTCGAGCATGCCGACGCTCTATCTCCTGATCATCCTGGCGAGCTTCATCCAGCCCGGCTTCTGGGTGCTGCTGGGCATCATGCTGCTGTTCAGCTGGATGGCGCTGGTCGGGCTGGTGCGCGCGGAGTTCCTGCGCGGGCGCAATTTCGACTATGTCCGTGCCGCCCGTGCGCTCGGCATGCTGGACGTCCGCATCATGTTCCGGCACATCCTTCCCAACGCCATGACCGCGAGCCTCACCTTCCTTCCCTTCATCCTGGCGGGCTCCGTCACCACGCTGACGTCGCTCGACTTCCTGGGATTCGGCCTGCCCGTCGGCTCGCCGTCGCTGGGCGAGCTCCTGCTGCAGGGCAAGAACAACCTCAATGCGCCATGGCTCGCCTTCACCGGCTTCGCCATCCTGGCGCTCATGATGTCGCTCCTGGTGTTCATCGGCGAGGCGGTGCGCGACGCCTTCAATCCGCGCAAGGTGCCGGTATGACCAGCGGTATGACCGAAGCCGCCCTGCTCGAGGTCAAGGACCTCTCGGTGACCTTCGGCAAGGACGACAACGCCGTGCGCGCGGTGCGCGGCGTCAGTTTCAGCATCCAGCGCGGCGAGACCCTGGCGCTGGTGGGCGAATCGGGCTCGGGCAAGTCGGTGACGGCGCTCTCCGTGCTGCAGCTCCTGCCCTATCCCATCGCCAGCCATCCCACGGGCAGCATCAAGTTCCAGGGCAAGGAACTGGTCGGCGCGCCGGCGCGCGAGCTTCTGGCGGTGCGCGGCAATCGCGTGTCGATGATCTTCCAGGAGCCGATGACCTCGCTCAATCCGCTGCACACGATCGAGCGGCAGGTCAACGAAGTGCTGATCCTGCACAAGGGCCTGACGCGCGACGCCGCGCGCAAGCGGACGCTCGAGCTGCTCGAACAGGTCGGCATCCCCGAGGCGGCCAAGCGGCTCGACGCCTATCCGCACCAGCTCTCCGGCGGCCAGCGCCAGCGGGTGATGATCGCCATGGCTCTGGCCAACGAGCCCGACCTGCTGATCGCCGACGAGCCGACCACGGCGCTCGACGTCACCATCCAGGCGCAGATCCTGAAGCTCCTGAAGACGCTGCAGGCGCGCTACGGCATGGCGCTGCTGTTCATCACCCACGACCTCGGCATCGTGCGCAAGATGGCCGACCGTGTCTGCGTGATGACCCAGGGCCGCATCGTCGAGCAGGGTCCGGTGGCGCAGGTGTTCGACAATCCGCAGCATTCCTACACCCAGCACCTGCTGTCGGCCGAGCCCAAGGGAAGGCCGGCGCCGGCCGATCCCGGCGCGCCGGAAATCCTGCGGCTCGACGAGCTGAAGGTGCACTTCCCGATCAAGCGCGGCCTGCTGCGCCGCACGGTGGGCTACGTGAAGGCCGTCGACGGCGTGAGCCTCGCGCTGCGCGAAGGCCATACGATCGGCCTGGTGGGCGAATCCGGTTCGGGCAAGACGACGCTCGGCCTCGCGCTGCTGCGGCTGGAGAGCAGCCAGGGCGGCATAAAATTCGACACGCACGATCTGCAGAAGCTCAGCCAGCGCGAGATCCGGCCGCTCCGCCGGCAGATGCAGATCGTCTTCCAGGATCCGTTCAGCTCGCTCAGCCCGCGCATGTCGGTGGGCGACATCGTGGGCGAAGGGCTGCAGGTCCATCGCATCGGCAGCGAAGCCGAGCGCAGCCGCATGATCGACCAGGCGCTGGAGGAAGTGGGCCTCGAACCGTCGGCGCGCGAACGCTACCCGCACGAATTCTCCGGCGGCCAGCGCCAGCGCATCGCGATCGCCCGCGCGCTGGTGCTGAAGCCGCGTTTCATCGTGCTCGACGAGCCGACCTCGGCGCTCGACATGAGCGTGCAGGCGCAGATCGTCGACCTGCTGCGCGACCTGCAGATCCGCCACAAGCTCGCCTACCTGTTCATCAGCCACGACCTGAAAGTCGTGCGCGCGCTGGCCGACGAAGTGGTCGTGCTGCGCCACGGCAAGGTCGTCGAGCGCGGCTCGGCCAAGCAGGTGTTCGGCCAGCCGCAGACGCCTTATACGCAGGCGCTGATCGCGGCGGCCTTCAATCTCGAGGCGATCGGCGCGGACAGGAGCGTCGTCGCCACCTGATACAAAAAGCAATGGCGCGATCTTTGCTGGCTGCAAGGATAGTCTGGACAAGGGGAGATCATGGCGCAGGCCATCGCTTACATCAGCCGCGACACCGACGGCGTGCTTTGGAAAAAGGTTCTGGAGGCGGGTCTCGGTCCGCTCGATTTTCGCCGGCTCAATTCGCTGGGCAACAAGGACGACATCGAGGTGGCACTGGCCTGGAAGCCGGCGTCCGGGCTGCTGGCGTCGTTTCCCAACCTCAAGCTGATCGTCTCGCTGGGCATGGGCGTCGACCACCTGCTGTCCGACGACAAGCTGCCTGACGTGCCGATCACGCGCATCATGGATGACGGGCTGATCGGCCAGATGAGCGAGTACGCGCTCTACTGGGCGCTGCGCCATCATCGCGACATCGACAAGTATGCCGCGAGCCAGCGGGCGCAGAAATGGAAGGTCGAGGATTTCGTCGACACCATCCATCGCCGCATCGGCATTCTGGGACTGGGCACGATCGGCCAGGACACGGCCAGGAAATTCGCGGCGCTCGGCTTTCCCACCGCGGGCTGGAGCCGCACGGCCAAGAAGCCTGCCGGGCATCGAGACGTTTCATGGCGCCGACGGCTTTGCGCGTTTGCTGGCGCAGAGCGACATCCTGGTCAATGTGCTGCCGCTCACGCGCGACACGCGCGGGATCATGGATGCCAAGGCCTTCGCCGCGCTGCCGAAGGGCGCGTACTTCATCAACATGGCGCGCGGCGGGCATGTCGTCGACGAGGCATTGCTGGCGGCGCTCAATTCGGGCCACCTGAGCGGCGCGGTGCTCGACGTCTTCAACCAGGAGCCGCTGCCGGCCGAGCATCCCTACTGGAAACATCCCAAGGTGCATGTGACGCCGCACATCGCCGGCGCCACCAACCCGCGCACGGCGTCGCCCGGCGTGATCGAGAACATCAAGCGCCTGCGCAGCGGCGGCGCGCTGATCCATCGCATCGATCCGAAGACCGGCTATTAGGCGGTCTTCGCGATCCTCTTCTCGATCGTCGTGAAGATCGTCCGTGCCGCCTGCGCCTCGCCGCCTTCGGGGCGGCCGGGGCGGCTCATGTTGTTCCAGGCCATCATGTCGAAATGCGCCCACGGCACGTCGTCGGGCACGAATTCCTTGAGATAGAGCGCGGCGGTGATGGCGCCGCCGAACGGCACGCCGGGCGCGTTGTTGATGTCGGCCACCTTGCTGTCGAGCATGCGGCGGTAGCCGGCGAACAATGGCATGCGCCACACCGGCTCGGCGACTTCGGTGCCGGTGGCCAAAAGCTCGTCGGCCAGGGTGTCGTCGTTGCAGAACAGCGCCGGCAGGTCGGTGCCCAGCGCCACCCGTGCGGCACCCGTCAGCGTCGCGCAATCGACCATCATGGTGGGCTTCTCCGACGCGCCCTCGTGCAGGGCGTCGCACAGGATCAGCCGGCCCTCGGCGTCGGTGTTGCCGATCTCGACGGTGAGGCCCTTGCGCGTCGGCACCACGTCGAGCGGCCGGAAGGCGTTGCCCGACACGCTGTTCTCGACCGCGGGCACCAGCAGGCGCAGGCGCACCGGCAGTTTGGTCGCCATCACCATGGCGGCGACGGCCATCATGGTCGCCGCCCCCGCCATGTCCTTCTTCATGTTCAGCATGCCGGGAGCGGACTTGAGGTCGAGGCCGCCGGTATCGAAGCACACGCCCTTGCCGACCAGCGTGACCTTGGGGTCGCTCTCGCGGCCCCAGGTGAGATCGATCAGGCGCGGCGCGCGGCTGCTGGCGCGGCCGACGGCATGCACCATGGGATAGTTCTGCTTCAGAAGATCGTCGCCCACGATCACGCGGATCCTGGCCTTGTGCGTCTTGGCGAGCGCCTGTGCCGCCTCGGCGAGCTCGGCCGGCCCCATGTCGGACGACGGCGTGGTGATGAGATCGCGCGCCATCGTGATGGCCTCGATGATCGCCGTGGCGCGCGCCTTGTCGGCGCCCTGCGGCCAGAGGATTTTTGCACCCGCCCGGGCCTTCTTCGAGCGATAGCGCTCGAAGCGCCAGGCGCCCAGCCCGATCGCGATGGCGGCATCGGTCGGCGAGACCGGCGCGGTGTCGGAGGCCAATCTCCAGGTCCCGGGCGGCAATTTGGTCGCGAGCGCGCCGAAATCCCACAAGGTCGGCCGGGCCGACAGCACAAGGACTGCACCGGCGGCCTTGCCGTCGCGACCCGGCAGCAGCGCGAGATCGCCGGGATTTCCGGCCATGCCGGAGGATTCGATCCAGCCGCGCCGCGCCGCACTCTGCTCCTTGAGCCAGGCGCGCCATTTCGATTGGCCGACAAACTGCACCGGCAACGAAGAAGAGGAACGGTCGACGAAGGGCAGCGACATGGACATGTTCACCAATCTGTAGTGCAAAGGGCAAGATTGCCGGCCAAAGTGAGCGGCTGGCAAGCGATGTGACAGTTTCGGGGAGGATGCATGGCCGACTTCACCCTTGTGATCGGCAACAAGAACTACTCGTCGTGGTCGCTGCGCGGCTGGCTGATGGCCAAGGCCGCCGGCATCGAGTTCGAGGAGCAGGTGGTGCCCCTCGACCTGCCGGAGACGCAGCCCACCATCCGCAAGTCCTCGCCGTCCGGCCGCCTGCCGGTGCTGCTGCATCGCGGGCTCGCGGTGTGGGAGTCGCTGGCGATCGGCGAATATCTCAATGACCTGAAGCCCGAGGCCGGCCTGTGGCCGGCCGCGGTGGCGGCGCGCGCCCATGCCCGCTCGATTTCCTGCGAGATCCTGGCGGGCTTTGCCGAGCTGCGCACCAACATGCCGATGAACATCCGCGCCTCCTACCCCGGCAAGGGCATGACGCCGGCCGTGCGCGGCGAGATCGAGCGCATCACCGGCCTGTGGCGCGACTGCCGCAAGCGCTTCGCCGGCGCCGCGCCCAAGGATGACGGCTTCCTGTTCGGCGGCTTCAGCGCCGCCGACGCCATGTACGCCCCGGTGGTCACGCGCCTGCGGACCTATGGCGTGACCGTCGATTCCGACACCGATGCCTACTGCAAGGCCGTGCTCGCCCATCCGCCAATGAAGGAATGGTCCGACGCCGCCAAGAACGAGCCGTGGCTGATCGCGGCCTACGAGTTCAAGTAGGCAATTACTGGATGCCGGAATACTGGATGCCGGCGGGCGGGTTGCAGAATGTGACGGCACGAGCCGATCCTTCGAGAGGAAGTCCGGCCGTCATACGCCACAACATTGCTCAGTCCTGTCAAGCGCAGAGACGCGCAAGATAATTCTTTCGTGCCGGTGCAAGGCGCGGAAAACGCGTTCGTACGCCGTTGCTAGCGGAGCGCTAGCAGAGTGCTAGCGACCTAAAAGCTCGCCTTGTCGGAGAGCACCTTCAGGAAGGTGGTGAGGTCGGGGCGGGCGCCGGTCTTCTCGCAATATTCGCTGAACTCGGCGGGCGTGATGTCGACCATCTTGCAGACATGGCGGCGGCTCCTCCAGTCGGCCATCTTCTTGGCTTCGCGGAAGTGCCATTCCTCATAGGTGCAGGACGGGTAATGCCTCACGACCTTCTGGAAGGCCGCGTGGTCGGCCGCGGACTTTACGCGTGCAAAATACTAAATCGCCATCGTGGTCTATTCCCTGAATACGTCCCGGGCGGGAGCTTTCTAGACCGTGGCGTCGCGGCCTGCCAGTCGCATCCGCCGCCAGGCATTGCCGATCAGCCGATGGCCGTTACGCATCAGGACCGGATCGAGCACGATCGGGCCACCCGGCCCGACCAGCACGAGACGTTCGAGGGTGAACAGATCGCGGTACTTTGTCCCTAGTCTGAGCATCTCGACCTGCTCGATGGCGAGCGTCGGCCAGGGAAAAATCTGCCCGCCCACTGCAAGACCGGCGGCATCGACACCGATGGCAGTCCCTGGCGGCGCCATTCCGGCGAGGCGCCGTGGCAGATCCTGCCGCCAGCTTCGCGCACGGCGCCAGACCATGAAGGCGAAGAACAGCCCGAGGGCGCCGACGCCCAGGACGACCGCGGTGAAGACCACCGGCAGGTCGGCCGGCTCGGCGATAGAGGCGATGATCGCGGCAAAGAGGGCGATCACGCCCCAGAAGATCATCAGCACCAGCTTGATCCGGCTCGTCTGGGCCTTGCTTGCCTCGTCGACCGGCAGGACGACGCCCTGGACGGACTCCTCGGCGTTGAACTGCCGGACGTCCTTCTCCTGGGCCGGTGTGAGCGCATCGTGGTCGTTTCCGGCGATCAGGACGCGCATCGGCTGGGTTCCTCGGTCACCCGCGACCCTAGCCCGTTCTCGAGAAGGGCAGCCAGTTTCCGCAGGGATTGGCGGGTGCCCGTCTCGTTGTCTTCGGGCCGGACACCGGCGGGCAGGCCCTGGCAGAGGATGGTGACTTCGGTTCCGCCGTCGGCGTCGGCGAGGCGCGTGGTCATTGTCATCTCGCCGGAGAAGCCGGGGTCGTCCGACTCGAACGTGATCGCTTCGACGATCTTCTCATCGGGCACCAGCTCGACGAATCGGCCCTCGAACGTATCGGTGTCTTCGGAGGTCTTGCCGCCGGGCGATTGTGCCAGGTCCTTGTAGGTGAGCGACATCCGATAGGCGCCGCCTTCGTGCGCGTCGAAGACATGCACGCGGGCCGTCATGTTGTCCGGCACGCGCCAGGCGGCCAAGCGCCGACCGGGTCGAGACAGGCCTTATAGACGGCACGGCGCGACGCCTTGATGATCCGCGAGACCTGCGTGCCGGCGCGCGTCATATTCTCATTGCTGGGCGCGCGCCCAGCGATCAGTTGAGGCCGTAGAGGCGCACCACGTTGTCGTGGACGATCTTCTTCTGCACGCCGTCGGAGAAGCCGGCGAGGTTCTTGGTCAGGGTCTCGCGCGAGTTCGGCCAGATGCAATCGGGGTGCGGGTAGTCGGCGCCCCAGATGATGTTGTCCTCGCCGATCAGCGGCACGATCGGCTCGAGGTACTTGTCCTGCTGGTAGGTGACGTAGCCCTGGCGGCGGAAATAGTCGCTGGGCTTCATCTTGAAGCCCAGGCTGCGGGCGCGGTCGTGGTACTCGGTGTCGAGGCGGTCGAACACATAGGGCAGCCAGGTCACGCCCGATTCGCCCAGCACGAAGTTGAAGTCGGGATATTTCTCGCAGGCGCCCGAGGCCAGGACCGAGACCAGCACCTCCATCGTGTCGAGCTGGAACAGCGCCGAGCGCACCAGCCGCCACTGCACGGCATATTCCTTCTCCATCTCGGGCGTGTCGGGCGAGCGCACCGCCTTGAAGCCGGTCGAATGGAACGAGATCGGGAACTTGCACTCCGCCGCCGCCTCCCACAGCGCGAACCAGTCGCGATGGTAGAGCGGCGGGCTCATGCGCTTGAAGGCGAGGTCGCCGCCCTTCAGTCCCATCTTGGCGCAGCGCCGCACCTCGGCCGCGGCGGCCTTGGGGTCGGTGTTGGGAATGATGGCCAGCGGAAACACGCGGTTGGGATCGGAGCGCTTGGCGAAGTCGGCCGCCCAGTCGTTGTAGCGCGCGTTCACCCAGATGCGGAGATCGGCGTCCTCGATCAGGTCGTTGACCATCAGGCAGCCGTAGATGATCTCCTTGTCGAGCCCGTCACGGTCGAGATCGGCGATGCGCAGCTCCGGTGTCGTCGGCCTGGGCTTGGCGCCGGGGTAGCTGTCCCATTCGAAGCCGGCTTCCTTCATCTCGTCGATATGGCCGAACGAGCCCTTGGTGTAGGGCAGGAAGCCCGGGCCGACGCCGTTCCACATGCCGCGGTCCTTGTCGTCGACGAACCAGTGCTGCCCGTCATTGCGCTCCTCGACCCGGGGCGCGGTCTTCTTCCATTTGGCAGGGGCCTGGGCCGACCACAGGTCGGCCGGGCAATAGGTGAGGTCGATGTGGTTGTCGCCGGAAATGAGCTTGTGATGCATGGCGCGCTCCGTCGGTCATCACGACATTTTTTACGCATTGCGCTGGCAGCCGCCATCGTACGGGCGACGCGGGACGGAGGCCATGCGGATTTTCCACCCTCGACCGCAGCGCGGTAGCGCGCTACTAAGCGAAATTCAGCCCCAATTGCCCGTTATGAGAGCGGTCGGACTCTCAAATCATGAAAATGTTGGTTGAATGATCTCTCGTCGAAGTCTGTTTGGGGGACTGGCCGGCCTCGCTCTGCCCACTTTGGCCGGCTGCGGCGGGAAACCGCCGACCGGGTCGGGCTTCGCGCCCCCGGCGCAACAACCGACCGTCGCCGGGCTGGATGCGGTCATCGACATCAGCCACAACGTCACGGTCACCGACTTCACCGCCGTCCGCCGCAGCGGCATCCTGGCCGTCCTGCACAAGACGACCGAGGGCGGCGACTGGTTCGATCCGTCGTACGGCCCGCGGCGCAGCCAGGCCGAGGCGGCCGGGCTGCTGTGGGGCGGCTACCATTTCGGCACCCGCCAGTATTCGGGCGAGAAGCAGGCCAACGCCTTCCTGTCGGCCGCCCAGCCGGGGCCGAACACGGTGCTCGCCCTCGACCTCGAGCCCAACGACACCAACCCGCGCAACACCATGACCCTGCCCCAGGCCGAGGCCTTCGTGCAGGTCGTGCGCCAGGCGACCGGACGGATGCCCCTCGTCTATACCCATCCGAAGTGGGCCAACGGCGAGCGCTACGGCCGCCGCAACATCAGCCTGGGCGCGGCGGTGACGCCGGGCTCGCTGTTGTCGCGCTGCGACCTCTGGCTGGCCGACTATCGCGAGGAACCCGTCGTGCCCTATGCCTGGGCCGACCGGGGATGGCGCCTCTGGCAGTATGTCGCCGACGAAACCGAGAAGGATGCGGCCTACGGCACCGTGCCGCGCGCCATCGCCGGCGTCAGCCATTGCGACCGCAACATGTTCGCCGGCGATGCGGCCGGGCTTCAACGCTTCTGGACCGGCAAGACGGGAACGTCCTGAGAGCCCCTTTGAGACTGGGTTTCATCGCCTGCCCGCTCCGGCCCTTGATCGGCGCAGCGCGAGTCCCGGCAACTATCGTCCATCGCGCGCCTGACCTCGTCATAGAGCAGGCGGTTGCCGAGCTCGGTGAAGTGGACGTCGCCCGGGATGTAATATTTGCCCAGGACCGTGTCGGCCGGCTCGCCGAAGAAGGGCGCGAAGCCGTCGATGAAGCGCACGCCGCGCGCGGCCGCCCAGTCGCGCCAATGGGTGACCTGGATACTGTGTCGGTCGCCTTCCACGACATTGTCGGGCCAGGGATAGACGACGAGCGTCAGGCGACACCGCCAGTCCCGGCAGAGCGTCACGATCTTGTCGAGATTGGCGCCGGCCACTTCCAGCCCGCGGCGGCCCCAACTCTCCATCAGCGCCGGATCGATCGTCCAGCGGGCCCGCGGCTTGCCGGTCGATCGCGCGACGCTCAACGAGGCGGTCAGGTACAGGTCGTACACGAACCGGCCCGTCATGAAATTGCTCAGGAGGAAATTGCCGAGATCGAAAGGCGGCGGCGGCACCTGGAAGTCGGGAGCCTTGGGGCCGGATGGCTGCGGATCAGGCGCCTGAGAGTTGGAAATCCCCGCGTCCGGAACCTTCGAGTCGGGAGCCTTCGCGTCGGGAAGCTTTGCATCGGGAACCTTCGAGTCAGACACGTTGCCCTGGAAGGAGCCGACCCTGACGACGCGATCGCCGACGACACGATAGACATTGGCATCGTCGTCGATGTCCGACAGATCGAGGAAGACGAAGATCTCGGCGGGTTTGGCGCCCAGCCGCTCGGCGGCCGCGCGGATCTTGCGGTGATAGATGGCGGGGCTATAGGACGCGACGCCGAGATTCCACAGCGCCTTGCCCTGCCGGGCGGCGTCGCACGCCATGAGACCGGCGAAGCTCTGCTCATAGGTCGAGCCCAGCGCCTCGGTGAACGAATCGCCGATGACGAAGATGTTCTCCCGTCCCTTCTCCGGCTCGACGGGCGCGCACTCGCCGGTCCGGAAGCCGAAGCGGTCGGTCCGCCAGGGATAGACCACGTGGCCCCAGACGCGCGTGCTGTTCTCGTTGGGCGCCAGATCGTGATCGTAGGGCGCCGGCAGGTAGGCCCGATCGTTGCCTTCGTCGGGCTTGGACAAGGTCGCCTTGAGGCCCGGAAACAGCACGTTCATCGCGGTGAAATCCAGGGCGAGCGTTATCGCTGCGATGATCAGCACCTGGCCTGCAATTCGCAGGACTCTTTTTATCGAGTGCACCGTCTCCCCCGGCACGACAAGGACTCCGCTGTCTGCCGAGGAATTACGACATCCGGGCATCCGGCGTAAAGCCTCTGTCCGGTTGCGGTCGTGGACCATCTGCGCGCGGCGGTTGGCGCGTTGCAGGGGCCATGCAATGCATCCCACAGCGCGCGTCGAAACGGCGGACGGCATCGGCGCCATCGGCCCTTTACCGGATCGCGCGGCCTCTTTACCTAGTTTCAGTGCCGCTGCGGCCAACCATGCGGCGCGCGGCCAAGGATATATAGAGAGGACCCCCGTGACATTACCGCTCGAAGGCGTTCGCGTCATAGAAGTGGGCCAGGCGCTGGCCGGTCCTCTTGCCGGCGTCTTGCTGGCCGACATGGGCGCCGACGTCATCAAGATCGAGAAGCCCGACGGCGGCGACGATGCGCGCATCTGGGGGCCTCCGTTCGGACCGGACGGCGTGACGTCGCTCTACTTCTACAGCCAGAACCGCAACAAGCGTTCGGTGGCGCTCGACCTCAAATCGGCCGCCGATGTCGAGAAGCTGAACAAGCTCTGCGAGACCGCCGACATCCTGATCCAGAACCTGCGGCCCGGCGTGGTCGACGATATCGGCATCGGACCGGAGGCGATGCTGAAGCGCCATCCGCGCCTGATCTACTGCTCGATCTGGGCGTTCGGCTACGAGGGTCCGCTCAAGATGAAGCCCGGCTTCGATCCGCTGCTGCAGGCCTATGGCGGCATGATGTCGGTCACCGGCCGGCCCGAGGATCCGCCGACCTTCTGCGGCGCCTCGATCAACGACAAGGCGACGGGCATGTTCTGCACCATCGGCGCGCTGGCGGCGCTGCGGATGCGCGACAAGACGGGCAAGGGCTGCCTGGTCGATACCTCGCTGTTCGACTCGGCGGTGCATTGGGTCGAGGGCCAGGTCAACGGCTACCTGGCGAACGGCGTCGTGCCCCAGCGGCACGGCACCGGCGGTTCGGTGATCGTGCCCTACCAGACCTTCGACACGGCCGACCGGCCGCTCTGCCTGGCGCCCGGCAACGACCGGCTGTGGGCGCGCTGCGCCCAGGTGCTGGGCCGTCCCGACTGGGCGACCGATCCGCGCTACGCCAAGAGCGCCGCGCGCGTGGCCAACAAGACCGAGCTGCTGCCGATGATCGCGGCGGCGATGCTCACCCGCACGCGCGCCGAGTGGATCGAGGCGTTCGAAAAGGCGGGCGTGCCGTGCAGCCCGGTCAACGACATCGGCGAGCTCGCCAACACCGAACAGCTGGCGGCGGCCGATCTCGTGTACCAGCTTCCGGCCCGGGCGGGCGAAGCGCAAAGTCCGCGCGTGGTCGGCCTGCCGATCTCCTTCGACCGCAAGCGCCCGCGCTCCGCGCTGCCGGCGCCGAAGCTGGGCGAGCATACGGACGAGGTGCTGGGGCGACCGGCGACGAAGTAGCCGAATGGCTCTCCCCTTCGCGGAGTCCGCGAAGGGAGGTGTCGTCGTCTACGACGACGGAGGGGTCGGAAGCGGCAGCTGTGGCCCATGACCCCATCGCCCTCGTATGACGAGGGCACTTCCCCTTGCCGGACTCCGGCAAGGGGAAGAAAAGCGAGTCAGCCCGCCACCACGCCTTCCCGTCCGACGATGGTCGTGCGGTGCATGACGCGGCGTTCGGTGGGATCGTGCGGCGTGACGGCGTGGACGGTGCAGCGGTTGTCCCACATCAGCACGTCGTCCGGTTCCCATTCGTGCCGGTACATGTATTTCGGCTGGGCCGAGAACTCGCTCAGCTCCTCGATCAGGCGCTGCGCGGCGCGTTCGTCGAGGCCTTCGACGGCGTCGTTGTAGATCGAGCTGATATAGAGCGACTTGCGGCCGCTGACCGGATGGCGCCGCACCATGGGATGCCACACCGGCGGCATCGCCGCCTGCTCCTCCGGCGTCGGCGGCGGCGAGCCCACGAGGCGGGACAGCATGCTGAAATCGTGCCGCGCCTTGCGGCCCTCGACCTGGCGGCGCAGGCCCTCGGGCAGCTCGTCGTAGACCTTGTACATGTTGATGAACTGCGTGATGCCGCCGGTCCGGCTGATCTCGATGCCGTGCAGCAGCGAGCCGACGCTGGGGTGGGGCCGGTAGCTCGAATCGGTGTGCCACATGCGCGACGAGGAGAGCTGCTTCTGCGACGGCGCCGACGGCGGCATCACGCGGTCCTGATCGTCGACGTTGGAAACCAGGAAGATCTCCTTCACCCGGTCCGAGCGCAGGCTGAGCGAGGTCTGATGGAAGATCTCCGGATCGCCGAAATGGCGGGTGAAGGCCACGTGCTCCTGATCGGTGATGCGCTGGTCGGGAAAGACCACCACCAGATGCTTCGTCCAGGCGTCGGTGATCTCCTGCACCGTCGCCGCATCGAGGGGCCGGCGCATGTCGACGCCGTGGATTTCCGCGCCCAGCGCGGGATGTCGCGCCTTGACCGTGATCGTCATGCCGGTTGCCTCGCGAACGGTGTTTCTTCCCGGCGGGAACGATAAACCCGGCGCTTGCGGGCGCGCAACAACGGGTGGCGGGCGATGGCAGCCCTCAACGGGCAACGCTGGATCGTCGCGCAAGCACGAGGGCGATGCCGCCCAGCATGGCCACGGAAGCGATCAGCAGCCGGAGCGTCAGCGGCTCGGCGAGAAACACCACCCCGCCCAGGGCCGTGAGGACGGGCATCGAAAGCTGAACGGTGGCCGCGTGCGCCGCCGAGAGCGCGCGCACGACGAGATACCAGACGATGTATCCGAATCCCGTCGCGACCGCGCCCGACGCGATGCCGAGCCAAAGGCCCGTCGCCGTCATGTTGAAGTCGTCGAGACAGACGAGGTTGACCAACGCCGCCGGCAGCAGGCACCACAGCATGTTGCTGGCGTTGGCCTCCACCGGAGGACCGGCGCCGCGGGCAAGCAGCGAGAAGAGTCCAAAGGCGGCGCCGGAGGCGACCATCATCACGGCGCCCAGCGGATCGGGCGCGCTGACGCCCGGCAGGACGAGATAGACAAGGCCGAGCAGGGCCAGGCCGAGCCCCAGCCATGACAGGAGCGGGAACCTTTCGCCTTCGACCCACGCGATGGCGAACATGGTGAGCTGCACGCCGCCGATCAGCATGAGGGCGCCCGTTCCGGCGCTGAGCCGCGTGTAGGCCAGGGAAAAGAAGACGAGATAGGCGAACAGCGCCGCCACCGATCGCGGGTTGGCATAGCGGAGGCGGGGAAAGTGGCGGCTTCCCAGGCAGACGCCGATGCTGAGCATCGCCGCCGCCGACAGGACGCGCACGGTCGTGAAGGTCGCCGGATCGATCAGCTTTGGCGCCAGCGCCAGCCGGCACAGCAGCGAATTCGCCGAGAAGCACAGCATCGTGGCGCTGGTCAGAACGACGGTCCGGGTCGTCCGGCCCCACGGGCTCGCGTTCAATTCGCCCCGCTACCCGTCCCGGACGAAAAGACAGGCCGCTTTTCGCGGCTGGTCCGCGCGGCAATGTGGTCCGCGAGCCGCGCCGCGTCGTCGCCGATGCCGGCCAGGAACGACGAGCTCATCTTGGACAGCCACTGCAGGCCGATGAAATAGAGGCCCGGCACGTCGGTCACGCCGCCGCGGTGGACCGGCTCGCCGCCGGCGTCGAGGACCGGCAGGTCGATCCAGCCGAAGTCGCAGCCATAGCCGGTCGCCCAGATCAGCGCGCTTATTCCGGCGGCGCGAAGATCGAGGTGCCGCAGCGGTTCTGCGACGCAAGGCGGGTCCGGCTCCACGATGCGCGCGGCGGGTTCTTCCGGCAGGTCGAGACCGTGTCGCGCGACGTGATCGTCGGCCCTGTCGAGGAAGCCCGTGTAGGCGGCATCGCCGAACGCCAGGCTGTCGGCGAGGTCGGGCGCCAGCTCCAGCACGCCGTCGCGCGCCGCCATCACCCGGCCGACAAGCGCCACGCCTTGCGCGGCGAAGCGGCGGAAGTCGATGGTGTGGCCGCCATAGGCGCCGGTGATCAGCGGCAGCGTCCTGTCCGGCCCGCGCTTTTCCACGGGAGTCTGGTCGAGCCCCATGGCGCTGAGCCACCAGGTGAGATCGCGACCACGATAGCGGCGCGGCATCCGGCGGTGGCGGCCGACCGAGAGATGGACCCGGCGGCCGGCGCGAACCAGCTCCTCGGCGATCTGGGCGCCGGAAGCGCCGGAGCCCACGACCAGCACGGCGCCGGGCGGAAGCTGGTCCGGTTCGCGATAGCGGCTGGCATGGACCTGAAAGAGACCGGCATCCTCCGGCAGCAAGGCCGGGATGATGGCGCGCTGGTAGGGGCCGGTGGCGACGACGACATTGTCCGCCGCGATCGGGCCGTCCGAGGTCTCGGCGACGAAGCCGGACGCGCCCGCGCGGCGCCGCAGGGCCGTCACGGCGACGCCGCAGCGGACCGGCGCGGCGATGAACGCGGCATAGGCGGTGAGGAAGTCGACGATCTCGCCGCTCGTGGCGAAGGCGTCGGGGTCGGCGTGGGGAAAGGGGAAATCGGGAAGCCGCACCGACCAGTTGGGGAACTGGAAGCGCAGGCCGTCCCAGCGCTCGGTCCGCCAGCGTTCGGCGATCCGGCCGCGCTCGAGCACGAGATGCCGGCAGCCGCGCCGGCCCAGCATGTGGCTCAGCGCCAACCCGGCCTGGCCGCCGCCGACGATCAACGTCTCCACATGCTCGATCGGCATGGCCCAGAGCTCCCCGTG
This sequence comes from uncultured Alphaproteobacteria bacterium, assembly GCA_963755585.1. Lineage (GTDB taxonomy): Bacteria > Pseudomonadota > Alphaproteobacteria > Reyranellales > Reyranellaceae > Reyranella. Next base: position 51,872 of record CAVWKN010000014.1, read on the forward strand.
GCGCCTCCGTCGCACCGATCATGGGCGCGCCGGTCGCCGGAAATCAATCGAGCGGCACGACTTCTGTCGCTTTATGGCTAGGCCAGACGCGGACCGACCAGCCGATCGAACCGCTCATGGCTGGGGGCGCGCCACTCCAGTGGCGCGATCTTCCTGGCGTGCCAACGAAGACGCGCCACCGCGGCGGAGTAAACTCCGCCTTGAGTGGCGCGCCCCCAGCAAAGACTTAGATGATCTTGCGCGCCCGGAAATCGGCGATCTGCTGCTCGGTGTAGCCGATAGCGGAAAGCACTTCGTCGTTGTGCGCGCCGAGGTCCGGCGCGGCGCCGATCTTCGCGGGCGTCTCGGAGAACTGCCACGGCGTGCCGTGCACCTTGAGCTTCTTGCCGTGCTTCGGATACTCGACTTCGGTCACGTAGCCGTTGGCCAGGACGTCGGGGTCGTTGGAGGCTTCGAGCAGGGTGTTGATCGGGGCCGAGACGATGTCGGCGCCGCGCAGCCTCTCGACCCAGTCGTCGCGCGAGCCGGTGGCGAACAGCTCGTCGAGCAGGCTCAGCAGGGCGATGCGCTTGTCGTCGGATGACATGACGACGCCAAGGTCGGCGAAGCCCGCCGCCGTCAGGCGCTCGTAGAAGCCCAGCGCGGTCATGCCGTCGCGCCACTGGCGGAGGCCGTTCATCTGGAAGACCAGCGGCTTGCCCTTGCCGTCGTTGAAGCTGGCGCTGATGCCCGGCCGTTCCGGCGTGCCGACGATGCGGGCCTGGCCGGTGACGGGATTGCGGTTGCGCCACATGGTCGTGGTCAAGGTCCAGCCCATCAGGCGGATCTGGCCGCCCAGCAGCGAGCAATCGACCTTCTGGCCGATGCCGGTGGTGCGCGCGTAGGTGAGTGCGGCCAGCGCGCCGCCGAAGGCCAGGATGGCGCAGGTCTCGTCGGCCACCGAGACGATGCCGGTGCGCAGGGGCTGGCCCGGCGTCGAGTAGGCCTCGGCGATGCCGCCCAGCGCCTGGGCCATGGCGTCGGTGCCGGGCAGGTCGGCGTGCGGGCCGTTGGGGCCGTAGCCCGAGATCGAGATGTAGACGAGTTTGGGATTGATCTTCTTGAGGTCGTCGTAGCCGAAGCCGTTCTTTTCGGCGGCACCCGGGCGGAAGTTCTGGCCGAACATTTCCGCCGTCGCGACCAGCTTGTGCAGGATCTCGCGGGCTTCCTTGGTTTTCAGGTTCAAGGTGACGCTCTTCACGCCGCGATTGTTGGTCTCGAAATAGGTGCTGGGCATGCCGGGCAGCACGGTCGAGCCGCGCGACGGGTCGCCGCCGTCGGGCACCTCGATCTTGATCACCTCGGCGCCGAGGTCGGCCATCAGCATGTAGGGCACCGTGCCGGCCTGCGCCGTGGAACAGGTGACGACTCTGACGCCTTGCAGGGGGCCGTGGGGTTGGCTCATGAAACGACTCCTCATCGCGTTTTCTTGTCATCCTCGAGCGCATCTGATGCGCGAAGGATCTCATGGCGCGGCGGCGATGAGATCCTTCGCTTCGCTCAGGATGACAGATTATCAGTTTCAGGCGGCGGCCGATGGCGGATCAGGCGCAGGATCGGGGGCACCAGCAAAAGCGCGAAGCCCGCCAGGACGAGGGTCGTCACCAGGGCGTTGCCGAAGAAGATGCCGAGCGAACCCTGGGACATCAGCATCGACTGGCGGAAGGCGTCCTCGGCCTTGTCGCCGATGACGATGGCCAGCACCAGCGGCGCCAGCGGATAGTCGAGCTTCTTGAACAGGTAGCCCAGCACGCCGAAGCCCATCATCAGCATGACGTCGAGATAGGAGTTCGACACCGAGTAGGCGCCGACGACGCAGACGATGAAGATCAGCGGCGCCAGGATGAAGAACGGCAGGCGCATCAGGGCGGCGAAGATCGGCACGGTCGCCAGCACCAGGATCACGGCCACGATGTTGCCGAGATACATCGAGGCGATCAGGCCCCAGACGAAATCCTTCTGCTCGATGAACAGCGTCGGGCCGGGATTGAGGCCCCAGATCATCAGGCCGCCCATCATGACCGCGGCGGTGGCCGAGCCGGGGATGCCGAGCGCCAGCATGGGCAGCAGCGCGCTGGTGCCGGCGGCATGGTCGGCGGTCTCGGCGCGATGATGCCCTCGGGCTCGCCCTTGCCGAAATTGGCGCGCCGCGGCGAGACGCTCTTGGCGATGCCGTAGCTCATGAAGGAGGCGGCGGTCGGGCCGCCCGGCGTGATGCCCATCCAGCAGCCGATCGCGGCACTGCGCAGCAGCGCCACCCAGTAACGCGGCAGGCCGGCCACGGTCGAGAACACCTCGCGCCACTTGATGCGCGAGGAGACCGGCTTGGCGTGCAGCTCCTCCTCGACCGCGATCAGGAGCTCGCCGATGCCGAACAGGCCCATGACGGCCACGACGAAGTTGATGCCCTTCACCATCTCGTCGATGCCCATGGTGAGGCGGACGCTGCCGGACACGGTGTCCATGCCGATCGCGGCGATGGCGAAGCCGATGGCAAGCGACACCAGGGTCTTCACCGGCGGCGCGCCGCCGACGCCGACGAAGCTCGAGAAGGCCAGGAAATAGACGGCGAAATACTCGGCCGGGCCGAAGGCGAGCGCCACGCCCGCGATCCACGAGGCGAGCAGGGTGATCAGCACGACGCCGACCAGGGCGCCGAAGGCGGCCGAGCCGAAGGCGGTCGCGAGCGCCGCGGTCGGCCGGCCGTCGCGCGCCATCGGATAGCCGTCGAAGGTGGTGGCGACCGACGAGGGCTCGCCCGGGATGTTGAACAGGATCGAGGTGACGGAGCCGCCGAACAGCGCGCCCCAGTAGATGCTCGACAGCAGGATGATGGCCGACACCGGCTGCATGCCGAAGGTGAGCGGCAGCAGCAGCGACACGCCGTTGGGCGCGCCGAGGCCGGGCAGGACGCCGACCAGGATGCCGAGCAGCACGCCGCCGATCATCAGGACGATGTGCGGCACGGTGATCGCGATGGTGAAGCCGTGCAGCAGCGCTTCGAGGTTTTCCATTCTTGGCGCGGCCTAGAGGTCTTCGAGCATGGCGCCGAGCAGGCCGTGCGGCAGCGCGATCTGGAAGATGCGCTCGAACACGACCTACAGCACGACGGCGGTCACGAGCGCGATGACGAGCGCGCGCACGATGCCGACGCGGCTCTGGAAGCGGAGCGTGCCGAACAGGTAGGTCGCCGACGCGCCGTAGATGCCGAGCAGCGGGATGACCGCGACGTAGACCAGGGCGGGCAGAAGCAGCGCCGCGGTCCGGCGGAAATCCCTGACGCGGATGGCGGTGCCTCGTGGCGCGCAGCCAGCCATGCGCGAGATTGTAGAGGCTGCCGGCCAGCACGATCAGGCCGGTCAGGAAGGGAAAGGTGCCCGATTCGACGCCGGACGCCGACCAGCCGATGCCGTTGTCGAGGCTCGAGACGGCGACCGTGGCGCCGAACGCGCCGGTCAGCAGCGCCGTCGCCACTTCGAGGGTGCGGCGGGAGATCATGCGAGGCGTCCGACGTCTTCGGACCGCGGGCCTCCAGGCCCGCTCAGGCTCATGAGCGGGCCGGAGGCCCGCGGTCCGGCAAGATCATGAGCCTAGTTCGCGACCAGCCAGCCCTGGTCCGCGGCGACCTTGCGGACATGCTCGATGTCGTCGGTCATGAACTTGGTGAAGGCGTCGCCGGTCAGGAACACGTTGGTCTGCGACGTGCGGCTCGACATAGTCCTTCCATTCGGGCGTCGCCTGCACCTTCTTCATCAGGTCGACGTAGAAGGCGGCCTGGTCGGGCGTCACCTTGGCGGGCAGCCAGACCGTGCGCGGCTGCTGGAACTGCTCGATGGCCAGGCCCGCCTCGACGCAGGTCGGGATGTCGTGCCAGTTCTGCGTCGCCGTCACCTTGGGGCCGTCGGGCAGGCGCTGTCGGGCTGAAGGCGCAGAGCGGGCGCTGCGTGCTGCCCTTCCACTGGCCGACGCTTTCGCTCGGATTGTTGACGTGGCTGTCGACATGGCCGCCGGCCAGCTGCACCGCGGCCTCGGCGCCGCTCTTGAAGGGGATGTAGATGAACTTGAGGTTGGCGGTCTTCTCGATCATGCGCGTCAGGACCTCGTCGGTGTCCTTCGACTGCGCGCCGCCCATCTTGGCCGTGCCGCCCTTGGCCGCCATCGCCTTGAGGTATTCCTGGACGGTCTTGTAGGGCGCGTCCTCCTTCACCCAGAGCAGGAACTCGTCCTGCACCATGGCGGCGATCGGCGTGAAGTCGGTGTGCTTGAACGCCACCTTCGACACCATCGGCTGCTGCCAGGCATTGGAGGTGCCGAACACCACGCGGTAGGGATCGGTCGGCGCGGCCTTGGCGTAGGTGTAGCCCTCGGCGCCGCTGCCGCCCGGCTTGTTGACGACGACGATCGGCTGGTCGGTCATCTTGTACTTGACGATGATCGACCTGCACGGCGCGGGCAAAATTGTCCGTTCCGCCGCCCGGACCGGCCGTGGCGATGAATTCGATCGGCTTGGTCGGCGTCCAGGCGCCGGCGGCGGGCGCCGCGGCGGCGCCAAGAGCGGCGACGAACAACGCGGTCGCGAGAGTGGCGATCTTGGACAGAGGTTCCTCCTGGGACTTTTTTGTCTTGTGGTCGCGATAGTGCAATGGATCGTCGACAATTGCAGCAACCCAACGCAACGCCAATTCGCTGTCCGATCGTCGCGCTCAAGAGCTCTTGCTGTTCAAGGCCCCCTGCCATGGCCCCGGAAAGGCTGCTTCCGCGCGCCGCTCCAACTCCCTCTCGTTGCGTCGAAAATAGAAGATGCCGACGGCCACCAGGCCGAGCGCCACGATCAGGAATAGAAAGCCGACCGGCCCGGCCAGGCGTTTCATTTCCGCGCCGAACAGGTACGCGCCGCCGCCGAACAGTGTCGCCCAGCAAATTCCGCCGAGGGCGTTCATGAGCAGGAAGTGCGGCCAGGGCATGCGGTTGATGCCCGCGAGGAGAGCGGCGAAGGCCCGCAGGAAGGCGACGAACCGGCCGAAAAAGACGATCTTGCCGCCGTGTCGCAGGAACAGATATTGGCCAACCTTGAGCCGCGACTCATGGAGTCCGAGGTATCGGCCAAAGCGCGCGACCAGGCGGATCCCGATCGTCCGCCCGATCAGGTAGCCGATATTGTCGCCGGTGATGGCGGCGGCGGCCGCGACGAGCACGACGGCGCCGATATCGAGCTGCTGCGTCCTTTCGGCATAGAGGGCGGCCGCCACCAAGGCGGTCTCGCCGGGCGCGGGAAGACCCATGCTCTCCAGGGTGAGCACCGTGAAGAGGGCCCAAAGGCCATAGGTGTGGATCAGGTGCTGGACCCACTCCGACGACAGAACTTCCACGATAGGCCCCGCTTTGTTGCTCGACCGCAATGGCACCCTCGCACGACAGTCGAACGGCGCGCAGTCATTGATGTCAGTCAATCGTAGTTTATTTAGACACCCTTAGCGCTTGTCCAAACCAGAGCGACTGGCGTTCGAAACTCAAATGCGCACCTGCAAATTGGCTTCAAGATATCGTCGCGTTGCTTCCTCGAAGTCGCTTGGCCAAACCATCGCGATCTCCGCAGCAAGTCGGCGTGCTCTGGGAAGGAAAAGCTCCGCCAACGCGCGATGACCCTCGATTACGCTTGCCCGCTGGGCGACGAGCGGCGGCAACGATTCGAGCCGCGCGCGTTGTTCGGCATTCAAGAGCGAATTTCGGCGCAATGCTCCACCCCGTCTCCCGGGAGCCACGCTGTTTTCCTCCATCATGAGATCGAACGTCATGCGCCGCAGGTGCTCGATGCCGGACAATGCCACGGCGTATTCTTCTCGCCCCACGACCACGACGGCCAAGCCCAGAACGCGGAGGAACTCTTGAACCAGCGGGAGCAACCGGTCCGGCGCCGTCCGGTAAGGCCGCTCGTGCTCTACAGGGAGAGTCCTCCCACTCCTGTTGAACAGTGACTCGAGAAGCGCGCCATTATGCCGAGCGAGGTCTTCGCGCTGGATAAAGCTGAGGTCAAACCGTTGCCAGTCGGCCGTCACGACATTCAACACGCGGCCGCCGAACAGTTTGTTCACGTGTACAGGCCGGACAACGGTCGAAAGTCTCGCCACGAGCGCGGACGAAACCTCGATCAAAGTTCCATCGTCGACAAGAACCAACAGGTCGACGTCGCTGAAGCTATCACCCTGGCCACGGCCAAGGCTCCCCGCAAGCCAGGCAGCCTCTACCCGCCCTTCCTCACGGAGGAGTTTGCCGATTTCATCGATGAGCTTCTGTTGACATGCCGTGACCATGATCCCTCGTCAGGATTGGCTTTTCGCTCTGAGCAACGACCAATGTACCATCCGAGAATTGCGACATCCGCTGTGGATTGGTCATAGTCCAAACATCGTCCAACCGGCCGGAGCCCGCCATGTCCTCGATGCGCACAGGTGCTGACTACCGCGAAAGCCTGCGCGACGGCCGTCGCGTCTGGATCCTGGGCGAAGGGCTTGTAGACGACGTGACGACGCATCCCGCGACGCAGCCGATGGTCGACGAATATGTCACCTGGTACGACCGGCACTTCGATCCGAAATGGCAGGACATCGTGCTCGCCGCGCCGGACCAAGGCGGCGTGCGCCGGCCAGTGGGCTATCTCGTGCCGCGCAGCGTCGACGACCTCCGCCGCATGGGACGCTGCTTCTCGGCAACGACTTTCCCCAGTGCCGGCAACATCACCCATACCCCGGCCTATGGCCATCTGATCGCGCTGGGCGTCCTGCACGCGGTCGGCCTCGGCAAGGCCCAGCCCGAACAGCTCGCCAACGCCGAAGCCTATCGCGCGGAGATCGCGCGCACCGGACGCTTCCTCACCTTTGCCGCGGGCGCCGCGACGATCGGCTATCGGCTGCGCGAGAATCCCGCCGAGCGGGCCGCGCTCCGGATCGTCGGGCAGTCCAACGCCGGCGTCGTGATCCGCGGCAAGATCGGCATGCTGACCAGCCCCGCTTTCGCCGAGGACGTCTATGTCGGCGCGGTCAACGGCGCCGACCTCAAGGGCCAGCGCGCGACCTTCGTCGTGCCGGTGAATGCGCCCGGTGTGACGGTGATCTGCCGCAAGGCCTCGGCGCGCGCGGCCAACCCATTCTCGGCGCCGCTCAGCAGCCGCTACGACGAGCTCGATGGGCAGATGTGGTTCGACGACGTGGCCGTCCCGTGGAACCGCGTCTTTCTCACCGAGCCCTCGCCCGAGCCGGTGGCGCGCTGGCTGTTCTGGCACCAGCTCTACTGCTGGCTGGCGAAGGCCGAGTTCACCCTGGGCCTGGCGCTCGCCTGCACCCAGGCAATGGGGCTGGCCGCGCACGAACCGACCATCGAATACCTGCTCGACCTCATCACCGACGTCCAGACCGTGCGCAGCTGCCAGACCGCCACGGAACTCGACCCCGAGTTCACGGCCGACGGCTATTGCTCGCCCAACCACGGCCATCTCGCTGCTGGCAGCCTGGCGATGCTGAAGGCCCGCCGGCGGATGGCCGAGATCCTGCGTATCCTGCCGGGCTCCTCCCTGGTCGTGGCGCCGACCGATCGCGATCTCGCCGACCCGGCTCTGGCCAGCGGCCTGGAGGAGTCATTCGCCGGTGGCGGCTACACCGCCAAGCAGCGGGCGGCCCTGCTGCAGATGACGTGGGACCATGTCGGATCGGCACTCGATCATCGCGAGCATGTCTTCGAGCTGCACGCCAACGGCGGCGAATTCGCCTGGCGCGGCCGGTTGCGACGGCGCTTCGACGGTTACAACGAACTGGCCAATGCGGTCATGCAGGGTCTCAGCCTGCCGATGCCGAAGATCGACCTCGAGTTCGATCCGCAACGCGCCACTGGCAGCGCGGCGCCCGGTGAGCCCCGTCGCGGTCCCGTCCAAGCCGGCTCAGTCGACGTAAGCGATCGCCTGCTGCGTGGCCAGAAACTTCTCGCGCAGATGGCCGCCGGCGGTGGTCGGCGGATATTTCGGCGGGATCGCCGCATCGGCGCAGCCCGGCAGGCAGGCGACCACGGCGTCGTAGTTGGGATTCTGGAAGAACACCACCGACTGGCGGCGGCTTTCGGCCGCCCGATCGGGCGGCGGGTTGACGACGCGGTGCAGGGTCGAGACCCAGCGGTCGTTGGTCCAGCGCGCCAGCATGTCGCCGATATTGACGACGAAGCAGCCGGGCAGATGCGGCACGTCGAGCCACTGTCCGTCCTTGCCCTGGACCTGCAGGCCGCCCGGCCGGTCCTCGGTCTTGAGGATGGTGAGGCTGCCGTAGTCGCTGTGCGCGCTGGCGCGGAGCTGGCCCGGCTCCGGCGTCTCGGCCGGCGCCGGATAGTTGCGCACGCGCAGGCGGCTGATCGAGCGGGTGACGCTCGAATCGAAATAGGTCTCGGGCAGACCGAGCGCCAGCGCAAACAGGCGCATGAGGTCGATCGCGAGCGCATCCATGACGCGGTAGTAGGCTTCGTAGGCCTCGCGCAGCCCGGCCGGCCGCTCGGGCCACAGGTTGGGCGCGAAATGCCGGCCGGCCGCCGGCGCCGTGTAGTAGGGAGCGTCGGTGACATCGACCGGGCCGATCATCAGGCTCTCGTTCAAATCGCCACCCCCGTCACCTTGGCTGGCATCGCCGCCGCGGCTGCGCGCCAGCACCTCGGCCTTGAGCGGCTGGTAGCCGCGCGTCACGTCGGGCGCGGGGCGGACGATCTTCATCTTCTCCTCGACCGGCAGGTCGAAGAAGGTCGCGGCTCAGGCTCTCGACGGCGGCGATCAGGTCGGGATCGACGCCGTGGCCGCCGATCACCATGAAGCCGATCTCGCGGCAGGTCCGGTCGACCTCGGCCGCCAGGGCACGGCGGGCGGCGGGGTCGCCGCCGCGCCAGGGCGAAATATCGATGACGGGAACCGCAGCCAGGGTCATCGCGAACTCACTTGCAATCGGTGCCGGGCAATCCGTGGCGGATTCGCAGCAAGGCACATGCCAAGGCACGCTGTTTGCTCGGTGTCGGCCGATCGCCAGGAGCCCGCCATGAACGATGCCGATTTCATGCGTTATGCCATCGAGCTCGGCCGCGCCAAGATGCTGGAAATCGGCGCAGCGCCCTTTGCCGCCGTGGTCGTCAAGGACGGCCGGATCGTGGGCGAAGGCTGCAACACCGTGCTGATCGACCACGATCCCACGCTGCATGGCGAGGTGGCGGCGATCCGCGATGCCTGCCGGCGACTGGGGACCTTCGATCTGTCGGGCTGCGACATCTATACGAGCTGCGAGCCCTGCGAGATGTGCGTCGCCGCCATCTGGTGGGCCCGCCTCGACCGCGTCTTCTACGCCAATGCGCTGGCCGATACGGCGCACATGATGCCGATCGACGGCCTGACGCACGACGTCGGCCGTCCGATCGGCGAGCGCTCGGCCCCGGCCCAACAGCTGATGGCGGCCGAAGCCTACGCCGTCATCAAGGACTGGGTGGACAGCGGCCAGTCGGCCGCCCTGATGACCCGCCCGCAACGCTGAAGGCACGCCCCATGTCCACGCTCATTCGCCAGGCCACCATCATCGCCATGGATAAAGCCCATGGCAGCACGCCGTTCACCGGTGACATCCTGATCGAGGCGGACCGTATCAAGGCGATCGGCGCCGATCTCGGCCCGCAGTCCGCCGATCACGTGATCGATGGACGCGACCGGCTGGTCATGCCCGGCCTAGTAAACGGGCACCTGCACTCCGGCGAGGCATTGTTCAAGGGCCGTTACGACAACATGCCGCTCGAGCTCTGGATGCTCTATTGCTACCCCATCCTGGGCGCCACGCCGCCGGGCGACCGGCTGATCTATCTGCGGACCATGGTCGTGGCGATGGAATTGCTCAAGAATGGCGTGACCACCATGGTGGACGACGTCTACGAGCTGGGCGGCCAGTCGATGGACCAGCTTGGGCAGGTCTTTCAGGCCTATGACGATGTCGGGCTGCGCGCCAACGTTTCCGGCCACATCATGAACAGGCCGTTCCTCGACACGATCCCGTTCGCCCACGAGATGCTGCCGGCCGACCTGCAGGCCAAGGCGGGCGCGCTGGCCGATGCCGGGAATGGACGACTATCTCGCCTTCTGCAAGGAAGCGGCGGCGCGCTTCCAGAACCGCTCCGGACGCCTGCGCTTCATGGTGGCGCCGTCGGCGCCGCAGCGCTGCACCGAGGAGCTGATGCTGGCGGCCGACGAACTGGCGCGATCGATCGGTTCGCCCTTCCACACCCATATCCTGGAAACCAAGACGCAGGCGGTGACCGGGCCTGAGTTCCACGGCAAGACGCTGATCCGCTACATGCACGATCTCGGCCTGCTGCACGCCGGCACGACCATCGCCCATTCGATCTGGGTGACCGACGAGGACATCGAACTGATGGCCGATGCCGGCTGCTCGATCGTGCACAACGTCATCTCCAACCAGAAGCTGGGCGCCGGGATCGCGCCGCTGCGCAAGCTGCTCGACGCCGGCGTCAACGTGGCGCTGGGATCGGACGGCATCTGCAGCAACGACACACCGCGGATGTTCGACGTGATGCATGCCGCGGGCCTGCTGCATTCCGTGAGCTCGCCCGACTACGACACCTGGATCACCGCCACCGAAGTGCTGGAATGCGCCACGATCAAGGGAGCGAAGAGCGCGCTGCTCGGGCACGAGACCGGGTCGCTGGAAGCCGGCAAGAAGGCCGACCTGGTGATCCTCGACCTCAACACCGCGCCCTTCACGCCGCGCAACGACCTGCGCAACCATCTGGTCTATTGCGAGAACGGCAGCTCGATCGAGACGGTGATGGTGAACGGCGAGGTGGTGGTCAGGGACGGCAAGCTCACGCGCGTCAACGAGGCCGACCTTCTGGGCGAATTGCGCGAGGCGTGGAGCGCCTATCTGCCGGTGCACGCCGCCATCGAGCGGGAGAACGCGGCCTTCCATCCGCATTTCGCCGCCATCCACAAGCGCTGCACCAGCATGGATGTCGGCATCAACCGCTACGGCAGCGACATGCCGGCCTGGAAGGGGCACAACCGGCGCGTCAATTGACGGTTCAGCTGTCGGCCGACCGGTATTGCGCCAGCAGGATCGGGAACAGCAGCAGCTCGACGCCGATCAGGGACAGCATCGACAAGGCGAAGACGATGCTGCCCACGGCGTTGAGCGAAGGATCGACCGAACCCACGATGTAGGCATAGACGGCGACCGGCAGGGTCTGCTCGAAGCCGGAGACGAACCAGGCGACGATGAATTCGTCGAAGGAGAAGGTGAAGGCGAGCAGCCAGCCGCCGGCGATGCCCGGCAAGGCGAAGGGCAGCACGACCTTGTAGAGCGTCTGGAACTCGGTCGCGCCGAGGTCCCAGGCCGCCTCCTCGAGCGAGCTCGGCATCTGGCCCAGGCGCAGCTGGATCACCGCCATGGCCGGCGCGGTGATGATGACCATGTGGGTCAGGATGACGCTCAGCAGCTGGCCCTGCAGGCCGATGCGCGACAGCAGGCCGAGGAAGGCCACGCCCAGGATCAAGGGCGGGATCAGCACCGGCAGGACCAGCAGCACCGAGAAGGCGCCGCGGCCCCAGAAGCGGAAGCGATGGATCGAATAGGCGGCGAGGAAGCCCAGCACGCAGGCGCCCGACGCGGCGAGCGGCGAGACGATGAGGCTGTTGCCCAAGGCTTTCAGCAGCGTGCCGTCGTCGAACAGCTTGCCGTACCAGTGCAGCGTCCAGCCTTGCCCGGGGATGCTGGCGAACTGCCCCTTCTGGAAGGAAAAGACGATCATGGTGACGATCGGCAGCACCAGGAAGAAGTAGCCGACCGCCATGTAGAGGCGCCCGGCCAGGCGCCACCCGCGCCCGTCGGCGGCGAGAGGATCGACCGGGCGGATGTCCGTTGCCATCTCAGCCCGCGTCGACCTTGGTGCGCTCGGCGAGCGCCGCGCCGCCCGCCAGCATCAGGACCATGACCAGCACCAGGATCATCGCCAGCGCCGAGGTGCGCGGCAGATTGGTCGAGCTCGCATATTCGCTCATGATCATGTTGGAGAAGAGCGGCACCGACCCCAGGAAGGAGTTGCCGACGCCGCCGCCCAGAAGCGCGCCCGACAGGACGTCGCCAAAGCTCACGATGCAGGCGAAGCTGGCGCTCACCAGCAGGCCGGTGCGGCTCATCGGCAGGATGACGCGGCGGAAGGCCTGCCAGCGGGTGGCGCCGAGATCGCGCGCGGCCTGGATCAGCTCGCGATCGATGTTGGCCACCGTGACGTAGAGCACCACGATCAGGATCGGCGCCAGATAGTGGATGAGGCCGATGCGCGTCGCGATCTGCGTATAGAGCAGGTTGAACTGCAGGTTCTCGAAACCGGCCCAGGCGAGGCCGGAGTTGATGATGCCCTTGTTGGCCAGAAGGATCTGCCAGGAAAACAGCCGCAGCACGTAGCTGCTCCAGAACGGCGCCACCGCCAGCATGAGAAGCAGCCGGTGGCGCGAACGCGGGGCCACGTAGACGATCGCCAGCACCATCGGATAGCAGACGAGCACGGCGAAGAAGGCGGTGCTGAGCGCCACCCACAGCGACTGGGCGATGGCCAGCGCATAGTTCGACTTGGCGAACATGTGCTGGGCGATGTCGAGGTAGTTCTCGAGCGAGGCGGCGGGAACGACCTGGAAATCCTCGACCAGCCAGAAGCCGAGCACGACCAGGAAGACCAGCGGGGCGGCAAAGAAGGTGAGCGAATAAAGCAGCGGGATGCCGATTCCCACGGCTTTCATCGGGCTGAGGCCGCTGCCGGCCGCCGCCGGCATGTCGGCCGCGACGGATCGAGTGACGTCGGCCGCGACCACGATCAGGTTCCCAGCGCCACGTACGAGCGGCGGCCCGGCATGTTCTCGATGCCCGGCACGATGTTGGGATGCAGGACGACGGTATCGGCCGGCGACCAGTAGAGCTGCATCGCCATGTTGATGGCGGCACGCTCGGTCTGGCTGAACGGCTCCTGCGCCACCATCTTGACCTCGCCGCCGCCTGCGGTCTCGAGGTAGTAGATCACCTGCGAGCCGGTGAACTCGCGTCCCGACAGGACGGCGCGAAGGCTGTTCTCGCCCGGAACGCCGGTCGGATGGCTCCTGACCTTGTCGGCCTGAACGACCAGGGAAACGGTCGACCCCTTGCCGGGCGGCCGCTCACCCATGGCGGCGCTGATGATGGCATCGGCGCACTGCACCATGATCAGGCCGTCCCGCACCTCCGTGACCTTGCCGTCGAAGATGTTGTTGCTGCCGACGAACTCGGCCACGAAATGCGTCTTGGGCCGGGTATAGATCTCCTCCGGCGGCCCGAACTGCTCGATCCGTCCCTTGTTCATGACGACCACGCGGTCGGCCATGGAGAACGCCTCGCTCTGATTGTGCGTGACGTAGAGGAAGGAGAGGCCGAGCTTCTGCTGCAGGCGTTTCATCTCGCTCTGCATGCGGATGCGCAGGTGTGCGTCGAGGGCGCTCAGGGGCTCGTCGAGCAGCAGGATCTCCGGTTCGGTGACCAGCGCGCGGGCAATGGCGACCCTCTGCTTCTGGCCGCCGGAGAGCTGGCTCACCCGGCGATCGAGGAACTGGCCGAGCTGCACCAGTTCGGCGATCTCGCCGACCTTGGCCTTGACCGCGGCCTTGTCGTGACGGCCGAGCGTCAGGCCGAAGGCGATGTTCTGGCGAACGTTGAGATGCGGGAACAGCGCGAAGTTCTGCCAGACCAGCCGGGTCGTGCGCTTGTGCACCGGCAGCGCCGAGATGTCCTGGCCGCGCAGCAGAAGACGGCCGCTCGACATCGATTCCAGGCCGGCGACGATGCGCAGAAGCGTGGTCTTGCCGCAGCCGCTCGGCCCCATGATGGCGACGAACTCGCCGCGCTCGATGGAAAGATCGACGGCTTCGAGGGCGACGAAGTCGCCGAAGCTCTTGGCGATGCCGCGCAGCTCGAGATCGACCTGCGGCGGGGCGATGTCGGAAACGGCATTCATACGCATACCGGTGCCAGCCGCGAACCGGCAGGTGTCGTGGGCGACACCCGCCGGCCCGCTGCCGTCAGCCCTTGCTGGTCTTGAACTCGTTGTAGATCGCGATCCACGCCTTGTCCGTCTGCTTGACCGGCAGGCCGCGCGGCACGCTCTTGTCGATCAGGGTCTCGACCAGCATCTGTCCCGGATGCTTGGGATCGGGCACGTAGCTCATCAGCTTGGTCTGTTCCTCGTTCCAGAACTTGGTGACCTTCATGTTGGGTGCGCGGGCCTTGAAGCCCTTGGTGTAGACCAGCTCGGACTGGACGCGGGGGCCGCTCATGTATTCGACCCACTTCTGCGCCAGCTCCTTGTTCTTGCTGTCGGCGCAGACCGCGGCGACCTCGCTCCAGCGGATGCTGCCTTCGTCGGGCACGGTCGAGGCGAAGTTCTTGTGGCCGGCGCCGATCAGGGTGATCTCCATGTCGCCGGTCGGCGTCACCCAGGCATCCTCGTTGATCAGCGCATTGACCAGGCCCTGGTTCTGCTCGCTGAACACGCCGATCTGCGGGCGCAGCTTGAACAGCCACTCCTTCACCTTGGCGAGCTCGGCGTCGGAGATATCGTAGGGCGTCTGGTTGTTGGGCTTCACCGCCAGGCTGGCATTGCTCATGTTGGGCAGGTACCAGTCGAACAGGGCGACCTTGCCCTTGTACTTGGGCAGGAAGAGCGAGCTCCAGGTCTTGGCGTCGTCCTCGCTCATGTACTTGGTGTTGTAGGACAGGCCATAGAAGCTGAAGCGGGTCGGCACCGCCCAGATCTTGCCGCCCGGCGCGCGCAGCGGCGGGAAATCGCGGTACTTGGGGTGATAGTCGGCGAGATTGGGATAGTCGGCCGGGTTCAGGACGTCGATCGCCTTCTGCGCCGTCAGCTTCTGGACATATTCGGCATCGCTGATGATGGCGTCGAAGGTGCCCTTCGGCGACTGGGCGTAGAACTGCAGCATCTGCTCGCCGCCGATATAGGTCTTGAACTCGACCTTGCAGCTGTTCTTCTGCTCGAACTCCTCGATGACCGGCTTCTCTTCGTAGCCCGGCCAGCACAGCACGCGCATGACGCCGGCGGCGTGGGCGGTGCGACTGAAGATTGTCAGGCCGCTCCAGGCGGCGACGCCGCCCGCGGTGGCGGCTCCCAGGAACCGGCGGCGCGTCGCCTTCGAACCGGACAGCCTGGACGGAGCATCGCTCCTTTTTCTTCCTGTCATGTCGGCCTCCTCGATCGCCGATCGCGGCGCCCCCTACGAAGCGAAGCAGGTCGCCGTTCGGACAGGAAATACGACGCAACTTCCATGCCACCGACAGGCGATATCAATGGGCGTGCCCGTAGCGATGGATGTGATAGGGCGCGTTGGACAGGCCGATGCAGAAGCTGCCGACCAGGCCCTCGAGCTGGGCGCCGAGCGCCTTGGCGCCTTCGTTCAAGGCCGCCAGGCGGGCGCGCGCGGCTTCGGCATCGCGGGCGAGCTTGGTCATGTCGCAACCGACCTTGCAGCCCTTCTCCACCACCATGCGGCCGCCCACCATCACGGCATCCACGCTGGTGCCGTCCTCGGTCAGCACGAGCTGGTTGGTCGGATCGTTGACCGGGATCCAGTTCACCTTCTCGAGGTTCAGGAAGACGATGTCGGCCTTGTAGCCCGGCGCAATGCGGCCGATCTTGTCGAAGCCCAGCGCCCGGGCGCTACCGATGGTGGCTGCGTTCAGCACCTCCTCGGAGCGCAGCCAGCGGGTGTAGTCCGGCCCCTGCACGTTCGACACCATGGAGGCGCAGTGCATGGCCTCGTACATGTTGAGATTGTCGGAGCAGTTGGCCGAATCGGTGCCGATGCCGAGATTGACGCCGAGCTCCATCATGCGCCTGGCATCGGCGATGCCCGAGCCCAGACGCATGTTGCTCGCCGGATTGTGGGCGACCGAGGAGCCGTGATCGGCCAGCCGGCGCATGTCGTCGTCGTCGAGCCAGACGCCGTGGGCGACGGTGAAATCCGGGCCGAGCAGGCCCAGCCCATCGACATGGGCGGTCAGGGTCTTGCCGTAGCGCTTGAAGGCCGACACCGCCTGCACCTTCGATTCCCCGACATGGCTGTGCAGCACGACGCCGAATTCGCGCGCCAGCCGGGCCGAGCCGGTGATCAGGGCGTCACTGCAATGGAGCGGGATGATGGGCGCGACGCCCAGGCGGACCTGCTCGCGGTCGTGCTTCCAGCCGTGCAGCGATTCCCGCATCATCGCCAGCGTGCTTTCGTGCGGCGCCTCGTCGTAAGCGGCGACTTCGCGGCGCAGCCGGTCGGGCATGGCTTCGAGAAGCCCGGGGATGGCCTGGTAGAAGGAAAGGTCGGCCAGCATGGGCGCCACCACGGCGCGCATCCCGGCATCGACATAGGCCTGGCCGATGGCGCTGATTTCCTCGACCGAAGCGGTCGGATAGCCGAACGTCAGGTCGTAGGCGGCCGTGCAGCCTTTCAGCAGCATCTCCACGGCGCCGAGATAGGTGTTGAGGTATTTGTACTCGAGGTTCTGGTTGGCCATGAAGCCGGCCGCGCCCACCCATAGAAGCTCGAGCGACCAGCGATCCGCCGTGCCCTTGCTGAGATTGCCCATGCCGTGGGTATGCGCATTGATGAAGCCGGGATGGAGCAGCCGCGTGCTGGCGTCGAGCAGGCGTGCGTCGGACGGCGCCGGCATGCCGGTTGGGCCGAGCTCGGCGATGCTGTCGCCGATGACCAGGATGTCGGTCGGGGCGGCGGTGTGGCGGTCGGCATCGATCAGGCGACCGCCGCGGATGATGATCTTCTCTGGGCTGGGCACTGAAGCGCTCCGATCTGCAAGGGGCGCTTCGGTCGGCTGCAAGCTGCATGCCAGCGCCCCGACAGATTGCCGGTCAAGCCGTGCGGGGTGCTCCGATCCAGCAGTAGATCTCCCACAGATTGTCGTCGGGATCGCTGAAATAAGCGGCGTAGGCATGCCATGGCCAGGTCTGCGGGGCTGAACGGAAGACCACGCCGCGCGCGGCCAGCGCGGCATGGGCAGCGTCGACTGCCGCCGCCGAGTCCAGTGCGGATGGCGAGCATGGCATGCGGCCCGCGGCGCGCGGCGTCGGCGAAATCGAGGGCGCGACGGACGTCGACCTCTTCCCACAAGGCAAGGATGGCGCCGTCCATCCAGAATTCGGCGAAGCCGGTGTCGAGCCGCTTCAGCTCGAGAGCCATCCGGTCGCGATAAAAGGCGATGGCCCGTTGCAGGTCGGAGACGAACAGCGCGACATCGGTAATCCGGTTCAACCCCGGCAGCGGCATGGCAGTGCCTCCTCGGGGTTGACGAAGCAATCTTCTTGCCGCTGGTGTGGCCTTCGTCTTGCAGTGCAGCCGGCGCGGCAAAGAGAAGGAGACACCTCAGCCCATGCTCGACCTGATCGTGCGCAACACCGCCCTCGCCGACGGCCGGCGCGGCATCGATGTCGGCGTGCAGGCCGGACGCATCATCGCGGTCGAGCCGCATCTGAAGGCCCCGGCCAGCCAGACCATCGACGCCCAAGGCCGCCTGCTCACGCCGCCCTTCGTCGATTCCCACTTCCACATGGACGCGACCCTGTCGGTCGGCCTGCCGCGCCGCAACCGCTCGGGCACGCTGCTCGAGGGCATCACCCTATGGGGCGAGCTGAAGCCCAGCCTGACCCAGGAGGCGATCGTCGACCGGGCGCTCGCCTATTGCGACTGGGCGGTGGCGCGCGGCCTCCTGGCAATCCGCAGCCACGTCGACGTCTGCGACTCCCGCCTCCTCGCCGTCGACGCGCTGCTCGAAGTGAAGAGAAAGGTGGCGCCGTACATCGACCTTCAGCTGGTCGCCTTTCCCCAGGACGGCCTCTACCGCTCGCCGGGCGCGGTGGACCTCCTGAAGGAGGCGCTGCGGCGGGGCGTCGACGTGGTGGGCGGCATTCCTCATTTCGAGCGCACCATGGAGGAAGGCGGCGCGTCGGTCCGCGCGCTCTGCGAGATCGCCGCGGCGCAGGGGCTGCTGGTCGACATGCATTGCGACGAGACCGACGATCCGCTGTCGCGCCACGTCGAGACCCTGGCCGCCGAGACCATACGCCTCGGCCTGCAGGGGCGCGTGGTGGGATCGCATCTCACGTCGATGCACAGCATGGACAACTACTATGTCTCGAAGCTCATTCCGTTGATGGCGGAAGCCGATCTCGGCGTGATCGCCAATCCCTTCGCCAACATGGTGCTGATGGGCCGCCACGATACCTATCCCAAGCGCCGCGGCATGACCCGGGTGCCCGAACTGATGACGGCCGGACTGACCGTGGCGCTCGGCCAGGACAGCACGATGGACCCATGGTACGGCCTGGGCGGCGGCGACATGCTGGATGTCGCCCACATGGCGGTTCACGTGGCGCAGATGACCGGCCTCGACGCCATGGCCGCCTGCTTCGCCGCGGTGACCGAAAACGCCGCCCGGCTGCTCCATCTCGAGGATTACGGCCTGACACCCGGCTGCTGGGCCGACATGGTGCTGCTCGACGCCCACGATCCGGTGGAAGCCATTCGCCTCCGCGCCACGCGGCTGAAAGTGATTCGCCGGGGAAAGATCATCGCTGAAACCCCGATGCAGCAGCCCTCGCTCGCGCTGCCTGGTCGGCCCGGCAAGGTCTCGTTTTCGTGGCCTCCGCCGCAATCGTGAGCCGATCCTGTCGGCCGCCTCAGTGCGCCAGCAGGAGCGGCACCGGACAGGAGGAAATGACCTTGGCGGTCGCGCCGCCCAGCCCCAGGAAGTTGGTCAGCCCGCCATGGCCGTAGGCGCCCATCACCAGGAGGTCGGCTTTCTTTTCGCGGGCGTAGTCGAGCAGGGCGCGGCCGCGAGCGCGGCCCGAGACGGCGCCGGGATCGAGCGTTTCGGCGGTGGCAGCGACGCCGTGGCGGGCGAGGTTGCGCAACAGCAGGGGCGCGTCGACCGCGTCGGGCGTGGCGCCGGCGACGACGATCGTCACGCTGCGGGCCTTGGCGAGAAAGGGCAGCGCGTAGCCCACGGCGCGCGCGGCCTGCGCGCTGCCGTTCCAGGCGACGACGACGGAGGCAATCGGCCCGTCGCCCGAATGCGGCGCCGCATCCGGCGGGCCGATCACGACCGGGCGGGCGCAGTCGTAGATGGCGGCCTTGACCGTGGCCGGAGCGATGTTCTCGGGGTCGGCGCCGGGCCGGCCGATCAGCAGGAGGTTGGCGAAGCGGCCCAGGGTGACGAGCTGGTCGAGCGTGACGTCGAGGCCGCCGCTGAAGGTGGCGCCCGGGATGGGGCCGATCAGCTCGCGAAAGGCGCGTTCGGATTCGGCGGCTCGCGCCTTCAGCCGGGCGCCGGACTCGGCCTTTAGGAAGGGCATGGCCTGGGCCGCGATATCGACGTCGTGCAGACGGGACTCGGAGAAATGCACGGCGTCCACGGTCGCGCCGAACATCGCGGCGATCCGCGCGGCGAGGCCGAACGACATCGCCGCATCCGGCCCGCCTTCGGAAATTGCAAGAATGGATTTGTACATGGCTCCCCCGCCCCCGGTCGCAGAGTGCCTACTTCAATATCGATTGAAAAACCACTAACCCTTGTTCGCCAGGCCGATGCGGTCGCCGTCGGTGGCCATCGCGGCGCCGACCAGCTCGGGCCGCAGGATATAGAGGTCGCGGGCGTTGACCTTCTCGGCCTTGCGTTCGGGCAGCGCGATCGGATAGCGCGTCTCCTCGCGATGGTCGTCGAGAAGCTTCTGGACGTTGTACTGGCCGCCGAACTTCCACAGCGTCTTCACGAAGTTGGTCTGGCCGTGCAGGAGGTGGCCGGCGGCGATGGACGCGCAGCTCCGCAGCGCCTGCCAGCCCATGTGCTTCTTGAACAGGATCTGCTGGGTCTTGACCAGCTCCTCGTAGAATTTCTCCAGCGGGAGCCGGGTCGGCAGCACGGCGTGCTGGACGTCGAAGAGCTTGTAGTTGCGGGTGGCGAGGCCGCGCGCGTCGGTCGTCCAGGTCTCGGTCCCGGGATAGGGCGTGTTGACCGTGACGTGCACGATCTCGGGCACTGACATCATCCATTCGCGGACCACGGCGAAGCGCGCCTCGTCCCAGCTCGGGTCGGCGATGATGTTGACCGCCACGGTGATGCCGAGCGAGCGGGCATACTCCAGCGCCTCGAAGCTCTTGCCCAGGCTGACCCGCTTGCGGTGGCGCAAAAGCCCCTCCTCGTCGATCGCCTCGACACCCAGGAACATGTAGCTGAGGCCGAGCTTCTTCCAGCGCGCGAAGACCTCCTTGTTCTTGAGCAGCACGTCGCAGCGGGTCTCGAGATAATAGTTCTTGCGGATGCCGCGCCGCTCGATCTCGTCGGCGATGGCGTGGCCGTGTTCGGCGTGGATGAAGGCCACGTCGTCGACGATGAAGATGCCGGACTCGCGCACGCGGGCCAGATCCTCGCCGACCGCTTCGGCGCTCACCTTGCGGTAGCTGCGGCCATAGAAGGTCCAGGCGCTGCAGAAGGTGCAGTTCCACGGGCAGCCGCGGGAGAATTCCACCGAGGCGCAGGGATCGAGCACGCCGATGAAATACTTGTGGCGCTTTTTCACCAGGTCGCGCGCGGGCAGCGTGTCGTCGAGCGATTCGATCATGCGCGGCGGCGGGCCCTCGCCGGTGGCCGTGACCACGCCCGGCAGCGTGTCGAGCGCCTGGCCGGCCGCCCAGGCGTCGAGGATGCGGGACGCGATCGCCTCGCCCTCGCCCTTGATCACGCAGTCGATTGCGCCATCCGCATGGGCCAGGATCTCGCGCGCGGTGAAGCTCGCGGAGTGGCCGCCGACGAACACCAGGGTGTCGGGCAGCAGCCGGCGGGTCATGAGGGCGAGGTCGACGACCTCGGGAATATTGGCCAGGTAGTTCAGCGAGAAGGCCACCGCATCGGGCCGCCAGGTCTCGAGCAGACGCCGGAAGTGCCTGTGCCTGAAGACCTGCAGGTCGAGCAGTTGCACCTCGTGGCCGGCCGTGCGGCAGGACGGCGGCGACCCGCTCGAGGCCCAGCGGCTCGAGCCGCAGGTAGACCTCGGTGTACATCAGGCCGCTGGGATGAACGAGCAGGACCTTCATGCTGCAACTCCCCCGTGCACGGCCTCCATAGGACCGGCATCACCCCCGGCGCGTCAATAGTCGCCGATCTCGGTTCTCAGCTCTTCGAAAAGCAGGCGATGCCCGAGCTCGCTGAAATGGACGTCGCCGGCGATGAAATACTTGCGCAGCGCCACGTCGGCCGGTTCGCGGAAGAACGGGGCAAAGCCGTCGATGAAGCGAACGTGGCGCTGGGCGGCCCAGTCCCGCCAGTGCCTCACCTGGACGCCGTCGCGGTCGCCGGCCGCGACGCTCTCCGGCCACGGGTAGACGACCAGGGTCATGCGACAATCCCATTCCCGGCACATGGCAACGATCTTGTCGAGGTTGCGGCCGGCAATCTCCAACCCGCGCCGGCCCCACTCGTCCATGAGACCGGGATCGAGGCTCCACATGGCGCGCTCGCGTCCCAGGCCGATCGACGTGCTGAACGGCGTGTTGACGTAAAGGTCGTAGCCCAGCCTGAAGGTGGCGAAGTTGTCGAGCAGGAACTGCCCGATGTTGTACCAGTGGAAGGCCGTCGACCGGACGACCCCGTCCTCTCCGACGTGGTAGATGTTGGCGTCATCGCCGATGTCGGAGAGGTCGAGAAAGACGTAGATCTCGGCGGGCTTCAGGCCCAGTTGCTGGGCGGCATGGCGGATCTTGCGCCAGTAGATGGTCGGGCTGTAGGACGCGACGCCGAGATTCCACACCGCCTTGCCCTGCTTGGCGGCATCGCACGCCATCAGTCCCGTGAAGCTTTTCTCGTAGGTCGATCCGATGGCCTCGACGAACGAATCGCCGATGACGAAGATGGCCGGCTTGTTCTTGTCGGCATCGCCCGGCGCGCAGGCGCCGATCCTGAATCCGTAGCGATCCGTCTGCCAGGGATAGACGATGTTGCCCCAGGCCCGGTCCGATTTCATGTTCGGGGCCAGATCGTGATGATAGTCGGTCGTTACGTAGGACTGCACGAGGGCGGTCGCCGCGTCGGCCCAGTGGCGCTTCATGTCGGCGAACACGGTGGCCAGAAGGATGTAATCGAGGGCCAGGGTGATCGCGACGACGGCGAGGACCTGACCCAGGATGCGCAACACTTTTTTCATCTAAAAGCTTGCCTTAGATGTCGCTCCGACAAGCAGGCGAACCCTGCCCGTCCCTACAGCCGCCATGCTAGCAGCAGGCGCGGCGCCAGTGCACCTGCCTGGAGGGGCCTCAGAGCAACTCCGCCAGCATGCGGGCGGCGCGCCCGGCGCCGTCGGCTTCGACCGGCTTGAACCGCGCGGGTCTTTGCAGCTCGGCCAGCATGGCATCGGCGATCACCTCGGGCGTTGAGGTCGCGAATTCGAGACGGCGGCCGGCGGCGTAGCGATCGAGGCGGTGGGCGACGTGGAAATTCTGCTCGAAGTGGTTCTTCAGCGGAAAATAAAGGAACGGCGTACCGGCTGCCGCGAGCTCCATGCAGGTCGTGAGGCCGCCCTGCACCAAGGCGAGATCGCAAGCCGCGAGGTGGCGGTCAAGGTTTGGCACGAAAGCGTGCACTTCGACGCCGGCCGGCGCGCCCAGCGCGCGCGGGTCGATGCGCGGGCCGGCGACCAGCACCATGCGGAGCTCCGGCATCCGGGCCTGGGCGAGCGGCCAGGCCTGCAGGATGCGCTTGATCAGGTGGGTGCCGACGCCCGAGCCGCCGACAGTGACGACGCAGACCCGCTCGTCGGGCCGGTAGCCCAGGCTCTGGCGCAGCTCGGCGCGCGGGCCGAATGCGTCGGGATGCTGGCCCAGCACATAGCCCGAGAAGTCGAAGTGCTTGGGAATCCAGTCGCGCATTTCGGGCAGGTCCTTGCCGAAGCCCATCGGCACGATGTCGTCTGGGTTGCCGACGAAGATGGCGCGGTCGCGCACGCCGGGATGGCGTTCGACATGCTCGATCATCTCGGCGTTGTAGTCGGCCGCCAGGAAGGCCTCGTGGGCGCCGCCCGACGGCATGGGCAGGAAGCCCACGAAGTCGGTGAACCAGGCGAGGCCGGCCTTCTTCAGCTCGGGATGCTCGTGCCAGTACTGGTCGATGTCCCAGGCCTCGTCGGCGACCACGAGGTCGTAGCCGCCGGCCTCGACGGCATCCTGGAAGATCATGAAGTTGGCGATCAGCAGCTCGTCCATGCGGCGGATCGCCTGGAAGGCGTTGAGATCGTGCTCGCCCGCCTCCTCCTCGATGTGGCGCAATTCGCTGGCGAGGCGGGCGCTCAGCGGATGGATGCGCTCGCCGCTCTTCTCGAGCAGCCGGGTCACCGGATCCTGCGCCAGCCAGTCGATATGCAGGCGGGGATGGAGCTGGCGCAATTCACGGGCGATGGCGATGTCGCGGCGGCCGTGGCCGAGGCCGATCGGCGAGGAGAGATAGAGCACCTTCTTCTCGCGCGCGGCGCGGCGGCCCGGCGCCTTGGCCGGACCGAGGCCCAGCCGGCGGTCGAGGAAGTCGTTGATCAGGGCGTTGCACTTGGCCGGGTAGCGACCGAGCGGATTGTGCCCGCTTCCCGCGAGGGTGACGAACTCGCCGCCCGTGAGATCGGCCACCAGCTTGCCGCGCGCATGAGGCTGGATCTGGTCGTTGTCGCCATGGATCGCCAGCAGCGGGCAGCGGATCTTGCGGTACATCGATTCGCTGACGTCGAACGGCGGCACGATGGTGCGCGCTTCCACGGTCTTCACCAGCACCGGGCCGGTCGTGTCGGCGGCCCAGTCGAGGCCTTCCTCGATCTGCCGGGTCGAGTGCGGCTCGGTGAAGATGTTTCTGACGAAGTGCTCCGCGAAGTCGGGATAGTCCTCGAGCCAGTGCGCGCGGTTGTACTTGTTCCAGCCCTCGAAGCTCTCCTGCCGGGCCACGAAATGCTTCTGCGATATGTGCGGGTGGGTGGGCCCGATGATCGCCGCCGTGCCGGCCACGATGACGGCCTTGGCCCGCTCCGGGTGATGCGCGGCCACGATGCAGGCGAGCAGGCCGCCGAAGGAGAGGCCGACCAGGATGGCCTGGCCGGCAGCGGTGGCGTCCATCACAGCCAGCGCATCGGCGACGTTGTTCTCCAGCGAGTAGGCGGCGACGTCGTCGGGCCGGTCGGACCGGCCGTTGCCGCGGCCGTCGTACGCGATGCAGCGGAAGCGCTCGCTGAAATAGGGCAGCTGCGCCTTGTAGACGCGCGCATGGACGATGCTCCAGGGCGGCAGGAAGACCATCGTCTGCGGCCCGCGCCCATAGACCTCGTAGTGGATGCGGACGCCGTCGCGTTCGACGAATCCGTCTTTATCCGGCAACTTCGCGCGCATGATGCTTCCTCGTTGATGTCGTGCCTTCGGCAGCGCGGATGGCGTCGCCGACGCGGCGCAGCGCCTGGCGGATCGGCGCGCCTTTCTTTTCCACCGCCAGCAGATAGAGGCTTTCCCCACCCATGAAGACACCGCCGATCAGCGTGGCGATCTCCTCTGCCGAGAACGGGCCGAGACCGCCCAGCTCGCGCTCGGCCTGGCGGGCGACGCCGGTGATGAGCTCGAACCAGCCCAGCAGGCCGGTGCGTACGACCTTGGCGACCCCGGGGTCGGACCAGCTGGCGGCGATCAGCTCCTGCAGGACGCGCACGTAGCCCGAGGCGATATCCTCGTCGAGGAAGTCGCA
Source organism: uncultured Alphaproteobacteria bacterium (assembly GCA_963755585.1). Taxonomy (GTDB): domain Bacteria; phylum Pseudomonadota; class Alphaproteobacteria; order Reyranellales; family Reyranellaceae; genus Reyranella. The sequence continues at coordinate 76,783 of CAVWKN010000014.1, forward strand.
GGCGCGGTCCCAGCGCTGCGACAGGGTGAGCGTGGTGTCGTGGAACATGGCGTTCTGGCGGTCGAGCAGCTGGGCGTTGAGATAATCGAACAGCGCCAGCATCAGCCCCTGCTTGGAGCCGAAGTGATAGTGGATCTGGCTGAGCGGCACGCCGGCCGCGGTCGCCACGTCGCGCGTCGAGAGGCCGGCATAGCCGCTCTGGCGCAGCACCTTCTTGGCCGCTTCCAGGAGCGTGGTGCTGGTCTCCACCTTCTTCGCCAGGCACGCGCCATCCGCATCCTCCTCATAATTCGGTCGACCGACCGAATTGGCAGAAGTCATAATTCAGGCACTCTGCCTCGTCAAGCGACTTACCAGACCCCGAAGAAGATGCCGTGCTTCTTGTGGGTGGCAGTGCGCGCCTCGACAAAGGCGTCGTCGACCGTGACGCGGGTCTTGCGCGCCTTGAGCCACGCCGCGAGCCGGCCCTCCATCTCGCGGCGGATATGGGCATAGGATTCATGTGCGCCGAGATCGCGCCGCTCGCGCGGATCGTTGGCGAGGTCGAACAGCATGGGCCGGAAATCCTGCCACCAGACATATTTCCAGCGCTCGGTGCGCACCATCATGGCGCGGCAGTCGCGCGGCGCCCGCTTCAGCAGGAGCCGCGCCTCGCGGAAGGAATAGTCGAGCTCGGAGAACACCGCGTCGCGCCAAGCCTCGACCTTGCCGCCGCGCAGGAGCGGCAGCAGCGAGCGGCCTTCGACCAGGTGCTCGTAGGCGGGCTGGCCGAGGGCGGCGAGCGTCGTCGGCACGACGTCGATCGCCTCGACGAAGCGAGGATCGACGGTGCCGCGCGTGGCATCGGCCGCCGGGTCGGGATCGTAGACGATGAAGGGCACGCGCAGCGCCTCCTCGTAGAACATCTCCTTCTCGCCCAGCCAGTGGTCACCGAGAAAATCGCCGTGGTCGGCGGTGAAGAAGATCAGCGTGTCGTCGAAGCGGCCGAGCTTCTTCAGGTGATCGAACAGGCGGCCGAGCCAGTCGTCGATCTGCTTGATCAGGCCCATATAGGCCGGCCGCACCGTTGCGGCCGCGTCGGGGCGCTGGAAGGAGATCGACTCCTCGTGCTGGCGGTAGGCGGCCAGCACGGGGTGCTGGTCCAGAAGTTCCGACTCGTCGCGATTGATCGGCAGGCAATCCTTGGCGCCGTAGAGCGCGTGATAGGGCGCCGGCGCCATGTAGGGCCAGTGCGGCTTGACGTAGCTGAGATGCAGGAACCACGGTCTCTCGCCCATGTCGTCGACGAAGCGCATGGCCTCGCGCGTCATGTAGGCCGTCTCGGAATGCTCCTCGGCGACACGCGCCGGCAGATGCACATTGCGCATGTGCCAGCCTGAAAGCTTTTCTCCGTCGGGGCCATTCGCGGCGATGACGTAGTCGCTCCACGGATCGTCGGAATTATAACCCTGGGCCCGCAAGTAGGCGGCATAGCCGCTCTCGTTGCCGGGCGGCGAGTGGCCATCGTAGCGATCGAGTTCCTCGAAGCGCCCGGCGCGCATCAGCGCGGCCAGCGCCGAGCCGCCTTCGATGCCGTAGCGCTCCAGCCCGTCGGTGTCGGGCAGCACATGGGTCTTGCCGGCCAGCGCCACGCGCATGCCGGTGGGCAGCAGGTAGTCGCCGATGGTCCGTTCGCGCAGCGAGAGCGGCACGCGGTTCCAGGTGGCGCCGTGGCTGAACATGTAGCGGCCGGTGTAATAGGACATGCGCGAGGGGCCGCAGACGCCGGATTGCACATAGGCGCGCGGAAAGCGCACGCCGCGCCGGGCGAGGCTATCGATGGCGGGTGTCTTGAGGTGCGGATGGCCGGCGCACGACAGGTGATCGGCGCGCAGCTGGTCGCACATGATGAACAGGACGTTTTTTACCTTCCCCACGCTTTTTCCTTTCTCGACGCCGGCAACGCCGTTGTCCTATCTAAGCCGCATGAACGACAGCCCGTCCATCCGCGATATCCTCGATTTCTGGTTCCTGCCGCTCGGCGACCCCGAACACGGCAAGCCGCGCGAGATCTGGTGGAAGGGCCCGGCGGAGTTCGACGCCGAGATCCGCGACCGCTTCGGTGCGGCCTTCGACCGTGCGATCGAGGGCGCCTTCGATTCCTGGCGGCAGTCGCCCGACGGGTCGCTGGCCCACATCATTCTGTGCGACCAGTTCCCGCGCAACATGCACCGCAAGACGGCGCGCGCTTTCGCCGGCGACGAAAAGGCGGCTGGAGACGGCGCGGCTGGCGCTGGCACGGTCCTATCCGATGGCCTTCAACCTCACGATGCGGCTCTTCTTCTATATGCCGTTCCAGCACAGCGAGGCGCTGGCCGACCAGCAGCTGGGCTGCGCCTTGTTCGCCGCCTTCGAGGACGAGGAGACGATGAAGCATGCCGTCGAGCATCGCGACGTCATCGTCCGCTTCGGCCGGTTCCCCCATCGCAACGACGCGCTCGGCCGGACCTGCACGGCCGATGAGCTCGACTACCTCAAGACCGCGAATCGCTACGGCCAGTGACGTCGCGGTAGAGCGCCGCCGTCGCAGCATCGAAGCAGCAGAACACGACGCTCTCGACCTCGGCGTGCGCCCCGACCGCGCGCACCGCGATCTCCGTCGCCGGGATCTTGGGATAGCCGTAGATGCCGGTCGAGATAGCCGGGAAGGCGATGCTCGAAAGGCCGTGCTGCCGGGCCAGCGCCAGGCTGTTGCGATAGCAGTTCGCCAGCAGTTCGGGCTCGCCGGACGTGCCGCCGCGCCACACCGGGCCCACCGTATGGATGACGTGGCGCGCTTTCAGCCGATAGCCTTTGGTGATCCTGGCCTCGCCGGTCGGGCAGCCGCCCAAGACGCGGCATTCGGCCAAAAGGTCGGGGCCTGCCGCGCGATGGATGGCGCCATCGACGCCGCCCCCGCCCAGGAGGCTTTCGTTGGCCGCATTGACGATCGCATCGACGTCGAGGCGCGTGATGTCGCCCTCGACGATGACGATGCGCATCGGTGTTACCAGTAGCGGACGGGACCGGTATCGATGTGGACGAAGCCCGAGCGCGGATAGAAGCCGACACCGCCCATGTTGAGCGACCGCGCGGCCTGCTGGATGCGGAACACCGGCACGCCGGTCAGGTGGATATCCATGGCGTTGCCATTGATGTGCTGGCTGTCGGAGGCGACGCCGCGGCTGACGCTGGCCAGCCAGGCGTTGGACGAGGGCGAGCGATAGGCCGACAGCACTTCGACGGTGCCGCCGTAGCCCAGGATCATGGTGGTGTGCCACAGCACGTCGAACAGCAGCGGATCCATCTCGGTCTGCGCATTGTCCCTCGTGTCGCGCAGGAAGTGGTTCAGCTTGTCGAGGGCATCACGGCGATAGGTGCCATCCGACCAATAGGTCACCGACAGCGCTTCGCCGGTGTTGACGTTCACCAGGTTGAGGCTGCGCGGGCTGGTCGTATCGAGCACCGGCGGCGGCAGGGGTGCTGCGGGGGCGAAGCCGCCGTAGCGGGAACCGCGCAGGGTCTGCGGCGTGGTGCGCTGCGGCGTGCCGCGCTGGGCGGCCGCGACCTTGTGGACGGCGGCCGACTTGGCTGGCGCGGCCGTTGTCTTCTTTGGCTTTGTCTTTTGATCTGCGCTGGCGCCGCGCAGAACTTCAGGTGAGTTCGATCCGGCAGGAAGAGTGGTTTGGGCGGCGCCCACACCGGCAAATGCCAGCATGGCCACCAGGCTCAACACAAAACTGCGCATCCCAGCCCCTGGTTGTTGTTGTATTTATGCCACAGTATTCATATCAGAGACCGATTCCTGACACAAAGCGAAATTCAGGGTCGCGGGCCAGAGCAAGGCCAACCACCTCGCCCACGATGCAGAGGGTCGGCCCGCTCAGGCCGGCGCGCGCGGCCTGGTGCTCGATGGTGGCCAGGGTGCCGACGACCCGTCGCTCGCGGTTTGTCGTGCCGTTCGCGATCAGGGCGACGGGAGTCGCGGCCGGCAGGCCATGCCCGATCAGCTGGCCGGCGATCGACGGCAAAGTTTCAGCGCCCATGTAGATGCACACGGTCTGGCGCGGCCGCGCCAGCATCGGCCAATCGAGCGTCCTGTCGCCATCCTTGAGATGGCCGGTGACGAAGACACAGGCATGGGCGTGATCGCGATGGGTGAGCGGGATGCCCGCACTGGCGGCGCAGCCCAGGGCGGCCGTCACGCCGGGCACGACCTCGACGGCGATGCCGGCCTGCATCAGCGCCTCGACCTCCTCGCCACCGCGGCCGAACACGAACGGATCGCCGCCCTTCAGCCGCACCACGCTCTTGCCGGCGCGCGCCAGGCTCACCAGGCGCTGGTTGATTTCCGCCTGGGGCATGGCGTGGTGGCCGCTGCGCTTGCCGACATGGACGCGCTCGGCATCGCGTCGCGCCATGGCCAGGATCTCGGGCGCGACCAGCCGGTCGTAGACGACCACGTCGGCGCGCTGCAGCAGGCGATGGGCCTTCATGGTCAAAAGATCGGGATCGCCCGGACCGGCGCCGACCAGGTGCACCATGCCGACCGCGGGCTCGGCTTCGTTGCGCGTGCTGTCGAGCAGGCGGATCAGCTCGCGGCGCGCGCCGATCTCGTCGCCGGCCAGCGCCATCTCGCCGATGCGGCCGGCGAAGACGCGGTCCCAGAAGCGGCGACGGGCGCGCGGCTCGGCGAGCGTGCGACGGACCTGCTCGCGAAAGATTTCGGCGAAGCGCGCCATCCGGCCGATCGCCGCCGGCATGGCACGCTCGATCTCGGCGCGCAGCCGGCGCGCCAGCGCGGGCGCGGCACCGCCGGTCGAGATGGCGATGGTGATGGGCGCACGATCGACGATCGCCGGCATGATGAAGCTCGAGAGCTTCGGCCGGTCGACGACATTCACCGGCACGCAACGCTGCTGGGCGGTGTGCGACACGCGCGCCTGCAGGGCCTCGTCTTCGGCCGCGACGATCACCAGCGACATGCCGGCGAGATCGGCGTCGTCGAACCGGCGGCCGGCCCAGGAAATATGTCCGTCGGCGATCAGCTGCGCGATCTCGCCGACGACGGTGTCGGCGATCAGGGTGACCTTCGCGCCGGCCGACAGCAGCAGTTCGGCCTTGCGCGCCGCCGCTTCGGTGCCGCCGACCACGAGCACGTGACGATCCTGCAGGGTGAGAAAGAGCGGGAAGCTTTGCATCACGCGGCCTTGCGCGGGCGCGCCGCGCGGATGAGCGCGCGAATTTCAGGGCGGCAGGAGCCGCAGTTGGTGCCGGCGCGCGTGATCGCGCCCACCGCGTCCAGACTTGCCGCGCCGTCGGCGACCGCCGTCTCCACGGCAGAGCACGACACACCAAAGCAAGCGCAGATCTCGCCGCCACGGTCAGCCGCGTCGCCGCCATGCAGCAGCAGGTTTCTGTCATCGACGCCCAAACGGCCGATGGCCATGAACGGCGCCAGGCGATCGCGCATCGACTCGTCGCGCCTCTCACCCAGCGCCAGCACCGCCTCGAGCCGGCCGTCGCTGATCACGGCGCCGAGTCCCTCCTGACCTTCCAGCCAGGGGCCGGGATTGGTGGCGCGCAGGGCCGCCGACAGCGCCGGCTGCGCTTGCTCGAGCGGTTGCTCGCCCGCCACCAGCCAGGTGTGATAGCCGGCGCCCTTGATCCGCGCCCAGTATGAGACTTCCGGCAGCATGACCGGTCTCCGAGCGAGAATCGTGCCATGCCAGCGGATCGGCAGGCGGCGAATCTCGACCGGCGTGTGCTTGAGCTCGGGCTGGCCCGAGATCGGATCGACCGCGGGATTGACCGCCGCGTTGATGCGGCCGGCGCGCGAGACCTGGGCCGTCCAATGCATGGCGGCGAAGGCGTCGCCCGGGCGTAACGCATCCGTAACGTGGACGCGCAACGCCGCCCGGCCCCACGCGCTGGTCACCTCGGCAATGTCGCCGTCGGCCAAACCGCGGGCGGTTGCATCGATTTGATGCAGCTCTATCGTCGGTTCGGGGCGATGGCCGGCCAGACGCGCGGATTTTCCGGTGCGGGTCATGGTGTGCCACTGGTCGCGCACCCGGCCGGTGTTGAGCTGCAGCGGCCGCTCGACGGTCGGGGCATGCACGGGCGCACGCGGCGCGACGGCGACGAAGCGCGCGCGACGATCAGCATGGTAGAAGCCACCTTCGGCAAAGAAGCGGCCCTTGGCGGCACCGTTGAGCGGCGCCGGCCAGACGAACGGCGCCAGCGTTTTGTAATCGCCATCGTCGAGCCCGGCATGAGCGCCGATGTCGAAATCGCGCGTGCCGTCATTCTCGAAAGCCGACAGGGCGGCATGCTCGCGGAAAATGTCGGCGACGCCCTGCCAGGCGAAGGCCTCGCCGAAGCCCAGGCGCTTCGCGACTTCGGCGATGATCCACCAATCCTGGCGCGCCTCGCCGGGCGGCGGCAGGAACGGCCGCTGGCGCGAGATGCCGCGCTCGGAATTGGTGACCGTGCCGTCCTTCTCCGCCCAGGCAAGCGCCGGCAGACGGATGCGGCAGGCATCGACGGTGTCGCTGGCACGCACCGCCTCGGAGACGATCGAGAGCTCGCAGCTTTTGAGCGCGGCGCGCACGGCATCGGCGTTGGGCAGGCTGGCGACAGGATTGGTCGCCATGATCCACACCGCCTTGATCTCGCCGCGGCCCAGCGCATCAAAAAGATCGACCGCCTTCAGTCCGGGCCGCGTGGCCATGCGCGAAGCGCGCCAGAAGCGGCCGACCCTGTCGATGTCGGCCGGCGTGAACTCCATGTGCGCGGCAAGCGTGTTGGCAAGCGCGCCCACCTCGCGCCCGCCCATGGCGTTGGGCTGGCCGGTGATCGAGAACGGCCCCATGCCCGGCCGGCCGATCCGGCCGGTCAGGAGATGGCAGTTGATCAGGGCGTTCACCTTGTCGACGCCGGCGCTCGACTGGTTGACGCCCTGCGAATAGAGCGTGACGGTCTTCTCGGCCCTGGTGAACCAATCGAAGAAGGTCGCGAGGTCGCCCGCCGGCAGGTCGCAGTCACCAGGATCGCTGGCGCGCGCCGCGCTCAGCGCCTCGTCGAGGCCGGACGTGTGCTGCTCGACGAAGCGCGGGGCCCGCGCGCCGCGACGGTCGAGCTCGGCCAGAAGCCCATTGAACAGGGCGACGTCGCTGCCGGGTCGGAGCGCCAGATGCAGATCGGCGATGTCGCAGGTCTCGGTGCGGCGTGGATCGATCACCACGATCTTCATGTGCCGCCGCTCGCGCTTGGCGGCCTCCAGGCGCTGGAACAGCACGGGATGGCACCAGGCGAGATTGCTGCCGACCAGCACGACGAGATCGGCCAGCTCGAAATCCTCGTAGAGGCCCGGCACGGTGTCGCTGCCGAAGGCGCGCTTGTGGCCGGCGACCGATGAGGCCATGCAAAGCCGCGAATTGGTGTCGATGTTGGCCGTGCCGAGGAAGCCCTTGGAGAGCTTGTTGGCGGCGTAATAGTCCTCGGTCAGCAGCTGGCCGGAGACGTAGAAGGCCACGGCATCCGGCCCGTGCCGGGCGACGACATCGCCGATGCCTTGCGCCACCGCGTCGAGCGCCCGGTCCCACGACACGCGCCGCCCGTCGACCTCGGGATGAAGCAGCCGATCCTCGAGCGACAGCGTCTCGCCCAGCGCCGCACCCTTGGAACAGATCCGGCCGCGACTGGCCGGATGGTCCGGATCGCCGGCAATTTCGGCGCCGCCCTTTCCGTCAGGCGTCGCGACAATCCCGCACCCGACACCGCAATACGGACAGGTGGTGTGGATGGCGGTCATGACCGGGAGCGTCTTTCATGCGGAGCGCGGACCTCCAGGTCCGCATCATGCTCATGAGCGGACCTGGAGGTCCGCGCTCCCAGTTCAGTACACATCGCGCTGGTAGCGGCCGGCCTTGGCGAGGCCGTCGAGCCAGGCCTTGGCGCCAGCGCCCTTGCCGCCTTGCTCGGCCGCGATTTGCAGCAGCGTATCCTCGACGTCCTTGGCCATGCGCTTGGCATCGCCGCAGACATAGAAGTGTGCGCCCTTCTCCAGCCATGCCCAGAGTTCGGCGGCGTTCTCGACCATGCGGTGCTGGACGTAGATCTTGTCCGCCTGGTCGCGCGAGAAAGCGAGGTCGAGCTTGCCCAGCACGCCGCGGCGCTGCCAGTCGGCGATCTGATCCTCGTAGAGAAAGTCGGTCGCGCGCTTCTGCTCGCCGAAGAACAGCCAGTTCTGTCCTTTGGCGCCGCGCGCCTCGCGCTCCTCGAGGAAGGCGCGGAACGGCGCGATGCCGGTGCCGGGTCCGATCATGATGGCGGGCGCGGCGTCGTCGGCCGGCGGGGAGAAGCCGTGGCTCTTCTGCACGAACACCGGCACGACGTCGCCCGGCTTGGCGAAATCGGCGAGATAGCAGGAGCCGATGCCGGTGCGCGTCCGGTCGTTGCTGTCCCAGCGCACGGCAGACACGGTGAGATGGACCTCGCGCGGATGGGCCTTCGACGAGGAGGCAATCGAGTAGAGGCGCGGCTGCAGGCGATCGAGCGACTTCAGCAGGCCGGGCAACGACGGCATCACCGAGGGAAAGGCCAGCAGCAGGTCCAAGAGGTCGGCCTCGGCGAGTTCCGGCGGCCCCGCGCCCTCAGCCAGCGCCTGCAGCTTCAGCGCCTCCTCGCCGTCGAAGGCGCGCGTCGCCAGGAAGAGCAGGCAGTCGTCGCTCGGCCGCGCGATGTCGACCTTGCTCAAAAGAACCTGCCGCAACGGCAAGGCCTCGCCGTCGAAACCCACGATCTCCTCGCCGGTGGCGCCGACCCGATCGAGCACGGACTGCACGAGTTGCGGATTCTTGCGTGCGAAGACGCCGAGGCTGTCGCCCGCCTCGTAGGTGAGGTCGGTGGTCGACAGGTCGAACACGACATGCCGCACGTCCTTCTCGGAGCCGGGCCGGTTCAGCGGATAGGCATCGACCAGGGTGGCGAGCGCCGGCCGGTCGCGCGAGCCGAGCTGGCCCGCGGCCTTCACCGCCGGCGCCGCGACGGTCTCGCCGCGCTCCGGCTCCAGCGCCGCGAAAAGTTCCTTCAGCTTGCGCTGGGTCTCCTTGCCGCCCGGGACGCAGCGGCCCATGTCGGGCTCGGCGCCGGTCCACACCGCCTCGGCATAGCTCTGGCAGAGATAGCCGCACTGGCCGCAATCGAGCTGCGCCGTCGCCGCCATCAGCCGGCGCGCGGGCTTGCGGTCCTTGGCGAGTTCGAGGCGCTCGGCCATGGCGAGCGAGGGATCGTGCCAGGGCTGGTCCTCGTCGGGCTCGTCGGCTTCAGGCGACGCGGCGTCCTCGGTTGCGGTCCCGCCATTGACGCCGAGATAGGCGGCGAAGAAGCCGTTCAGCCAGGCGCGCTGCTCGTCCGAGAACGGTGCGTTCTCCGGGATCAAAGAAGGGATGGGCGTGACGGCGTTCATGCCGCGAGCGCCCGCAACGGCGTGCGATCGGCGAGCGTGCGCAGTTCGGCGATCTCATGACGGCGGCAGAACGCGAAGAACAATTCGCTCGCGGCCTGCCGATGGGCGAGCCACGCCGCGAGCAGGCGCTCGAGCAGCGGCGGCAGGTCGTCGAACGCGACCGACTGGGCATAGTCGCGCGCCATCGCCTGCTCGGCGGTCGAAGCCGCGCCACCGCCGATATAGACGTGATAACCCTCGACGCTCTCTTCACCCTGGTCGACCTTGCAGGCGAGCAGGCCGATATCGCCGACGTAGTGCTGGGCGCAGGAATGGTGACAGCCGGTGAGGTGGATGTTGACCGGCAGATCCACCGCCACGCGCGCCTCGAGATAATCGGCGAGCCGCAGTGCATGTCCCTTGGTGTTCGAGGCCGAGAACTTGCAGCCGGCATTGCCGGTGCAGGCGACCAGGCCGCGCCGGATGGCGCTGGCCTCGACGCCCAGGCCCAGGGCATTGATGGCGGCGATCGAGATGCCGACGTCGCGGTCGGCGACATCGGAGATCAGCAGGTTCTGCCACACCGTGAGTCGCAGCGTGCCGCTGCCGAAGCGCTCGGAGATCTCGGCCAGGCCGCGCATCTGCTCCGAGGTCAGCCGGCCGACCGGCAGCACCAGGCCAAGATAATTGAGGCCGGCCTGCTTCTGACCATACACGCCGATATGGCCTCCCTTGTCGGCCATCGGCCGCGGCGCCACTTCGGCGCCGGCGGCGCGGCGCAGCGCGCTGCCATATTCTTTTTCGACCTCGGCGATGAAGGCCTCGCGGCCCATGCGGTCGAGCACGTATTTCAGGCGCGCCTTCAGGCGATTGGTGCGATCGCCGTGGGCGATGAAGGCGCGCACCACGGCGCCCGCCACCTTCACGCACTCCTCGGGTTTCAGCAGGATGCCGGTCTCGAAGGCGAAGTCGTGATGGCCGGTGATGCCGCCCAGTTGCAGACGGAAATAGATGCCGGGCTCGAACTTTTCGCCACCGGTAACCTGGCACGCCACGAAGCCGATATCGTTGGTGTCTTCGAGCACGGGCACCCTGCCGCCGCCGTCGAAGGCGATGTTGAACTTGCGCGGCAGGCCGTACATCTCGCGGTGATTGAGGATGTAGTGGTGCATGGCCGAACAGAGCGGCCGCGTGTCGTAGATTTCCTGCGGGTCGATGCCGGCGGTCGGGCTGCCGGTGATGTTGCGGATATTGTCGGCGCCCGAGCCGCGCGAGGTGAGGCCCAGCCCCTGCACTGCCAGCAGCATGTCGACGGCATGGGCCGCGCCGATCTCGCGGATCTGCAGGTTGGCCCGCGTCGTCACGTCGGCATAGCCGCCGCCGAAGGAGTCGGCGGCATCTGCCAGGCCGCGCATCTGCCAGGCGCTCAGGATGCCGTTCGGAATACGCAGACGGCACATGAAGGAGTCCTGCGCCGGGGCGACGTAGAACAGGCCCTGATACTTGGTCAGGAAGACGTCGATGCCCTTGGGAAACTGTCCCGCTTCGGCGCGCCCCACCACCTCGTCCCAGCGATCGAGCGGATGGCGGGCGCGCTTGGCGGTTTCCTCGGCGACCAGCTTGCCGCCCGCCGCCACCGCGCGGTCCTGGGCAGCGTATTGCAGCGCGTCCGGGACCGATCGGCTGGGCCGCCGGCGCACCGGACGCGCGGCTTGCCAGCTTGTCGGCGGCCTTGCGGGCCTCGATGCCGCTGACGAAGCCTTGCAGCCACTGCTTCTGCTGGTCGTCGAATTCGCTCATGTCACGGTCAGGCAGCCGCGCGCGCCGGAACCCGGTGGCGCGCGTAGAGGAACTCCAGCACGGCCGCGCGGCAGCGGGCATATTCGGTGTCGGTGGCGAGCTCGAGCCGGCGCCGCGGCCGCGGCAGGCTCGATCTTCAGGACCTCGCCGATGGTGGCCGACGGGCCGTTGGTCATCATCACCACGCGGTCCGACAGCAGCACCGCCTCGTCGACGTCGTGGGTGATCATCAGCACGGTGTTGCCCAACCGTGCATGGATCTCCATCACGCTGTCCTGCAGGTGGGCGCGGGTCAGCGCATCGAGCGCACCGAACGGCTCGTCCATCAGCAGCACCTTGGGCTGCATGGCGAGCGCGCGGGCGATGCCGACCCGCTGCTTCATGCCGCCGGAGACCTCGTGCGGGCGTTTGTCCTTGGCCGGCACCATCTGCACCAGCTCGAGATTGTGCATGACCCAGTCGTGGCGCTCGGCCTTCGACTTCGTCGAGCCGAACACCTTGTCGACGGCGATGGCGACGTTGCCGTAGACCGTGAGCCAGGGCAGCAGCGAATGATTCTGGAAGACGATGGCGCGGTCGGGGCCCGGCTCGTCCACCACCTTGCCTTCGAGGAACACTTCGCCGGTCGTCGACTTCAGCAGGCCGCCCAGGATGTTGAGCAAGGTCGACTTGCCGCAGCCGGAATGGCCGATCATCGACACGAACTCGCCCTGGGCGATGCTGAGGTCGATGTCGCGCAGCACTTCCGTCGCCATCTGGCCGCGCCGGAAGCTCATGCCGATCTGCTCGAACTTGAGGTAGGTCTTGTCCATGGCCCGTTCTCCTACTGCGCCGAGACGCCGTGCGAGACGAAGTGCCCGACCGTGGCGATCAGCTTGTCGAGCAGGAAGCCGACGATGCCGATGTAGACCAGGGCCACGATGATGTCGCTGATGCGCGAGCTGTTCCACGCATCCCAGATGAAGAAGCCGATGCCGACGCCGCCGATCAGCATCTCGGCCGCCACGATGGCGAGCCAGCTCAAGCCGATGCCGATGCGCAGGCCGGTGAAGATGTAGGGCACGGTGGCCGGCAGGGTGATCTTCCAGAACACTTCCCACCATGAGAGCCGGATGACGGCGGCCACGTTGCGGTAATCCTGCGGGATCTGCCGGACGCCCACCGAGGTGTTGATGATGATCGGCCAGATCGAGGTGATGAAGATCACGAACAGCGCCGAGGGATTGGACTCGCGGAAGCCCGCCAGCGACAGCGGCAGCCAGGCGAGCGGCGGGATGGTGCGCAGGATCTGGAAGATCGGGTCGAGGCCGCGCATCGCCCAGGTGCTCTGGCCGACCAGCACGCCCAGCGCCACGCCGATCACGGCGGCGAAGCTGAAGCCGATGGCGACCCGGCCCAGGCTCTTGGAGATCTGCCAGAAGGCGCCTTTGTCGATGCCGCCATTGTCGTAGAAGGGATCGACGATGAAATCCCAGGCATCCGACACGACCTTGGTCGGCGGCGGCAGGCGCGAGCCCGCCTCCGAGCAGAGCAGCTGCCAGACGATCAAGGTGAAGGCGATCACGATCAGCGGCGGCAGCAGGATGCCGGCAGCGCGGCTGGCGAACTCGCTCAGCCGCTCGACGGCCGGTCTTGCCGGCGGACGGAACGCCACGATCTCGGCCGTGGCGCCCGGCACGGGCACCGAAGCCGCGATCGAGGGGCTGGCCTTGGCCTGCATCACGATACCTTCTTGATCTGCAGGGAAGCGAGATAGGCCTTCGGATCCTCGGGATCGAACACCTTGCCGTCGAAGAAGGTCTCCTTGCCGCGCGACGTGGTCTTGGGGATGTCGGCGTCGGCCGCACTGATGTTCTTGGCGGCGGTGCGCCACAGGTCCTCGCGATTGACCTTGCCGATGATCGCCTTGGTGTCGAGATCGGCCGGCAGCTTGCCCCAGCGCTGGTTCTCGGTGAGGAACCACAGCTCATGGCTCTGGTAGGGATAGGACACGCCGCCCTTCCAGAATTTCATCAAGAGGTCGGAGCCGGTGACCTTGCGGCCGTCGCCGTAATCGATGTCGCCCTTGATGCGGTTGATGATGTCGGCCGGCGGCACGTTGAACCATTGGCGCTTGCCGATGATGTTGGCCATCTCGTCCTTGTTCTCCATCTTCTCGCACCATTGCTGGGCTTCCATCGTGGCCATCAGCACGGCCATGGCGGCCTTGGGGTTCTTGTCGACCCAGTCGGCGCGCATGCCGAGCGACTTCTCGGGATGGTCCTTCCAGATCTCGCCGGTGGTGGCCGCGGTGTAGCCGATGTCCTGGTGCACGAGCTGGTCGTTCCACGGCTCGCCGACGCAGAACGCCGCCATGTTGCCGACCTTCATGTTGGCCACCATCTGGGCGGGCGGCACGACGATGGTCGAGACGTCCTTGTCGGGATCGATGCCGCCAGCCGCCAGCCAGTAGCGGATCCACATGTCGTGGGTGCCGCCGGGGAAGGTCATGGCGCACTTCACTTCCTGGCCCGCCGCCTTCTTCTTGGCGAAGGCTTCCTTGAGCGGCGAAGCGTCGGCCTTGGCGCCGGTGCCCTTGAATTCGTTGGCGACCGAGAGGCCCTGGCACTGGTAGTTGAGCCGCGCCAGGATATACATCGGCGTCGGCTTGTTCTCCGCCGTCACGGTGCCGAGCGAGATCAGGTAGGGAAACGGCGTCAGGATGTGCGCGCCGTCGATGCCGCCCGCCGCCGAGCCCAGCACCATGTTGTCGCGCGTCGTGCCCCACGAGGCCTGCTTGGCGACGTTGGCGTCGGTGATGCCGTATTTGTCGAAGATCTTCTTTTCCTTGGCGATGATCAGCGGCGCGGCGTCGGTGAGGGCGATGAAGCCCAAGGTCACCTTGTTGGTCTCGGGCCCCGCGGCCTGCGCGAAGGCGCCGCCCGGCAACGACGCCCGTGCCGCACCGAGCAGCGCCGCGGTGGCGGTGGCGCCTTTGAGGACGCCGCGGCGTCCGAACCCGTTCTTGTTGTCAGCCATTTGCGATCTCCTGAAATGAAGTCCCCAAGGATTGTTTGTCGTTGATCGGCGGAAGCACCGGCTCGCCATGGCCGCCGGGCGGCAGGCGGTCGATCTCGGGACAGGCGACGCCCAGCTCGCGCGCGGCGGCGCGATAGAGATCGGTGCGATAGACGCGATCGGCGGTGGCCGTGATGTCGATGTCGGGCGACGCCTGCTTCCAGCGCACCATCTGCGCCAGGAACCAGTCGGCATGGCTGCGCCACGGAAAGTTGGCGGCGTCGCGCTGGAAGACGTGGAAGCCCGGCAGGTCGAGCGTGCGCGAGATCACCTCGGCCGGCGTGTTGAGGTAGCGCGGGCTCGAGAGAATGCGGGCGGCTTCGGGTCGATTCGACGGTTCGTCGAGCCACAGGCAGGCTTCGATCAGCGCCTTGATCAGCGCCTTCAAGGTATTGGGATGGCGTTCGGCCCAGGCTTCGGTGGTGCCTAAAACCTTCTCCGGCATGCCGTTCCAGATGTCGCGACCGGTGAGCGCGATGCGGCCGATGCCGAGCGCTTCCGATTGCTGGTTCCACGGCTCGCCGACGCAGTAGCCGTCGATCACGCCGCCCGACAGATAGGCGACGGTGTGCGGCGGCGGCACGACGGTGAGGCAGACGTCGCGATCCGGATCGAGCCCGCCCGACGACAGCCAGAGCCGCAGCATGTAGTTCTGCACCGAGTAGGGAAAGACCGAGGCGAGCACGAGCGGCGGCGCGCCGGTCGACTTGCGCCGGGCGACAACGGCAGCGATGGCGTGCGGATCGAGCGGCGTGCGGCCATCGCCGACGAGCGTGGGCGCCGCCTCCTCCATTTCCCGCCACAGGCTCTCCGACAAGGTGAGCGCGTTGCCGTTCACCTCGAGCGTCATGGCGCTGATCATCGGCACGCTCACGCTGTCGATGCCGAGCGTCAGGGCAAGCGGCAGCGGCGCCAGGATGTGCGAGGCGTCGAGCACGCCCAGCGCCAGCTTGTCGCGGACATTGGCCCACGACACTTCGCGGCGGATCTCGACTTCCAGCCCCTGCCGCTCGTAGGCGCCGAGCTCCTCGGCCAGCACGATCGCCGCGCAGTCGATGATCGGGATGAACCCGACTTTCAGTCTCGCTCGCTCCAGATCGGCCATGCCGCACGCACTCCACAAAACAAAAAAGCGTCCCGTTCGGCCGGCAAGGTTGCCGACCGCTCAGGACGCCATTGTCCAAACTACGGACCGACATTGGTCCGCGTCTCAAATCAGGAGAGAACCCGCCATTGGGTTCGCTGCTTCAGAAGCAGCATGAAGCATGCCAAGCGCGCCGGCAGCGTTATGCCGTTGAAAGACAACGATATCGTGTCGGCCATCCCATCGGGCACGACGCGCTGTGCTGATGCTCGCATGTGCAGCATGGTCGTTCGGCGGGCAGCTACTTCTTGAGCACCTTCGCATAGGTCACGATTTCCCGGGCGACCTCGCCGATCCGCTTGTTCTGGTCCATCGCCAGCTTGCGCAGCAGCTTGTAGGCCGCCTCCTCGCCCATCGCCTGCTGCTCCATCAGGAGACCCTTGGCGCGATCGACGGTCTTGCGCTCGACGAGCGACAGGCGGGCGCGATCCAGTTCCTCGCGCATCGCGTGGTAGCGGTTGAAGTGCGCCACGGCCACGTCGACCACCGGCCGCACGCGATCCTGCGCCAGCCCCTTCACCACATAGGCCGAAACGCCAGCTTCCATGGCCGCGGCGATGGTTGCAGGATCGGACTGATCGACGAACAGCGCGATCGGGCGCGGCAGCAGGTCGGTCGTGCGCCGCATGTCCTCGATCGTGTCGCGGCTCGGACTGTCGATGCTGACGACGACGACGTCAGGTTCCAGCTCGCGCACGCGCCCGATCAGGTCCTGGGTTCCCTCCAGCCGGGCAAGCAGGCGATAGCCGGCCGCCGCCAGTCCCGCTTCCACGATCTCGGCGCGGGCAGGATTGTCGTCGATCAGCAGGACGGACAGCGGTTTGGTCACGACAGCGGATGCATTGGCTTGCAACCGCGGGGCGCAACTTCCATGCCATGCGCCTAAGGCGCCGATTCGATGCGCTTTCCGTCCTGCCAGCGTCCGGCCGTCACTTTGCCGGCCGCCGTCACCTGACCGTAGCCATGGCGCTGGCCAGCGCGAAAGAAGCCCTCATAGCGTTCGCGGTCGCCGATCGTCTCGACGCCCGGGCCCTCCAAGCGGTCGGCGCGAAATTCCCCGGATTGGACGACGTTGGGATCGGCAAACGTGCGCCGCACGCCAAGCCCGTCAAGGCGGCCCATGACGAAGTTCCCTTCGGCCCGTTCGACGTCCGGCTTGTCGCGCACGCCAAGACCCGTCGATTGGCCATCGCGCCACTGGCCGGCGTAGCGGGTATCGTCGGCGAGCCGCACCGTGCCGAGGCCGTTCAACTGGTCGGCCTGCCATTCGCCGGCCTGATGTTCGCCATTGGCCAGGACAGCGACGCCGAGACCCTGGCGCTTGCCATCGGCAACCTGGCCGATGTAGCTCGCCCCTGGATCGTATGACATGCGCTCGGCCCGCTCGAGGTCCGGTCGTTCGGCCCGCGCCGCCACGATGCGCGCCTCGCCTGCCATCGAGCGCGCCTTGCGCGATGCGTCGTCCGCCCGTTCGAGCACGGCGCGGGCGTCGGCGGCGGCACGTTGCGCCTGGTCGACGAGCGCCTTCTGGGCGGATGCATCTCGCGCCGGCGGCGCCGGCGGGGTTGCTTGCGGCTGCGCTGCTTGCGGCTGCGTTGCCGGAGCAGGTGCGGCAGGTTGTACGGGAGGCACGACGGGCAATTGCGCCGTCGCCGTGGAGGGCCCCGGTGAGTCGATGGGCGATGCACCGGTCAACAGACCGCGGATCTCCGGCTGGAAGCGCCACAGCGTCAGCGTGGCCATCACGACGACCACGACGACGATCCAAAGACGCGAGCCCTTTCGCCGTCTGGGCGGTGGCGGTGGCTCCACGGCGGACTGGGCGCCTACCCGGCTGGCGCCGCCCAGGCGCGGCGGCGCGACGCCGGCGGCGTAGGCAAGGCGTTGCGTCGGCGCATCCTCGACTTTCGGCAGCGAGACGCCGAACAGCGCGCTCCACGCCTCGACGCTCTGCGGCCGATCGGACGGCGCGAAGGCCATCGCGCGGTCGATCGCGGCCAGGAAGGCCGGCTCGAAGCGGTCGCGCTCGGTTTCCGCCAACGGCCGATAGGGATCCTTGCCGACGCGCGCGGCGGCGTCGGGCGGCGTCTGTCCGGCGATCGCGTGATAGAGGACCGCGGCGGCGGAATAGATGTCGCTCCACGGGCCCTGCTTGCCGTCGAGCGCATACTGCTCGATCGGCGCATATTGCGGCGTCAGCACGCCGGTCAGGCTGCGCGTGCGGTCGCCCATCGCCTGACGCGCCGCGCCGAAATCGACGAGGACGGGGACGCTGTCGCGCCGGATGATGATGTTCGACGGTTTGATGTCGCGATGAAGGAAGCCTTGCGCATGCACGGCGCCGAGGCCGCTCAGCAAGCCGTCGACCAGGCGCCGGACGTCGTCGGGCGGCAGGCGGCGGCCGGAATCGCGCAGGAGCTCGGCCACGTTCTTTCCGTCTTCGAACTCCATGACGGTATAGGCCGTGCCGTTGGCTTCGAAATAACGCAGCACCGGCACGATATGGGGATGGCGGAAGCGCGCGAGCGCGCGGGCTTCGTCGAGAAAGCGTTCGCGACCCCAGGCGAAGTCGCTGGCCACGCGCGCACCGCGCGGCACGACCTGGCCATCGGCCTGCCGGATGGCGCATTCGAGCGGCAGGTATTCCTTGATCGCGACGACCTTGGCGAGCTGCGTGTCGAAGGCGCGATAGGTGATGCCAAAGCCGCCGTGCCCGATCATCGCGTCGAGCCGGTAGTCACCGAGCCGAGTGCCGGGCGGCAGGGCTTGGACGTTGTCGAAGGACATGGGCACGCGCAACCTGGCCCTCTAGATGCGCGCTCCCGGGCGGGCGCACAAGCGCCCGCTGGCTGTCGGCCGTGTTATCGCGCGGCGGCTGTCGCGGAGGAGGGCATGCGGCTGGAACCGACATCACGGATTTGCGGCACCAGCTGTATGACCATGATGAGCACGCAAAGACCGATCGCCGTCAGCATGGTGGCGGGACGAGTCCGCAAAACGGGTTTTGGGCCCTGGGCCCGGCGTTCGTCCGGCATGGCGGACCACTCCAAAATTGCTTCGTCAAAGGATACCGGCCGTGCGACCCGAAATATGGGTCAAGCCTTGCAAAAACCTTAGGGCAAGCCCTTGTTCGACACAAGAAAAAGGTTTCAATCGCAATGAGTTAGAGGATTATGCGCTGGTTCTGAATGAATCCACAACAGTTGGCGATTGCTGTCGAGCGCCCACCTCTTATGGTCGTCATCCACCTTTTACTGACCGCTGATGATCAGCCGGAGTAGACTTCACCCATGAACGCACCCCCGATGCTCGACAATACGCGCACCCTGGTGCTGACCGGCGCGAGCCGCGGCATCGGCCATGCGACGGTGAAGAAATTCAGCGCCAGCGGCTGGCGGGTGATCACCGTGTCGCGCCAGCCTTTCAGCGTGCTCTGCCCATGGCCGGGCGGCGAGAAGAACCATGTGCAGATCGACCTGGCGGATCTGCGGGATGTCGGCCGCGGCATCGACGAGATCCGCGCCCGGCTGGGCGGCGGACGCCTCGATGCGCTGGTGAACAATGCCGCGATCTCGCCCAAGGACGAGACCGGCGGGCGCTTCGGCGCCATCGATACGCCGTTCGACCTGTGGCAGCAGGTGTTCAACGTCAATTTCTTCGCGCCGGTAGCGCTCGCCCGCGGCCTGATGAGCGAGCTGTCGGAAGCACGCGGCTGCGTCGTCAACGTGACCTCGATCGCCGGCAGCCGCGTCCATCCTTTCGCGGGTTCCGCCTACGCCACGTCGAAGGCCGCGCTCGCCGCGCTGACCCGCGAGATGGCGCACGACTTCGGCCCGCGCGGCATTCGCGTCAATGCCATCGCACCCGGCGAGATCGACACCGCGATCCTCTCGCCCGGCACCGACAAGATCGTCGAGGAGCAGATCCCCATGCGTCGCCTCGGCACGCCCGATGAAGTGGCCGACGTGATCCATTTCCTCTGCGAGAAGGGCGCAAGCTACGTGAGCGGCGCCGAGATCCAGATCAACGGCGGCCAGCACGTGTAGCCAGGAGTAGTGCGATGGACACGACGATCACGACTTTGAAAGGCGAAACCGGCCGCGACGCACGCCGCCGCATCCGCGCCGGCACCAACCTCGCCCCGACCTCGGGCATGGCGCCGGGCTACGTGCAGGGCAATCTCGCCATCCTGCCCAAGGCGCTGGCCGCCGACTTCGCGCGCTTCTGCCAGCTCAACCCCAAGCCCTGCCCCCTGCTCGCCTCGTCGGAGCCCGGCGATCATCGCTTGCCGGCGCTGGGCGAGGATCTCGACATCCGCACCGACATCCCGCTCTACCGCGTGTGGAAGAACGGCGAGATGGTCGAGGAGGTGCGCGACCTCAAGAAGGTGTGGCGCGACGATCTGGTGTCGTTCGTGCTCGGCTGCTCGTTCTCGTTCGAGGAAGCGCTGATCGAAAACGGCCTCGAGATTCGCCATCAGACCTGCAACGTCAACGTGCCGATGTACCGGACCAACATCGAGTGCAAGCCGTCGGGCCCGTTCCATGGGCCGATGGTCGTCTCGATGCGCCCGTTCAAGCCGGCCGACGCGATCCGCGCCGTGCAGGTCACCACGCGCTTTCCCTCGGTGCACGGCGCGCCGGTTCATCTCGGCAAGCCCGATCTCATCGGCATCAAGGACATCGCCAAGCCCGACTATGGCGACGCCGTGCCGGTGCGCGACGACGAGTTCCCGGTGTTCTGGGCCTGCGGCGTCACTCCGCAATCGGTCGTGGCGACGGTGAAGCCCGAGTTCTGCATCACCCACGCGCCGGGCTACATGCTGGTGACCGATCTGCTGAATTCGCAGCTCGCCATCCTCTAGCAATGGCGCGACTGGAATTCGACGGCGCCGCCAAGGGCGGCCTGGAGAAGGTTGCCGTCGAGATCGACGACCTGGTGATCGCCGGCTGGACCGGCCGCGATGTCGCGGCACTCAATCATCACATCGAGGAGCTGAAGGCGATCGGCGTGCAGCCGCCCAGCAAGGTGCCGCTCTACTATCGCGTGACGGCGCACATGCTGACCCAGGCCGACAGGATCCAGGTGCTGGGCGACGACACGTCGGGCGAGGTCGAGCCCGTGCTGGTGGGTGCGGCGGACCGGCTCTGGGTCACGGTCGGCGCCGACCATACCGACCGCAAGCTCGAGGGCTACGGCGTCGCCGTCTCCAAGCAGGTCTGCCCGAAAGTGATCGGCCGCACGGCGTGGCGCTTCGAGGAGGTCGAGCCGCATTGGGACCGGCTGATGCTGCGCAGCTTCATCGCCGAGGGCGGCAAGAAGGTGCTCTATCAGGAAGGAGCGCTGGCCGAGATTCGCGCGCCGCGCGAGTTGATCGCCGGCTGGCGCAATGGCGACAAAAAGCTGCCGCCCGGCGTGGCGATGTTCTGCGGCACCATGCCGGCGATCGGCGGCATTCGCTCGTCATCGCGTTTCGAGATGGAGATCGAGGATCCCGTGCTCGGCCGCAAGCTGTCGCATGCTTACGACGTGCAGCCACTTCCGCTGGTTTCCTGAACAGAGATCGCATGGCTTCCCTGCAGGGAGCCTCTTGCACGACCGGCGCCGGTAAACGTACGTTCAGCCCTGTTGGGAGGAGCGGAAAAATGACCAAGGGCGCTTACGACGGCATCACCGTTCTCGACTTCACGCAGGGCATCGCGGGGCCGCACGCCTCCATGCTGCTCGCCCTGCACGGCGCCGACGTCATCAAGATCGAGCCGCTGGAAGGCGACTGGGGCCGCGCGCTGGGCGAGCTGAAGGGCGACCACTGCGCCCATTCGGTCGCCTTCAACCGCGGCAAGCGCTCGATCGCGCTGGACCTCAAGTCGCCCGACGGCATCGCCGTGGTGAAGAAGATCGCGGCCAAGGCACATGTCGTGCTGGAGAGCTTCCGGCCGGGCGTGATCCAGCGGCTGGGCTTCGGCTACGAGGACATCAAGAAGGTCAATCCCAAGGTCGTCTATTGCTCGGTGTCGGGCTTCGGCCAGACGGGACCCTACAGCAAGCGGCCGACCGTCGACGGGCTGATCCAGGCCTTCAGCGGCATGATGGTGATGAACAGGATGCCGGACGGCACGCCGTGGCGGCAGGGCATGATCGCCGTCGACGTCACGACCGGCCTCTACACCTTCCAGGCGCTGGCGCCGGCGCTGATGCGCCAGTTCCGTTTCGGCGAAGGCAGCTACATCGATTCCAGCCTGATGCGCTCGGCCGCGGCCTTCCAGGGCGCCAAGCTGATGGAATGGGTGTTCTCCAAGGGCGCGCCGCCGGTGCTCTACATGCCGGCCGGCAGCTACAAGTCGAAGAACGGCTACATCATGGTGAGCGCCATGCGGCCGCATCATTTCCGCCTGCTGTTCGAGCTGATCGGCCGGCAGGACATCGCCGACGACCCCGACCTGCAGAGCCACAACGACCGCATCAAGAACGCGCCCAAGATCATCAAGGCGCTGAACGAGACGATGCCGACCAGGACCACCGAGGAGTGGATCGCCATCCTGCAGCCCAAGGACGTGTTCTGCGAACGGGTCAACAACTACACCGACTATCTCGAGCATCCGCACGTCAAGGAATCGGGCTCGATCGACTGGATCGAGCAGGACGGCTTCGGCCGCATGCCGGTCGCCAACATCCCCGGCCTGCCGCCCGCCGCCACGCACGAGCCGCAGCAGCATGCGCCGCATATCGGCGAGGACGGGCCGGACATCCTGCGCGAGCTGGGTTACAGCGCGGCCGAGATCGACGCCATTTTCGCCCGCGGCGGTGTGGGTGCACCGGCGCCGGAAGTGAAGGCCGCCGAATAGCGGGGCGCTACGTCACCTGAAATCCGTGCGCGAAGGGATCGCGCTCGTCGACGAAGATGGTGTTGATGCCGTGCTGGCGCGCCCAGCCGGAGATCGACGGCACGATGGCATCGTGGTTGCCGACTCTTGCCGCTCCCTCGACCCGGCCGTCGAACAGCGAACCGATGATGCTCTCATGCACGAAATCGTCGCCCACCTTGAGCGTGCCGCGCGCCGCGAGCTGGGCCATGCGCGCCGACGTGCCGGTGCCGCACGGAGAGCGGTCGATCGCCTTGTCGCCGTAGAACACGGCATTGCGGGCCTGCGCGCGTTTATCGCGCGGCTTGCCGGTCCACATCACGTGGCTCACGCCCTTGATCGTCGGATTCTCCGGATGTACCGGCTGGATCTTGTCGTTCAGCAATCGCCGCACGATCGGCGAGAGCCGCAGCACGTCGCCGGCCGACATCGTTTCCAGGCCGGCGAAATTCTTTTGCGGCTCGAGGATGCCGTAGAAATTCCCGCCGTAGGAAATGTCGAACACCAGCTCGCCCAGGCCCGGCACGTCGATCGCGATCTCGCTGGCCGCCAGGTATGAGGCGACGTTGGTGATGCGCACGCTGTCGACGAAGCGGCCGTTCTGCTCGTAGCGCGCCACGACCCGGCCGGCCGGCGCGTCGAGATTGAGCACGCCCGGCGTCGCCGGCGCGACGAGGCCGTTCTCGACCGCCATGGTGACCGTGCCGATGGTGCCGTGACCGCACATCGGCAGGCAGCCGCTCACCTCGATGAACAGGATGCCGACGTCGCAATCGGCGCGGGTCGGCGGGTAGAGCATCGAGCCCGACATCACGTCGTGGCCGCGCGGCTCGAACATCAGCGCCTTGCGGATCCAGTCGTGGTGCGCGAGGAAATCGAGCCGCCGCTCGCTCATGGTGGCGCCCTTGAGCAGCGGCGCGCCGCCCGACACCAGCCGCACCGGGTTGCCGCAGGTATGGCCGTCGAGGCACGAAAAGGTATGGACCGACATGTCGCCTGCTTACGCCGCCGCCACGAAGCGCTCAACCTCGCGCGGGCTCTTCAGGCGGACGACCTGCTTCTCCTTGGCCAGGAATTCGCATTCCAGCGTGAATTTCTCGCGGTTCCGGCGGTGCGTCTTCAAGGCCCACAGCAGGATCGACTGGCGGCTGAAGAAGGTCCGCACGAAGGACTCGCGGTTGCCGGTGCCCCAGAGGTCTTCCTTCGTCGCGGCGCGGCGGATCGTCCGGCGCAACAGGCGCCACATCACCAGCGACAGCGGCAGGTCGAGCCAGATCAGCGTGTCGGCCGGCCGCCACACCAGATCGCGGACCTGGGCGTAGTTGCCGACCACGATCCAGCCGTCATCCCGCGTCTCGCGCTCGACCCTGTGACGGAATAGCTCAATCGGTGCGCCCTGCCAGTCGCGGCCCCAGAACAGCGCGTCGAGTTCGACCACGCGCAGGCCGGTGCGCTCGGCCAGCCGCTCCGCCAGCCGGCTCTTTCCCGAACCAGTCGTGCCGATAACAACGACGCGCTGCATGCCGCCAACCCTCGCCCGACTGTAGCGCCAAATCGGCGGCCATCGTAGGGTGCCGCCGCATGTTGGGGGAGCGTTGATGCCGCAGATCCATTTCAAGAATTTGAACCTGCTCGACCCGCGCTGGAACGAGGCGCGCGGGGGCTACGAGGTGCTGGTCGAAGGCGACCTGATCAAGGAAGTGTCGTCCAAGCCGATCAAGGCGGCCAAGGCCCAGGTGGTCGATTGCGGCAAGCGCACCCTGATGCCCGGCCTGATCGACTGCCACGTCCATGTGTTCCTGGTCGAGGTCAATTTCCGCCTCCTGGAGGCCATGCCGCTCACGCTGCTCACCGCGAAATCGGCCGACCTGATGAAGGGCATGATCGATCGCGGCTTCACCACGGTGCGCGACACCGGCGGCGCCGACTGGGGCATCAAGACCGCCGTCGAGTTCGGGCCTGATCCCGGGTCCGCGGCTCTTCATCTCCGGGCGTGCCATCGGCCCGACCGGCGGCCACAGCGATTCGCGCCGCCGCACCGACTACGGCACGCCGTCGTGCGGCTGCTGCAACGCCATGGTCTACAGCCTGGCCATCGCCGACGGGCCGGACCAGGTGCGCAAGGCGGTGCGCGAGCAGATGCGCCAGGGGGCGGACCAGGTGAAGATCATGTGCTCGGGCGGCGTCGCCTCGCCCTACGATCCGCTGGATTCGCTGCAATTCTCCGAGGCCGAGATCGCCGCCGCGACCGACGAGGCGAAAGCCTTCGGCCGCTATGTGCTGGCCCATGCCTATTCGCCGGAGGCCATCACCCGGGCGGTCAACAACGGTGTGCGCACCATCGAGCACGGCAACCTGATCGACGCCAAGGCGGCCAAGCTGCTCAAGTCCTCGGGCGGCTACATGGTGGCCAACCTCGTGACCTACTTCATCATGAAGGAGCGCGCCGCCCAGTTCGGCATGACCGCCGACCAGCTCGAAAAGAACGAGGTCGTGCTCGAGGGCGCGCTGCGCTCGCTTGAAATTTGCAAGGCGGCCGGCGTGAAGGTGGGTTACGGCAGCGACCTTTTGGGCCAGCTGCAGATCGAGCAGAGCCGCGAGTTCATGTTCCGCGCCGAGGTGCTGAAGCCGCTCGAGATCATCCGGCAGGCCACCACGATCGGCGCCGAGATCCTGCGCCAGGAAGGCAAGCTCGGCATCGTCGAGCCCGGCGCCTTCGCCGATCTGATCGTGGTCGACGGCAATCCGCTGAAGAAGCTGGAACTGTTCCTCGACCAGGGCGCCCATCTGCCGGTGATCATGAAGGCCGGCAAGTTCCACAAGAACGCGTTGAATTAGGTTTGTGATGTCTTTTCTGTTCAAAAATCTCAGCCTGCTCGATCCCCACTGGAAGGAGGCGCGCGCCGGTTACGAAGTGCTGGTCGAAGGCGACACCATCAAGGAAGTGTCGGCCAAGCCGATCAAGGCGGCGAAGGCCACGGTGGTGAATTGCGGCAAGCGCACCCTGATGCCGGGCCTGATCGACTGCCACGTGCACACGCATCACAGCGAGGTCTACATCAACCGCATGGAGGCGGTGCCGCTCACCCTGATGATGGCGCGCTCGGCCGGCCGCCTGAAGCGCATGCTCGATCGCGGCTTCACCACGGTGCGCGACGCGGGCGGCGCCGACTGGGGCACCAAGACCGCCGTCGAATCCGGCCTGATTCCCGGCCCGCGCCTCTTCATCTCCTGTCGCTCGATCGGGCCGACCGGCGGTCACAACGACCGCAACCGGCGCACCGACATCGGGCCGCCGTGCCTGTGCTGCAACGGCATGGTGTTCATCCGCTGCATCGCCGACGGTCCCGACGAAGTGCGCAAGGCGGCGCGCGAGCAGATGCGCCAGGGCGCGGACCAGGTGAAGCTGATGGTCTCGGGCGGCGTCGCCTCGCCCTACGATCCGCTCGAATCGCTGCAGTTCACCGAGGAGGAGATCACCGCCGCCGTCGAGGAGGCGCACGCCTTCGGCCGTTACGTGCTGACCCATGCCTACACGCCGGAAGCCATCACCCGCGCCGTCAAATGCGGCGTGCGCACCATCGAGCACGGCAATCTCGTGGATGCGCCGACGGCCAAGCTGATGGCCCAGAAAGGCGTCTACATGATCCCCAACCTCGTCACCTACGACGCCATGAAGCGGCGCGCCGCCGAGCTCGGCATGCCCAAGGAGATGCTCGAGAAGAACGACGAGGTGCTGAAATACGGCTTCGCCGAACTCGAACATTGCCGCAAGGCTGGCGTCCGCATGGCCTATGGCTCGGATCTTCTGGGCGCGCTGGAAGACGAGCAGACCGGCGAATTCCGGATCCGCGGCGAGGTCATGCCCGCCATCGAGGTCATCCGCTCGGCGACCCTGATCGGCGCCGAAGTCGTGCGCCAGGAAGGCAAGCTCGGCACCATCGCGCCCGGCGCCTTCGCCGACCTTCTGGTGGTCGACGGCGATCCGTTGAAGGATCTCGGCCTGTTCAAGGATGGCGGACCCAACCTGTCGGCCATCATGAAGGGCGGCCGCTTCCACAAGAACACGCTGTGACCATCGCGGCCATCATCCGCAGGCGCGCGAGGCGCTGGGCGCTGAACGGCGCGGCCGCGATCACGCTGGCCTATATCCTCACACCGCTCACCTTCGTGACCTGGCTCGCCTTCTTCCGGCAGGAGATCCCGTCCTTTCCCCCCGAGGGCTACAGCCTGCACTGGTTCGCCTCGATCCTCGACCAGCCGAAATTCGTCGAGGGCTTTCGCATGAGCTTCCAGGTCGGCATCCTGGCGACGTTCATCGGCCTGGCCCTGGGCGTGCCGGCGGCGCTCGCCGTGGTCCGCCACCAGTTCCGCTTCCGCGCGCCGCTCGCAAACCTGCTCCTGATGCCGCTGATCGTGCCGGGCGTGGTGCTGGGCACGGCGATGTACGTCTTCCAGGTCGAGGCCGAGAACGGGCTCGATGTCGACGTGCTGGGCACGTTCTACGCCCTGGTCGCGGGCCATGTCGTGATCATCATTCCCTGGGTGGTGCGGCTGGTGACGGCAAGCCTGGCGGGAGTCGACCGCTCGATCGAGGAAGCGGCGCAAAACCTCGGCGCCAATGCCTTCATCACCTTCCGGCGCATCACCTTGCCGGCGATCCGGCCCGGTATCGTGGCGGGCGCGCTGTTCGGGTTCGTGACGTCGTTCGGCAATCTCGAGATGAGCCTGTTCCTGGTCGGGCCGGGCCGCACGACCTTGCCGATCGTGGTGCTGCAGTATCTCGAATGGAAGATCGACCCCACCATTGCCGCGGTCTCTGTGGTGCAGATCTTGCTGATTGGCATCGCGATGCTGATCACCGACCGTTACGTCAAGCTCGCCCGCGTGGTCTGACGATGGCGCAACTCGACATCGAAGGCCTGGTCAAGCGCTACGGCGATTTCTACGCCGTGCGCGAGGTCTCGCTCAGCATCAGGGACGGCGAATTCCTGGTGCTGCTGGGTCCCTCGGGCTGCGGCAAGACCACGACCTTGCGCATGGTCGCGGGCTTCATCGAACCGACCGCCGGACACGTGAAATTGGCCGGTAACGACGTGACGACCCTGCCGCCCGTGGAAGCGCAATGCCGGCATGGTGTTCCAGAGCTACGCGCTGTTCCCGCACATGACGGTGGCCGAGAACGTGGCGTTCGGCCTCGAGATGCGCAAGCTGCCCAAGGCCGACATCGGCCGCCGGGTCGAGGAAGCGCTGTCGCTGGTCCGCCTCTCGGGCTATGGCGGCCGCCTGCCGCGCCAGCTCTCGGGCGGCCAGCAGCAACGGGTGGCGCTGGCCAGGGCGCTCGCCATCCGGCCCGACGTGCTGCTGCTCGACGAGCCGCTCTCGCAACCTCGACGCCAAGCTGCGCCAGGAGGTGCGGGTGGAGATCCGCGAGCTGCAGCGCCAGCTCGGCCTCACCACGGTGATGGTGACGCACGACCAGGAGGAGGCCCTCACCATGGCCGACCGGCTGGTGGTGATGAACGAGGGCGCCGTGATGCAGGTCGGCAGCCAGCGCGATCTCTACGAGCGGCCGGCCGACCGCTTCGTCGCGGGCTTCGTCGGCCGCACGACCTTCCTCGCCGGCACCGTCGAGGCGCCGGGCCGCTTCCGCACCGAAGGCGGTCTCGCGATCGCCTGCTCGGGCGGCCAGCCAGGGCCCCGCGACGCTGTCGCTCCGACCAGAACGGCTGGAGATCGACGCCGCCAGGCAGGCCAGACTCGACAACAGCCTCGCCGGTACGGTGGAATTCGTCTCGTATCTCGGCGCACTGACCGACATCCATGTCCGCCTGTCGCCCAGCGACCGGCTGGTCGTGCAGATCGCCAACCGCGAGGGCGGATTTTCGCGCCGGAGGTCGGCCAGCCCGTCCATGTCGGCTGGGCAGCGTCGGCCGGCCAGGTGTTCAATGAGTAGTTCCGGGGGGAACGGAGCCACAAACAGGAGGCAACAATGTCGAAGAGCTTCATGATCAACCGCCGCACCGCGCTCGGTGCAGCGGCCGCGTTCGCCACGGGAACTTTGGCCGCAGGCGGGCTTTCCGGCCGCCGCGCAGGACAACAAGAAGATCATCATCGGCACGTGGGGTGGCGACTATTCGCGCCTGCTCACCAAGAACATCGACACACCGCTGCTCGTGCCTGCCAAGTGGGAGTGCGTGCACGCCGAGGAGAACGCCGACCCGCGCAAGGCCAAGATGATGGCCGAAAAGTCGCTGCGCCGCGGCACGTCGGACGTGCAGGGCATGTCGGCCAACGACATGTACGACTTGAACCAGCAGGGGCTGGCCGAGCAGCTCGACTACGCGAAGATGCCCAACGCCAAGAACCTGATCCCGGCGATGAAGTATGCCTACGGCATCGGCCACATCTATTCCGGCAAGGTCGTGCTCTACAATCCCGACATGATGGCGGCGCCCACCGGCTTCGCCGACACGCTCGATCCCAAGCACGGCAACAAGCTCGGCATCATCGACATCCAGCGCCAATACAACATGGTGGCCTCCGCGCTCGCCTCCGGCGGGTCGGTGAGCGACTTCGAGCCGGGCAAGGAACGGCTGATCGCCTGCCGGAAGGCCGGCGCGCGCATCTATCCCTCCAACGAGGCCTTCGCCCAGGCGCTCAAGACGGGAGAGATCGCCTGCGGCATCATGTGGAAGGCGCGTGCCGTGCAATGGCAGAACGCCGGCATCAAGGTCGAGACCGTGGCGCCCAAGGAGGGCGTGCCGATGTACGTCTCGGGCTTCGTGGTGCCGAAGAACGCGCCCAACAAGGAAGGCGCCTATGCCTGGCTCGACGCCATGATGGCGCCGTCGGCGCAGGAAGGCTTCGCCGTCGACATGGGATACAACGCGACCGTCACCAACGCCAAGGTGCCGGCCGACGTGCAGAAGCGCATCGGCTTCACCGACGAGGAAAGCAAGCGGCTGGTCGATCTCGACTACGCCTACATGGCCAAGAACGACGTCGCCTTCCAGGACTGGTGGAACAAGTCGTTCAAGGGATAGCGGACGGATGACCGACACCGCGATCGCGCATGGCCCCGTCGTCGAGAAGCGACGGGGCGAGGGGCTGACCGCCGCCGCGTTGCTGACGCCGGCGACGGTGTTCATCGCGATCGCGCTGCTGGCGCCGCTGGCCATCCTGCTGCGCTACAGCCTGAACGAGTTCGAGCCGACCCGGAAGATGATGGTCGAGGCGATCACGATCGCCAACTACGTCAAGTTCTTCACCGATCCCTACTACACCGCGATCCTGTGGACGACGGTGCGCATCTCGGTGCTGGTGACGGCTGCCTGCCTGGTGCTGGGTTTCCCGCTCGCCTATGTCGTGGCGCGCACGCAAAGCCGCTTCAAGAACCTGCTGATCATCTCGATCGTCCTGCCGCTGTTCGTCGGCAACTCGGTGCGCGCCGCCGGCTGGATGGTGGTGTTCGGCAACAAGGGCTTCGTCAATGCCAGCCTGATGGGCATGGGCCTGATCAGCGAGCCGTTCGAGATCATGTTCACCGAGAAGGCGGTCGTGATCGGCATCATTGCCGTCAACCTGCCGTTCATGGTGCTGTCCCTGCAGAGCGTGATCGAGGGCATCGACCGCGCCGTCGAGGAGGCGGCCTTCAGCCTGGGCGCCCCGCCCGCCACCATGTTCCGCCGCGTGCTGTGGCCGCTCGCCCTGCCCGGCATCCTGGCCGGCACGATCCTGACCTTCATCCTGGCGATGAACGCCTATGCCACGCCCTTCCTGCTGGGCGGGCCGCTGTTCAAGATGATGGCGCCGCTGATCTACAACCAGTTCACCCAGCAGGGCAATTGGCCGTTCGGCGGCGCCATCGCCTTCATCCTGATGACGGTGACCTTGAGCCTGACGGTCGTCGCCAACCTGATCATCCAGCGCCGCAGCCGACGGTGAGGAGCCATGCCCGAAGAACCCCGCCTGCGCCGCTTCGCCGTCCTGATCGACGCCGACAACACGTCGCCGCGCATCGCCGCCGGACTGTTCGAGGAGATCGCCAAGTTCGGCGAGGCCAGCGTCCGGCGCATCTATGGCGACTTCTCGAGCTCGCGCATGAAATCGTGGGCCGATATCCTGCAGAAGTACGCGATCGATCCCTACCAGCAGTTCGCCTATACGACGGGCAAGAACGCCTCCGACATCGCCCTGGTGATCGACGCCATGGACCTGCTGCACAGCCGGCGGTTCGACGGCTTCTGCCTGGTCTCGTCGGACAGCGACTTCACCCGCCTGGCGTCGCGTCTTCGCGAGGAAGGCGCCGACGTCTACGGCTTCGGCGCCCAGAAGACCCCGGAGAGTTTCCGCCAGGCCTGCCGGAGGTTCATCTACATCGAGAACCTGCTGCCCGAGGCGGAGGTGTCCGCTCCCGACGAGGGGTCTTCCCGGACTCGCCAGCCGGCAAGCGCCGCCGTTCCCATCCTGAGCCAAGGCGATCGCGCAAATGGAGACGGAGGATGGCTGGGTCGGTCTCGGCGTCGTCGGCCAGCGGCTGGCGAACATCGCCTCCGACTTCGATCCGCGCACCTATGGCTTTCGCAAGCTGAGCGATCTCGTCCGGCAGACCGGCGCGTTCGAGATGGATCAGCCCGATGGCCGCGCGGTGCGCATCCGCGTGAAACCGGCGGAGCGCCCGCCCAGCCCCGGCCGGTCCAGGCCGCGACATCGCGGCGCGCCCTGAAATAGCCGCCCTTGCGGTGGCTCTGCATTCCTCCCCTGGGTCGCTTAGCGTCGTTGCTTTTGTCGCTGCCCGCCTCTAAAGGCCGGGGGAACGGCACGGCCAACCGATGCCTTTGGACAGGGAAGCGCCTTCGATTGGAAAACAGCCAGGACTCCGCGGCGCCCGCCGCGACCGTGACGGACGCGCGCGCCTGGAGTCGGGTTCTCGCACGCTACCGGCAGCCCAGCACCGGCCGCGGCATCGTCGAGATCGCCATCACGATCGTGCCGCTGGTCGCGCTCTGGGCGCTGGCCTGGGCGACGCTCGACATCGGCTATTGGCTGGCCTTGCCGCTGGCCATCGCCGCCGCCTGTTTCCTCGTGCGGCTGTTCGCCATCCAGCACGATTGCGGGCACGGCTCTTTCTTCCGTCATCGGCTGGCCAACGACTGGTTCGGCAGGATCGCCGGCGTGCTGACCTTCACGCCCTACAGCGTGTGGCGTCACGCGCATGCCACGCACCACGCCGGCACCGGCAATCTCGACCGCCGCGGCCTCGGCGACGTCGAGACGCTCACCGTGCAGGAATACCGCTCGCGCTCGTTCTGGGGACGGCTGCGCTACCGCCTGTACCGCCATCCGCTGGTCATGTTCGGCCTCGGTCCAGCCTATGTCTTCCTTCTGCAATACCGCCTGCCGGTGGGGACGATGCGCGACGGCTGGCGGCCGTGGGCCAGCACCATGACGACCAACCTCGCGATCGCGTCGATCGTCGCCCTGCTGATCTGGCTGGTCGGCATCAAGGCATTGCTGCTCATCCACCTGCCGATCCTGCTGTTCGCGGCCTCGGTCGGCGTGTGGATGTTCTATGTCCAGCACCAGTTCGAGCACACGACCTGGGCGAACGACCGGGAATGGAACCTGCATGACGCGGCCCTGCACGGCAGTTCGCATTACGACCTGCCGGCGTTCCTGCACTGGTTCACCGCCAATATCGGCATCCACCACGTCCATCACCTCAACAGCCGCATCCCCTACTATCGCCTGCCGCGCGTGCTGCGCGACCATCCGGAGCTGCGCGACGTCGGCCGCCTGACCTTGTTCCAAAGCTTCGGCTGCGTGCGCCTCGTGCTGTGGGACGAGACGCAACGCCGCCTGGTCTCGTTCCGCGAGGTCCGCGCCGCCGCCTGACGCGATCGGCGCCTGCGTTGCCGTTCGATCGCCGATGGGCGACAGTCGACGGCATGCATATCGGACTCATCGCCGGCATCGGCCCGGCGGCAACGGACTTCTACTATCGCGGCCTGATCGAGCGGCACGCAGCCTCCGGCATCCCGCTCGAACTCACGATGGCCCATGCCGACGTGCGGGAAATGAGCCGCAACCTCGCCAACAACGATCCGGCCGCGCAGGCCGACATCTTCGCGCGGCTGGTCGAGCGCATGAAGGGCGCCGGCGCCGTGGCCGCCGCCATCACCTCCATGGGCGGCCATTTTTGCGCCAAGCAGCTCGAGGCGATCTCGCCCCTGCCGATCCTGAACGCCATTCCCGAGATCGGCGCCGCCGTTGCCCGCCGCAAGCTCAGGAAGATCGGCGTCATCGGCACGCGCACCGTGATGGAGAGCCGGCTCTATGGCGGCATCCCCGGCGTGGAGATCGTGGCGCCTGAAGGGGCTGCGCTGGATCAGGTCCACACCGCCTATATCGAGATGGCGGGCGTGGGCCGCGTGACCGATGCGCAGCGCCGCATCTTCTTCGACGTCGGCCGCCAGTCTCTGCCAGGAGCGCGGCGCCGAGGCGATCATGCTGGGCGGCACCGACCTCTTCCTGGCGTTCGTCGGACACGAGAAGCCCTTCCCTCTCGTCGACTGCGCCGACATCCATGTCGATGCGATCTATCGCACATCGGCCGGCTGAACGACTCCGCCACAGCTCTTCAGCAGGTTGATGGCCGCCGCATCGCCCGGCGCCAGCGCCAGGCACTCCTCGAAGCAGCGGCGGGCGGCGGCGGCATCGTGCTTGGCGAGCGCGTCGATGCCGGACTGCAGCAGGCTGCGGGTCTGGCCCTTGGCCGCGCGCAAGGCGGGCGGATTGGTCTGGAACACCTCGAAGATCGTGACCGGCCGCGTCTTGCCCTTGACCACCACGACGTCGATCGGACGAATATCGTAGGCCTTGGGGTCGGCGAGCTGCTCGTAGGTATATTGCGAGATCAGCAGCCCCACGTGATAGGTCTTGGTCAGGCTCTCGATGCGCGACGCAAGGTTGACGGCATCGGAGATGACCGTGCCGTCCATGCGATGCTTCTCGCCGATCGTGCCCAGCATCAGCGAGCCCGAGTTGATGCCGATGCCGATGGCGATCGGCTCCTGGCCATTCGCGCGGCGCTCCTCGTTGAAGCCGCCGAGGGCGGCGTGCATGGCGAGGCTGGCACGCAGCGCATCGTCGGCTGTCTGCGAACAGGGCCATGATGGCGTCGCCGATATATTTGTCGATGAAGCCGTTGTGGTTGCGGATGACCGGCCCGACGCGCTCCAGATAGGAATTGATGAAGGCGAAGTTCTCGTCCGGCGTCATCTTCTCCGACAGCGTCGTGAAGCTCCTTATGTCGGAGAACAGCACGGTCATGTTCTGGCGCTTGTTGTCGCCCAGCTCGACCTCGACGATCGACGGCTTGCCGACGATCGCCAGGAAGGCGTGCGGCACGAAGCGCTCGATCGAGAGGTTGGTTTCCTTGAGATCGAGGATGGTCTTGCGCACCGCGTCGCGCATCGAGGCGAAGCTCTTGGCGAGCTGGCCGATCTCGTCGCTGCGGTCGGTGTTGGCGATGGCCTGGGTGAGATCGCCCTGGGCGATGGCGCCGGCCTCGCTGCGCAGGTTGAACATCGGCTCGAGGAGCTGCTTCTGCAGCAGCCGCGAGGCGATCCAGAAGATCACCGGCAGCAACAGCGCCAGCACGACCATCGACGCCACGAAGACCTGGAGGACGGCCTCGCGCGCCAGGCCGGTGTCGTAGGTGATCTCGCGGACGACGACCTTGGGGGAAACCGGATGATTGCCGTCGCTCGCACCCGATGTCGGCTCGGCACTGTAGATCGTGACGTACCGCCCGTCGGCCGAAACCACCTCCTCGCGATGGTTCCGGACGAGGCGTTCGGCGAGCGCCGGGTCGAGCTTCTCGCCGGGGTGAATCAGCGACCACGTGCCGGCGGCGTTGATCAGGTAGATGTCGACGTTCTTCAGGTAGGGATGCGAACGCACCGGATCGGTGAAGAAATCCTCGAAAAAGAACTTGCTCATCCAGCCGAAGTCGCCGGCGGCAATGCTGTCGCGGACGTCGGTCGAGATCTCGACGATGTAGTCCTTCCCCTTGGGACCGAAGTAGCTGTAGGTCCGGAGCAGGCCGGTGACCTGTGACATGTCGATGCCGTCGTTCATGACCTTGCCGGCGCCGAAAACCGACTCGAGGAATTGCGTGAACGGACCCTTGGGGAAGGTGAGGTTCATGTCGGTCGGCAGATTGGTCTGAAAGACCTTGGGCTCGCGGTCGATGAAGTAGATGTGCTGGATGCCGTACTTCTTGGCGAGCGCGTCGAGCTCGGCCACGGAAAGGTCGGCCGGCTGGCGGCCGAGGCTCTCGAGATCCGCCACGATCTGCGGCAGCACCTTTGCCATGCGGTCCGTGATCCGCACGTGCTCGCTGCGCAGCATGTCCTCGAAGATGGCGAAACGGTCGGAGAGGCTGGCCTCGATCTTGTGGATCTCGACGTCCTGCTGCCGGGAGACCAGCCGGTACATCGCCAGCGAGGCGACGATGGTCGCCCCCAGGCTGACCGCGATCATCACCGCGAGAAGGAACAGGCCGGCCTTGCGCTTCATCGACGGATTCTCCCACGTTCGCCGTCAGGGCACACCCCACTTCTGCGCCAGCCGAGCATAGGTGCCGTCGCGCTTCATGTCGGTGATCGCCCGATTGACCGCGGCGAGCAGGCCGGGATTGCTCCTGGCGAAACCGATGCCGAGCGGCTGCGGATCGTCGGGCACCTGCGCCACGATGACGAGACCGGGCGTCTGCTTGGCGAGCCACGCGGCCACCGGATAGACTTTCATCACCGCCGTGATGCGGCCCGCTGCGAGATCGACCATGGCGTCGCCGATGTGGTCGAACGAGTAGACCTTGATGCTGCCGATCTCGCCTTGCCTCTGCATCCGGACGGCGACGTCGTAGTCGGTCGTCGCCGCCTGCACGCCCACCGAGGCGCTCTTGAAATCGGCGATGCTGCGGATCTGCGGCGAGCGGCGGCCATCCACCACCAGGCTGAGCGTCGTGGTCATGTACGGCGTCGACCAGGCCAGCAGACGCTCACGCTCGGGCGTGATGGTGATGCCGCCCACGATAAGGTCGTACTGGCCGGCCTGCATCTGCTGCAGGATCGTCTCCCACTGCGTGTCGACGAACACAGGCGCGAGCGAGAGGCGCCGGGCGATCTCGTTCAGGAGATCGACTTCGAAGCCGATCTTCTGGCCGTCCGACACGTACTCGAACGGCGGGTTCACAAAATAGGTGCCGATGCGGAGCGTTCCCGGCGCCAGCGTGCGCACCGGCTCGGGCTGCGCGCTCGAGCAGGCGCCAAGCGCCAGCGCCGCGCCGGTCAAGGCGCGCCTCGTCAAACCGATCGGCATCTAGCCGTTGCTCCAGAGGCGCGTCGCGTAGGCACCCTCGACGCTGGCATCGATCTGCGCCGCCAGCTCGGCGCCGGCGCCCACGCGGGGCGCGATGATCTTGCCGAACGACACGCGGCCCGGCGCCGGCCAGGCCTCGGGATCCCACAGCTTGGCGCGCACGACCGAACGGGCGCAGTGGAAGTAGCAATGCTGGATGTGCACGCGCGTGGCCAGCAGCGCAGGCTTGCCGAGCGAGCTGAGCGAGGCCACGAGGTCGGGATCGTCGAAGATCTCGGCCGTGCCCGACACGCGCAGCGTCTCGCCGGTGGCCGGTACCAGCCCGATCAGGCCGATCTTGCCGGTCGCCAGGATGTTGCCCAGCCCGAAGGCGAGGTTGTTGCCGATCCTCTCGGGGATCAGCAGCGTTTTTGCATCCTCGACCCTGATGAAGCCCGCCTCGTCGCCCTTGGGCGACACTTCGATGGTGCCGTCGGCCGCCGTCGTGCCGACCAGCGCAAAGGGGCAGCGCTTCAGGAAGTCGATCGATTGTTCGTCGAGCGCATCGAGGATCTTGGCGCGCGTCCTCGGATGTGGTTCGGCGATGACACGACGGAGGTCGGCGGTCGATGTGAGGCGGGCCATGGGACTCCTTGCGAATCGTTTGCAGTTACCATCGACGATCCGGCGGCGCGGTTCAACCGAGGGCGTGCCTGCACTGCCAGCGCGAGGGGTTTCTGGGGTTTTTGAGGTTTCTGAGGTTTGGGAGGTTTGGGAGGTTTGGGAGGTTTCCGCAGTTGGCGCTACCCGAATCGGGCGCCCGCGCCCTCGCCCTCGAACCTTCGTGAATGACCATGATGCCGATCCTCGTCCTGCGACTGTCGACACGCATACGCCACAACATTGCTCGGGCCCGTCAAGCGGCAAACGCCGTGTTTCGATTCATAGTTCGAGCACATCCATGTTGGCGTAGAGCCGCCGCAGGGCTGCCTTCAAGATTTCGGCTTCGGCGACATTGAAGCCCGCCAAGGCCACGATCTCGTAGCGTCGGGCGATGGGCACGATGCGTTGGGTCAGGCGCCGGCCGGCGGGCGTGACATGAAGGGCGACCACGCGCGCATCGCCGGCATCGCGACGGCGGGCGACCAGGCCCTTCTTCTCCATGTTGTCGACCAGGCGCGTCAGGGTCGAGACCTCGATCGAGGTCGTCGCGGAGAGATCGCCCATGCGTCGCCCGTCCTGCTCGCGCAGGGCGGCCAGCACGCGCCACATCTGCAGGGTGGCGCCGAGCGGCCGCACCTCCTCGCTGAACGCGGAGGCGATGCGCGCGCCCGCCCGGTTCAGGAGATAGGGCAGGTAGGAGTTGAGCGGGCCCATTCCTTCAGCCGGCAAAGTGCGGCGCCACTTCGCGCATGAAGCGTTCCATCTGCTCCTTCACCAGGGCATGGGGCTTCTGGCCGTAGTTGAAATAGAGGATCACCTCGGCGATGCCGGCCTGCTCGACCTGCTTCAAGGTATCGACGATGTGCTGCGGGCTGCCGCACAGGATCGACTTGTCGGTGAGCTTCTCGGGCCGCATGTCGCGCAGGATGTTCACGATGTCGACGAAGTATTTGTAGGTCGGCGGCACCTTCTCGCCCGACGCCGACGGAAACGCCGCGATCAGCGCGTCCTGGAAGTAGCGCACCAAGGCTTCCTTGCCGTACTGCTCCTCCTCGGGCGTCGAGGCGATGTGCACGAAGTAGGAGCACATGGCGCGGCGCATCGGCCGCTTGTGCCGGGTCTCGCAGGTATCGCGATAGACGCGCACGGCATCGGCCAGGGAGCCATAGACCATGGCGGCGGCGAACGGCGCGTAGATGATGTTCCAGTCGTGCTTCGCGGCGAGCTCCATCGACGGCCGCGAGAAGCAGGCGACATAGGGCCGGAGCGGCTTCTGCGCCGGCCGCGGCCGGACCTCGACATCCTTGAAGTCGTAGAACCGGCCCTTGTGCGACCACTTGCCGGTTTCGGTCCAGGCGCGCCACACGATCTCCAGCCCTTCGGCGAACAGCTCGGCCGATTCGTCGAACGGCGCACCGAACGGCTCGTATTCCTTGCGGTCGTAGCCGCGGCCGGCGGCGAAATCGACCCGGCCGCCGGACAGCAGGTCGAGCGTCGCCCATTCCTCGGCGACATGCAGCGGATGATGCACCGGCAGCAGCGTGACGGCCGGCGCCAGGCGCAATCTGGTCGTGGCGCCGGCGAGCTGGGCCAGGATGGCGAGCGGCGAGGCGTTGACGCCTAAAAGATTGAAATGATGCTCGCCGATCCAGGCCGAGTGGAGGCCGACCTTCTCGGCCCACAGCGCCTCGGCGTAGATGTCCTTGATGAAATCCTCGGGCGCCCGCGGATTGTTGGGATAGCGGTTATCGCTCAGCGTGAAGTAACCGAACTCCATGGCGTTTCCCCCTGTCTTGCCATCACGGTGCAACAGTCGCCTTTATTTGTAAATGCAAATAACAGCGCCATGCTTGTGACCCGCCAGCGCCCGGCGTAGGTAATGCGGACAAACGACAAGAAACCGGGATGGAGATCGCCATGAAGCGTCTGCTGGTTCTCGCTGCCTTGCTCGCGTTGCCCCTGCCCGCTTTGTCCCAGACGAACAACCCGTTGATCGACCAGGGCCGCACCCTGTTCAACGATCCCAAGCTGTCGGGCAACGGCCAGCTTTCCTGCGCCACCTGCCATCCCCTGAACGGCCACACCGACAACAAGACCTATGTCGTGGCCGAGGTGGTGGCCGACGGCGACCCCAAGGGCCGCAGCACGCCCACTCTATGGGGCGCCGGCATCCGCCAGGCCGAGTGGTCGTGGGCCGGCAACATCCCGTCGATCGAGACCAACATCCGCGGCATCATCGTCAACCGCATGAAGGGCGCGGAGCCCAGCAAGGAGACGCTGGATGCGCTGGCGGCCTATGTGAAGTCGCTGCCCAACGGGCCGGCGCCGTTCCTCGGCGCCGACGGCACGCCGCGCGACACGGCGCCGGCCGACGTCAAGCGCGGCTTCGCCTTGTTCTCGGGCAAGGCAGGCTGCATGACCTGCCACGTGCCCGCCTCCTACGACAAGAAGGGCCCCGAGGATGTCGGCAGCGGCGGGCCGTTCAAGGTGCCCTCGCTGCGCAACGTGTCGAAGACCGGTCCGTATTTCCATGACGGCCGCTTCAAGACAATCGATGAAGCCGTCGCCTTCATGTGGGACTTCTACAAGAAGAAGAACGACAGCAAGGACACGCTGAGCGACGCCGAGAAGCGCGACCTCGTGGCCTTCCTACGCGCGCTGTAGAAGCGGGGCGGGGCGGGGCTCGACTTCGGCCACCGAGACGATCCAGTCGCGGAACGCCTTGATCTTGCGCCGCCGGATCGCCTCCGGCGGATAGACGAGGTAGTAGGCGAAATCGCCCGTCGCCATCTTGAAGTCGAACGGCACGACCAGACGGCCGGCCTTGAGATCGGGCGTCACCAGCGCCTGGCGGCCGAGCGCCACGCCCAGCCCGTCCATCGCCGCCTGGTAGGCGGCCAGCGGGAAGTCGAAGGAGACGCCGCGCGAGGAATCGACGCCCTTCACCCCGGCGGCGGTCAGCCAGACCTGCCAGTCGTCGGGGAAACTGCCGATGTGCAGGAGGGTGAAGCGCTTGAGGTCGGCCGGCCTCTTGAGCCCGTTCGGCCCCTTGAGCAGCGACGGCGCGCAGACCGGCATGACGTCCTCGGTCACCAGCCGCTCGGCGGTGAGTCCCGGCCAATGGCCGCGGCCGTAGCGGATGCCGATATCGACGTCCTCGCGCGAGAAATCGACCAGCCCGGTGTTGGTGCTGATCCGGACATCGATCTCGGGATTGGCGCGCTGGAAGCCGCCCAGCCGCGGCACCACCCACTTCATGGCGAACGACGCCGTGGTCGTCACGGTGAGATGGCCGCCGCGATCCTTTTGCAGCAGCTTCTCGGTCGCTTCGTTCAACTGGTCGAAGGCGCCGCGCACCGACGGCAGGTAGGCCTGGCCCGCTTCCGAGAGCAGGAGCGAGCGATTGCGCCGCACGAACAATTTTAATCCGAGGCGCTGTTCCAGCCCCCGGACCTGATGGCTGATCGCGGCCTGGGTGACGCTCAATTCGTCGGCGGCATCGGTAAAGCTCATATGGCGGGCAGCGGCCTCGAAGGCACGCAATCCGTTGAGCGGCGGCAGGCTACGCTTCATGACGCTCCCATCACATGAGGTATTCTTATCAAAACAGGACAAAGGGTCATTTGTAAAGGACCGGCCCGGGTCCCAAATCCGCTTCAGACAAAGCGTCACTCCATCGGGGAGCAGTCCTATGGCCGACATCTCGCTTCATTTCAGTTCCAAGGCGCCGCTGGCCGGCACCTACACCGCGTTCAACCAGATCTTCGCGAGCTGGCGCCGCCGCGCCCGTGAGCGCCGCGAGCTGGCCAACCTCGACACCCGCACCCTGCGCGACCTCGGCCTCAGCCCGGGCGAGGTCCAGTTCGAAGCCAACAAGCCCTTCTGGCGCGGCTGATTCCCGAATTCCGGAGCGAGCCTGTCCCTACCCTGCGCAGGCTCATCCCCCTCCGGATCCTGGCCGGCGGTCGACCCTCAGCCTCCCTGTCGACCGCCGGCTTTTTCTTTGCCCGCGCCCATGCCTCTTGCTAGAGGCCGCGCGTGCCTCTTTCAGACCTCCAGATCCAGGCGCTGGCCCGCGACGCCGTGCAACGCGCGACCGCCGGCGACTTCGCCGGCGCCGAGCCGCTGCTGGCGCAGATGGCCGAAGCGCGGCCCAATTCCGGCCAGGTGCTCAATCTCCTGGGCCAGGCGCGGCTGAAGCTCGGCCGCTTCGCCGAGGCGCGTGAGCCGCTGGAGCGCGCCGCCAAGTTCCTGCCCAAGGATGCCGCGGCCCAGGTCAATCTCGCCGGCTGCCTTTCGGTGCTGGGCGAGCACGCGGCGGCGCTGATCGCCCTCGAGCGCGCCGCGCTGCTGAAGCCCGGCGATGCCGCCATCGCCCACAACAAGGGCCGCGCCCTGGAAGCGCTGGGCCGCGCCGATGAAGCCGAGCGCGCCTACGACGAGGCGTTGTCGATCGACCATCGCCTGATGCCGTCGCTTGGCGCGCGCGCCGGCCTTTTGGCAGCGCGCGGCGACTGGATGGGCGCGCTGGGCGATCTCGACATGGCGCTGACCAGCCGGCCCGACGACGCCCATTTGCGCTTGCGCCGCGGCGAGCTCCTCTTGCGCCAGGGCGACTGGCTGCGCGGGCTTGCCGATCATGAGGCGCGTCTGGAGATCGCGGGCGAGCGCTATGCGCCGGACCTGCCGCGCTGGCAGGGCGAGCCGCTGGCGGGCCGGCTGCTGCTCTATCCCGAGCAGGCCGACATCGAGAGCGACGCCGCGATCCGTGACACGCTGATGCTGGCGCGCGGCGTCGATGGCGTGGTGCAGGCCGCACCCAGGCTCGCCGAGTGGCTGGACATGCCGACCATCGAGCGCGGCGCTCCGCTCGACGGCTTCGCCGCAGCCGCGCCGCTGCGCAGCCTGCCGCATCTGCTGGGCTGGACGCTCGACTCCCTGCCGCCGCCCGCCCAGGCGCGGCTGAAAGCCGAACCTTCGGCGCGCATCGGCTGGTTCGCCGGCAGCGAAC
Source organism: uncultured Alphaproteobacteria bacterium (assembly GCA_963755585.1). Classification (GTDB taxonomy): domain Bacteria; phylum Pseudomonadota; class Alphaproteobacteria; order Reyranellales; family Reyranellaceae; genus Reyranella. The sequence goes on from CAVWKN010000014.1 coordinate 118,158, forward strand.
CTCCGGAAGGCATCGCTGTCGAGCGCGATCCCGGCCAGGTCGCGCAGTGCCGCCTGGTCGTCGGCGACGACACATCGGTCACGCACCTCGCCGCCCTTCTCGGCATTCCGACGATCCTGCTGCCGGCCCCTTCAGCCGACTGGCTGTGGGGTCCCCGGACCGGACTCTCGCCGTGGTATCCCACTCTCGAAGTGCTGGGCGACGGCCCGGGCGACAGACTGGCGGCGCGGATCGGCAAATGATGGTCGATCCTGCTCCTCGTCGGCCTTGATCGAGCTCACAGGCCGGCGGAGGATCAACCGTCAGTCTTCGCGGGGGAAAGCGCATGTCGGCCAAGGACACCAGCCAGAAGCTCGAACGCAAGGTCTACGAGAAGGAGTTGCTCAAGCTGCAGGAGCAGCTTTGCTACCTGCAGGAATGGGTCAAGAGTACCGGCGAGCGGGTCATCGTCGTGCTCGAGGGCCGCGACGCGGCCGGCAAGGGCGGCACGATCAAAGCCCTCACCGAGCGGGTCAGCCCACGGGTCTTCCGTGTCGAGGCGCTGCCGGCGCCGTCCGACCGGGAGAAGAGCCAGATGTACATCCAGCGCTATGTCGAGCGCTTTCCCGCCGGCGGAGAGATCGTGATCTTCGACCGGAGCTGGTACAACCGCGCCGGCGTCGAATATGTCATGGGCTTCTGCAAGCCCAAGGAGCACAAGCGCTTTCTCGAACTCACCCCGATCGTCGAGCAATTCATGATCGACAGCGGAATCCGGCTCATCAAGATCTGGCTCGAGGTCAGCCAGGAAGAACAGGACAAGCGCTTCGAGGCGCGGGTCGAAGATCCGCTCCGGCAGTGGAAGCTGAGCCCGATGGACGTCGAGTCCTACAATCGCTGGTACGAGTACTCGCGCGCGCGCGACATGATGTTCGAGCATACCGATACCGATTACGCGCCCTGGTACATCGTCCATTCGGACGACAAGAAGCGGGCACGGCTGAACGTCATCGCCCACATCCTGTCGCAGATCCCCTATGAGAAGGTCGAGCGCGCCAAGGTGAAGCTGCCGAAGCGTTCGGACAAGAAGAAGTACGACGACCAGGCGTCGATCGCCGGCCGGCGACGGGCGGAACAACGATACTGAGCGGCACGCAGCAGAGCAACGCGACCATACAAATCGGTCCACACTTGAGATAGGCTTGTTCAACGCCTGCATGCGCAACAGGGGACAGACGGCTGCACCCGAGCGCGAGAAGCAGGTGGCTCTGTCTTGACCGAAATTACGAGGAACAAGAATGCAATCTCGAAGGGCATTGATCGCCGCGCCGCTTCTCCTTCTGCCTTTACAAGGTCATGCCCAAGGGGGATCGGCGTTGATCGGGAATTGGCAAGGAGATGTCCCTGGGATCAGCGCCGCCCGATTGACCGTCACCGCGGTCAAGCCGAATGGCCAGGTCGAAGGCAGGATGGAATTCGACCTCCAGTCCTTCGTCTCCACGTTCGGAGACAAATCCGATTCCATCAAGAACATCAACTACGGGGTCATTTCCGGATCGACGCTGATCATCGAATCGGCTCTCGGAGGCAAATACGAGCTGACCCTGGAGGGCAACCGGCTGAGCGGTTTCTATACGCGCGGCAACACCTACAAAGTGGCGGTCACTTTCACCAAATCCTGACGCCCCCATCAGCATCGACGAGGGGCGCTTGACCGAGAACGACAACGTCAAGCTTTACTGACCGGACCTTCCAGCCAGACCAGCGCCTGGCCCTTTTCGCTGCCCGGGAAGACCCTGATTTCGGGATGGGCGAAATGCGCGGCGATGCGCGGCGCGATCTTGAGGAAGTCGTCGTCCGTCACGGCGGCCACGCGCTCGATGTTGCGATGATGATCGCGTACGAAGCGAAAGTGCTCGATCAGGCCCGCGAAGCTGTCCCAACCCGGAAACGACGCAGCCTCGATCAGCAACCCACCCAGCTTGCCCCTCTCAGCGATGTAGGGATCGACCGTCGCCGCGAGTTCGCGGAAGTCGCCGGCCGCGAGCGGCCCGGACGGTCTGACGATCAGAATCCCTTTGTCGCGCAGCAGCTCGAACCCGATCATGGCGCTCTCCTCAGGGCGGTGACTCGAAGCCGTGCGCCTCGCAGTAGGCATCGACCGCCGAGCCGATGGTGGGGAAGAAGGCGCTGTCCCCGAACCGCTGGTAAAGTCCAAAGCGCCTGAGCTTGTCCTTCACCGGATCCTTCAACGCGGCAAAGCAAAGCTCTATGCCGGCGGCCTCCAGCTTGTCGTCCAATTCCGCCAGCGCATCGGCGGCCGTGACATCGACACTGGTGACGGGCTCGGCCGCCACCACCACCTGGCGCACGGCGGTCGGCGAGGCATCCACGGCAGCGAGTATTTTTTCCTCGAACAGTTCGGCATTGGCGAAGAAGAGCGGGGCATCCCAGCGGAACAGCAGCAGGCCGGGAATCAGGCGGGCGTCCGGATAGCGGGTGATATCGTGCCAGCCCTTGACGCCCTCGGCGCGACCGAGGACCGCCGAGTGCGGCCGCCAGCCGTCCCACAGGAACTCGATGATCGCAACCACCAGGGCGAGGCCGATCCCCGGAACGGCGCCGAGCACGGCGACGCCCAGCATGCACAGGATCGACAACCAGAACTCCCAGCGCTGAATGCGCCAGAAGCGCCGCAGGTCGGTGATTTCGAGCAAGCCGATCGCCGACGCGATGACCACCGCAGCGAGCGCGGGCGTCGGCAAATTCCTCAACAGATCGGGGCCGGCCACCAGCAACGTCGCGACGCCGAGTGCCCCGACAACGCCCGTGACCTGGGTCCGGGCGCCGGCCGCCTCCGCCACCGGCGTTCGCGACGAGCTGCTGCTGATGGGAAAGCCCTGGAACAGGCCGGCGGCGAGGTTGGCCGCCCCCAGACCCACCATCTCCTGGTTGGCATTGACGGGATGGCCAAGGCGCGCGGCATAGGCGCGGGACAGCACACTCGTGTCGGCAAACGAAACAAGCGCGAGCGCGGCGCCGCCGAGCAGCACCGGCCCGAGGTCGTCGATCCCGATCCACGGGATGCTGAAGGCCGGCAAGCCCTGCGGCAAAGAGCCAAGCACGGCCACGCCCTGAGCCGCCAAATCGAATGCGCCGACGACGATGGTTGCGCCGATGACCGCGATCAGCACACCGGGCAGCAGCTTGCTGTGCTTCAGCAGCAGGATGACCGCCAGCACCGCCGCACCGATAGCGACGGCTACCCAGTTGGTCTTGCCGGTCCAAATGGCCGAGCCGATCTCGATCAGGCTCCGCAACGGTCCCTGCGCCTCGACGGAGACGCCGAGCAGCTTGGGCAGCTGACTGATCAGAACCGTTAGAGCGATGCCGTTCATGTAGCCGTATCGGATCGGCTTGGACAGAAGGTCGGTGATGAAGCCGAGCTTCAGCACGCCGGCCAGGATGCAGGCGAGGCCGGAGACGATGGCCATGGCGCCGGCAAGTGCCACGGCTCGTGCAGGATCGGACGCAGACTGCGCCAGCACGACGGCGAGGATGATCGGTGCGAGCGAGGAGTCCGGGCCCAGCACCAGGATACGGCTCGGCCCGAACACGGCATAGGCAATCAACGGCAGGATGGTGGCATAGAGCCCATAGACTCCGGGCAGGCCGGACGCGACCGCATAGGCGATGCCGACCGGCACCAGCATGGTCGTCAGCACGATCCCCGCGACGATGTCGTTCCGCAACCATGACAGACGGTACTCGCGCAACGTCGCAAGCCCCGGCAGCCAGCGTGAGATGCCCGGCGCCGTTTCGGGCCGAGACAGCAGGGGCGCAGACGAGGGACCCGGACCGGTCATCTGAACTCCCTTCAGGTCCCGATCATCGCGAGCCCGACGATCGGCCCCGAATTGACGCCGGCCCGTCGGCCGGATGGCCGGCCAGATCCTGCATGGCGCCCCCTCCTCTGTTCGACCAATTTGAACGGTCTATGCTTGAAGCGATTATTTCACCCTCCGGCGCCCGTCGCCGCATGAAAAAGAGGTGACCGGCGCCGGACTGACATCGCGACATCACGATGAGGATTGATTATGGTTGCGGCATTCCAGCCCCTTACCGGCCTTTGGGTGCCATTCCAAGCCAAGCCGGAGACCGACCATGACGCCGACCAACAGCCTCAACTTTGTGCAGGAATACTGGCTTGACGCCTGGCAGCGCTCGATCCTCACCCTCGACGTGTTGCGCGAGCGCGGCAACACGACGTTGGAGCGCAGCACCCGGACCGCGCCGAATGTGCTGAGCTTCGCCTTCGAGGTGATCCGCGACGGCCGCACCCTGCCCAAGCCGGTGAACTACGCGCTGGTCCGCATCGTTGCCGCGGCGGACCAGCCGATCGATCCGGCCAAGCCGCCCTTCGTCGTCGTCGACCCGCGCGCCGGCCACGGGCCCGGCATCGGCGGCATGAAGCACGACAGCGAGATCGGCGTCGCCATGGCGGCGGGCCATCCCTGCTACTTCATCGGCTTCCTGCCGCAGCCGGTGCCCGGGCAGACGATCGAGGATGTCTGTGTCGCCGAAGCGGCGTTCATCGCCGAGGTTTCCGCGCGGCATCCCGCGGCGGAGGGCAAGCCGGTCATCGTCGGCAATTGCCAGGCCGGCTGGCAGATCATGATGATGGCGGCGATCCGGCCCGATCTCGTCGGCCCGATCCTGCTGGCCGGCTCGCCGCTCTCCTACTGGGCGGGCGTGCACGGCCGCAATCCGATGCGCTATACCGGCGGCACCCTGGGCGGGACCTGGCTGACCGCGCTCACCGGCGACATGGGCAACGGCATCTTCGACGGCGCCCATCTCGTCGCCAATTTCGAATCGCTCAACCCGGCGAACACCTACTGGGAGAAGGACTACAACCTCTATTCCAAGGTCGACACCGAAGCCCAACGCTTCCTCGAGTTCGAGGCCTGGTGGGGCAGCCCGGTGCTGCTCAATGCCGTCGAGATGCAGTGGATCGCCGACAATCTGTTCGTCGGCAACAAGCTGACCTCGGGCGAGATCCGCACTTCCGACGGCGTCCGCGTCGACCTGCGCAACATCCGTTCGCCGATCATCGTGCTGTGCTCGTGGGGCGACAACATCACGCCGCCGCAGCAGGCGCTGGGCTGGGTCACCGACCTTTACGGCCACGAGGACGAGATCGTCGCCAACGGCCAGACCATCGTCTACACGCTGCACCAGTCGATCGGCCATCTCGGCATCTTCGTCTCGGGCAAGGTGGCGACCAAGGAACATGCCGAGTTCGCCTCCTGCATGGAGATGATCGACCTGATGCCGCCCGGCCTCTACGAGGCGGTGATCACCGAGGTCGACGAGGACACCGCCAACCCCGAGCTGATCCACGGCAAGTATCTCTTCAAGCTCGAGGCGCGCACGCTGGACGACATCCGCGCGCTGGGCGCCAACTCGGACGAGGACAACCAGCGCTTCGCCGCGGTCGCCCGCGTGTCGGAGGTCAATCACGGCCTCTACCGCGCACTCGTCCAGCCGGCGGTGCGGGCGATGACGACGGAGCAATCGGCGGAGATGGCGCGGCAGCTCCATCCCAACCGCCTGCGCTTCACCATGTTCTCCGACAAGAACCCGATGATGCAGCCGGTGAAGGCCCTGGCCGAGCAGGTGCGCGCCGATCGCAAGCCGGTCGCGCCCGACAATCCGCTGCTGACGCTCGAGCACGTGGCCTCGACCTGGATTACGACCTGGTGGGAAGGCTACCGGCAGGCGCGCGATGCCATGACCGAGGCGATGTTCCTGGGCGTCTACGGCTCGCCGCTGCTGCAGGCCATGGTCGGGCTGGGCACGCAGCATGCGCCGACCGATCGGCGCATCGACCGCGAGCTCCTGCGCGAGGTCGACGAGGCCAGGATGCGGGTCGAGCTCGAACGGCGCTTCGAGGTCGGCGGCCTGCCGCAGGCGGTGCTGCGCGCCCTGATCTATGTGCGCATGCCCGAACGCAGCGTCGACGAGCGCGGCTTCGCCGCGCTGCAGGCGATCCGCGCCATGCAGCCGGTGAACGACCGCATGAGCATGGCCGAGCTGAAGGCCTGCCTGAAGGAACAGTATCTCATCGTCCGCCTGGATGAAGAGCGCGCCGTGCGGGCCATCCCCCGGCTGCTGCCCGACAGCGAGCATGCGCGCCGAACCGCGCTCGACGCACTGCTGCAGGTGCTCGGCGCGCGTGGCGCCTTGCCGGCCGAGGGCCTGCGGCGCCTGGGCCTTATCGAAGCGCTGTTCGGCCTCGAGGGCGAGGCTCCGGCTTTGAGGGCGGCCAATGCCTGATAACCCCTCCCCCGCCGCCCGGCAGCACGCCAAGTACGAGCGCCTGATCGAACGCGCCGGCAAATATCCGGCCATGGCGACCGCGGTCGCCCACCCCTGCGATACCGCTTCGCTGGAAAGCGCCGTCGAGGCGGCCCAACTCGGGCTCCTGAAACCCATCCTGGTCGGCCCTGCAGTACGCATCACCGATGTCGCAGCGCGCGCCGGCCTCGATATCAGCGCCTTCGACGTCGTCGATTCCAAGCACAGCCACGATTCGGCCGCCAAGGCCGTCGAGCTCGTCAAGGCGGGCCGCGCCGAAGCCCTCATGAAGGGCAGCCTTCACACCGACGAGCTGATGGGCGCCGTGGTGGCGCGTGAGAGCGGCATTCGCACCGCCCGGCGCATCAGCCATTGCTTCGTCATGGACGTGCCCTCCCATGCCGACGCGCTGATCATCAGCGACGCCGCCGTGAACATCGCGCCCACGCTGGAGGTAAAGGTCGACATCGTGCAGAACGCGATCGACCTCGCCCATGCCATGGGGGCAGACGACGTGCGCGTGGCCATCCTGAGCGCCATGGAACAGGTCAATCCGAAGGTTCTCTCGACGATCGAAGCGGCGGCACTTTGCAAGATGGCGGATCGCGGACAGATCACCGGCGCGGTGCTCGACGGCCCGCTGGCGCTCGACAACGCGATCAGCCTCGAGGCCGCCAACATCAAGCACATCGTCTCGCCGGTCGCCGGACGGGCCAACGTGCTGATCGTGCCCGACCTCGAGGCCGGCAACATGCTGGCCAAGAGCCTGTCGTTCCTGGCCGGCGCCGATGCCGCCGGCATCGTGCTCGGCGCCCGCGTGCCCATCATCCTGACCAGCCGCGCCAATTCTCTGCTGACGCGCCTCGCCTCCTGCGCCGTCGCCGTGCTGGTGGCGGCCGCTCGCCGGGCGAACGCCGCCGCGGCCATCCCTTGAGGGCCGACATGGATCAGACCATCCGCCCGGTGCTGGCCGGCTGCAAGGCGCTGGTCGTGGGCATCGCCAACGACCAGTCGATCGCCTATGGCTGCGCCAAGGCGTTCCGCACCGCCGGCGCGGAGCTGGCCGTCACCTGGCTGAACGACAAGGCCCGTCCCCATGTCGAGCCGCTGGCGCGCGAGCTAGAGGCGCCGATCACCGCCCCACTGGACGTCGCCGTGCCGGGCCAGCTCGAAGCGGTGTTCGACGAGATCGGCCGGCGCTGGGGCAAGCTCGACATCCTGGTCCACTCCATCGCCTTCGCGCCGCTCGAAGACCTGCGCGGCGGACTGCTCGACTGCTCCGCCGAGGGCTTCGCCAAGGCGATGGACATTTCCTGCCATTCCTTCATCCGCATGGCCCGGCTCGCCACGCCGCTGATGAAGGACGGCGGCACGATGTTCGCCATGAGCTACTACGGCGCCAACCGCGTCGTGCCCAACTACAACGTCATGGGGCCGGTCAAGGCCGCGCTCGAGGCCGCCTGCCGCTATCTCGCCTTCGAGCTCGGACCACGCGGCATCCGCGTGCACGCCATCTCGCCCGGCCCGCTCAAGACGCGCGCGGCGTCGGGGTTGAAAGACTTCGAGCTGCTGCTGAACGAGGCGGCTCACAAGGCGCCGCTGGGCGAGCTCGTGGACATCATGGACGTGGGCTACGCCTGCGCCTACCTCGCGACACCGTTCGCCCATCGCATCACCGGTGGCACCGTCTATGTCGACGGTGGCACCAACATCATCGCCTGAGGCGCCGCCGATGACTGACCGGCAGGGCTGCGTCGCCATCCTCAACGCCGGCTCCTCGAGCATCAAGTTCGCGCTCTACGAGACGGGCCGCGACGGCGCGCTGCTGTTCCGCGGCCAGATCGAGAATATCGGACAGGCTGCCCACCTCGAGGTTGCCGACGCGGCGGGCGCCGTCGTTGCGCAACGGAAATGGACGGCGGGCGCGCTCGATCACAATGGCGCCACTGCGGAGATCCTGAAGCTCGGGCGCGAGCTCCTGGCCGGCCGACCGGTGCTCGCCTTCGGCCACCGCGTGGTGCATGGCGGCACCCGGTTCGCCGCCCCGGTGCGGGTCGATGCTTCCGTCATGGCGGCACTCGCCGAGTTCGTGCCGCTGGCGCCGCTGCACCAGCCGCACAACCTGGCGCCCCTCAAGGTGATCGCCACCGCGGCACCCAGCATCCCGCAGGTCGCCTGCTTCGATACGGCCTTTCATCGCGCCCAACCGCCGCTCGCCCAGGAATTCGCCCTGCCGCGCGAGCTCACGGCGGCCGGCGTTCGGCGCTACGGCTTCCATGGCCTGTCCTACGATTTCATCGTATCGCGGCTTGGCGAGATCGATCCGGTGCTGGCGCGCTCCCGGCTGATCATCGCCCATCTCGGCAACGGCGCCAGCCTGTGCGCGGTGCACAATGGCCGGAGCGTGGCCAGCACCATGGGCTTTACCGCCCTCGACGGGCTGATGATGGGCACGCGCAGCGGCGCGCTCGATCCCGGGGTGCTGCTCTACCTGATGGCGGAGCGCGGGCTCGACGCCAAGGGCATCGAGGACCTGCTCTATCGCCGCTCCGGCCTGCTCGGCGTCTCGGGCATCTCCTCCGACATGCGCACGCTGCGCGCCTCCGCGGCGCCCGAGGCGCGGCAGGCGATCGACCTTTTCGTCTACCGCATCGTGCGCGAGATCGGCTCGCTGGCCGCCGCCCTAGGCGGGCTCGACGGGCTGGTGTTCACCGCCGGCATCGGCGAGCATGATGCCGCGACGCGGGCGGAGGTCGTAGCCGGCTGCGGCTGGCTCGGGCTGGCGCTCGATGCCGGCCTGAACGCCGGGGGCCGGGGCCGGATCAGCGCCGACGGGACGCGGGTTCCGACCTGGGTCGTGCCGACCGACGAAGAGCGTATGATTGCCCGCTACACCAACCAGGTGATCGCCGGTTGATCGAGGTCAATGGACGACTGACAGGAGACGCAGCATGGTCAACATACTGAGTGCCAAGGAGCTGATGGCCAAGATCGCCAAGGTCGAGGGCGAGAAGGCGTCCAAGGCGGTGAAGGCCCATGAGGCGGCGGAGGCCGAGAAGAAGGCCCTGCTCGACAGGCTGACCCATCCCTCCGGCCTGTCCGACGAAGCGGTCATGGAAAAGGCGGCGATCATCGTCAACCGCGCCGTCGAGAACGGCATGACATCGGTGCAGGTCTTCCGCTTCCCCAACTCCGTCTGCACCGACAGCGGCCGCGCCATCAACCAGGCCGAGGAAGGCTGGGAGAAGACCCTGACCGGCATTCCCAAGGAGATCTATGAATTCTGGCAGCGCCAGCTCAAGCCGCGCGGCTATCACATGCGCTTCGAGATCATCGACTATCCGGGCGGCATGCCGGGCGATGTCGGCATCTTCCTGAGCTGGCGCTGAGCCGGCGGGAGCGCCTGGCTCCCGACAGGCGCGCCGCGCTATGCTTCGGCGCCATACCGAAGAAGCCTAAACGGCGGCTGTAGCCCAACAGGACACATGGGAAAGAGGCTGCGCAGCGCCGCCTGCGGAGGAAGCTCGAGAATGCCCAAGACCCTGTTCGACAAGATCTGGGACAGCCACGTCATCACCGATCTCGGCAACGGCTTCGTGCTGCTGCACATCGACCGCCTGCTGCTGCACGACCTGTCCGGCGCGCGCGCCCTGCAGGAGGCCGTCGAGAAGGGCTATGCGCCGGCCCAGCCCCGGCTGGTCTACGGCACACCCGATCACGCCATCTCCACGGCGCCCGGCCGCACCGAGAAGACCTTCCCGCCCGGCGAGCCGCTGGTCCGCAACATGCGCGCGGCCACGGCCAAGTTCGGCATCCGGCTGTTCGATCTCGGCCAGGACGGCAACGGCATCGTCCACATCATCGGACCCGAGCTGGCGCTCACTCTGCCCGGCACGACCCTGATCTGCGGCGACAGCCACACCTGCACCCATGGCGGCATGGGCGCGCTCGCGTTTGGCGTCGGCTCGTCGGAACTGGTGCATACGCTCGCCACCCAGACCATGATCCAGCGCAAGCCCAAGCGCTTCCGCGTGCATTTCGAGGGCGCGATCCCCGCGGGCGTGACGCCCAAGGACATGATCCTGCACCTGATCGGCGATGTCGGCACGGCGGCCGGCACGGGCCATGCGGTGGAATATGCCGGCTCGGCGATCAGGAGCCTGCCCGTCGAGGGCCGGCTCACGATCTGCAATCTCTCGATCGAGATGGGCGCGCGCACCGGCATGGTGGCGCCCGACGACGTCACCTACGAGTATCTCGCCGGCCGCGACTTCGCGCCCAAGGAAGCGCTGTGGGACAAGGCCGTCGCGCATTGGCGCACATTGCCCTCCGACCCCGACGCGGAGTTCGACCGCGAGCACACGATCGACACGAGCAAGGTGGCGCCGCAGATCACCTGGGGCACCAGCCCCGAGCACGTGATCGCCGTCGACAGGCTGGTTCCCGATCCGACGACGGGACCAGAGGAAAAACGCGCGGCCTGGGCGGCGGCCCTGCAGTATCAGGGGCTCGAGCCCGGCAAGCCGATCGAAGGCACCAAGGTCGACTGGGTGTTCATCGGGTCGTGCACCAACAGCCGCATCTCCGATCTCCGCGCCGCGGCCACCGTCGCCAAGGGCCGCCACAAGGCCAGCCACGTCACGGCGTGGATCGTGCCGGGTTCGGAACGGGTGAAGCGCGAAGCCGAGGCCGAGGGACTCGACCGCGTGTTCCGCGACGCCGGCTTCGAATGGCGCGAGCCCGGCTGTTCTATGTGCATCGCCTCCAATGGCGAGCGGGTGCCACCGGGACAGAGGAGCGTCTCGACCTCCAATCGCAACTTCGTCGGCCGGCAGGGCCCCGGCGCGCGCACCCATCTCGCCAGCCCGGCGATGGCCGCGGCGGCGGCGATCAAGGGCGCCATCGCCGACGTCCGGAAGCTTTAGGAGAGGCCGTCATGGAGAAGTTCACCAAGGTGACCGGCGTGGCGGCGCCGCTGATGCGCCAGAACGTCGATACCGATCTCATCATCCGGATCGAGCGGCTGGTCAGCAACACCGGCCGCCAGGGGCTGGGACCCTACTGCTTCGAGCAGATCCGGCTCAAGCCCGACGGCAGCGAAAACCCCGACTGCGTGTTCAACCAGGAACCCTACCGCAATGCGCCGATCGTCCTGTCGGCCGAGAATTTCGGCTGCGGGTCGAGCCGCGAGGGCGCGGTGTGGGCGCTGGCCGGCATGGGCGTGAAGGCGATGATCGCGCCCTACTTCGGCGACATCTTCTACAACAACTGCTTCCAGAACGGCCTCCTGCCGGTGATGCTGCCCATCGAAGAAGTGCAGCAGCTCGCCGACGAGATGCGCGCCTCGCCGGGCAATGCGAGGGTTACGGTCGATCTCGAAAATTGTCAGGTCGTGTCGCCGACCGGCCGGGTCATTCCCTTCAAGATCGACGCGCGACGCCAGCACGCCCTACTGAACGGCCTGGACGACATCGCCCAGACCATGAGCCACCGGGCCGAGATCGAAGCGTGGCAGGCATCCGACAAGACCGGCCGGCCGTGGGTATGGCTGTGAGCGCTTGAGGCCGCTCCACGTCTTCGCTGCGCTCCTGATCGTGGCGATGTGGGGGCTGAACTTCACCGTCATCCGTTTCGGCCTCGACGAATTCACGCCGTTCACCTTCTCGGCCTGGCGTTTTCTGCTGGCCGCGCTGCCGGTGCTGTTCGTCAAGAAGCCCGCGATCTCGTGGGGCACCCTGGCCGGCATCGGTGGCTTCATGTTCGGCGGCCAGTTCGTCTTCCTGTTCTTTGCCATGCAGGCCGGCCTGCCGCCGGGCCTGACCTCCGTGCTGGTCCAGCTCCAGGGCCCGCTCACGGTGGTGCTGGCCGCGCTCTTCCTGCGCGAGCATGCCACGCGCGGCCAGTGGCTGGGGCTTGCGATCGCGGCCGTCGGTGTCGTCCTTATCGCGCGCTCGGTGGAAGGTGCGGCGAACATCCTCGCCATCGGCCTGGCGCTGATGTCGGCGCTCACCTGGGCGATCGGCAATCTCTTCTTCCGCACGGCGCGCGGCGTGTCGATGTTCGCGGTCACCGCCTGGGCCTGCGTTCTGCCGCCGCTGCCGCTCGCCCTCGTCGCCCTGATCACCGAAGGACCGGACCACCTGCTGGCGCCGATCCTGGCGCCCAACCTGGAAGGGCTGGTTCTCGCTCCTCTACACGGTCGTGCCGGTGATGTGGCTGGGCTACCTGATCTGGGGAACGCTCTTGCGCACCTATCCCGCCGCCAAGGTCGGGCCGATCTCGCTGCTCGTGCCCTGCGTCGCGCTGGGCTTCGCCGGCTGGCTGGTCGGCGAACCGCTGGGCGGCCTGCGGCTGGTGGGCGTGATCGTCGTGCTGGGCGGCGTGGCGCTGGGCCTTTTTGCCTCGGTGCGCCGGCTGCGGTAGGCGGCGCACGATCGTTCAAGACCGCCGCCGTTCACCATCGGCATAGTGCGGTCTGGTCAGCCCCAGGGAGTTGCCATATGCCTTCCGATGCCGTGAAGCGCCACGAGGTGATCAACTTCGCCAGGAAATTCGATCTCCTGTCGGAGCAATGGACGCCCAAGAGTCGTCGCCGAGTTGAACGACTATCAGTTCAAGGTCGTGAGACTCGAAGGTGATTTCGTCTGGCACGATCACCCGGAAACCGACGAGGCCTTCATCGTTCTCGACGGCGAACTGCGCATCGATTTCAGGGATCGCTCCGTCGTGCTGGGGCCGGGCGAGATGGTCGTCGTGCCCAAGGGCACCGAGCACAAGCCGTTCGCGGAGAAGGAGGTCAGGATGCTGTTGATCGAGCCGCGCGGCACGTTGAATACCGGCCACGAGGGCGGCGAGCGCACGGCCGAGAACGACGTCTGGATTTAATCGATCACCTGGACCAGCGCAGCACCAGCGGATCGGTGCGCCGCGCGACCTCGATCAGGCCGGCGCGGGTCGCCGGATGCAGCGGCATCACCGGATGGCGCGTCATCTCGGAGCGGATGACGCCGCCTTCCTGCATCAGCACCTTGGCGGCGGAAAGCCCGCACTGCCGGTTCTCGTAGTTGATCAGCGGCAGCCAGCGCTGGTACGCCGCCACCGCCGCTTCGCGATCGCCGGCGGCGAACGGATCCATGATCTGGCGGATGCCGTCGGGGTAGCCGGCGCCGGTCATCGCCCCGGTGCAGCCGGCGTCGAGGTCGGCCATCAGGGTGATGCCCTCCTCGCCGTTCCACGGGCCGACGATCGCGTCGCCGCCTTCGGCGATCAGGGCACGCAGCTTGTTCGCGACCTGCGCCACCTCGACCTTGAAGTAGGAGACGTTGTCGATCTCGCGCGCCATGCGGGCGAGCAGGGGCACCGAGAGCGGCGTGCCGGCCACCGGCGCATCCTGGATCATGATCGGAATGCCGACCGCATCGGAGACCCGGCGGAAGAAATCGTAGATGCCCTGCTCGGACGCCCGGATGGTGGCGCCGTGATAGGGCGGCATCACCATGACCATGGCAGCGCCCGCCGCCTCGGCCCGGCGGCTGCGCTGGGCGCAGACCTGCGAGCCGAAATGCGTCGTCGTCACGATCACCGGCACCCGGCCGGCGACGTGCGCCAGCACGCAGTCCATCACCCGTTCGCGCTCGTCGTCGGTCAGCACGAACTGCTCGGACCAGTTGGCCAGGATGCACATGCCTTGCGAGCCGGCATCGATCATGAAGTCGGTGCAGCGCTTCTGGCCCTCGAGGTCGAGCTCGCCGTTCTTGTCAAACACGGTGGGCGCCACGGGAAAGACGCCGCGATAGACCGCTTTCATGGAAGCTGTCCTCCGGACCTACGCCGCCTGCAGGCCGCACCATTCGGCGATGAACAAGGCCGTCGCCTGGGTGATCTTGCGGATCGATTCGAGGTTCACCCGCTCGTCGAAGCCGTGGATGTCGTCGGATTGCGGACCGTAGACCAGCGCCGGGATGCCGGCATAGAGGCCGAAGAAGCGGTTGTCGGCCGTGCCGGTCGAGGTCTTGTCCTCGAGCGCGCTGCCGAACACCGTCCTGTGCGCCTCGGCCAGCACGACCCGCACCTGCTCGTGGTTCTTGAGCACGAACGGCTCGGCCTGGAAGCCCTCCCAGGTCACGGTCGGCGGATTGTTGCCGAGGAACGGGTCGTTGGCGGCGGCGGTGCGGACCAGGTCCTCGATCTCCTGGCGGCACTCCTTGAGGTTCTGCGACGGCAGCACGCCCACGCGCATGTCGAAGGTGCACCAGGACGGCACCGAGCTTGCCCAGTCGCCGCCGGCGATCTTGCCGACGTTGAAGTTCACCGGGTGATGGTGGTCGTGGAAATGGCTGTCGTGCGCCTTCTTCTCGTTCCACTTCTTCTCGAGCTCGCGCAGCTGCTGGATCAGGCGGAACGCCGATTCGATGGCATTGGAGCCGGCATCGGCCTTGTAGACGTGCACCGGATGACCGGTGACCTTGACCTGGAACCACATGACGCCGACCTGGGCCACGGTCAGCACGCCCGACGACGGCTCGGGAATGAGGGCGGCATCGGCGCGATAGCCGCGCTGCAGGCAGGCGAGCGCGCCGTTGCCGGTGCACTCCTCCTCGACCACCGACTGCTGATAGACGTCGGCCGCCGGCTGCCAGCCGAGCGCCCGCAGCGCACGCAGCGCGAACACGTTCAGGATCAGGCCGGCCTTCATGTCGCCCGCGCCGCGGCCATACATCCAGCCGTCCTTGACCGCGGGCTCGAAGGGATTGCGCGCCCACATCTCGTGCGGCCCCTCGGGCACGACATCGATATGGCCGTTCAGGATCAGCGTCCGTCCTTTCGGGCTGGACGGCCGCCACGCGCCGACCACGTTCCAGGCGTCGTCGTAGTCCTGGGAATGCGGCGAGTAGCCCGGCAGGTGCTTCAGGTCGTCGATCTTGATCTGCCAGCGATCGACGCACAGCCCGTCCTCCTTGAACAGGCGGGCCATCATGTCCTGCGCCGGCGCCTCCTGGAAGCGCGTCGACGGGATCTTCACCAGGTCGGCCAGCACCTTGGTCTGATCGTCGAAGCGGCGATCGACCGCGTCCATGATTTTGGTCTTGAGCGATGATTCGAGCATGCGCGGACTTTGGCTGACGCGCATGAGGGCCGGCAATGAAATTCTACAGCGACTGCTCGCTGATGCGCTCCCACGTCAGCTCGCGGGTCACCTCGACGCCGTCGACCTTGGCCGTCGGCGGCGTCAGGGTCATGCGGCCCTCCTCGAAGCGGACCTTGCGGACCTGGGGCGCGGTGAAGCGCACGGGATCACAATTGGCGTCGACGATGGTGGTGAGGGTGCTGCCGTCGAAGGTGTAGTTGCCGCAGTAGGAAGAGTATTGCCGCGGCGTGCCCTCGGGCAGGCTTTTGCGCCCGTCGACCAGCACCGCCATCATGCGGCCGTCGGACGTGAGCGTGACCAGGCCCATGCCGCGCGGTCCGAACGGGACGCCGACTTGTTTGCCGTCGGGATCGGTCGCCCGGGTCGATACCAGCCGCCAGATGCCGACAATGCTTGTGTCGTTCGCTGCCATTGCCTCAGCCTCTTGTGTCAGTTGAAAACGAGCCGCCGGGACCGGCGCTGCGAGCGCGACAGCATGGCGGCCGGGATCAGCGCCAGCAGGGCCACCACGCCGACGACGATGAAGGTGTCGGAAAACGCCATCATCTGCGCCTGGGCGTGCATCATGCCGCCGAGATATTCGTAGGCGCCGGCCTTCTGCTGCTGGTAGGGCAGGCCGCTCCGCTGCATGAGCTCCTCAATGAGCTGCAGCAGGCGCGCGGTGGTGCGGTTGCCCCAGTCCTGGGTGGCCGTCAGCGCGTCGGCATGGAAGCGCGTGCGCACCTCGAAGAACGCCACCATCAGGTTGATGCCGAAGGCGCCGCCGAGCTGGCGCATGAAATTGGCGACGCCGGCGCCCTGGCGCACCTTGTCGGCCGGCAGGGCCTTCAGCGACGAGGAGTTGAGGCTGGGATTGATGAAGCCGAGGCCGAGCCGCGAGACCATGACCATGCCGACCAGGGTCCAGAAGGTCGTGTCGATGTCGGCCATCGTCATCAGGGCGAAGCCCGCCGTGAACAGCAGCAGGCCAAAGATGATCATGGTCGAGCCCGGCATGGCGTCGGCGAGCCGCCCGGCCAGCGGAAAGATGAAGGCCAGCATGATGCCGGACGGCATCATCATCAGGCCGGCCAGCAAGGGCGTGAAGCCGATGACGGTCTGCACGAACACCGGCATGATGTAGGTCGAGCCCATCAGGCCGGCGCCGAAGATGAAGGCGACCAGCGCGGCGGCGGAGAACTCGAGGTTGGCGAAGATGCGCACGTCGAGCAGCGCGCGCGGCGTGTGGAGCTCCCACAGGATGAAGGCGACGCCGGCCGCCGCGCCGAGCACGAGGCGCAGCACGATGACGTCGGAGCTCCAGCCCTCGCGCTGGCCGTCGGCGATCCCGGTCATCAGGCCGAACAGCCCAGCGCACAGAAGAGCGAAACCCAGCCAGTCGAAGGGCGGGATGCGTGCCGGGATGTGTCGCGTCGGCATGAACATCAGCCCCATCATCGCGGCGATCAGGCAGAACGGCAGCGAGATGAAGAAGACGTAACGCCAGGAGAAATACTCGATCATCATGCCGCCCAGGGTCGGGCCGATGGCCGGCGCGAACACGACGCCCAGGCCGAACACGCCCATCGCCATGCCGCGCCGTTCGGCGGGAAAGACGGTGAAGATGGTGGCCATCACCAGCGGCTGGGCGATGCCGGCGCTGAAACCCTGCAGGACGCGGGCGAAGATCAGGCTGTCCTCGGTCGGCGCCGTGCCGCCCAGCAGGGCGCCCATCGAGAAGAAGACCAGCGCGCCGACGAAGGTGCGCCGCTCGCCCAAAACGCCGGTCAGCCAGGCGTTGATCAGCATGCCGGCGGTCATGGTCGCCATGTAGGCCGACGACATCCACTGCGCCTGGTCCTGGCCGATGCCGAAGGCACCCATCACGTCGGGCACCGCCACGTTGACCGTGGTCATCGCCAGCACCATCGAGACCACGCCCACCATGCCGGTGATGGTCACCAGCCAGCGATAGGACGGGCCGTAGCGCTCGCTCAGGACCTGCGCGGTCTGGAGGGGGCCGCTATCGGACGTCAATTTCGACTTCGACCATCATGCCCGGCGTCAGCGGCTTGGGCGGATCGACGATGTCGATCTTGACCGGCACCCGCTGGGTGATCTTGGTGAAATTGCCGGACGGGTTGGGCGTCGGGATGAGCGCGAAGCGCGCGGTGGTGGCGCTGCCGATGCGCGAGACGCGGCCAGTAAAGGTGTCGTCGGGATAGGCATCGACCGCGACGGCGACCTTCTGGCCGATCTTCAGCCGGCCGACCTGGGTTTCCTTGATATTGGCCTCGACCCAGACTTCGCCGGGATTGTGCAGCAGCAGGATGCGCTGTCCGGCCTGGACGTATTCGCCGGGCAGCACGAAGGTGCGGTCGATCACGGCCGGGATGGGGCTGCGGATCGTGCGATCCTGGATGTCGACGTTCTGCTGGGAGAGCTGGGCCTCGAGATTCGCCGCCTGATGATCGAGGGCTGCGATCTGCGCATCGATCACGCCCAGCCGGTCGTGCTCGACCTTCGCTTCATCGAGGCTGCCCTCGGCCTGCTCGTGTTCGGCCTGGAGCTGCAGGATCTGGCTTTCGAGCTTGGTCACCGCCGCCTGCGCCATCTGGAGCTGACGCTCGCCGGCGACACGCCGCTCGAACAGCGACCAGTTGCGCTCGAGCTCGAGCCTCGCCAGGTCGAGGTCGGACCTGAGCGCGGCCAGCGCCTTTTCGCGGACCGTGACGGTGGACGTGCGCGTGCGCGTGACCGCGTCGGTCTGGTTCTCGTTGAGCCGGCGCTCGGCCAGGAGCTTGGTGCGCTCGGCCTTGACGCCCTCGATCTGCGCCCGCAAGGCGTCGGAACGCAGCTTGGCCACGCGATCGTCGATGCGGGTCACGACCTGGCCCGCGGCCACGCGCGTTCCCTCGAGCGCCGGCATCTCCATCACCCAGCCGTCGGCGCGGCTCGAGACGGTCACGATATCGGCGGTCGCGCGCGCATCGTATTCATAGATGTGCGTGAGGCGGAGGTAGAGCTCGCGTCCGCCATAGACGACCGCCAGGAGCAGGACGGCGGCGACCGCGAGGTTGCGCGGCCGCAACGACAGGCGGGCCCGACCGCGCGACCAAACCCTGCCGCGCGGCGGCAGGCCGATCGAGGGGGCTGAAGCGTGAAGCGGCGGCGCCGGCTCGGCGGTCCTCGCAACCGATGGGGAGACCGATTGGTCCAAAATTCCTACTGGGCGGCCGAAGCACGGCTTGTCATCCAAACAGAATAAGACCGAAACAATCTTGCTTCCATCGGTACCGGGGCCTTGCTGCAACGCATGTCATGCATGCCCGCCCCGGCATTGTGGCCGGCGGCGACCCTTGCAAACCCGGCCGATGCAGGAGACCGTGGAGGAACAAGGCTTTTCGCCCGCTCGCATAGCAAAAAAGGTCCGGATCCATGCCCGACGCCTCCCACGGCCCTGCGCACTCTTCTTCCGAGGGCCGCGAGCTCGACGTCGCCATCGTCGGCGGCGGTCTTGCCGGCCTCTATGCCATCCATCGCCTGCGCGGCCTGGGCCTGAAAGTCCGCGCCTACGAGGCCGGGATCGGGGGTCGGCGGCACGTGGTTCTGGAACCGCTATCCCGGCGCGCGCTGCGACGTCGAGAGCCTCGAATATTCCTACGGCTTCTCCGACGAGCTGCAGCAGGAATGGAAATGGCCGGAACGCTACGGCACCCAGCCGGAGATCCTGCGCTACATCAACCATGTCGCCGACCGCTTCGATCTGCGTCGCGACGTGCAGCTCAACACGCGCATCGTCTCCGCCGTGTTCGACGGCAAGGCCGGCCGATGGACGCTCAAGACCGACGGCGGCGAGGAAATCCGCGCGCGCTATTGCGTGATGGCGGCGGGCAATCTCTCGACACCGCGCGTGCCCGACTTCAAGGGGCTGAAGACCTTCAAGGGCAAGTGGTACCACTCGGGCCTGTGGCCGCATGAGGGTGTCGACTTCAGCGGGCTCCGGGTCGGCGTGATCGGCACCGGCTCGTCGGGCGTGCAGATGATCCCGATCATCGCCAGCCAGGCCAGGCACCTGCATGTCTTCCAGCGCACCGCCAATTTCAGCCTGCCGGCGCGCAACGGGCCGATGGAGGCCGAGCGCGAGCGGAGCCACAAGGCCGAGTATCCGGCGCGCCGCGCCGCGGCGGCCGACACGCCGTTCGCCATCGGCGGCCATCCCAAGCCGACCCGGTCGGCGCTCGAGGTCGCGGAAGAGGAGCGCAACGCGGCCTACGAGTCCAAGTGGCAGGAAGGCGGCAGCATCAGCTACCTCTATGCCTACACCGACCTGCTGGTGAACAAGGAGTCGAACGACACCGCGTCGGAATTCGTGCGCAACAAGATCCGCGGCATGGTGAAGGACAAGCGGACCGCCGAGCTTCTGGCACCCAAGGACCATCCGATCGGCACCAAGCGGCTCTGCCTCGATACCAACTATTACGAGACCTACAATCGCGACAACGTCACGCTGGTGGATGTGCGCAGCGATCCGATCCAGGAGATCACCGAGACCGGCCTGCGCACCGCCGGCGGCCAGCAATTCGAGCTCGACGCCATCGTGTTCGCCACCGGCTTCGACGCCATGACCGGCGCGCTGCGCGAGATCGACCTGCGCACGACCGACGGCGCGGTTCTGGCCGATCATTGGGAGGGCGGGCCGCTCACCTATCTCGGCCTGATGGTGTCGGGCTTTCCCAACATGTTCGTGGTCACCGGCCCCGGCAGCCCGGGCGTGAAGACGCAGATGATCGCCTCGATCGAGCAGCACGTCGACTGGATCGCCGACTGCATCGGCCACCTGCGGCAGCACGGCTTCGACCGGATCGAGGCCTCGCCGCAGGCCGAGCTCGACTGGGTGCACCACGTCAACCAGGTGGCCGACAGCACGCTCTATCCGCTGGCCAACTCCTGGTACATGGGCGCCAACATTCCCGGCAAGCCGCGCGTGTTCATGCCCTATGTCGGCGGCTACGACCGCTACAAGCGGCATTGCGATGCCGTCGCCGCCAAGGGCTATGAGGGATTCAAGCTCACCCGCCACGAACACGCGACGGCGTAAATCGCTGCGGCTCATGGCCCTCCGGACCGCGAGCGGATCCCGCTCGCGGGGAGGTGCCGCGTCTGAGCGCGGCCGCGCCACTGGAGTGGCGCGCCCCCAGCGATGACTAACCCAGCATGATGACGATATTGCCGCCGGCGTCGAGAGTGGCGGTGGCGCCGGGCGGGACGACGCAGGTGGCGTCGTATTCCTCGACGATGAGCGGGCCGCTGCGACCGCCGGCGAGGTCGGAGCGGCGCAGGATCGGGGTGTCGATCCAGCCGGCGGCGCGGCCGTTGCCGTCGCCGCCGAAATAGGCCGGGCGGGCCGGCGGCGGTTCGGGCTCGGCGCGGCTCGGGCGCAGGCGCTCGGGAATGCCGGCGCCCTGGCGCAGCCCCTGGCCCGACGATCTGGATGGCGACCAGCTCGACCGGCTCGTCGGGGCCGGCACGATGGCCGTAGGTCTTCTCGTGCTCCTGGCCGAACGCCTCCTCGAGATGCGCCACCATGCGCGCATCGATCGGCCCGTCGGGCACCGGCACGGTGAGCTCGTAGCTCTGGCCCTGGTAATGCAGCGCGGCCGAACGGCGGAGACGCATGCTGTCGCCGTGGAAATCCTCGGCGGCGAGCTGCGCCCTCGCCTGCTCGGCAAGGCTGCTCCAGGCCCGCTCGATCTCGGCCAGATCGGCGCGGCGCAGCAGGCGGCGGAAGGTGCGCGAATAGTGGTGCTCGACATCGGCGTAGAGCAGGCCGAAGGACGAGAACAGGCCGGCCGACGGCGGCACGACGATGCGGCTCATGCCCAGCGACTGCGCCATGCCGCAGGCGAACAGCGGGCCGTTGCCGCCAAAGGCAAAGAGCGCGAACTCGCGCGGATCGCGGCCGCGCTCGGTCGACACCGACTTGATGGCGCGGATCATGTTGGAGGCGGCGATCTGGTGGGCGCCGTAGGCCGCCTTTTCGATCGCCATGCCGAGCGGCCGCGCGACCTTGTCCTCGAAGGCCTGGCGCGCCTTGCCGGCATTGAGCGCCAGCGCGCCGCCGACCAGGTGCTGCGGGTTGATGTAGCCCAGCAGCACGTTGGCGTCGGTCACGGTCGGGATCTCGCCGCCCTTGTCGTAGCAGACCGGACCCGGCAGGGCGCCGGCGCTCTCCGGCCCGATCTGCAGCGAGCCGCCGCCGTCGATCCAGACCAGCGAGCCGCCGCCGGCGCCGACTTCGGCCAGGTCGATGGCCGGCACCTTCAGCATGTAGCCCGCACCGGTGAGCAGCCGCGAGCCGGTCATGATGCCGGCGCCGACGGAATATTCCGACGCGCGCGTCACCTCGCCGTCCTCGACCATCGAGGCCTTGGCCGTGGTGCCGCCCATGTCGAAGGTGATGATCTTGGGCAGGTCCTTGGCGCGCGCCAGCGCCTGGGCGCCGACGACGCCGCCGGCCGGACCGGATTCGATGATGTTCATCGGCCGCTCGGCCGCGGCAGTGTCGCTGCTGAGGCCGCCGTTCGATTGCATCAGCAGCAGGCGCGCCGGAATGCCGGCGCCGTCGAGGCCGCTGCGCAGCGCGCGCAGGTAGCTGGTGACGATCGGCATGACATAGGCGTTGATGACGGTGGTCGAGGTGCGCTCGTATTCCTTGATCTCCGGCAGCACCTCGAAGGAGATGCTCGATTTGAGATCGGGCGCCTTGCGCGTCAGGATCTCCTTGATCATGAGCTCGTGGCGCGGATTGGCGAAGGAATTGAGCAGGCAGACGGCGATCGCCTCGACCTTCTCGGCCAGCAGCGCATCGACGGCGCGTTCGGCGTCGCGCGCCTCGAGCGCGCGCTCGATGCGGCCGCGCGCATCGACCCGCTCGTCGACGACCTGGCGCAGATAGCGCTCGACCAGCGGCGCGGGCTTCTCCCAGGCGAGGTCGTAGAGCTTGGGCATGCGCAGCGTGCGGATCTCCAGCACGTCGCGAAAGCCCTTGGTCGTGATCAGCCCGACGCGCGCGCCCTTGTGCTCGAGGATGGCGTTGGAGGCCACCGTCGTGCCGTGGCGGATCTCCTCGATCACGTCGCCGGCGAGGCCGGTCTCCTGGAAGAGCTCGCTCAAGCCCTCGACGATCGCCTGGGCATAGTTGCCGACGCTGGAGGAGATCTTCTTGGTGTGGATGGTGCCGTCGGCGCCCAGCAGCACGATGTCGGTGAAGGTGCCGCCGATATCGACGCCGACACGATAGGTCGCTGCACTCATTCCGCGGCCCGCACCGCGCCGGCAGCCGGCGTCAGCGGATCGTGCCATTGCACCTTGGGCACCTCGGTCCAGCCGCGCGCGCGCCGGATCTCCTCGCGGGCCTTCGCCGTGGCGGCCGCATCGATGGTCCAGCGCGCGGTGTCGACGACCACGCCATAGTCCGCCATCGCCTTCTCAGCCGACAGCAGTTCGTTGCGCACATCCTTCAGCACGGCGGCGGGATCGCGCTCCAGCGGATCGCCCCAGCCGCCGGCGCCGGCCAGCACGTGGCGGAAGATGTCGCCGCGCTTGACGATCATGGTGAACTTGCCGGGCAGCACGCGGTTCTCCGCCTGCGGGTTGAAGTAGTTCTCCGACGGCGCCGCCCGGGCTGCCGCCATAGAGGCCGAACGGGCGATGGTCGCGCCGGTCGGAGCGGACCTGCAGGGTGCCCTCCTCCTCGAGGAAGCGGTAATCGCGGCGGAACGGCACGCCGCCGCGATACTTGCCGGCGCCCGCCTTGTCGGCCACGAACTCGTAGGCCAGGAGCTGGATCGGCTCCTCGGCCTCGGTGACCTCGATCGAATGCGAGGCCATGTTGGCGAACATGTGCGAGTTGCCGTCGAGCCCGTCGGCCCACGGCCGCGCGCCCCAGGCGCCGCAGGTGAAGTCGACATAGACGAAGGGCTTGCGCTCGGCATCGTAGCCGCCGATCGAGATGCCGGTGTTGCCGCCGTCGCCGGCCGCCTTGACCTTGTCGGGCAGCATCATGGCGAGCGCGCCGAACATGCAGTCGACCATGCGAAAGCCGGTGAGGCCGCGCGCGGCGCAGGCCGCCGGCAGCACGCCGTTGCCGACCGTGCCGGGCGGGCAGATCACCTCGATGGCGCGGAACACGCCCTCGTTGTTGGGAATGCCGGGCGGCAGCACCGAGCGGATGCCGGTGTAGGAGGCCGCCTTGGTGAAGGACAGCGTGTTGTTGATCGCGCCCTTGACCTGCGGCGAGGTGCCCGTCCAGTCGACGACCATGTGGTCGCCTTTCTTGCGGATGGTGACGAACAGGCGGATCGGCTTGCCGTAATCGACGCCGTCGTCGTCGATCCAGTCCTCGAAGCTCCATTCGCCGTCGGGCAGTTTGGCGAGCGAGGCGCGCGTCAGGCGCTCGGCATAGTCGACGGTCTCGCGCATGAAGGCGGCCGTCTGCTCCGGGCCCATGCTTGGAAACCAGCTCGGCGAACTGCTGTTCGGCGATGTGGCAGGCGGCGAGCTGGGCGCGCAGGTCGCCGAACACCTTCACCGGCAGGCGCACGTTCCGCTCGATGAAGGTCATGATCGTGTCGTTGAGCTTGCCCGCGTCGTAGAGCTTCAGCGGCGCGATGCGCAGGCCCTCGGCGTAGATCTCGGTGGAGTCCGACGCGTTGGAGCCGGCGACCCGGCCGCCGACATCGGTGTGGTGGCAGACGGTCGCGGCGAAGGCCAGGCGCTTGCCGTCGTGATAGAGCGGCTTGAAGACGAAGATGTCGGGCAGGTGCATGCCGCCGTCGAACGGGTCGTTCATGATGAAGACGTCGCCCGGATTCATGTTGTCGCCGTAGTGGCGCATGATCGATTCGAGCGCGGTCGGCACCGAGCCGAGATGGCCCGGCAAAGTGAGGCCCTGCGCCACCAGCTTGCCGTCGGCGTCGGCGAAGCCCGTCGAGTAATCCATGTTGTCCTTCAGCACGCCCGAATAGGTCGTGCGGAAGACGGTGAGCGCCATCTCGTCGGCGATCGAGAAGATCGCGTTCTTGAACAGCTCGAAGGCGATAGGATCTTTGGCGGGATCTTTTGGTTCGGACATGGCGCCATGTTGGCTTGTATGCTGGCGGCCAGCAAACGAAACCACTGCATCGGCGCCCTCGCGCGACGGAACAGCGAGCGACCTTTACTTGGCGCGCATTTTGCTGGAACGTCCCTGGATAATCATAAGCTGGGGGACGAGACATGCTGCACCGGAGTTTGATGGGAGTGGCGTTGGCTGCGGCGCTCGCCTTCGGCGCCTCGGCCCAGGATCTGCCGAAAACCCAATTCAAGGTCGTCGGACTGAACAGCCCGACGCCGGTGTCGATCTATGACGAGTTGCCGTTCTGGCGAAAGACGCATCCCCGAGGCGTCGAAAGGCGCCGTCACGGCCGATGTCACGCCGCTCGACCAGATGGGCATCGACGACAAGACCATGCTGCGGCTGCTGAAACTCGGCGTCATGGACATCGCCGCGATGGATATCTCCAAGATGGCCGGCGACGATCCGCGCTTCGAGGCCTGCGATCTCGCCGGCCTGACGCTCGATCCCGACAAGGCGCGCGCCGCCTGCAACGCCTATCGCGCGGTGATCGACCGGCAGATGCAGAAGAACTGGAATGCCAAGCTGCTCGCGTTCGGCGGCAACACGCCCCAGGTGTTCTGGTGCCGGGACGTCGTCAGCGGGCTCGACAGCTTCAAGGGCAAGAAGATCCGCGTGTTCAACAACACGATGCGCGACTTCCTGGGCGGGGTCGGCGGCACGGCGGTCAGCATGGCGTTTGCCGAAGTGGTGCCGGCCTTGAACAACGGCGTGGTCGACTGCGGCGTGACGGGAAGCCTCTCGGGCAATACCGCCGGCTGGGGCGAGGTGACGAAGTCGATCTATCCGATGTCGCTCGGCTGGAGCATCAACGTGCTGGCCATCAACCTCGACAGCTGGAAACGGCTCGACCCCAAGACCCAGGCCTTCCTTGTCGAGCAGACCAAGGCCTACGAAGACAAGATGTGGGCGACCGTCAAGACGACGACTGCCGAAGCCGACAACTGCAACACCGGCAAGCAGCCCTGCACCATGGGCAAGCTTGCCAAGATGACCATCGTGGCGGTGAAGCCCGAGGAGATGGCGACGTACAAGAAGCTGGTCGAAGGTGCGGTGCTGGCGGGCTGGGCCAAGCGCTGCGGTGGGGAATGCGCCAAGGAGTGGAACGAGACCGTCGGCAAGGCGCTCGACCTCAAGGCACCCACGCCATAGGCGCGAACCGGATCGGACAGGCGCCATGAGGCGCACGCAATGACAGGTGCGATGACAGGCGTGCGGCGCTTCGCCCAATGGGGCCTGTGGTTCGGCGGCGCCCTTGTGCTGCTCGCCGCGGTGCTGATCGGCATCGACGTGCTGATGCGCAAGTTCCTCGACCGCTCGATCGGCGGCGCCGACGAGCTGGCCGGCTATTCGCTCGCCATCGGCACGACCTGGGGGCTGGGCGCTGCGCTGCTCGACCGGGCTCATATCCGCATCGATTCGCTCTACGTGCTCTTCCCGCAGAAGCTGCGCCTGGTGCTCGACACGCTGGCGATCATCCTGTTCGTCGGCTTCTTCGCCCTGACCCTGTGGCACGGGCTGGGTGTCGTGTCGCAATCGTGGAGCTCGGCCTCGCGCAGCCAGTCGGCGCTCGAAACGCCGACCGTGATCCCGCAAATACTGTGGATCGGAGGCCTCGCCGCCTTCGTCGTGGTGAGCGTCGTGCTGCTGGTCCAGGCGCTCAGGCTGGGCGCGGCGGGCGATCTGCACGGCATGGCGAAGCTGATCAGCACGCGCTCGGCCGAAGAAGAGGTCGAAGACGAAATACGGGACTTGCAGGATCGCCAGGTCCGCGACGGGGACAACTGACGTGCTGGGTATCACCCTCCTGATCCTCATCGGCCTGCTTGCCCTGGCGATTCCGGTCGCCGCCGGCCTCGGCATCCTCGGCCTGTCGCTGTCGGCCATCTATTCCAAGCTGCCGCTCTCGCTGGCGATGGGTGAAATCGCCTGGGGCACTTCGAACAACTTCCTGCTCGTGGCGATCCCGTTCTTCGTGCTGCTGGGCGAGATCCTGCTGCGGTCGGGCATGGCGGAGCGCATGTACAACGCGCTGGTGCTGTGGGTGCCCTGGCTGCCCGGCGGCCTGATGCACTCCAACATCGCGGCCTGCGCCATGTTCGCCGCGACCTCGGGCTCGAGCGTGGCGACGGCCGCCACCATCGGCACCGTCGCCCTGGGCGAAGTCGAGAAGCGCGGCTATTCCGAACGGCTGTTCCTCGGCACCATCGCCGCGGGCGGGACGCTCGGCATCCTGATCCCGCCGTCGATCAACATGATCGTCTATGGCGTGCTCACCGAGACCTCGATCCCGAAACTCTATCTCGCGGGCTTCATCCCCGGCATCGTGCTGGCAAGCCTGTTCAGCCTGACGGTGCTGATCATCTGCCTCGTCAATCCGGCGCTGGGCGGCAAGCCGACCGCGACGAGCTGGAAGCAGCGCATCGCGGCCCTGCCCGACCTGATCCCGCCGCTGGTGATCTTCCTCGCCGTGATCGGCTCGATCTATGCCGGATGGGCCACGGCCACGGAGTCGGCGGCATTGGGCGTGATCGCCGCCATCGGCATCGCGGCGGCCAACCGCCGCCTGACGCTGCGCACACTGCTGAATGCGTTCGAAGGCACGATGCGGACAACCGCCATGATCATGGCGATCCTGCTCGCCGCCTATTTCCTCAATTTCGTGATCACCTCGATCGGCCTCACCGGGCAGGTCAACAGCTTCATCACCAGCCTCGGCCTGTCCAAGGTCGGGCTCCTCGTCGCCGTCGTCATCTTCTACTTCATCCTCGGCATGTTCATGGAGACACTGTCGATGATGGTGGCGACGGTGCCGATCATCGCGCCGATCATGATCAAGGCCGGCTACGATCCGATCTGGTTCGGCATCGTCATCATCATCCTGATGGAACTGGCGATGATCACCCCGCCGGTCGGCATCAACCTCTATGTCGTCCAGGGTCTGCGCAAGAAGGGCAAGATCGACGACGTCATCATCGGCACGTCACCCTTCATCATCACCATGCTGCTGATGCTGGTGATCCTGTCGATCTGGCCGATCATCGCGCTGTGGTTGCCGCAGATGGCGGCGACCTAGCGGCCTGGTCAGCAGTCGAGCGTGTGCTCGCGCTCCCACGGCGAGAGATGGCGCGCATAGGCGTTCCATTCCTCGCGCTTCAGCTTGAGATAGGACGGCACCAGCGCGCCCAGACGCTCGCCCATCACCTTCGAGGCTTCGAGAACACGCAACGCGTCCAGGAGATTGAGCGGCAGCTTCCTGGCCGTCGTGACCTTGTGGCCGTCGGTGTACATGTTGATGTCGAGTCGCTGGCCGGGATCGCGCCTGTTGTCGATGCCATCGAGGCCCGCGGCCAGGATGCCGGCCTGCAGGAGGTACGGGTTCGCGGCGCCATCGGCCAGCCGCAGCTCGAAGCGGCCGGGCTCGGGAATGCGGATCATGTGGGTGCGGTTGTTGCCGGTATAGGTGACGGAGCCCGGCGCCCAGCTCGCGCCCGAGAGCGTCGGCGGCGCATTGATGCGCTTGTAGGAATTGACCGTCGGATTGAACAGCGCCGCCAGGGCATCGGCCGAGTGCAGCAGGCCGGCGAGAAAATGGTAGCCCAGCACCGAGACGCCGAGCTCGCCTTCCGGATCGTCGAACAGGTTCCGGCCGTCCTGCCACAGCGAGACGTGGGTGTGGCAGCCATTGCCCGTCAGCTCGAGGAACGGCTTGGGCATGAAGGTGGCACGCAGGCCATGCTTCTCGGCGATCGAGCGCACCATGTACTTGAAGAAGGAGTGGCGGTCGGCGGTCTTGAGCGCCGTATCGTAGAGCCAGTTCATCTCGAACTGGCCGTTCGCGTCCTCGTGATCGTTTTGATAGGGCTGCCAGCCCAGCCCCTGCATGGCGTCGCAGATTTCCGCGATCACATCGTAACGCCGCATCAGTGCCTGCTGGTCGTAGCAGGGCTTGCCCTGGCGGTCGGCGGCATCGGAGATCTCCGCACCGTCCGGCGAGATCAGGAAGAACTCGCATTCGACGCCGGTCTTCATCTCGCAGCCACGCTCGGCCGCCGTCGCGACCAGGCGTTTCAGCACGTTGCGCGGCGCGTGGTCGACCGGCTGACCCCCCATCCAGGCATCGGCGGCGAGCCAGCCGACTTCGGGCTTCCAGGGGAGCTGGATCAGGCTGTCGGGATCGGGAATGGCGAAAAGATCGGGATCGGCCGGCGTCATGTCGAGCCAGGTGGCGAAGCCGGCAAAGGCGGCGCCCGACTTGGCCATGCCGTCGATGGCGGCGCTCGGCACCAGCTTGGCGCGCTGCACGCCCAGCAGGTCGGTGAAGGAAATCAGGAAATATCTTATGCCGCGCTGCTCGGCGATGGCTCCCAGATCGGTCGGCATGGCATCTCCCCTGCTCCGATCGGAGCAAAAAGGAGGCCGAAACCCTTCAGTCGGCGCCTTTCATCCGGTGATCACGGCTTGCGCTCTCAGGATCCAGGCGCTATCCGCACTTCTCGGGATGGACGGTCTCCACGAGCTTGCCGCCCCGCAGGCTGATGGTCTTCGCCGACCGGGCCTTCTGCCCGACAGGATTGTCACAGGTATCCGAGTAGACCTCGGGGATGGACTGGGCGACGCGCGTCGTGCCGTTTGCCTCGAGCTTGACGGCATCAACGGCCATGATGAGCTGGCCCATATTGTAGCCGCTGCCCTCGAGCAGCACTTCGCTTGAGTTGTCGCCATCCATGTCGACGGCGCCGACCAGCCTCGCATACTGCCGCTCGGCCGGAATGACATAGGTGGCGACGACGTCCTTTCCCTTCATGGCGACGATCACCTGGGCGGCCGTCTGCGGGAAGGGCTCGGCGGCGACTGGTGGTGTTTTCGACAACAGGAAGAAATCCACGTCTCCGGCCTTGGGTGACTTGCCCTTCGCGTGTCCCAGCAGGACGAGGTTCTTACCGAGCGCCTTTACCGGGTCGGACGGAACCGACGTCAGCGCCGAAGAGACCCTCGTCTTGTCTGCGGCGGCGACGGCCGGCTCGGCGGCGCGGAAGCCACGGTTCGTGTAGTCGAGGACGACGCCATCTTGTGCCTGCGCGAGGCCGGACGCGGCGAGCACGAGCGCGAAAGCAGCGGCGGCGCGATTCACGTTCTTCATCATCCACTCTCCTTCATGGTCTCAGTGCCGTAACGGGGGAAGATTGGTCGCGATGAGGAGCAGCCACGCCGCCACCGCGCCCAGCCAGAGCACGACGAAGAACGAAATGATTCGCGGCATCCGAGCAACGCCACGCCCGGCCAGGGCGTGGTCGATGACGCCGGCCGGTATGAAACTGAAGGACCAGACGAGTCCGGCGCCGACGATCAGCGGCCATACCGTGTCCGGACGCCACGCCGGCAGGGGCGGGTAGGCCACCGCGACCACGGGATAGGCCGCGTAGTAGAGGACGTATCCGACCATGCCGAAGCTCAGAAAGCTCAGCAGGAAAGCCGCGGCAAAGCCCGCCAGGACCACTTGAGCGACCAGATATAACGCAATGCTTCCACGCCTCCGCAGACCTCGATTTCGCCGTCGGGAAGGAAAACGCCGAACAGACGAATTCGTTTCACACGGCGTGAGGTCGCGCAAAAGGCGCTTACATTCCAACGCGTTAGATCAGGATATCAGCGCCCTCGAGTCAGGCGACGATCGCGGCTTCGCTCTCGGGATCGAAGAAGTGCAGCCGGCCGGGCTGGACCGACAGCCGGACCTGGTCGCCGGCGGCGATCTGCGTTTCGGGCGCCACGCGGGCCACGGTGACTCTTGCCTCGCCGACCCGCGTCTCCAGCAGGATCTCCGAGCCGAGTTGCTCCACCACCTCGACCGTGGCGGCGAAGCTGCGACTGAGCACGCCGTCACCCAGCGCCAGATGCTCGGGCCGCACGCCCAGGATCACCCGCTTGCCCTGCCACGCCTCGAGGGCGCGGCTGCTGGGCTCGGTCACCGCGAGCTTCACCGAAGGCGATTGGGCCACCAGCGTGTCACCTTCCTTCCGGATCGTGACATCGAGGAAATTCATCGCCGGTGCGCCGATGAAACCGGCGACGAACTTGTTGACCGGGTTGCGGTAGACCACGAGGGGCGTGCCGGCCTGCTGGACCCGCCCGTCGCGCATGATCACCACGCGGTCGCCCAAGGTCATGGCTTCGACCTGGTCATGGGTCACGAACACCGAGGTGGTCGGCAGCTGGGCATGCAGGCGCTTGATCTCGATGCGCATCTGGGCGCGCAGCTTGGCGTCGAGGTTGCTGAGCGGCTCGTCGAACAGGAAGACCAGCGGATTGCGCACGATGCAGCGGCCCAGCGCCACCCGCTGCTGCTGGCCGCCCGAGAGCTGGCGCGGCTTGCGCTTCAGGAGCTCGTGCAGGCCCAGCATCTCGGCGGCGCGGTCGATCGCCGCCTTGATGTCGCTTTCGGGCATCTTCTTGTTGCGCAGTCCGAAGGCCAGATTGTCGTAGACGCTCATGTGCTGATAGAGCGCGTAGTTCTGGAACACCATGGCGACGTCGCGATCGCGCGGCGGCAGGTGATTGACCACCCGGTCGCCGATGCGGATCTCGCCGCTGGAAATGTCCTCGAGGCCCGCGATCATGCGGAGCGTCGTCGACTTGCCGCAGCCCGACGGGCCGACCAACGCCACGAACTCCTTGTCGGCGATCCGGAGGTCGACGTCCTTCACGGCGTGAAAGACCGCGCCGTAGTGCTTGTTGACCTTGTCGAGAACGATGGCTGCCATGAATTCTTGTACTCGTTCGTACTCTTTCTTCGTCTTCCTCCTCTCCCCCGCTAGGGGGAGAGGCTGGGTGAGGGGGCCTGACGCCCGTCGATTGCCCCCTCACCTAACCTCTCCCCCTAGCGGGGGAGAGGAATATGAAAGGAGAGGAGCCGGGCCCTCGTGAATGCACCTCTACTGCGCCGCCTTGCGAGACCAGCGGCGCGCTTTCGGCGAGCACCTTGGCGATATCCTCGCGCTTGCCGGTGACGGCCTTGGTCACGGCGTCGTTGAACGCCTTGTGCACCGCGGGCCACTGCGGGAAGTAATAGGCGCCGCGCACCTTGTCGGGCGAGTCGAGCGCGGCCTCCTTCAGGAGCTTCATGAAGGGATCCTGGGCCGCGATCTTTGGCCAGAACTGCGTATTGGGCGGCGGCGCGCCGGTCGCCTTCCACAGCTTCATCTGGCCTTCCTCGTCCGTCATCATGGCGCCCAGCATCTCCTTGGCCAGCGCCTTGCGCTCGGGCGAGATCGACTTCGGAATCGCCCAGCCCCAGATGTCGTCCCAGGCGAAGTCCTTCGTGCGGTGCGGCCCGAGCGGGAAGCGCGCGGCCGAGACCTTGCCGACGACCTTCGACTTGGCCGGATCGTTGAAGGTGCCCCACCACAGCGAATCGGCCACGGTGAAGGCGGCGTCACCCGACATGAAGATGGCGTTGGCCTCGTTGCGGTCGTAGGCCGGCATGCCGCGCGGCGAGATCTTGTGGGTGTTGATGGCGTCCCACCAGTATTCGGCGGTCTCCTTCATGCACGGCTCGTTCATGCTCGACTTCCAGCCGTTGGCGGCCAGCACCTTGTTGTCGCGCTCGTAGAACGGCATCAGCACGTCGCAGTTGTTGCCCCACATCGACCAGAACCAGCTGAACCAGCTGTTGTTCATCGACATGGCGCCGACATAGCCCCACTTCACCTTGTTGGCGGCCTGCAGCTTCTTGCTCATGGCCACCACGTCGGCCTGCGTCTTGGGCACCTCGTTGGGCTGCACGAGGTCGTTGCGATAGAAGAACACGCTGAAGGTCTGGCCCATCGGCACCACGGTGTTCTGGCCCTGGGCATTGCCGAACACGACCTTGTCCATGCCCCACTTCTCGGCGAACTGCAGGCCCGGGATGTCGTCGGTCGGCTCGAGCAGGTGGGCCCACAACTGGCCCCAGTCATCGTTGTGCCAGATGACGTCGTACTGGTCGGAGTTCGAGGTCAGCGACGCCGTCATCTTCTCGACGTAGACGCCGTAGGAATTCGGCACCTTGACGATCTTGATGCCCTTCTTGGCGCCCCAGGTCTCGAACATGGCGATCGAGGCGTCCTGGATCGGGCTCGGCTGGTAGCCGATGCGCAGTTCCTTGACCGCCTGCGCGCTGGCGCCGCCGGCGGCCAGCAGGCCGGCAGCGGCCACGATGGCGGTCAATGCCCTTCGTCTCATCCTGTACATGTCGTTTCCTCCTCTGTGTTTATCGTCTTCTTAGATCCGCAAGCCGCGGATCACGTACTTCTGGCCGAACAGCGCCAGCAGGAAGGCCGGCACCAGCGCCAGGACCGCGGTCGCGGCCATCAGGTTCCAGCGCAGGCCCATTTCGGTGACGAACTGCGCCATCACCACGGTGATCACCGGCACGCGGTTGCCCGTCAGGATCAGGGCGAACAGGAACTCGTTCCAGGTGAACAGCCAGCACAGGACGGCCAGCGCCGAGATCGCCGGGATGGCCGACGGCAACGCGACGCGCACGAACGCGCCCCAGCGCGTGCAGCCGTCGATCAGGGCGGCATGCTCCATCGACGGGTCGATGCCGTCGAAGAAGCCCTTCATCAGCCAGGAGAAGAAGCAGATATGCACCGCGATGTGCGGCAGCAGCAGCCCGACATAGGTGTCGTAGATGCCCCAGCTCTGGGCCACGAAATAGAGCGGCAGCACCCACGAGATGTAGGGCACGCAGCGGAACACATAGATGGTGCCGAACCAGGTGCGCGAGGCCGGCCCGCGAAAGCGCGACAGCATGTAGCCGCTCGACACCGTGACCAGCAGCGAGAAGAAGGTGGCGAGGGTGGAGATCAGCGCCGAATTGACGAAGGCGTGGACCAGCCGGTCGTCGAGCAGCACCTCGGCGAAGTTGCCCAGGGTGAACTCGGTGCCGCGATGGACGTAATAGACGCCCGATTCGGGCCTGAGCGAGGTCAGGATCAGCCACAGCACGGGAAAGGCGAAGGCAAAGCAGGCGCCGGCCAGCGCCAGCGCAAACAGGGCGCGCCGGGCACCGGTCGGCAGACCGGCGAACATCAGCGGCTGGCGAACCATCGCCATCGGCTCAGGCCTTGGCGATGCGGTCGACGAGGCGATAGAGCGCCACACCGACCACCAGGATGATGAGACCGCCGATGATGGCCGCCGCAGAGCCGCGGCCGAGGTCGAGGCTGAGGAAGGCCAGCACGTAGGCGTAGAGGCTGAACAGCTCGGTCGACCGGCCGGGCCCGCCGCCGGTCAGCGTCCAGACGATATCGAAGGTGCGAAAGGCGTCGATGGCGCGGATCACGATGCAGACCACGATCACCGGCCGCAGCATCGGCAGGGTGAGATGGCTGAACACCCGCCAGGTCGAGGTGCCGTCGATCGCCGCGGCCTCGAACGGCTCCTTGGGCAGGCTCTGCAGGCCGGCCAGCAGGAGCAGGGTGAACCACGGCGTCCACAGCCAGATGTCGGTGAGCACGATGATGCCGAAGGCGCTCCAGCGCTCGACCAGCCACGGCTGGCCTTCCAGGCCCAGCCCCTCGAGCACGGCGTTCACGATCCCGAACTGGTCGTTGAACATCCAGCGCATCATGATGGCGGCGATCACCGGCGCCACCATCAGCGGCACCAGCAGCACGGTCTGCACGATCTTCTGGCCGCGGAACGGCCGGTTGAGCAGCAGCGCCAGGGCGAGGCCCAGCACCAGCGCGCCGGCCACGCTCAGCACCATGAAGATGAAGGTGTTGGGCAGCACGACTTCGAGGAACGCCGGATCGGTGATCACCGACCGGTAGTGGTCGAGGCCGACCCAGGTCTTCTTGGGATTGTAGAGCGCCCAGTCGCGGAAGCTGGCATTGGCGCCGATCGCGATCGGCAGGACCTGGAACAGCGCCAGGAGCAGCGCGGCAGGCGCGATCAGCAACAGCATGAAACGCTGCTGCTCACCGAACAGGGGACGCCGTCCCGCCGCCATCCCGATCCTCCCCGCCCCGTTTGTTTTCGGCCCGAATGATGGTGGTTTTCCGAACTGGTTGGAAGCTGCGTTTCAAGCTATTGAGCGGCGCCATGCAAACGCTGCGCACGCTCGACGCCCTCGAACGCGAGGGGCTGCTGACGCCCGATCCGCGTCTGGCGGCAGCCGCCCAATCGATGGCGATCGCGATCACGCCCGAGATGCTGGCGCTGATCGATCGCGGCGATCCCGCACACGATCCCATCGCCCGCCAATTCATACCCAGCGCCGCCGAGACCGAGATCTCGCCCGAGGAGCTTTTAGACCCGATCGGTGACGAGGCGCGTTCGCCGGTGAAGGGCATCGTGCACCGCTACCCCGACCGGGTGCTGCTGAAGCCGCTGCATGTCTGTCCGGTCTATTGCCGCTTCTGTTTTCGCCGCGAAAAGGTCGGGCCCGGCGGCGAGGCGCTGTCGCCCGCCGAGCTTTCAGCCGCCCTCGCCTATATCCGCGACCGTCCGGAAATCTGGGAAGTGATCCTGACCGGCGGTGATCCGCTGATGCTGGCGCCACGCAGACTGGCCGAGCTTTTGGCCGAACTCGACGCCATCGGGCACCTCGGCGTGATCCGCATCCATAGCCGCGTGCCCATCGTCGATCCCGGGAGGGTGACCGACGAACTGGTGGCGGCGCTGAAGCTGCGGCGCGCCACGCTGTGGTTCGGCGTGCATTGCAATCACGCCCGCGAGCTCGCCGCCCCGACCCTCGCGGCGCTGGCGCGGCTGGCCAATTCCGGCATTCCGCTGATGGGCCAGACGGTGCTGCTGGCCGGCATCAACGACGACGTCGAGAGCCTCGACCAGCTCATGCGCGCCCTCGTCATGGCGCGGGTAAAGCCCTACTACCTGCATCATCCCGACCTGGTGCGCGGCACCGGTCATTTCCGGGTGTCGGTCGAGCGCGGCCAGGCGCTGATGAAGGCGCTGCGCGGCCGGCTCTCGGGCCTCGCCCAGCCGACCTATGTGCTCGACGTGCCGGGCGGCCACGGCAAGGTGCCGATCGGCCCCGCCTATCTCGGCGACGATCCCGACGCGCTCTTGATCGAGGACGCCTTCGGCGGACAGCACCGCTACCCGCGCTGACGCTCCTCGACCAGGACTTCCTGGCCGATCGGTCCCGGCTCCTCGACCACGAGCTCGATGGCGAGACTGCCGGCCTTCTCAAAAACCAGCGTGACGGGCAGGCGCGCGCCCAGGATCAGCGGCGCCCCGAGGCCGGTCAGGAGCAGGTGATAGCCGCGCGGCTGGAGGGTCAGCGTGACGCCGGGGGCGACGGCGAGGCCGTCGTCGCGCCGGCGCATGCCGATGTCGCCGCCCACCACCTTGATGGCATGGATCTCGATCTTCTCGGCGGCCGGGCTGCTGGCGGTAACCAACCGGTCCGCGCCCTCGCCCTTGTTGGTGACCGCGAAAAAGCCGGCGGCCTGCCCCGGTATCGCCAATCCCGGGCGAGCCCAGGGGCGGCGAATTTCGATCGACCCCAGGGTCGCGGCCGGGGCCGTTTCAGGGTCGCCGCGGAGCCACTTCAGCAACTGCATCCTCCATTAGTTTTTCTTTGGGTCGACGCCTGCCGACTCCCGGCATGCGCGACCTGAAAAGCCTCATCGAAAAGAGCCTCGGTACGATCGACCTTTACTATTGGACGACCCCCAATAGCCACAAGATCACGATGTCCCCGCGGAGACCGGCAAGCCCGGCACGATGAAATCGGTCGACATCTCCAGGAGCGAATGGCTCGACCCTGAATTTCTCTCGGCCTCGCCGAACAACCGTAGCGCCGCCATCATCGGCCTTGCTGTCAACGACGACAACGATCAGCGACGCCCGCCTGCGACAAGGGCTGTTCGGCCGGACCGCGTCTGCGGTGCGCTGAGCTCTTCGATCAGCCACTCTTCGAAGGCGCGGGTTTTCGGCCGGTTGACCGAGGCCGGCGGACACACGAACCACCATGCCTTGCCCGAGTCGACGATCTGCGGAAAGGGCTGGAACAAGCGGCCCGAGGCCAGCTCCTCGCGAAAGAGCTGCGGCGGCCCGACGGCCACGCCGGCGCCTTCCATCGCCGCTTCCACGGCGATCATGGTCGAATTCGAAGGTAAGCACGCGCTTGGGCTTGAAGTCGCCCATGCCGACGGCGCGCAGCCAGATCGCCCATTCCGGATCGTAGGTCATGTCGATGAAGGGCACGCGCTTGAGATCGTCGAGCGTCTTCAGCTTGTCCTTGTAGCGCTTGCCGCAAAGCGGCGTCAGCACGTCGGAGAACAGACGCGTGGCATGCAGCTCGGGCTCGGGCTGCACCGTGAAGCGGATGGCGCAGTCGAAATCCTCGCGCGCGAAATCGATGCGCCGCTGCGTCGTCGTCATGCGCACCTCGATCTCGGGGTGCTTGGACTGGAAACGATGCAGGCGCGGCGCCAGCCAGCCCAGCGCGAAAGTGGTGACCAGGCTGACGCTGAGCGTGCCGGAATTGGCCTTGCGGCCGACCCGCTCCAGCGCGTTGGTCATGCGGTCGAAAGCATCGCGCAGATCGGGCAGCAGCGCCTCGCCCTCGCTGGTGATCTCGAGCCCGCGCGGCCGGCGCACGAACAGGGCCACGCCCAGCCGCTCCTCGAGCGCCTTCACCTGGTGGCTGACGGCGGCCTGGGTGACGTGCAGTTCCTCGGCGGCATGGGTGAAGCTCGCATGACGGGCCGCCGCCTCGAAGGCGCGCAGGGCATTCAGAGGCAGCTGAGAGCGGCTCATTTAAGGCACCCGTTCATAGAAATTCTATCCCTCACCCGAGGTTTCATCCTTTGAATACTAGAGGCATTGTAGCGCAAATACCCTATAGAAACGAGGCTCAAGGGAACCCTTCGGTTGCCATCGTCGCCTCAAACGGAGCTAAGTCATGTCGACCCTGTCCAGCACGCGGGAAATGGCCCGCGCGGAAGCCTCTTCCTTCACCTTCGGCCGCGCCATGGCGCTGCTGGCCGGTGCGGTCGTGGTCGGGATCGACAACGTCATGACCCGCGCCGAGCTCGCCCGCTCGCGACGCCAGCTGGCGGAGCTCGACGAGCGCCTGTTGCGCGATATCGGGCTCGACCGGGGCACCGCGCGCTACGAGGCCTCCAAGAACTTCTGGTCCTAGGCCGCAATTGCAGGCGGCAGCCGGATAGAGCAGGTTGGGCCATGGTGCTTTGATGGCGCCATGACCCAACATTCTCTTTCGCTGCCGACCTTGGCTCTCGCCACTCCCACCTCCACCGACACGCTTCCCGACGCGGGAACCTGCTGGCAGGCCGTCCAGCGGCGTGACCGGGCCTACAATGGCCGGTTCTGGTTCTCGGTCAGGACGACCGGGGTCTATTGCCTGCCGTCCTGCGCGGCTCGCCCGCCGCTCCGCCAGAACGTGAGCTTCCATGCCTCGCCCGATGCGGCCGAGGCAGCGGGCTTCCGTGCCTGCAAGCGCTGCAAGCCGCGCGACTGGCAGGCTGACGTCGGCCTCAGCAAGCCCGTCGCCCGGGCCTGCGCGCTGTTCGATTCGACCGATACCGACACGCCGCCCTCGCTCGCCGAGGTGGCGCGCAGGGTCGGCCTGTCGAGCGGTGCGCTCAGCAAGCGCTTCATCGCCGAATTGGGCGTCAATCCGCGCGACTGGCTGGTGGCGCGCAAGCGCCAGCGCTTCCGCAAGGCGTTGCGCGAGGGCGAGTTGGTGGCCGATGCGCTCTATGGCGCGGGCTACGGTTCACCCAGCCGGGTCTACGAGACGAGCGACAAGGCGCTCGGCATGACACCGGCGACCTACGCCAAGGGCGGCGCGGGCGCCCATATCGACTACACCACGGTCGATTCCGATTATGGTCGCGTGCTGGTGGCGTCGACGCAGAAGGGCATCGCTGCGGTGTTCCTGGGCGACAATGATCGCGCGCTCGAAAAGGACCTGAAGCACGACTTCCCGGCCGCCGACATCACCCGCAATGATCGCGCACTCGGGCCGCGCGTGAAAGGCGTGCTGGCCCGCCTCTACGGCCGCAAGCCGTCCGCGCTCGACGCGGCCGACGTGCCGCTCGACATCGTCGGCACGGCTTTCCAATGGAAGGTCTGGAAGGCACTCACGCAGATCCCGCCC
Organism: uncultured Alphaproteobacteria bacterium; assembly: GCA_963755585.1. Lineage (GTDB taxonomy): Bacteria > Pseudomonadota > Alphaproteobacteria > Reyranellales > Reyranellaceae > Reyranella. The sequence goes on from CAVWKN010000014.1 coordinate 156,939, forward strand.
GGCCAGACCAGGAGCTACGGCGAGATCGCCAAGAGCATCGGCGAGCCCACCGCCGCCCGCGCCGTCGGACGGGCCTGCGCCACCAACCAGGCGGCCGGGGTCATCCCCTGCCATCGCGCCGTCGGCGCGCGCGGCTCGCTCAACGGCTATCGCTGGGGCGTCGCGCGCAAGGAACGGCTGCTGGCCGACGAGCGGCTGGCAGAGGGGCGCCGGCGCAGCAGCACGTAGAAGGCGCCGCCGCCGCCGTGACGCGGGTGCGCAGGCCGGACACCGCGCACCCGGCCGCGATTGTCGGCGCGGTTCAGCCAGCCCACGAACTCCGCGCGGATCCGTCCACCGAGCACGCGCCCGCCCTGCAGGCGCGCTCCCTTGCCGGTGACGATGAGGACGATGCGGAAATCCCGCGCCACGGCTGCATCGAGAAAATCGCCGACAGCGCGCTCGGCCGCGGCGAGCGTCATGCCGTGCAGGTCGAGCGAGGCCTGCGGAACGAGCTTGCCGCGCCCCAGGGCGCGCGTGGTGTCGCGGTCGAAGTTATGATCATCGAGTGTCAATTCCTCCGCCGCCTTGCCTCCCCCATGTCGCGGGAGAGCGATCCGAAGGGCTGAGGGGGACTCGGCCTCTGGCCTCGAGACGACAGCCTTGGCTGGCCGCGTCGCGTGCTTGCGGCCCGGCAGCGGCTTCACATCGGCCATCGCCGCCACGAACAGATCGACATCCTTGGCCATGGCATTTCGTGTAGCCTTGGCCGTGAGGCGGGTCTACACAGCGCGCCATGGCTCTCGCGCCCCGACCGCCGTCCTCGACGCAGCCCCAACCCGATCCCGATCTGCAGACCGGCCTGCAGTATCTGCGGGCCGGGTGGTTCGATCGTGCCGAGCCGCTGTTCCGGTCCGCCTTGGGCCGCCACGGCGAGCGGCCCGACATCCTGCATTTTCTCGCGGTCTGCCTGTCGCAGCGCGGCGCGCTCAGCGATGCCGAAGCGATGTGGCGCAAGGCGCTGGCCAAGGACCCCAACGAGCCGATGCTGTCCTACAATCTCGGCCTGGTGGCGCGCCGGCAGGGCCGCCTCGACGAGGCGGCGCGGCGCTTTCGCGACACGGTTCGCCGCTCGCCGGCCCATGTCGAAGCGCGCCTGGCGCTGGCGTCGGTTTATATGGACCTCGAACGGTTCGCCGCCGCCGAGCGCGAGCTGATCGAATTCGTCACCAATGTCGACCAGGGAATCCAACAGGGCGGCGAGGGCCTGAAGCCGCTGCAGGCCCGGGCCCGCAACATGCTGGGCTACGCACTCTACCGTCTCGGCCACTATTCTTCGGCGATCGAGGTCCTCGACCTGGCCCTGGTCGATGCCGGCGAGGATGCGGCGCGGCGCGGCCAGGTCATGGGCGATCGCGCGCTGTCCTTGAGCGCGCTCGGCCATCATGACGAGGCGATCGCCGAAGCCGGCCGGGCGCTCGAGCTGACGCCCGGCAGCGCCGTGCTCCAGCATGTGCTGGGCTTCGTGCTCAACTTTGCCGGCCGGCCTTCCGATGCCATCGGACCCATCGAGCGGGCGCTCGAGATCGACCCCGGCTTCGCAGCCGCCCTCAAGACCCTGGCGCTGGCCAAGGCGGCGACCGGCCAAGGCGACGCGGCCGTCGAGGTCCTTCAGCGGGCACTGCGCCACAATGCGCTCGATCGCGATGCCGTCCTGCAGCTCTCCCATCTCCACATCGAGCGCGGCAGCTTCACCGACGCGCTCGAGACCCTGGAGCCCTACCTGAAGGAGGCGCCCGACGCCGTGCGGGCGCTCAACAACCAGGGGCTGGCGCTGCGCGGCCTCAAGCGCTTCGACGAGGCCCGCCGGGCGCTGAAACGCGCCTCGAGGCTCGCGACCGACGATCCGATGGTGCTGACCAACCTCGGCCGCGTCCTGCTCGATCTCGGCCGGGCCGCCGAGGCCCGCTCGCTGCATGAACACGCGCTGCGCGTTCTGCCGGGCGATTCGCGCCTGTTGGGCCATTACGGCGCCTGCCTCGCCGCCCTGGGCGATCGCGACAGGGCGCGCGAGACCCTGGATGCGGCACTGGCGGCCGATCCCAACAATGCCGAGGCGATGACCGCACGGTTGAGCCTGGACGCATGAGCGCAGGCGCCGCTCGTCTGGCCGAGGTTCGTCAGCGCATCGCCGCCGCGGCGCGCGCCGCCGGACGCGATCCGGCTTCCGTCACACTGGTCGCCGTCTCCAAGACCCATGGCACCCACCGGACGCGCAAGCTTCTGGACGCGGGCCAACGCGTGTTCGGCGAGAACCGCGTGCAGGAGGCCGAAGGAAAATTCCCGGCGCTGAAGACCGAGTATCCCGACCTCAAGCTGCACCTGATCGGCCCCCTGCAGACCAACAAGGCGCGCGAGGCGGTGGCGCTGTTCGACGTCATCCAGTCGGTCGACCGCGAGCGGCTGGCCGCCGCGCTCGCCAAGGAGATGGCGCGCAGCGGCCGCCGGCCGGATTGCTTCATCCAGGTCAATACCGGCGAAGAACCGCAGAAGGCGGGCGTGCTGCCGGCCGCGCTCGACGCCTTCGTGGCGGCCTGCCGCGACACCCACAAGCTGCCGATCGTCGGCCTGATGTGCATCCCGCCGGTCGACGAGGAACCCGCCCTGCATTTCGCCCTGCTGGCCAAGATGGCCGCCCGCAACGGCCTCGCCAGCATCAGCATGGGCATGAGCGCCGACTATGAGACGGCCATCCGGCTTGGCGCCACCCATGTCCGGGTCGGCACCGCCTTGTTCGGCCAGCGTGCCGCTTGAGGGGCGGCGGCTGAAGCATGCCCGAGCTGCCCGAGGTCGAAACCGTCCGTCGTGGTCTTGTTCCGAGACTGGTCGGTCGGCGCATCGTTCGCCTCATCCAGCGCCGGCGCGACCTTCGGGTGCCGTTGCCGGCCAAATTTGCAGAGCGCGTCGAGGGCCGCCGCGTGCTGGGCATCGACCGCCGGGCGAAATACCTTCTGATCCGCCTGGACGATGGCCACACCCTGATCGCCCATCTCGGCATGTCGGGCCGCATGACCCTGCATGACGCGGCGAGCGCCGCCGAACATCCGTTCGAGCGGCACGACCATGTCGTGATCGAAACCGACGAGGGCTGGCAGGTCCGTTTCAACGACGCCCGCCGCTTCGGGTTGATGCTGCTGGCAGCCGATGAGGCGTTGCCCAGGCACAAGCTGTTCAAGGGCCTGGGCCCCGAGCCGCTCGACGACGCTTTCGACGGCGCCGCCCTGGCGAACCGTCTCAAGGGAAGACGCACGCCCATCAAGGCGGCACTGCTCGATCAGAAGACCCTGGTCGGCGTCGGCAATATATATGCCTGCGAGGCGCTGTTCCTGGCCGGCATCTCGCCCCGTCGGTCGGCCCACACCGTCCAGGGCGAACGCGCCGACCGGCTGGTCGCCGCCATCAAGCAGGTGTTGCTGCGCTCGATCGACGATGGCGGATCGACGCTGCGCGATCATGTGCAGCCGGGCGGCGAGCTGGGCTATTTTCAGACACGTTTCAACGTCTACGACCGCACGGGTGCGGTCTGCCCGACCCGCGGCTGCGGCAAGGTCGTGCGCCGCCTCGTGCAATCCGGCCGCTCGACCTTCTATTGCGCGCACTGCCAGCGCTAGCTAAGAGCGGCGCTCAAATCCCAAGGAACGGTTGGGGGAGGGAAACGTGACCGCCTACGAAAACATCCAGACCGAAATCAAGGGCCGGGTCGGTGTCATCCGCCTCAATCGGCCCAAGGCGTTGAACGCGCTCTGCGCCGATCTCGTGCGCGAGCTGGGGCTGGCGCTCGACGCCTTCGAAGCCGATCCCGGTGTCGGTTGCATGGTGCTCACCGGCAGCGACAAGGCGTTCGCCGCCGGCGCCGACATCAAGGAGATGAAGGAGAAGTCCTACCAGGACGTCTTCCTGCAGGACTTCATCACCGTCGGCTGGGAGAAGGTGAGCCAGGTGCGCAAGCCGATCGTCGCCGCGGTGGCGGGCTATGCCCTGGGCGGCGGCTGCGAGATGGCGATGATGTGCGACTTCATCATCGCCGCGGACAACGCCAGGTTCGGCCAACCCGAGATCACGCTCGGCACGATCCCCGGCGCCGGCGGCACCCAGCGCCTGCCGCGCTTCGTCGGCAAGTCCAAGGCCATGGACATGGTGCTGACCGGTCGCATGATGGATGCCGCCGAAGCCGAGCGCTGTGGCCTGGTGAGCCGGGTGGTGCCGCTCGCCCAGCTCATGGACGATGCGCTGGCGACGGCGGAGAAGATCGCCGGCATGTCGCTGCTCGCCACCATGGTCGCCAAGGAAGCCGTCAACCGCGCCTTCGAGACGACTCTGGCCGAGGGCGTGCGCTTCGAGCGGCGCACCTTCCACGCCACCTTCGCCTTCGAGGATCGGGCGGAGGGCATGGCGGCCTTCGCCGACAAGCGCAAGGCGGCCTGGAAACACCGATAAACGGCGGGTTTTGTCGGGGTTGACCGGGTGCCGGCCGGCCCGTATAAGCGCGCCCTTCCGATGAACGAGGATCAGATGGCCAGTCACAAGTCGGCTGAGAAGCGCGCCCGCCAGACCGAGCGCCGCAGCGCCGCGAATACCGCGCGTCGCAGCCGCGTGCGCGGTTCGATCAAGAAGGTCGAGGACGCAATCAAGGGCGGAGACAAGAAAGCCGCTGCCGCCGCGTTGCGCGCCGCGCAGCCGGAGATCCAGCGCGGCGCCACCAAGCGCATCGTGACCAAGAACGCCGCGTCGCGTCGCGTGTCGCGTCTGGCAGCGCGCATCAAGGCGATGGCCTGAGACGTCTCCGCCTTCAGAGATGGTGAACGCCGCTCCAACGAGCGGCGTTTTCTTTTTTGGCGGCAAAAAAAGAAAATCGCGTCCAAAAAAATTTCGAGCGCTTCAGAGAAGATCGTTTGGTTGCCAATTCGGCGAACAACATACGATTCGCGTTTATCGGACTGCGAGAGCGTACGGGCGCTAGATGTTGAGCGACGCCACGCGATGCACTCGAAAGAAAATCGAATCGACAGAGATGTCAATCGAGTCGCGCAAGGAACATCATGAATAGCGTGCGGCGTTGCCTGTGTGAATCGTTTGCGAAGCCGCCCGAGTCTGTCTAAGAGTCGGCCCATCGCGACGGGGCGTGGGGCGCTGAGACGCGAGCCAAGGCGAAGATGGGGGGCTTCCTCTTCGCCGGAAAGACAAACGAGGGAGAGCCACAGTCATCCGGTGTTAGCGACTATCGAAGCAAGGCAGCGTCCACTCAACGACGCGCACCCAAAGTTTTCGTCGCCATCATCGGGCTGTGTGTTCCCAAGTTATCTTCGGCTCGTGCTCAAGCGTCCTGCCTCAGCGAATGAAGAGCGGGGGCCATGTCCAACGACAACAAGATCGCCGGCACATACGAAGTGTCCCCCGCCGCCGGCTATGCCGGCGACGTGGCGCCGGCGACGGCCTGGAAGATCCTGAGCGAACGCAAGGACGCGGTTCTGATCGACGTGCGCACGCGCGCCGAATGGAACTATGTCGGCCTGCCCGATCTCGAGACGCTGGCCAAGAAGCCGGCATTGCTCGAATGGCAGGTCTTTCCCAGCATGCAGCCCAACCCGGAATTCGTGGCCGCGCTCTCGGGCGCGCTCCCCGACAAGGAGACGCCGCTGCTGTTTCTCTGTCGGAGTGGAGCTCGATCGGCCGCGGCGGCGAAAGCCATGACCGCGGCCGGCTACAGTACATGCTTCAATGTAGCGGACGGATTTGAGGGGCCCCTGGATGCGCAGGCCAAGCGCGGCGCGGCGGGGGGATGGAAGGCAGCGGGACTTCCGTGGAGACAAACTTGAACCGAATTCAATCGCCGATATCAGGCAACAATAACAACGCGACATACGAACAAAAAACTGTGGCGGGGGCCGATATGGAAGAAGTTGCAGTCCGGAAGGAGCTTGAGGCGCACTGGGTGCGCGTCTGCGACCGGCTGCGCAAGGAAATCGGCGACAAGGCCTTCAAAACCTGGTTCGGCGAGGTCGAGCTGGGCGAGTTGAAGGCCGGCAAGCTCCGCCTCTACGCCCCGACCCGGTTCGTCCGCGACTGGGTCGCCCGCCACTACGGCGACCGGGTGCTGGCCTACTGGCAGGCGGTGCATGCCGAGGTCGGCACCGTCGAGGTCAACCTCGTGCCGCCGCCGGCGCCGCGCCGGCCGAACGAGATCATCGCCGTGCCGCCGGTGCCCTCGTCGCAGAACTACCAGCCGCCGATGCCGCGCATGGGGCCCTCGATCGGCCGCGGCGGCGACGACCTCTTCCAGGGACCGGAGGCGCGCTACACCTTCGCCAACTTCGTGGTCGGCAAGCCCAACGAGTTCGCCTATGCCGCCGCGCGCAACATCGCCGAGCAGGACCGGCCGCTGCCGGAGCGCAACCCGCTCTATATTTTCGGCGGCGTCGGGCTCGGCAAGACCCATCTGATGCATGCCATCTGGCACGCCATCCGCGACCGCGATCCCAAGACCCGGGTGCTCTATCTCACGGCCGAAAGCTTCGTGAACCGCTTCATCCAGGCGCTGCGCACCAAGAACACCGGCCAGTTCAAGGAGCTGTTCCGCAACGTCGACGTGCTGATGGTCGACGACGTGCAGTTCATCTGCGGCAAGGAAGCGAGCCAGGACGAGTTCTTCTTCACCTTCAATTCGCTGGTCGAGCAGAACAAGCAGATCGTGCTGTCCTCCGAGAAGCCGCCGAGCGAGCTGCAGGACATCGAGGAGCGCATGCGCTCGCGGCTCGGCAGCGGGCTGGTCGCCGACATCCATTCGTCGACCTACGAGCTGCGGCTCAGCATCCTGCAGACCAAGGCGGAGAATGCGCGCGTGCCGGTGCCGCTCGCGGTGCTCGAGTTCCTCGCCCACAAGATCAGCACCAACATCCGCGAGCTCGAGGGCGCGCTCAACCGCGTCGTCGCCCACGGCCAGCTGATCGGCCGCGAGATCACCGTCGAGATGGCGCAGGACGTGCTGCACGACCTGCTGCGCCAGGCCGACCGCAAGGTCACGGTCGACGAGATCCAGCAGCGGGTGGCCGCGCACTACAACATCAAGCTCGCCGAGATGAGCTCGCCGCGGCGCGCCCGCTCGGTCGCCCGGCCGCGCCAGGTGGCGATGTATCTCGCCAAGCAGCTCACCACGCTCAGCCTGCCGCAGATCGGCAAGCGCTTCGGCAATCGCGATCACACCACGGTCATGCATGCCGTGCGCAAGATCGAGGAGCTCAAGATCTCCGACCTGTCGATTGCAGAAGACGTCGAGTTGCTCAAGCGCCAGTTGCAGGGATGACGAATCCCTGAGACGGCACGTGAAAGGGGCCCTGATTGGGCCCCTTTTTGCTCGGTAATTTGCGGGTTAAGAGCCTCAAATTTCGAGTGAAATTGCTTCCCGCCTAGGTTCGGCGTGCTATAGTCCCAGACCGTTCCGCAATGGTCTTTTCAGGCCTGCGAAACGGGGTGTCTGAACCGCTTTTTTGGCCCCTCGTTACAGCGATCAAAACATGAAACTGACGATCGAACGGGCAGCCCTTCTGAAGGCGCTGGCTCACGTGCAGAGTGTGGTCGAACGGCGGAACACGATCCCGATCCTGTCGAACGTCCTGATCACCGCGCAGAAGGGTCGCCTCAGCCTGGCGGCGACCGACATGGACCTCGCCATCACCGAATCGGTGGAAGCGAGTGCCGCCAAGGCCGGCTCGACCACGGCGCCGGCGCATACGCTCTACGAGATCGTCCGCAAGTTGCCGGACGGCGCGCAGGTCGAGCTCGAGACCGCCTCCGACGGCGGCTCGCTCGTGATCCGGGCCGGCCGCTCGCGCTTCACCCTGCAGTGCCTGCCGCCCGCCGACTTCCCGGCGATGGCCGAGGGCGACCTGCCGCACCGCTTCCAGCTGCCGGCGACCGACCTCAAGGGCATCATCGACCGCACGCGGTTCGCCATCTCGAACGAGGAGACCCGCTACTACCTGAACGGCATCTATTTCCACTCCGCCACCTCGAACGGCACCCAGGTGCTGCGCGGCGTGGCCACCGACGGCCATCGGCTGGCCCGGGTCGAAGTGCCGCTGCCCAAGGGCGCCGCGGAGATCCCGGGCGTGATCGTGCCGCGCAAGACCGTGGGCGAGGTCCGCAAGCTCCTCGACGAGAGCGACGGCTCGGTCGACATCGAGCTTTCCGACACCCGCATCCGCTTCGCCACCGGCAACGTCACCCTGGTCAGCAAGCTGATCGACGGCACCTTCCCCGACTACGAGCGCGTCATCCCGACCGGCAACGACAAGATCCTGAACGTGCCGTGCAAGGAATTCGCCCACGCCGTCGACCGCGTCTCGACCATCTCCACCGAGAAGTCGCGCGCCATCAAGCTGGCGGTCGCCAAGGGCGTGGTCACGCTCTCGGCCACCAGCCCCGACGCCGGCAGCGCCACCGAGGAGATCGAGGTCGAGTACAAGGCGGCCGCGCTCGAGATCGGCTTCAATTCGCGCTACCTGCTCGACATCACCGAACAGATCACGGGCGCCGAGGCGCGCTTCCTGATGGCCGACGCCGGCTCGCCGACCCTGGTGCGCGACGGCGCCGACGAGAGCGCGCTCTACGTGCTCATGCCGATGCGGGTATGACGGCGCCGCCGATCAGCGCCCTTGCCTTCTCCCCCGACGCCGCAACCGGCGCTGCGCCGGCCATCCTGGCCGTGCGCCAGCTTCGCCTGACCGATTTCCGCAATTATCGCCAGCTCCGCCTCGATTGCGGCCCCGAGCCCGTCGTGCTGGTCGGCGCCAACGGTGCCGGCAAGACCAATCTCCTGGAGGCGCTGTCCTTCCTGGCGCCGGGCCGCGGCTTGCGGCGGGCGCGGCTCGATGAAGTCTGCCGCCGTTCGCGCGGCGAGGAGCCGGACGCCGCGGCCTGGGCGGTCGCCGCCACCATCGATACGCCGGATGGGCGGCTCGCCATCGGCACCGGGCTGGAGCCGGCCAGAAGCGACGGCGGCCTGCCGCGCCGGGCGGTGCGGATCGACGGCCGGCCGGCGCAAAGCCAGACGGCACTCGGTCTGCATGTCGCGGCCGTTTGGCTGACGCCGCAGCTCGACCGCCTGTTCCTCGACGGACCGGGCGAGCGCCGGCGCTTCCTCGACCGGCTGGTGACGGCGCTGCATCCCCAGCATGCCGGCGACGTGGCGGCCTACGAAAACGCGCTGCGCCAGCGCGCCCGTCTGCTGGCCGACGGCGGCCGCGACCCGCACTGGTTCATCGCTCTGGAGGACACCATGGCCCGCCACGGCGTGGCCCTGGCCGCCGCCCGCGCCGACACCGTCCATCGCCTCGATGCCGCCGCGCGCCTGGGCGTCGGTCCCTTCCCGCGGGCAGCCCTTGCCATGGCGGGCGAGATCGACGGCTGGCTCGCCACCATGGCGGCGCTCGACGCCGAGGATCGCCTGCGCGCCGAACTGGCCGCCAGCCGCTTGCGCGACGCCGAGGCCGGCACCACATCCTGCGGACCGCATCGCAGCGATCTGGCGGTGCGCCATCTCGATCTCGACCTGCCGGCAGCGGAGGGATCGACCGGCCAGCAGAAGGCCGTTCTGGTGTCGATTGCGCTTGCGCATGCCCGTCTGGTGGCCCTGTCGCGCGGCCGTGCGCCGCTCCTGCTGCTCGACGAGATCGCCGCCCATCTCGATGCGGAGCGCCGCGCCGCGCTGTTCGACGAGGTCGTGGCGCTCGGCGTGCAGAGCTGGATGACCGGCACCGATGCCGGACTTTTTGCGCCGCTCGGCGGTCGCGCGCAGATCCTGCGCGTGGCCGACGGCTCGATCGCGGCGGTCTGAACCCCTTTCGGGAAGCCAGTAGAAAATGAGCGAGAACAACCACGACGACACGAATCCCGGCGCCGACGCCTACGACGCCAATTCGATCAAGCTGCTGAAGGGGCTGGACGCCGTGCGCAAGCGTCCGGGCATGTATATCGGCGACACCGACGACGGCAGCGGCCTGCATCACATGGTCTACGAGATCGTCGACAATGCGATCGACGAGGCGCTGGCGGGCTATTGCGACCGGGTCGAAGTGGTCCTGCACGGCGACGGCTCGGTCACGGTGCGCGACAACGGCCGCGGCGTGCCGGTCGACATTCACACGGAAGAAGGCATTTCGGCCGTCAACCTGATCTTCACGCAGCTCCATGCCGGCGGGAAGTTCGACCAGAACTCCTACAAGGTCTCGGGCGGCCTGCACGGGGTCGGCGCCGCCGTCGTCAACGCGTTGTCCGAGCATCTCGACGTGCGCGTCTGGCGCAACGGCAAGGAACATTTCCTGCGCTTCAACGGCGGCGAGCCGGACGGCGACCTCAAGGTCGTGGGCGATGCGCCGGCGGACAAGCACGGCACGGAGGTGACCTTCCTCGCCTCGCCCAAGACCTTCACCAAGACCGAGTTCGACTTCGCCACCCTCGAGCATCGGCTGCGCGAGCTGGCGTTCCTGAATTCGGGCGTGCGCGTCGTGCTGACCGACGAGCGCGGCGCCGAACCCAAGGTCTCCGATCTCTTCTTCGAGGGCGGCGTCGAGGCCTTCGCCAAGTATCTCGACCGCAACAAGACGGTGCTGCACAACCCGCCGGTTTCGATCCGCGGCGAAAAGGACGGCATGACGGTCGAAGTCGCCATGCAGTGGAACGACAGCTATCACGAGACGATGCTGTGCTTCACCAACAACATCCCGCAGCGCGACGGCGGCACGCATCTGGCGGGCTTCCGCGGCGCGCTGACGCGCACGCTGAACAAGTACGCCGACGAAAGCGGCCTCTCCAAGAAGGAGAAGGTGAACCTCACCGGCGACGACATGCGCGAGGGTCTGACCTGCGTGCTGTCGGTCAAGGTGCCCGATCCCAAGTTCTCCTCGCAGACCAAGGACAAGCTGGTCTCCTCGGAGGTCCGGCCGGTGGTCGAATCCGTGGTCGGCGACAAGCTCGGCCAGTGGTTCGAGGAGCATCCCTCCGAGACGCGCAAGATCCTGACCAAGGTGGTCGAGGCCGCCGCGGCGCGCGAGGCCGCCCGCAAGGCGCGCGAGCTCACCCGCCGCAAGGGCGCGCTCGACGTGAGCTCGTTGCCCGGCAAGCTGGCCGACTGCCAGGAGCGCGATCCGGCGCTTTCCGAGCTGTTCATCGTCGAGGGCGATTCGGCCGGCGGCTCGGCCAAGCAGGGCCGCAACCGCGCCAATCAGGCGATCCTGCCGCTGCGCGGCAAGATCCTGAACGTCGAGCGTGCGCGCTTCGACAAGATGCTGTCCTCGGCCGAGATCGGCACGCTGATCACGGCGCTCGGCACCGGCATCGGCGTCGACGACTTCGACCTCGGCAAGCTCCGCTACCACAAGATCATCATCATGACGGACGCCGACGTCGACGGCAGCCATATCCGCACGCTCCTGATGACGTTCTTCTATCGCCAGATGCGCGACCTGATCGAGCACGGCCATCTCTACATCGCCCAGCCGCCGCTCTTCAAAACGGCCAAGGGCAAGTCGGCGATCTACCTCAAGGACGAGCGGGCTCTCGACGATCATCTGATCGACAGCGGGCTGGACGGTTCCACCTTCAGGCTGGGCGACGGCAGCGTGCAGACGCGGGACGATCTCCGCCGCACCGTCGATATCGCGCACTCGGTGACCAACCTGGTGAAGCCGCTGTCGCTGTCGCGCCGCGTGACCAGCCAGGCGGTGATCGAGCAGGCGGCCATCGCCGGCGCCCTCAATCCGGAGATAATCGCCGACAGCGAGCAGGCCAAGGCGACTGCCGACTATATCGCCCGCCGGCTCGATGCCGTGTTCCCGCCGCTGGAGCGCGGCTGGACGGGCGAACCGACGCCGGACGGCGGGCTCGCCTTCACCCGGCGCCTGCGCGGCGTGCAGGAACGGCACGTCATCGACGGGCCGTTGATCAAGAGCGCCGAGGCGCGCAAGCTCGACGCGCTCGCGTCCGAGCTGCAGGCGATCTACCAGAGGCCCGGCATCTTCGTCGCCCGCGACAAGGAGACAGCCATTTCCTCGCCGACCGAGCTGTTCGCCGCCGTCCTCGAGGCCGGCCGCAAAGGCGTCACCATCCAACGCTACAAGGGCCTGGGCGAGATGAACCCCGACCAGCTCTGGGAGACCACGCTCGACCCCGAGGCGCGCGCACTTCTGCAGGTCAGGATCAACCATGCCGACGAGGCCGACGAGATCTTCTCGACCCTGATGGGCGACGTGGTCGAGCCGCGCCGCGATTTCATCCAGGACAATGCGCTGAAGGTGGCGAACCTCGATGTCTAGAACTCTGCTTGCGGCGATCCTCGCCGTCGCTATCGGATCGGTCGGCCCCGCCTGGGCGCAGACTCAATCGACGACACCGACGACCGATGCCAGTACCAAGCTCAACTTCCCGGCGACTTTGGGCGGCGCCACTTTCGAGCGGGTGGTCAACTATGCGGCACCGCCCGCCAACCGACCCGACCTGGGATCGAGCTACTTCTATTCGACGCCCAAGAAGATGGTGATCACGGTCCAGGTCTTCGATGCCGGACGGCGGGTGCCGGCGGGCAGCGCGAGTCCGATCGTGATCAGCGAATTCGGCAGTGAGCTCGATTCGGTCGCACAGCAGATCCAAGGCAGTGGCTACACCAATTTCCAGAGACCGCCGGTGCCGTCGACCTGCACCTACGGTGCGGTGACCTTCCGCTGCCTCACCTACAGCGCGGTCAGCCAGGCGAACATGCGCGTCTACTGCAAGCTCCTGCTGACCGGATATCAGAATCACTTCATCAAGATCCGCATCGAGTGGGGTCAGTCCTCGCAATTGCAGCAGACCAGTGCCGAAGCCGACGAGGCCCTCCAGGCCTTCATCCCGGCGCTGTTCCGCTGATCGCTACAGCACCATCTGCGTCTGGGTGACGACAGCCACCAGCTTGCCTTGAGCGGTGGTGATCCGCGTCTGCCACACCATGGTGCGCCGGCCGCGATGGATCGGCGTCGTCTCGCCGATCACCGTGGCGCCCAACGGCGCCGGGCCCACGAAGTTGGTCTTGCTCTCGATCGTGGTCGTGCCCTTGCCTTCGGGCAGGTTGAGCACGGTGGCGGCCGCGCCCAGCGTGTCGGCGAAGGCCATCACGGCGCCACCGTGCAATATGTCGGGCCGCGTGCAGAGCTCGGGGCGAACGACCATCTCGGCCTTCACGCCGGTCTCACTCGCGGCGACAAACTTCAGCCCCAGGACCTTGGCGAAGGGCAGTGGGTGGTCGTTCAGGAACTGAAGCTTGTCCATTGTCGTTTCCTCTCAGGCAGCGGATCCCAGCCGGCGCAAACCGAGATACTCCAGGATCGCGACATCGGCCACGATCACGGCGAGGACGACGATGCCCGCGACACCGGCCGTGGTCCACGTGGCCGGCAGGGCCAGCACCAGGACGCTGCCTGCCACCCAGGCCACGTCGCCCAGGAAGATCAGGCGGGCGAGGCCCCGCGGCAGCGTCTCGCGCGAGGCGACCCAGGCGCAGAGCGCGCCGAACGCCACGACGCCCAGGCCCAGCAGCTCGAACGCGATGGCAAGGTCGAGGCCCAGCACGGTGACGGGCGCGTGCGCGGCTGCCTTGGCGAACGGCCCGGCAAAGATGGCCAGCGTGGCGCCGGAGACGACGGAGAAGGCGGCGTTGCCCCACAGGGTGCGGCGGAGCAGGCGGTCGGTTGAAGCGGTCATGACGTCCTCCTTGGGTTGCACGAACATCCCGGAGGTCGCATGGCGCCACCCTTCCCTCAATTACGCGACAGGTAATCGGCGGAGACCGCGGACGGGTGCTAGGGTCCGCTTCATCATGAGCAACACATCCGTCTCCC
>CAVWKN010000015.1:0-87700 GCA_963755585.1 uncultured Alphaproteobacteria bacterium
CTCGGCGCCGATGCGGTCCTGCTTCTCGTGAAGCGCGATCTCCTCTTCCGAGCGCCCGAGGATACGCAGCCGGTTGCGCACGGCGGCGAGCGCGATCTCGGCCGAGCGCAGGTCGCCCTGCGCGCCGACGAGATCGGACTGCGCCTGTTCGAGGTCCTTCAGCGCGCCGCCGCGGATCGCCTGCAGCTCGCGCTGCCGCTTCTCGGCGGTCTGCGCCAGCGTGAGCCGCGACTTCGCCTTCTCGACGCCGGCGACCGCGGTGATGAGGTCGTTCTGGCCCTGGACGAACTCGGTCGCTTCGATGGCGAACAGGGGCGCGCCGCGCTCGACCAGGTCGCCGGGCCGGGCGATCAGCTTGCTGACCCGGCCGGAATAGGGCGAGAAGACCGGCGTCGTGGTGTCCTCGTTGATCGCGATCTTGCCGTCGGTCGCGCGCTCGTCGCGGAAGGCGACCTGGCGCACCAGGGCGAGCCTGAGGCTCGCCCACTGCGTGTCGCTCGGCCGGAAAGCGCCGTCGGCGTCGCCCGTGCTCTTCTCGGGACGCGCCACCGCGTTGCCGGGCGCGGGTTCGAAGGCCCAGAAGCCGACCACCGCCGCTGCCGCGACCACGACGCCGCCCGCCGCGACCCACAGGCGATTTCGCCTGAGGCGCGTCCTCAATGAGGAGTTGGGCTCCGAGGGCATGAGCGTGGCAGTCCTGTCGGTATGTTCCGGGAGACAGGGCAAGCCTAGTCCTTTCCGATTACGTCAACCTGACGGGGTCATGACGCAAGGGGCGTGCTAGGATCGCCGAGAATTAGCCAGGTGGATTGGAGGCGCATGCCGATGAGGGTGCTTCTCGTCGAGGACAACAGCGAACTCGTCTCCCTGCTGAAGAAGGGCCTCGTCCATGGCGGCTTTTCTGCCGATTCGGTAGGCACTGCCGCCGATGCCGCCCACGTGCTGGCCACCATGCGATATGCCGCGATCGTGCTCGATCTCGGCCTGCCCGACGAGGACGGCGTCTCGCTGCTGCGCGACATACGTCGGCGCGGCGATTCGACGCCGGTGCTCGTGCTCACGGCGCGCGACGGCGTCACCGACAGGGTCACCGGCCTGCGCGAGGGCGCCGACGACTACATGGCCAAGCCGTTCGCCATGGAAGAGCTGGTCGCCCGCCTGCAGGCCCTGCTGCGCCGTCCCGGCAATCTTCTGGGCAAGCGGCTCACCTTCGGCAACGTGGCGCTCGACACCGAGGGACGGCAGGTGATCGTCGACGGCGCCGTCAAGGCGTTCCCCGCGCGCGAGACCGCGGTGCTCGAGATCCTGCTCCGGCGCAGCGGCAACGTCGCGCCCAAGCGCCTGTTCGAGGATCATTTGTTCGGGCTCTCGGGCGACGTCGGTTCGAACGCCGTCGAAGTCTATGTCCATCGCCTGCGCAAGATGCTGGCGGATGCGGGCGCCACGGTGAAGATCCATACGGTGCGCGGTGTCGGCTATCTGATGGCCGAGGAAAAGGCCGGGTGAGGCGCTTCCGCTCGATCATCTCGCGGGTCGTGGCGCTGCACGTCATCGCCATCGGCGTCACCTCGATATTGATGCCGCTGGCGCTCTACTGGCTGCTCAACCAGGCCGCCAACAGCCTGCACCGCGACGCGCTGCGCAGCCAGGCCGCGACCATCGCCGGCTTCCTGCGCCCGCAACCCGACGGCAGCGTGACGCTCGACATTCCCTCCGAGATCCAGCCGCTCTATTCGGGCGGCTACGGGCTGTACGCCTATGCGGTGCTGGACCCCACAGGCCGCGTCCTGTTCTCCTCGCGCAACGACGGCGCCGCGCTGTTTCCGCTCGAGGAGTTGGGCGGCGGCGACTGGGTCGAGCGCCTGCGCAGCACCGGATCGGTGCTGTTTGGCGTCAGCGTGGCGCGCCCGGTCGGCCAGCGCATGTACTGGATCCAGGTCGGCCAGGACCTGTCGCACCGCGATGTCATCATCGACGACGTCGTCACCACGTTCTTCCCGAGGGTCGGCTGGATCACCTTCCCGATCCTGCTGGTGCTGCTGCTGATCGATATCCTGATCTTTCGCCGGGCCCTCGAGCCGGTGCGCGAGGCGTCGACCACCGCGGCGGCGATCGGGCCGGCGCGCACCGACGTGCGCCTGCCCGAGCAGGCGATGCCGGCCGAGATCGTGCCGCTGGTTCATGCCGTCAACCAGGCGTTCGACCGCCTCGAGGCGGGCTTCCGCGCGCAACGCGACTTCACCGCCGACATGGCGCACGAACTGCGCACGCCGCTCGCCATCATGCGCGCCCGGGTCGATTCGCTGGAGTCCGGTCCGGTGCGCGACGCGCTGCGCAGCGACCTCGTCAACATGACGCGCACCGTGAGCCAGGTGCTCGACATCGCCGAGCTCGAGAGCTTCGTCATCGGCGGCGACGCCCGGGCCGATCTCCATGCCGTCTGCGCCGAGGCGGTGTCCTTCATGGCGCCGCTTGCCGTCGACATGTCGAAGACGATCTCGCTCACCGGCGCCGAGCCGCCGGTCTGGGTGCACGGCCATCCCGAGGCGTTGTTCCGTGCCGTGCGCAATCTGGTCGACAACGCCATCCGCCATACCCCGAGCGGTGGCGCGATCGAGGTCGACGTGTCGGCCGACGGCGTCGTGCGGGTCATCGATGACGGCCCGGGCGTGCCCGAGGCCGAGCGCGAATCGATCTTCCGGAGGTTCTGGCGGCGCGACCGCACGCAGGCCGAAAGCCGCGGGCTGGGCCTGGCGATCGTCGCCCGGGTCGCCGAGACCCACGACGGCTCGGTCACGGTCGAGAACCGCCCGGGCGGCGGCGCCGTCTTCACGCTCGTCCTGCGGCCAGTGGCGGCTTGACCAGCGCAAATTGACTGTGGCTATCTGCCTGTCGAAATCGCCGCAGAATTCGACAAACGAACGGCGGACCTGGGAGCGCGAGGCAGGGGATGACGACGGGGGCGGCCGACACCGGAACCGACGCTCGGGACACGTTCCCCAAGCTCCTGGCGGAGCGCGCCCGGAGCGGTCCCGACCGGCCGGCCTATCGCGAGAAGGAATACGGCATCTGGCAGACCTATGACTGGGCCCATGTCGCCCGGCAGGTCGGCCTGCTGGCGGCGGGCCTGGCCGGTCTCGGGTTCCGGCGCGGCGATCGGCTGATCGTGGTCGGCGACAACCGGCCGCGGCTCTATTGGTCGATGTGCGCGGCGCAGTCGCTGGGCGGCGTGCCGGTGCCGGTCTACCAGGATTCGGTGGCCGAGGAGCTCGCCTACGTCGTCGAGCATGCCGGCGCGCGTTTCGCCCTGGCCGAGAACCAGGAGCAGGTCGACAAGCTCCTGGAGATCCAGAAGAAAGTGCCGTCGCTCGGCATCGTCCTCTACGACGATCCGCGCGGCCTCAGATATTACGAGAGCCTGACGTCCTATGCCGCGGTGCAGGAGCGCGGTGCGGCGCTGCTGGCGGCGACGCCGGACCTGGTGTCGGCCGAGGTCGCCCAAGGCCGCGGCTCGGACGACGCCATCATGCTCTACACGTCAGGCACCACCGGCCGGCCCAAGGGCGCGGTGCTGAGTTACGACAATCTCGTGTGGGCGGCGCGCGCCGGCGCGGAATTCGACGGCCTCAGGGAAGGCGACGAGCTGCTCTCCTACCTGCCGATGGCCTGGGTGGGCGATCACATCTTCTCCTACGCCCAGGGCTACGTCGTCGGCCTGGTGGTGAACTGCCCCGAATCGGCCGCCACGGTGATGACCGACCTGCGCGAGATCGGCCCGACCTATTACTTTGCGCCGCCGCGCGTGCTCGAGAACCTGATCACCCAGGTCACGATCCGCATGGAGGACGCGGGCTTCCTCAAGCGCCGCATGTTCCAGTCCTTCATGACGATCGCCCGCCGGGTCGGCCCGTCACTGCTCGACGGCCGGCCCGTCGCTGCGCTCGACCGGCTGCTCTATGGGCTGGGCAATCTTCTGGTCTACGGCCCGCTCAAGAACACGCTGGGCATGAGCCGCGTGCGGGTCGCCTACACCGCGGGCGAGGCGGTCGGGCCCGAGATCTTCAACTTCTACCGCGCGCTCGGCGTCAACATGAAGCAGCTCTACGGCCAGACCGAGGCGTCGGTGTTCGTCACCATCCATCCCAACGGCGAGGTCTTCTCCGACACGGTCGGCAAGCCGGTCTCGAAAGTCGAGCTCCGGATCGCCGAGTCGGGCGAGGTGCTCTACCGCAGCCCCGGCGTGTTCAAGGAGTATTTCAAGAACCCCGAGGCGACCAACGACACCAAGACCGAGGACGGCTGGGTGCATACCGGCGACGCCGGTTACCTCGACGAGCGCGGGCATCTGCGCATCATCGACCGCGCCCGCGATGTCGGGAAGCTGAACGACGGCACGCTGTTCGCGCCCAAGTTCATCGAGAACAAGCTGAAGTTCTTTCCGCACATCAACGAGGCGGTGGCGTTCGGCCACGGCCGCGACTACGTCTCGGTGTTCGTCAACATCGACATGACGGCGGTCGGCGACTGGGCCGAGCGGCGCAACATCGCCTATGCGAGCTATCAGGAGCTGGCGCGCGCCAAGGAGGTCTACGACCTCGTGCAAGGCGAGATCGAGCGGGTCAACCGCGACCTCGCCGCCGATCCGCGCATGGCGGGCGCCCAGATCCGCCGCTTCCTGATCCTGCACAAGACGCTCGACGCCGACGACGGCGAGCTCACGCGCACCAACAAGGTGCGCCGCGGCTTCATCGGCGAGCGTTACAAGTCGCTGATCGACGCGCTCTACGACGGTTCGCGCAACACCCATATCAAGGTCGACGTCACCTTCGAGGACGGCCGCAAGGGTTCGATCGAGGGCGACGTCGAGATCCGCGACCTGGCGCCCCACATGACGGCGGTCCCGGCGCGGCCGCTGCGCAAGGCGAGCTGAAGCGCAATGGCCGGCCGCGCCCGCGTGCCTTCAACGAGGTGCTGCTGTCGGTCGAGAATATCAGCCTGTCGTTCGGCGGCGTGAAGGCGCTCTCCGACATCAGCTTCGATATCGCCAAGGGCGAGATCCGCGCCATCATCGGGCCCAACGGCGCCGGCAAGTCGTCGATGCTGAACTGCATCAACGGCTTCTATCATCCGCAGCAGGGCGCCATCACCTACAAGGGCGTGCGGCGGAGCCAGATGCGGCCGCACGAGGCGGCCGAGCAGGGCATCGGCCGCACCTTCCAGAACATCGCGCTGTTTCGCGGCATGTCGACCCTCGACAACATCATGACCGGCCGCAACCTGCGCATGAAGACCGGCCTGTTCTGGCAGGCGCTCAGGATCGGGCCGGCGGCGCGCGAGGAGATCGAGCACCGCATGGTGGTCGAGCGCATCATCGACTTCCTCGAGATCCAGCACATCCGCAAGATGCCGGTCGGCCAGCTGCCCTACGGCCTGCAGAAGCGGGTCGAGCTCGGCCGGGCGCTCGCCGCCCAGCCCGACCTGCTGCTGCTCGACGAGCCGATGGCCGGCATGAACATCGAGGAGAAGCAGGACATGTGCCGCTTCGTCCTCGACGTGAACGACGAGTTCGGCACCACGATCTGCCTGATCGAGCACGACATGGGCGTGGTCATGGACATCTCCGACCGGGTCGTGGTGCTCGACTACGGCAAGAAGATCGGCGACGGCGTGCCCGACTCGATCAAGAGCAACAAGGCGGTCATCGACGCCTATCTCGGCGTGAGTCACTGATGATTGGGCGAAGCTACCATGTCTTCGCGGGAGCCGCGGGCAGTCCCGCCGCGCGCATCGATCATCTTGAGGCGGGCGGGGACGCCCTGCGGTGGCCGATGACATGACGAAGAGGAGCGACGTAGATGGGTTTCTTCCTCGAAGTCCTGATCGGCGGCCTTCTCGCCGGCGTCCTCTACTCGCTGGTCGCGCTGGGCTTCGTGCTGATCTTCAAGGCGTCCGGCGTGTTCAACTTCGCCCAGGGCGCGATGGTGCTGACGGCGGCGCTGGCGCTGGTGCGCGCGCTCGAGCTCACGCAGGAAAAATGGCACTGGCCGTTCGGTCTGGCCCTGATCGCCGCCTTCCTGTTCGCCGGCGCGGTCATGGCGATCATCGCCTGGGCGGCCGAGCGGCTGGTGCTGCGCAAGCTCGTGAACCAGGAGGGCATCATCCTGTTCATGGCCACGATCGGCGTCACCTTCGTCCTCGAGGGACTGGCCCAGAGCGTGTTCGGCGCCGACGTCTATCCGCTCAATATCGGCCTGCCCAAGGAGCCGCTCTTCATCCTCGAATCGCTGTTCGACGGCGGCATCCTGGTGAATGAGCTCGATATCTGGGCGGCCGTGATCGCCGGTCTGCTGGTGACCGGACTGGCGCTGTTCTTCCAGTGGACGCGCATCGGCCGCGCGCTGCGCGCCGTGGCCGACGACCATGCCGCCGCGCAGTCGGTCGGCATTCCGCTCAACCAGATCTGGTTCATCGTCTGGCTGGTGGCCGGTCTGGTGGCGCTGGCCGCGGGCGCCGTGTGGGGCAGCAAGCTCGGCGTGCAGTTCTCGCTGTCGCTGCTGGCGCTGAAGGCGCTGCCGGTCCTCGTGCTCGGCGGCTTCACCTCGGTGCCGGGCGCCATCGTCGGCGGGCTGATCATCGGCGCCGGCGAGAAGCTTTCCGAGGTGTTTCTGGGGCCGGCCATGGGCGGCGGCATCGAGATCTGGTTCGCCTATGTGGTGGCGTTGCTGTTCCTGCTGGTGCGGCCGCAAGGCCTGTTCGGCGAACGCATCATCGAGCGCGTGTAAGGGCAGGGGGCAGCCGTGTTCTATCGCGAGGCCGGCCAGTACAAGGCGAGTTACGCATCGGACCAGGCGATCTTTCCGATCGCCCAGGACCGCATCGCCATGCTGGCGCTGCTCGTCGTCGCCTTCGTCGCCGTGCCGCTGCTGGCCAGCGAATACGTCTATCGCGCCGTGCTGATCCCGGTCGTCATCCTGTCGCTGGCGGCGATCGGGCTGAACGTGCTGATGGGCTATTGCGGCCAGGTCTCGCTGGGTTCGGGCGCCTTCATGGGGATCGGCGCCTACGCCGCCTACAACCTCGCGATCCGGCTGCCCTTCCTCAATCCCTTCGTCTGCGTCCTGCTGGCCGGCTTCGTCTCGGCCGCGGTCGGCATCGCTTTCGGCGTGCCGAGCCTGCGCATCAAGGGCTTCTATCTCGCCTGCGCCACGCTGGCGGCGCAGTTCTTCGCCGACTGGGCGTTCCTGCGCATCAAATGGATCACCAACTACACGCCGTCGGGCTCGGTCAACGCGCCGCCCCTGCAGCTCTTCGGTTTCGATCTGAGCTCACCGACCGCCAACTACCTGGTGGCGCTGGTCTTCACCCTCGTGCTGGGGCTGGCCGCCAAGAACATCGTGCGCGGCCATGTCGGCCGCCAGTGGATGGCGATCCGCGACATGGACATCGCCGCCGAGATCATCGGCGTGCGGCCGATGTACGCCAAGCTCACCGCCTTCGCCGTGTCGTCGTTCCTGATCGGTGTCGCGGGTGCGCTGTGGGCCTTCGTCTATCTCGGCTCGTGGGAGCCCGCCGCCTTCTCGATCGACCGCTCCTTCCAGCTCATGTTCATGGTCATCATCGGCGGCCTGGGCTCGATCCTGGGCAGCGTCCTGGGCGCCGCCTTCATCGTGCTGCTGCCGATCTTCCTCAATCAGGCGCTGCCGCCGCTCGGCGCGCTGTTCGCCTGGAAGATCAGCACGGCCACCGTATCCAACTTCGAATCGATGATCTTCGGCGCCCTGATCGTCTTCTTCCTGATCGTCGAGCCCAACGGGCTCGCGCGATTGTGGTCGGTCGCCAAGGAAAAGCTGCGTCTCTGGCCCTTCCCGCACTGAGCCGGAGCCGCTAGGGTTTCGACAAGGACGGCCGCAAGGACCGGCCACAATTTGAGGAGGAAACGATGGGACTTCGTAAGTTAGCGCTGCTCGGCGCCGCGATCGTGTCGGGCGGCATCATCGCCGCCGCGACCGCTCAGGCGCAGAACGAGCAGTTCATTCCCGGCCTGGTCTATCGCACCGGCGCCTATGCCCCCAACGGCATCCCGTTCGCCGACGGGGTCGCCGACTACATCGCCATGCTGAACGCGCGCGACGGCGGCATCAACGGCGTCAAGATCACCTTCGAGGAATGCGAGACCGGCTACGCCACCGACCGCGGCGTCGAGTGCTACGAGCGCCTCAAGGGCAAGGGCCCGACCGGCGCGTCGTACTTCAGCCCGCTCAGCACCGGCATCACCTTTGCGCTCACCGAGAAGGCGCCGGGCGACAAGGTCCCGCTGATCACCATGGGCTACGGCCGCGCCGACAGCCGCGACGGCGCGGTGTTCGAATGGAACTTCCCGCTGCTCGGCACCTACTGGACGGCGGCCAACGTCGCCATCCAGCACATCGCCAAGGAGATGGGCGGCTTCGACAAGCTCAAGGGCAAGAAGATCGCGTTGCTCTATCACGACTCGCCCTACGGCAAGGAGCCGATCGCAGCGCTCGAGGTCATGTCCAAGAAATACGGCTTCGACTTCCTGCAGATCCCGGTGGCGGCGCCCGGCACCGAGCAGAAGTCGCAATGGCTGCAGATCCGTCAGCAGAAGCCCGACTACGTCCTGCTGTGGGGCTGGGGCATCATGAACTCCGCCGCCGTCACCGAGGCCGGCAACGTCAACTACCCGCGCGACAAGATGCTGGGCGTGTGGTGGTCGGGCGCCGAGCCCGACGTCATCCCCGCCGGCGAGAAGGGCGCGGGCTACAAGGCGCTGATGCTGCAGCATCCGGCCGGCAAGTCGCCTGTCTATGCCGATCTCGAGAAGTTCGTCATCACCCCGGGCAAGTCGCTCGCCAAGCCCGACGAGATCGGCTCGGTGCTCTACAACCGCGGCCTGATCAACTCGATGCTGGGCACCGAATCGATCCGCACCGCCATGGCCAAGTTCGGCAACAAGCCGATGACCGGCGAGCAGGTGCGCTGGGGCATCGAGCATCTCGACCTCACCGCCGAGCGCATCAAGCAGCTCGGCTTCGAGGGCATGATCGGACCGATCAAGGTGTCGTGCGCCGACCATGAAGGCACCCGCCTGAGCCGCGTCCACCAGTGGGACGGCAAGAAGTGGAACGTCATCTCCGACTGGTACACCGCCGACGACGCCGTCATCGCGCCGCTGGTCAAGGACACGGCGGCCAAGTACGCCACCGAGAAGAAGATCACGCCGCGCGACTGCTCGAAGGAAAGCTGAGCGCCCGGACCAAGCGCCCCTCGTCCTGTCGGACGAGGGGCTTGTCTTTCGAGGACCGACGATGAGCGTCGTCACTCCCGCGCCTGTTCCATCCGTCAACGTCCTCGACGTCGCCAACGTCGAGGTCATCTACAATCACGTCATCCTGGTGCTGAAGGGGGTCTCCCTCACGGTGCCCGAGGGCAGCATCGTGGCGTTGCTGGGCGCCAACGGCGCAGGCAAGTCGACGACCCTGAAGGCGATCTCCAACCTGCTGCTCGCCGAGCGCGGCCAGGTCACCAAGGGCCAGATCCATTGCCGCGGCGAGCGGGTCGACGGCCTCACGCCCAACGACCTGGTGCGGCGCGGCGTCATCCAGGTGATGGAAGGCCGCCACTGCTTCGGCCATCTCACGGTCGAGGAGAACCTCCTGACCGGCGCCTTCATCCACGGCGGCAAGCGCCGCCAGATCGCCGACGATCTCGACAAGGTCTACCACTATTTCCCGCGCCTCAAGGAGCGGCGCACCAGCCAGGCCGGCTACACCTCGGGCGGCGAGCAGCAGATGACGGCGATCGGCCGCGCCCTGATGAGCCGGCCCACCACCATCCTGCTCGACGAGCCGTCGATGGGGCTGGCGCCGCAGCTCGTCGAGGAGATCTTCGAGATCGTCAGGAACCTCAACGAGCGCGAGAAGGTCTCGATCCTGCTGGCCGAGCAGAACACCAACGTGGCGCTGCGCTACGCCCATTACGGCTACATTCTCGAGAACGGCAGGGTCGTGCTCGACGGCGATGCCGCATCGTTGCGCGAGAACGAGGACGTGAAGGAATTCTATCTCGGCATCGGCGGCGAGGGCCGTCGCTCGTTCCGCGACGTCAAGCACTACAGGCGGCGCAAGAGGTGGCTATAGCCCGCGTCGCCTACGCTCCATAGTCCGACGGCGGCCTGTTTTTTCGGAAGGCCCTCAGGACAAGGTGGTCGAGCGAAACCGGCCCGGGGCCGGCGATGCCGAGCCAGGCGAACATGACGAAATAGGAGACTTCCTCGAAGCCGAGCAAGGTCTCGAGTGAATCGACGTCGCCCCACTTGGCCGAGATGATGGCCACCACCATGATCGCCATCATGGGCACCGCCACGAAGCGCGTGAGCAGGCCGACCAGCAGCAGCAGGCCGCCGACGAACTCCATGCCCGAGACGAAAGGCGCCAGAACCTCCGGCGCCGGGATGCCCCAGCTTCTGAAATTCTCGACCATGCGGGGCAAGATTTGCAGCTTCCCCCAGCCGCTCCACAGGAACACCCAGCCGACGACAATGCGGACCGCGAGCGGTGCGGCCCACGTGAAGTAGCCGGCAACGACCCGCGACCAATCGTAGAAGATCGTGACAAACGCGTTCATGTCGGGCCCCGCGACTCGCTGTCGGCGCCTTTCCGCGAGGATCGGCTGCAGACGGGATACGGGCGTCCTCGGCTTCCCGGGACGCCCGTCTCGATGCCGTTTCGACGACCTTACAGAACCTTGCCGCCCTTGGCCGTGCAATCCTTCGAGCTGCCGGCCTCGGTGAAGCCCTGACCCTTGCAGGCATTCTGGCCCTTGCAGGCGTTGCTGGCGCCCTTGCAGGCGCTCTGGCCTTTGCAGGAATTCGTGCCGCCGCACTTCACGCCTTCGGCAAAGGCGGCCGTCGCAAAGGTGCTGGCAGCGAAGACCGCGGCGGCGGTCGTGATCAGAGTACGCTTGTTCATGGAGGTCCTCCTGGGTGTGCGAGCATGGCACTCGCATAGGGTCAGTTCGCCCGGATTGGACCCGCCGTTACGCCGGAGAGATTTTTATTTTTGCCCGTCGGCCGCCAAGGCGCGGTGGCTGTATCTGCAACCGGTCTGTAATGTTTCGGTGCTCCGGGCCGAACAGCAGAGAGACTGCACACCTTGTCCAGTTCCGACGATCTCTCCGCGCTGATGCGGTTAGCCAGACGCGGGGACGACGAGGCCTACCGGCAACTGCTCGGCCTCATCGCGGTCTGGTTGCGCAGCGTGGCGCGGCGGGGACTGGTGCGGGCGGGACGTGGAGTGGAGGACAGCGAGGATATCGTGCAGGAAACGCTGCTGGCCATGCATCTGAAGCGCGACAGCTGGGACGACACGCAGCCCCTCGAGCCCTGGCTGCGTGCCATTGCCCATCACAAGCTGGTCGACCAGCTGCGCCGGCAAGGCTTCAGGGATCATGTCGACATAGATGAGCATGCCGACACACTGGCCGCGCCCCAGGCCGGGGAGACCGGAGCGTCCGTCGACGCCCGGCAAATGCTGTCCAGCCTGCCCAAGCGCCAGCGCGATATCGTCGAGGCGATCTCGATCGAGGGCTGCAGCGCGCGCGATGTCGGGGTCCGGCTGGGCATGAGCGAGGGCGCCGTGCGCGTCGCGCTGCATCGGGCTCTGAAAGCGCTGGCCGCCGCGTACCGCGGGGAGCGCTCATGAAGACCGAGGACCTCGTTGCGGCATTGGTCGCCGATCGCGCGCCGTCGGGACGGTCGTTCGCGCGGGGGCTTGTCCTCGCCCTGCTGGCCGGCGGCGTGCTGTCGCTCGGCCTGTTCTTCGCCGGACTGGGCGTGCGGAAGGATTTCGTCGCCGCGCTGGGCACCTGGCGCTTCGATCTCAAGCTCGTCCTGGTGCTGCTGGCGCTCGTGCTTGCGTTCGGGCTCTGCCGGGCGCTTGGCCGCCCTGTTGCTCCACCGCATCCCGGCCGGCGCCTGCTGCCGCTGGTTGCCCTCGCGGCGGCGGCCGTCGCGATCGAGCTCCTGGTCGTGCCGCCGGTCTTCTGGGAAACCCGCCTGGTCGGCAGCAATGCGCTGATCTGCCTGACGGCGATCCCTGCGCTGGCGCTGGCGCCCCTGGCGGCTGTCCTGGTGGCGCTGCGCTCGGCGGCGCCGGCCTCGCCGACCCTGGCCGGAGCCGCGGCGGGCCTGCTCGCGGCCACGGCGGCCGCGTCGCTTTACGCCTTCCACTGCTTCGACGACTCGCCGCTCTTCGTCGCCACCTGGTACACGCTGGCCGCGATCCCTGTCGTGGCCATCGGCGCCATCGCCGGCCGCCGTCTGCTGCGCTGGTGAGCGGTCCTCGTCAGGCAGCTTTGCTCGCCGTCGCTGGCTTGGGGATCGGCGGCGCGAACCGGAAGGCGGCACCCAGCCGGTTCCAGGCGTTGATGGTGGCGATGGCGGTGCTCAGGAACACCACCTCGCTCTCGCTGAAATGCCGGCGGACGGCGTCATAGGCCTCGTCCGACACGCTGCGCCCGGCGAGCTGCGTCAACGCCTCGGCCCACGCGAGCGCCGCGCATTCGCGTCCGAAAAGATGCCGGCCTCGTGCCAGGCAGCCACCAGGTCGAGCTTCTCCTGGGCGATCCCGAGCTTGCGCGAGACGTTGAGATGGATCTGCAGGCAGAAGGCGCAGTTGTTGATCTGCGACACGCGCAGCTTCACCAGCTCGACGATCTCCTTGTCGATGCCGGACTCGTCGGCCGTCCTGCCCATGGCGAGCAGGGCATCGCGGGCCGCCGGTGCGGTCTTCTGAAAGGTATCGTAGGCGATGCGGACGTTGGACATTGGGCGCTCCGATAGTATTCGAACTCTGATATAATACACGCCTGCCCGCTGCAAGGCCTGCACTTGCTACCCTTGGTAGATTGACCCCGTCCCAATGCCGTCCTACGAACGACGGACCATGATCGACGATCCCGAACAACCTTGTTCTCGAGCATCTGCGCTCCATCCGCGCCGATATGGGCGACGTGCGCGACGACATGCGCGAGGTCAAGCAACGCCTGACGTCGTTGGAAGTGTCCGTGGCGACGCTCCACGGCGATTTTGCCGGCCAGTCGGGACGGATCGATCGGGTTGAAAGCAGGTTGGAGCGGATCGAGCATCGTCTCGACCTGCGTGACGCCTAGCCGGACATTTGGAATGGCTTAAAGCGGGTTCCGATTGGATGGAACTGCGAGGGTCGCCTTGGCAAGTGGCCGCGATGGTGTCTACCGTGGCCGCAAAGACCGAGGGAAACGCCGCCATGTCCAAGCATTACGACATCCTGGAGACCCGATCGCCCGCCGAGCGCGAGAAGGCCTTGATGAACGCCCTGCCGCAGCAGGTCGCCAACGCCAAGGAGAACGCGCCGTTCTTCGCGGCGTGGCTGAAGGACGTCGACCCGGCCGCGGTCACCTCGCGCGCGGCGCTCGCCGCATTGCCGGTGCTGCGCAAGGCGATGCTGGGCGAGGTGCAGAAGAAGCAGCCGCCGATGGGCGGGCTGATCACCGTGCCGATGAGCAAGGTGCGCCATGTCTTCATGTCGCCCGGCCCGATCTTCGAGATCGACACCGACGAGCCCGACTATTTCCGCGGCGCGCGCGCCATGCATGCCGGCGGCTTTCGTCCGGGCGACGTCGTCTACAACACCTTCTCCTATCACCTGACGCCGGCCGGCATCATGATGGAATCGGCGCTGCGGGCGCTGGGCTGCGCCGTCGTGCCGGGCGGCGTCGGCAACACCGAGCTGCAGCTCGACGCCATCGCCGCGATCAGGCCCACCGGCTATGTCGGCACGCCGTCGTTCCTGAAGATCCTGATCGAGAAGGCCGCCGAACTGGGCAAGGACATCTCCTCGATCAGGAAGGCCTTCGTCGGCGCCGAGGCCTTGCCGCCGTCGCTGCGCCAGATGTTCATCGACAGGGGCATGTCGTGCCTGCAGAGCTACGGTACCGCCGATCTCGGCACCATCGCCTACGAATCGGAAGTCGCTCGAAGGCATGATCGTCGACGAGGGCGTGATCGTGGAGATCGTGCGGCCCGGCACCGGCGATCCGGTGCCCGAGGGCGATGTCGGCGAGGTCGTGGTCACGACCTTCAACCGCGCCTATCCGCTGATCCGCTTCGGCACCGGCGACATGTCCGCCGTGCTGTCCGGCACCAGCCCGTGCGGGCGCACCAACATGCGCATCAAAGGCTGGATGGGCCGCGCCGACCAGCGCACCAAGGTGCGCGGCATGTTCGTCGATCCGGAACAAATCGCCGAGATTTCGAAGAAGCATCCCGGGCTGGGCCGCCTGCGGCTGGTGGTCGACTGGGTCAACCAGGCCGACATCATGACCCTCAAGGTCGAGGCGTCGGCGCCGTCGGCCGATCTCGAGAAGGCGATGGAAGGCACCATCCGCACCGTGTGCAAGGTGGGCGGCAAGGTCGAATTCGCCAGGCCCGGCAGCCTGCCCAACGACGGCAAGGTGATCGACGACGTCCGGAAGTACACGTGAGGCGCGCCCCCAGCCATGATTCGAATCGGTCTGCGCTAGCACGCGCGCTAGCATGTTGCTAGCACCGCGCTAGCCACGCAATCGTGATGCGCTTTTCCACCGTCTCTCCGGCGCGCAAGAATTCAAAACGGCTTGACAGTCCTGAGCAATGTTGTGGCGTATGTCTGCCGGTCCGTCACAGGAGTCGGCATGATGTTCATCAGGTTTTCCGAACGCCGGTCAATTGACGTCGAGCTGCAGCCCTTCCTTGTCGATCACGCTCTTCCACAGCGCGATCTGCGCATTGACGAAGGCGTCGAACTGCTCGGGCGTGCCGTAGGCGGGAAAGCCCGCCATCGACTTGAAGCGTTCCTGGGTCTTGGCGTCGTCGAGCCAGATCTTCATCTGGGCGTTCAGCGCATCGACGATCGGCCGCGGCGTGCCGGCCGGCAGGAAGACGCCGAACCAGGTCGAGACGTCGAACGGCTTCAGCTCGGGCATGGTCTCGCAGATCGGCACCAGCTCGGGCGTCAGCGGATTGCGCTGGGCCGAGGTGATGCCGAGCCCTCTAAGCTTGCCCGCGCGCATGAACTCGATGCTGGTGGTCAGGTTGTCGAAGAAGAACTGGGTGACGCCCGCCGTCAGGTCCTGCAGCGCCGGGGCGGCGCCGCGATAGGGGATGTGTTCGGCCTTGGTGCCGGTGAGCTGGAGGAACCAGGCGCCCGAGAGATGCGGCGACTGGCCGGTGCCCGACGAGGCGTAGGAGGCCTTGCCGTTCTGCGCCTTCAGCCAGGCGACGAACTCGGGCACGGTCTTGGCCGGCACCGAGGGATGGACCACCAGCACGTTGGGCGCGGTGATGACGTTCGACACCGCGATCAGGCTTTTCGGCGTGTAGGGCATGTTGCGGTAGAGCGAGTAGGCGATCGACTGCGGCCCGATATTGCCCATCAGCATGGTCTGGCCGTCGGGGGCGGATTTCGCCACCTCGGTCGAGCCGATGACGCCGCCGGCCCCCGACTTGTTGTCGACCACGCAGGACTGGCCCCAGGCCTGCTGCAGGAAAGCCGCCAGCAGGCGGGCCACGATGTCGGTGGTGCCGCCGGGGGCCGCCGGCACGACCATGCGGGTGCCCGAGCCGGGCTTCCAGGCCGCCTCGGCGCGGGGCCCCCCGGATATCAGAGAGGGCAACAGGGCGGCGGCCGGCAGGACGGCGGCCGAAGCCAGCGCGGTGCGGCGGGAAAGACGGCGAGCCATGGCGTTCCCCTTACATTTTATTGAGGAACCCGTAACACGGGCACACTGGCAAATCCGCCATAATTCCCGTATCTAGTGATAGTGCGGCTGCCCCGAATCGCCGGGCTTTTCCGGCGGTTTGCTCCCCCCTTGCATGGGGCCCGCGCCAAAGGAGGATATATTGAAGAGGCGTACTTTCGTCTCCGGCAGCGCGGCGCTGGCTGCCGCCGGTTTTGCCGCTGGTTTTACATCGACGGCGTCGGCCGCGAGCATCAAGCCCTATAGCTGGGACCTCAACCCGCCGACCGACACGCGCGACAATTTCATCGCCTGGGGCAAGGCCCGCGGCGAGGATCCGGTGTTCCTCGGCCAGCGCTGGGACCGTTTCCAGGCGCTGCTGAAGAACAAGGACATCTGGGGCGCCGCCACCATCCGGGCCTTCCTGCTGACGCCGCGCGAGGAATTCGCCGCGGTCAATCCGGCGATCCACAAGCGCGCCTACGAGCACGCCTTCCTCGACATCGGCTGGGGCGTCACCATGTCGGGCCCGCATCTGCAGGCGCGCATGACCAACGTGATCGACGTCAAGCGTGGCGAGAAGGTGCTGGAGATCGGCACCGGCTCGGGCGTTCAGTCGGCCTACATCGCCAACCTCACCGACAACGCCTACACGATCGAGATCATCAAGCCCTGGGCGAGCGCACGCGCGGCGTCTACGACAAGCTGATCGAGAAGGGCTACACCGAGTTCCAGCACGTCAAGAGCAAGATCGCCGACGGCTACTACGGCTGGGAAGAGGCCGGTCCGTTCGACAAGATCATCGTGACCTGCGGCATCGACCACGTGCCGCCGCCGCTGCTGCAGCAGCTCAAGGCCGGCGGCCTGATGGTCATTCCGGTCGGTCCCCCGGGCGCGCAGCGCGTGCTCAAGGTCGCCAAGACCCAGGGCGCCGACGGATCGATCACCACCAGCCGCGAGGATATCTACGGCGGCAAGATCGTGCCGTTCGTGCCCTTCACCAAGCTCGAGGGCGATCAGGTCGTCGGCACGCACAACCGCTGACGCCCGGCAGACGACGCTGAAATGAGGGGGCTGCGCGCCATGTACGCGCAGGCCACTCGGCTGCAATGACAGCCCAACAACAACGGAGTCCCCCTTGACCGTTTCGGTCGATCTCGACCATCGCCCGCCGCTTACCTTCTATTTGTCCGTCGGCCTGGTCGCCGGCAGCATCATTGCGCTGCAGATCGGCATCATGCGCGTGTTCTCGGTGGGGAGCTGGGCGCATTTCGGCTCGCTGGTGGTGAGCCTCGCCATGTTCGGCTTCGGACTGACCAGCGCCGTGATGTGCGTCGCCAAGGGCTGGTTCGAGCGCCACTGGGAAGGCGCGATCAAGGGCGCGCTGCTGGCCTTCGGGCCGCTCATGGTGGTGTGCAACCTGGCGGCCCAGCAGGTGCCGTTCAACGCCATCTTCCTGATCTCCGACCCGATGCAGAAGTGGCGGCTGCTCGCCAACTTCGTGCTCTATTTCCTGCCCTTCCTGGCCGGCGCGCTCTATCTCGGCGTGATCTTCCTGAAGGCGCGCAAGACCTTCAACCGCGTCTACTTCGCCGACCTCGTGGGCTCGGGCCTGTGCGGGCTTTCCGTGCTGCTCGCCATGTATTTCTACCGGCCCGACGATCTCATCATGGCGCCGCTGCTGCTGTGGCTGGTGGGCGGCGCGCTGTGGTTCACCGCGATCGGCGATCGGCGCGGCATTGCCGCCATCGTCGGCGTCGCCGTGCTGGCCGCCGCCGTGCACTACGTCGTGCCGCCGGCGCTCGGCATCCCCAAGCTCGCGGTGTCGGACTACAAGGGCGTGTCCTACGCCCGCAAGTTCCCCGATGCCCAGCGCATCTACGAGCGCGGCTCGCCGTTCGGCTACCTCGAGGTCTATTCGAGCTCCTACCTGCATTTCGCGCCGGGCCAGTCGGACAACGCGGCCTTCAACCTGCCCAACATGCCGGCCAACGCCTATCTCGGCCTGTACATCGATTCGGAAGGGCCGTCGGGCATCATCAAGGACCTGCCGGCCAGCGAGACGGCCTACTTCAAGTACCTGTCGATGTACTACCCGTACGTCCTGAAGCAGAAGCCCGACACGTTCGTGGTCCAGTTCGGCGGCGGCCTGTCGACCGCGGTGGCGCTGAAGGCGGGCTCCGAGCACGTCACGGTCGCCGAGGGCAATCCCGCGGTGCTGACGGCGTTCCGCGACGACAAGGGTTTGCGCACCTTCACCGGCGACGTGCTCAACAACCCCAAGGTCACCGTCATCGACTATGACGGTCGCCTCTACGTCGCCCACACCAAGAACCGCTACGACGTCATCGACCTGTCGCTGGCCAATTCGGCGGGCCTGTCGAATCCCGGCGGTTTCTCCGTCGTCGAGAAGTATTCCTACACGCGCGAGGCGATGAGCGCCTACATGCGCGCGCTGAAGCCCGGCGGCATCCTCTCGGTCACCTTGTGGAACAAGGAGGAGCCGCCCAAGTCGGTGCTGAAGCTCTATGCCACGATGGCCGCCGCGGCGCGCGACGTCGCCGGCCAGGACGGCAAGGCGCCCGACATCTCCAAGGATTTCTACGTCGTCTCGTCCTACCTCTCGACCGCGACCGTGCTCTACAAGCAGGGCGGCTTCACGCCCGAGGAGATCGCCAAGCTCAACGCCCACACCAAGGCGATGTCGTTCGACGAGATCTACTATCCCGGCCTCAAGGTCGACGAGTCGGAGCTGGCGCAGATCCTCCAGGACTATCGCGACCAGTTCTTCTTCCAGGGCGAGCCGGCCGATCCGACGGCGCCCTCCGAGAAGGAGCCCAACGACAAGCCGCCGCCGGGAATGACCGACGCCGCCGCGGCCGACGGCACCACGGAGGCGAAGGACGGCGCGCCGCCCGCGGTACGCGTGCCCGCCACCGTGCTGGGCCGGCTCGCCTGGTTCTATCTCGTCAATGGCGGCTGGCAGAAGGTGGCCGACGACTACGTGTTCGACACCCGAATCCTCACCAACCATCAGCCGTATTTCGCCGCCTACATCAAGGTGAAGGACCTGCTGAAATTCACCGACCGGCTCGAGCTGGTGCAGGACGAGTGGGGCTATCTGCTGCTGTGGGCGACCCTGGGCATTGCCGCCCTCTTCGCCTTCACCCTGGTGCTGTTTCCGTTGATCTTCGGCTGGCGTACAATCTTCAGTCGTTATCCCGGCAAGTTTGGCACCATGATTTATTTTCTCTGTCTGGGGCTGGGCTACATCATCGTCGAGGTGGGCATGATCTCCCACTTCATCCTGGCTCTTTCCAACGCCACGGTGTCGGCCTCGGTGCTGATCACCGGCATGCTGGTCTTCTCCGGCCTCGGCAGCTTCATGTCCGAGCGCTTCCTCGATCGTGCACGCAGCGTGATGCCTAAAATCTTCCTCGCGATCTTCCTGATCCTGACGCTTTATGCTTTCAGCATAGACTATGCGCTGGACTGGATCGGCACGCTTCCCTACGCGCTGCGCATCGTGCTCTGCCTGCTGCTGCTGATGCCGCCGGCCTTCCTGATGGGCTTTCCCATGCCGACCGCGATGACGACCCTGGGCCGGCTGGGCAAGGACCACATGTTCCTGTGGGCGTGGGGCATCAATGGCTGCTTCTCGGTGATCGGCGCCGCCCTGGTGCCGATCGTCGCGACCAGTTTCGGCCTGCCGGCCGTTGTCCTGGTCGGCGCCGTTGCCTATCTCGTAGCCATGCCTGCCTTCTTCTCCGTACTGAGGCCGCTCCCCGCCGGGCGGTTAGCGATCGCGTGAAGCGGCGGGCACTGCTCCTGGGGGCTCTGCTGATGCCGACGGCTGCGCGCGCGAACACGACCAAGCAGGTCACCAAGAAACCGACGGCCGCGCCCAAGCCGCTGGCCCAGCCGCCGAGCGGCCCGCAGCCGCTCAAGCAGGCCAAGCTCCAGCTCGTCGCCTTCAACGCCTCGGCCTTTCCCTACCGCAGCGTCATTCCCGACACCGACAAGCCGTTCCTCGATGCCCGCGCCGGCCGCAAGCGCGGGCACACCAGCGCGAACGGCGACGTCTATTGGGAGGAGCCGACCTACAGCGACCGCCGCTCGCTGCTCTACCTGCCGGCCGGCTACGATCCGCAGCGTCCGGCGCTGATCGTGCTCTTCCTGCACGGCCAGGGCGCCACCCTCGAGCGCGACGTGGCCGCCCGCCAGGCCGTGCCGCGGCAGCTCGCCGAGTCGGGGCAGAACTTTGCGCTGGTGGCGCCGCAACTCGCCGTCGATGCCGCCGATTCGAGCGCCGGCAATTTCTGGCAGCCCGGCCACTTCGCCACCTACATCGACGAAGCGGCGGAACGGCTGATGCGGCTCTATGGCGACCGCCGCGTCGGCTCGCACTTCAACCAGTCGCCGGTGGTCGTCGTGGCCTACAGCGGCGGCTATCTCTCGGCCGCCTATGCGCTGGAACGCGGCGGCGCCGACCATCGCATCAAGGGCGTGATCCTGATGGATGCGCTCTACGGCGACGAGGACAAGTTCGCGGCCTGGGTGGCGGCGCGTCGCCGGCAGGCGTTCCTGCTGAGCGCCTACAGCGAGTCGACGAAGGACGAGAACGCAACGCTCGAGAGCCTGCTGGACAAGCGGCGCATTCCCTACACCAAGGGCCTGCCGTCGGCGCTGAATCCGGGAACGGTCGCCTTCGCGGCGTGCGGCAATCTCGACATGCATGGCGATTTTGTTACGCGCGCGTGGCGGCCCGATCCCCTGAAACATGCGCTGGCGATGATTCCCGGCTACAGCGCGGTTCGTGCTAAACAGGGCGCATGACCGATCCCCTGCGCCAGGAACTTCTGGATATCTTCGTCGGCCGCGCCACGCGCCGCTACGGATTGAGCGCCATCAACCAGCTCCAGCATGCGCTGCAGGCCGCGGCGCTGGCCGAAGCCGACGATGCGCCGCCCGCCACCGTGCTGGCCTCGCTGCTGCACGATGTCGGCCACATGATCCACCATCTCGGCGAGGATCCCGCCGGACGCGGCATCGACGACGTGCACGAAGAGCTGGGCGCGCGCTGGCTGGCCGAGCGTTTCGGGCCGGAGGTGAGCGAGCCGGTCCGTCTGCATGTCGCGGCCAAGCGCTATCTCTGCGCCGTCGAAGCCGACTATTTCGCCAAGCTCTCGCCCGATTCGGTGCGCAGCCTCGGCCTGCAGGGCGGGCCGATGTCGGCCGACGAGGTCGAGGAATTCAGGCGCATTCCGCTTTATGCCGAAGCGGTGCGGCTGCGCCGTTTCGACGAGGCCGCCAAGGATCCGCGCGCCACGACTCCCGATTTCGACCATTTCCTGCGCCACGTCGCTGTCTGCCGGCGCGCCTGATCCCATGATTGGCCGCAGCGAAGTCGAGGCCGCCTGGCGCCTCATCCAGCCGCATGTCCGCCGCACGCCGGCGATCGAGCTTCCCGCCGGCGCGCTGGGCGTTTCGGCGCCGCTGGCGCTGAAGCTCGAATCGCTGCAGCTCAGCGGCTCGTTCAAGGGCCGCGGCGCCTTCCACAAGCTTCTGGCGTCGCAGGTGCCTGCCGCCGGGATCATCGCCGCCTCGGGCGGCAACCATGGCGCCGCGGCGGCCTATGCCGCCCGCGCACTGGGCCACAAGGCCGAGATCTTCGTGCCGACCATCGCCTCGCCCGCCAAGGTGGCGCGGCTCAAGAGCTATGGCGCCGTCGTGCACCAGATCGGCGCCGTCTATGCCGAGGCGCGCGCCGCCTCGGAGAAGCGCGCGGCCGAAACCGGCGCGCTCACCGTCCCGGCCTACGAGGATCCCGTGGTGTTCGCGGGCGCGGGCAGCGTGGCGCTGGAATTCGCCGAGCAGGCGCGGTTCGACACGCTTCTGGTCGCGGTGGGCGGCGGCGGCCTCATAGCGGGCTGCGCGGCCGCGATCGGCGCGGTCACAAAAATTGTCGCCGTCGAGACCGAGGGCACGCCGACGCTCTACGAGGCGCGCCGCGCCGGCCATCCGGTCGACGTGAAGATTTCCGGCATCGCCGCCGACGCGCTGGGGGCAAGCCGCATCGGCGTGCCCAACTTCGAGGTCGCCCAGAAACTGGTGCGCGACTCCGTGCTCGTGACTGACGACGCGGTGCGCGCGGCCCAGCGCGCCCTGTGGGAAGAGCTGCGGGTGATCGCCGAGCCGGCCGGCGCCACCGGGCTCGCCGCCCTGATGGCCGGCGCCTATCGGCCGGCGCCGGGCGAGCGGGTGGCCACCTTGGTGTGCGGCGCCAACACCGAGCCCGGCTCGGTCGTCTAGCCGGCCACGAGCGCGCGGCGATGCGCAGGCGATTGTCCGCCCGGCTGTTCATCCTGAACGAGTCGGGCCGGCTCCTGCTGTTCCGCTTCGTCCACAAGACCGGGCCGCTGGCCGGCCAGGACTTCTGGGCGACGCCCGGCGGCGGGGTCGAGGACGGCGAGAGCCTCGAACAGGCGGCCGTGCGGGAACTGGAAGAGGAGACCGGCCTGCAGCGCGGCGACGTCGGTCCGGAAATCGCCCGCCGCGAGGTCGCGCTGCAATTGCCCGACGGCGAGCACGTCGTGTCCGACGAGCGCTACTTCCTGGTGCGGGTGACCGGCGATACGCTGTCTCGCGACAATTGGACCGCCTTCGAGCGGGAGGTCATGGTCGATCATCGATGGTGGTCGCGGGAAGAACTCGCGCGCACCAAGGCGACGGTCTGGCCGGAGAAGCTTTTGGAGATGCTCGGGGCGGCCATGCCCTGAGAGGAGATCACGCCGTGCGCCTGGCCTTCATCGACAATATCCGGTGGACCATGATCATCCTCGTGCTCAGCATGCACGCCAGCGACACCTACAGCCCGTTCGGAAGCTGGTACTACACCGATCGCGGCGCGGCCGGCTTCGGCACCCTCATCACCTTCGCCCTCTACCAGACGTTCCTGCAGGCCTTCTTCATGGCCCTGCTGTTTTTCATCGCCGGCTACTTCGCGGCGCCGGCCTTCGACCGCAAGGGGCTGGTTCGCTTCAGCCGCGATCGCTTCCTCAGGCTGGGCGTGCCGACGCTGCTCTACATGCTCGTGATCGGCCCGCTCACCCAGTATTTCCTGTCGAAGACCTGGGGCAACGGCGGCTTCGGCCATCAATGGCTCGTCCATCTTCGCGACGGCGAATGGCTTTCGGAGACCGGACCGATGTGGTTCTGCGCCGCCCTCCTGGCCTTTTCGCTCGTCTACGCGCTGCTGCGCGGCACGCGTCCGGCCGCGCCGCCGGACGGCCCGGATCGCACGGGCAGCGGGATGATCCTGGCTTTCATCGCCGCCATGGCGCTGGCGACGTTCGGGGTGCGCGTCTTCGTGCCCGAGACGGTTTCCGTTCTCAACATGCATCCCGGAGACTTTCCCCAGTATGTGCTGATGTTCGCCGCCGGCATCGCGGTCCATCGCGGCGGCTGGTTCGAGCGCCTGCCGCAGCGCATTGCTTCGCGTTGGGCCGTCGCGACGCTCTTATTGTCTTTGCCGCTCCTCGCCGTGCTGATCGCGACGGGCGGCGCGTTGGACCACGACACGGAGAGATACAGCGGCGGCTTCAACTTCGTCAGCGCCGGCAAGTCCCTGTGGGAGGCGCTGGTATGCGTGGGCATGAGCTTCGGCCTCATCGCTCTCTATCGCCGATGCTTCAACCGGCAGGGCCGTTCGGCAAAGTTCCTCTCCGACAATGCCTTCGCCGTCTATCTGTTCCATCCGCCGGTGATCATTGCGCTCGCGATCCTGCTTCATTCGGTTGCGGCACCGCCTCTCGTCAAGGCCGCGTTGCTGACAGCCTGCGCTGCCGTCGTGACTTTCACGCTGTCGGCGCTGGTGTTCCGCCGGCTCCCCATACTGAGCCGGATCCTCTGAAGCTAGTGCGTGACGCTGGTCACCAGGGCGCGGTTGGCCTTGCCGGCGCCGTCGCTGAAGTCGTACCGGATGGCGAACTTGTCGGCGGGCGAGATCCACCAGCGCGAGACGCGCGCTCGCCCTTGTGCCCTGCTCGTCATCTCGATCACGAAGGTGTCGATCATGGCATCGCCCGGACCAGTGCGCTTCTCGTAGCGCACGACCGTGAGGATGTAGTGCCATTTCGGCCCACGCTCTGTAGCGCGCCTCG
Organism: uncultured Alphaproteobacteria bacterium; assembly: GCA_963755585.1. Classification (GTDB taxonomy): domain Bacteria; phylum Pseudomonadota; class Alphaproteobacteria; order Reyranellales; family Reyranellaceae; genus Reyranella. The sequence continues at coordinate 23,937 of CAVWKN010000015.1, forward strand.
ATCTTCTTGCCGATTTCGAGCGGCCACAGCCGCTCGGGTTTGAGGGTGGCGATGAAGGCCGACATGTCGCGCCGTCCGGGGCGGGATTGTCGAACAGGAGCGCGCGCAGCTTGTAGGGCTTGCCGCCCACGATCTCCATGTTGCAGTCGATGCCGTCCGCCGCGCGCCACGACCTTGGTGCCGCTGTCGTAGGTGAAGGTCGTGCCGGGATCGGGACAGGCGAAGTCCATGGTCTGGGCCGAGGCCAGGGCGGAGGGGAGGCCGATGGCGAGCAGGATCGAGACAAGGCAGGTTTTCATGCGGCGGATCATAGCCAAATCATACGAAATGGCACGCCGCCAGCGCGCCATCGGCGACCGGCCGCAGCACGGGCCTGTCGCTCTTGCAGCGGTCCTGCGCGATCGGGCAGCGCGAATGGAAGGGGCAGCCGGCCGGAGGATCGAGCGGGCTCGGCAGCTCGCCCTGCAGGACCGTGCGCTGGCGGGCGCGGGCGGCCTTGGGGTCGGCGATCGGCGCCGCCGCCAGCAGGGCCTTGGTGTAGGGGTGCTGCGGATTGCGCCAGATCTGATCGCGCCCGCCGACCTCGACCAGGGTGCCGAGATACATCACGGCCACCCTGTCGGCGATGTGCTCGACCACCGAGAGGTCGTGGCTGATGAAGAGGTAGGAGACGCCGAACTGGCCCTTCAGGTCCTCCAGAAGGTTGATCACCTGGGCGCGCACCGACACGTCGAGCGCCGACACCGGTTCGTCGCAGATGATGAGCTTGGGACTGAGCGCCAGCGCGCGGGCGATGCCGATGCGCTGGCGCTGGCCGCCGGAGAATTCGTGCGGATAGCGCTGCTTGGCGTCGGACGGCAAGCCGACCCAGCCCAGCAAGGTCTCGACCCGCCGGGCGATGGCGTCGGCCTTCCAGCCGGCGATGGCCAGCGGCTGCGCGACCGAGCGGCCGACCGTCGAGCGCGGATTGAGCGAGCCGTAGGGGTCCTGGAAGATCATCTGCACCTTGCGGCGCATCTCGGCGAGCGGTGCGCGACCGAGCGGCGCGATATCGACGCCGTCGACCACGATCTCGCCGCCCGCGATCGGCACCAGCTTCAGGATCGCCTTGCCGAGCGTCGATTTTCCGCAGCCCGATTCGCCCACCAGCCCCAGGGTCTCGCCGACCGCGAGCTCGAGGCTGACGCCCGCCACGGCGCGCACGACGCCGCCCGCCGTGTTGAAGCTGACATGGACGTCGCGCAGGGCGAGCAGCGACATGCTCAGCCCTTCTCGGCGGCGAAGCAGGCGACCAGGCGGCCGGGCGCCGGCTGGGTGAGCTGCGGCCTCTCGCGCCGGCAGCGCTCCATCACCCGCGGGCAGCGCGGCGCGAAGGCGCAGCCCTGCGGCAGGGCGTTGAGCGGCGGCACCATGCCGGGAATGTCGGCCAGGCGCTCGGCACGCGCCGCGCCGGGGACCGGCGTCGCGCCGATCAGGCCGGCCGTGTAGGGGTGCAGCGGGGTCTCGAACAGCGCGTCGACCGGCGCCTCCTCGACCTTGCGGCCGGCATACATCACCACCACGCGGTCGGCGGTCTCGGCCACCACGCCCAGATCATGCGTGATGAAGATCATCGCCATGCCGGCATCGGCCTGGAGTTTCTTGAGGAGCGCGAGCACCTGCGCCTGCACGGTGACGTCGAGCGCCGTGGTCGGCTCGTCGGCGATCAGCACCGAGGGGCTGCAGGCGATCGCCATGGCGATCACCACGCGCTGGCACATGCCGCCCGAGAGCTGGTGCGGATAGGCATCGAGCCGCCGCCCGGCGTCGGGCATGCCGACCAGCTCGAGGAGCTCGTGCGCGCGGGCGCGGGCCTGGCCGCGGCCGAGTTCGGTGTGGGTGGTTAAAACCTCGGCGATCTGCTTCTCGATCGTCGTCACCGGGTTGAGCGAGCTTATCGGGTCCTGGAAGATCATGCCGATCTCCTTGCCCCTGATGTCGAGCATGGTCTCCTCGGACGCCGCCACGATGTCGCGGCCGTTGAGGCTCACCGTGCCGCCGACGATGCGGGCCGGCGGATCGGGCAGCAGGCGCATGATGGAAAGCGCCGACAGGGACTTGCCGCAGCCCAATTCGCCCACCAGCGCCACCGTCTCGCCGGCGCTGACCGAAAGGCTGAGGCCGTCGACCGCCTTCATCTCGCCGCGGCGGGTGAAGAGCGTGGTGCTGAGGCCGTGTACCTCGAGGGGGATCGTCATCGCTCAGCGGTCCCTGAGCTTGGGATTGAGCGCGTCGTTCAGCCCGTCGCCGATCAGGTTGAGGCAGAGCACCGTCACCATGATGGCGACGCCCGGAATGGCGCAGATGTACCAGGAGCTGCGGATGAGCTGGCGCCCGTCGCCGACCAGCCGGCCCCAGCTCGCGACGTTGGGATCGCCCAGCCCGAGGAACGACACCGCCAATTCGAACAGGATGGCGCCGGCCACCACCAGCGAGGAGAGCACGATCACCGGCGGCAGGGCATTGGGCAGGATCTCGCCCACGATGATGCCGGCATTGCCCATGCCCATGGCGCGGCACGCCTGCACGAATTCGCGGTCGCGCAGGGCCAGGAACTCGGCGCGGGTCATGCGCGCGATCGAGGTCCAGCTCACGATGCCGATGGCGATCACGATGTTGCCGAGCGTCGAGCCCAGGATCACCACGATGGTGAGCACGAAGATCAGGTTGGGAATGGTCTGGAACAGCTCGGCCGCGCGCATCGCCAGCTCGTCGACCCAGCCGCCGAAATAGCCGGCGACGGCGCCGACGGTGACGCCGATCAGGGTCGCCACCGCCGAGGCGAACAGGCCGATCAGCAGGGTGGCGCGCGCGCCGTGCACGATCATGGCGAGGATGTCGCGGCCGAGCGAATCGGTGCCGAGCGGGAAGGCGGGGTCCTCGCCCGGCCACAGCTCGGGCGTGCCGACGATGCGCAGCGGATCGACCGGGAACAGCAGCGGCGCCAGCACGGCCGTGAGCGCCACCAGCAGGATCAGGCAGGCGCCGACCAGGGCGCCGCGATTGCGCGCGAAGCGGCCGAGCAATTCAAAGCGCGCCATCAGCGGATCTCGATGCGCGGGTCGAGCCACATATAGACGAGGTCGACGGCGATGTTGGCGGCGATCACCACCAGCGAGCCCAGCACCAGGATGCCCAGCACGACCGGGTAGTTGCGCGAGCTCACGCTGTCGAACAGCAGCGAGCCGATGCCGGGCCAGCTGAACACGCTTTCGATCACCACGCTGCCGGCCAGCACCGTGCCCATCTGGACGCCCAGGATGGTGACCACGGGCAGGAGCGCGTTGCGCAGCACATGGGAGATCGTGACCTTGGTGCGGCTCAGCCCCTTGGCGCGCGCCGTGCGCACGAAATCGAGCTGCGCCACCTCCAGCATCGAGGAGCGCATGACCCGGGCGTAGATCGCGGCGTAGAACAGGCCGAGCGCCAGGGTCGGCAGGATCAGATGATGCAGGATGTCCAGAATGCCGCCACCGCCGCCGATCGTCGCCATGCCGCCCACCGGCAGCCAGCCGAGCTTCACCGCGAACAGCACGATCAGCATGATGCCCAGCCAGAAGCTGGGGGCGGCGAAGAAGAACATCGCGGCCACCGAGACCAGCGCTGTCCCAGAAGGTGCGCACCTTCACCGAGGCGACGACTCCTGCCGCGACGCCGACCGCCAGGGCGAGCGCGATGCTCGAAAGCATCAGCAGCAAGGTGGCGGGCAGGCCGACCCAGATCGCGTCGATGACCGGCATGTTCTGGCGGTAGGAGAAGCCGAAGTCGAGATGCAGCAGCGCCCAGATGTATTTCAGGAGCTGCAGCCACACCGGAGCATCGAGCCCGTAGGTCTTGCGCAGAAGCTCGACCGTGGCCGGATCGCTCACCTGGTTCTCGGCCGTCATCAGGTCGAGGAAGCTGCCGGGCGCGAGCTGGATCAGGCAGAAATTGATGATCACCACGCCCAGGATGAGCGGCACGGCCTGGATCAGCCGCCGCCGCAGAAGTCGTAGCGCCGCCAGCCGGCGCGAACCAACGCCCGTGGCTGCTAGCTCGCCAGCCATATGTCGTACCAGCTCGCCGCCAGGTAGTTGGGGTCGTTGGAGTGGTTCTGCACCTTGGTGCTGGCAAGCGTGATCGATTCGAGCTCGACCAGCGGCAGGAGGGGCGCCTCGAGGGTGATGATCTTCTGGAAGTCGACCACCAGCGCCTTGCGCTTGGCGGGGTCGGTCTCGACCTTGATCTTCTCGACCAGCGCGTCGACCTCGTCGGTGTGGAAGCCCGACGCGTTGCGGAAGGGCACGCCCTTCTTGATGCCGTCCGAGGTGTAGTACGCCGTCGTCGCCGGCACCGGCTCGGACGGGTTGGCCTGGTTGGAGAGCGCCAGGTCGAAATCGTAGTCGGTGTAGATGCGCTTGATCGAGGACGGCCGGTCGGGAACGGTGAGGTTGATGCCGACGCCGACATCTTCCAGCGCCTGCTTCACGTAAGAGCCGATCTTGCCGTTCTCGGCGAACCAGCCGGCCGCCAGCAGGTTCAGGGTGAAACGCTTGCCGTCGGCTTTCTTCGGATACCCCGCGGCGTCGAGCAACGAAGCCGCCTTCTTGGGATCGAAGTTGGTCTTGTAGGTGTCGGCGGTGAAGAACTCCGTGTTGGGCGAGTAGATCGGGCTCGTGCCCGGCCGCGCATAGCCGTAGTAGACGGTCTTGGCGATGAAGCCGCGGTCGACGGCATGGAACATCGCCTGCCGCACCTCGCGCTTGGCGAAGATCGGATTGCGCATGTTGCACTCGAGCGTGCTCGACCACACGCTCTCCTCGTAGCCCTTGGCCGTGGCGACGAACTTGCCGGTCGCGGCGAGCCGCTTGATGTCGGGCGGCGCCACGGGATTGAACACGCCGATCTGGATGTCGCCGGCCTCCATGGCGGCGGCGCGGCCGGCCGGATCGCGCACGTAGCGGATGATCAGCCGGTCCATGTAGGGCATGTCCTTGCGCCAGTAGGCGTCGTTCCTGACGTACTCGAAGTGGCTGCCGCGCACCCATTCCTTGAATTTCCACGGGCCGGTGGCGATCGGCGCGTTGTTGGCCGGGTTGGTGACGGGGTCGCTGCCGGCATAGACATGCTTGGGCACGATGTAGTTCACGCTGCCGCAGAGCAGCGAGGAGAAGAAGAATTCGGGGACCGGCTTGTTGAACTTGACGACGACGGTATCGCCATCCGGCGCCTCGACGCCGGCGAAGTCGGTCATTGCCGAAGCGGCGGCGTATTTCTTCCAGATCTCGTCGATCGAATAGACGACGTCGTCCGTCGTCATGTCCTTGCCGTCGTGGAACTTCACGCCCTTGCGGATCTTGACCGTGTAGGACTTGAAGTCGGCGGCGGGCTTCCAGGCTTCCGCCAGCTCGCCGTCGAAGACGCCGTCCATCCGGCGGTTGCCCAGCCGTTCGAACAGCTTCGACGAGGAGAAGGTGGGCGAGGACCCGCCGCCGGCCGGGACGTAGCAGGCCTGCGGTTCGCCGCCGCCCCAGGTCGCCACCAGGGTGCCGCCGCGCTTGGGCTCGCCCTGGGCAAACGACGGGGCCGCCTTGCCGATCAGTCCGGTGGCCAGCACGCCGGCGCTGAACGCGCGACGGGAAACCTTGTTCGTCATGACCCCTCCGTTGCCCCAACTCCCCCAGGACGATGAAGCAATCTTCGTACCGTGTGCGGTCTAGCCCGCCAGCGTCGAGTAAGTGGCGCGCCCGACGGCCAGCAGCGCCTTCTGGTCGTTGAATACGTCGATATCCACGACGCCCACGCTCTTGCCGGCGCGACGCACCGTCGCGGTGATGACGAGTCCGGTCTTGATCGCCGGCCGCAGGTAATCGACGCGGAAATTGATGGTCGGCAGGCCGCGGCGCAGCGCCATGATCAGGGCATAGTCGCCGACCGTGTCGATGATCGCGGCCAGCGGGCCGCCGTGCCACTGCCCGGTGCCGGCGCCGCGCTCGAACTCCGGCCGCATGGCGCAGGTCATGGTGATCTGCTCCTTGGCGGGATCCGCTTCGGTGACCTTGAGGCCCAGGAAAGCGATGAAGGGCGAATGATCGAGCATCTTCTGCAGCTCGTCCTTGGTCAGCGGCACGACCTTGTCACTCGTCTTGTCGTTCATGGGGCCACCACGACCTTGCCGAACACTTCGCGGTCCTCGATGACGCGCAGCGCCTCGCGCGCCTCGCTCAAGGGGAAGACCTTGTCGACCAGCACCTTGAGCTTGCCCTCCTGCACGAGCTTCAGGAGTTGCTCGATGTCCGAGCGCATCCAGCCGTTGGAGCCCAGCACCTTGAGCTCGAAGGTCCAGATGAAGCGGATGTCCTCGGTCGGCGCATAGCCGGCCGTGGCGCCGCAGGTCAGCAGGCGGCCGCCGACCTTGAGGCACTTCAAGGAGTTCACCCAGGTCTCGCCGCCGGTATAGTTCACCACCACGTCGACGCCGCGATCGGTGCCGCCGCCGCGCCGCGTCGGCTTGCCGTACATCGCGAAGATCTCCTTCATGAAGTCTTTCTCGATGTAGTTGATGGTCTTGTCGGCGCCGAGCTCCATCAGCCGCTTGGCCTTGGCGTCGGTGCCGGCGCAGGCGATGACCTCGGCGCCGGCGAGCTTGGCGATCTGCAGGCAGCACACGCCGACGCCGCCCGAGGCGCCCAGGATCAGCACCTTCTCGCCTTTGGCGACATGGCCGTTGGTCGTCATCATGCGCAGCGCCGTGCCGTAGGCGCAGGGCAATGCGGCGGCGTCGGAGAAGCTCACGCCATCGGGGATGCGGACCAGCTGGTGGGCGCGTGCCCTGCACAGCTCGGCCAGGCCGCCATGGATCGTCTCGCCCATCAGGCCGCCCTCGACCCGGTTGATGGGATCGACGACCACGCGGTCGCCCTTCTTCCAGCCCGTGACGCCCGGTCCGACCTCGGCGATCTCGCCGGCCACGTCGAGGCCCATGATGGCCGGCATCGGCACCTTGATGCCGGGCATGCCGCGCCGCGTGAAGACGTCGTGGTAGTTGAGCGACGCGGCCTTCACCGCCACGATCACGTCGCCTTCGCCGGGCTTGGGATCGGGGAAGTTCGGCTTCGAAATTCAGGCGGTCGGGCCCACCATGTTCGCGGACGACAGCGGCTTTCATTTTTAGGGTTCTCCTCCGGCTGGGATCTGCTGGGCGAGCATGTGCGATAGCATGCGCTTGTCGATCTTGTTGGTGCCGGCGAGCGGCATCTCCTCGACGAACAGCACGCGACGCGGATGCTGGTAGGCCGGCGCATTGGCCAGCGCATAGGTCTTCACGGCCTGCTCGTCGAGCTCGGCGCCGGGCGCCTTGACGACGAAGGCGATCGGCTTGTGGCCCTTGAGCTCGTCGGGCACCGGGAGGACGGCCGCCTGGTGGATGCCGGGATGGCGCTCCAGCATCTTCTCGACCTCGCCGGGATAGATGTTCTCGCCGCCGCACACGAACATGTCGTCGACCCTGCCGACGAAATAGAAGAAGCCGTTCTCGTCGCGGCGAAACACGTCGCTGGTGCGATAGAAGCCGTCCGGCGTCATGGCCTTGGCCGTGACCTCGGGAAGCTTGTGATAGTGCGTCATCAGCGCGCCGCACTTCATCTCGAGCGCGCCTTCGTCGGTGACTTCGCGGCCGTCGCGCACCAGGCGCAGCTCGACCTCGGGATGGGGATAGCCGGTCGAGAGTTCCGGCTGCGGGATGCCCTCGGGATGCGGGCCGAACACCACGGGCCCGGCCTCGGTCGTGCCGTAGCCGTTGCTGATCGCCGCCTTGGGGAACGCGGCGCGCACCTGGTCGATCAGCGACTGGGTGATGGGCGCCGAGCCCATGCGCACCGCCTCGACGGCGGAGAGGTCGTTGCTGGCCAAAAGTTCGCGTTCGCGCAGCAGCATGGCGATCATGGTCGGCACCGAGGTCAGGAAGGCCACGCGATGACGCGCGGCGGCCTCGACGTATCCCTTGGTGGTGAATTGCGGCAGCAGGACGATGGTGTCGCCCTGGTGCAAGGTCGTCTGGCACATGGCCAGGCCATTCATGTGATAAAGCGGCGCCGCCACCAGCGAGCGCTGGCCGATCGGCACCGGACGGCGCACCCGCTGGCTGATCGCCCAGAGATGCGAATAGTGCGACAGCACGACGCCCTTGGGCCGACCCGTGGAGCCCGACGTATAGAGGAACAGGGCGGGTTCCTCGGGCTGCATCTTGAGCGGCGTGAACGGACCCTCGTCGAGGAACGCCGCGAAATCGGAATCGAAGGAGACCTTGGGCACGCTGTCGGGCGCCAGCGGCAGCCGCACGTCGTCGCCGATCACCAGCTTGGCGTCGCAGTCCGCCACGATGTAGGCCACGGTCTCGGCCGGCAGCTTGTAGTTCACCGGCACCGAGACCATGCCGGCCTGCATGGTGCCGAGGAAGGTGAGCAGGAATTCCGCCCGGTTGGCCGACAGGATGGCCACGCGATCGCCGCGCTTGAGGCCACGCTTCTGCAGGCCGCGCGCGACGGCGCCGCTCAGGCGGAACATGTCGTCGTAGGTGTAGCGGCGCTCGCTGCCGTTGCCGCCGGCATCGATCAGGGCCAGCGCCTCGCGCGCCACGTCGCGCGAGATCGCATCGCCCTGGTTGTCGTATTTGATCGTCACCATCGAATTCCCCAACACCACTCGCTCGAAGCCTCACCCTGAGGAGCCACGCGAAGCGTGGCGTCTCGAAGGGTGGGCAACGCGCACCCTTCGAGACGCGCACTTCGTGCGCTCCTCAGGGTGAGGGTTACTCGACAAACTCCAGCACGGCGTTCACCGCCTGCTTGGCGGGCACGACGATGCGCCCCGGACTCTGGACGAACTCGATCTTGCCGTCCTGCAAGGCGCGCGCCGTCTTGGCGAGCGACAGCGTGCGGAAAGTGAGGCCTGCCATGTAGGCCTTGCGGCCCTCGGGGTCGGGCACCGCGGTGCCGAACTCGGCCTTGAGCGCGGCCTCGGTCACGATGTCGAAGCGCGAATTGCCGATCACGACGGTCTTGCCGTCCTTGATGTCGCGCACCGACTCCGGGCCGAACATGTCGGCATAGAGCTTGGCGCCGGCGGCGGGATCGGGCTCGACGATCAGGGCGCGGACGATGGCGACAGCGCCGTTCTTGTGATGGCGCCATTCGTCGCGCCACACCAGGTCGCGCGTGAAATGATGGCAGTAGTAGACGCGGCCGTAGGGCACGACGCCGGCTTTCATGCGCACGGTGCGAAAGCGCGCGTCGCGTTCCTTGCCGTCGACCTTGACCGGCCGGGTGAATTCGACCGGCGGATCGATCGGCACGCCCGCCTTGGAAAGCGATGCGTAGGTGATGGCCGAATCCTCGGAGCCGAATACCAGACCGTTGAGGCCGAACGGGAAGGTCAGGAGATCCAGCCGGCCGGACGTGGCGCCCTTCGGCACGGCGATCAGTTCCAGATAGTCGGTGCCGAACATGGCGAGATGGTTCGTCGATCCCAGCGAGTGATAGCCGCGCTCGGTCAGGGTGAAGCCCAGTCGCGTATAGATGTCGGCGGCGCGATCCATGTCGTCGCGCGCGTTGATGACCACATGGTCGAGCGTTGCCAAAGGCAATGTCATGAAAACCCCTCTCGCCTCCCGTCCCGCCATCATCTTGCCACGGCGCCCGCGAGAGGATTTCTTTTATTCTGGCAGCGCAGGCGGCCGGCTGGAAATGATTTCCAAATATCGGGCTCCCACCAGAATGGGAATCAGGATTTGCCGACGGTGCGGCATCGATGGCTATTGGCCCGGAGCCTGCAATCGCCCGAACCCTCTGCCGTTTCGACGAAAATGGGCTATCCTTGCGGTGCGCGTTTCATGCACCGACACCGGGCGACAGCACCGTCCGGTCAACGGTCATCCGTCGAGGCCCATCAGCCGAGGAGAACCCGCATGCTCTCAAAGGAAGAAAACGAACTGATCACCCGCACCGGCCCCGGAACGCCGATGGGCAACACGATGCGGCGTTATTGGGTGCCGGCCTGCCTGTCGAGCGAGATCGGCGAACCGGACGGTGCGCCGGTGCGCGTCAAATTGATGGGTGAGGAACTCGTCGCCTTCCGCGACACCGAGGGGCGCATCGGCCTCGTCGAGGAGTATTGCCCGCATCGCGGCGTGTCGCTCTATTTTGGCCGCAACGAGGAGTGCGGCCTGCGCTGCGTCTATCACGGCTGGAAGTTCGACGTGACCGGCGCCTGTGTCGATCAGTTGAACGAGCCGGCGGAACATCAGTTCAAGCACAAGGTGCAGCTCGTGGCTTATCCGACCTGCGAGCTCGGCGGCATCGTCTGGGCCTATCTCGGGCCGGCCGCGCAGAGGCCGCCCTTGCCGAAGTTCGCCTGGACCCAGGTGCCGGAAACCCGCCGTCACGTCACCAAGGTCATCGAGGAATGCAACTACCTGCAGGCGCTCGAAGGCGGCATCGACACCTCGCACGCGCCGATCCTGCACCGGTTGCTGACCGACAACTCGACCCGCGGCGGCCTGAAGCCGTCGAACCCGTTCGTGCGCGGCAAGGCGCCGAACCTGCGTGTCGACATCACCGACTACGGCTATCTCTATGCCGGGGTGCGGCCGCTCGGCGAGACGGACATCCACGTGCGGACCTATCACTTCATCATGCCGTTCCACCAGATCCGCCCGTCTCGTTCGGAAAGCGGATTACCGACCGATGCCGGTCATATCTGGGTGCCGATCGATGACCATCACTGCATGGTCTACAACTGGATCTACAGCACCACCGATGCAGCCGCTGACCGCGGAAGACCGGCTCGAACGCGGCCTCGGTAACGGGCCGTTGCATGTCGACCCGAAAACCTTCCGTTCGTTCCAGAACCGGACGAACAATTACGGTCTCGACCGCGAGGTGCAGAAGACCGAGAGCTACACCGGCATCGACGGCATCAACCAGCAGGACCGTGCCTTGCAGGAAAGCATGGGCCGCATCGTCGATCGCAGCCGCGAGCATCTCGGCCCGGCCGACAAGGCGATCATCCAGGCGCGCAAGCTGTTGCGCGAAGCGGTGAAGGCCGTCGAAGCCGGTGAGCAGCCGGCCGGCACCGGCACCAGCTATTATACGGTCAAGGCCGGCGAAGACGTCTTCGCGCGCGATGCCGACTGGCACCGGGCGTTGGCGCCCGACATCACCAAGGACAGGATTCTGCAGACCGTGTAGATGAGTCTCAGAAACCCTTGCGGGATGTCGTATCACGCAGATTTTCACCGCCGGGGTAAACGCTGGGGGATACATCTGCCCTCCACGCGGCGGCGAGCCGTGGGGGCATGCTGGGCGCACGTCCATCCGCGAAAAAGGACGCAGGACGTCAATAGAGGCCTCGGGCGACACTGGCGCAGGCAAACCCTCAGGCCGGCCGGTGAGGGTATCTCAGCCTGATCCGAAGCAGACATGAACGGCATCCTGGGCGGCCACGCCGGTGTCGCCGTCGTCGATAGTAGCGTCTCGCCGACGCGCGTGTTGTATGAGTAAATCCTGCTCGTCGCTGGAATCCAAATGGGCGGCTCAAACGTCTTAACCTGAATGGGGAGTTGGCCCCATTCATCGGTCAGGAGGACGAGCCCATGGCTTCCTTTCGCAAATACGCGCTTCCCGCGCTCGCCAGTCTGTGGCTTGCTTTGCCGGCACAAGCGCAGACCACCCTTACGATGTCGTCGTGGGCGCCCCCGGCTCACCCTCTGACAAGCGTGGTGCTGCAAGGTTTCGCCGACGAAGTGGAGAAAGCAAGTGGCGGACGGCTCAAATTCCAGATGCTGGCCAAGCACCCGGTTGCCGGGCCTGAGACGCTCGGCGCGGTGCGCGACGATCTGGTGGATGTTTCGATCGCGGTAACGAGTTGGACGCCTGCCCGCCACATTCTGGCGCGCATTGCTGAATTTCCGGGCGGCGGCGCGACGGCGGAAATCAATTCGGTCGCCTACAGCCGCTTTATATGGAGGCATCTTCACGAGGCAGATGAGTACCAGGGCGTGCATCTGATCGGCGTCTTCACGCACGGCCCCGGACAGATGTTCAGCACCAAGCGCCCGATCAAGAGCCTAGCGGATCTGCAGGGAATGAAGATTCGCACCGGCGGTGGAATCTCCGAAGCCATGGTGGGTGCCCTCGGCGCATCGGCCATCGTGACGTCGGTCCCTCAGGAATGCCACGAGCTATTAAGCTCCGGAACCGCCGACGGCGCCTTCTTCCCGCAGGAATCGTTCGTTTCCTTCGAGCTTCAGAACCTGGTGAGGTACGCGACCCTCTTTCCTGGTGGCTTCTTCAACTATTCGTTCGGCTTCTTCATGAACGAGGCCAAGTGGAACGGATTATCCCGGCAGGACCAGGAGCTGATCACTAAGTTCGGCGGAGAGTACCTCGCCCGTCGCGCTGGCAAGACCTGGGATAACGCCGATCGGCTGGGCAACGAAGGCATGAAGGAGGCGGGCGTGCAGATCGACACTGCGAGCCCTGCGTTCGTCGGGGAAATGCAGGCGAAGGCGCAACCGATGATCGACGTTTGGATCAAGGACGTCAGGGATAAGCGGAACATGAATGGCGCTATTCTGCTGAAGGAATTCAGGGACGAGTTGGATCGCGTTGCCGACCAGAGGTAGCACCGCGCAGCCGAAATTCGAGCACGATGGAAACTTCCGTTGCTATCCGCACGTTTCCCAGCAAGGGGCTACTTGATCGCGGCTCGGACGCTTCGAGCAGAGATGCAACATTTGTCGCGCATTCGGGATCATGACGAACACTAAGGCTCAAGTCCGGGACACTCTCGATCGGCTTGTCACGGCCTTGCGCCCCAAGCTCCACCGTTATTGCGCCCGAATGACCGGGTCAGCCATCGACGGCGAGGACGTGGTCCAGGAAGCATTGTTGAAAGCCGTTCAGTCGGTTCAGCGCATGGACTTCGTCGCTCATCCCGAGGCCTGGCTCTTCCGGATTGCTCACAACACGACCGTGGATTTTCTTCGGCGACGGGCGCGTCAAGCATCTCAGCTTTGTCAGTTAAAGGAAGATACTCTTGAGATTCTTCCAGATCTCGTCGACAAGATCGCGCAACGTCAGGCTACAGCTGTCAGCTTGAGAATGTTCATGCGGCTGAAGGTAGCGGAAAGAAGCAGCATCATCCTAAAGGACGTGCTCGGCTACTCATTGCGAGAGGTCGCCGAGGCGATGGCCGTAACCATACCGACGGTCAAGGCCGCCCTGCATCGCGGCCGCTTGCACCTGCGCGAGCTCGCCCAGCAACCGGAAGATCTGCCTCCGCCCGTCATGAGCGAGCAAGAACGCATATTGCTGACAGCCTATATAGATCGCTTCAACGCCCGGGACTTTGACGCTGTACGGCGCATGATCACGGAAGACGTCCGGCTGGAGCTAGTTGGCCGCAGTGTTATGCGCGGCCGAGCCGAGGTTGCTCCGTTCTTGGGGAAGGAGGCCGCCACGCGGCAGGGCTGGAGCCTTTTGCTGGCGTTTGTTGACCGGCGGCCTGCGGTACTCGTGTGCCCGCCAAAAGAAGCGGTAGTGTCACGGGGGTATCCAGTTCTGCTCAAATTTGAGGACCGGAAGATCTCTAACATCCGGGATTATCGCCATACCGCCTATCTTCTCGACGACGCCGAGATCATTCCGACCGGCTGAGGAGCAGGCGCTACGCGCACACCTTCCCATCGCGGAATCCGCGATGGGAAGGAAAGTGACGTCTAATATTCCGACACCTTGTTGGGATCGCCCTGCGACGGCCACACGCGGCTGTACAGGAACAGCAGCGCCTCGCCCGACAGCATCTTGTCGAAGGTCGGCGGATGCTCTGCGTCGACGCAGGTCGGCAGCGGCCGGATCACCGTGTCGTAGTCGGGATTGGCGAACACGCCCACCGAATAGCGCTCGCGGCCGTAATGGTTGACCACGCGATGCAGGGTCGAGGCGAAGCGGTTGTTGGTCCACATCCGCATGCTGTCGCCGATATTGACCACGAAGCTGTTCTCGACCGGCGGCACGATCAGCCATTCGCCCGACTTGGTCTTGATCTCGAGCCCGCCGACATCGTCCTGCTGCAGCATGGTGAAGCCGCCGGCATCCTGGTGGGCGCGGCTGTCGCCGCCCTCGAGCGCGGCCTGCGTGCTCCTGCGGCAGGTAGTGCAGCAGGCGGACCTGGATCAGCGGCTTCTTGTAGAACTGCGCGAAGTAGTCCGGTCGGCAGTTCCAGCCCGCGCGCGAACACCGAGGCGACGAGGGCCGCGAACTCGGTCATCGTCGTGTGATAGTCGAGCACGGCCTCGCGGAAGCCCGGCAGGTTGTCCGGCCACAGGTTGTGCGCCGTGCAGCGGCTTGCCGGCCTCGACGTCGGGATCGTCGGCGGGCAGTTCGAGCGAGGCCTGGAAGGCCTCGTTCTTGTGCGGCTTGCGCGCCTTCATGCGCGCGGGGTCGAGATGCGGCTGGAAGCCCTCGATCGCCTTGCCGCGATAGGCCTTCTGCTTGCCGGGCTCGTCCATCGGCAGGTAGCCGCGGAACAGGTTGGAGTTGCCCATGTAGGCCTTCATCTTGTCGGCCAGCGGCAGGGCGAAGAAGCGCTGCGACTGGCGGAAGATCTCCTTGATCTTCGCCGGCGGCACCGGGTGATTGACGATGGTGAGGAAGCCGATGTCGCGGCAGGCGTCGTGCACTTCGCTGCGCGATCCGCTCGATCGCCGCCTCGTTCTTGCCGCCGAGCGGCGCGAAGTCGATCACCGGCAGTTCGTTGGCATTGGCCCAACGGCCCAGGGAAGGGGCAGGTATGGATGCGACGGCGGTTTGCATGATCTTAGTACGACAATCGTAGAGAGAGCGATACTGTCACCCGAGCGAAGCGAGGGCCTTGCGGCTACAGGAAGTCCCTCGCTTCGCTCGGATGCAACGGGGCCTATCGGGCATTTGAATATCAGGTCGACAGCGCGTCTATCAGTTCCTGGCGGGCGGTGGTGGCGTTCTTAGCGTACCACGCGATGCCGCCCGGCAGCATCTTGGCGTAGTTGGCGGGATCGCCGGGATTGACCGCGTTCCACTCCGCGCCCAGCAGCTTCGAGGCCTCGGGATTGATCGGGCCGTAGCCGTTGGTCTTGAGCAGCTCGGCCTGGCCCGCCGGATCGAGCGTCGAGTTGATGAATTCCCAGATCGCCTTTCCGCCGGTGGCGCCCTTGGGCACCATCCAGCAGGCGCCCCACGAGATGCCCTCGTTCCACGTCCAGTCGCAGACGCCCTTGGTGTCCTGCTTCAAGGGCCAGGCGCGGGTGTTCAGCAGCTGGCCGAGCTGGGCCTCGCCGTTGCGGAACATGTTCTGGCCGTCGGCGATGACGTTGTAGTAGATCGTGTGCTCCTTGATCTTCCTGTGCATGTCGAGCGCGCGCTTCATGTCGATGGGATAGATCTTGTCGAACGGCACGCCGTCGGCCATCAGGGCCGCTTCCAGCACGCCGTCGGGCTCGCGCCGGAAGGCCCGCTTGCCGGGGAATTTCTTGACGTCCCACACGTCCTTCCAGGTGGTCGGCACCTCGCCGCCCCACTTCTTGGTGTTGTAGGTCAGCACCATCGCATAGATGTAATTGCCGATGCCCCATTTCACCGCGTGCTCGGGGCGCACCTTGCTCTTGTCGACGATCGAATAGTCGATCTCCTCCAGCATGTTCTCGGGGCCGATCTCGAGCGCGGTGTGGAGATTGCGGTCCATGACGTCCCACGTGACCTTGCCGCTCTGCACCATCAGGCGGATGCGGCTGGTCGAGGGGCCGCTGCCGTCGATCGCCACCTTCCGGTCGGGATATTTCTTGAGATAGGGATCGACCCAGGCGTTCTTCATGCCGCGCACGGCGTCGCCGCCCCAGTTGACCAGCACCAGCTCGTTCTGGTCGGCCAGCGCCGGCGTCAGCCTGGCCGCGAGAGGGGCCAGGCCCATCGCGCCGCACATGCCGAGGAAGACGCGGCGCGGATAGACCTTGCCCTCGGTCCGCTCGACGAACTGCTCGATATCGTCCAGGCGATCGCGATAGTCAGACATCCCATCCTCCCTCAGGCAGGTCGCGGGCTTTTTGCCCGCCGTGACCGCAACGACAGTTCCGCGGTGAGAACCAGCAGAGTGAACAGGATCATGCCGGTCGCCACCACGGCGATGACGGGATCGAGATTGTCGTTGATGCCGTCCCACATGCGGCGCGGCAGGGTGAAAAGCGCCCGTCCGCCGATGAAGATGACCACGATCAGCTCGTCCCAGGAATGGATGAAAGCAAAGATCGCGCCTGACAGCACGCCCGGAACGATATTGGGCACGATCACATGACGGAGCGTCTGGGGGATCGACGCGCCCAGCCCGCGCGCGGCCTGCTCCAGCCGCGGGTCGAGATTGCTGAGGGCCGCCGAGACGGTCAGCACGACATAGGGCAGCCCGGTCACGGCATGGGCCAGCACGACGCCCAGCCCCGTGCCCACCAGGTCGAGCGCGACATAGAGCCGGTAGACGCCGAGGGCGTAGACGATCGTCGGCACCGCGAGCGGCAGGATCATGGCGCCGCGCACCCGCTCCGAGGCGCGCGAGGAGAGGCGCCAGCAGCCGACGGCGCAGAGCGTGCCGGCCGTCACCGCCATCGCCGTCGAGACGGAAGCGATCCAGAAACTCTCCCAGATGCTGCTGAGCCACTCCCGGCTCGACAGGAAGGTCCGCCAGTGCTGCAGCGACAGGTGCTCCTGCGGCAGCGAGAGATAGCGCGTGTCGGTGAAGGAGACCGGGATCACGGCGAAGGCGGGCAACGCCAGGAAGCTCAGCACCAGCCAGGCGAGCGCCGCCACGGTGCCGGAGGCCTGCAAGCGGTTCATGCGCCGAACAACCGCTTCACGTCGATGACCCGCGACAGCGCCCACAGCGCGCCCAGCACCGAGATCATCAGGGTCGCCGCCAGCATGGTGCCGAGGCCCCAGCGCAGGGTGTCGTTGATCTGGATGGCGACGTATTCGGCGATCATCAGCACCTTGCCGCCGCCCAGCAGCGCCGGCGTGACGAAGAAGCCGAGCGAGAGGATGAACACCAGGGTGCCGGCGCCGATCAGGCCGGGTCGCGTCAGCGGCAGGAAGACCATGCGGAAGGCCTGGCCGCGGCTGGCGCCAAGGCTGCGGGCGGCGGCGACCAGGCCGGTATCGATGCCCAGCATGTTGGCGTAGAGGGTGAGGATGGCGTAGGGCAGCATGACGTGGACCATGCCGATCAGCACGCCGGTCTCGTTGCGCACCAGGGCCAGCGGCTCGTCGATCAGGCCGGCATCCATCAAGAGGCCGTTCAGCACACCCTGGCCGCCCAGAAGCGTCAGCCAGGCGAAGGAGCGCACCAGCACCGAGATCCAGAACGGCAGCAGCACGCAGAACAGCATGATGCGCTGCCGCCGTGTGGTCGCCGCGCGCATGGCGTAGGCCACGACGTAGCCCAGCAGCAGGGCAAGCGCCGTCGTGATGGCGGCGATGCGCAAGGTCGTGACCAGGGTCCTCTGCACGGAGGCGCTGGTGAACAGCAGCGCATAGTTGTCGAGGCCGGGCTTGGGATCGGTGACGCTGGTCACCAGCACGTCGGCCAGCGGCACGAGATAGAACAACACCAGCATCAAGAGCGCCGGCAGCAGGATCAGCCAGTAGGCGGCGTTCGCGCCGGGCCTGCGCTCACGGAACGAGGGCACGGCAATCCTCCGTCCGCCAGCCGATCTCGACCACGGCGCCGGGTTCGAGCGCGGTCTGTCCCGCCGCGTTGGGCAGCTTCAGCACGAAGTCCTCCTGGCCCAGCGTCGCCAGCCGCACGCGCACCTGATCGCCCAGGAAGGTCACTTCGACGACGCGAGCGGAGAAACGATTGGTGCAGGCCTTTGCCGCCGCGCCCAACGCCACCTTCTCGGGCCGCAACACGAGATCGACCTTGCCGCCGGCGACGCAGGCGCCGACGGCCGTGGCGACGATCTTCTCACCGCCCGGCAGGGTCACGGCGCAGTGCCCGCCGTCGCGGCGCTCGACCGTGGCGGCCAGCGCATTGCTCTCCCCCAGGAACTGGGCGACGAACAGCGACTCGGGCTCCTCGTAGAGCCGGCGCGGCGGGGCGACCTGGCGCAGCCGTCCGGTGCTGAACACGGCGACCCGGTCGGACATGGTCATGGCCTCGATCTGGTCGTGGGTGACATAGACCATGGTGACGCCCAGGCGCTGGTGCAGGTGCTTCAGCTCGTACTGCATCTGCTCGCGGAGCTGCCGGTCGAGCGCGCCCAGCGGCTCGTCGAGCAGCACGAGCCGCGGCTCGAAGACCAGGGCGCGGGCGACGGCGACCCTTTGCTGCTGGCCGCCGGAGAGCTGATGCGTGCGGCGATCGGCCAGGTCGTCGAGCCGCACCATCGCGAGCGCGCGCGCGACCTTTTGCGCGATCTCGGCCTTCGGCAGGCGGCGCACCATCAGCGGGAAGGCGATGTTCTCTCCGACGCTCATGTTGGGAAACAGCGCATAGTTCTGGAACACCATGCCGATGCCGCGCTTCTCGACCGGCACGGAAGTCACGTCCTCGCCAGCGACGAAGATGCGGCCGCTGGTCGGCTGCTCGAAGCCCGCCAGCATGGTGAGCGTGGTCGTCTTGCCCGAGCCCGAGGGGCCGAGCAGGGTCAGGAATTCGCCGGTCTCGACGTCGAGATCGAGGGCGCGCACGGCGTCGACCTTGCCGTCGTAGCTCTTGCTGACGTCGATGAACCGGACGAACGGTTCCGGATTAGCCGCGCTCATGAATCGAGAATGGTTGGCCCCTCTCGACGCTGTCGAGCGAATTCCGTGCCAGACGGTTTCAGGTCACTTGCCCTGGTTGAGCTCGGCCACGCGCGCCTGCAGGAGATCGCCGCTGCGTTCGGAGAAGTCGATCAGCACCCTGAGCTCCTCCTTGCTGTAGCTTGCGAGCAGGGCCTGCATCGTCTTCTCCAGCGGCGAATAGAGTGCGGCGATGGGGCCGATCCTGTCTTCACGCACCCGCACCAGAACCTTGCGCCGGTCGGCGGGGTCGGCCGCCCGCTCGACCAGCCCGAGCCGCTCCAGGCGATCGATCAGCCCCGTCACCGCGCCGCTCGTCAGGCCGGTGTGGCGGGCGATCTCGCCCGCGGTCGAGGGGCCGCTCATCAGGATGAGGTCGAGGCACTCCAGATCGGTCGAATTGACGCCGACCCGCCGCGCGACCGTCTGGCCGTGCAGCACGCCCGCCGCCGAGGAACGGCGCAAGGCCAGCATCAGCCGGCCGGCCAGCGCCTGCTTTCCCTCTTGACTCGATGTCTTGATCGCCATATTTCTTGATTACTAAGATAACTAGTCATCAAGACAATGACACATCGTCATCGACCCGCCAAGGAGCAAGCCATGAGCCTCAGCACTTCTTCTTCCGCACCCGACCGCCATGACCCGCTCGCCCGCCCCGCCATGGAAGCGGCCCTGGCGTGGCACGGCTGGGGCTCGCCGGTCGGGATTTCCATCCTGCTGGTCGCGCTGGGCGTGGCCGCCGTGCTCGTGCGCTACGCCATCCTGGGTGTCTAGAACGCTGCATAAGTTATGATAATCTTTTACTCGCCTATTACTTAAGTACCGGCCATATCTCCTGCCGTCCCCGCCAGAAGGCCTGTCAGGAGGATCGGTAGCCTGTTCAGTTGTCTGCACCACTTCGCACTATCGGCGCGTTTCACCGGGAAGCGCGGCGCGGTGCCGTGCCTATCCGCCAAGAGCGTGCGGCGCACCGGCCGCGCGCCCACGCAGGGGGCGGAAAGGGCGGAAAGGGCGCAAACTGCCGGCGACTTTCCAGCCCGTCGGATTCGTCAACGATATCAAGCACATCGGCGCCTGCTCCGGCGGCCGGTTGGCGCCGCATCGGCCGGCCGGAAACGGGCGGAAAGGGCCGGATACTCCCTGCAAATACTTTGCTCGGGAAACTGTCCGCTTTCCAATCTCTGGGGGCCGACAGATCGCTTGCGGGAATTGCGGAAAGTCCCGGGTCGGTGGTGGCGTGCTCCTAGCTGCTCTCGCTCGACAGCACCTCGCCGAACAGCTGCCACGTCTCGCCGTCGAAGCGCGCCAGCTGGACCGACTGGATGGGATAGAAGTCGGTCGGGCTGGTGTTGATCTTGATGCCGGGCAGCAGGATCGGCACCACGAGGTCGTGCATGCTGGCGGCCTGCTTCATCAGGTTGGCGCGCGTGAGGTTGTCGCCGCACTCGGTCAGCACGTGGCGCATGGTCTCCGACACCGCGTAGGCATAGGTGTACGAGGCGTCCGACATGTTGCCCATCGGGACGTACTTTTCCATCCACGCCTTCCATTCGAGGAAGTCCGGCGCATTGGCCCATTGCGGGTCGGTCGGATCCTTGAGGTAAGCGGCGGTGATGATGCCCTTGCTGTTGTCGAGGCCCGCAGGCTTCAGGGTCGAGGCGACGGAGGCCGCGACGTTGGCGAGGTAATGCGCGGGCTTCCAGCCGAGGTCGGCGACCTTGCGGATCGCCTGCGCGGCGGCCTTGGGGGCGGCGTCGTTGAAGAAGACGGTGGCGCCCGAATCCTTGAGCTGGATGATCTGGCTGTCGACGGTCGGGTCGCTGACCTCGTAGCTCGCCGTGGCGACGAGCTGCTTGATGCCCTCCGGGCCCAGGCCTTTCTGGAAGCCGGTCAGGTAGTCCTTACCGGAGTCGTCGTTCTGATACATCATGCCGATCTTCTCGCCCTTGTGATTGGCGAGGATGTGCTTGGCATAGATCGCGGCCTCGGTGGCGTAGTCGGGCTGCCAGCCCATGGTCCACGGGAATTCCTTGGGGTTGCCCCACTTGGAGGCGCCGGTCGCGACGAAGAGTTGCGGCACCTTCTTCTGGTTGAGGTACTTCTGCACCACCGTGTTGGTCGGCGTGCCGAGCAGCTGGTAGATCGCGAAGACCTGGTCGTCCTCGACCAGCTTGCGCACCATCTCGACCGTCTTGGGCGGCTGGAAGCCGTCGTCGTAGGTGATGAAGTTGATCTTGCGTCCGTTGATGCCGCCCTTGTCGTTGATCATCTGCCAGTAGGCGGTGATGCCCTTGCCGATGATGCCGTAGGCCGAGAGCGGCCCGCTGTACGGATTGGTATGGCCGAGCTTGATCTCCTTGTCGGTGACGCCCGGGTCGTACTTCTTCTGGGCGCGGACAAGGGCGGGAGCGAACGCGAACGCAGCACCCGTGGCGACGAGCGCACGGCGTTTGATTCTCGACATGGCGGATCCTCCAGAAGGCGCCCCGTTATCTCGGGGTCGTGTCGGGAGTTTAGCGGCCTCGTATGGTCAAAAAAAAGGCGGCCGGATCCGGCTGAGCCGCTACGCGGCCAGCGCCTCGGGCGATGTGAAGGGCAGGCCGAGCGCCTCGGCGACCGGCCGGCACGTCAGCTTGCCGGCATGCACGTTCAATCCGTTGCGCAGATGCAGATCGTCTGCAATGGCCTTGCGCCAGCCTTTGTCGGCCAGCGCCAGCACGAACGGCAGGGTGGCGTTGTTCAGCGCAAAGGTCGAGGTGCGCGCCACCGCGCCCGGCATGTTGGTGACGCAGTAATGCGTCACGCCTTCCTCGACATAGGTCGGATGCGAATGCGAGGTCGGCTTCGACGTCTCGAAGCAGCCGCCCTGGTCGATGGCGATGTCGACGATCACGCTGGCCGGCTTCATCGACGCCACCATCTGGCGGGTGACCAGCTTGGGCGCGGCCGCGCCCGGCACCAGCACGGCGCCGATCACGAGGTCGGCGCGGCGCAGGATGTGGCTCAGCGCATCGCGCGTCGAGAAGATCGTGCGCAGACCCGGCATCTGCGCCGCCAGCCGGCGCAGCGCCTCGGCCGAGCGGTCGACCACGAACACCGTGGCGCCCATGCCGAGCGCGATGGTGGCGGCATGCGTGCCCGATACACCGCCGCCCAGGACGACGACCTCGGCCGGCGGCACGCCCGGCACGCCGCCCAGAAGCACGCCACGCCCGCCCGACGTGCGCTCGAGATAGCGCGCGCCGACCTGCGGCGCGAGGCGGCCGGCGATTTCCGACATCGGCGTCAGGAGCGGCAGGGTGCCGAAGGGCGAGGTGACGGTCTCGTAGGCGATGGCCGTCACGCCGCTTTTCAGCAGGTCGTGCGTCTGTTCCGGATCGGGCGCCAGGTGGAGATAGGTGAAGAGCACCTGGCCGGCGCGCAGGCGCTTGCGCTCGGGCGCCAGCGGCTCCTTCACCTTCACGATCAGCTCGCACGACGAGAAGACCTCGTTGGCATCGGCGGCAATTCTGCGCGCCGGCCGCCAGGTACTGGTCGTCGCCGAGCCCGGCGCCCTGGCCGGCATCGCGCTCGATCAGCACCTCGTGGCCGTGATGCACCAGCTCGGCGACCGACGACGGCACCAGCCCGACGCGATCCTCGTGATCCTTGATTTCCTTCGGAACGCCGACACGCATGGTACCCACTCAGAGCAAATGGCCGGCACGCTCGGCCTTGGTGCGGAGATAATTCTCGTTGTGCCCGTTGGCCGGAAAGGAATGCGCCACCCGCTCGGTGACCTCGATGCCGTAGCGCTCGAGCTGGGCGATCTTCTGCGGATTGTTGGTCATCAGCCGCACCCGCTTGATGCCCATGCGCGCCAGAATGGTGGCGGCCGGCGCGTAGATGCGCTCGTCGGCGTCGAAGCCCAGCTGTTCGTTGGCGTCGATCGTGTCGAAGCCGTCGTCCTGCAGCTCGTAGGCGCGGAGCTTGTTCACCAGTCCGATGCCGCGGCCTTCCTGCGCGAGATAGAGCAGCACGCCCGAACCCTGCTTGGCGAGCTCGGTGATGGCGCCGCGCAGCTGCAGGCCGCAGTCGCAGCGCAGCGAGCCCAGGAGGTCGCCGGTGAAGCACTCCGAGTGGAGGCGGATGAGGACCGGCTCGGTCGGATCGATCTCGCCGACCACGATGGCGAGATGCTCCTTGCCGCCGTCGCTCGGCCGCCAGGCGAGGATGCGGGCGTTCTCCGCGCCCTCGAGCGGCACGTGCGCCTGCGCCACCTGCTGCAGGTTCTTCGAGGCGGTCTCCTCGTAGCCCAGCACGTCGCCGGCATCGACATAGATCAGGTCCTGCTGGCGGGCCCAGTCGCGCCGCTTGTTGCCGTGATCGCGGCTCAGTGGTCCCAGCACGACGGCGGGCAGCAGACGGGCGAGCTTGGCGAGCTCGATGGCGGTCTGGGCGATGCGCGGGGCGTGGCTCACCACCGGCCGCGACAGGGAGCGCAGCGCGACGTGGCGGCTGGGCCCGCCCTGGTGATTGGGCGGCATGGTTTCGTGCGGCCGCAGGATGACGTCGACCGGCACGCCCTCGGGCAGGTCGAGCGTGATCGGCTTGTTGGTCTCGCCCATGCCGCCGGCGATGTGCGGCGGGATCTCCATGCCGATCGCCTCGGCGCGGCGGCGCGTGGTGATCAGCACCGGCGCGTCCTGGGCCAGGCCCTGCAGGCGTTGCAGGGCGAGCGGACCGCAGGCTTCGGCGGCGACCACGAGGCCCGCGGCACCGTCATCGTCGCGCAACACGACGATGCCGCCGCGGCGCAATTCGGCCAGGGCGCGTTCGACGGCGGCTAGTGCAGTGGCGGTGCGAGAAAGGACCTGACCTGGGGGCATCTCTTTGTCTAACATGGCGCGGCTTTTTGCCGAAGTGAACCGCTTTTGCCACCGCGGCGTACCAGATAAGGTAGCCGGGGACGCCCGCAGGTAGCAGCAGCATGTCAGTGAACAATCGTGGCAAGAAAATTCTGCTGGTCGACGACGACCAGGCGCTGCGCACTGTGCTCGCCGAGCAGCTCGATCTCTATGACGGCTTCAACACCATCCAGGTCGGCACTGCCGCCGAAGGGCTGGAAAAGGCCAAGCTCGCCCATTACGACGCCATCCTGCTCGATATCGGCCTGCCCGACATGGATGGCCGCGAGCTCTGCAAGCTGATGCGCCGCCAGGGCGTGCGCGCGCCGGTCATCATGCTGACCGCGGCCGATTCCGACGCCGACACCATTCTCGGCCTCGAATCGGGCGCCAACGACTACGTCACCAAGCCGTTTCGCATCAACGTCCTGCTCGCCCGCCTGCGCGCCCATCTGCGCCAGCACGAGCGCAGCGAAGACGCGGTGATGACCATCGGACCCTATGAATTCCACCCGGCCGCCAAGATGCTGGTGGAGAAGGGCGGCAAGAAGAAGATCCGCCTGACCGACAAGGAAGCCTCGATCCTGAAATACCTGTTCCGGGCCGGCGACCGGCCGGTGGCGCGCGACGTCCTGCTGAACGAGGTGTGGGGCTACAATGCGGGGGTTACAACGCACACCCTCGAGACCCATATCTATCGTCTGCGCCAGAAGATCGAGAAGGATCCGGCGACTGCCGCCATCCTGATCACCGATCGAGGCGGTTACCGACTGCAACCATAGATGCCCGCCCCGGAGGGCCCATCATGAGTACCCAGCGTATCTACGCCCTGCCCGTCGAGATCACCGACTGGAAGTTCGACGGTGCGACCGAGATCCAGTTCAATTGGGAATACGACGACGGCTCGTCGGCGCTGCTCGAGCTCTACGAGAAGGGCAAGAAGCAGCAATGGGACGCCAGCACGCGGCTCGACTGGTCGCTCGAGCTCAATCCCGACAATCCGATGGAGCTCAAGGACGAGGCGATCTCGATCTACGGCACCGACTACTGGCGCAAGATGACGGAGCAGGAGCGCGCATGGCTGCGCCGCAATCTGCAGGCCAACTCGATCTCCCAGTTCACGCACGGTGAGCAGGGCGCCCTGATCGCGACCTCGAAGATCGTCGCCACCGTGCCGGACATGAACGCCAAGTTCTATGCCGCCACGCAGGTGATGGACGAGGCGCGCCATGTCGAGGCCTACAAGCGCCTGCTGCACGAGAAGTTCGAGCTCGCCTATCCGATCAATCCGGCGCTCAAGACCCTGCTCGAGCAGACCCTGACCGACCGCCGCTGGGACATGACCTATCTCGGCATGCAGGTATTGATCGAAGGGCTGGCGCTGGCGGCTTTCCAGGCGATCCGCGACAAGTCGGGCAATACGCTGGCCGGCGCGGTGAACGCCTATGTCATGCAGGATGAGGCGCGGCACGTCTCGTTCGGCCGCCTGGCGCTGCGCGATTATTATCCCAAGCTCTCGACCGCCGAGCGCGACGAGCGCGAGGAATTCGTGGTCGAGGCGCTCTATTTCATGCGCGACCGCTTCAACCAGTCGGAAGTCTGGGAGCGGCTCGGCCTGCCGGCCAAGGTGCTGGACGAGGTCCACTACAATTCCAAGCAGATGAACTCGTTCCGCGGCCGCCTGTTCAGCCGGGTCGTGCCCACGGTGAAGGATATCGGCCTGTGGGGAGACGCGCGTGCAGAAGGCGTTCGCCGAGATGGGCGCCATGGACTACGCCAAGATCGACGTCGTCGAGCAGCTCGCCAACGACGGCAAGGTCGCCGACGACTTCGACAAGAAGATGTTCGTGCAGAAGGCGATCGCGGCGGAGTGACGCCGCACCTCACCGCCTAGTGATGCCGCCTTGGCGGCGCGATGGGCTAGCATCCCGCCCGTTCGCGCTTTCAAGGAGGATCGCCATGAACCCCATGCTGCGGCGTACGTTCGTCGCCTTCACTCTTGCTGCAACCTGCTCGATCTCTTCTGCCTGGGCGCAGGACTCCGCGCGCGTGCGCGGCACCGTCGTGGGCATGGATGGCCCGATGTATGTCGTCAAGACGCGGGGCGGCGATACGGTGAAGGTGGCGCTCACCGACAAGCCGCTGTTCGTGGCGATGGCCAAGGTGAGCATGGCCGACATCAAGCCGGGCATGTTCGTCGGCACGACGGCCCTGCCGCAAGCCGACGGCAGCCTGCGCGCTGTCGAAGTCCACATCTTCCCGGAGGCGATGCGCGGCACCGGCGAGGGTCACCGTCCGTGGGATCTCGAACCGGGTTCGACCATGACCAACGCCAATGTCGAGGCGGCGGTGTCGGGCGTGAACGGCCAGACCCTGACGATGAAGTACAAGGGCGGCGAGAAGACGGTTGCCGTCACGCCGCAGACCGTCGTGGTGACCTATGCGCCCGGCGACCAGGCCGAGGTGAAGCCGGGAACCAAGATCTTCCTCTCGGCCGCCGAGAAGAAGCCCGACGGCACGCTGCAGACCGCGCGCATCACCTACGGCAAGGACGGTCTCACCCCGCCGATGTAGGCGACGCGTCAGAGCAGCAGCAGCAGCCCGAGCAGCGCCACCGGCACCAGCAGCGGATAGGGCATGACGGCGAGCAGCAGCGTGCCCGCCACGGCGCCGGCGAGATAGCCCATCCAGCTGAGCGCCAGCAGCCTGAGGTTGGTGACGGCCGGCAATTGCTTCTTCTCGCCGGCCCACAGCCGGTCGAGCAGGGCGTCGGCGGTGCGGGCCAGGGTGCTGGTCACCACGACGGTGCTCACGGCGCTGCCGTCAAAGTGGGTGATGGCCGAGGCCTGCAGGCCCATCGCCACGGCCACGATCATGACCGCGAGTTCGCGGTCGATGGGCAGGAAGCCGACGACGGCGAGCAGCGCCGCCTCGACCAGCAGGCACGGTGTCGGCTTGTGCGTCAGCCGCAGCAGCAGGCGTGACAGCATGGCGCCCAGGAAGAACGCGACCAGCGGCGCCAGGTGGTGCCAGGCGTCGGTGTAGTTGCGCTGCGCGGCGGCGATGCCGGCCAGCACCGTGTTGCCGGTCATGTTGGCGGCGAACACGCCGCCCATGGTGATGTAGCCCACGGCGTCGGCGATGCCGGCGATGATCGTGAGGATCGTCGCCCGCAGCGTGTCGCGTGCAGGGGGCGAGAGAAAGTTCACACCACGTCGTAGGTGATCTCGACCTCGGGCCCGAAGCAGTGGCCCTGGCAGGTCAGGATCCAGTCGTTGGCGAGATCGTCGGGCGTATAGATGTCGTTCTTCGCCAGCACGACCTTGCCCTTGATGCGCTTGGCGGCGCACGAGGCGCAGAAGCCCTCCTCGCACGACGACAGCGGATTGAGCCCGGCGGCGCGCGCCGCCTCGAGGATGCTGAGGCCCTTGCGGTACGGCACCTTGTGCGCCTTGCCCTCGAAATGGATGGTGATCTCGCTCGGGATCACGTCGCCTTCGTCGGGCTCGACCGGCACGGCGTCGTTGCCCGAGGCTTCGAAGCGCTCGAGGCGCACCCGCTCGCGCGGCATGCCGGCGCCCAGCAGCGCGTTCTCGACCAGGGTCATGAACGGCCCCGGTCCGCACAGATAGGCCTCGGCATTCTCGAAACCCTTGAGCGCCTCGATGATCTCGCCCGGCTGGGTCAGGCCCTGCTCGGCGTCGAGATGATGGATCACCTCCAGCCGGCCGTCGTGCTCGGCCAGCAGCGAGAGCAGCTCGGCATCGAAGATGATCGAGGGCTTGTCGCGGTTGGCGTAGAAAAGACGAATCCGGCGCGTGCCGGCTTTCAGCGCCGACTTGATCAGCGACATCATCGGCGTGATGCCGCTGCCGCCGCCGAACAGCAGCAGCGGTGCGTCGCCGTCGCCCAGCACGAAGCGGCCGGCCGGCGGCAGCACCTCGAGCACGAGGCCTTCCTTCAGCGCATCGTGGAACCAGTTGGAGCCTTTGCCGCCCTCGACTCGTTTCACCGTCACCTTGGGCAGGCCGTCGGTCTCCGGCGCGCTCGACAGCGAATAGCAGCGGTTGAAGGCGCCCTCGGGATGCGGCACCCGGAAGGTCAGGAATTGCCCGGCCCGATAGCGGTACTTGTCGGCAAGGTCGGCGGGAATTTCGAGGACGAAGGAACGCGCATCCGGCGTTTCCTCGACGATTTTGGCGATGCGTAACTTGTTGTAGGACATTGATAAATCCGCGTTCAGAGACCCTGCTACTTCCTTGCGGACACTCCTAACAGAGTGTGATAGTTTCCGCCCAGAAAAATGAACGGAGCGTCATCTTCACCGCTCCGAGTTGGGAATGGGACCGCGTTCAGTGCCAGGAGGCAAGAGCCGATGACGACGCAGAAGATTTACCAGCTGCCGGTCGACGTCACGAACTGGAAGTTCGATGGCGCCACCGAAATCGCCTTCAATTGGGAATATGACGCCGGATCGTCCGATCTGCTGAACCTCTACGAGAAGGGCAAGCAGCAGCAGTGGGACACCAGCACCCGCCTCGACTGGAGCCAGGAGCTGTTCGAAGGCAACCCGATGGGCATGGCCGACGAGACCATCCCGATCTACGGCTCGCCGTTCTGGGACAAGATGACGGAGAAGGAGCGCGACTGGCTGCGCTTCAACCTGCAGTGCCATTCGATCTGCCAGTTCATGCACGGCGAGCAGGGCGCGCTGATCGCCACCGCCAAGATCGTGAATACCGTGCCGGACATGAACGCCAAGTTCTACGCCGCCACGCAGGTCATGGACGAGGCGCGCCACGTCGAGACCTACAAGCGGCTGATCCACGAGAAGTTCAAGTCGGCCTATCCCATCACCGAGTCGCTGAAGAACCTGCTCGAGCAGACGCTCTCCGACCGCCGCTGGGACATGACCTATCTCGGCATGCAGGTGCTGATCGAAGGCCTGGCGCTCGCCGCCTTCCAGCGCATCCGCGACAGCGCCAAGAACAATCTCGCTGCCGCGGTGAACGCCTACGTCATGCAGGACGAGGCGCGCCACGTCACCTTCGGCCGCATGGCGTTGCGCGAATACTATCCGCACCTCTCCGATGCCGAGCGCGCCGAGCGCGAGGAGTTCACGGTCGAGGCGCTCTACTTCATGCGCGACCGCTTCAACCAGGCCGAGGTCTGGATGCGCTCGGGTCTGCCGGTCGATAAGCTGATGGAGCATGCCTACAACTCGGGCGCCATGCAGTCCTTCCGCAGCCGCCTGTTCACCCGCATCGTGCCGATCCTGAAGGAGATCGGCCTGTTCGGACCCAAGGTGCAGAAGGCGCTGGGCGACATGGGCGTGATGGAATACGCCAAGATCGACGTCGAGAAGCTCTTGGGCAACGACCTCAAGGTCGCCGAGGACTTCGACGCCAAGAAATTCGTGCAGGACGCCATCGCGGCCGAATAACGAGCGTCGCGCTCGACTGGAAAGGGGGCCTCGCGGCCCCCTTTTGTTTGTCAGCCTTGTTTGTCAGCGCTGCGGCAATCGCTCGAAGGTCGGCAGGCCGTCGGGGATCTGATGGAAAGGCTGCTTGTCGATGGTGTAGATCGCCATCTGCGGGCCGCCGAAAAGGCCCGGCTCGTCGAGCGTGCCGACTTTCAGGACCACGGCGGGCAGGCCCGGCGGCCGCGTGACGACATGCGTGCCGCAGTCGGCACAGAATTCCCGCGTCACCGCCCGCTCGAGATCGCTGCGCGTGAATTGCTTGGGCGTCCCCTTGGTGTAGCCGAAGCCCTTGATCGGCATGAGGACGAACATGTTCACCGCGCCGCCGGTGATGTATTGGCACTCGCGGCAATGACATTGCGCCTTCATCATCGGCTCGCCGTCGGCGGCGTAGCGCAGCTTGCCGCAATAGCATCCACCTTCCAGTTTCATGGCATCCTCCGTCAAATTGGCCGATCGCCCTTGATGGTGACGCGATGGCCGTGCCGCACATGCGGGTGATAGTCGAACGTGGCGCGGTGCATCGCGCAGCGATTGTCCCAGAAGGCGACCGAGTGCCTGTCCCAGCGGAAGCGGCACTGGAATTCCGGCGTCTCGGCGTGGCGCACCAGCATCTCCAGGAGCGCGTCGCTCTCGTGCTTCTTCAGCCCCTCGATGCGCTTGGTGAAGCCGCGGTTGATGAACAGGCATTTCCGCCCCGTCACCGGATGGCGGCGGACGATGGGATGCACCGCCTCGGGGAACTTCTTGTCGCTGCGCTCGTAGGCGCCGCGCGAATAGACGTGCGCGCTGGTGTGAAAGGCGCTGAGGCCCTCGACCAGCCGCTTGATCGGCTCCGACAGCGTCTCGTAGGCGAGATACATGTTGGCGAAGGCCGTGTCGCCGCCGACCGGCGGCGTCTGGTGCAGATAGAGGATCGAGCCCATCGGCGGCTCGGGCTCGCACGACATGTCGGAGTGCCAGACTTCGCCGGTCGCCACCTCGGTCTTTTCGTCGGCATGGACGACGCGGATCTCGGGATGGCCTTCGACCTCGGCGCGGGCCGCGGGATGGATCAGCAACTCGCCGAACAGCCGGCCGAACGCCTTGTGCTGGTCGACGCTCATCTGCTGGTCGCGGAAGAAGATCACCTGATGCGCCATCAGCGCATCGTGCAGCTCGCTCACCTGGCGGTTCGACAAAGGTCCGGCGAGATCGACGCCGGAGATTTCCGCGCCGATGGCCGGGGTGAGCTTGCGGACGTCGATCGTCTCATAGGGCATGGCCCGATGATCCGCCCCCCGTCGGCTATTTGCAAACCTCGATCCGGGGCGGGGCGTCGAGGACCGTGGCGACCCTGGAAATGTCGAGGCAGCGCGGGCCGATCCACGCCCGGCCCTGCACGAAGATCGCGAACCGCGCGAAGGTGTCGGCCTGCTCGGACGGCGTCGGTTGGGCGCGGGCCAGCAGCCAGCTCAAGCCATAGAGGTTGCCGGTGGCGAAGTCGGCCGCGGCGGCATCGAGGTCCTTGCCCCACAGGTCGGCGTTCTTGCGGGCGGCTCCCGTGGGGTCGGCGAGGCCCGCCAGCCAGGCATGCGCATTGGCGGCCAGCACATAGGGTCCGCCGTGCTGCAGGCGCAGCGCCTTCATCTGCTCGGCGACCGCGCGGTAGTCCTGGCCCTCGATGGTGTTGTCGGCGCAGCCCTGACGGCACAACGAAACGAAGGTGAGATACTCCGCCAGGATGATCTCGGAGTTGCGGTTGTTGTACCGGCGCCAGGCGCGCGCCAGGTTCCATCCTTGCGTGAGTTCACGGCCCCACGGCTTGGCGGCCTGCGGCGTGTTGCGCTCCAGCTCGCCGATCACCACCTGCGCCGCGGCCTGCCATTCGGGTGGGATCTGCGAGGCGGCCGCGGGAAATGCGCCCAGCACCGAGGCGAGCAGGAACGCGATCAAGACTTTCATCATGAGGTCTCTCAGTAGCGGCGGGCGCGCCTGCGGTCGGCGCTTTCGTATTGCACCAGGTCATCGGCGGTGAGCTCGGTGGCGTCGCGCGGCATCAGCCGGCGGGCCTGCGCCGGCGTGATCAGCCGGTAGTGGCGCACGTCGTCGAGGGCGGCGCCGACATCCCAGCAATCCTCCTCGTTGGTGACCCACATGCCGAGCGGAAAGCGATCGAGGTCGACCGGTCGCGAATAGGTTCTGAGCGTCTTGCGATGCTTGTTGGTGTATTCGTGGAAGTAGGACATCGCCAGTTCGCGCAGGCTTCGATAGACCGGGTCGCGCCAGCGCAGCCAGACGTGGTTGCTCTTGGAGATGGCGCCCCAGCAGCCATGGCGGCGAAAAATGGCAATGACGTGGTCGGAATCGCCCTTTGCGGTGAGATCCATGATCAGCGGCGGTTCACCCTGCAGCCAAAGCGCGCAGGCGGCGACGAAGGCGGCTTCGATGCAATGGGCACGGCGGTGGCGCAGCACGCCGCGGACCGAGCGCAGCGTGTCGCCCTCCTCCTCGAAATTGGCATGCAGGCCGACCACGAATTCCTGGATGTGCTGCGGCGTGGTGAGCGCACGCAGCACGCGACCCTCCTCGGCCGTGAGGCCAAGGTCGGCAGGCGTGGGATGGCGCTTGCGAATGGGCATGGGACCCCCAAGGTCCCCCGTCGCGCCCGGGAAGACAACAGTCCGGTTGGTGGAGCTGAGGGGGATCGAACCCCTGACCTCCTCATTGCGAACGAGGCGCTCTCCCAGCTGAGCTACAGCCCCCTAACAACCGGAAAAAGGGCCCGAGGAAGGCGCGGATAATGGTTGGCGGGTCACCTGTCAAGCAAACCGGCCTGTGTTAGCGTCCTGCCTCGCGATTATGGCCCGGGTTATGGCCAAGGTTATGGAGAGACAAACAGTGGCAGCCAGCAACAAGAAAGCCGTCCAGACGGACGCCGCCCCCAAGGCGCTCGGTCCCTATTCGCAGGCGATCGTGGCCAACGGCATGGTGTTCTGCGCCGGCCAGATCCCGCTCGACCCGGCGACCGGCGACCTCGTCAAGGGCGGCATCGCCGAGCAGACGCACCAGGTGCTGAAGAACCTCAGGGCCGTGCTGAAGGCGGCCGGCAGCGACCTCGACCATGCGGTCAAGACGACGGTGTTCCTGAAGAGCATGGACAGCTTCGTCGCCATGAACGAGGTCTACGGCCGGCCGGAATATTTCGGCGCCAACCCGCCGGCGCGCTCGACGGTGGAAGTGGCGCGCCTGCCGCGCGACGTGCTGGTCGAGATCGAAGTTGTAGCCCTCGTCTAGCGATGACGTACATCTTCGCCTGGATCGTCGGTCTCGGCTCGCTCGCCCTGCTGGGCGTGCTGGCCGGGCTGGTGATCACGCACCTCTTGTTTGCGTTGGTCATGGTCATCCCGACCTGGCGCATCTGCACCCGCGCGGGCTTCTCGGGCGCGCTGGCGTTGCTCCATTTCGTACCGGTGATCGGCTCGTTCATCGTCATGGCGGTGCTGGCCTTCAACCCGTGGCCGAACGGCGAAGCCTCGCCGGGAAGGCGCTGAGTGATGGGCATCGATATCGCGGCCCTCACGGGCTTCTTCGGACTGACCAGCGCCTTCGCTCTCGTCGCCACCATCCTCGCCGCCTGGATGGCCTGGCGCATCGTCGAGAAGAGCGGCCTGCCGGGTTGGGCGGGGCTGGGCGCGATCCTGCTGACGCTCACCGGCGTGGGCTCGATCGTGTCGCTGGTGCTGCTGTGGGTGTTCGCCTACACGCGCTGGCCGCGCGACGAGCTGGCGGCGGCACCCGGCTACGGCGCGGCGCCGGCGGGCGGACCGGCCGGGCCCGCGGCGCCTCGCGCCTTGGCGCGCCGGCGGCGGCGTTGGTCGACCGGCGCGGCTGGAGGCTCGCCGGCAGTCTGCCGGGTGGCGGCGGCGTGACGCTCGCCGTCGATGGCTCGGCCACAACCTATGTCCTGACCGGCGCGCCGGCCGTTCAGCCTGCTGAGCTCGCGGTGCCCGATCCGTCGGTCGGCCGGCCGCATGCCCGTCTCCTGATCGCCGCCGGCCGTCTCGGCCTGGAGGATCTGGGGACAGCCGGCGGGACTTTCATCGACGGTGCGCGGCTGCTGCCCGAGCACGGCCCGCGCGACATCAGCGCGGCCCGTGCGATCCGCCTCGGCACCGTCGAGCTTGCCCTGTCGCGGGCCTGAATCGAGGCCTGAAATAGGCTTGTGATCGGCAATCCCCGCCGAGTAGGGTGCGCGGCCGGCGGCCTGCCGGGATCGAGGGACAACAAGCCGATGTGGTCGCTGCTATCGCTGATCAGACTTATTCTGCAGATCTATTCATGGATCATCATCGCGGCCGCAGTCATGAGCTGGCTGGTGGCCTTCGGCGTGCTGAATGTCCGCAACCAGTTCATCCGCATGGTGGTCGACGTGCTCTACCGGCTGACCGAACCGGTGCTGCGGCCGATCCGGCGCATGCTGCCCAATCTCGGCGGTGTCGACATCTCGCCGGTCGTTGTCCTGCTGATTATTTTCCTTCTGGACCATTTGATCGTCGAGTACGGATTCGGACTCGGACGGTAACCGGGTTGAGCGGTGATCCGGTGTTTCTGCGCCGCAGCGGCACGGGCGTGACGATCGAGCTGCGTGCCCAGCCGCGCGCCCGTCGACGCGCCCTCGAATGCACCCGGCAGGGCGTGCTGAAGGCGGCCGTGACGGCGCCCGCCGAGGACGGCAAAGCCAACAAAGCCATCGTCGAGCTGCTGGCCACCGAATGGCGGCTGCCGAAATCCGCCTTCGAAGTCATGCGCGGGGCTGCGGCGCGCGCCAAGACGGTGAGCATTTCGGGCGAGCCCGCTTTGCTCGCCGGACGGATTGATCAATGGATGCGGGAGCGGGCGAAGGGTGATGGCTGAGGCGAAGCTGATCGACGGCAAGGCGGTCGCCGCCGGCCTGCGCCAGCGCGTGGGGTCGGGCGTGGGCAAACTGGTCGCCGAGCGCGGCGTGAAGCCCGGCCTGGCCACGATCCTGGTCGGCGCCGATCCGGCAAGCCAGGTCTATGTCCGCAGCAA
The DNA here is from genome assembly GCA_963755585.1 of uncultured Alphaproteobacteria bacterium. GTDB lineage: Bacteria > Pseudomonadota > Alphaproteobacteria > Reyranellales > Reyranellaceae > Reyranella. The sequence continues at coordinate 58,238 of CAVWKN010000015.1, forward strand.
GGGCAAGATGGCGGCCGAGCTCGGCATGGTGAACTTCGATCACCGCCTGCCGCCCGAGACGACGGAAGCGGACCTGCTGGCGCTGATCGCCAGGCTCAATGACGATGCCGGCGTGCACGGCATCCTGGTGCAGTTGCCGCTGCCCAGGCACATCGACACCGCGCACGTGTTGCTGGCGGTCGATCCGGCCAAGGATGTCGACGGCTTTCATCCCCTGAACGTCGGACGGCTGGGCTCGAGCGCGCCGGGTGCGGCGCTCGACTTTCCCGTGCCCTGCACGCCGCTCGGCGTGTCGATGCTCCTGCACGAAACCTTGGGGTCGCTCACCGGCCGCAACGCCGTGGTGATCGGCCGGTCGAACCTGGTCGGCCGCCCGGTGGCGCAACTGCTGCTGCGCGCCGACTGCACGGTCACCATCGCCCATTCGCGCACGCGCGACCTGCCGGCGCTGAGCCGCCAGGCCGACATCCTCGTGGTGGCGATCGGCAAAAAGGAATTCGTGCGCGGCGACTGGATCAAGCCCGGCGCGGCGGTGATCGATGTCGGCACCAATCGCATCCCGACCGAAGACGGCAAGAACCGGCTGGTGGGCGACGTCGCCTTCGCCGAGGCGCTGCCGGTCGCGGGCTATCTCACGCCGGTGCCGGGCGGCGTCGGGCCGATGACGGTGGCGTGCCTGATGTTCAACACCTGGCAGGCCGCCCGGCGCGCCCTCGGCCTGGCCGTCGCCGCGGCTGATTAGTCCCCGCTAATTCTTCAACATCCCGGCGACCAGCGCCGTCACGTTGTGGCGCATCATCGCCTCGTAGGTCGCGGCCGGGCCGCCGGGCGCCGACAGCGCGTCGCTGTAGAGGCGCGGGCCGACGACGGCGCCCGATTCGCGGGCGATCTGTTCGACCAGGCCGGGGTTGGTCATGTTCTCGACGAACAGTGCCTTGATCTTCTGTTCGCGCACCAGGCGGATCAGCGCCGCCACGTCGCGGGCCGACGGCTCGCTGTTGGTGTTGTAGCCGCGCGGCGCCTGGAACTGCACGCCGTAGGCCTCGGCGAAATAGTGAAACGAGTCGTGGCCGGTGATCGCCTTGCGCTGCTCGATCGGCACCTTGGCGATCTCCGCCTTGATCCATAGGTCGAGGTCGGCCAGCCGCTGGTCGTAGGACTGCGCGCGCTTGCGATAATGGTCGGCATTTGCCGGATCCGCCTCGGCCAGGCCCGCGGCGATGTTGGCGACGTAGCGGCGCGTGCGGCCGACGTCCTGCCAGCAATGCGGATCGGGCCCCTGCGCATGGCCATAGGCGGGCGACGGCGCCTCCAGCGTCGGCACGCCCGCCGTCGCCACGACGGGACGGCCCTTGAAGGGAGCCGCCTCGGCGAGACGGTCGATCCAGCCTTCGAAGCCCAGCCCGTTGCTCACCATGGCCTGCGCCATCGCCAGCGTGCGCGCATCGGTCGGCTTGGGCTGGTAGGTGTGGGCGTCGGTGTCGGCGCCGACCAGGACGGCAAGGTCGATCCTGTCGCCGGCCACCTCGGCCACCAGGTTCCCGAGAATCGAGAATGTCGCCACGACCTTGGGTTTGGTCTGGGCGAAAGCGGGCAAGGCGGCGAACGACAGCGCCGCCGCGAGCAGGAGGCGGCCGAACATCATCTTGTTATATTATAACCATCACAGCGGAAAGTCGAGCCAGCGCGGCGCATGGCCAGTGGCTGCGAAGAAGCGCAGCAGGTCGGCGGCGGCCATTGCCGTCGTCATGGTGTTGACCAGCGGGTGGACATTGACCGGCCCGCCGTCGCCGAGGCCGCGGTCGAGCGCCAGGCTGCACCGCGCCGCCCGGGTCGTTGATCAGCGCCAGCGGCGTCACCGATCCCGGCTCGACGCCGAGATGGCGCTTGAGGCGCTCGGCACTGCCGAAGGAAAGCCGGCCCGCGCCCAGCACCTCGCCCAGCCGCTTGAGGTCGATGGCGCGGTCCTCGAGCGCCACCACCAGCCACATCTCCTCCTTCTTGTTGCGCAGGAAGAGATTCTTGACGTGATGCCCCGGCAGGTCGCCGCGCAGCGCCTTGGCTTCCTCGACGGTGAACACGGCGGGATGCTCGACGGTGCGCTGCGCGATGCCGAGCTGCTCCAGCCGGGCGAAGAGTTGTTGAGGGCTCTGCATCGGGTTACATCATTGGCATGAAGGGGATCGTTCTCTCCGGCGGCAGCGGTACGCGGCTTTACCCGATGACACGGGCGGCCAACAAGCAGCTCCTGCCGGTCTACAACAAGCCGATGGTCTATTACCCGCTGACGACGCTGATGCTGGCGGGTTGCCGCGAGATCCTGCTGGTCGTCAATCCGCACGACGAGGAAGCCTATCGCCGCCTGTTCGCCGACGGCCGGCAGTGGGGCCTCGAGATCAGCTATGCCGTGCAGCCCAAGCCCGGCGGCATCGCCGAGGTGTTCCTGGTGGGCCGCGACTTCGTGGGCTCGGACAGGGTCGGCCTGATCCTGGGCGACAATCTCTTCTACGGCGATTCCCTGCCGGCGATGGCCGAGCGCGGCGCCACCGGAAGCGGCGCGGTGATCTACGCCTACTGGGTGTCCGATCCTTCGGCCTACGGCGTGGTCGACTTCGACGCCGGCGGCCGGGCGACCAGCATCGTCGAAAAGCCGAAGCAGCCCAAATCGAACTGGGCGGTGACCGGACTCTATTTCTACGATCCGGACGTTTGCGACGTCGCCGCGCAGATACCGCGCTCGGCGCGCGGCGAGCTCGAGATCTCCGACGTCAATGCGCATTACCTGAAGCAGGGACGCCTCACCGTCGAGAAACTGGGCCGTGGCTACGCCTGGCTCGATACCGGCTCGCCGTCGAGCCTGCTGCGCGCCGCGCAGTTCGTCGAGACCGTCGAGGACCGCCAGGGCCTGCAGATCGGCAGCCCCGAGGAAGTCGCCTGGCGCAAGGGTTACATCGACGATGCGGGCCTCGCCCGGCTGATCGAACCGATCCGGGAGACCGAATACGGCAAGTATCTGCAGCGTCTTCTGGCCCGCGGCTGAAGCCGGCCAACCCCTTGCCAAGGCGCTGGAAAAGCCCTATCAACGCCGCCTTCCGGCGACCTACCCTGCCGGATCGGAGCGCGGGCGTAGCTCAGGGGTAGAGCACGACCTTGCCAAGGTCGGGGTCGAGGGTTCGAATCCCTTCGCCCGCTCCAAATCTTCTCATCGCACGATGCCGCGACGCGCCGTTGTCTGGCGGCCACGCCGGTCGCCGACCCGGAGTTTGTTGTCTCGCCGGTGAGGTGCCTATAGCGTGCGCTGGCGATGGGAAAGCCGGCGGATCTTGTCTATGGCCTTGATGAGCGACCGCCGATCGCGAGTTGGTTTGCCCTCGGCTTCCAGCATGTCGCTGTCATTTGCCCCTATCTCGTTCTCGTAGCGCTTGTGGTCGAGGCCGCGCGGCTCCCGCCGGATCGCGCGGTAAGCTTCATGGCGATGGCGATGCTGGGCATTGCCATTTACACGCTGCTGCAAGCGAACCGATGGGGTCCCGTCGGATCAGGGTATCTGTGCCCGCCGGTTGTTTCGGCGATTTACCTGCCGGCCTGCCTCGTGGCGGCGGCGACGGGCGGAATGCCGCTGGTCGCGGGAATGATTGTTGTTGCCGGCGTGGCGGAGTGCGGCCTCGCGAGAATTGTCGGCAAGCTTCGCAAGGTTTTCCCTGCGGTCGTTTCGGGCGTCATTCTCATGGCGGTTGGCCTTGATCTTGCGCACATCGGCATGGGTATCGCGTGGAGTCCGGACCTTCCGGGCAGCCGAGCGTTCGGTGGCGTGGAAATCGTGTTCGGCGTCACGCTTCTCACGATGGTCGCCCTCAGCGTCTGGGGCAGCGGGCCGCTCCGCCTCTACTGCGCACTTTTCGGATTGATTGCCGGTTACCTCGCCGCCGCCTGTCTCGGTCAGCTCAAGGCAGATTTCTTCGACGGGTTGCGCGGTACCGCGTTCTTCGCGCCGCCCTTCACGTTTCCGGACGGCATCACGTTCGATGTCTCTCTCGTCCTCCCATTTGTCATCGCCGGTGTCGCTTCGGGCCTTCGCACCGTCGGCGCTCTGACGACCTGCCAGCAGATCAACGATGACGGCTGGACGCGGCCCGACATGAAATCGATCGCCCGGGGAGTGACCGCAGACGGCATAGGTTGCGCGATAGGCGGGCTGCTGTCCGCACCCGGCCTGAGCGCCAGTCCCAGCCTCGTCGGTGTCGAGAAAGCAACCGGTGTTACCAGCCGCCGGGTGGCGTGGTCGATTGCACTTTGGCTCGTCGTCCTTGCCTGCTTGCCGAAGGTCGCCTCGCTCATCGTCCACATGCCGAAGCCGGTCATGGCGGGCGCTCTGTTCTTCAATGGTTCGTTCATGTTCGTCGGCGGCATGCAGGTCGCGCTCAGCCGACCGCTCACCCTGCGCGGCACGTTCCTTATCGGAGTGTCCGTGCTCTCCGCACTCGGCGTCCTGCTTTATCCGGAATTCTTCCACAAACTTCCAGGCTGGACACATTCGATCACGCAGTCCGCCATATCGGTGGCGACCTCGCTCTGCATTTTATTGAATCTTGCCTTCCTGGTCGGCCGCTGGCGTTACGGCGACCTGCAAATCGAGATTCTGGACCGGCGGGTCAGCCGTCCGCAGCTCGAACAGTTCATCACCTCACAAGGAAAGGCCTGGAAGCTGCCGGCCGCTGACAGCGCCCGAATTCACGCTGTGGTCGGCGACCTGCTCGACCAGATTGCCGCAGAAGGCGTGGTCGATGGCCCTCTCTCCGTGCGCGCGGGGTGGGATGAGTATGACGTCACGATATCGATCCGATATCACGGCGCGCTTCCTCAGCTGACAAGTGCGCGACCAAGGAAAGACTATATCGAGGAGCAGGCGTTCATCAGCGGGTTGTCCGGCTATTTGTCGGGCATTCATGCCGACCGGGTCGAGCCGTTCGTGAAGGACGGCCAATGCGAACTCAAGCTGACCTTCCGCATCTAGAGGTCAACTCGGCTTCTGCCGATCCATGTCGGGATGGTGGAACAGCAGCACGACGAGCACCGACGAGAGCGCGAGCACCGTCATCAGCAGAAAGCCGTCGACGAACGAGCCGCGCAGGTTCAGCATCCAGCCGGCGATGGCGGGCGCCAGGAAACCCGAGATGGCGAAGGCGAAGTCCATGATGCCCAGCGCGGTCGCCGCGCGCTGCGGGACGATGTCGACATTCACCGCATAGTAGGCGGCGTTGGCGCCCATCGAGGCCGCGACCGCCACCGTGATCCCCGCGATCGCCACTGTGAGATTGTCGGTCAGGGCGACAGGCACGACCGCCAGCGCCGCCACGAACTGACTGCCGGCGATGAGATAGGAGCGGGCGATGCGGAGCCGGCCGGTCGTCTTCAGCAGATGGTCCGACCAGCGCCCGAGCAGCCATAGCGCGACCACGGCTGCGAGCCACGGCAGCACCGTGAACAGGCCCACCGTCTTGAGGTCGAGGCCATAGGCATGTTCCAGGTAACTCGGCAGCCAGGTCATGAAGAAGAACAGGAAGTAGCCGAAGACGAAGAAGGCCCAGGTGTTGGCGAGCAGCGTCCGGTTGGTGAGCAGCGCTTTCAGCACGCCGGGCTCGGGCCAGGATTTCAGGACGGCATGCGGCGCGGCGGAAACCGATGGATTGCTGGTCCGGATATGGGCGAGCTCGCTGGCATCGACGAAACGCGACTCCGCCGGATCGTCGCGGAACAGGAAGTACCACAGCGGCACCCAGACGATGGACAGGACGAACAACGCCACGAACGTGAGGCGCCAGTCGAGCCAGTCGAGAAGACGCGTGCAGATCGGGCCGCCGACGGCGAGCGCCAGCGGCACGGCCAGCAAGGCGTTGCCCAATGCAGTCGCCCGCTCGTGCGGCGACAGCCAGTGGCTGACGGCGCCGGTGAGGGCGGGGAAGTTGGGGCCTTCCGACACGCCCAGCAGCACGCGCGCCGCGTAGAGGACGGCAAAGCTGCCGGCCAGCGCCGTGGTTCCGATCGACAGGCTCCACAGGATCGCGGCGACGGTGAGCACGATGCGCGCGCCCTAACGGTCGACCGCGAAGCCGCCCAGCAGGGTGGTGATGGCATAACCGAGGCCGAAAGCGCCGAGGATGATGCCGGTGTCCGCGGGCGACAGGCCGAGGTCGCGCTGCATCGCCGGAATGGCGTAGGAGATGGCGGCCCGATCGACATAGTTGACGACGGTGATCGCGAACAAAAGAAAGATGACGAACCAGCGGTACCTGGTGCGCGTCGTCTCCTCCCATCATCGATCGGCGAAGGCGAGCTTGGCGCCGAGCAGCGCGAAGGCGCCGGCGAAGGTGCGGCGCATCCAGACGAGCACCTTCGGCCGCGAGATCACGTGGTTGCGGATCGAGGCGGCGAACAGGCCGTAGCCGACGAAGACGACGAAGGTGAGCGCCATGAAGACGCCGCTCAGCTCCGACATGCGCAACAGCGGGTTCGCCTCATCGGCAGCTCACGAACTGCGGCAGAAAGGCGAAGAAGAAGATCGACAGCTTGGGATTGAGGATGTTGATCAGGATGGCCGAGACGATCACCTGGGTGGCCGAACGCGGGCCGACCTCTTTCTCGATCTTGAGCGCGCCGTGCTCCTTCAGCGTCATCCACGCCATGTAGAGGAGATAGGCCACGCCCAGATACTTGAAGGTCTGGAAGGCGATGGCGCTGGTGTGCAGCAGTGCCGCCAGCCCGAGGATCGCCGCCGCCATGTGCGGCACGATGCCCAGGGTGCAGCCGAAGGCCGCGACCACGCTGGCGCGCGAGCCGCGCGACAGGCCGGTCGCCATGGTGAACAGCACGCCGGTGCCGGGCGAGACGACGATGATCAAGGTCGTCAGCAGGAAATCGATGCTCATCATGCCGCCTCCAGCAGCATGACGCTGCCCTGTCCGCCGTCGGCGCAGATGCTGACGATGGCGCGCTGGCCCTTTTTCATGGCGGCGAGCTCCTTCACGGCCTGGCTGATGATGCGGGCGCCGGTGGCGCCGAACGGATGGCCGATGGCGGTGCTGCCGCCGTTGGGATTGAGGCGCCCCTTGGGAAAGACGCCGAAATCCCGCGGCACCTTGGCCTTGTCGCGCAGGAACTGGGCGCTCTGCAATGCCTTCAGATGGAAGGCCAGCTGGGCGGCGAACGCCTCGTGGATCTCCCAGAGATCGATGTCGGCATAGGTGAGATCGTGTCGCGCCAGCAGGCGCGGGATGGCGAAGGCCGGCGCCATCAGGAGACCTTCGACGCGGAAATCGACCGAGCCGATCTCCCAGTCGACCAGCTTTACGCGCGGCGTGCTGGCCGGAAGGCGCTCCAGGCCCTTCGACGAGGCGACCCAGAGGGCGGCCGCGCCGTCGGTCAGCGGCGAGGAGTTGCCGGCCGTCAGGCTGCCCTTGCCGCTGGTGCGATCGAACGATGGCGGCAGCCGGGCGAGCTTTTCCAGCGACGTGTCCTTGCGCGGAATGGTGTCGCGTTTGACGCCGCCGACCGGAATCACGAGATCGTCGAAAAAGCCCTTCTCCCATCCGGCCACCGCGTGCTGATGGCTGGCGAGCGCGATCTCGTCCTGCTCCGGCCGGCCGATCTGCCACTCCTTGGCGGTGATCTCGGTATGCTCGCCCATGCTGAGCCCCGTCGTGCGATTGACGATCGCCGGGATGAACAGCCGGATGTCCTTGAGCTGAACGTGCGTGACCTGGTCGATCTTCTGGCCGAGCGAGCGTGCCTGCTGGAACTTGCGCAGCCAGTCCGACAGGCGCTGGCCGAGGCCGATCTGGATGCGGCTCAGGCTGTCGACGCCGCCCACCAGAGCGAGATTGTAGCTGTCGCCGTCGATCATGCCGGCCGCCTCGATGGCGCCCATCATGCTGGTCGAGCAGGCCATGACGGTGGAGAAGGCGGGCACCGTGGCGTCGATGCCGGCATCCATCAGCACCTCGCGGGCGATGTTGCTGTAGGTCAGGCTCGGCACCACGACGCCCCACACCGCGAAGTCGGGCTTGCCGCCCTTGAGCGCGTCCACCATGTGGCGCGCCACCGGCACGGACAGCTCGATGGCGTCGAACGCCGCCAGCGCGCCATCGACCTTGGCGAAGGGCGTGCGCACGCCCGCGGCCAGCCAGACGTCGACAGGCCGCGGCATCGAATCCTCCTAGGCGGCCTGTTCGAGCGTCGAGGCGACGTCGCGCGTCGTGACCCTGCGGAGGTCGCGCACCTTGGTCGTGTCGAACGGCCGCGCGCGATGCATGGTGCAGCGATTGTCCCAGATCACCAGGTCGCCCCGCTTCCAGGTGTGGGCGTGCACGAACCGGGGCTGCGTGGCGTGCTCGATCAGGTCCATCAGCAGCAGGCGGCCGTCGGCGATCGGCATGCCGATGATGTGCGAGGCATGCGCGGCGACATAGAGCGTCTTGCGCCCCGAGCCGGGATGCGTGCGCACAACTCTCTGCGGCACCGGCGGCAGGGCGGCGCGCTCTTCCGGTGTGTAGGTGGTGACGGCGAGCTGGCCGCGTGAATGCCAGATCGAATGCTCGGCGATCAGTCCCTCGAGCTGCTTCTTGGTCTTGTCCGGCAGCGCGTCGTAGGCCGCGCGCAGGTCGGCGAATTCCGTCTCGCCGCCCTCGTCGGGCACGACGTGGGCATAGAGCATCGACAGCGCCCCCGGCACGGCGCGGAACGAGGCATCGGTGTGCCACAGGCGATTGGCCAACCAGTCGAGCCGGCGCTTGCTGTCGGGCTGGAGCACGTTGCCGTCGCCGTCGAGATTGGAGATGTCGGCGATGTCGTTCGAGGCGATACGGTGCTTGATGCCGGTATGCCGCGCCTTCTGCGCCGAGGAAGCGATCGGGCCGAAATTCCGCGCGAAGTCGATCTGCTGGTCGTCGCTGAGCGCCTGGTCGTGAAAGACCACGATCGCATAGCGGTTGATCGCGTCCTCGATGGCGTCGCGGTCGGCGGGCTTCAGCGGGCGTGCAAGGTCGACGCCGGAAATCTCTGTCACGAAATCGGGATGCGTGGGCTTGACGGTGATGCTCACGACCGTCTCCTGCGGCTATAGTATCAGCTCAACCATTGTCCCCCAGGAAACGCCATGCCGCAAACGATCAAGCTCGCCCTGCTCGACGATTATCAGAAAGTAGCCATGCGCATGGCCGATTGGGATCGGCTGAAGAAGCGCGGCGTCGACATCACGGTCTTCCACGAACCCTTCTCCTCGGTCGAGGATGCCGCCCACAAGCTGGCGCCGTTCCAGGTGCTGGGCCTGCTGCGCGAGCGGACGGCCTTTCCGCGCGCGCTCATCGAGAAGTTGCCCAATCTCAAGTTCATGGTCCTGACCGGCGCGCGTGCCTCGAGCCTCGACGACAAGGCGGCGAGCGAGCGCGGCATCCCGATCAGCAACACGCCGGGCGGCGGCTCCAATGCCTCGACGGCCGAGCTGTGCTGGGCGCTGCTGATGTCGTGCGCGCGCGACCTCGCCAAGGGCGAGCGCCTGATGCGCACCGGCGGCTGGCACGACGGCATCCAGCAGATGCAGGTTCTGGAAGGCAAGCGGCTGGGGGTGATCGGCCTGGGCCGGCTCGGCAGCCGGGTGGCGGGCTACGGCAAGGCCTTCGGCATGGACGTCGTGGCCTGGAGCCAGAACCTCACCGAGGAGAAGGCGGCCAAGGGCGGCGCCAGGCTCGTGAGCAAGGACGAACTCCTGAAGACCTCCGACTTCGTCACCATCCATCTCGTGCTGTCGGAGCGCACGCGCGGCCTCTTGGGCGCGGCCGATCTCGCCAAGATGAAGAAGAGCGCGATCCTGATAAACACCTCGCGCGGGCCGATCGTCGACGAGGCCGCCCTGATCGCCGCCTTGAAGAACGGCACGATCGCCCATGCCGGCCTCGACGTGTACGACAAGGAGCCGCTGCCCAAGGGCCATCCGCTGACCCAGCTCGACAACGTCACCCTGGTGCCGCATCTCGGCTACGTCGTCGAGGACAGCTACCGCCATTTCTACGGCGGCACGATCGAGGACGTCGAAGCCTGGCTCGACGGCAAGCCGATCAACGTCATCAATCCCGAGGCACTGACGCATAAGTAATTCCCTCCCCAGCGAAGCTGGGGAGGTGCCCTCGTCATACGAGGGCGGAGGGGTCATGAGTCAAATGGCGGCTTCTGACCCCTCCGGCCCTTCGGGCCACCTCCCCGCGCTGTCGCGCAGGGAGGAAAGATTGTGCAGGATGTCGATTCTGTCCGGAGCTCGAACGTCGATGAGGTGACGGATGACCGTCACCATTCGAAGGAGATCGACATGACACAATATATGCTGCTGCTGCACCAGACCCCCAACTACAACACGGACCTGCCGCGCGAGAAGATGATGGAAATGACCAAGCGCTACATGGCTTGGGCCGACGGCATGCGCCAGAAGGGCAAGCTCGCCGGTGGCGAGAAGCTCGCGGCCGGTGGCGTGCGTCACATCAAGCTGAAGGACGGCAAGCCGATGGCGAGCGACGGCCCCTATGCCGAGGCCAAGGACGTGATCGGCGGCTATTTCGTCATCGAAGCCAAGGACGCGGCCGAAGCCGAGGCGATCGCCAAGGACTGCCCGCATCTCTCGCTCGCCTCCACCAACTGGGTCGAGATCCGTCCGATCGACGACATGGCCCAGGCGCGGGCCGCCGCGAGCTGACCGCTCCGGTCCAGAAACTCGTCGATTCGCTCGCCCGCGATTCGGCGAGTCGCCTGGTCGCCGCGCTGGCGCGGCGGCTGGGCGCGGGCCGCATCCCGGTCGCCGAGGATGCCGTCCAGCACGCGCTCCTGCAGGCGCTGTCGTCGTGGCCGTTCAAGGGCGTGCCGGCCAAGCCCGAAGCCTGGCTGGCCGTCGTCGCCAGGAATCGCGCGCTCGATCTGCTGCGTCACGAGGCGCGCGGGTTCGCCCTGGCCGACGAGTTGCTGCCGTTCGAGCCGCGCCCGGCCGAGAATGAAGGCCACTTCGACCGCGAACTGAGCGACGACGAGCTGGCGCTGCTGTTCGCCGTTTGCCATCCCGCGCTGTCGCCCGAGATGCGCGTCACCTTTGCGCTGAAGACGGTGTGCGGCCTCACCGTGCCGCAGATCGCGTCGGGATTGCTGAGCGAGCCCACCGCCATCGCCCAGCGCCTGGTGCGGGCGCGCAGGCAACTGGAAGCGGCCGGCGTCGCCATCGACGTGCCGCCGCCGGAGGCGCTCAGCGAGCGCGCCGAATCGGTGCGGACGGCACTCTATCTGATGTTCAATGAAGGCTACTCGGCCTCGGCGGGCGAGACGCTGGTGCAGCCGGAATTCTGCGTCGAGGCGGTGCGGCTGTCGCGCGCGCTGGCGCAGCATCCCATGACCGCGGGGCCGGCCAGCGATGCGCTCGCGGCCCTGCTGGCGCTCACCGCGGCGCGCCTGCCGACCCGCGTCGGCCCCGACGGCGTGGCGCAACTGCTCGAGGACCAGCCGCGCAGCCAATGGGATCGCGGCCTGATCGCCATCGGCTTTGCCCATCTCGAACGCTCGGCCGGCGGCGAGGAACTGACCGTGTGGCATCTCAGGGCCGAGATCGCGTCCTTGCATGCGACGGCGGCGACATCGGCCGACACCGACTGGCCGCGAATCGCGGCGATCTACGAGCATCTGTGCGCCCTCGATCCGTCGCCGGTCGTCGAGCTGGCGCGCGCCGTTGCGATCGGCCGGGCCGAGGGTCCGGCGGCGGGCCTTGCAGCCCTTCCGGCAATCGACGGCAGCCCTTACGTCGAAGCCGCGCGGGGCGTGTTTCTGGCAGCGCTTGGCCGGCGCGACGCGGCGCGAACCCACTTCGGCCGCGCCCTGGGCCTTGCCCGCACGACGCCGGAGCGCCGCCTCATGGAGCGGCGGCTGGCGGCGCTTTCATCCGAACCACGATGAGCCAGGTCGACGCCGCCAGGATGACGGCGGCGGCGATCCATTCGACCGCGGACAGGCGGGGCGGCGCGACCCAGCCGAGATGCGCCGCCGTCGCTTCCAGGGCGATGGCAAAGAACGGCATCGCGGTGAGGGCGATCAGGTAGGTCTGAACGCCGGTGCGATTGATCGTCCAGAAGCCCATCCACGTGCCGGGCGCCCGGAACAGCAGGCCGGCCAACGCGGCATAGAGCCAGAGCTCGATCCGGCCAAAGGCGTCGCCGGCGCCTGCCCACGGCGAGGCGACGGCGCCGCTGAGGCCGAGCGCCGACCACACGACAATCAGCGCCAGCGACGCCGCCACCAGGATCTCGCCGGTGAAGCGGCTGCGGGCGGCGAGGTCGGTGATGCGGTTGCGCGGATGGTAGGCGATCATCCACGAGGCCGCGACGGCCATGGCCTCCGACACGACCAGCCAGCCGAGGCCGCGCCACGCCTCGGGCGCGAGCGCCAGCGCAAACGCCACGATGCCGGCCGCCAGCAAGGCGAGCCCCGGCCAGTCGCGACGCACGCGGCGCGTGGCGCGTCAGCCACCAGCCGGAGCCTGCACCGATCAGCACGCTCACCGTTGCCAGCAGCGTGCTCTCGGTGACCGCAAGCCAGGTGATCGACGCCGCGGTCGCGCCATTGATGGCGACGCGCAGGAAGGCGTAACCGATGGTCCACGGCGCCAGCAGCCCGAACCAGCTGCCGGCAACCCGGCGGCCCAGCCACAGCAGGATCAGGCCCGCGGTCAGCAACTGGACCAGGGTATAGGCCCAGGCGTCGAGCCGGGCGCCGCTCACGACATGGCGCGTCAGCAGGAGATAGAGCGACCACAGGAGCGAGTTGCCGAGCCCGAGCGCCAGAAGGGGACCGCTCATGGCGTTATCGGCAGCGCCTCAGGTCGTCCTGAAGCGCAGCAGCAGGTGATTGACGCCGTTCAGCTTGACGTAGAGATCCTCGAACTGCGCGTAGAAATCCTCCCATTGCGGCAGGCCGCCCTGGGCGCCGAGCGAGGTGTAGATCTCGGCCACGGTCTTGCGGCCGTCGATCTGCGCGATGATGCGCGGCGCCAGCGCCGGCAGCTGGGCGCGCCACGGGAAGCCGTCGAGATTGGCGACCAGCGGCGCGCCGGGCTGCAGGCCGGCGGCGAGCTTCTGGGCATCCATCTCGCGCAGCACCGGAATCGCCGAAGTGTCCTCGGGCCGCGCCACCGTGTCGAAGCCGGCGCGCGTGGCGTAGAAAATATGAGTGCGCAGATTGCCCGCCAGGCGCTCGGCGAAGGCCGCGCGCTCGAGCAGCGGCAGCGAGCTCGCCTGGCGCGCGATGATCGGATCGCTCATGTAGGTGGCGGGCTCGTAGCGCACCGGTTCGAGGAAGGCCACGACGCGCAGGCCCGACTGCGCCGCCATCGTGCCGATATCGGGCACGGTGAAGGCGCGGTCGCAGCTGTGCAGCAGCAGGTCGTAGAGACCGGCATCGCCGCCGGTGACGTGGTCGTTGAGATAGGGATTGCGGCGGAACAGGTTGGTGGTCGGCAGGAAGCGGATCAGCCGCTTGGCCATCGCCAGCCGGTCCTCCAGCGCCATCGAGAGCGGCGCCAGGGTGCGCAGCAGCTCCTGCAGGGGATAGACGCCGCTCCGGCCATACTCGCCGTAGAGCATCACGCCCATGCCGCCGTCGGGCTCCAGGACGCTGGCCAGCGCGCGCATGCCGGCGGCCGGATCGGGCAGGTGATGCAGCACGCCGGTGCAGTCGATGTAGTCGAACTGGCCGATCGGCATCGACGGCAGGTCGAGCAGCGAGCCGGTCATGAACTGGATGTTGCGCAGCCCGCGCGCCTTGGCGCGCGCCTCGCAGATCTGGCGCGAGGCGGTCGAGAGATCGAGATAGACGACCTCGCCCGGGCAGCGCCGGTCGACCAGCTGCTGGGCCAGCATGATGCAGGCATCGCCCGTGCCGCCGCCGGCCACCAGGGCGCGGAACGGCCGGATGAAATTCAGCCGGCCGGAGAACAGGTAGTGGTTGATCTCGAGGACATGGCTCGGTGTGCCGGTGATCAGCCGGATCGCCTCGTCGCGCGGGTCGCGCGGCGGATAGGGCAGCGCCTCGTATTGGGCGCGGACGTCATCCAACGGCGAAGGAACGGTCATTCTGGCCTTGTTTCACGACGGGCAGGGGGCTACCCGGAGGATTAGTGCAACAAATCGAAGGGCCATGAAAGGTTATTTCGGCATCGGTGTGGAAGGCGTCAGCAAGGCCATGAACGTGGGCACCCTGTTCCGTACCGCCCATGCCTTCGGCGCCTCTTTCGTGTTCACGCTCAAGGCCCAGTACAACAGTCGGGAAGGGTTTTTGAGCGACACCTCCGACACCCCGCGCTCGGTGCCGACCTACAATTTTGCCGACCTCGAAGCCTTCCGCCTGCCGCAGGGCTGCCGGCTGGTCGGCGTGGAGATTACCGATGACGCGATCGAGCTGCCGACCTTCCGCCACCCACGCCAGGCGGCCTACATCCTGGGGTCCGAACGCGAGGGCCTCTCGGCCGACGTACAGTCCCTGTGCGACTATGTCGTCAAAATTCCCACCCGGTTTTCGGTCAATCTCGGCGTGGCCGGCGCCCTGATCATGTACGACCGTCTGCTGACCCTGGGCCGCCATGCGCCGCGCCCCGTCGCCGAGGGCGGCCCCGTCGAACCCGTGCCGCTGCCGGTGTTCGGCGATCCCCTCTACAAGCGCAAGCAACGGAAACGCGCACGTGCCGCCCTGGCGCAGAAATGACGGTCTCGCGGATCGCCGTGCTGGTCGTCCTCGGCATTATGGCGGTCCAGGCCCTCGCTCTGCATCTGATGGGACGAATCTGGATCTGCAGCTGCGGCACCGTTCGCCTGTGGGTCGGCGACATCTGGTCGTCCGAACTCTCCCAGCAGCTGTTCGACTGGTACACGGCCTCGCACATCGTCCACGGCATCCTGTTCTACGGCCTGCTGCGGCTCGTGCTGCCCCGGGCGCCGGTGCTGGTGCGGCTGGCGATTGCGGTCGGCATCGAGGCGTCCTGGGAGATTGCCGAGAATTCGCCCTGGGTGATCGAGGCCTATCGCAAGCAGGCGCTGGCCGCCGGCTATGCCGGCGACAGCATCCTCAATTCGCTGTCCGACACGCTGGCCATGATGACGGGCTTCGCGCTCGCCCGGCTGCTGCCCTGGAAGGCGACGGTGGCGCTCGTGCTGGTGCTCGAGATCGGCGTCGGGGCTCTCGTCCACGACAATCTGACCCTCAATATCCTCAATTTTATCCATCGTTTCCCGGCCATTGAGGCCTGGCAGATGCGGGCCCAGCGATAGCCATTGCGCCCGCCGCCTGGCCCGCCTATCTCCCCCTTCCATGGCGATCCTGCCCACCGAACCGCTGCAGATCACCGAGCCGCTCCCCCGGCGCGGCCGCAACGATTTGCGCCGCAATCTGGTCGGCCTGTCGCGCGACGACCTGAAGACGACGCTGGTCGAGGCCGGCCTCGAACCGTTCCGCGCCCGCCAGGTCTGGCAGTGGATCTACTGGCACGGCGTCACCGACTTCGGCCGCATGACCAACATCGCGAAGAAGACGCGCGAGCGGCTGGCCGAATTGTTCGTGGTCGAGCGGCCGCAGATCGTCACCGAGCAGCGCTCGACCGACGGCACGCGCAAATGGCTGCTGCGCTTCCCCGACGGCAACGAGGCCGAGACGGTCAACATCCCCGAGGAGGATCGCGGCTCGGTCTGCGTCTCGAGCCAGGTCGGCTGCACGCTCACCTGCAGCTTCTGCCATACCGGCACCCAGGCGCTGGTGCGCAACCTGGCGCCCGACGAGATCGTCGGCCAGTTCATGGTGGCGCGCGACAGCTACGGCGAATGGCCGACGCCGACCGAGACCACGCGCATGCTGAGCAACATCGTCATGATGGGCATGGGCGAGCCGCTCTACAATTTCGACAATGTGGCGACGGCGCTCAAGATCGTCATGGACGAGCAGGGCATCGCGCTCAGCCGCCGCCGCATCACGCTCTCGACGTCGGGCGTCGTGCCGATGATCCCCAAGGTGGGCGAGGTGCTCGACGTCAATCTCGCGGTCTCGCTGCATGCCGTGACCGACGCCGTGCGCGACACGCTGGTGCCGATCAACCGCAAATGGCCGATCGCCGAACTCCTGAAGGCGTGCGCCGACTATCCCGGCGCCCGCAACAGCCGGCGCATCACCTTCGAATACGCCATGCTGAAGGGCGTCAACGACAGCGACGCCGACGCGCGCGAGCTGGTGCGGCTGCTCGAGCCGCTGCATGCCAAGGTGAACCTGATCCCGTTCAACCCGTGGCCCGGCGCGCCCTACGAGTGCAGCTCCAACAACCGCATGCACCGCTTCGCCGAGATCGTGAACGACGGCGGCCTCAGCGCGCCGATCCGCACGCCGCGCGGCCGCGACATCTTCGCCGCCTGCGGCCAGCTCAAGAGCGCCAGCCTGCGCGGCCGGGGCGAGAAGGTGCTGCTCTAGCACACCTGTCGTCCCGAGCGCAGCGAAGGACCTCATCGCCGCTTGCCACCGGCATGAGATCCTTCGCTGCGCTCAGGATGACGCGATTCGTCACTTCGTGAACGCCGTCACCTTCGACAGGAAGGCGCGTTCGGTGGCGATGGGTTTCAGCCCAGCCGCTTCGCCCCAGGCCTCGAGGCTGCCGTTGGCATACTCGGCGTAGTACGGCTCGTGGAAATAATGCGGGAAGAGATCGAGCAGGCCGTCCCATCCCGGCTGGTCGCCCTTCTGCATCGAATCGACGATCACCACGAGCCCGTCCGGCTTGGCGACCCTCGCCATCTCGGCGATCGCCTGCTCGCGGATCGTCTGCGGCAGCTCGTGCATCAGGAACGAGGAGACCACGAGGTCGAGGCTGGCATCCTCGAACGGCAGCGCCTCGGCCGCGCCCTCGATCAGCTTGACGCGCGCCGTGCGGCCGATCAGGCGGCGCGCCTCGGCGAGATAGGGCGCGCTGAGATCGAGGCCGGTGAGGCGGAGGCCGGGCCAGGCATCGTGCAGGAAGGCCAGCAGGCGGCCCGTGCCGCAGCCGACATCGAGACCCGCGAGATGGCGCTGGTTGCGGCCGGCCATCCATTCGGCGATCGGCTTGAAGGCGCGGCGGCGCATGGCGTCGGCGGCGCCGGTGAACAGCACCTCGACCTGGGTGTCGTAGATCGCCGCCGAATGCTCGCTGAGCCAGCCGTCGCTCTGGAAATGGAAGTTCT
The DNA here is from genome assembly GCA_963755585.1 of uncultured Alphaproteobacteria bacterium. Lineage (GTDB taxonomy): Bacteria > Pseudomonadota > Alphaproteobacteria > Reyranellales > Reyranellaceae > Reyranella. The sequence goes on from CAVWKN010000015.1 coordinate 75,505, forward strand.
GCCGGTAGTAGTCGGGCAGGCCGTCGCCCTGTTCCCCGGGCGGCAGGTCCTCGCTCTGGCCGTGCCGGCGCGCGTCGACCTGCGGCAGGTCGCGAAAGTAGCGAAGGCTGCGGCGTATAAACTCGGCCGGCTCGGGTCCCCGCGCGCGCGGTGCGGGAAACAGGCCGGCCGCGATATCCTGCCATTCGCGCTCGAACAGCGCGCGCATGTCGGCCGTCATCTCGGCACGCGAAGGCGTCGGCCCGACCGGGAAATCGGGCTTGGGCATGGGCTTCAAAAGACGCCGGCCCGCCGCGTAGTGGCCGGCATACCAGGCGACCCGCGCGGTCTGGCGCGCGGCATAGCTGAGACGATCTAGGGTAGAAACCATGTCATGCGTACTTGAGAATTCATTATAGCGACTTTGCGGCAGCTTGCCCGGCCGGGGTCGGCCGCTATATTCGCGCGCCTTTTCCGAACTGTCACCGAAAGCCGTCCGCCATGAGCGTTTCTTATACCGGGCCCTACAGGAAGGGCGACATCAAGAAGGTCGTCCTGGCCTATTCCGGCGGCCTCGACACCTCCGTCATCCTGAAGTGGCTGCAGACGGCCTATGGCTGCGAGGTCGTGACCTTCACCGCCGATCTCGGCCAGGGCGAGGAGCTCGGGCCGGCGCGCAAGAAGGCCGAGATGTTCGGCATCAAGCCCGAGAACATCCACATCGACGATGTGCGCGAGGAGTTCGTGCGCGACTTCGTCTTCCCGATGTTCCGCGCCAACGCGCTCTACGAGGGCGAGTACCTGCTCGGCACCTCGATCGCCCGGCCGCTGATCGCCAAGCGCCAGATCGAGATCGCCCGCGAGGTCGGCGCCGACGCGGTCTGTCACGGCGCCACCGGCAAGGGCAACGACCAGGTGCGCTTCGAGCTCAGCTACTATGCGCTGAAGCCCGACATCAAGGTGATCGCGCCGTGGCGCGAATGGGAGCTCACCTCGCGCACCAAGCTGCTCGAGTTCGCCGAGAAGCACCAGATCCCGATCGCCAAGGACAAGCGCGGCGAGGCGCCGTTCTCGGTCGACGCCAACCTCCTGCACTCCTCGAGCGAGGGCAAGATCCTGGAGGATCCCTGGGAGGAGGCCGACGAGAGCGTCTATCAGCGCACCATCTCGCCCGAGGCCGCGCCCGACAAGGCGACCTACATCACGGTCGATTTCGAGAAGGGCGACGCGGTCGCCATCGACGGCGTGAAGATGTCGCCGGCGACCCTGCTCACGAAGCTGAACGAGCTCGGCAAGGCCAACGGCATCGGCCGGCTCGACCTGGTCGAGAACCGCTTCGTCGGCATGAAGAGCCGCGGCATCTACGAGACGCCGGGCGGCACGATCCTGCATGCCGCCCATCGCGGCATCGAGCAGATCACGCTCGATCGCGGCGCCGGCCATCTCAAGGACGAGCTGATGCCGAAATATGCCGAGCTGATCTATTTCGGCTTCTGGTATTCGCCCGAGCGCGAGATGCTGCAGGCGCTGATCGACAAGAGCCAGGAGAACGTGAGCGGCACGGTGCGGCTGAAGCTCTACAAGGGCAACACCACGGTGGTCGGCCGCAAGTCGCCCAAGTCGCTCTACTCGATGCAGCACGTCACCTTCGAGGAAGACGCCGGCGCCTACAACCAGCGCGACGCCGAAGGCTTCATCAAGCTGAACGCGCTCCGCCTCCGCCTGCGCGGCCTGGGCCAGGGCGGCCCGAAGAAGTAGGTAGTCTCATGAGTCGTGACGCTGATGCCCTCTCCGCCCGCGTCATCGCGGGGGGAGAGGGAGGGGACCCGCGCGTCAGCGCGGGGAGGGTGAGGTGGGTCATGTCGTCCTGAGCGAAGCGAAGGACCTCATCGCCGCTTGCAATCGGCATGAGATCCTTCGCTGCGCTCAGGATGACCAGAGGTCGGTTTTTGTGCTCCACACCACCTCACCTTCCCATTGCTTCGCAATGGGCCCCTTCCTCTCCCCCGCTTCGCGGCGGAGAGGAGCCATGATGGCAAGGAAGGGGAAGGCCCAATGACCTACTTCGGTCTCCCCTACATCCACGCCGTGTTCGACGTCGCGGCCTGGCTCACCTCGATGACGGTGTTCTGGCTGACGACGCGCCATTTGCTGCCGGCTGCGGCGCTGCCCGCCAACCGCGTGCCGTATCCCGGCGCCTACGCCCTCGCGGCGGGCATGGGGGCGCTGTGCGGCGCCATGTTCTTCGGCACCGCCAACGCGCTGCTCTCGGGCGTGCATCACGCGCTGGGCTTTTCCATGGTGGGCGGCATCGCGGGCGCCATCGCCTCGATCGAGGTCTTCAAGTACATGACCGGCATCACCGGCCCGACCGGCGTCGTCTTTGCAGCACCCTTCGCCGCCACCGTGGCGGTGGGCCGCTGGGGCTGCTTCTTCTCCGGCCTCGCCGACTTCACCTACGGCACGCCGACGACCCTGCCGTGGGGCGTCGATTTCGGCGACGGCATCTCCCGCCATCCGGTGCAGCTCTACGAATTGTTCGCCATGGCGGCGATGTTCGTCGTGCTGATCGAGCGCTTCATCGCCCGCGATCCCTTCTGGCTCAGGAACGGCTTCTACCTCACGGTCGGCTGGTACGCCCTGCAGCGCTTCGTGTGGGAATTCTTCAAGCCTTATGCAACCGTGATCGGCCCGTTCAACCTGTTCCATGTGGTGTGCCTCGGTATCGTCCTGTACGCTGCGGTCATGATCCGCCGCGGGGGACGCGATGTACGATGGCATGGAGCGTAAGTCGGCGCCGTATCTCTTCCTCGGCCAGACGACCTCGTTGTGCGAGACCTGCCTCGGCCTGGTGCCGGCCAAGATCATCGAGGAAGACGGCGGCATCTATTATTCCAAGCGCTGCCCCGAGCACGGCGTGATGAAGACCCTGGTGTCGGACGACCCGGTCTATTGGCGCCGCACCCTGGAATACCTGAAGCCCGGCGACCGCCCGCTGGCGCCGCACACCCGCACCGAGCGCGGCTGCCCGTGGGATTGCGGGCTTTGTCCCGACCATGAGCAGCATTCCTGCCTGGCGATCGTCGAGATCAACGAGGCCTGCAACCTCGCCTGCCCGGTGTGCTTTGCCGATTCCTCGCCCAAGCGCAACACGCACCGCAGCCTGGCCGAGGTCGAGCGCATGTTCGACGCGCTGGTGAAGAGCGAAGGCGAGCCCGACCTCATCCAGATCTCGGGCGGCGAGCCCACCATCCATCCCGAGATCCTGGAAATCATCGCCGCCGCCCGCCGCCGGCCGATCAAGCACGTGATGCTGAACACCAACGGCATCCGCATCGCCGAGGATCCGGCCTTCGTCGATGCCCTGGCCGCATTCAGGCCGGGCTTCGAAGTCTACCTGCAGTTCGATTCGCTGAACGATGCGGCGCTCAAGAACCTGCGCGGCGCGGCGCTGTCGCGCATCCGCCGCCAGGCGCTGGCCAACCTCGAGGCGCGCAACATCTCGACGACGCTGGTCTGCACGGTCAAGCGCGGCGTCAACGACGAAGAGATCGGCGCCATCGTGCGCCACGCCCTCACCTACAAGTGCGTGCGCGGCGTCAACTTCCAGCCGGTCCAGGACGCCGGCCGCAACGAGGGCTTCGATCCCAAGCACAATCGCATCGTGCTGTCGGAGATCCGCCGCCGCATCGTCGAGGATTCCGGCGTGTTCGCCGACGGCGACATGATCCCGCTGCCCTGCAATCCGGCGTCGATCTCGATCGGCTACGGCGTGCGCAATGGCCAGCAGGTGATCCCGCTCACCTCGCTGGTGCCGCGCGAGGCGCTCCTGCCCGCCATGCCCAACGCCATCTCGTTCGAGAAATATCCCGAGCTGCGCCGGCGCTTCGTCGATCTCCTGTCGCTCTCGACCGCCGACAGCAACACGACCGAGCGCCTGGGCTCGCTCCTGTGCTGCCTGCCCGAGATGCCGATGCCCGAGGGCTCGGGCTACGAGAACGTCTTTCGCGTCACGATCGTGGAGTTCCTCGACCGCTTCAATTTCTGCCTGGCCAACGTCAAGCGCTCGTGCGTCCATTTCGTGACGCCCGACGGCAGCATCATCCCGTTCGACACCTACAACACCTTCTATCGTCCGGGCGCCGCCGGGAACGCGCGCCTGGCGGAGGCCCGTGGAGCGGACGCCCGATGGCCGCAGGTGCACAAGTGAGCGATCCCGCCGGCGCATCGCCGCCGCCCCCGCCGCTGCCGCCACCGTTCCCGACGAATGGTCCGCCCAAGAACCGGGGACTCGGCTGGTTCTTCGCCGTGTCGGGCTCGGTCGTGCTGCTGCTCACCCTGGGCTGCATGCTGGCGGTGACCGACGGCAATCTGTTCAGCGAGGATGGCTCGCTTGCCCTGCTGTGCGGCTCGCCGACGCTGATCCTGGGCGGCGTCTTTCTCTGGCTGGGCTCGCGTCGCCTGAAGCGATGAGCGATCCTGCCGGCACGCCGCCGCCGCCGGCCGCGCCCGCCAAAAACCGGGGACTCGGCTGGTTTTTCGTCGCGTTGGGTTCAGTCGTGCTGCTGCTCACCTTGGGCACCATCCTGAGCCTGACCGAGGGCGATTTGTCCGGCGAGTCCGGCGAACTCGCCCTGCTGTGCGGCTCACCGACGCTGATCCTGGGCGGCGTCTTTCTTTGGCTGGGCTCGCGTCGCCTAAAGCGCTAAGCAGGCGCAACTGAGCGCCAGCTTCAACGGAGTCCTGGATGCCTTTCGACAACGCCCAACGCCCCGGGCCGGGACGCGGCACGGGCGAGCGGGCCATCAATCTGCCGCCGGCGGTGCTGTGGCTGATCGGCATCAACGTCGCCGTCCATCTGCTGCGCCTCCTGCTGAGTGACGAGGCCGACTCCGCGCTCATCCTGCAGTTCGGCCTGATACCGGCCAACTACACCGGCGGCGGCAACGATCTCGTCTCCCAGGTGCTGTCGCCGATCACCTACCAGTTCCTGCATGGCGGCTGGATCCATCTCGGCGTCAACATGATCACGCTGGCCGCCTTCGGCGCGCCGGTCGAACGCCTGCTGGGCGTGCGCCGCTTCCTGCTGTTCTACCTCTCGTCCGGCATCGTGGCGGGCGCCGTCCATATCGCGTTCTTTCCCGCATCGACCGATCCGGTGATCGGCGCGTCGGGCGCCATCAGCGGCGTGTTCGGCGGCGTGCTGATGCTGATGCGCTATGTCGGCAGCCTGACGTCGCTCCTGCCGGTGGCCGGGATCTGGATCGGCCTCAACGTCTTCTTCGGCATCTTCGGCGGCACGCCGGGCGCGGCCGGCGAGCAGGTCGCCTGGGTCGCCCATATCGGCGGCTTCGTCTACGGACTCGCTGCCATCCGCCTGTTCCTGCCGAGCCATCTCGGCCCTCCGCCGCCGCAGCGAAGAGGCTAGGGAGAAGGCGCCATGGCCGACCAGCCGGTGCCGACACGCCGCTACCTCGCGGCCAACGCCGTGGCGCTGGCGCCGTCCTTCGCCGCACTCGCGGTGCTCTACTGGTCGGGCAATCTGGCGGGCCGGCCGGCGCTGATCGCCATGGCCGCCATCGCGGCCGTGACGATCTTCCTGGTGCAGCGCTATCTCGGCTCGCTCGCCCGCTTCGCGCGCTTCGTCGGCGAGCTCTCCGACGAGCGCGAGCCGGTGATGCCGCGGCTTTCCTTCGCGCCCGCCACCGAGGAGCTGGCGACGGCGGCGGCCACGCTGTCCGCCGGCTGGCGCCGCCAGCGCGCCTCGATCGACAATCTCGCGGCCTCGGCGCAGGCCATCGTCGACGGCCTGCCCGATCCGCTGATCGCCGTCGACCGCCAGCGCCGCATCGTGCGCACCAACCTCGCGGCGCGCACGCTGCTGGGCCCGGTCGGCGCCGAGCGCGACCTCTCCACGGCGTTCCGCCAGCCCCAGCTTCTGGCGGCGATCGACGGGCTGCTCGAGACCGGCATCGACGGCAACTACACCGGCCCCGACCAGACCGCCGTCGAGCTCGTGCTGTCGGGCCCGCCCGAGCTCGACATGATCGCCCATCTGCGGCGCCTGCCGCGCGCGGCGGCCGACGGCTCGCTGGCGCTGGTCGTGCTGCACGACACCACGGCGCTGCGCCGCGCCGAGCGCATGCGCGCCGATTTCGTCGCCAATGCCAGCCACGAGCTCAAGACGCCGATCGCGGGGCTGGCCGGCTTCATCGAGACCCTGCGCGGCCCGGCGCGCGACGATGTGAGCGCGCGCGAGCGCTTCCTCGGCATCATGGCCGAGCAGGCCGACCGCATGCGCCGCCTGGTCGACGATCTCCTGATGCTGTCGCGCATCGAGCAGCACGAGCATGCCCGGCCCGACACGGCGATCGACCTTGGCAGCGTGCTGAAGGGCGTGCTCGACCTGCTGCAGCTCAAGGCCTCGTCGCGCAAGGTGGCGCTCGAGCTCAGCCTGGCAGCCGAACTGCCGCGCGCGATCGGCGACTACGACGAACTCACCATCGTGTTCCAGAACCTGGTCGACAATGCGCTGAAATACGCCAAGCCCGCGACCACGGTGCGCGTGGCGGCGCGGCCGGCCGGCGAGGGCAGGGTGGCCGTTGCCGTCAGCGACGAGGGCGACGGCATTCCCGCCAACCACCTGCCGCGCCTCACCGAGCGCTTCTACCGCGTCGATGCCGCGCGCTCGCGCCAGCTCGGCGGCACCGGCCTCGGCCTCGCCATCGTCAAGCACGTCGTCAACCGCCATCGCGGCCGCCTCGACATCCAGAGCACGCCGGGCAAGGGCTCGACCTTCACGGTGACGCTGCCGGCGGCGGGCTAAACCAAAAATTCCGTCATCCCGACCGGAGCCGAGCCCCTCGACTTTGCTCGGGACAGGCTCCGCGAGGCGCAGTGGAGGGACCTATTCTGTTGTCTCTGCGACATGAACAGGTCCCTCGACTACGCCGCCCCTTGGGCGGCTTCGCTCGGGATGACGGAAAAATAGGGGCGACCGACGACGCTCTTCTACTTCGCCTTGTCGAAGGCCAGGCGCGAAGCCCAGCAGCGGCACGTCGATGTTGATCGTCCGCTTGTTGGTGTCCTGGATCGCGATCTTGAGCAGGGTGCCGGTGCGCATCGTCGCTAGCAGCGGGTCCTTCAAGGGCACGTTCACGATGCAGCCCACGTTGGTGCAGGTCTGCACCGGATAACGCTCGGCCGTCCCGTTATCGACCTTGAGCTGGACCGGCTCGGTCAGGCTGATGCCGAGCGGCAGCTGGATCAGCAGCGTGGCCGACTTGTCCGGGGCCGTGCGGGCGGCGAGCTGGGCGATCAGCTGCTTGTCCTCCCGGTTGATCATCTGCTGGATCGCCCGGCAGTCCAGCTCTTGCCGTCGCCGGCTGCATTCGACCCGCCAGGCCGACGGCGGGGGGTCCTGGGCCAGCGCGGGGAGCGCCGGCGCCACCCAGGCCAACGCCAGGCCCAGAATCGCCAAACGGCCGCGGACGGAAATCTCTGACACCATGCTTGCCCTGCCCTCGTGATGCCGACGGTTCGGCCAGCCCGATAAAGCCCGGACTTCGGGCCGCCTGACAAGCGGCATTCGACCGCAACCGCGCCGAAGAGCCGGCAGCGCCGCACCGTGCGCTTTGACTTTTTGTTGGTCTCACTCCGGAATCCGGTAATCTGGCAGACAAGAAGAACAATCGTATGTGGGCATTGGGGGAACAATGAAGCATAGGATCGATCGTTCGCGGATCGCCGGCCGCTTGGCGGCGGGGTTGCTGATGAGCACCTGCCTGACGCCCAGCGCCCTGTGGGCGGCGGATTTCACGGTGACCAACAATGCCGACAGCGGCGCGGGCTCGCTGCGCCAGGCCATCATCAGTTCCAACAGCGCCGGCGGCACCAACAACATCATCATCAACAGCGGCGTCGGCACCATCACGCTGACCAGCGCCGACCTGCCGACCGTGGCGAACAACGCCACCATCGTCGGCAACAACAACACGCTCTCCGGCGGCAATACGTTCCGCGGCCTGTTCATCGGCGGCTTCTCGGGCACGACCCAGACGGCGGTCTCGGTGTCGGTCAGCGATCTCACCATCGCCAATGCCCGGGCACAGGGCGGCAATGGCGCCAGTGGCGGAGGCGCCGGTGCCGGACTTGGCGGCGCCCTCTTCGTCGCAAACCAGGCGACCCTTACCGTGAGCAATGTCACCCTGAGCAGCAACTCGGCCGTTGGCGGCAACGGCGGCGCCGGCAGCAGCGGCGGCGGTGGCGGTGGCATGGGCGGCAACGGCGGCAGCACCGTCGGCGGCGGCGGCGGCCTGGGTGTCGGCGCCAACGGCGGCAACAACGCCGCGGCAGGCTCGGCCGGCGTCGCGTCCGGTGCCAGCGCAGCCGGCACCGGCGGGACAGGTGGCGGTGGCGGCACGGCGGGCGGCGCCAGTGGTGGTGGTGGTGGTGGTGCCGTCTCTGGCGGCGGCGGCAGCGGGGCGGGCGGCGGTGTTGGAGGCGCCAACGGCGTCAATAGCGGTGGCGGCACGCTGAATGGCGGCGCCGCCGGTTTCGGCGGCGGCGGCGGCGGCGGCGGCGGCGGCATCTCCACGGGCGGCGCCGGCGGCTTTGGCGGCGGCGGCGGCATGAGCACCAACGGCGGCGCCGGAGGCCTCGGCGGCGGCGGCGGCGGCGGCGGCGCGGCCGGTGGAGCGGGCGGCTTTGGCGGCGGCACGGGTGCCACCGGTACGTCCAACGGCGGCGGCGGCGCCGGTCTGGGCGGCGCGGTGTTCGTCCAGCAGGGCGGCACGCTCAACATCGCCGGCGCCTTCACTGTGACAGGCGGCACCGTCACGGCCGGCACCGCCGGTGGCGGCACGGCCACGGCCGGCTCGGCGTTTGGCGTCGGCATCTTCCTGCAGGGCAACGGCACCGTGAACTTCGCGCCGGGCTCGGGCGTCATCCAGACCCTGTCGAACGCCATCGCCGACCAGACGGGTTCCGGCGGTACCGGCGCCAATGCCGGCAGCTGGACGCTGGCCAAGTCAGGGTCGGGGACTCTGGTGCTGCAAACGGCCAACACCTACTCGGGCGGCACGACAGTGAGCGGCGGCCTGATCAACTTCGCCGCGGCCAACAATTTCGGCAGCGGCGCGATCATGCTGAACGGCGGCGGCCTGCAATGGGCCACCGGCACCACGCTCGACATCTCCTCGCGGCTCGCGGCGCTCGGCGCCGGCGGCGGCACCTTCGACACCAACGGCAACAACGTGGCGTTCGCGACCGGGCTTGGCGGCAGCGGCGGGCTCACCAAGACCGGCACCGGGACGCTGACGCTGGCCAGCGCCAGTAACAGCTACGGCGGCGCCACCGTCGTCAACATGGGCAGCTTGCAGGCGGGAATCGCCAACGCCTTCGCACCGTCGAGCGCCTTCACCGTCGCGGCGGGCGCCGTGCTCGATCTCAACAACTTCAACCAGGCCATCGGCTCGCTCGCCGGCGCCGGCGCCGTGACGCTGGGCACGGCGACCCTGACGACGGGCAACGACAACACCAGCACGACCTTTTCGGGTGCCATCTCCGGCACCGGCGGCCTGACCAAGGTCGGCGGCGGCATCCTGACGCTCGCCACCACCAACACCTACGCGGGTGGCACGACGATCGCCGGCGGCCTGATCAACTTCAACGCGCTCAACAACTTCGGTACCGGCGCGATCACGCTCGCCGGCGGCGGCCTGCAATGGGCCGCCGGCACCACGACCGACATCTCCTCGCGGCTGGCACCGCTCGGCGCCGCCGGTGCCACCTTGACACCAACGGCAACAGCATCACCTTCGCCAGCGGGCTCGGCGGCACCGGCGGATTGAACAAGCAGGGCGCCGGCCTGCTGAACCTGGCGGGCAACAACACCTACACCGGGGGCACCGTGGTGACGGCCGGCACCTTGGCGGTGAACGGCAGCGTCGTGGGCAACGTCGCCGTGGGCGCGGCGGGCACGCTGGGCGGCAACGGCACGATCGGCGGCAGCGTCGCGACCGTGGGGACTGTGGGGCCGGGCAACTCGATCGGCACGCTGAACGTCAGCGGCAACTTTGCCCAGCAGGGCGGCGTCTATCAGGTCGAGGCCAATGCCCAGGGCCAGGCCGACCGCATCAATGTCGGCGGCACGGCGGCCATCCAGGGCAACACCACGGTGCAGGTGCTGGCGCAACCGGGCAATTACGGCCTCAGCACTACCTACACCATCCTGCGCGCGACGGGCGGCGTGGCGGGCACCTATTCCGGCGTCAGCAGCAACTTCGCCTTCCTCACGCCCTCGCTCTCGTACGACGCCAACGATGTTTTCCTGACGCTGTCCTTGAACAGCTTCGACTTCGGCGGCCGCACCTACAACCAGCGCCAGGTCGGCCGCACCCTGGACCAGACCATTGGCTCGGCCAGCGGCGACTATGCCACGGTGCTGGGCGCCATCATCGGGCTCAGCACGGCGAACGGCCCGCAGACCCTCGATATGATCAGTGGCCAGCAATATGCCGGCTTCGGCAACGTCATGGTGCAGGGCGCGCAACTCTTCATGAGCAACTTCGCCAACCGCGCCGGCAGCCGGAGCGGCGGCGGCACGAAGATCGCCCTCGCCGAGGCCTGCGATGTCGCCTGCGATGCGACGACGCCCGCTTTGTGGGGCGCGTGGGGCGGTGCGGTGGGCGGCACCGGCACCATCGCCGGCAACGACAATGCCGGCACCTTCACTTACTCTGTCGGCGGTTTCTCCGGCGGCCTGGACCGCAGGTTCGGCGACAACTTCCTGGCGGGCGTCACTATCGGCTATCAGACCGGCGGGCAATGGACCGGCGGCTTCGGCGGCCGAAGCGTCACCGACAGCGTGCAGGCCGGGCTCTATGCGAGCTTCCTGCAGGGTCCGCTCTATGTCGATGCCGTGGCCGCGTACGCCTACAGTTCCAACCAACTGTGGCGGCCGATCAACATTCCCGGCCTGCAGCCGCGCACCGCCTACGGCCAGGCCGGCGCCAACCAGTTCCTGGGCCAGATCGAGACCGGCTGGCGCTTCGATCTGGGCGGCGCGCCGGGCTACTTCATCACGCCGTTCGCGCTGCTGCAGGGCTCGACGGCGACGCAGAACGGCCTCACCGAGACCGGCGCTCAGTCGCTCAACCTCAGCGTGGCGCAGCAGACCACGAGCTCGCTGCGCACCATCTTCGGGGCGCAGCTCGGCGCCGCCATGGACATGGGCCTGCGCGACCGGATCGCGGCGCAGCTTCGTCTCGGCTGGAGCCACGAGTATTCCGACACGGCGCGTCCGGTGACGGCGTCGTTCGCCGGCGCGCCCGCCGTGCCGTTCACGGTCTTCGGCGCGGCGCCGACGCGCGACGGCGCGGTGGTGGGCTTCTCGCTGAGCACCGCCATCGCCGAGGCGATGGGCGTCTATCTCCGCTACGAAGGCAACATCGCCGGCCAGGACTCCAGCCACGCCCTCACCGCGGGCCTGCGCATGACCTGGTAGGGCGCCGAAGTCGACCGGTGCGCACAACAACCCTGCCGGCGCGCACAATCCTGCGCGGTTGCCACGCCGGCCCGTTGTCCCTTTAGATACAGGGATAAAGACATCGCTTCAGCGATGCGGGGAGAATGGGATGAGCCGTCGTGTGCGCCGGCATCCGCGACGATCACGCCGTTCGGCCGCTTCCAGATCTCGAGCGTGACCCAGAACGCGTTCGGCGAATCCGGCGCGCAGTTGCTCGGTCTCAACGTGGCGCAGCAGACCACCAACTCGCAGCGCACGACCATCGGCGCCGATCTCGGGAGCTCGATCGGGCTTGGCAACGAGCGCAAGCTCGACCTCGCGGTCCGGCTGGGCTGGATGCACGAGTTCGCCGACGTCGCCCGGCCGATCACGGCGGCCTTCGCCGGCGCGCCGGGCAATAGCTTCACCGTGTTCGGCGCCACGCCGCTGCGCAACGCCGCGGTGGTCGGCTTGCAGGCCACCACCACCATCGCCGCCGCAACGCAGATCTACCTGCGCTACGACGGCGAGATCGCCAGCGGTACCGACAACCACGCGATCAATGTCGGCCTGCGCATGAGCTGGTGAGCGGCCGCCCCGGCATGACGGGCTGAATGGCCAATTTGGCCGATAAAGCCGCCAGTTTAGCCGGATTTGCCGCCTCACCTCGATGGCCGGCGCAGGCCGGCTGAGCGATGCTCCGTATCTCTG
>CAVWKN010000016.1:0-116292 GCA_963755585.1 uncultured Alphaproteobacteria bacterium
CCGCCCTTGAACTCCTCGGCGATGAAATTGGTGGTGAGATTGCCCGCCCGGAACCGCGGATGCGCCATCAGCGCCGCCAGGAACGGCACATTGTGCGACACGCCGCGGACATAGAATTCGTCGAGCGCGCGGCGCATGCGCTCGATGGCGTCGATGCGCGTCTTTCCATACGAGCAGAGCTTGGCGATCATCGGATCGTAGAACATCGAGATCTCGCCGCCTTCGTAGACGCCGGTATCGACGCGGACGTCCGGCCCGGGCTCGGGCTCGCGATACTTCACCAGCCGTCCCGGTCGACGGCAGGAAGTTGCGGAACGGATCCTCGGCATAGAGCCGCGCCTCGACCGCCCAGCCCTCGAGCTTCACGTCCTTCTGCTGGAACGGCAGCTTCTCGCCGGCGGCGACGCGGATCATCAGCTCGACGAGGTCGAGGCCGGTGATCAGCTCGGTCACCGGATGCTCGACCTGCAGGCGGGTGTTCATCTCGAGGAAGTAGAACTTGCGGTGCTTGTCGACGATGAACTCGACCGTGCCGGCGCTCTTGTATTTGACCGCCTTGGCGAGCGCCACCGCCTGCTCGCCCATCGCCTTGCGCGTCTTGGCGTCGAGGAACGGGCTCGGCGCCTCCTCGATCACCTTCTGATGGCGGCGCTGGATCGAGCACTCGCGCTCCCACAGGTAGATGCAGTTGCCGTGGCCGTCGGCGATCAGCTGGATCTCGATGTGGCGCGGCTCCTCGACGTACTTCTCGATGAACACGCGGTCGTCGGCGAACGAGGCCTTGGCCTCGTTGGTCGCCGAGCCGAAGCCCTCGCGCGCCTCCTCGTCGTTGTAGGCGATGCGCATGCCCTTGCCGCCGCCGCCGGCCGACGCCTTGATCATCACCGGATAGCCGACCTTCTGGGCGATCTTGACCGCCTCCTCGGCGTCCTTCAGGGCGTGCAGGTAGCCCGGCACGGTGCTGACCCCGGCCTTGAGCGCCAGCTTCTTGGACTCGATCTTGTCGCCCATGGCGTGGATGGCGAGCGCGTCGGGGCCGATGAAGACGATCCTGGCCTTGGCCAGCGCCTTCTGGAATTCCTGCTTCTCCGAGAGGAAGCCGTAGCCGGGATGGACCGCCTGCGCGCCGGTCTTCTTGCAGGCCGCCACGATCTTGTCGATCTGCAGGTAGGACTGCGCCGAGGGCGGCGGCCCGATCAGCACCGCCTCGTCGGCCAGGCGCACGTGCAGCGCATCGGCGTCGGCCTCGGAATAGACCGCCACCGTCTTGATGCCGAGCCGCTTGCAGGTGCGGATGACGCGGCAGGCGATCTCGCCGCGGTTGGCGATCAGGATCTTGTCGAAGGGCGGCTTGGCGACCTTCGCCTCGGCCTTGGGCGTCGGCCTGGATGCGGACCTTGTTGCGGCCTTCGGTGCTGCCTTTTTCGCGGCCTTCTTCTTGGCGGCCATACTCACGATCCTTCTTTATTGCGGTCGAACAGGCCCCGCGCCCAGGCGGTATGGCACACGATCAGCGGCAGCCAGGCCGTCAGCACCCAGAGCCACCACGGATAGCGGCTGCTGAAGAGCGCGTTGACGGCGATCAGCACCAGAGAGCGTAAGCAAGGCCACGATCAGATGCAGCCGCACCGCGCGGCTGCGCCTCATGCGCTCTTCCGGCGAAAGTCTCACAGCGGGATGTTGCCATGCTTGCGCCACGGGTTCTCGAGCTTCTTGGTCTCGAGCGTGGCCAGCGCCCGGCAGACCCGCCGGCGCGTGCCGTGCGGCATGATCACGTCGTCGATGAAGCCGCGGTTGGCGGCGACGAACGGATTGGCGAACTTCTCGCGGTATTCCTCGGTGCGCTTGGCGATCTTGGCGGCATCGCCGATGTCGGAGCGGAAGATGATCTCGACCGCGCCCTTGGCGCCCATCACCGCGATCTCCGCACCCGGCCAGGCATAGTTCACGTCGCCGCGCAGGTGCTTGGAGGCCATCACGTCGTAGGCGCCGCCGTAGGCCTTGCGGGTGATCACCGTCACCTTGGGCACCGTCGCCTCGGCATAGGCATAGAGCAGCTTGGCGCCGTGCTTGATGATGCCGCCGAACTCCTGCTGCGTGCCCGGCAGGAAGCCCGGCACGTCGACGAAGGTGACGATCGGGATGTTGAAGGCGTCGCAGAAGCGCACGAAGCGCGCGGCCTTGCGCGCGCTGTCGATGTCGAGGCAGCCGGCCAGCACCATCGGCTGATTGGCGACGAAGCCCACCGAGCGGCCGGCCATGCGGCCGAAGCCCACCACGATGTTGCCGGCCCATTCCGGCGAGAGCTCGAAGAAATCGCCCTCGTCGACGACCTTCAGGATCAGCTCCTTGATGTCGTAGGGCTTGTTCGTGTTGTCGGGCACCAGCGTGTCGAGCGAGGCGTCGTCGCGATCCACCGGATCGTGCGTCGGCCGGAGCGGCGCCTTCTCGCGGTTGTTGGACGGCAGGAAATCGACGAAGCGGCGCAATTGCAGCAGCGCGTCGACGTCGTTCTCGAAGGCGAGATCGGCGACGCCCGACTTCTGCGTGTGGGTGAGCGCGCCGCCCAGCTCCTCCTGCGTCACGGTCTCGTGCGTGACGGTCTTCACCACGTCGGGACCGGTCACGAACATGTAGGAGCTGTCCTTCACCATGAAGATGAAGTCGGTCATGGCCGGCGAATAGACCGCGCCGCCGGCGCACGGCCCCATGACCATGGAGATCTGCGGAATCACGCCCGAGGCCAGCACGTTGCGCTGGAACACGTCGGCGTAGCCGGCCAGCGAATCGACGCCTTCCTGGATGCGCGCGCCGCCGGAATCGTTCAGCCCCAGCACCGGGGCGCCGACCTTCATGGCGATGTCCATGACCTTGCAGATCTTGGCCGCATGCATGCCCGAGAGCGCGCCGCCGAACACGGTGAAATCCTGGCTGAAGACATAGACCAGCCGGCCGTTGATCGTGCCGTGGCCGGTCACCACGCCGTCGCCCGGGATCTTCTGGTTCTCCATGCCGAAATCGATCGAGCGGTGCTCGACGAACATGTCGTATTCCTCGAACGAGTCGGGATCGAGCAGCGCGTCGATGCGTTCGCGCGCCGTCAGCTTGCCCTTGGCGTGCTGCGCCTCGACGCGGCGTTGGCCGCCGCCCTGACGCGCCGCCGCGCGCCTTCGCTCGAGTTCTTCCAACATCTGCTGCATCTATATCTCCGGCCCTCTCCGTCCGTTTTCGGCCATTAACACGACGGCGTCTAGCGCAGGAATCGCGTCTCGTCGGCCTTGACCTTGGCCATGCCCTGCAAGTCGAACACGTCCTCGACCGTGGCGATGGTGGCCTCGACGCCGTGGATGCCGCCGTCCTTGCGGATCTGGGCGAAGGTCTTGCGCATGGCGCCGACCGAGGCGCGGATCGCGTGGTTTCCCCAGATCAGCAAGCCGATCTTCTCGAGCGCCTTGACCCGCGCCACCGTCATCTGCGGATAGGCCGTCGGCACCAGCGCGATCGGCGCCTTGCCGTCCCACGCCTTCACGAAGGCCTCGATCTCGTCGGGCGTCTTCTGCTTCGAATGGACCAGGATCATGTCGGCGCCGGCCGCCTCGTAGGCGCGGGCGCGCTTCAGCGCCTCGTCCTGGCCGAGGCCCGCGATCAGCGCCTCGGTGCGCGCCACGATCACAAGATCCTTGTCGGTCCGCGCCGCCCGCGCCGCCTCGATCTTGCCCTGGAATTCCTCGATGCGGACCATGTCCTGGCGGCCGCCGGCGATCAGGCTGGTGACCTTGGGGAAGCTCTTGTCCTCCATCACGATGGCGGCGGCCCCGGCGCGCTCGTACTGCTCGACGACGTAGAGCACGTTGATGGCGTTGCCGAAGCCGGTGTCGATGTCGGCCACCACCGGCAGGCCGGCGCGGTCGGCCATGGCGCGCGTCATGTCGAGATGCTGGGTCATCGACACCACGCTGACATCGGGCACGCCGTACATCGCCGAGAGCTCGAAGCCCGACGCCCAGATCGCGTCGAAGCCCGCTTCGGCCGCCAGCATCGCCGACAGCGGACTGTGCGCCGCCATCGCCTCGACCAGGCCGTTCTTGGCCAGGACCTGTCGGAATTTCGTGCCCGCGCCCATGATCATCCTTTCAGTCGTTCGTTTTCCAGCAGTGCGAGGAAGCGCGCGCCGGCGGCGATGTCGTGCCTGATATTCTCGTGCCGCAAGGTCGAGGTCGGATCCTCGCCCCAGCGTTCGATCTGATAGAGCTCGTCGAGCTGTGCCGCGGCAAACGCCTTGTCCGCCGGCAAGTGGCCCTCGGCGACGGCGAGCGCGATCACCAGCGAGCCCGAAATGTGCGTGAGATTGTAGAGCGCCGCGAGTGCCAGATCGCCATGGGCGGCCACCGCCTCGCGCAACCGCGCCACGGCGTCAGGGGGTTGGGCGACGAATGTCGTGCCCTCGGCGACGACAAGCCGCGCGCCATGGCGTTCCGCCGCCCAGTCGAGCAGCGGCTGCCACGTCTGCTGCTGGCGTTCCACCAGGCTCGACGGCGACGGCGCGCGATAGCAGAGCATGTCGGAGCCGGCATACTTCGCCGTATCCTCGATCACCCGCTCGCGCTGGCTGGTCACGCGGTCGAGGGCCGTGGCGGCAAGCCGGGTCAGCCGCAGGTGCGAGACGTTGAGCTCCGCCTTCTCCGGCACCTCCCGCCACTCGGCGGCGATCGCCTCGGCCAGCGCCCGCGTCGGCAGCACCAGCACCGCCTTGGCCGGCGTGCGCATCGGCTTGCCGTCGAGCAGCACACGATAGCCGCCGTCGCCGGCCTCGACCGCCGTCTCCTTGTAGAAGCGCTTCATCGGATCCCGCCATTTCCGCCAAAGATCCGAGGTCGTCGCGGTTGATGGCAATTTCCGGTATTTCCGGTATTTCCGGCAGAGGCTTTCGAATGGCGTGCCGAGTGCACCCCTTTGGGTGAGACGGCACTTTCCGCAATTTCCGCAAGCGCTTGTCCAATTGCCGAACGGCAGCACGACACGATATTGCGCGAGCGAGGTCCGTGGCGACCGGTAATTCTTGCGTGCCGTATAGGGGCTCGAATTCGGCCGGAGGAACCGACGCGAAATGGCTTCTCGTCACGCGCTTTTCCGACTGCACAACTGAACAAGCTGCCGATCCTTCTGCAAGGCCATGGCCGAGTCATGGTTAGTGGACGCAACGCCAGCCTCCGTCGCTTCGCGAACCCAGGCTGACGGCCATACGCCACAATATTGCTCAGGAACGTCAAGTGGATTCTGTGGAGATGCCGCCAGCATCTCCGCAGGCTCAATGCTGTTGGCTGCGCTTCGCCGCCGGAGTCTGCGTCTGGGGCCGCACCGGGCGCTGACGCACGTCGGCAGCGGCGGGCACCGGCAACTGGGCGCGCAGCCCCGGCCGCAGGGCTTCGACCCGGGGCGCCACCACGGCGCAGGCATTGGCGCCGGCCTGGCGCGACGCCAGGTTGATCTGCGCCGGCAGGCTGGCGGCGGGGCCGCCCGGGACGATCAGCCGGGAGAGAGCGGGCTCGAGCGCCCCCGCCGTCGGACGGCCGCTGCCACCCTTCAGGCGGAGCGGCGAGGCGAGCGCTGCGTTCTGGTTGTCGCGCGCCTCGGGCGCCAGGATGAATTCCCAGGCCTCGCTGCGCAGATTGACGTAGCCGCCACCGACCAGGGTGGTGCGCGGCGTGTCGACGACCAGCCGCCTGAGCGAGGCGACACCGCCGCTCACATCGAAGCGGCCGGCGATGCAGTTGAACGGCACGCCGGCATCGGCACCGCCCAGCAAGCGCTGCGTCTCCGCCGGCCAGTTGGCGAGCGGATCGCGTGGCCATGTACCCTTGGCGACCGCGATGTCGATCGATCCGCTGGCGGAATTGAGCGCATCGCGCGTGGTGCGTCCGCCGCCGCGCAGGCGCAAGTCGATGTCGGCCACGGCGTCACTCAGGCCGAGGTCGAAGCCCAGCAGGGACGTGAGATCCCCCAGCGGCACGCGGCTGGCCGACGCCGTCAGTGTCGCCTGCCCGATGCGCCCGGTCGGGTCGTAGGCGAGATCGAAGCCCGCCGATCCGCTGCCCACCGTGGCGGCGGCGCGGAAGGCAAAGCGCGTTTCGCCCGAGGTGAGCGTGATCGAGGCGTTCTGCACCTTGCTGCCCAGCCCCACGACTTCGCCCAGCCGCGCCGTCACCGAGAGGGTCGAGCGGCCGAGCCAGCTCGCCGAGAACGGCACGGTCGGCACGAGGCGCGGCTGCGCGGGCGACGCGGCACTGGCCGGAGCGGCGCCGGCCGGCGCCGCATGGAGATCAGCGATATTCAGACGATTGACATCGGCATTGACGGTGACGGTCGCCGTGCCCTTGCGATCGACGCGGAACAGGACGTCGGCCGTGAGTTCGCTCGAGCCGACCTTCAAGGTCGTCACATCCACCTTGAAGGCGCTGCGCTGGGTCGCGGCCTTGGCGGCGAGCACATAGGGACCGCCCGCCGGGACGGGCAGACGGATATAGGGACCGAAGACCGAAATGTCGGGCCCCTCGGAATTGATCTGGACGGTGGTGCCCTTGACGCCGACTCCGCCCTTGATCGCGATCTTGCCGCCACCGAAGCTGCCCTGCAGGTCGATGTTGCCGGGCAGGCTCCGCATCCAGCCGTCGAACGACCCGGCCGTGCCCGTGAGGTCGAGCGGCGTGGCCTGAGGGACGGCGAAGCGACCCTCGATCTGCATCGGCTGGTTGGGCGCCGACGACCGGAAGGTGGCCGTGGGCACCTCGATCACGACGGGTGGACGTCCGGATCCTTCCGCGATGGTCAGGGTCGAGTCACGCACGTCGATGGTGCCGATCCAGGGAAAGGCCGTGGTGGTGCGCAGCCGGAACGACCGGTTCTCGCCGGCGTGCGGCCCCGAGCCGTCGGGGGGCGGCAGCATATCGAGGTTGGTGTCGCCCACGTCGTTGGTCTCGACCAGGATGTCGGCGCCCTCGAGCAGGACGCGGCCGATCTTGACCTCACCCAGGAAAAGCGAGACCGGATCGATGAACAGGGTGAGCTTGCGCACCCGCGCCAGGTCGGGACGCGATCCCCACGCGGCATTCGACAGCGTGACGCCTTCCGCCACCATGGCGGGCTCGCTGCCCAGCCTGACGGCCAGCGGCACCTTGGCCGCCAGCTCGCGGCCGGTCACCTTGCGGATCTGTTCGGTCAGCCGGGCCTGATAGCGGGAGAGGTCGCGCGTGGCGACCCAGACGACGCCCACGATCGCGACAATCGGGATCGCCGCGATGAGAACCCAGGTCAGCCGCCTCCAAGGAACGCGCATGCCAACCGATTCTCGCTCAATCGCCGCCGATCGAAAAGCCGAATGCCTCAACGGTACGGCGGAAGTGAGGCGGCGCGTCTGCTTCGACCTTCAACTCGCCTTTGCCCGAGGGATGCGGCAGCGTGAGGCGGCGGGCGTGGAGGTGCAGGCGGCGGGCATCGGCGACGGCCGCCAGCAGCGCTTCCTCGCCGCCATACTTGCCGTCGCCCAGGATGGGACAGCCGATCGCCGCACAATGCACGCGGAGCTGATGCGTCCGGCCGGTGCGCGGCCACAGCGCGAGAAACGCCGCGCGCTTGCCGGCTCGATCGACCATGCGGAAATGGGTCAGCGCTTTCTGGCCGTTTTCCGGGTCGACTTGCATCAATTCGCGGTCGCCGCGCGCGCCCGGCCGCTTGGCGAGCGGCAGATCGATGGCGCCTTCGGGCTTGGGCGGCAGGCCGACCACGACCGCCCAGTAGAGCTTCTCGGTCTCACGGTCGCGAAAGGATTCGCCCAGCCGCTTGGCCGCCTGCCCGGTGCGGGCGATCAGCAGCACGCCCGACGTGTCCTTGTCGAGCCGGTGGACCAGCCGAGGCCGCTCCTCGAAGCCGAAGCGCAGCGCGTCCAGCATGCCGTCGACATGCCGCTCCGTGCCCGTGCCGCCCTGCACCGCCAGCCCGGGCGGCTTGTTGAGCACGATGACCTGGTCGTCCCTGTGGATGACCAGACGCTGGATTTCCGCGGCATCGTCGTCGGAGACTGTCGGGATCTCCCGCGGCTTGGGCGGCGGCGTTGTGGTGACACCGGGCGGCAGGCGAATCGTCTGGCCCGGTTCGACCCGGTCCTTGCCCTCGGCGCGCTTGCCGTCGATCCGCACCTGGCCGGTGCGCAAAAGCTTCTGCAGCGCGCCGTGGCTCAGTTCGGGGAAATGCCGCTGGAACCAGCGGTCCAGCCGCAGTCCCGCCTCGTCGCCGGAGACGGCGCGCATCTGGACGTGACCACGGGCGACGCCGGGGGCGGGGCTGACGCTCATGGCGCGCAACCTAAGGGACAAGCTACACAGGGTCCATGGAATCGGTGTCGTTCGACACGCTGACGTTCGATCATCCGGCGGGCTGTCGCCCGGCGCGGCTGAGCGCACAGCTCTGCCTGCCGCCGTCGAGCGACCTGCCCGCGCCGTGCATGATCATCCTGACCAGCAGCGCCGGCGTTCAACGCCATCGCGAGCACTACTACGCCCAGGCCCTGAACGATGCCGGCACGGCGGCGCTGATCATCGACAGCTTCACCGGTCGCGGCGTGCGTCGCACGGTGGCCGACCAGACGCTGGTTTCCGGGGCGCAGATGGAGGGCGACGCTTTCGCCGCCCTCGCCCTGCTGCGTGCCGACCCGCGCATCGATCCGCGGCGCATTGGCATCATGGGCGTCTCCAAGGGCGGCGTGGCGACGCTCAACGCCGCCATCGCCGTGCGCCAGCGCTGGCGGCGCGGCTTCCCTCACCTCTTCGATCTTCATGTTGCGATCTGCCCCGGTGCCACCGCCCAGCATCGCGATGCCACGACGCACGGCCGGCCGATGTTCTTCATGCTGGCCGCCCGCGACGACTACACGCCGGCGCCGCTCGCCATCGAATATGCCGAGCGCATGCGCTCGGCCGGCAACGACCGCATCAAGGTCAAGGTCTACGGCAGCGCCCATCACGGCTGGGAATCGATCGGGCCGGTCTTCGACATCAAGGATGCCGAGAACTGGTCGTGCTGCAAAAATTTCATCGAGGATGACGGAAGCCACTTCATTCCGGCCGCCGGGCGGGCCATGAGCGAGCCCGACTACCAGGCCTGGGCGCGGCAGCATTGCGTGACGAAAGGGGCGCGGGCCGGCGGCGGAACGCTCGAGCTGAAACAGCGTGCAACGGCGGATTTGCTGGCGTTCCTGCAGGCCCACGGCTTCGCGCCTCAATGGACGAATCGGGCGATTCCGGCTATACCTACGGTGTGATTCGCCTTCGCTTTCTCGCCGTTGTTCTGGCGTTCGTCGTACCCGTCCTCGGATGGTTTCCGGCCTCGGCCAAAGAGACCCTGTGGGTCGGATCGGACGCCGGCAGGGTCCGCGCCGAGGCCCTGCTGAAGGCCATTCGCAGCGCTTCCGACCATGGGCTGGAACCCGCCTGGTATCGCGTCGGCGATATCGAGAAGGCGTTGGCGCCAGGCGCCGATCCGGCGGCAACCGAGGCATTGCTGACCGCCGCCTTCCTTGCCTATGCCAGCGACGTATCGACCGGACGGGTGCGCGCCAATCGGGTCGACAAGGACATCGACATCCAGCAGCGCAAGGTCGAGCCTGCGGATCTTTTGAAGGGGGCCGCCGGGGCCGCCGATTTCTCCGCCTACCTGGCGGCCCTGCCGCCCAAGGGCGACTACCCGGCCCTGCAGAAGGCGCTCGCGGTATGGCGCGACAAGCGCGCCAAGGCCAGCTTCACGGCCCTGCCCGACGGCGTCGCGCTCAAGCCCGGCATGACCGACCCGCGCGTGCCGCTCCTGCGCAAGCGCCTGGCCGAGCTCGACCTCGTCGTTGCCGAGCCGGCGCCGGGCGCGGCGGTCGATCTCTACGACGAGCCGCTGGCCGCCGTCGTGAAGTCCTACCAGGAGACCAAGGGCCTGACGGTCGACGGCGTCATCGGCGCCAAGACGACGCTGTCGCTCAACACCACGATCGACGAGCGCATCGAGCAGATCGTGGCCAATCTCGAGCGCCGGCGCTGGCTGCCCGAGGATCTCGGCAAACGCTACGTCTTCGTCAATGCCGGCGACTATTCGATGGTCTTCGTCGACGACGGCAAGCCGGTCTTCCAGAGCCTGGTGATCGTCGGCACACCCAAGGATCCGACGCCCGAGATCCAGTCGGTCATGCACGGCTTCCAGACCAATCCCTACTGGACGGTGCCGCAGTCGATCTCCGGCGAGGAATACCTGCCGATGCTGCGCCGCGATCCCAACGCGCTGGCGGCCGCCGGCTTCAAGATCTTCGAGAACTGGAACGACGATACGGAGCTCGATCCCGCCACGGTCGACTGGAGCGAGATCCATCCCAAGGCGTTCCCCTATCGCATCCGCCAGGAGCCCGGCGCCAGCAATGCGCTGGGCTACATCTTCTTCCCGTTCGCCAACCGGTACGGGATCTACATGCACGACACGGCCAGCCGCTGGCTGTTCACCGAGGGCAGCCGCAATTTCAGCCATGGCTGCATCCGCCTGCAGAACCCGCTCGATTTCGTCGAGAAGGTGTTCGGCGGCCGGGGCGGCTTCAACAAGGAACGCGTGCGCCAGGTCATCGATGCCGCGCAGCAGGCCCACTACAGCTTTCCCGAGGCGGTCACGCTTTACGTCACCTACCGCACGGTGACGGCCGGCGCCGACGGCGCCGCCGTCTTCCGGGACGACATCTACGGCCGCGACAGGCGGGTCGTGCGCGAAATGGGCAAGCCGAGAAGCTAGGCCGTTCCGCGCACCTACTCCGTCATCCCGACCGGAGCCGAGCCCCTCGACTTCGCTCGGGACAGGCTACGCGAGGCGCAGCGGAGGGACCTATTCTGTTGACTCGGCGACAGGAAGAAGAGGTCCCTCGGCTCCGCTCGGGATGACGGAAAATAATGTCGGAGGAACCATGGAAGACGTTCCGGTGCTGATCGTCGGCGGCGGCCCTGTCGGGCTGACGGCTTCGATCCTGCTGTCGCGGGCCGGTGTCCGCTCGCTGCTGGTCGAGCGTCATCCCGGCACGGCCATTCATCCCAAGGCGCGCGGCATCAACGCGCGCAGCATGGAAATGTACCGCCAATGCGGCGTCGAAGCGGCCATCCGCAAGGCCGGCCTGCCGCCGGAACGCGCCGGCTTCATCGTCTGGGCGCGCTCCCTGGCCGGCGAGGAGATCGAGCGCCGCGTGCCGTGGCGCTCCGGCCCGCAGAGCGCGGCGGTGAGCCCCGTACGCAACTGCCTGTGCGCCCAGGACGATCTCGAACCGGTGCTGCGCGCCTTCGCCGAACGGCAGGCCGGCGCCGAGCTCCGTTTCAGCACCGACGTCATCGCCTGCGAGCAGGACGATGCCGGCGTCACCGCCACGCTCGTGGATCGTGGGGACGGCACGCGAAAGCAGGTCAGGGCGCAATACCTGATCGCCGCCGACGGCGCCCAGAGCACCATCCGCCAGCAGCTCGGCGTGCAGATGCAGGGCGAGGAGAACGTCTACGACAGCGTCAACATCCTGCTGAACGCCGATCTCCGGCCGTGGACGGCCGATCGGCCGGCGGCGCTCTACTTCATCGAGCATCCGCAGATGCGCGGCACGTTCCTCACGATCAACGGCATCGACCGCTGGGGCTTCCTGGTCAACGGCCTGGCGGCCTACGGCTACAAGGCGAGCGACTTCACCGCGGAACGGTCGGCGGAGATCGTCCGCACGGCGGCAGGCGTCGCCGATCTCGACGTCAAGATCCTGGGCGTCGTGCCCTGGACCGCCTCGGCGCGCGTGGCCGAGCGCTATCGGACGGGGCGTATCTTCCTGGCCGGCGATGCCGCGCACGAGATGCCACCGACCGGCGGCTTCGGCATGAACACGGGCGTGCAGGACGTGCACAACCTCGCCTGGAAGCTCGCTTGCGTCATACGCGGCGCGGCAAGCCAACGCCTGCTCGACACCTATCACGACGAACGCCAGCCGCTCGGCAAGGCCATCACCCAGCAAAGCCTGAACAACGCCATTTCGATGGGACGTCTCAACCGCACCGCCGGGACGGCGGGCGCCCGGCCGGAATACCTCAACGAACAAGGCATGATCTTCGGCGCCTCGTACGAGTCGAGCGCCGTCGTGCCCGACGGGACCGCCCTGCCCACGGTCGCCAACCCGATCACCGACTATGTCCCGTCGGCGCGTCCCGGCAGCCGGGCGCCGCATGTGTGGCTCGAGCGCGGCAGCGAGCGCCTGTCGACGATCGATCTCGTCGGCGACGGCTTCGCCCTGCTGACGAGCCCGGCGGGCAAGGCCTGGATGGAGCCCGCCCAGCACCTCGGCCTCAAAACCTTCAGCATCGGCGACGGCGACGCTCACCGATCCCGAGCGCCAGTGGACGACGGCCTACGGCGTCGACGAGACGGGCGCGGTGCTCGTCCGCCCGGACGGCTATGTCGGCTGGCGCAGCCCCGCGATGCCGGCCGATCCGGCGGCCAGCCTCGGCGAGGCGATGATGAGCATCATGGGGCGGGCGTAACCTGAGCCTCCCTGCTCGTCGAACCGCTGCGCATCGCCGACGAGCGCAGGTAAACGAGCAGACGCTCGGCCACCTCGGCATGCGTGGTCACAGGCGATAGCCCTGTCGCGACCGTGCGAATCCGAAAGCCGTCGGCGCCGCCGTCGACCAGACACGGTCATCGACGTCGACCGGTTCTGATGAGGCGCGTGAAAGCATGACCGACGCCAAGACCGCCCCTGCCGTCGGCGCCGCCGACATCGCGGAAATCCGCGCGCTCTTCCTGCGCCAGGCCGCCGGCGAGACCGCGCATGACATCGAGGTGATCGACGCCGTGCTGGCGCGCACGCCGCCGGGGCAGCCGGATCCGGTGAACTTCGTGGCCCGCGCCTATTGTTTCTGGGGTCGCGCCGCCGTCATCGAGCACTTTCGCACGATCTTCGCCGGCACGTGGAAATTCGAGCCCGACCACGGCGCGATCCGGGTGATTCCCCTCGGCCCCGACGTCGCCCACATCTACGCCCCCACGCGCATCACCGCCGGTGCTGCAGGCCAGCCGGCCGCCACCGCCTCGTTCCTGATCAACGAGTTTGCGATCCGCACCCCTGACGGCTGGCGCATCTCGGCCATCGTCCCCGTGCCGACGCAGTGATCGGTGTCCCAGACCCGCTTCCTCTCCACGTGGGGAAGTGGCCGGAGGCCGGAGGGGTCATGAGCACACGCACGATTGCGATTGGGACTCATGACCGTCGTCGAGGTCAGTCGGCGACATCCGCTTCCACAGCCTCCGTTTCCCGCCGGCCGCCTTCGGCGCGCCGCGCTGCGCGGTAGCGCCCGGGCGACAGGCCGTGATGGCGATGGAACAGCTTCGAGAACGCCGCCGCGGTCTCGTAGCCGACCCGCGTCGCGATCCGGGCAATGCCCTCGTCGCTCGATTCGAGCAGGAACGCCGCCTCCGCCATGCGGCGCGCAATCAGGTAACGCTGCATGGGCTGGCCGACCAGCCGGGTGAATCGCGCCGCGAACGCCGAGCGGCCGAGCCCCACCCGCTGCCCGACCTCGCGCAGGGTCCACGGCCGATCCGGCCGCTCGTGGATCAGCCGAAGCGCTGGTCCGATATGCGGGTCCGCCATCGCCCCCAGCCATCCGCCTTCGCCGGGACGCAGAGACTTGATCCAGCTGCGCAGCACCTCGACGAAGAGCACCTCCGTCAATCGCGACAGCGCGACGCGCTGGCCGGGCCGTTCGAGCGCCAACTCGCGCACCATGCGGTGCAGGATCGAACTCGAGCCCATCGCCGTCCACCGCCGGCTTCAGGAGAAGCACGGCCGGCAGCAGTTCCAGCACGCTGCCGCGCGACGGCCGCGAGACGGTGAAGTTGCCGCAGATCATCGTCGCCAGCGGCTCGGTCCGGCCGCCGTGACGGATGATGCCGGGACGGGCGGAGAGTCGCTCGAGGCCCACGACCGCGAACGGCTTGGTCCGGCGATCCGAATAGAGCACATGCGGCTCGCCGCGCGTGACGACGACGAGATCGCCCGCGGTCATGCGCAGCTCTCGTTCACCGTCGAGCGCGAGCGTCGCCGAGCCGCGGCTGAGATAGTGGAACAACGCGTAGGGGCGTGCGGGCAGCGCCAGGCTCCAGGGATGGCCAAGCTCGAAGTGGAAGAGCAGCGTCCCGCCCAGGCGAACGCGATCGAGCACTTCGGCCAGGACGTCCATGGCGCGAGGCTAGGCCCGCGGACGGTCGGACACAATGTTTGGACGATCGAACCCTGTCGTCCGCGCGATCGCGACCCAACTCCCCTCGAGGCAGGCCGACGCATCGTGCGGCAAACCCGATCGCCGACGGCGACGGAATGAACCGCGACTTTTGCCGAAACGCCCGCTCACGCGCCGGACCCACCTCGTCCGGCATTCCCAACAGGAGTACCTCATGCGTAGTCTGATTCTCTCGGCCGCCACCGTCGCCCTGGCGGGAACCGCAACCACCGTGGCCGCGCAAGCGGCCGATCTGCCCAAGGGCGCGGCTCACAATATCGTGCTCGTGCACGGCGCCTTCGTCGACCAGACGAGCTGGCAGCCCGTTGCCGAGATCCTCAGAAACAAGGGCTACACCGTGACGCTGGTTGAAAATCCGCTGACGTCGCTCGCGGCCGACGTCGCGGCGACGAAACAGGCGCTGGCGAAGCAGGACGGCCGGACGGTTCTGGTCGGCCACTCCTGGGGCGGCGTGGTCATCACCGAAGCCGGCAACGATCCCAAGGTGTCGGCGCTGGTCTACGTCTCGGCCTTCGCACCCGACGTCGGCGAATCCCTGGCTTCCCTCGCCAAGGGCGGCCCGGCGACCGAAGGCGCCAGCGCGATTCATCCCGACGCAAAAGGCAATCTCTACATCGATCCCAAGGTGTTTCCGTCGGCGGTCGCGGCCGACCTTCCGCCGAAGATCGCCGAATCGCTGGCAAATTCCCAGATGCCGCTGAACCACACGGCGTTCGAGGCGCCCGTCGATATCGCGGCGTGGCGCGACAAGCCGACCTTCTACGTGATCAGCACGAAGGACAAGGTGCTCGCCCCCGAGGCCCAGAAGATGTTCGCCGCCCGGATCAAGGCGCAGACGACCGAGGTCGCCGGGAGCCATGCCTCGCTCGTCGTGCATGCGCCGGAAGTCGCCGCGGTCATCGAAAAGGCGGCACTCGCCGAATGACGATCGGGCTCCCGGCGCTTTCGCGCCGGGAGCACTCCGCGTGCGCCCGCGTCCTTCCGGTTGCGGGCGTCATCTTCAGCCAGGGACGATCCAAAGAATGTTGACCATGAAAAAGACGCTTCTCGCCGCCGCCTTCACTCTCGCCGTGCTCTCGACCGGCATTGCATCCGCCGCGCCGGATGCCGCCAAGGATCCGCTGGACGCCCAGACCCTGGGCACGATCGCCTCGCGTTTCAGCGAGCTCATGGCGTTGGCGAATCGGCACGATCTCGCCGCCTTGCACCAGATGTTCTGGCAATCCCCGTCGGCTCTCCTGGTCGCCAAGAGCGCCGTTCCGTCGGAAGGCAACTGGGCCGGATTCTGGGGCAACGACGCCGTGGACCGGAAGCTGCACGATATCGCGGCCTCCGGGCCCGTCGTGCTCACGCCCGATCTTTCGAAGCTGAAGGTCGTCGGCCTGACGCCCGAGGTGGCAGAATCCTACGCGCCCGTGACCATCACGGTTTCCTACGCCGGGCAAGACGGCACGCCCAAACCATTCCTGATGATCATCAATTGGATCAAGGTCTCGAACGACTGGAAGATCGCCTCCGAGATCATCCTGCCGGTACCGCCGACGCCTGCCGGCAAGGAGTGAGTGGATTTTGAGCGACCGGTAGGCGATGGCGTCATAGAGCGACTCATCGTCTTTGCTGGGAGCGCGCCACTGCGCGCGGAGTAACCTCCGCGCTGAAGTGGCGCATCTTCTGACCGCGGGCGTCTCAGCGTAGAGGTTATTCCGCACGACTCGCTCATGAGCATGAGCGGGCCGGAGGCCCGCGGTCCGGAAGACCATGAGCGCCACTGGAGTGGATGGCGAGCATCATGGGCGTTCATTGGACCGCGGGTCTCCAGACCCGCTCATGATGCGTCGTATCGATGAAGAGGAGAAAAGCGGGCCTGGAGGCCCGCGGTCCGCATGAGTCTCAGCGCTTCTTCTCGCGCAGCTTCTTCCAGTATTCCAGGCGCTTCAGGATCTCGCGCTCGAAGCCGCGTTCGACCGGCTGGTAGAACTCCTCGCGCGCCATGCCGTCGGGAAAGTAGTTCTGTCCCGAGAAGCCATCCTCGGCATTGTGGTCGTACTCGTAGCCCTTGCCGTAGCCGATCTCCTTCATGAGCTTGGTCGGCGCATTCAGGATGTGCATCGGCGGCGTCAGCGAGCCGTGCGTCTTGGCCGCCCGCTTGGCCGCGCTGAAGGCCGTGTAGCCCGAATTCGATTTCGGCGCGGTGCCGAGATAGATCACGGCCTGGGCGATCGCGAGCTCGCCTTCCGGCGAGCCCAGCCGGTCGTAGGTGTCCCACGCCGCCAGGGTTTGCGTCAGCGCATTG
Organism: uncultured Alphaproteobacteria bacterium; assembly: GCA_963755585.1. Lineage (GTDB taxonomy): Bacteria > Pseudomonadota > Alphaproteobacteria > Reyranellales > Reyranellaceae > Reyranella. The sequence continues at coordinate 16,630 of CAVWKN010000016.1, forward strand.
GGGTCGGCCATGCCGATATCCTCGACGGCGAAGCGCACGAGGCGGCGGGCGATGTATTTCGGGTCCTCGCCGCCGTCCAGCATGCGCGAGAACCAGTAGAGCGCCGCATCGACGTCGGATCCGCGCAGGGATTTGTGCAGCGCGCTGATCAGGTTGTAGTGCGCTTCCTGCGCCTTGTCGTAGAGCGGCGCGCGCTTCTGCAGGAGCGTCGCCAGCCGCGCCGGCGGCACCGGTCCCTTGTCCTTGAGCTGGGCGAGCTGTTCGGCCAGGCCGATCAGGTAGCGGCCGTCGCCGTCGGCCATGGCGAACAGCGCCTGGCGTCCCTCCTCGTCGATCGGCAGTTTCTTGCCCAAGACCTGCTCGACCCGGGCCAGCAGGGTCGACAGCGCCGCGTCGTCGAGACGGCGCAGCACCAGCACCTGGCAGCGCGACAGCAGCGCGCCGTTCAGCTCGAACGACGGGTTCTCCGTCGTGGCGCCGATCAGGGTGACGGTGCCGTCCTCGACATAGGGCAGGAAGCCGTCCTGCTGGGCGCGGTTGAAGCGGTGGATCTCGTCGACGAACAGCAAGGTGCCCTTGCCGTCCTTGCGGCGCTGGCGGGCGGCCTCGAAGATCCGCCGCAGGTCGGCGACGCCGGAGAACACCGCCGACAGCGGCTCGAAATGCAGGTCGGTGTCCTCGGCCAGCAGGCGGGCGATCGTCGTCTTGCCGCAGCCCGGCGGCCCCCACAGGATCAGCGAGCTGAGCTTGCGCGCCGCCAGCATGCGGCCAAGCGGCCCCTCGGGCCCGAGCAGGTGATCCTGCCCCAGGATCTCGGCCAACGACTTCGGCCGCATCCGTTCGGCGAGCGGCGTCGGGGCGAGCGAGGCGAAGAGTTCAGCCGGCATGGCGTGCCGCGGGGCGGCTCAACGGAACTGGACGGTCGACACCATGCCCTCGCGGCCGATGCTGACGCTGGCCACGCCGGCGGTCGATGCGCTTCTTGAGCGTGGCGACGTTCTTCACGTCCTCGCCGTTGACGCCCAGGATCATGTCGCCGGGCCGCACGAAGCGGCCGGCGAAGGAGCCGGCCTTCACTTCCGTGACGATCACGCCCGGACGCCATTCGACCAGGCCGAGCTCGTCGGCCACGGCGGGCGACAGGTTGGCGATGGTGGCGCCGCTCAGCGGCTGGCGGCCTTCCAGCAGCGCCTGGTCGCGCGGCGGATCCTCGGGCGGCGCGGCCAGCTTCATGTCGAAGACCAGCTCCTTGCCGGCGCGAATGACCCTGACCGGCACGGTCGCATCGACCTGCAGCGTGGCCAGCCTGAACCGGAGGCTGGCCTCATCGTCGATCGGCTGCTCCTTCAGCGCGATGATCACGTCGTTGCGCTTGAGGCCGGCATGGGCGCCGGGACCGTCGGGAAACACTTCCTTGACGACCAGGCCGGCCGGCCGCGGCAGGTTGAGACCGGTGGCGATGTCGGGCGTCACCCGCTGCATGTTGATGCCGAGCCACGGCCGCACGATGCGGCCGCCCTGCTCGCCGGTCGAGACGATGCGCGTCACGATGTTCGAGGGCGTGGCGAAGCCGATGCCGACCGAGCCGCCGGTCTGCGAATAGATCGCGGTGTTGATGCCGATCAGCCGCCCGTCGAGGCTGACCAGGGCGCCCCCGGAATTGCCGGGATTGATGGCGGCGTCGGTCTGGATGAAGAAGCTCGAATCGTTGACGCCGCCGGCGCTGCGCGCCAGCGCCGAGATGATGCCGCTGGTCACGGTCTGGTTGAGGCCGAACGGATTGCCGATCGCCAGCACGATGTCGCCGACCTCGATCGAATCCGAATCGCGCATCTGGAGGAAGGGAAACTTCTCGCCGCTGCCGTCGATGCGCACCAGGGCGAGGTCGTAGCGCTCGTCCTGGGTGACGACCTTGGCGTCGAATTCGCGGCGGTCGGCCAGAACGACGCGGATCTCGTCGGCGCCCTTGACCACGTGGGCATTGGTGACGATCAGCCCGTCGGGCCGCACCAGCACCCCTGAACCGAGGGAATTCTGCACCCGCTCGCCGGCCTGCGGCATGCCGGGGAACGGAAACGGCAGGCGGCGCTGCACGCGGGCCGTCGTGGTCGTGTAGATGTTCACCACCGCCGGGGAGACCCGCTTGACCAGCGGCGCGTAGGAATAGGCCAGCTCGCTGCGGTCGGTCGGCAGCGCCTGCGCGAGCGCGCCCGCCGGATCGGCCATTGCCATGCCGCCGCTCAACAGCGTCGCCGCCAGGATCGCCCGCCACATCATTCGCCTGTCTCCATTATCCGGTGCGGATTTGTCCGGTGCGGATTTGCGGTCAGTCTTATGTCAAATCAAGGGCCGAATCACCCGCCGGTCAACCGGCTGGCATAGCCATTGCTGCGCTCCGGGACGTGACGCGCCGCCACAGGTGCGCATGAACAGGAGCGCCTCATGAAGATTACCCGCCGTGCCGTCCTCGCCACCTCCGCCGCCACGCTTGGTTCGGCCCTGGCCAGCCCTGCCGCCAAGGCAAGCCCGGGCTGGCCCACCAAGGCGCCGATCAGGCTGATCGCCACCTTCCCGCCGGGAGGCACCGCCGACACGATCTCCCGCATCCTGGCCCCCAAGCTCTCGGCGGCGCTGGGCACCCAGGTCATCGTCGAGAACAGGCCCGGCGCCGGCGGCACGATCGGCTCCGACCTTGCGGCCAAGGCAGCCCCGGACGGCTACACACTGGTCATTTCCCATGCCTCGCCGTTGGGCATCGCACCCGGCATCTATCCAAAACTGCCCTACAACGTGGTCACCGACTTCACCCATGTCACCCTGATCGGCCACACGCCCAACGTCCTGATCGTCCCCGCCGATTCGCCCTACAAGACGCTGGCCGACTATATTGCCGACGCCAAGGCCAGGCCCGACCAGATCGCCTTCGGCAGCTCCGGCATCGGCTCCAACACCCACCTGATGGGCGAACAGCTCTCGACCCTGGCCGGCATCAGGCTGAAGCACATCCCCTACAAGGGCTCGGCGCCGTCGCTGCAGGACATGCTGGCCGGCGTCATCCCCTCGATGTTCGATCCCATCACCACCAACGTACCGCACATCAATTCCGGCAAGGTGCGCCTGCTGGCGATCAGCTCGGCCGAGCGCATCGAGATGTATCCAAATGGGCTCACCTTCGCCGAGCAGGGCTTCCCCAAGATGACGACCTCGACCTGGGTCGGTGTCTCGGGCCCCAAGGGCATGGCGCCGGAAGTCGTGGCTCGGCTCTATGAGGAGCTGCAGAAGGCCTACAAGGCGCCCGAGGTCGTCGAGCGTTTCAAGGAGGTCGTGCTGCTGCCCGAAGCCAAGCCGATGAGTCCGGCGGAATACACCAAATTCGTCGGCGACTTCGCCACGATCTGGACCGAGGTCAGCAAGTCGGCGGGAATCCAGCTCGAGCTCGGCTGATCCATCTTCCGGACCGCGGGCGTCCAGGCCCGCCTCATGAATCATGAGCGGGCGGGAGGCCCGCGGTCCGGATGAGCAGATGAGATCGCGATCTATCCGCAGCGCGAGTAGCCACAGTTCAGGCAGACGTCGCAGCCTTCCTGGTGCGTGAGCGCGGCGGCGCCGCAGTTCGGGCACTGACCCATGGTCGGTGCCGCGCTGCCGATGCCGTCGGAGGCCGGCTCATGCGCGCCGGCGGCCAGGCGCAGGCGTTGCTCGGCCGCCTCGGTGATGCGCGGCTGGTCGGCCGGCGTCAGGAAGCCGATCTCGATCAGGTGGCGCTCGATCACGCCGCCGATTGCCGCCAGCAGCGAAGGCACGTAGCGGCCCTCCATCCACTGGCCGCCGCGCGGGTCGAACACGGCCTTGAGCTCCTCGACCACGAAGGAGACGTCGCCGCCGCGGCGGAACACCGCCGAGATCATGCGGGTCAGCGCCACGGTCCAGGCGTAGTGCTCCATGTTCTTGGAGTTGATGAAGATCTCGAACGGCCGGCGGCGGCCGTCCTGCATCACGTCGTTGATGGTGATGTAGATGGCGTGGTCGCTGCCCGGCCATTTGATCTTGTAGGTCCGGCCCGGCAGGTCCTCGGGCCGATCGAGCGGCTGGGCGATGTAGACCACGCCGCTCTCGCGTGCCGCCGGAACCATCGCCGGAACGTCCTTGGCTTCGGGCGCCTTCACCTCGAGCACGGCGCCGGTCACGTCGTTCGGCCGGTAGGTCGTGCAGCCCTTGCAGCCCAGGGCATAGGCTTCCTCGTAGACGCCTTTGAACGCCTCGAACGAGATATCGCGCGGCAGGTTGATGGTCTTGGAGATCGAGCTGTCGACGAAGTCCTGGGCGGCGGCCTGCATGGCGAGATGATCGGCGGGGGCGAGCGTCTGGGTGTCGACGAACGCGTCCGACGGAGGCGTCTCCTCGCCCTTGACGGCATGCCAGACCCTGAGCGCGTGATCCTCGACGCTCTCCTCGCGCTTGGAGCCATCGGGCTGCAGCACGTGGCGCACATAGCTGAACGCGAACACCGGCTCGATGCCGGAGGAGATGTTGTCGGCCAGCAGCGAGATCGTGCCGGTCGGCGCGATCGAGTTCAGCAGCGCGTTGCGGATGCCGTAACGGCCGATCGCGGTGCGCACGTCCTCGGGCAGGCCGCCGATCGTCTCGCCGGCGAGATAGCGCGCCCGGTCATAGAGCGGGAAGCTGCCCTTCTCGGCCGCGATGTCGGCCGATGCGAGATAGGACAGGCGCTGGACGGCGCCCAGCCAGTCGCGCGTCAGCCTCACCGCCTCGGGCGAACCGTAGCGCACGCCGCAGAAGATCAGGGCATCGGCCAGTCCGGTGACGCCGAGCCCGATGCGCCGCTTGGCCTTGGCCTCCTTCTCCTGCTGCGCCAGCGGGAAGCGCGAGACGTCGACCACGTTGTCGAGCATGCGCACGGCCACCGGCACCAGGCGCTCGAGCGCCGCCATGTCGAGACTTGCCTGCGGCGTGAACGGGTCCTTGACGAGGACCGCGAGATTGATCGAGCCCAGCAGGCAGGCGCCGTACGGCGGCAACGGCTGTTCACCGCAGTTGTGAACATAGAGCCCATTGGCATCGAAGGCATTGATGCCCGGAATCTGCACATCGTAGACTTCGGCCGTTCCGTCCGTTTCGACGCTGTCTATTTCGGCGACGAAACGCTCGCGATTCGGCTGCCGGCGATAGCTGCTCAGAAGCCCCCGCAGCCGCAGCGCCTTGTCGCGATCAGCAAACCCAACTCGTTCGGCGAACAGCCCGACATTGTCGCCGGCGATCGCCAATTCATGCTGGGCGGCGCAATCGTAAAGCCGCAGCCCGCCCTTGCCGTCGGGCATCGGACGCTGCCCGGCCGGTCGCCGATTGCGATAGATCGTGGCGGCAATGCCCAGGCGAAGCAGCATGCGCTGGACGGCTTCCAGCAGACCGAGGTCGTTCTGGCTGAGCCGGACGCTGACGCCTTTCGCTTGAGTGCCCTGCACCGATCCATCGCTGTCGAACAATCCGCGCAGGAGACCGCAATGGAATTGGGAGGAAGTGCACTCCATGGCGGGTGTGATCGTCTTGTGACCCGGGGCAAGTCCCAAAGTACCAGCGAGCGTCTTGATGGCAGCGAGAGACAGGCGCCATTCGTTGCGGCCTTTCACCTCCACCCAACCCGAGAAATCGGCGCGGTGCGGAAGAGTGCGCGCCGCCAGCAAAGCGGCGTCCATGACGCCGCCCACGCCGGCCCCCTCCGGAACACCGTTGGCGACCTGGGCTGGCTTCCATACGCTGATGACGGCCTTGTCCGCTTTCAACGTGCCGTCGCCCAACAGCAGGCCAAGCAGGTAGCCTTCGGCTTCGCTATGGCTACCCTGCCATTTTGAGGCGTCGCGATGATCGTGCAGGACAATCTGATCGCCCGACCTCAGATCTCCGGCGGCAACCCATTCGGTCTCGCGCGACCAACGGGTGAGGCGCTTCGTCTTGAGAACTCGATGGTCGGCCGTCAGTCGCAAGCTATATCCGGCGGCGGTGCGCAGGCGCACCACCGGCTTGATGCCGGTGGCGAAGAAGCCATCGACGCCGCTGGGATGGGCACCGCCATCGATGCGGGCGACGAAGGGCCGGCCCACAAGATCGCTGACCTGGCGGGGCCCATCCGCCGTATGCACCCAGGTGTCGCCAGTCACACAAGGGTTCGTCGCCTGGATGGTCTCGCAGTAGTGAAGGTTGTTCCGCCGGTTGACCCGGTCGATGAAGATCACGCCCGGCTCGGCATAGTCGTAGGTCGCGCGCATGATGCGCTCCCACAGCGCGGCGGCCTTGATCGTGCGGAAGACCTTGCCGCCGAACACGAGGTCCCAGTCGGCGTCGTCCTTCACCGCCTTCATGAAGGCGTCGGTGACCAGCACGGAGACGTTGAACATGCGCAGCCGGCGCGGATCGCGCTTGGCGTCGACGAAGGCCTCGATGTCGGGATGATCGCAGCGCAGGGTCGCCATCATGGCGCCGCGGCGCGAGCCTGCGCTCATGATGGTGCGGCACATCGAATCCCACACATCCATGAAGGAAAGCGGGCCCGAGGCGTCGGCACCGACGCCCATCACCGGCGCGCCCTGCGGGCGCAGGCTGGAGAAATCGTGACCGATGCCGCCGCCCTGCTGCATGGTGAGGGCCGCTTCGCGCAAATTCTCGAAAATGCCCGACATGTCGTCGGGGATCGTGCCCATGACGAAGCAATTGAACAGCGTCACGCTGCGGCCGGTGCCGGCGCCGGCGATGACCCGGCCGGCCGGCAGGAACTTGAAGCCGGTCAGCGCTTCGTGGAACCGCCCGGCCCACAGCTCGGGGTCGCGCTCCGGCGCCGCCAGGGCCCGGGCCACCCGCCACCAGGTGGCGTCCAGACTGGCGTCGGCGTCCCCCGACGCGTCGCGGAAACGGTATTTCATGTCCCAGATCCGCTGGGAGACCGGAGCCCAATCCATCCTCCAAATCTAAGCTGTGGATGGCCTGATATCAATGTTCTTTCTTTGTTCTGACCGCTCCATCGACGAGCCGTTTCGTGGCTCCCTCGATGCGGTCGCGCAGGGTCGTCATGAAGGCCTCTCGGCGGAAGCCCGGCGCAATGGCGGGCAGTATCTCGACATCGATGACGCCGGGCCATTTGATGAACTGGCGGCGTCCCCAGAACAGCCCCGAATTGAGCGCCACCGGCACCACCGGCACGCCGAGCTGACGGTAGAGCGCCGCCGTGCCGACCTGGTAGGCGCGCTGCGATCCGACCGGCGTGCGGGTCCCCTCGGGGAAGATCAGGATCGAGCGGCCGTCGGCGATGGCGGCTTTGGCTTGGCGCACCAGGCCACGCAACGCCGCGGCACCGTCGCCGCGCTCGACGGCGATGTTGCCGACCCTCGCCATCGCCCAGCCGACGACCGGGATGAACAGCAGCTCGCGCTTCAATACCGTGGCGCTGTTGGGAAACAGGCGCGAGAAGGCCAGCGTCTCCCACGTCGACTGGTGCTTGCAGGCGAAGATGACCGGGCCGGACGGCATGTTCTCGATGCCGCGAACGCGATGGGTGAGGCGACAGGTCAGCCTGAGCCAGCCCAGGCAGAAATCGATCCAGAACAGCGACCAGGCGACGACGCAGCGCCGCGGCATCAGCAGGATCGGCGAGCCCACGATTGCAATAATCGTCGTTCCGACATACCAGCCGATGTTGAAAAGGAACGAGCGCAGCCAGAGGCTGATCATGAAGGGGATTCTGTGGGAAGATGCCGTGTTTCTTGTAACCCCAGTTTTAGTGGCCTAATGTCCGTCCGCAAGCACATCTAGTGGGGAATTCCCCGCTCATCATGCAAGTTACCTGTCCCCAATGCGGGGCGCGCTACGCCGTCGACCCGTTGGCGATCGGTCCCACCGGCCGCACCGTACAGTGCGCCCGCTGCAGCCATCGCTGGTTCGAAAAGGTCGAGGCCGCGCCCATCGCTTCGCCCCCTCCACGGCCCGCCGCTGCCGAGCGTCCGGTGCCGGACTTCGTGATTCGTCCGCAGTCCCAGTACAGCGCGGGCTTGCCGGCGATCTCTCCACCGCGCCGCACAGCCCATTGGGGCCGTTGGATGGCCGCGGCGGCAGTCGTCGTGCTCGCTGCGGGAACCGCCGCCTTCGCCTGGCGCGACGAGATCAGGAACAGGCTGCCACCCGGCTGGCGCGCGCTCCTGAGCGCCGACGCCGAACGCGGCCTCTTCACGTCGCCCGCCCGGGCGATGCGAACCACCGCCCCCGAACCGGCACACATCGAGCTCGACCTCGCCGCCAGCAAGATCGAGCTCGTCGACGGCGCCTACGTCGTGCGCGGCGAACTGGTGAACAATGGCGGTGCCCCCGGGTCGACGAGCACGCTCAAGCTGATCTTCCGCAAGGGCGATGACGTGCTGGGCGAACGCGCCTATCCCCTGATCAAGGGCCCGATCGCGCCGGGCGACCGCGTGGCCTTCAGCCATCCGCTCGACGATCCGCCCGACGGCACCACCAACATCGTGCCGACCGTCGAATAGCGAGCCTTGTCCATGACCGACCGTCCAACCGTCTCCATCCGCTTCTCCGCCGCCGAAATCGCCGGCCGTGTCGATGAAATGGCGACGGAGCTCGCCGCCAAGCTCTCGGCCGACACCCTGGTCGTCTCGGTGCTGAAGGGCAGCTTCGTGTTCGCCGCCGACCTCATCCGTGCGCTCAGTCGCGCCGGCGCCAACTGGTCGATGGATTTCCTCACCTTGTCGAGCTACGGCACCGGCACGGAGACCAGCGGCCGGGTGCGCGTCGTGCGCGATATCGTCGACGACGTGCGCAACCGCGAGGTCCTGCTGGTCGACGACATCCTGGAATCGGGCTTTACGCTGAGCTTCGCCAAGAACCTCCTGCAGGAGCGCGGCGCGCGCCATGTCTCGATCTGCACCCTGCTCGACAAGCCTGCCAAGCGGCGCACCAAGCTCGAGGCCGATTTCGTCGGCTTCCAGGCCGGCGACGAGTTCCTCGTGGGCTACGGCCTCGACTGGGCCCATCGCTTTCGCGGGCTGCCCTATATCGGCGTGGTCGAAAAGGCGGCGGCCGAGTAACTCTGCCGTTCCAGCCGATCGGAAGCCGCTCCCGTCATTTCAGCGAGCGAACGCATCCGAGAAGGGCGGCTTGCACCGTATCCGACCCCGCGAGGCTCACCACCCACTCCGCCGTGCCGCTCTCGGGAAACTGGATTCCCACCAGGTTGCTCTTGCCGAATTCGGCCATGAACCGTTCGGCCTCGTTCATGTCGACCTGGAACTCGAGACCGGCGCCGCCGTCGGCAAAGTGCATAGCCGTTGCGGTGGCAGTCCACGGCGAATTCGCGTCGAAACGCAGCAGCAGCTTGATCTTTTGCTGATTGGCGAGCTTCCAGCCCTTCGTTCCCATCTGGATCGTGAAGGTGACGTCGCCGGAATAGCGCTTGAGCCCGAAATAGACCTCATCGGTCTCCTGGGACACGCCGCAGACCGGCAGGCCCGAGTGCGTGGTTCCCCAGAAGGCCTTCCAGGCCCTGTCCTGGACCAGCGTGCGAGTCTCGGCGTTCACGGTCGACACGCCGAAGCATCCGGCCACGACCGCAGTTCCGACGATTGCGCGTATCGCCATGATTGATCCCCCGCACGCGCCTCTGCCAGATCGCTTGGCAGCGACCTTGCCCAGGCAGAATAGCACTGGAAGTGCCGCGCGCCACCACGGCGCGAGAGGCTGAGACGGGATCAGTAGGTCTTCAGCAGCCGGTCGATGTAGTCGAGCTCTTCCTTCGGGCGCTGCTGCTCGCCGGCCCGGCGGCGCAGCTCGTCCAGGATCTCGCGGCTGCGCTGGCGCTCGAGCTCGAGCGGCACCTTGTCGACGCCGGTGTCGACGGCATCGCCGTAGTTGCCGTCGGAGCGGCCCAGCGGATCGCGATCTTCGCTGCGCCGTTCGCGCTCCTCGATCTCGGCGAGGTCCTGGCCGTTGCCCGGCCCGCGATTGCGCATCTGCTCGGCCATGTCGCCCATGCCCTGCTGCAGATTGTCGAGGGCGCGACGCTGCGAGCGCGAGGCCTCGCGCGGATCGCCGCGCTTCAAGGCATCCTCGGCCTCGCGCATCGAGCGCTCGGCACGGCCCAGCGACTCGGGCATCTGCATGCCGTTCTCGTCGAGCTTGTTCATGAACTCGCCGAGCTGGCGGCGCAGGCCTTCCTGCTGGCCGCGCTGCTGGTCGCCCCACTGGCCCTGGCCCTGGCCGTCGCCCGGCTGCTGGCCCTGTTGACCCTGCTGTCCCTGCTTGGCCTTGCTGACCCTGTTGCCCCTGCTGGCCGCGCTGTCCCTGCTGGCCCTGGCGACCCTGCTGCTGGCGGCCTTCGCGCTCGGACTCGCCCAGAAGCTGGTTCTGGCGGCGCGACAGCCGGTCGAGCTGGTTCATCATCTCGCGGCCCTGCTGGTTGCCCTGGCCCTGCTGGCCGCGCTGGCCCTGCTGACGCTGCTGGTTGGGGCCGGCCATCATCGGCGTGGCGTTTTCCATCATCTTGCGCAGCTCTTCGAGCAGGCGCTTGGCTTCCTCGCGCTGGCCGTTCTTGGCCATCTCGCGAATCTTGTCGAGCATCTTCTGCAGGTCGTCGCCGGTGATGGTGTTGTTGGGATCCATCTTCTCCGCCTGCTCCATCATGCGGCGGCGTTCCTCGGGATCCTGCATCCGCTCGGCCAGTTCCTTCTGCCAGCGGTCCATGGCGCTGTAGAGCTGCTGGATCAGGCGCTCGATCTCCTCGTCGCCGGCCTGGCGCTGCACGGCGTCGCGCAGTTCCTGGCGCGCCTGCTCGAGCGCCCGCTGGGCATCCGACGTGGCGCCGCTTTCCAGGCGCATGGCGAGATCCCACAGGAGCTTCTGCGTGTCGGTGATGGTGGGCTTGTCGCCGTTCTGCGCCAGGCGCGCCGCGCCGATGCGCAGGCCGAGCTGCACCACCGGGTCGTTGCGGTAGGCTTCCGGCTTGTCCTGGATCAGGCGCATGCCGTCGGCGACGTCGGGTCGGAAGGCCTTGGGGTCGCGCGTCAGCGCCTTGCGCAGCACGATCAGCGCGCGGGCCGTCGGGTCGTTGAAGACGCGCTCGGGCAGCAGGAAGGTCTCGACCGAGCTGCGGCCCTTCTGGCCCAGCGCATCCGAGGCGAACAGCATCACCGTGACCTTGAGGCCGGCCCACGGATGGCTGGTGAGGTCGCGCACGAAGGTATCGGCGACCTTCTTGGCGTTGCCGGCGACCGGCAGGTCGACGCGCAGAACCTCGGGCTCCTCGTCGTCGCTCAGCATGTCGTCGCCCAGCACGCTGCCGTGCAGGCGGATCTGGAGCTGCACCCCGGTCACGCCGAAATCGTCGCCGGCGATGTAGTCGATCTTGGTCGACCATTTGTCGACGCCGATCGGCTTGGCGAATTCGATGGTCGGCGCCAGGTCGGGAATGACATGGAGCTTCCAGTGCGCCTGCTCGTCGCCGCGCGCCTGCAGGATGATGTCCTTGCCCTCGGTGATGACCTGCTCGACCTGGTACTTGCCCTTGCCGACGGTGGCGAACTCGGTGCCCTTGCCGTCGATCATCAGCTGCGGCGGCTTGCGGCCGCGCACGTCGTCGACGAAGCCCGCAAGCTTGCTGCCGACCGGCACGCGCAGGAGCTTGTCGTGCTCGGCCATGTCGAGATAGATCGGCGGCTTGCCGGTATAGGCGGGCGGCGCGATCCACAGATTGGCGACGACCGGCGGCGGCGGCGGAAAGGCCGGCGTGAAGGCGGCCACCATGCGATCGCTGCGCCAGCCGCCGGCGATGGCTACCGCCACGATCAGAGCCAGGATCGGCACGAAGCGCAGCGCCCAGGTGTCGAGGACGGCAAGGCCGGGACGCGCCGGCTTGTTGGAGAGCCCGGCCAGCCGCGCCGCCTCACGGCGGCGATGGGCCTCCCAGAGCGCGGTGGCCATCGAATCGTTCTCGCCGGCCGCCAGGCGATCCTGCACCGCGACCAGCGGCCGATGCGGCACCCCGCTGTCGAGCTCGAGCCGGCGGATCGCGGCTTCGTGCGTGGGCCAGGCAAAATCGCGCAGGCGCCACCAGCCGAGCGCGCCCAGGGCGAGCGCCAGGCCGGCCAGCACACCGGTATGAACCCAAGGGTCGAGGCCGGCAAAAAGGTCGAGATGGGCCGCGGCGATGAACAGGGCCACGAAGGCCAGCAGCGGCACCAGACGCGGCCACAAGCCTTCCCAGGCCAACGCCGCCCACGCCAAACCGATCTTGCGGCCCAATCCGGGCGCCTTGATCTCGGTGGTCTGGCTGACGTCCATCGCCGTCCTTTCGTTGCCGTGGCGCTAGGTCTTTACCGGCTCCATCCAGGGCGGGAACCGCTCGGCGGAGAGCATCTCGTCGATCGTCGGCCTTGGTCGGACGACCGCAAATCGCGTGCCATCGACCATCACCTCCGGCACCAGGGGGCGACTATTGTAGGTCGAAGCCATGACGGCCCCATAGGCACCCGCCGAGCGTATCATGACGAGGTCTCCGGCAGCCAGCGGCGGCAGATCACGGTTCTGTGCCAGATAGTCGCCCAATTCGCAGATCGGCCCGACAATGTCACAGTGGATCGTGGCGGCATGTGGGCGTTCACGGACCGCGAGAATATCGTGCCACGCCTCGTAGAGCGTCGGGCGAATGAGGTCGTTCATGGCGGCGTCGACGATCACGAAAGTCTTCAATACGCCGGGCTTCACCAGGATCACTTCGCTTACCAAAACGCCCGCTTCGCCGACCAGGCGGCGGCCGGGCTCGAAGGTGAGCTCGCAGCCGAGCCCCGCGGTTTCCCTGGCCACCATCGCCAGGAAATCGGCGATCGAGGGCGGCTTCTCGTCGGCATAAACAATCCCCAGGCCGCCGCCGATATCGAAGCGGTCGATCCTGTGGCCGTCGGCGCGCAGTTGGCCGATCAGCTCGCGCACCCGGACGATGGCGGCGCGATAGGGATCGAGCGAGGTGAGCTGCGAGCCGATATGCATGGCCACGCCCACCACGTCGAGATTGGGCAGGCGGCCGGCCAGCGCGAAGGCCTCGCGCGCGAGGTCGATGTCGATGCCGAACTTGTTCTCCTTGCGGCCCGTCGTGATCTTGGCGTGCGTGCCGGCATCGATGTCGGGGTTGACCCGGATGGTGATGGCGGCCTTGACGCCGAGCTGGGCGGCGACGGCGTTCAGGGTCTCGAGCTCGGCCGAGCTTTCGACATTGATCTGGCCGACGCCGGCCTGCAGCGCCGCCATCAGCTCCGAAGCCTTCTTGCCGACGCCGGAATAGATGATGCGCTGGGCCGGAATGCCGGCCGCGAGCGCGCGGCGCATCTCGCCCTCCGAGACGATGTCGGCTCCCGCGCCCAGCTCGCCAAACAGGCGGACGACCGCGAGGTTGCTGTTGGCCTTCATGGCGTAGCAGACGCTGGCGTTCATGCCCTGGATGCCGTGGGCGAACTCGCGCCACGCCGCGCGCAAGGCGCCGGCCGAATAGCAATAGAAAGGCGTGCCGACCTGGGCGGCGATGGCGGCGAGCGCCACGCCTTCGGCATGCATCTCGCCGTTCTTGTAGGCAAAGAAGCTCATTGGCCGCGCCCCAGGAAACGGCGGCGTGCCTCCTTGACCGCGCGCGCGACATTGGCGGGCGCGGTGCCGCCCAGACTCTTGCGCGCGGCCACCGACGCTTCGACCGTCAGCACGCGATAGACACTGCGGTCGATGCGGGGCTCGACGGCCTGCATCTCGGCCAGCGACAGCTTGTCGAGATCGACGCCCTTGTCGGCGGCAATGCCGACCAGCCGGCCGGTGACGTGATGGGCCTCGCGAAACGGCAGGCCGACCTTGCGCACCAGCCAGTCGGCAAGGTCGGTCGCCACCGAATAGTCGGCCGACGCCACGGCGCGCATGCGCTCGGGATTGGCCTTGAGGTCGCGCACCATGCCGGTCATCGCCGCTACGCCGAGCTCCAGCGAATCGGCGGCGTCGAACAGCGGTTCCTTGTCCTCCTGCATGTCCTTGCCGTAGGTGAGCGGCAGGCCCTTCAGGATGATGCAGAGTGCGGTGAAGGCGCCGACGATGCGGCCGACCTTGGCGCGCGTCAGCTCGGCGGCGTCGGGATTGCGCTTCTGCGGCATGATCGAGCTGCCGGTGGTGAAGGCGTCGGACAGCGCGATGAAGCGGAACGGCGCCGAGCACCAGATCACGATCTCCTCGGAAAGGCGCGACAGGTGCACCGCCGTGAGCGAGGCGGCGGCGATGAACTCCACGACATAGTCGCGGTCCGATACCGCATCGAGCGAATTGGCCATCGGGCCGGCGAAGCCCAGCGCCTTGGCCGTATGGCGCGGATCGATCGGATGCGGCGAGCCGGCCAGGGCCGCGGCGCCCAGCGGCGATTCGTTCAGCCGCGCGCGGCAGTCGGCGAGGCGGCTGCGGTCGCGGCCGAACATCTCGACATAGGCCAGCAGATGATGGCCGAAGGTGATCGGCTGCGCCGTCTGCAGGTGGGTGAAGCCCGGCATGATGGTCGCGGCATATTGTTCGGCGCGATCGATCAGGGCCGCCTGCAGGTCGCGCAGCATCGGCTCCAGCCGGTCGATCGTGTCGCGCACCCACAGCCTGACATCGAGCGCGATCTGGTCGTTGCGCGAGCGCGCGGTGTGCAGCCGGCCGCCGGCCGGGCCGATCAACGCCGTCAGCCGCGCCTCGACGTTGAAATGGATGTCCTCGAGCTTGGTCGAGAACTTGAAGCGGCCGGACTCGATCTCCTTGCGCACCTGCTGCAGCCCGCGCTTGATGGCGCGGCCGTCCTTCGCCGTCAGGATTCCCCGGGCGACCAGCATGTCGCTGTGGGCCAGCGAGCCCGCGATGTCCTGCGCGTAAAGCCTGCGGTCGAAACCGATGGAGGCGTTGATCTTCTCCATGATTTCCGCCGGGCCGAGCTTGTAGCGGCCGCCCCACATCGTGTTGGAGCGGCTCTTCGCCACTCGCGCAGTCGTGTTCTTCCGTGCCATGAATATGAGCCATTGATCCTTTAGGAACGCGGCTTATGGCATATCCCGACCGAGATTTCCTCCCCGGCCGCCGGTTCGTCCTGGCCGGCGCCCTGACCGCCCTCGCCCTGCCGGCGACGGCATGGGCCGAGATCCCGAAGAGTCTGATCACCGGCGCCATGGAGCGTTTCAAGCCGGCGCGTCCGCCCAAGCCGATACCCGATCTCGAATTCCTCGATGCCGACGACAAGCCGCTGCGGCTCGCCAACCTCACCGGCAAGGCGCGGCTGATCAACCTGTGGGCGACGTGGTGCGGACCCTGCGTCAAGGAGATGCCGAGCCTCGACCGGCTGCAGGCGGCCTTGCCGCGGGACAAGTTCGTCGTGCTGCCGATTTCGCTCGACGGGCCGTCCAAGGCCAAGGTCGCGCCCTTCTACAAGGACCGCAAGCTCGCCAATCTCGGCATCTATTACGACAAGGGGCGCAAGGCGATGTCGGTGCTCGATGTCTCGCTGCTGCCGACCTCGATCCTCGTCGATCCGGCCGGCCGCGAGCTCGGCCGGATCGAAGGCGACGCCGATTGGGACACGCCCGAAGGGATCGCGCTCATGAAAGCCGCCATCGCCAACCAGAGCTAGCAGGAGCGGCCTCTTCTAGGGAAACTGCGGCTCGCCGTAGGGATAGAATTTCTTCAGATCGACATTCTGGTACGGCAGCCCATCGAGCCGCACCGTGCCGAGGAAGGGCTCGACGGGTTCGACCAGGAGGATCGTCTTGGCAAAGCCGCTGTCGTCGAAGCCGCGCCGGAAGTGGACCCGCGACTTGATGGCGATCACCTTGAAATCCGCGACGTCGAAACCGAGCGCATTGAGCGGCAACGGCTCCATGACCTGCACCAGGTAACGGCTGATCACCAGCACGTTGCCGCGGCCGAACTTGACCACGACCCAGAGCTGGCCATAGCCCTCGACCGCGGCCAGCACCGTGCCCTGGATGCGGACCGGCGTGCCGGCCGATTCGTCGGCCAGGCCGCCCACCTCCCTGTCGAACGGATCGCCCGCCTTCACGCCTTCGGCCTTGAGCGCGTCGCTTGTCTTCGCATCGGCGACGGTGGCGATCAGCACGCCGGAAAGGTCCTGCGCGATGATCTCCTTGAGGAGCCAGGTCGCGGAGCCGGAACGGTCGCTGTGGTCGGCCAGCACGACCGGCGTCGCGCCGCGCGCCACGGCCTCCGCCGCCAGCTTCACGCCCTGCGGGATGGTGTGGACGGTGGTCGAGCCGAGCAGCGCCTCGCGCCGGCGCCAGGCGGCGGACGCCATGTCGTCGGCGACCCTGCGCGCCAGGGCGGCATCGCCGTTGGTCATGACCTGGAACGTCATGCCGACATCCGGCACGTCGGCGAAGGGAAAGCCGAAGAAGAAATTCACATAGACGTCGGGCTCGCGCGCTTCCCAGGTGAGCGCGCGCTGCACCAGGTCCATCCACGGCGAGGCGCCGGTCCATTGCAGCACGGTCGGCGAAATGATCGGCACGCGCTGCGTGACGGTCGACGGCGTGTAGTCGCCGCGGATCGCCCGCACCAGCATGCGCGCCGCGCGTTCGCCCTGCAGGTAGCTGTCGTAGTGCGGGAAGTATTTGACCGTGAACGCCATGTCGGCATGGCGCAGGAATTCCTCGTCCTCGTTGCCGTGCGGGTCGAACGTGCCGACGATGAAGGCGCCGGGCCCGACGACCTCGCGCACCCGCCGCGCCAGTTCGGCTTCGGGCCGCGCCACGCCGCGCACGCCCATGGCGCCGTGCAGGCTGAGATAGACGCCGTCGAATCTGCCCGCGGCCTTCATCTCCGAGAGCATCTTGCCGACGAAGGTCTCGTAGGCGTCCTGCGTGACCCAGCCCGATCCCGTGCCGGTCCTGGGCCACAGCGGCGATTCGATGCCGACCAGCTCGACCTCGTCGTACTCGCGCGCCATTTTCACGAAACCGCCCATGTAGGATTTGCGGTCGTGGGCGAGCAGCGCCTCGCCTTTGGCGGGCGAGCCCGGGTAGATGAAATCGGCGAGCGTGGTGTCGTTCTTCAGGAACGTCACGGTCTCGTGGGCGAAGTACAGGACGGCGATCCGGATCGGCTTGCGGCTCACGTACGGTTTTTCCTTGCATCGAGGCAATCACGCGCGAAGTCTCGCAAGAGATCGGGGAGGAAACCATGACAAACCGCGTCATCGATGCGGACGGCCATATCTGCGAACCGCCGGCGGTGTGGAACGACTACATCGAGAAGCGCCATCGCGCCGAGGCGATCCGCGTCGAGCGCGATCCGGACGGCCGCGACTGGGTCTCGATCAACGGCACGGTACGGCGCAACCTCCGCCCGGCGGCGGCCTGCGTGCCATGGGGCATGGACGATCCCGACAACGTGCCGACCTGGCAGGACATCCTGCCGGGCTCCTACGACGGTGGCGCGCGCGCCACGGTGCTGGCCGAGGAAGGCATCGAGCGCTCGCTGCTGTTTCCCTCGCTCTATCTGCTGGCCGGCGACATCGAGGATCCGGCGGTCGCGGCGGCGGCGTGCCACGGCTACAACGAATGGATCGCCGACATGTGCCGCGACGGCCGCGGCAAGCTTTCAGCCGTCGGCATCGTGCCGCTGCAGAACCCCGCCGCCGCCGCGCGCGAGGCCGAGCACATCGCGCGACTCGGCCTGAAGGGCGCCTGCTTCCGCCCCGAGCGCTACCAGGGACTGGCGCTCTACGACGAAGCGCTGCGGCCGTTCTGGCAGGCCGTCGCCGGCAACGGCCTGTTCGCCGCCGTCCATGGCAGCTTCGGCGCGCTGATGCCGAGCTTCGCCACCGGCCGCTATGACAATCTCTTCTTCAGCCACATGATCTGCCATCCCTTCGAGCAGATGGCGGCCTGCCTCGATATCGTGGCCGGCGGCGTGCTCGAGCGGCATCCCGGCCTGCGCGTCGCCTTCCTCGAATCGGGACTGGGCTGGCTGGAATACTGGCTCGATCGACTCGACGGCCATTTCGAATCGATGCGCCACCACGTGCCATGGCTGAAACGCCGGCCGACGGAATTGTTCCGCGAGCAGTGCTTCATCTCGATCGAATCGGACGAGGCGCATCGCCTGCCGCGGCTCAGCGAAATGGGACTCGAGCACTGCGTGTTCTGGGGCGCCGACTATCCCCACTACGATTGCACCTATCCCGGCGCGGTGAAGGAGCTCGAGGAGAACCTGGCACCGCTCTCGCCCGCCCTTGCCGACGGCGTGCGCTGGCGGACGGCGGAGAGATTTCTCGGCCTGGGCTAGCGCGCTATCGCGTCGGAACCGGGCGTTCGCCCGAGTAGTCGTAGAAGCCGCGCTTGACCTTGCGGCCGATCCAGCCGGCTTCGACGTACTTCACCAAAAGGGGACACGGGCGATATTTCGAATCGGCCAGGCCCTCGTGCAGCACCTGCATCACCGACAGGCAGGTGTCGAGGCCGATGAAGTCGGCGAGTTCGAGCGGGCCCATCGGATGGTTGGCGCCGAGCTTCATGCCGGTGTCGATCGACTCGACATTGCCGACGCCCTCGTAGAGCGCATAGACCGCCTCGTTGATCATCGGCAGCAGGATGCGGTTGACGATGAAGGCCGGGAAGTCCTCGGCGTTGACCGGCTTCTTGTCGAGCTTGACCACGACCTCGCGCACGGTGCGGAAGGTCTCCTCCTCGGTGGCGATGCCGCGGATCAGCTCGACCAGCCCCATCATCGGCACGGGGTTCATGAAATGCATGCCCATGAACTTGCCCGGGCGGTCGGTCACCGAAGCCAGTCGCGTCACCGAGATCGACGAGGTGTTGGTGGCCAGCAGCACGTTGGACGGCAGGCCCTCGCAGACCTTCTTGAAGATCTCGCGCTTTATGCCCTCGTTCTCGGTCGCCGCCTCGACGATCAGGTCGCAGTCGGCGAACGGCTTGTAGTCGGTGGCGGTCGAGATGCGGCGGAGGGCGGCGTCCTTGTCCTCGGGCCGGATCATGCCGCGACCGATCTGGCGGTCCATGTTGCGGCCGATGGCGTCGATGCCCTTGTCGATATGCGCCTGGTCGACGTCCGCGAGGCGGATATCGAATCCCTTGAGAGCGCAGACATGGGCGATGCCGCTGCCCATCTGGCCGGCGCCGATGACGCCGATGCGCTTGATCATGCTGGGTACCCCCCTGAATCCCGCGGGACAGGTTCCTTACGCGAACTCACTTCTTTTCGACCGCGGCCGTCAGCTCCGGGACGATCTGGAAGAGATCGCCGACGATGCCGTAGTCGGCCACCTGGAAGATCGGCGCTTCCTCGTCCTTGTTGATCGCCACGATGGTCTTGCTGTCCTTCATGCCGGCGAGATGCTGGATCGCGCCGGAAATGCCGATGGCAATATAGAGGTCGGGCGCCACCACCTTGCCGGTCTGGCCGACCTGGTAGTCGTTCGGCACGTAGCCCGCATCGACGGCGGCGCGGCTGGCGCCGAGGCCGGCACCGAGCTTGTCGGCCAGCGCTTCCAGCATCTTGAAGTTCTCGCCGCTCGCCAGGCCGCGGCCGCCCGAGACGACGATCTTGGCGCTGGTCAGTTCCGGCCGCTCGCTCTTGGAGAGCTCGGCGCCCACGTAGGAGGCGAGGCCACCCGCGCCGGTGCCGCCGATCTGCTCGATCGGCGCCGAGCCGCCGCGCGGCCGCCGCCTTGAAGTTGGTCGGACGGATGGTCACGACCTTGATCTTGTCGGCCGTCTGCACGGTGGCCATCGCGTTGCCGGCATAGATCGGCCGCACGAACGTGTCGGGCGAGACGACCTTGATCGCCTCGGAGACCTGCGCGACGTCGAGCAGGGCCGCCACCCGCGGCGCCACGTTCTTGCCGACCGAATCGGCTGCCATCACGATATGGCCGTAGTTCGGCGCGAGCTTGACGACGAGCGGCGCCACGTCCTCGGCCAGCCAGTTGGCGTAGGCCGGATCCTCGGCCTGCAGCACCTTGGTGACGCCCTGGATGGCGGCGGCCGACTTGGCGGCCTCGCCGGCATTGCTGCCGGCCACCAGCACGTGCACGTCGGGATCCATCTGCGCCGCGGCCGTCACCGCGTTTGCGACGTTGCTGCGAACGGTCTTGCCGTCATGCGCGGCGACAACGAGAACGGCCATGTCAGATCACTCCCGCTTCGTTGCGCAGCTTGTCGACGAGTTCGGCCACGGTCTTCACCTTGACGCCGCCCTTGCGCTTGGGCGGTTCCTCGACCTTCAGCACCTTGAGACGCGGCGCGATATCGACGCCCAGGGCATCCGGCGCCAGAACCTCGATCGGCTTCTTCTTGGCCTTCATGATGTTGGGCAGCGAGGCGTAGCGCGGTTCGTTGAGGCGCAGGTCGGTGGTGATCACCGCCGGCAGCTTGATCTTGATGTTCTCGAGGCCGCCGTCGACCTCGCGCTTCACCTCGGCCGAACCGTCGGCGAGATTGAGCTTGTTGGCGAAGGTGCCCTGCGACCAGCCGAGCAGCGCCGCCAGCATCTGGCCGGTCTGGTTGGAATCGTCATCGATCGCCTGCTTGCCGACGATCACCAGGCCGGGCTGCTCCTTGTCGACGACGGCCTTCATCAGCTTGGCGACGGCCAGCGGCTGCAGCTCGGCGTCGGTCTGCACGAGCACGCCGCGGTCCGCACCCATGGCGAGCGCGGTGCGGATCGTCTCCTGGCACTGCGCCGGACCGGCGGAGAAGACGATGACTTCGGTCGCGAGGCCCTTCTCCCGCATGCGGATCGCCTCTTCGACGGCGATCTCGTCGAAGGGGTTCATGGACATCTTGACGTTCGCCGTCTCGACGCCCGTGTTGTCGGCCTTGACGCGGATCTTCACGTTGTAGTCGATGACCCGCTTGACCCCGACCAGCACTTTCATCGCGTTGCGCCTTATTAGGTGAGTAGGTGATGCGGCCGAGCCTCCCGCCCGGCGAAGGGGATTTCGTGTAGGGGTGTTCAGCCGATCATGTCAAGACTATGTCGCACTGCACAAAATCGCAGGGTGGAAGCTTTTTCCTCAATTTTTCAACAAGTTGAAGCTCCTATCGCGCGCCGCCCGGCACCCACAGCACGTCGCTGGCGCCGTTGTCGTTCAGCCGCCGTGCGAGCACGAACAGGTGGTCCGAGAGACGGTTGATGTACTTGATCGCCTCGGGGTTGATCTCCTGCTCGGCCGCCAACCGGGTCATGCGCCGCTCGGCGCGGCGCGCGACGGTGCGGGCGAGATGGAGCCATGCGGCGGCCTCGTTGCCGCCGGGCAGGATGAAGGACTTGAGCGGCGAGAGCTCGGCGTTCATGGCGTCGATCTCGTGCTCGAGCCGCTCGACCTGCGAGGCCACGACGCGCAACGCCTGCTCGCCGCGCTTGCTCTGGCCTTCGGGCGTGCAGAGATCGGCGCCGAGATCGAACAGGTCGTTCTGGATACGGCCGAGCATGGCGTCGGCTTCGGCGAACCGCTCGCCGCCCAGCAGCGTGCGGGCGATTGCGCTCCGCGCCAGGCCGATGACCGAATTGGCCTCGTCGGTCGTGCCGTAGGCCTCGACCCTCGGATCGTGCTTGGCGACGCGCTCGCCGCGGCCGAGCGAGGTCTGCCCGGCATCGCCGCCGCGCGTGTAGATGCGGGTGAGTGTGACCATCGGATCAGCTCTGGGCCTGATTGGCGAAGTACCACAGGAGGATCAGCACGATCGTCAGGAACTGCAGGCGCACCCTCCACCACATGAGCTTGTTGCTGCGCCGTCCGCCTTCGATGTTGCCGTCGACGTTGCGGCTCATGCTGATCAGGCCGGCGAACAGCATGCCGAGCGTGGCCAAGCCCGAGATAATCACCAGGACGAACAGGATCTTGGCGAGCATCACCCTCTCCTCTGCCTCGTTCTATCACTCATTGTGCCGGCCCGCGCCAGCGCGTGCGCCGGCCCAGGGTCGCGCGTCCCGCGTGGGAGCGACGCCGGTCGCCGCGCGAAAGATCGCCTCGGCCGCCTGCTCGCCCGACCACAGCGCCGCGTGCACCGTGCCGTATTCGACCGGCTCGGTCGCCTCGCCGGCGAAGTAGACGCGCCGGCCGAGCGGCCGGGCGTGGACCGGCCGGTCCTCCGGCGGGCTGCCGACGCCGGGATAGGAGTAGCCGCCGCGCGACCACGGATCGCTCAGCCATCTGCGGAAAAAGCATCGCTTCCGGCTCGGGAATGTCGTTGCCGAACATCTTGCGCAGCGAGGCCATCGCCACATCCTTCACGTCGGTATCGCTGGCCGTCCGGTCAAGGCGTGCCGCCGTCGCGCCGTTGCTGAAACTGAGCAGGATCGGCCGCCCGGTTTCCTGCTCGTGGCTGACCCAGGTGTTGAAGGTGCCGCGCTTCTGCGGCGAATCGGGCAGGCGGCCGAACCATTTCGGGCGCTCGGGCCAGAAGCGCCGGGGAAAGCGCAGGTAGATCTTGCCCAGCACGCCCGCGCCGTAGCCCAGCCGGCCGATCGCCGTGCGCTGGTCTTCGGGCGGCGGCGGATCGAGCGCGGGCAGCCCGGCGCGCAGCAGGCCGACCGGCACGGTGATCAACGCACGCTCGGCGTCGATGCGTTCGCCGTCCTGCAGGATCGCGCTCACGCCCGCTTCGCTCCAGACGATGCGCTGCACGGCAGAGCCCAGGCGAATCGAGAGGCCCCGTGCGGCATCGTCGATCAGCTGATGAAAGCCGCCTTTGGGCTGGCCGTTGCGCTCGAGGCCCTCGACCGGGAACCATTCCTCGGCGGCGACCGCGTCATAGGGCGCGCCCTGCACGCCTTCGCTCATCTCCACGAAGGTCGCGACCACGAGCCTGTCGACCTCGGGCAGCCACGGCGCGCGCAGCAACGGGTCGACGGCCTGCTTCACCGAGATCGAGCGCGGTCCCCAGCTGCGGGTCATCGCCTTGCTCTTCCAGCTCGCCCACTCGATCGCCGTCTTGAAGGCGGCGCGGCCCAGGAAGGCGCGCCGGCGCTGGCCTTCGCGCGTCGGCGCCGTGGCGCGCTCGTCGATCAGGAGCCGGTCACCCTGCGATTCGATGAGCGTGATGCCGAGCTTTCCGCACCACAGCGCGAGCGGATTGCCGTCGATGCCGTGCACCCACGACCCGCCGAGATCGAGCGGCGCGCCCAGCGAATCGTCGGTCCAGGTGCGACCGCCCAAACGATCGCGGGCCTCGAGCACCGTGACCGTGAAGCCCGAATCGTGGAGCAGGCGCGCCGAGACCAGGCCTGCCATCCCGGCGCCGACCACGATCACGCGCTCGGCCTTGCCCGGCCCCATGGACCACGAGCCGGTCATCGCAGCACCCGGGGCAGCACCAGCGCCGGCAACGCCTTCATGTCGTCGAACAGCTCGGCCCCCGCCGCGGCCAGCGCCGCGCGATTGGCATAGGGCGCGCCGGTGTAGGCGAGCGCGCGCATGCCGGCGGAACGGGCCGCCTGGGTGCCCGGCACCGAGTCCTCGACGACCACGCAGTCGAAGGGCTGCACGTCCATGGCGATGGCGGCATGGAGGAAGAGATCGGGGAACGGCTTGCCGCGCGGCACCTGGCTCGAGCTGAAGATGCGGCCCTCGAACAGATCCCATAGCCCGGTGAGGCCGAGCGTGAAGCGCATCTTCTCCGGCGCGCCTGAGCTCGCCACGCAGGTCGCGACCCCGCCTGCCTGCAATGCCAGCACGGCCTCCTTCACGCCGGCGACCGGCTTCAGCGGTGCGTCGCGAAAGTTCCGGTAGGTCACGGCCTGCATCTTCTCCAGGAAATCATCGGGCAGCTTGCGGCCGAGCTCGGCCTCGCAGATCTCGATGGCGGACTTGAGCGAGAGGCCCATCAGGCGGTGCATCGTCTCCTCGACGGACCAGTCGAGGCCGTTGGCCTTGAGCGCCTGCGAAAAGCTTGCATTGGCGAGCGGCTCGCTGTCGACCAGCACGCCGTCGCAGTCGAAAATCACCAACAACGTCCCACCTGTTCCCGAACCGGCCCCGGCGTCGCCGAGCCGCCCTCAATTTCCGCAATTCCCGCAATTCCCGCTACCCATTGGGCCGGCAGCCGCGACAGATAATTCTTTCGTACCGGTATATGGGGTCGAAACGCCCGGTACAGGCGCTAATTCTCTACCGGTAGGGTCGGCCGTGCTGGCAATGCCAGCAAAATGTTGTCGCCGATTGCTGTGTCGAAAAATGGACATGGTGCCGACGGTCTCCGTGCAAGTGTCGGCAGGCATACGCCACAACATTGCTCAGTCTTGTCAAGCGATGCCGGCGGCATCGGCGGCAGTGGCGCCAGGAAGTCGTGGGGCTCAGTACGGCTTGTCGCCGGCGACCGTGACGCGGTTGCCGCTGCGCGTGTGCGGCCAGTAGTCCCACATGGCGCGGTGCTGGACGCAGCGATTGTCCCAGAAGGCGATCGAGTTCTCGCGCCAGCGGAAGCGGCACTGGAACAGCGGGTTCTCCATGTGCTGGTAGAGGTAGCCGAGGATGCCGTCGCTCTCGTCGCGCGGCACGCCGATCAGGCCGCGGGTAAAGCCGCGATTGACGTAGAGCGCCTTCTTGCCCGTGACCGGATGGGTGCGCACCACCGGATGCACGGCGCGCGGATACTGTTCCTTCTCGGCGACGCCGAAATTCTTGTAGAGGCCGCGATAGACCGATTCGCCGTCATGGATCGCGGTCATGCCCTCGAGATAGGTCTTCATGCGATCCGACAACGCCTCGTAGGCGGCATACATCGAGGCGAACAGGGTATCGCCGCCCTTGGGCGGGCACTTCTTGATGTAGAGGATGCTGCCCATCGGCGGCTCGACGTCGCAGCTCACATCGGTGTGCCAGCCCTCGCCGTTGGCGCGCGGCGAATCCTTGTCGGCATGGATGATCATCAGCTCGGGCTTGCCGGGCTCGTGCGGCGCCGCGGGATGAAGATGCAGCTCGCCGAACAGCCGGCCGAAAGCCAGGTGCTGATCGGGCGTGATGTGCTGGTCGCGGAAGAAGATGACGGAGTTTTCGGCCAGCGCGCGGTGCAGCTCGTCCTGCTGGCGGTTCGACAACGGCTGCGCCAGGTCGATGCCGTCGATCTCGGCGCCGATGATCGGCGTCAGCTTGTCGACGGCGATGGTCTCGTACGGCGCGCCCTCTTCGGCAGTGTGCCGGTAGCGGGGGCCGGCATTGCCGCGCAGTGATCCTTGCATGGCTGTCTCCTACTCCACCTTTATATTGGCACGCCGGATGATCTTGCCCCAGCGTTCCTTCTCGGAAATCGTGAAAGCGGTGAACTCCACCGGGTTCATCAACCTTGGTGCATTGCCGAAAGTCTCAAGCCGCGCCAGCACCTCCGGCAGGGCTGCCACCGTACGGATATCGGCAAAGATCTTCTGCACGATCTCACGGGACGTTCCCTTCGGGACATAATAGCCGGTCCAGGTCGTCAGCAGCACGTCAGGCAGGCCCACCTCGGCCGCGGTCGGCAGACCGGGTAGCGGCGTATAGCGCTCGCCGTCGGTCACCAGCAGGCCCTTCAGCGCGCCGCGGTCGATGGCGATCTTGGCGTTCACGGTGTCGATCATCATGAAGGTGAGCAGCCCGCTCTGCAGGTCGGGAATCGCCTGCGGGTTGCTCTTGTAGCCGACATAGACCGCCTCGACGCCGGCGGCCATCTTGTAGAGTTCCGACGCCACGCGCGCCGGCAGCGCACCGGCGCCGTAATTGTGCTTGCCGGGCTCGGCCTTGAGCCTGGCCGTCAGTTCCGTCGCGGTGTTGATCGGGCTGTTGCGGTCGACCAGCAGTACGAAGGGCGAGGTGCCCATGCGCGTGATCGCCTCGAAGCTGTCGACCGGATCGTAAGGCAACTTGTCGTAAATCGCGGGATTGACCGCCTGGGTCATCGCCGAAGTGGCGAAGATGGTGAGCCCGTCAGGCTTGGCGCGCGCCACCGATTCGGCGGCTGGGATGCCGTTGCCGCCGCCTCGGTTGTCGACCACGA
The DNA here is from genome assembly GCA_963755585.1 of uncultured Alphaproteobacteria bacterium. GTDB lineage: Bacteria > Pseudomonadota > Alphaproteobacteria > Reyranellales > Reyranellaceae > Reyranella. Next base: position 42,696 of record CAVWKN010000016.1, read on the forward strand.
CCGGCTGGCCCCACAGCACTGACAGCCGCTCGGCATAGACACGCGCGCTGATGTCGGTGGCGGCGCCCGCGGGGAACGGCACGACCACGGTGACCCGGCTTGAAGGCCAATGAAGATCGGATTGGCCGCGCGCCGCCCACGGCGCCGCCAGCGCCGTGCCCAACGACACACCGAACCCTCGCCTGCCGAGCACATTTCCTCCGTCGTATCTTGGCCCGATCATACGTCAGGCGAGCGCACCCGCGTACGCACCGTTCCGCTCATCGGCATCCTTAAAGAGATGCGGATCGGCGGCCGGCCATGGCAGGCTCCCCTCAAGAAAAGGAGGGAACATCATGAAGCCGCAAGATGTGCTCAAGCATCCGGCGAACGTCCTGAGCGAAGCCCAGCGGCGCACCTTCTTTACGGACGGATTTCTCGTCCTCGCCGATTACGTGCCCGCGCCGTGGCTGGCCCGCCTGCGCCAGGCAACAGCGGAGCTGCTCGACCGCAGCCGCGCCGTCAGCCAAAGCGACGGCATCTATATCCTGGAGGAAGGCCACTCGGCCGACAATCCGCGGCTGCACCGCGTCAGCAGCCCGCAGGACCAGCATCCGGTCTTCTGGCAGTTCATGACCGATCCGCTCATGACCGACCTCGCGGCCGATGTCGTCGGTCCTGACGTGAAGTTCCATCACGCCAAGCTCAACGTGAAGTCGGGCCAGGGCAGCCAGGGCTTCGGCTGGCACCAGGACATCCCGGCATGGCCGCACACCGACTACAGCCCGGTGACGATCGGCATCTACATCGACGGCTGCACGCCGGAACAGGGCCCACTGACCGTGGCCGCCGGCAGCCACGAGGGGCCGCTGTTCTCGATGTACGACGATGCCGGCAATTTCGTCGTGAAGATCCGCGACAAGGAACTGGGCTGGCTTAAAGACGACATGATCCGCAGCATCACCGGCGGACCGGGCACGACCCTGCTGCTCAACTGCCGCGCCGTGCACGGATCGGTACCCAACAGATCGAGCGCCGCCCGCCCGCTGCTCCTGCCGGTCTACAGCTCGGCCGATTCCTTCGCCTACACGCCTGCGCCGATTCCGAGCCCGCATCAGGGCGATTTGGTGCGCGGCAGGCCGGCGCGGTTCGCGAGCTTCGATACGCGCCCGGTCGAAATGCCGCCGGACTGGCGCGGCGGCTACAAGCCGGTATGGATGCACAAGAAGGCCGCCTACTGAGCGATACGCAGGAGCGCGAACAGCAGCGACATCAGGATGACGATGGCTCCCGTGGCGAGAACCAGGCGGTCGGCAAACAGGCGGCGCATCGTGAGGCTCCTCAGACGAAGCTGTAGCGCTCGGAATGGTACTTCGACAGCGGCACGCCGAGCTCGCCCAGCACCTTTTCGATCGCATCCATCATCACGCCCGGCCCGCAGATGAAGTACTCGTGGTCGGCATAGGGCGGCGGCAGGTGGCGCTTGAACATCTCGGCGGTGATGTAGCCGCTCTCGCCCGTCCAGCCGGCCGGCGGATTGGGCAGCACGTGGACGACCGTGAGGTTGAGCCGCGCCTCCAGCGCCTCCAGCTCCTCGCGGAACGTGATCGATTCCCAGTCCTTGCTGCCGTAGAGCAGGATCACCGGCCGCTTGTCGCCGCGGTCGGCTAGGGTGCGGATCATGCTCACCATCGGCGTGATGCCGACGCCGCCCGCGATCAGCACATGCATGTCGGCAGGATTGCCGATGGTGAAGGCGCCGTACGGTCCGTCGAGGTAGACGCGCTGTCCCACCGGCACGTCGGGAATCGCGCGCGTGAAGTCGCCGAGGTTGCGGATCGTCATCTCGACCCGCCCGTCGGCCGCCTCGGCGCTGGACGAGAACGAGAACGGGTGCCCGGTGATCTTGAAGGGACTTCCCCACAGGGTCAGCCAGCCGAACTGGCCGGGGCGGAAGCGGAAGCCGGAATGGCCATCGGGCCGCATCACCAGCGTCGCGCTGTCGCCGCGTTCCCGGCGCACCTCCGCGACGCGGTAGGGCCGGCGGAGCATGAACAGCGGCTTGGCGATACGCACATAGAGCAGCAATCCGATCCAGAAGATCGTCAGGGCGATCCACAGCGTCCGCTTCCACGGGTCGGCGAGATAGAAGCTCCAGCCCACCATGTGCAGGAGTCCACCCGTGACGGCGATGACCGCGAGCCCGATATGGCTGAGGTGCCACAGTTCGTAAGGGATATTCAGCTTCGCCCGCCACAGGGCGGTCACCACCAGAACGATCAGCGCGCCCAGCGAGATGAAGGCGAAAACGGCGCCCCACGGCACGTCCTTGACGTCGGGCAGTGCCAGCAGTTCCGGCTGCACGGCGAACATGATCAAGGGGTGGACCACGACCAGGCCGACCGCGATCAGCGAGATCCGGCGGTGGAAGTGGTAGATCACGTCCTCGCCCCACGGCTCGGTGACGTAGCGAAAGCGTGCCGTGAGCCCGAACTGCAGCCCCATCATCGCCAGGCCGGAATAGCCCAGGGCGACCGAGAACTCCGTCCAGAAATCGCGCGCAGGCGGCATCGCTCCCATCATGAGCGCGAACAGCGGCGCCAGGATGAAGAACAGGTAGATGATGATCCAGATGGTGCCACGCACGGTGTAGTGCGCCATGGACCGGTCCCCGCTCGGCAAGTGTCGCGCGAAAGTATGCCTCAAGGTCCGTCGTCTCGCTCGCCTTTCATGCGGCTCCCGACGCGAGGCGGTGCAAGTCTTCCGCAATGCAACGTAACCGGTCGAGGACCGCTGCTGAATTTCCCAAACCGTCCACAACTTGCCATCAGCCCTTGTTGGATTGAAAATCAGCGCGCGGAGCAACGGAGCGCAGAGGGGGAGGAGCGTATCGTGCCGGATCCCATGATCGCCTACTGCGGCCCGGCCCCGATCCCGAATGACATCTGGACGCGCTGGAACTTCGATCCGCTGCTGATGGCGATGCTCGCCGCCCTGGCGCTCATGGTCGGTCGCGGGCGTTCGGCCGACGCGCGCGCCGGCTGGTGGGCGATCGCGCTGATGGCCGTGGTCTTCGTCTCGCCGTTCTGCGCACTCTCGTCGGCGCTGTTCTCGGCGCGCGTGCTGCACCATGTCATCCTGATTGCCGCCGTGGCGCCGCTGCTGGCCCTGGCCTTTCCGCTGCGCCGCTGGGGCTCGCCGCCGCTCGCCGCGCTGGTCGCCACGCAGGCCGTCATCCTGTGGCTCTGGCACACGCCGGGTCTTTATGCCTGGGGCCTTGCCAGCGTGCCGGCCTACTGGCTGATGCAGCTCTCGCTGCTGGGCAGCGCCTGGCTGCTGTGGCGGGCGATCCTGGCGCCGGCGATGCCGTGCGGACCGGCGCTGCTCGCCCTGGTGACGACGGTCGGGCAAATGGGCCTTCTCGGCGCGCTGATCGTCTTCGCGCCGGTGCCGCTCTATCTGGTGCATCTCGCGAGCACGGCCGCCTGGGGGCTCACGCCGCTCGCCGACCAGCAGCTCGCCGGATTGCTGATGTGGGTGCCGGCGAGCCTGCCCTATGTCGGCGTCGGACTGTGGCTTGCCTGGACCAGCCTGCGGCCCGGCGAGCCGGCCCTGTGACGATCTTCCTGAAATTCGCCCACCTGGCCGCGATCGCGATCTGGTCCGGCGGGCTGATCGTCCTGCCCTTCCTGCTCTGGCAGCGCCAGGCGCTCGCGGCGGGGCCGGATCTCGACCGGCTGCACCGCATGACCCGCTTCGTCTATGTCGGCATGACCTCGCCCGCCGCCGTCATCGCCATCGGCAGCGGCACCGCGCTGATCTTCCTGCAGGCCACGTTTCAGGAGTGGTTCTCCCTGAAGATGCTGCTGGTCGCCGGCATGGTGATGCTGCATGTCGTTGCCGGCCTCGCCGTGGTGCGCGTGTTCACGCCGGCGGGCCGCTTCGGCCTGTTCTCCCACGCGGCCCTCACGACCGGTTACCTCGTGCTGATCTGCGCGATCATCTGGATCGTGCTGGCCAAGCCGCACATCGACCTGAACGACTTCGCCCCCGGCCTGTTCAGGCCCGGCGCGCTGCGTCACCTTTTTTCCGTTATCAGCACGCCGATCCCATGATCGAACACGAGCTTGCCCCCATGCCAGCCGGCAAAGCCCGTCATCAGCATGGCGAGTCCCGACAAAGCGAGGCCGTGCGTCAGGACCTCGCCGAGATCGATCAGGCGCACGCCCCAGTTCGCTCCGGTGATCGCGACCAGGGTCATCGCCGCCACGGCATGCGACCAGCTCGCCTCGCGCAGCCGGATGCCGGGCACCAGCAGGAGCTCCGCCGTGCCGACGATGCTCGCGGCGACGCCGGTCCAGAAGGTGAAGCCTGCCGACCACAGGCCGACACGCAGCCAGAACGGGTCGGCCGACCACCAGTAGAAGACGTCGACGCCCAGGGTCGCGACCACGAAGGCGATCGGGAAGTGCACCATCATCACGTGGATCGGATGGCCGACCAGGGCGACCGCCGATCCGACATCGAGCTGCAGCACCTCGAGATCGACCGCGCTCCTGGCCGGGGTCGCGGCAACGCCTGTCTTCGCCATGGTCGCTCGCCTCCGCGTCGGATGCATCCGTCGCGCAATCGTAGCGTCTTGCGGATGGCGATCCAGCTCGGATTGCCGACGACGCTGGCCGCGTGCAACGGACCGCTGTCGACGCTCGATCCCTCGGGGCCGGCCGCCGCCGGGATCGCCGTGCTGTGGTGGGTGATGCTGGCCGGCGCCGCCGCCCTGTTCGCGCTGGTCATCGTGATCTTCGTACTGGTGATCCGCCGGCCGGGCTGGGGTTCGGGCGTGTCGCCCGAGCGCTGGATCGTGCTGGGCGGCCTCGTGCTGCCGGCCGTCGTCCTGGTGCCGCTCGTCGCCTATGCCTTGGTCGCCGGCGAGCGCCTGTTGCCGCTGCCGGGACTGGCGCCAACCAGGATCGAGGCCGAGGGGCGGCAGTGGTTCTGGACCTTCCGCTATCCCGATCAGGGCGGCGTCGCGACCCGGGACGTCCTGCACCTGCCCGCGGGCACCACCGTCGACATCGCCGTCAGCAGCGTCGACGTCATCCACTCCTTCTGGGTGCCCCGCTTCGCCGGCAAGATCGATGCGGTGCCGGGGCACGTCAATCTCCTGCGCCTGCGGGCCGATGAACCGGGCCGCTACGAGGGCCGTTGCTCCGAATTCTGCGGCCTCGGCCACACCACGATGCGCTTCGCCGTCATCGTCCATCGGCCGGAAGACTTCCCCGCCGCGCTCGCGCGGGCCGCCGCGGAGCAGCGAAAATGAGCGCCTTGCGGCTGCACCGCCAACTCTCGGCGATCTGGGCCACCGGGCCCGGGCTGCAACGCCTGGCCGCGGTCAACCATTCCGTCCTCGGCGTGCGCTTCATGGCCACGGCGTTCGTGGTGTTCGCCATCGCCGGCGTGCTCGGCATGCTGACCCGCGTCCAGCTCGCGACGCCCGACGCCAAGTTCATGGATCCGGCGACCTACAACCAGGTCTTCACCATGCACGGCTCGATGATGCTGTTCCTGTTCGCCATCCCCATGATGGAAGGCATCGCGATCTATCTGACTCCGAAGATCCTCGGCACCCGCGACTTCGCCTTCCCGCGCCTCACCGCCTACGGCTACTGGTGCTACCTGTTCGGCAGCACCATCCTGATCACCTCGCTGCTCGCCGGTGTGGCGCCCGACGGCGGCTGGTTCATGTACACGCCGCTCAGCTCGAACGTCTACACGCCGGGCGTCAACGCCGACGTCTGGCTGCTCGGCGTGACCTTCGTCGAGATCTCGGCGCTGACCCTGGCCGTCGAGATCGTCGTCTCGATCCTCAAGATGCGCGCGCCCGGCATGTCGCTCGACCGGATGCCGATCTTCGGCTGGTACATGCTGGTCACCGCGCTGATGATGATCGTGGCCTTTCCGCCGCTGATCCTGGGCTCGATCCTGCTCGAGACCGAGCGCGCCTTCGGCCTGCCGTTCTTCGACCCCAGGCGCGGCGGCGACCCGCTGCTGTGGCAGCACCTGTTCTGGCTGTTCGGCCATCCCGACGTCTACATCATCTTCCTGCCCATGGCCGGCCTGCTGTCGACGATCATCCCGGTCTTCGCCAACCGGCGGCTGGTCGGCTACCGGGCGATCGTCGTGGCGATCATTGCCCTCGCCTTCGTGAGCTTCGGCATCTGGGTGCACCACATGTTCACCGTGGGCATCCCCCATCTGGCGCTCGCCTTCTTCTCCGCCGGTTCGGCGATCGTCGCGGTGCCGACGGCGGTGCAGGTCTTCGCCTGGCTGGCGACGCTGTCGCACGGCAGGCCGCGCTGGAACGTGCCGATGCTCTATGTCTTCGGCTTCTTCTTCATCTTCGCCCTGGGCGGCCTGACCGGCGTCATGCTGGCCATCGTGCCGTTCAACTGGCAGGCGCATGACAGCTATTTCGTCGTCGCCCACATGCACTACGTCGTGGCCGGCGCCTTCGCCTTCCCGTTGCTGGCGGCGCTGTACTACTGGCTGCCGCTGCTGACCGGACGCACGGCGGTGCACCGCCTGTCGGTGCCGGCCTTCTGGCTGGTCTTCATCGGCTTCAACCTGACCTTCTTCATGATGCACCTGACCGGCCTGCTCGGCATGCCGCGGCGCATCTACACCTATCCGGGCGACGTCGGCTGGAACGGGCTCAACCTCCTGTCCTCGGTCGGCGGGTTCATCATGACGATCGGCTTCGCGCTGGTGGTCATCGACCTGCTGGCGCAGCTCCGCTACGGCCGGCGCGTGCGGCGCGACCCGTGGCAGGCGGCGACACTCGAATGGGCCATGCCGATCCCGCCGGCGCCTTATGCCTTCGCCTCGATCCCGCAGATCGAGAGCCGGGCCGACGCCATCCAGCCCAACAAGCTCGCTGTGTCGCTGGCGCGCGGCGAAGGCTATCTCGGCTTCACGCGCAACGGCTGGCAGGAGACGCTGGGCGTGCACATGACGTCCGGCGCACCCGAGCAGCTGATCATCCTGCCGCGGCCGACCTACCTGCCGCTCTGGACGGCGCTGGCCACCGCGGCGGCGGTGCTGGCCATGCTGTTCGGCTTCTACCTTCTGGCGCTCGCCGGGGCGCTGCTGGTCGCCGGCCTTTTCGTGGCCGGCGGACAAAGCGCCGGGCTTGCCCGCGACTACGATCCGCTGCCGGTCGGCCACGGCGTCAGCCTGCCAACCCATACCGAGGTGGCCGGCGCGCCGGCGTGGTGGGCGCTGATCTTCACTTTCGTCGCCGACGCCACGTTGTTCACGTCGCTGCTGTTCGGAACGCTCTATCTCTGGATCGCCGCACCGAACTGGCCGGCCGCGACCACGCCCCAGCCAAGCCTCGCGCTTGTCCTCATGACCGTGGCCGCCCTCGCCGTCGCCGCAGTGGCCGCGCGCGGATCGTCGCGGGCGCTCGCGGCCGGCGGCACGACCCTCGGCTGGATCGGCCTCGCCATGCTGGCGCTCCTCGCCGCCATTGCGGCCGACGTGACGCTGATCGGCGGCGTCACGCCCAATCCGCGCGAGCATGCGCTTGGCGCCACCGCCTGCGCGCTCCTCGGCTATGTCGCCCTGCATGCGGCAATCGGCATCCTCTTCCTGCTCAGCAACCTGCTGCGCCTCGGCGCCGGCCTCGTCTCGCCCCGGCGCTCGCTCGACCTCCGCCTGACCCGGCTCTGGCTCGACTACACCGTGGCGACGGGAGCGATCGCGCTCGGCCTCGTCCTGGCGCTGCCCCTCCTCGTGGCGATGCTGGGGGCGCGGCCGTGAGGGCGAACCCGGTTCCGCCGCGGCGCCTGTGGTGGCTCGCCGCGGGCTTCCTCGTGTGGTGCAGCGCGCTCGTTTTCGTCTATGCGATCCACGCCATCGGTTGCGCGTTTGCCTGGTCGGCCGGCCCGCTGCGCCTGGCCCTTGCCCTGGCGATCCTGGCGCACCTGATCGCGATCTGCTGGATATGGCGCGATCTCGCGAGCGCCGACGGGACACCCCGCTCCGGCGAAACCGGCACCTTCCTGCGCACGGTGGGTATCTGGGCCTTGATCGCCGCCTTGGCCGCCATCGTTCTGACGCTGGCACCGGTGCTTCTGCTCAAGACATGCGCGTGACGCGATCGCCCGTCATCCTGAGCGAACGTCTCATCCTGAGCGAATGGGGCGCATCAGATGCGCCCCATTCGCTCAGGATGACGACGTTCTCTTAATTCCGGCCTTCGATCAGCCCGCGGCAGACGACCTGAGCCTGGATCTCGGCGGCGCCCTCGAAGATGTTGAGGATGCGGGCGTCACACAGGACGCGGCTCACCGGATACTCCATCGCATAGCCGTTGCCGCCGTGGATCTGCAGGGCGTTGTCGGCGTTGCTCCAGGCGACGCGCGCGGCCAGCAGCTTCGCCATGCCGGCCTCGATGTCGCAACGGCGGTCGCTGTCCTTCTCGCGGGCAGCGAAATACGTGAGCTGGCGGGCGATCATGGTCTCGACCGCCATCCAGGCGATCTTGCCGGCCACTCGCGGGAAGGCATAGAGCGGCTTGGCGAACTGGATGCGATCCCTGGCATAGCGCAGGCCGAGCTCGAGCGCGTTCTGGGCCACGCCGACGGCGCGCGCCGCGGTCTGGATGCGCGCGCTCTCGAAGGTCGCCATGAGCTGCTTGAAGCCCTGGCCTTCCTTCTCGCCCAGAAGGTTGGCGGCCGGGACCTCGAAGCCGTCGAAGCCGATCTCGTATTCCTTCATGCCGCGATAGCCCAGCACGCGGATCTCGCCGCCGCTCATGCCCTTGGCCGGAAACGGCTCGGTGTCGGTGCCGCGCGGCTTCTCGGCCAAAAACATCGACAGGCCCTGGTAGCCGGGCTTCGACGCATCGCTCCGCGCCAGCAGCGTCATGATGTCGGCGCGCGCGGCGTGGGTGATCCAGGTCTTGTTGCCGTTGATCTTGTAGGTATCGCCTTCGAGGACCGCGCGGGTGCGCAGGCTCGCCAGGTCGGAGCCGGTGTTGGGCTCGGTGAACACCGCGGTGGGCAGGATCTCGCCCGAAGCGATGCGCGCGAGGTATTTCTTCTTCTGCGCCTCGCTGCCGCCGGCGCGTATCAGTTCGGCGGCGATCTCCGAGCGCGTGCCCAGCGAGCCGACGCCGATATAGCCGCGCGACAGTTCCTCGGTGACGACGCACATCGCGAGCTTGCCCATGCCGAGCCCGCCCCATTCCTCGGGCACGGTGAGGCCGAAGACGCCGAGCTCGGCCATCTTGTCGACCACCGGCAGCGGGATCAGCTCGTCGCGCAGGTGCCAGCCGTGGGCGTGCGGCGCCACCTCGGCCTCGACGAAGCGGCGGAACTGGCGGCGGACCTCTTCCAGCGCGTCATCGCCCAGCTCCAGGGCGCCGAAATTGCCGGAGTCGAGTCCGTCGGCGATCAGCTCGGCGATGCGCAGGCGCACGGCCGAGGTGTTGCCCGCGATCAGCTTCTTGACGGCCAAGGTGTCGAGCGCCGCGGCGTCGATGCCGAGATCGGCCGGGCGCACGATCTCGACCTGGCTGATGGCGATGCCGCCGGAAAGCTGGGCGAGATATTCGCCGAACGCCGACTGCAGCATCAGCAGCTCGAGCTCTCCGCCATTTCCCGACTTGCCGCCGCCCTCGGCCCAGCGCCGCATCTGACGCAGCGCCGCGACATAGGTCGCGATCCAGGCGAAGCCGTGGGCGGCAAACTGCTCGCGCTCGAGCAGCTTGGGGTCGACCTTGCCCTTGGGCGCCACCAGCGCGCGCACCGCTTCGCGCGCGGCGACCTCATAGGCCTCGGCGTCGCTCTCCGCTTCGGCCGCGAGGCCGAGCAGGTTGTCCAGGAGCATCAGTCTTCCAGCGCGTCTTCCAGGGTGCGCAGGCCGGGCCGCTTGGCCGAGACCAGCACGGCCATGTTCCCGGGCTTGTGCTGGTTCTTCCACATCTTGGTGTGGGCCTTGGGAATGTCGACCCATTCGAAGACTTCGCTCATGCAGGGATCGATGCGGCGCTCGATCACCAGCTGGTTGGCCTGGCTCGCCTGCAGCAGGTTGGCGAAGTGGCTGCCCTGGATGCGCTTCTGGCGCATCCACACGAAGCGGGCGTCCATGGTGAGGTTGTAGCCGGTCGTGCCGGCGCAGAAGACCACCATGCCGCCGCGCTTCACGATGTTGCACGACACCGGGAAGGTCTGCTCGCCGGGATGCTCGAAGACGAAGTCGACGTCGTTGCCCTTGCCGGTGATCTCCCAGATGGCGGCGCCGAACTTGCGCACCTTCTTCATGTATTCGGCATAGCCCTTCTGGTCGTCGACGTCGGGCAGCTGGCCCCAGCACTCGAAGTCGTTGCGGTTCACCGTGCCCTTGGCGCCGAGGGACATCACGAAGTCCTTCTTCGACGGATCGGAGATCACGCCGATGGCGTTGGCGCCGGCGGTGGCGATGAGCTGCACCGCCATCGAGCCGATGCCGCCCGCGGCGCCCCACACCAGCACGTTGTGGCCGGGCCGCAGGATGTGCGGGCGATGGCCGAACAGCATGCGATAGGCGGTGGCGAGCGTCAGCGTATAGGAGGCGCTCTCCTCCCAGGTGAGATGCTGGGCGCGTTTCATGAGCTGGCGCGCCTGCACCTTGCAGAACTGGGCGAACGATCCGTCCGGCGTCTCGTAGCCCCAGATGCGCTGGCTGGTCGAGAACATCGGATCGCCGCCGTTGCACTCCTCGTCGTCGCCGTCATCCTGGTTGCAGTGGATGACGACCTCGTCGCCGACTTTCCAGCGCTTCACCTTGGCGCCGATCGCCCAGACGATGCCGGCGGCATCGGAGCCCGCGATGTGGAAAGGCTGCTTGTGCACGTCGAACGGCGAGATCGGCAGGCCGAGGCCCGCCCACACGCCGTTGTAGTTGACGCCCGCCGCCATCACGAGGACCAGCACCTCGTCCTCGCCGATCGCGTGGGTCGGCACGACTTCGAGCTGCATGGATTGCTCGGGCGGCCCATGGCGATCGCGCCGGATCACCCAGGCGTACATGTTCTTCGGCACATGACCGAGCGGCGGAATTTCGCCGATCTCGTAGAGATCCTTCTTCGGCTGATTGGCCGTCGGATGCGGACGCGCCGCGAAAGCAACAACGGACATGGCTAAGGCCTCCTGCAATGCAGCGAAGCTATTGTTGCGACCGCGAGATTGCAACGCACAAAATACGAATCGAACGATTGGCCTATGGGAAAAACAATAAAATTACCCCCACCATGCGAAAGTCCCACATTGCACACACCCCCGAGCAGGGGCACCTTTGCCCCTGGTAAACGCTCGTTTACCTCAAGCGGTCCGAGTCCAGGGAGGACGCAATGAAGCTCATGTGGTTTCACCTGATGCCGTACACGGAGCTTCCCGACGACTTCAACCAGAAGCATCCCTCGGTGTGGGTCGACATCCATTCGTCGCTGTTCGACCCACGCCGAGCGCATCACATGTACAACGACTTCATGGACGAGCTCGAGTACGCGGCCGAAGTGGGCTTCGACGCCATCTGCGTGAACGAGCACCATTCCAACGGCTACGGGCTGATGCCCTCGCCCAACCTGATCGCGAGCTCGCTGGCGCGACGCACCACCGACACCGCCTTGTGCGTCATGGGCAACTCGCTGGCGCTCTACAATCCGCCGACGCGGGTCGCCGAAGAATTCGCCATGATCGACTGCATCTCGGGCGGAAGGCTGATCGCGGGCTTCCCGGTCGGCTCGCCGATGGATACCTGCTACGCCTACGGCCAGAACCCCAGCATGCTGCGCGAGCGCTATCTCGAGGCGCATGACCTGGTGAAGAAGGCATGGACCGAGAAGGAGACCTTCGCCTTCTCGGGCCGCTTCAACCAGCAACGCTACGTCAACATCTGGCCGCGGCCGATCCAGGACGATCCGCATCCGCCGATCTGGATTCCGGGCGGCGGCTCGATCGAGACGTGGCGGTGGTGCGCCGAGATGGACTACGTCTACTGCTATCTCTCGTACTACGGCTACAAGGCCGGGCTCACGACGATGCAGGGCTTCTGGAACGAGATGGCCAAGCTCGGCAAGGACCGCAATCCCTACCGCGCGGGCTTCCTGCAGTTCGTCGGCGTCGCCGAAAGCCGCCAGCAGGCGCTCGACCTCTACAGCGAGCCGGCCGAGTACTTCTACGGCCGCTGCCTGCATGTCGATCCGCGCTTCGCGCTGCCGCCGGGCTACACGACGGAAGCGACGCAACGCGCCGGCATCGAAGGCATGATGACCAAGGCCGCCAACCTCGCCAACCCGGCGACCAAGGCGGCGCTCAAGGCGACCAACATGAAGGACATCGTCGACGGCGGCTATGTCATCATCGGCTCGCCCGACGAGGTGGTGGAGCAGATCCGCCACGTGGCGACCAGCCTCAATGTCGGCCACCTCATGCTGCTGCTGCAGTTCGGCAACATGAGCAAGGACACCACCAAGTACAACACGCGCCTGTTCGCCGAGCAGGTGATGCCCAAGGTGAAGGACCTGTTCGGCGACTGGGAGGACAAGTGGTGGCCCAAGCCGCTGGCCAAGGGCCAGCGCGCGTCCGTGCCGGCCTTCCGTTCGCAGCTCGCCGCGGCGGAGTAAACGCGTGACCGAACCGAAAGCCGCGACCGTCGAGGTCAATGGCTTCGCCTGCCGCGTCTGGACCAAGGGCCAGGGCCCCAAGCTCGGTTTCCTGGCCGGCCTGGGCGGCCTGCCGCGCTGGCTGCCGTTCCTCGACAGGCTCGCCGAGACGCGCACGGTGATCGTGCCCTCGCTGCCGGGCTATCCCGGCGCGACCGGCCACACCGAGCTCGACACGCATCTCGACTGGGTCCTGGCCGTGCGCCAGCTCATCGACAAGACCGGCCTGGCCGGCGCCGACCTTGTCGGCGCCTCGGTGGGCGGCGCGTTTGCCGCGGAGATGGCGGCGATCTTTCCGGGGCACGTCGCGCAAGCTGGTGCTGATCGCGCCGTTCGGCCTGTTCGACGACCAGGAGCCGGCGACCGATCCGTGGGCCCAGCGCAAGGACAAGGTCGCCGGCCTGATGTGCGCCAACGGCCAGAAGTGGGACGAACTGGTCGCCCCGCCGGACGGCGCCAATTCGATCGAATGGCCGATCGAGATGACGCGCGCCTCCGAGGCCGCGGCCCGCGCCTTCTGGCCGCTCGGCAACACCCGCCTGGAAAAGCGCCTGGGCCTGATCGCTGCCCCGACGCTCATCCTGTGGGGCGAGCACGACGCCGTTCTGCCGCCGAGCTATGCAAAGAAGTTCGCCGCCGGGATCAACGGCTCGACCCGGGTCGAAACCGTGGCCGAAGCCGGCCATCTCGCTTATCTCGACCAGCCCGACGCGGTCGCCCGGGCCGTCCTGGCGCATTTCGGCTGACTTTCCCCACCATGCAGGTCCGGCTTGGAGGTTGCGTCGCCGGTTCGGATCGCTATTGTCCGGCGCGTTAGGGGTTTTGCGAGGTACACGCCGATGACTATCCGTTCGATGAAGTGGGCCGCAGGTGTTTCGCTGGTTGCGGCGGTGCTGGCGGTGGCAACGACACTGCCCGAACGGCAGGCGTCGGCCCAGGTCCAGGCCGTCCCGCGCGCCGGGCTGGCCTTCAACAACACGACGACTCAAAAGGTCAAGATCGAGTCGGTCGATCCGGAAGGCCGGACGATGGCCTTCACCCTGGCTGACGGCCAGCTCGTGATTCTTCCGGTCTCCGACAGCGTCAGCAATCTCGCCTCGATCGACGACGGCGCCACGGTCAACGTCACCTACAACGAGGTCGTGACCTTGCTGAACCTGCGCCAGAAGGGGCCGGGCTCGAAGGAAGCGCGTCGCGATTCGATGAGCCCGCCCAGCCAGACCGATATCGAGTCCGGACGCTTCACGCTCACGATCGTCGGCGTCGACCTGCCGAACAACACCGTGTCGGTGATCGACGGCCGCGGCGGCGTCGTCCACACCTACAGGGCCAACACGCCCATCAAGCAGGCCGGGCTGAAGACGCTCAAGGTCGGCGACGTGGTGATCGGCCTCACGACGCCGCTGATGGTCACGGCGATTTCGCCGGCGAGCTGATTTCTTGCCGGACCGCGGGCCTCCAGGCCCGCTCTTTGTCGCAACAATGATATGAGCGGGCCTGGAGGCCCGCGGTCCGGCAAGATCCTACTGAATCGCGACGTCTTCCCAGAAGCCGATCCAATGGTCGACCGGCTTCATCTTGGGCTGCGGCGCCAGGTAGGACCACGCCGCCCGCGCACTTTTCGCCTCGCCTTCGACGACGTCGTAGAACTGCACGCCGTGCGGGCATTCGAGATCGCTGGGCGTCTTGGGCGCGATCTTGAGCAGGTCCATGCGCACCGTCTCGCGCGGGAAGTAGATGTAGCCGCCGACCTCGAGGGTGCGGTCGCTCTCGGCAATCGTCTTGCCGTGCCATGTCGCCTTATGGGTCATCGGTTGAGTCCCCTGAATTGCGGATCCGTCGCCTTGACGCTTGGCCGGGCGCCCATGTCGCGCGCCCACCGTCCGCAATTAGGTGATGTTTCGGCCAGGGCTTTCAACTCCGCAATTTCGGGAAAATAGAAAAAGATCGGCACCAGGAAGAGATCGGCCGCCGTGACCGCCTCGCCGGCCAGAAAACGATGGTCCGCCAGATGCCTGTCGACGATGCCCACGACCCTTTCGGTGCGCTTCAGGCTCGCCTGGATCCCCTCCTCGGTGCCCGGGATGATGCCAAAACGAGGTGCGATGACGCCGGCGAGGGCGGTCTGGACCATCGAATCGCAGACCACGCTCAGCCACTGGTCGCACAGCGCCGCCGCCTTGGCATCCTTGGGCCAGAGCGGCGGGCCGTCGAAGGTGCGGTCGATGTAGCGCGCGATGGCGGGCAATTCGTAGAGCGTGAAATCACCGTGCTTCATCATCGGGATCTTGCCCAGGGGATTGAGCGGCGCCGTCTCGCCCGGCCGGGTCGGCACCAGCTCGTACTCGACGCCCTTCTCGCGGGCGGCGAGGCGGCTGGCGCGGGTGAAAGGGCTGGGCGGAACGCCGTAGATCTGGATGGTGGCCATTGTCGTCTCCGGACTCAGGCGGCAAGCCGCGGCTTGTCGGCGGGCTCGGTCGCCACGACGCTCGGCCGGGCCGACATCTCGCGCGCCCAGCGGCTGCAATTGGGCGCGGCGTCGGCGATCGCCTTCAGTTCGGGGACGTCGGGGAAGTAGAAGAACAGCGGCACCAGGAAGAGGTCGGCCGCCGTCACGGAGTCTCCCGCGAGATAGCGCGTCCTGCCGAGCTGGCGATCGAAAATCGGCAGAATTTCGCGCGCCTTGTCGAGATAGCGCTGCTGCATCTCGGCAGGCACCGGCAGGAAGCCGAAGCGCGCGGCCAGATAGTGAAGGGCGGAATGGACCAGCGAATCGCAGAAGGCGCTGATCCACTGGTCGCACATCGCAATGCCGACCGAATCGTCCGGCCACAGCTTCGGACCGGGAAAGGTCCGGTCGAGATAGCGCAGGATCGCCGTCGTCTCGAAGAGCACGAGATTGCCGTGGGTGATCGCCGGGATCTTGCGGAACGGATTGAGCGCCGAAATCTCGCTCGGCATGATCGGCACGAACTCGTAGTCGATGCCCTTCTCGTGACAGGCCAGCCGCGCGGTGCGCGTAAAGGTGCTGGGCGGCATGCCATGGATCTTGATCTCAGCCATCGTCCCCTCCTCGGAAGATCAGTTACGTCCCATCAGTACGTGTCGTGCCGCTTCACCCAGGCCATCGACCACGGCAGCACGGCCTCGTCGCGGCCCTTCGAGGTGATGTCGAGCAGCTGATAGGCGCCGTTCAGCGCATCGAGGCCGCGCGCGTAGGTCGAATAGGTGTGATAGATCGCGCCGTCGTCGCCGCGGCGGAAGGCGCTCACGCCCGGCTTTTCTTCGCCGTCGTAGGTCTCCGAGCCGTAATTGTAGTCGTGTCCCTTGCCGTCCTTGAACGACACGCCGTAGTCGAAATTGAAATCGCTGCCGAGCGACGACACCCAGCGGAAAGTCCAGCCCATGCGCTTCTTGTAGGCTTCGAGCTTGTCGAGCGGCGCGCGCGAGACGGCGACGAAGGACGTATCGCGCGCCGCCAGGTGCGCCTCGATGCCGTTGAAATTGTCGGACCAGAACGAACAGCCCGGGCAGCCCTCGTTCCAGTCCGGGCCGAACATGAAATGCTGCACGATGAGCTGGCCGCGGCCCTCGAAAAGCGCGGCGAGCGAGAGCTTTCCTTGCGGCCCTTCGAACGCGTAGGCCTTGTCGACCTTCTCCCACGGCAGGGCGCGGCGCTCGCGGGCGAGTTCCTCGCGCTGCCGGGTGAACGCCTTCTCCTTGGCGAGGAACGCCTTGCGGGCAGCGAGCCATTCGTCGTGGTCGACGATGTGCGGCATGGTCATGGCAGCCTCCTCTTTCAGACCTTGCGGGCAAGCAGCGCGTCGAGCTTGTCGAACGAGCTGGTCCAGCCGCGGTTGTGGTTGTCGCGGGCGGTCTGGTCGGGGAAGCGGCTCTGGACCATGGTCATCTGCGTCTTGCCGGCGGCGGCAGGCTTGAAGTCGAGCGACACCACCGTCTCGGGGTCGCGCGGCTGGGCGTGATCGCCCTTGTCGTGCCAGCCGAAGGTGAAGGCCAGACGCTCCGGACGCTTGACCTCGAGGTACTTGCCCGACACCGCGAAGGTGCGCTCGGTGTTGCGCCCGAGCAGGCGCCAGGCACCGCCGACCTTCACGTCGAGCTCGCAATAGACCGTCGTTACGCCCGCCGGGCCGAACCAGGCGGCGAACTGATCCTGATCGGTCCAGGCGTCGAACAGGCGCTCAGGCGCCGCATCGAACAGCCGGACCAGGCGAAGCGTGCGGTCGTCAACGGCGGCGTCCATGGCCTTTTCCTTTCGGTGGATCGGATTTCGGTGCCTTCGGTGCGGTCCGCTTCAGGAAGGCGTCGAGCTTGTCGAACTGCTGCTCCCAGAAGCGGCGATAGAACTCGATCCAGTCCGTCGCGGCCCTGAAACCCTCGCCGCGCAGCTCGCAGCGTCGCCACTGCGCCTCGGTATGGCGCTCGATCAGGCCGGCATCGGTCAGCACCTTGAGATGCCGCGACACCGCGGGCAGCGACATGTCGAAAGGCTCGGCGAGCTCGCCCACGGTCGCAGCGCCGGTGGCGAGCCGCGCCAGGAGCGCGCGACGGGTCGGGTCGGCCAGGGCCGAGAAGGTCTGGGAGAGCGTATCCATATTTAACTAACTTGTTAAATACAAACCCGGCCTTCGTCAAGAGGCCATGCGACGGCTGTTTCGGTCGCGTCGCGCAAAGTATCCTGCTCAAGAAGTGCCGAGGGGAATGCCATGCTGATCGTGCTTGCCGAAGCCCGGTTCGATCCGACACAGGCCGAACAGGTGCGCGCCGTGGCACGGCCGATGATCGAGGCATCGCGTCGCGAGCCGGGCTGTGCCGGCTACGACTACGCCTTCGACCTGATCGAGCCCGACCTGATGCGCGTGCGCGAGCTATGGAAGGACGAGCAAGCGCTGAAGGACCATTTCGCCACGCCGCACATGGCCGCGTTCCTCACCGGCCTGCGCGAGCTACGGCCGAAGAGCCTTACCGTGAAATGCTACGAGTTAGGACCAGAACGGAAGATGCCGAACGCATAGCGTCGTCCTGAGCGCAGCGAAGGACCTCATCGCCATTTGCCACGGGCATGAGATCCTTCGCTACGCTCAGGACGACTGTTAGCCGCGTTTCCAGGTCGTGCCCTTCGCACCATCCTCGAGGATCACGCCCTTGGCCTTCAGGTCGTCGCGGATGCGGTCGGATTCCTTGAAGTCCCGGGCCTTGCGCGCGGCCTGACGGGCGGCGATGGCTGCCTCGATTTCCGCGTCGGTGGGGCCGGTCGTGCCTGCCGCAGTCCAACGAAACCAGGCCTCGGGATCCTGCTGCAACAGACCGAGCGCATGGCCGCCGGCCTGTAACTCAGCCGGCTCGCCGAGCGCATGGATGGCGCTGATGGCGAGCGGCGTGTTGATGTCGTCCGACAACGCGTCCTCGACAGTCTGCGGCACCGAGCCAGAAGGCTTGGCGTCCTTGCCGCGCAACGCGCCGTACCAGCGGTCGAGCGTCGCCTTGGCCTGGACCAGCCCCTCGTGCGTGAAGTCGAGCGGCTGGCGGTAGTGCGCGCTCAGCAGCAGAAGCCGGATCGCCTCGCCGGGGAACTGGTCCAGAAGCTCGTGCACGGTGAAGAAGTTGCCGAGCGACTTGCTCATCTTCTCGCCGGAGATGTTCAGGAAGCCGTTGTGCATCCAGTACTTCGCCATGATGGCGTGACCGAAGGTGCTGCGGCTCTGCGCGATCTCGTTCTCGTGGTGCGGGAAGATGAGGTCGAGGCCGCCGGCATGGATGTCGAAGGTCTCGCCCAGATGCCGGGCGCTCATCGCCGAGCACTCGATATGCCAGCCCGGCCGGCCGCGGCCCCACGGGCTCGGCCAACCCGGCTGAGCGTCGGTCGAGGGCTTCCACAGCACGAAGTCGGCCGGGTCCTTCTTGTAGGGCGCCACCTCGACCCTTGCGCCGGCGACGAGCTCGTCGCGGGTGCGCCGCGACAGGCGGCCGTAGTCGCTCATGCTGGGCACGCTGAACAGCACATGGCCTTCGGCCGGATAGGCGTGGCCGTTGTCGACCAGGCGCCGGATCATGCCGACCATCTCGGCGACGTACTGCGTGGCGCGCGGCTCGACGTCGGGAGGAAGCGCGCCCAGCCGCAGCATGTCGCTTTGATAGGCGGTCGCGGTGCGCGCCGTCAGCGCGTCGATGGTCTCGCCGTTGTCGGCCGCCCGCACGATGATGCGGTCGTCGATGTCGGTGATGTTGCGGACATAGGTGACCCTCGGATAGCGCCGCTTCAGCAGGCGGTAGAGCACGTCGAACACCACGACGGGCCGCGCGTTGCCGATATGGACGTAGTCGTAGACGGTCGGGCCGCAGACGTACAAACGCACATGCCCTGCATCGAGCGGTGCGAATGGTTCTTTGTCGCGCGACAGCGTGTTGTAGATGACGAGGGACATGGCCCCTACTCCCCGATCAGCAATGTACGAAGTCCGGCCGCCCGCCCCTCACAAGCGAGGGATGGGGAGCGACTTCACTTACATCGCGCAGAAACAGCGCCGGGGAATAGAAAGAGCGACATTTCGGTAGTTTATCCGAGCTGTTCTTTCTGTGCAAATGCGCATCAATGGAAGCGTTTTTCATCTCCGCCGCCGTCGTCGCCGTCGCCGAGATCGGCGACAAGACGCAATTGCTCGCGCTGATGCTGGCGGCGCGCTATCGCAAGCCGATCCCGATCATCCTGGGAATGCTTCTGGCGACACTGGCCAACCATGCGCTCGCCGCCTGGGTGGGCGCCGCGGTCGCCGGCTGGGTGGGCGCCGAGACGATGCGCTGGATCCTGGGCGCCACCTTCATCGTGATGGCCGGCTGGTGCCTGATCCCCGACAAGGCCGACGAAGGACCGCAGACGGGGCGCAAGCTCGGCGCCTTCGCCGCCACGCTGATCGCCTTCTTCCTGGTCGAGATCGGCGACAAGACCCAGCTCGCCACCGTGGCGCTCGCCGCGCGCTTCAATTCGCTGGTCGTCGTCACCGCCGGCACCACCTTCGGCATGCTGCTGGCCAACGCGCCGGTCGTGCTGTTCGGCGACGCCATCGCCAAGCGCCTGCCGCTCAAGATCGTGCGCGCGGTGGCGGCGATCCTGTTCCTGGCGCTGGGCCTCGCCGCGATCTTCATGCCGTCTGCCCCCTGAGGCGCTGGGCGACTTTCGCCCGGCCGATCAGCGGCAGAAGCTTCGCCATCTCCGGACCGGTCTCGCGCGCCGTCAATGCCAGGCGCAGCGGATGGAACAAGGCGCGGCCCTTGCGCTCAGTCGCCGCCGACACCGCGCCCGTCCATTCCTTCCACGTGGTCTCGCTCCAGGGTTCGGCCGGCAGTCGCGCCGCCGCCTCCTCGAGGAAGGCGGGATCCTCGAGCACCGGCGCGAGGGAGCCGCCCGTGACCTCGGCCCAGGCAGCAGCGTCCGCCAAGGTCGTGAGATTGCCGCGCACGGCGAGCCACAGGGCTTCACCGACATCGGGCGGCAGGCGATCGCGCACCGCCGCATAGGGCAGCAGGTGGAGCGTGCGCGCACTGAGATGCGCCAGCTCGTCCTCGGAGAAGCGCGCGGCGGCGCGGCCGACGCGGGCGAAATCGACGGTCGCCACCAGGGCATCGAGCGACGTCACCGGCTCGACCGGATCGGCGGTGCCGAGACGCGCCAGGAGAGCCGAGACCGCCAGCGCCTCGATCCCGCGCTCGCGCAATTCGCCGACCGACAGCGAGCCGGTGCGCTTGCTGAGGCCGCCGCCCGCCGCATCGACCAGGAGCGGCAGATGCGCGAAGGTCGGCACGGCGGCATCGAGCGCGCGGAACATCTGGATCTGCGCACCGCTGTTGGTGACGTGATCCTCGCCGCGGATGACATGCGTGACGCCGAAGGCTGCGTCGTCGACCACCGAGGTGAAGCTGTAGAGGTAGCTGCCGTCGGCCCGCACCAGCACCGGATCGCTCTGGCTCGCCTCATCGATATGCTGCGGCCCGCGCACCAGGTCGTCCCAGCGCACTTCCTCCGAGGCAAGCTTGAACCGCCAGTGCGGCCGCCGGCCCTCGCCTTCCAGCCGCGCCCGGTCGGCATCGGAGAGCTTCAGCGCCGCGCGGTCGTAGACCGGCGGACGGCCCTGGGCGAGCAGGCGCTTGCGCTTGAAGTCGAGCTCCTCGGGCGTCTCGTAGCAGGCATAGAGGCGGCCGGCGGCGATCAGCTTGTCGCGCGCTTCGTCGTAGTGCGCCAGCCGGTCCGACTGCTTCTCCTTGCGCGCCCAGTCGAGGCCGAGCCACCGCAGATCGCGCTCGATCGCGGCCTCGTACTCGGGCTTGCTGCGCGAGCGGTCGGTGTCGTCGAGCCGCAGGATGAACGTTCCAGCGTGCCGCTTGGCGAACAGCCAGTTGAACAGCGCGGCGCGCACGTTTCCGACATGCAGCAATCCCGTGGGGCTGGGCGCGAAACGGACGACAGGGGCGGCAGAATCGACCATGGGAGCCGACTTGTGGCGGCGGGCCGTTGGCGGGTCAAGCCGGCTCGGCTAGAACGGGCGCCGAGGAATCGCCATGATCGCGTTGTTCAACGAGTTGTCGAAGTAGTTGAGTACAAGGGAGGACTGAAATGAAAAGACGTACCCTGCTGGCGGCGGGCCTCGGCGCGCCGCTGGCGAGCTTGGCCGCGCCTGCCATCGTGCGCGCCCAGGGCAAGTATCCCGAGCGCATCGTGCGCCTTGTCGTGCCGTTCGCGCCGGCCGGCCCGACCGACATCATCGGCCGCAAGACGGCGGAGAAGATGACGGCGCTTCTGGGCCAGACCATGATCGTCGACAACAAGGCCGGCGCCGCCGGTTCGATCGGCGCGGTCGAGGTCAAGAACGCCAAGCCCGACGGCTATACCCTGCTGTTCGCGCCGTCCTCGACCCATGCCATCAACCCGACGGCGTTCGTCCATCCCGCCTATGACGCGGTGAAGGATTTCACGCCGATCTCCTCGATCTGCGTCAATCCGCTGGTGCTGGTCACCCATCCCTCGATGCCGCCGTCGGTGATGGGGCTGGTCGAGGAGATGAAGAAGAATCCCGGCAAGTATTCCTACGGCTCATCCGGCACGGGCAGCATCCTCCATCTCGCCGCCGAGTATTTCAAACGCGAGGTCGGCGGCATGGACGTCGTCCATGTGCCCTATCGCGGCTCGAGCCCGGCGGTGAACGACCTGATGTCGGGCCAGATCATGTGGATGTTCGAGACCTTCAGCACGACCCTGCAGCAGCATCGCGCCGGCAAGGTCCGCATCCTGGCCTACGCCCACGCCAAGCGCGCCGCCATCGCACCGGAAATCCCGACCATGATCGAGGCCGGCGTGAAGGGCTACGAAGCCTACACGTTCAACCTGATCCTCGGGCCGGCCGGCATGCCCCAGCCGGCCGTCGACACGCTCGACCAAGCCTCACGCAAGCTGATGGCCGATCCCGACATGATCAAGTTCCTGGAGGATATCGCCGCCGTGCCGACGACGGACACCTCGCCCGAGCGCACGGAGAAGTTCATCAAGGACGAAATCGCCAAATGGGCGCCGGTGATTCGCGCGGCGGGCGTGCAGATCGAATAGGCCTCGGGAAACTACTTGTAGCCCGCCGGCGGCGGCATGTTGGCCGGCGCCGGGGTGATCGGGACCTGCTGCGGGACCTGCGACGGCAGCGGCTGGTTGCCCGGCGGCGCCACGATGTCGCTGGTCGAAGCAACGCGGCCGGGCGCGACCTGGCCGGTCGAGCTGATGTAGTAGCCCGCGACGGCGTTGGAATTGTCGCCTTCGGTCTTGGCCGGCACGTCTACGATGCCGACCCGCTCGCCTTGCTTGTCTACACGATAGCCCTCGGCATCGAGGCGGTAGTCGGCGTTGTCGATGCGGACGCCGCCGGACTCCGTCCGGAAGGAGGCCGGAGTCTGGACGTCGACGTAGTCGGGCCGCGGCAGGACATTGCTACAGCCCGCCAGCACCAACCCCGCCAGCGTCGCAGCACTCACACATCTCGCAGCCATCGCGCCCCCTGTTCAGGGACGGGTCGACTGCGGGCTGATGATGTTGCCCTGGGCGTCGACCCGGTTCCCCTGGCCATCATAGCGGAAACCGTACTCGTCGCGGAAGGCCTGAACGCCGGTCGGCGGGGTCGTCGCGGCAGGCGTGTAGGTGACCGGGCCCTGCGTATAGACCGTGGTGGCGACCGGCGCCGGCGTGTAGACCGTCGCCACCGGCGCCGGCGTATACACGGCGGTCGCCGGATAGGCCGGCACCGTCGTCACGACGGCCTGATAGCGGCGGGCGTCGACCTCGCGGGCGACGCAGCGATCGTACGGCGCGCTGCCGACCATGAGGCCGTAGGAATAGCAGGCGCTCTGCGCATCGGCGGTCAGGCGAGCCGAGGCATAGTCAGCCGGCACGCGACCGGCGGCCCGCGACTGGGCTTCGCGCACGACGCAGCGATTGTAGGAGTCGGTGCCGGGATTGAAGCCATAATCCAGGCAGGCCTGTTCGGCACCGCTGCGATAAGCCACCGGGGCCGGCGCGGCCGCGGTGGTGGTGTTCGAATAGCTGCAGGCGGTAGCGGACAGGCCCATGGCGGCCACGACAAAGAGCTTGGTAGGCGTCATTGCACCCTCCTCAGGGCAAAAATTCTGCCCGTTCAACGCCGGTGGGTATGGGAGGTTGCAGGCGGCGCGCTGAATGAGGACGCCTATTCGGCCGCCTTTTTCAGCATGCCGTCGCGCAGCTCGCGGCGCAGGATCTTGCCGACATTGGTCTTGGGCAGCTCGTCGCGGAATTCGATGAATTTCGGCCGCTTGTAGCCGGTGAGCTGCTGCTTGCAGTATTCGGCCAGCGCCTCCTTGGTGAGCGCGGGATCCTTCTTCACCACGAACAGCATCACCGCCTCTCCCGAACGGTCGTCGGGCACGCCGACCACGGCGCATTCGAGGACGCCCGGGTGGCTCGCCACCACCTCCTCGATCTCGTTGGGGAAGATCTTGAAGCCGGAGACGATGATCATGTCCTTCTTGCGATCGACGATCTTGATGTAGCCCCGCGCATCCATCTCGCCGATGTCGCCCGACTTGAAGAAGCCGTCCGGCGTCATGACCAGGACCGTCTCGTCCGGCCGTTGCCAGTAATCCCGCATGACCTGCGGCCCGCGAATGGCGATCTCGCCTGCCTGGCCGAGCGGCACGTCATTGCCCTGATCGTCGAGGATCCTGATCTCGACATTGGGCAAGGGCAGCCCGACCGTGCCGGTATAGGCCTCCGAGTCGGTGGGATTGCAGGTGACGCCGGCCGAGGTCTCGCTGAGGCCATAGCCTTCGACGATCGGGCAGCCGGTGACGGCGAGCCACTTCTTCGCCACCGGCTCCTGCACGGCCGAGCCGCCGCCGTTGGAGATGGCGAGGCCGGAGAAGTCGAGCTTGGCGAAGTCGGGCTGGTTGAGCAGCCCGTTGAACAGCGTGTTGACGCCGGGAAAGATGTTGATGTGGTACTTGGCGAGTTCCTTGATGGTGCCTTTCATGTCGCGCGGATTGGGAATGAGGATGTTGAGCGCGCCGGTGCGCATGCCCAGCAGGCCGCAGGCGATGAAGGCGAAGACGTGATAGAGCGGCAGGGCGCAGACGATGGTGAACTGGCCGGTGAGCTGCTTGCGCTTGAGACCGGGCTGCATCCACGCCTCGGAGGCCAGCAGGTTCGCCACGATCGTGCGGTGCAGCAGGGTGGCGCCCTTGGCCACCCCCGTGGTGCCGCCGGTATATTGCAGCACCGCCACGTCGTCGGGGCCGAGATCGGGTCGCGCGAGGGTCATCGACCGGCCGGCGCTGATCACGTCGTTGAACTTGAGATGACCGGGCAAGGTGAAGGCCGGCACCATCTTGCGCAGGTTACGCACGACGAAATTCGCGACCATGCTCATGGGGAAATCCAGCAGGTCGCCCATCGACGCCACGACGATATGCTTGACCGCCGTCTTGGCCCCGGCAGCGCTCAGCGCCTGCTCCAGCGTGGCGGCGAAATTCTCCAGCACGATCACCGCTTCAGCGGCCGAATCCTCGAGCTGATGCGCGAGCTCGGGCGCCGTGTAGAGTGGATTGACGTTGACGTCGATGAAACCCGCCCGCAGCACCGCCGCCACCGCGACGGGATATTGCAGCACGTTGGGCATCATGATCGCCACCCGCGCGCCGCGCTGCAGCCCCCTGCTCTGCAGCCACGCACCGAGCGCCGTGGAAAGCGTGTCGACCTCGCCGAAGGTCAGGGCCTTGTCCATGCAGACATAGGCCTTCTGCTCGCGATACTTGGCGAAGCTCTCCTCGAGCAGCGCCACGACGCTGGGATAGACCGATGGATCGATGTCCGACGGCACGCCCGGCGGATAACTTTTGAGCCAGAACCGATCCATGCCGCCTCCCGGGAACATCGTTGGGATCATTATAATCATGTCCGACTTCGAGCGCTTCCACGTCATTACCGGCGGTCCGGGATCCGGCAAGAGCACGCTGATCGAAGCGCTGGCGCGCCGGGGCCATGCGCATTCGATCGAAGCCGGGCGGGCCATCATCCAGGATCAGAGCGCGATCGGCGGGCCGGCGCTGCCGGGCCGCGACCCGCTGGCGTTCGCCGAGCTCATGCTGTCGTGGGAATTGCACTCGCACCGCATGGCACGGCGGCAGACCGGCCCCGTGTTCTTCGACCGCGGCGTGCCCGACATGGTCGGCTACTTCCATTTGCTCGGGCGTCCCGTGCCGGCGCATGTGACGCAAGCGGCCGAGCGTTTCCGCTACAACCGCCGTGTCTTCCTCGCACCGTTCTGGCCGGGATCTTCCGCCAGGATGCCGAGCGCAAACAGACGGCGAAGAAGCCCGGCGCACAGGCGAGGCGATGGTTTCTGCCTATGCGAGCTGCGGCTACGAACTCGTGCCGTTGCCGCTCGTATCGGTCGACGAGCGCCTGCGCTTCGTGCTCGCCGACATCTGCGCATAGAAAAGGCCCGTCCTCGCGGACGGGCCTTGGCTTCGAGGGGGCGTAATGATTTAGGCGGCGGCCTTGGCGAACTTCTCGATGCGCTCCTGCACCGGACGGACGGCCTCGTCGGTCGCCTTGCGCACGAAGGCGCCGAGATCCTGGGCCTGCGCCATGCGGGTCTCCAGGCGGCCGCGCCAGTACTTGGCCGAGACGTCGAACGCCTCGATCGGCGACTTGGCGGCGAGGAAATCGCGCACCGCGGCGAAGCTCGCGTCGGCGTCTTCCTTGGCGACCTCGAGCAGCTTGAGGCCGGCCTTGGTGGCGCCCTCGCGGGCCTGGGTCATCTGGCTGTTGAGCTCTTCCGTCGCGGTCTGCGCGGCCTTGCTCATCTGCTCGAAGCCCTCGGTCGCCTTGCGGACGCCGATCTGGGCGAACTCGCGGGCGCGCTCGCTGGCGGCCTTGGTGGTCTCGGTGGCATGCTCGATCACGCTGTCGAGCGCGGTGTTGGTGGTGGTCATGGTCGGTTCCTGGTGCGGTTTGGGGACGGTCAGTGCTTGCTGAAGGGCGTATATGGGATCGCTATGGTGCGTTGCAACATGAATTTGTGCGCTGCGAGAAGGAAACTCGATTATCTTTGTTTTTCAATTGATTAGGCCGTCCATTAAGAGGACAAATCGACCAACGAACAAGCCGGAAGGCTTTCCGGGAGGACGCCATGGACCAGCAGCAGCTGTCAGGCATCGACGCCTCGTTCCTCTATCTCGAGACGCCCGAGACCCCCATGCACGTGGCGGGGCTTACCTACTTCCAGCTTCCCGAAGGCTTCGAGGGCAGCTTCTACCGGCACTTCCGCAGCTTCTTCGAAAGCCGCCTGCACACCATCCCGATCTTCTCCAAGCGGCTGGCGCCGTCACTCTACGATCTCGACCATCCTGGCTGGGTCGACGCTGACGATCTCGACCTCGACTACCATTTGCGCGAGACGACTCTGCCGGCGCCGGGCAGCGAGGCGCAGCTCGAGGAGGTGATCGCCCGTCTGCACGCCAACACGCTCGATCGCAGCCGGCCGCTCTGGCAGTTCTACGTCATCACCGGGTTGGCCAGCGGCCAGGGCGTTCTCTATTCCAAGGTCCATCACGCCGCGATCGACGGCGGCGCCGGCATGGCGATCAACAAGGCGCTGTACGACGTGTCGGCCGTGCCGCGCGAGGTGGCGCCGCCCCCGCCAAAGCCGGCCGCGCCCAAGGCGGCGCCCAGTTCGCCGACCGCCGTCGATCCGGTGAAGGGCATTGCCGACATCATGGGCAACATGATGCGCCAGCAATTGAAGATGTGGGAGGCCGCACCCGCCATCATGAACGCCATGACCGACGCCTTCCTCGCCAAGCCGGGCGAGACACCCAAGGCGCTCGGCACCCTGCAGAGCCTGGTCAGCCAGCTGCCGACGCTCAACGCCCCGCGGACGCCGTTCAACGCCACCATCACCCGCGAGCGCAGCTACGCCGCGCGCACGATCTCGCTCAGCGACGCCAAGGCGATCGGCAAGGCAGGCGGCGCCAAGCTCAATGACGTGGTGATGGCGGTGTGCAGCGGCGCGCTGCGCCGCTATCTCCAGGAAAAGGGCCAATTGCCCGACAAGCCGCTGATCGCCGGCGTGCCGATCAGCCTGCGCGAGCCCGGCGACACGCGGCAGAACAACCAGGTCTCGGGCATGCTGTGCCAGATCGCGACCGATATCGCCGATCCCGCCGAGCGGCTCAGCGCCATCGTCAAATCCTCCTCGCAGTCGAAGGAGATCGCCGGCACGTTCCGCGACGCCGTTCCCCAGGATTTCGCCTTCGTCGGTGCGCCGATCCTGTTGCAGCTCATCATGCTGGTCTATGGCCGCAGCGGCCTCGCCGATCGCCTGCCGATGCCGATGAATGTCACGATCTCCAACGTTCCCGGCCCGCCGATGCCGCTCTACTGCGCCGGCGCCAAGGTGACGGCCCTGCATCCGGTGTCGATCGCGGCGCATGGCGCGGCCCTCAACATCACGGTGCAGAGCTACATGGACGCGCTCAATTTCGGCCTCACCGCCGATCGTCGCGCGGTGCCCGACATCGGCCGTCTCGGCGACTATCTCGTCGAGGCGGCGGACGAGCTCAAGAAGGCGGTCACCGCCGGTTGAAACCCTTTCGCCCGATTCCGATATGTGAGACCGTCGCCCAAATGGACAAGGATGCCAAATGACGGCTGCCGCCGGCGCGTTACGTCCCCCCTCGCGAACCTTGTTGTTGCTCGAAGGCCGCGCCGTGCAGGAGCTCGGCGCGTTCATGCTGCTCCGGCCGTGGCTTGCCGCGGCGCCGCGCGGCGATGGACATCCGGTGCTGGTGTTCCCCGGTCTGCTCGCCAGCGACTTCTCCACCCAGCCTCTGCGCAGCTTCCTCAAGGCGCAAGGCTATGCCGTGCATGGCTGGAGTCAGGGCCGCAACCTCGGGCTGCGGCCCGGCGTCGAAGGCGACATGCTGGAGCGGGTCGAGGAACTCTACGACCGCCATGGCGGCCGCAAGATCAGCCTGATCGGCTGGAGTCTGGGCGGCATCTATGCGCGCCAGCTCGCCAAGCGCCTGCCGGACAAGGTCCGCTGCGTGATCAGCCTGGGCAGTCCGTTCGCCGGCAGCCCCAAGGCGACCAACGCCTGGAAGGTCTACGAGTTCGCCTCCGGCCAAAGCGTCGAGGATCGCGACGAGCACATCGCGGGGCCGCTCGCCGAGCCGCCGCCGGTGCCCACCACCTCGATCTTCAGCCGCTCCGACGGCATCTGCGCCTGGCAGACCTGCATCAACGAGGAGGGCGCCGAGGTCGAGAACATCGAGGTCTACGGCAGCCATTGCGGCCTCGGCCATCATCCGGCCGCCGTCTATGCCGTTGCCGACCGACTGGCCCAGCGCGAGGGCCAGTGGAAGAAGTTCGACCGCTCCGGCTGGAAGAGCTTCGCCTTTCCGGATTGGCGACGGAGCTAGGCTACATCTTCTTTTCGACCGTGGTGCGGATCTCCTCGTAGGACTCCTTCATCCGGTCCTGCACGATCTTGAACGCCTCGGTGGTCGACTTCTGCACCAGCTCGGCGATGTCGCGCGTGTTGGCGATCGCCGCCTCCATCGCCTTCTTGGCGAACTCGGCCTGCTTGGCCATCATGTCCTGCGGGCTGCCGCCGGGCTTGTAGTCATGCACCATGGCGGTGACGTCCTTCACCGCCTCGTCGAAGATGGCGCGCTGCTTCTTGGCGATCTCGTTGGCGCCGCCCGCCATCGCCTGCCACGACTTGGTCATGGCCTCCAGGTTCTTCTGTTGATGCTCCATGATCTTCGTCATGTCGAAGGGCGCGATCTTGAGCTGCTCGCCCAGATTCTTGAACATGTCGGTGAAGTTCTGTGGTGCGTCGGCCATGCGAACCTCCAGTCGGTTAGGAGCCGAGCTTCAACCCCTGCTCCAGCGCATGCAAGGCCAAACCGGCCAGGCCGCCGATCAAAGCTCCGTTAAAACGGATGTACTGCAGGTCGCGTCCCACGGTGAGCTCGATGCGGCCGATCAGCATGTCGATGTCCCAAGACTTCACCTGGTCGGCGATGAAGCGGCCGACGCCGCTCTTCTGACTTTGCACGAAGTCGGCAAGTACACGCACCATGCCACGGTTGATCTCGGCGCGGATCGCCGGATCGCGCGCAAGCTGGCCGCCGATATCGACCAGCATGGCTTCGAGCTGACGGCGGACCTGGCTGTCGGGGGCTCGCGCGTCCTGCTCGAGGAAAGTGCGCAGGCTGTCCCACGCGCCTTCGGCGATCGCGGCGATCTCGGGCCGCGCCAGCAGGTCGCGCTTGAGGCTTTCCGCCCGACGCGCGAAGGCCTGGGAACTGCGCAGCTGTTCGACGAAACCTGTCACGAAACTGTCGAATTCAAGCCGCAGCGGATGCTTGCGATCGGCGCGCGCGTCCTGGATGAAGCCGCTGGTCGAGGCGACGATCTTGCGCAGGAGATAGGCGTCGGCACGGTAGAGGTTGAAGAGCGCCGGCAATTCCTTGCGGATCCTCTCGCGCAGCGCCGCCAGGGTCTCCTCGTTGGTCAGCACTTTCTCGAGGGCGCCCAAAAGCTCGTCGAGCAGGCGTTGATGCCGGCCCTTCTCGGTGACGGCGCTCAGAAGGCCGGCGGCCAGCGGCGCCAGCTCGACCCGCTGCAGCTCGGCCATGATGCGCTTGCCGATGAAGTCCTTGAGCCCGGACTGGTCGATGGCGCCCAGGGTCTGCGGCAGCAGCCGCAGCACGAAGTCCGCCAGCGCCGTGGCGCGTTCTGGCTCGACCAGCCACTCCGCCACGAGGGCCGCGAAATCGACTTCGCCCAGCCGCTTCTCGACCGGCTCGGGGGCGAGGAAATTCGTCTCGATGAACTCGCCCAATGTGTCGGCGATGCGCAGGTGGTTGCGCGGAATGATCGCCGTGTGAGGGATCGGCAACCCGAGCGGCCGGCGGAACAGCGCCACCACGGCATACCAGTCGGCGACGCCGCCCACCGTCGCCGCCGCCGCGAAGGAGGCGACGTAGCCCCAGGCCCAGTGCGTCGGCTCATAGTGCCGCGCCACGATGAACAGTGTCGCGGTGAAGACCAGCAGAAGCGTCGCCGCTGTCTTGATGCGGCGCAGATCGCGGGCGCGCTCGGCGTCCCGGTTCGAGGAAAGGCTCAGCTGCCCGCCCATACGTCGAGCACGTAGCGGTTCTCGGCCGCGAGTTTCGCGACGAAGGCCTCGTCGTACATCGCTGCCAGCGCCCGTTTGACGTCGGGTTCCATGCGTCCGCCGTCGCCGCAGACGTAGACCACGGCGCCCTGCCCGATCAGGGCGCGCACGCGGTCGGCCTGGTCCTTCAGGAGGTCCTGCACGTAAGTCTTCTTCCCGTCGTGGCGCGAAAACGCGACATGCAGTTCAACGACACCCGCCTGGGCGTGTTCCCTGAGCTCGTCGCCATAGATGAAGTCCTGGTCGGGATGGCGACAGCCGAAGAACAGCATCGCCGGTCCCAGGCCGCGGCCCTGCGCCTTGAGGGCGGCGCGCTCGCGCAGGAAGCCGCGGAAAGGTGCCAGGCCCGTGCCCGGACCGATCATGACGATCGGCGCCGCGGGATCCTGCGGCAGGCGGAAGCCCACCCTGGTTTCCTTCACGAAGGCCTGCAGCGTGCCGCCCGCCGCCTGGCGCGCCAGATGGCCGGTGCAGACGCCCTCATAGAGGCCCGTCCCCGAACGCGCCGGCCCTTCGACCACGGCAGCGGTGATCGCGCAGCGCGCGCCGTCGGCGATCGGCGAGGACGAGATCGAATAGTAACGGGGCGTCATCAGCGGCAGCATTTCGAGAAAGGCGGCGAAGGGCAGCTCGCAGGCCGGATAGTGCTCCAGCAGGTCGAGCACCGAGGTGCGCTTGGCCAGGATCTCGGCGCGGAATTGATCTTCGTCCAGAAGCGCCTCGAGCCTGGGCCGTGTGAACGGACAACGTGTGTGCTGCATCATGGCCTGGATCTGCTTGCGCGTGGCCGGGAGCTGCAGCTCGACGAAGTCCGACAGCAGACGATGGACCGCGACCGCTTCATCGACCGGCAGAGCGGCGCGCCGCCCCTCGGCCGCCGTCAGCATCACGTGCGCGCCGGGCGCGAAGCCGAAGCGCCTGATCACCCGCTCGACCAGCGCGGCGCTGTTTTGCGGCACGATGCTGAGATGGTCGCCGGCGCGATAGCTCACGCCGTCGGGCAACAGCACTTCTATGTGCCGCGTGCTGCGGCCCGACCTGTCGGCATTCTGCAGCTCGCGATTGACGAGCACGCGCATCGGCAACGCGCCCGCGCCGCCGATCAGGAGATTGGCCGGCGGCTTGTCGACCGCCTGCACCTGGTAGAGCGGCTCGTGGGCGGCGCCGACGTCGGGCTCGAGCTCGACGCCGAGCTTTTTGGCCAGCGCCGGCAACATCGGCTCGTTCCAGGCCTGGAAGTGACCGTCGAGGTCTTCCTTGGCATCGCCCTCGCCGCGGGCATAGATCCGCTCCGCACCTTTTTCGGCCAGAAGTGCATCGATCTGGCGCGGGATCGCCTGGTAGGTCGAGGCCCAGTCACGATTGCCGCAACCGAACACGGTGTAGCGCACGCCGTTCAGGGCCTCCGGCGCCGCCTCGCGCAGGCTCTTGAGGAAGGCGCCGGCATTGTCCGGCGGGCCGCCATTGTAGGAGGCGCAGACGATCGCCACCGCGCCCTCGGTCGGCAGCTTGCCGGCCTGATCGTCGAGGCTGGCCAGAGTCACCGCGAAGCCCTGCGCTTCGCCCGCCTCGGCAATCAGGCGCGCCAGCTCCTCGGCGGTGCCCATGTTGGAGCCGAACAACACCGCGAGCCCGGTGCCGTGACTCGCCGCCTTCTTCTTCGCTATGGCCTTCCTTGGCGCGGGCTTGGCCACGACGGAAACGCCCGAGCCACGCACGACATCCGGGCGCAGCCGCACGCGCATCACCAGCCCTTCGGGCTTGATGGTGAGCGATTCCTTGATCTTGAGCTGATAGCGCGTGTGATCGACCAGCCGGAAGCGCTGCAGGATCATGCCCAGCACCAGGGTCGCTTCGGTCATGGCGAACTGCCGGCCGATGCAGGCGCGCTGGCCATTGCCGAACGGCTTGTAGGCATGCGGCGGCATCCTGGCCTCGCGCTCGGGCGCGAAATTGTCGGGATTGAAGACCTCGGCCTGCGGCCCCCACACCGACTTGTCGCGATGAAGCATCGCCGTCAGCACGGTGACGAAGGTGCGTTTTCGGAGCTTGTACTTGCCGCCGATCGTCTCGTGCTGGAAGGGATAGAGCCCGAACGCCGGCGCCGTCGGCCACAGGCGCAGCGACTCCTTCAGGATCTGGCCGATATAGACGAGCTGGTTGACCTGGCTCGCGCTGGGCTTGGCGTTGACGTCGCGGCCCAGCACGCGGTCGACCTCCTCGCAGGCCTTCTGCATCACGTGCGGATTGTTGAGCAGGAAATAGACCGCGAACGACAGCATCCCGCTCGTGGTCTCGTGGCCGGCGATCAGGAAGGTGTTCATCTGGTAGCGGATGTTGACGTCGTCGAGCCGCTCGCCGCTCTGCTTGTCGATGCCGCTCAGCATGAAGCCCAGCAGGTCGGGCTTGGCCGCGTCTTCCGCCGGCACTTCGCGGCGCTCGCGGATGATGCGGTCGGCGATGCCGTTCATGAAGCCGACATCCTGCTCGAGTTTGCGACGGCTCTTGCGCTGGGTGATGTCCTCGAGCGGCAGCCCGCGCATCTTCATCACGGCTTCGAGCGCGCGCACCAGCGATTCGACATAGGGGTGGTTGTCGCTGCGGTAGAAGGAGTTGAAGCGGTAGTTGAAGCCGCACAGGCCGATCGTGTCGAGGGTGAGCGCGGTCATGTCGCGCACCACGTCGATCTCCTCGTCGGCGTTCAGACGCTCCCACTTGGTGACCAGCTGGTCGGCGATGTCGAGCATGCCTTCGTGGTAGGTCTGCATCATGCGATGCGCGAAGGTCGGCAGCAGGATGTTGTGCGCCTTCTGCCAGTTGGGCTCCTGCGTCTCGGCGGTGAACAGCGCGTCGCCGCCCAGCATGCGCACTCGGCGCAGCGAGCCGCGCACCGCCTTGTCGAAGCGCTTCTCGTCGCACAGCTCGGCCACCAGGTCGGCGCCCGACACGATGACCAATGGCGTGCCCATCATGTCGAGCCAGAAGATCGGCCCCTGCTCGCGCGCGATGCGCATCAGATCCTGGACCGGCGCGCCGCCGTCGACCGTGAGCATGTTGCCCAGCAGCGGCGTGCGCGGCGGATGTGGAATCGGATGTAGTTTGTTGCGCGCCATGGGGCGGGCGGTCCTCCCTGTCTTGCCCCGATACTGCCCCGTCACGCCGCAACGCGAAAGCTGTCAACGCAGCGACACTGGGCACGGCCGATTCTGTCGTATAGTCGGCCAACGCATTCACCCGGGAGGATACAGTGAAGGTCGGATTCATCGGCGTCGGCAATATGGGCGGCCCCATGTGCCGCAACATCGTCAAGAAGAGCAACCACCAGGTGACGGTGTTCGACCTGAACGCCGCCGCGATCAAAACCTGCACCGATCTCGGCGCCACGGCCGCCAAATCGATCGCCGAGGTGACCAAGGGCGCCGACGTGGTCATGACGTCGCTGCCCATGCCCAAGGACGTCGAGGCGGTGACCCTGGGCGACGGCGGCATCCTGGCCAATATCGGCAAGGGCCAGACCTACATCGACCTCAGCACCAACGCGCCCTCGATGGTGAAGAAGATCGGCGCCGCCATGGCCGCCAAGGGCATCGCCATGCTCGACGCACCGGTGAGCGGCGGCACGGTGGGCGCCGAGGCCGCGACCATCGCCATCATGGTGGGCGGCGACAAGAAGGTGTTCGACGACGCGCTGCCGGTGCTGCAGTCGTTCAGCGCCAACGTCATCCACATGGGCGGCCTGGGCAGCGGCACGGTGGCCAAGCTGGTCAACAACATGTTGTCGTTCTGCAACATGGCGGCCCTCTCCGAAGGCATGATGCTGGGCACCACCTATGGTCTCGACCCCGACAAGCTGCTGCACGTGATCGCCAATTCGAGCGGCAACTCCAACGCCATCCGGAACTTCACGCAGCGTGCCCTGACCGGCCACTATTCACCGCCCTCCTTCGCGCTCGATCTCGCCTACAAGGACCTGCATCTGGCGCTGGAGCTGGGCGACGAGCTCGGCGTGCCGCTGCAGCAGGGTGCGTCGACGCACAACCTGCAGCGCCTGGCCAAGGGCATGGGATGGGGTCCGGACGACAGCTCCTCGGTCCTGCGCGTCTACGAGACGATGCTGCGGCGCAAGGTCAAGCCGTAGTAACTTCTCTATTCGGTTGTAAAGTTCGCCATGTTACCCTCCTGGCGGGAGGGGCGACATGGCGAACGCACCGATCGATCGCGGACCGGTTCTCGAGAAGATCAACGCCGCCTTCACCGCGCGCGACGCCGGCTACGACGCGACGTGGCCGGGCTATACCGCCCGTCTCGAGCTGCTGAACAAGCGGATGAATGCGCTGATCGCCGCGCATACCGCCCTGCCGATATCCCAGCAGATCTCGCTCGAGGCCCAGTGGCTGATCCACTACACGGATGACTGGGCTCGGGCGGCAGCAACACTGGACCGTCTGGAGGCCAGTCTCGGCGGCGGCAGCCAGCCGTTCGTGCAGCAGCCCGATGGATCGTGGGGTGCCGGCTGCACGGAATTCTATCGAAAACTGGAGCCCACCGTCGACTTCCTGCAGTCGAACGAAATACAGAAGCCGAAACCCGGCAAGAAACTGACGCTTCTGCCGCTCACTTTCATGAAGCCGCTGCAGGATCCAGGCTTCGTGACGCGCTGCCTCGACCGGCTTCGCGTCAGCCGGATAAGCCGGACCGGCCGCAACAATCGCGACGAGTTCGGCTCGATGATCACGTCGCTGGCGCAGATCTTCTTCAAGAAGAAGCTGAAGTTCGCCTTCGACGAACATCCCGAAGCGGAATTCACCGTATCGGATGCGTCATTCGACAACTTGCGGGACTATCTGTGGCGCATGCAGAGCAGCGTGACGGGATATTGGGGGCCGACCTACGACTTCGACGGCGAGGTCATCGAGGTGCAGGATCTCTCCTTCACGTTTCATGTCGTCAAATACTACACCGACGGCGGCAGGCGGCACGATCTGCCGAATACCGACAAGATCATCGACACGACCCGGACCATCGAGACCTTTCGCTACCCCAACGGCCTGAAGCCGGACCCGCCCGACACCGGCGCGGCGCCGCTCTTCAGCGATCACAACAACTATGACCTCGTCACCATGTTCCAGCTGATGTGGCCATCCATGCTGGACGAAGCGCACGCGCACGCCGGCACGGAGATCATGACGCTGCTCGAATGGTGCCTCACGACGTCGTTGCAGGGCGACGGCTTCGCGCCGAGCCAGGACATGTCCACCGTCAACTCCTACTATTATGGCGTGCAGTTCCTGCTGGTCGCCGGCTTCTGGCCGCACCTCCCGCCCTTCTGGACGAACGGCGGTCCGCTTCCTCCCTTGCCGGCCTCTGCACCGCAGCCGGTGGCGCTGGCCAGACGCCTCCTCGACAAGTTCAAGGCAGACGTCGACGACAGGTCCGACGCGGCGCAAGGCGTGATAACGACCCTGACCGCCGCCGTCGGCGACCCGCCGACCGCTTAGCGCAGGAAGGCCGCGATCAGGGCAGCGACGGTTTCGGCGTGAGTCCGGGCCACATCGTGATCGCCGCCCGGCACGACGTGCAGCCGGGCGTCAGGAATGCGCTGTTCGAGATGCCGGCCGACGGCGACCGGGCTGATCGGATCGGCGTCGCCCCAGATCAACAGCGTCGGCGCGGCGATGCGTTCCACCGGCAGATCCACCGCGGCGCGCGGCGTCGTGATCCATTCGGCGGCGCGCGGAAAGGCCTTGCGATAGTCGGCACGCCAGTCGGAGGCGCCCAGCCCGTTCATGTCGATGCCGCCCGAGGTCACCGTGAGCACCAGCCGCCGCACGAGGCCGGGCTTCTCGAGCGCGAGACGCGCGGCAACGACGCCGCCCATCGACTGCGCCACCAGATCGACCGGCCCGTCCATCCGTGCCGCGACCAGGCGGACGAGATCGTCCATGCCCTTGATGGCGGGATCGTGCGGCTGGTCGCCCAGGCCCGGCCAGCCGAAATACTCCTTCGACCAGTCGGCCGGCAGGCGCGCGCCGACCGGTTTCCAGAAATCAGGCGAGGCGCCCGAGCCGGGCAGGAACAAAACCTTCGTCATGGCGCTACGCGCTCAACGCGGCCAGGAAGGGTGGCAGTTTGCGCCCTTGCGACAGCAGGTACCGTCCCATCGCGCCGGCGACCTTGCGCACCGCCGGCCGCGCGCTCATGCGGTCGCGCCAGGCCTGCAGGCGCGGATGGCCAACGGTGATGGGGGCGCCCATGCGCTCGCCGAAAAGCTGCGCCATGTAGAAGGCGATGTCGGCGTAGGAATAGGCGCCGGCCAGCCACTCCTGGCTGCCGAGCCCTTTCTCCGTTTCGTCGTAGAAGGAAGCGGCAGCGGCCCGCGCGTCGACGGCGGCGGGATCGTCGGGCGTGGCCTGCAGGCCCATCAGCCGCACGATCGGCGGGAAATAGACTTCGTCCGATTTGTGCTCCAGCAACCGGGCGCGGGCACGCGCCTTGGGCTCGGCCGGCCACAGCGCCGGCTCGGCCTTCACGGTTTCGAGATACTCGAAGATCTGGGTCGAATCGAAGAGCTCCAGATCACCGTCGATCAGCACCGGCACCTGGCGCTTGGGATTGATGCGCAACACCTCGGGATGCTTGGGCTGATAGAGCGTCTTCATCTCGAACGGCACCATGATCAGCTCGACATCGAGCCCCTTCTCACGGGCTGCAATCTCGGCCTTGGCGCCGAACATGCTGAGCGGTCCTGAATAGAGCTTCATGACGAAACGCTAACACACGCTTGCCGACGGCAGCGCACGACGTAAGCTAAGCCTGGATGACAAAGTCTCTCATGCTTCTGCTGGCGCTCCTTGCGCTCAGCATTCCTGCTTCGGCGCAGGAGCCGAAGACCTGCGGCGCGCCGGTCGCGCTCAACGACGGCTGGAGCCTCGCCACGCAGGCAGACGTCGGCCTCGATGCCGCCAAGCTCTGCGCGCTCGACGCCTTCCTCGCACAATGGCCGCAGGTCAACATCCATGCCGTCGTCGTCGTGCGCAAAGGCAAGCTCGCGATGGAACGCTATTTCAGCGGCGCCGACGAGCGCTGGGGCAACCCGATCGGCACCGTGCAGTACGGCCCCGAGGTCAAGCACGACCTGCGATCGATCTCCAAGAGCGTGACCTCCCTGCTGGTCGGCATCGCTCGCGGCGAGGGCAAGTTCCCGGCGTTCGATTCGTCGGCCATCGATTTCTTCCCGCAGTACGCCAGCCTGAAGACGGCCGACAACGCGCGCATCACCTTCGCCGATTTCCTCACCATGTCGTCGGGCCTGGCATGGGACGAATCCCTGCCCTACAGCAATCCCGCCAACAGCGAACGCCGGCTGATCGATGCCGCCGACCCGATCCGGTACGTCTTCGAGCAGAAGATCGTGGCGCCGCCGGGCACGGCTTACAACTACAATGGCGGCGGAACGACGGTGCTCGGCGCGGCCGTCGCCAAGGCGACCGGGCAGCGTCTCGACGACTATGCGCGCGACAGACTGTTCGCGCCGCTCGACATCACCGACTACGAATGGGTCAGTCTGCCTGTCGCCGCGGACCACCCGCCAGCCGCGGCCTCGGGCCTGCGTCTGCGCGCGCGCGATACTGCCAAGCTCGGGCAGATCATGCTGAGCGATGGCATATGGAGGGACAAGCAGGTCCTGCCGAAGGGCTGGGCCGCGGATTCGATCAAGCCGCGCCTCAACGGCGAGAGCCTTTACTTCTACGGCTATCAATGGTGGCTCGGCCGCAGCTTCCGCCACGGCACCCAGCTCAACTGGGCGGCCGGCGTCGGCTATGGCGGCCAGCGGCTGTTCGTTGTACCCGCGCTCGACCTCGTGGTCATGGTCAATGCCGGCCATTACGCTTCGCCGCTTCAAGGCGTGATCCCGCTCGGTATCTTCAACCGCATCGTGCTGCCGGCAGTGAAGGACTGAAGCAGCCACCGAGGTTGATTCGGCCGGCCTGTCGGGCAAAGGCCGTCCCGGTCCGTCCATGATTTATCCTCCAGACGATGCCGGAAGAACATGATCGACAATTAAGCAATAGTCAAGACAATAAATAGTAAAACTTTAGGCCGCTGCAGGATGTCCGAATAAGTGGGTGCCGGACGACCCACATATGTAATTTTTGGAAAGGTCAGACACCCATCAATTCTTAAGTATTGCCGGCACGGCCGACCGTCCTAACCCAGGCTGGGGATCAGCTGGCGGCCGGCGCGGAACTCGATGCTCGAGCCCGCGAAATCTTCGCCGACCGGTTCGCAGCTTCCGCCGAGATGCTGGGCCAGGAAGGCCTCGACCACGGCGGTGAAGGAACGGCGGTTCTCGGGCCGGCGGAAGCCATGGCCCTCGTCGCCGTAGTAGACGTAGGTCACCGGGATGTTGCGACGCTGCATCTCCGCCACGATCTGCTCGGACTCGGCTGCGATCACGCGCACGTCGTTGCCGCCCTGGCCGATCAGCAATGGCTTCACGATGCGGTCGACAAAGCTGAGCGGCGAGCGGCTGGCGAGAAACTTGCGACCTTCCTCGGTCGTGTGGTCGCCCATGCGCGTCTTCCAGACCGACGACCAGGGTCCCCAATAAGGCGGGATCGCCTTGACGAAGGTCACCAGGTTGGAGACGCCGAACAAATCGACCGCGCAGGCGAATTTCTGTGGCGTGAAGGTGGCGCCGACCAGCGCCGAATAGCCGCCGTAGCTTGCGCCGTAGATGGCGATCCTGGCCGGGTCGGCGATACGCTGCGCGATCGCCCAGTCGACGGCGTCGATCAGGTCGTCGTGCATCTTGCCCGCCCATTCGCCGTCGGCGGCATTGACGAAGCTTTTGCCGAAGCCGGTCGAGCCACGGAAATTGACGCTGAGCACGGTGTAGCCGCGGTTGGCGAGCCACTGATGCGTCATGTTTAAGTCGGGCATGTCGCGGCCCCACGGTCCGCCATGGACCAGCAGCACCGTAGGCCCCGGCCGGCCGCCGGCCGCATCGCGCGGGCGCGACAGGTAGCAGACGAGCTTCAATCCGTCGCGCGCAGTGACGACGACGGGCTCAAGCGGCACCAGCGGCGCGCCCTCGAGCGCCGGCCGGGTCGAGAACAGCCGGCGGACCTTGCCGCTCGCGCGGTCGTAGTGAAAAAAGCGTCCCGGCGCATTGGCCGGCTCGACGTAGCCGACCCAGTTGGCGCGATCGTTGGACGTGCCGAACCAGCCGAGTTCGCCCTCGCCTGCCCTGGCGATCCGATCAAGGTCGGCGGCGGCCGTCGCATCGAGCACCTGCCAGCGCCGCCCGGTATACACCACCGGTGCTGAGATCGGCGCGCAGGTTACCGGATCGAGAACGGGTTTGCCGAAATCGGCCGACGCATCCTCGGCCAGGACGGTGAACCGGCCGCTCTCGAGGTCCTGCGCGACGACGGCCGCGCGGTCGCGACCTTGCGAGTCGAGCCAGTAGAGCGTGCGGCCGTCAGCGGATACCTCGATCGTCCCGGTGGTAAAGGCATCCACCGCTTCGACGCGGCGGAACAGCGACCCAGCCTGCTCGCCGGTTGCCTTCACCAGGTCGTAGCCGCCGTCGGCCCGGTAGCGCACGCCCCAGAGAGCGCGGAAATCGGGATCCGTGAACACCCAGGAGAAGTCATCGTCGCGCAACAGCAGCGTGCTTTCGCCGGTCGCGACATTGACGCGATAGATGTCGAAATGCGCCTTGTCACGCTGGTTGTGGGAAATCAGCAGCTCGCCGGGAAAGCGCGCCGAAACCTGCTGGACGTAGGACTTCACGCCGGGTCCCGGCGTCAGGGCGCGGATGTCGCCGGTCACGATGTCGATGCGATGAGCCTGCCAGTTCTCGTCGCCGCCCTGCTCGCGGAAGAAGACAATGTGGCGATTGTCTTGCGGCCACCACAGCTGGCTCAGCACGTCGCGGTCGGTGATGTGCGTGAGCGGACGCGCCGCCGCCGGGTCGGAAATCGGCGCCAGCCAGACGTTCAGCACGCCATCGACCGGCCCGAGAAAGGCGATGAGCTTGCCGTCGGGACTGATGGTGGCGCTTGAGCGTTCCGGCGCCGCGAACAAAAGTCGTCGGGGGATCAGCGCCGGTGCCGGCTGCGCAGAGACGCCACGCGAAGAGACGGCCAAGCTGCCCGCCAGCACAAAGCCGCGACGTCCGAGATGGATCCGCGCCATGACAAGGCCCTCTGCGATGGCGTCAGCGTGACACCGCAAACGACCTAATGCACTCAGGCGTGGCGATCAACGGCATTTGTCGCAGGATAACTGCACTACATCATGACGAACATGGCGACGGCCGCGGCCGCCATGATCGCCGTCGCCACCCAGCCCAGCACGCGCTGCCAGGGCGCGGCGACGAAGTCGCCCATGATCTTGCGCTGGCTGGCCACGATCATCATCACTGCCATGATCGGCACGACGATGACGCCGTTCACCACGGCGCTCCAAACCAGCGCCTTGATCGGATCGAGCGGCGAGAAGTCGACGGCGATGCCGAGCACGATGGCGACGGCGATCACGATGTAGAACGGCCGCGCCTCGTTGAGCGGCCGTTCGAGTCCGGTCTGCCAGCCGCGCGCCTCGGCCGCGGCATAGGCCACCGAGCCCGCCAGCACCGGGATCGCCAGCAGGCCGGTGCCGATCAGGCCGAGGCTGAACAGGAAGAACGCCGCATCGCCGGCAATCGGCCGCAGCGCCTCGGCCGCCTGCTCGGCCGTCTGGATGTCGGTCTTGCCCGCCGCGTGCAGGGTCACCGCCGTGGTCAGGATGATGAAGAAGGCGATGCTGTTGGACATCGCCATGCCGGCCCAGGTCTCCCAGCCGATGCGGTTCAATTCGCGATCGGCCTGCTCGGGCCGATCGATCAGCGGACCGGCGTCGGGGTCGGCCTCCTCTTCTTCGACCTCCTGCGAGCTCTGCCAGAAGAAGAGATAGGGACTGATGGTGGTGCCGAACACGGCGACGACCAGGGTGAGCGAATCGCCCGAAAGCTCGAACTTGGGCACCAGCGCACCGACCAGGACAGCGTGCCAGTCGATCTTCACGGCGAACACCACGCCGACATAGGCCAGCAGCGAGAAAGTCAGCCACTTCAGCAGGCCGACATAGCGGTGATAGGGAATGAACACGACCGCCAGCAGGGAAAACAGCGCAAAGCCCGCCGTGTAGAAGTGCGGGCTGCCGACGCCGGTCAGCAGCTTGGCGGCGGCGCCCATGGCGGCGAGATCGGCGCCGAGATTGATGGTGTTGGCGATGAACAGCAGCAGCACCAGGCCGGTGACGACACTGCGCGGAAACACCAGCACCATGTTGCCGGCAAGGCCGCGTCCGGTGACGCGGCCGATGCGGGCGCTGACCGACTGCACGGCCACCATCAGCGGCCAGGTCAGGACCACGGTCCACAGGAGACCGAAGCCCGCCTGGGCGCCGGCCTGCGAATAGGTCGCGATGCCGCTCGGATCGTCGTCCGCCGCGCCGGTGATGACGCCCGGTCCCAGCTTCTTGAACAGCAATTCGAGGCTCAGCCGTTCGCCGAGGCGGGATTGGACGACGGTCATGCTGTCGAACGGAACGGCCGCGGGCCGTCATAGGTTCCGATGTAGCTCACGTGCGTGACCAGACCGGTGCCCGGGCGCCACAGGTGAAGCGCGATCGCCGGCGGCTCCATCCTCATGGAGAGCGGCGCCTTGTCACGCAGATCGAGCGTCGCCTGATGCGCCGTGCTGGGCGCGATCGAGGCCATGGTGCCGGCCCAGCGCACCTGGATCGGCCGATGGACGTGCCCGCACATCACGCGCTCGACATTGCCGTGGCGGCGCACCAGCTCGGCGAGCCGCGGCCCGCCCTGCATCAACCCATGACCGTCGAAGAACTCGATGCCGCAATCGAACGGCGGATGATGCATGAAGAGGATCGTCGGCGCGTCGCTTTCGCCCAGCCGGGCTTCCAGCCAGTCGAGCCGCTCGGCGCACAGCTCGCCGTGCCCCTTGCCCGGCACCAGCGTATCGAGCGCGATCAGGCGGACCGGCAGTCCATCGATCGTGTAGTGCAGGAAGCCGCTCGCGCGGCAGATAGGCATGATCGGCGAAGACCGTACGCATCTCGTCGCGCGCATCGTGGTTGCCGGGGATCAGATGGACCGGCATGGCAAGCGGCGCCAGCAGCTGCCTGAGAAGAGCGTATTCCTCGGCCTTGCCGCCATCCACCAGGTCGCCGGTGGCGAGCACGATGTCGGGCCGCGGATCGAGGGCGTTCACGTGCGCCACCGCCCGTTCGAGGAAGCCTGCCGTGTCGATACGCTGGTACAGCAACTCGCCCGGCGGCTTGATGTGCATGTCGGAGATCTGGGCGATCAACATGATCGATATCAACCTCTCTCGTCATCCTGAGCGTAGCGAAGATCTCAGCTACCCGCGAAAGCCGTTCACGATGGGATAGCGCCGCTCCTTGCTGATCAGGCGCGAGGTGATCTTCACGCCGGGCGGCGCCTGGCGGCGCTTGTATTCGGCGCCCTCGAGCAGGCGCCACACGCGGTTCACGGTGGCGAGGTCGTGGCCCTCGGCCGCCAGCTCCTCGGCACCGAGGTCGCGCTCGATCAGGCCCTTCAGGATGGCGTCGAGCACGGGATAGGGCGGCAGCGAATCCTCGTCCTTCTGGTCGGCGCGCAGCTCGGCCGAGGGCGGCTTGGTGATGATGCGCTCGGGGATCACCTTGCCCTTGGGCCCCATCGCGCCCTCGGGCAGGTGCGCGTTACGCCAGCGGCAGAGCTCGAACACCGTCGTCTTGTAGACGTCCTTGAGCACGTTGTAGCCGCCGGCCATGTCGCCGTAGAGCGTGGCGTAGCCCATCGCCATCTCCGACTTGTTGCCGGTCGTCACCACCATGCCGCCCAGCTTGTTCGACATGGCCATCAAGGTGACGCCGCGGGCGCGGCTCTGGATATTCTCCTCGGTGACGTCTTCCTTGCGGTTGCCGAACAGCGGCAGCAGCATCTTGCGGAACGCCTCCATGGCAGGCTCGATGCTGACGATGTCGTAGCGGATGCCGATCGCCGTGGCGCAGGCCCTGGCGTCCTCCAGCGAATGCGCGCTGGTGTAGGGCGACGGCATCATCAGCGTGTGCACGCGCCCGGGGCCCAGCGCGTCGGCGGCGACGGCGGCGGTCAGCGCCGAATCGACACCGCCCGACAGGCCGATCAGCACCGAGGGGAAGCCGGTCTTGTTCACATAGTCGCGCAGGCCCAGCATCATCGCCTGGTAGATCGATTCGATGTTGGCAAGCTCGGGCG
This sequence comes from uncultured Alphaproteobacteria bacterium, assembly GCA_963755585.1. Classification (GTDB taxonomy): domain Bacteria; phylum Pseudomonadota; class Alphaproteobacteria; order Reyranellales; family Reyranellaceae; genus Reyranella. The sequence continues at coordinate 86,476 of CAVWKN010000016.1, forward strand.
CGATCCCGGCCGGCTGGCATTCCCAGCCCTTTGCTCCGCGGCGGAACTCGACGGTCGTCACTTCCTCGCGGAACGAGGCGAGCTTGGCCTTGAGCGACCGATCGGCGCCCAGCACGAAGGAGCCGCCGTCGTACACCAGCTCGTCCTGGCCGCCGACCTGGTTGACGTAGACGAAGGGCAGGCCGCTTTCGACCACGCGCCTGACGCCGAGCTGCACGCGCACGTCGGTCTTGCCCACTTCATAGGGCGAGCCGTTGGGCACCAGCAGGATCTCGCCGCCGGTCTCGGCGATGCATTCGACGACGTCGGGCGTCCACACGTCCTCGCAGATCGGCACGCCGATGCGCACGCCGTTGAAGACCAGCGGGCCGGGCATCGGCCCGGGCGTGAACCAGCGCTTGTCGTCGAACACGCCGTAGTTCGGCAGGTCGACCTTGTAGCGCTTGCCGATCACCTCGCCTTTGTCGAGGCAGACGATGGCGTTGTAGAGCTTGTCGCCCTCGCGCCACGGCGTGCCGACGAACAGCGCCGGGCCGCCATCCTGCGTGTCGGCCCGCAGCGCCTCGACCGCCTCGTGACAGCGCTTCTGGAAGGCAGGCTTCAGCACCAGGTCCTCGGGGAAATAGCCCGCGAGGACCAGCTCGGACGTCAGCATCAGCTCGGCGCCCTGCTTCTTCGCCTCGGCACGCGCAGCACGGACCTTGGCGAGGTTGCCCGCAACATCGCCGACCTTGGGATTGAGCTGGGCGAGCGCGACCTTGAGGCTGTCCGTCATGATTCCTACTTGGCCGCCACGACCTCGATCTCGACCAGCATGCCGGGATCGGCGAGGCCGGCCACGATCAGCAGGGTCGAGGACGTATAGGGCGGCGCCGGGAAGAAGCGGTCGCGCACCGTGCGGAAGGGCACGATGTAGCGGCTGTCGGTCAGGAAGGTGGTGACCTTGACGATGTCGCCGAAGCCCATGCCGGCGCTCTTCAGCACCTGGCCGATGTTCTTGAAGACCTGCTCGACCTGCTTGTCGATGCCGACCTGCAGCTTGCCACGCGAATCGACACCGACCTGGCCCGAAACGAAGAACAGCCTGGCGCCTGCCGGCACCTCGGCGCCCAGGCTGTACTTGCCCGCCAGCGACACCGTCTTGGGATTGTGGAACTTGATGGCCATGATTGTCTCCCCCATGTAAGGAGGCGCACGGTTTCAGGTCGGACGGGATGACGTCAAGCGCCAAGCGAACAAGCGAGAAGACAGTACACATCGTCGGCGGCGGCCTCGCGGGCTCCGAAGCGGCGTGGCAGCTTGCGTCCGCCGGCGTCCCGGTGGTGCTGCACGAGATGCGGCCGGTGCGCGGCACCGAGGCGCATCTCACGGAAAACCTCGCCGAGCTGGTCTGCTCCAATTCCTTCCGCTCCGACGATGCCGCCAACAATGCGGTCGGCCTCCTGCACGAGGAGATGCGGCGCGCGGGCTCGCTGATCATGCGCGCGGCCGACGCCCACAAGCTGCCGGCCGGCGGCGCGCTCGCCGTCGACCGCCACGGCTTCTCGGCCGCCGTGCAGGCCGCCCTGCTCGCCCATCCGCTGGTCGAGCTCAGGCGCGAGGAGGTGGCAGGCCTGCCGCCCGACGCGTGGGATAGCGTCATCGTGGCCACCGGTCCCCTCACCTCACCGGCCCTGGCCGAGGCGATCGGCCGGCTGAGCGGCGAGGAATCGCTCGCCTTCTTCGACGCCATCGCGCCCATCGTCCACTACGAGAGCATCGATCTCTCGATCGCCTGGAAGCAGTCGCGCTACGACAAGGGCGGCCCGGCCGGCGACGGCGCCGACTATCTCAACTGCCCGCTCAACAAGGACGAGTACGACGCCTTCGTCGCCGCGCTGCTGGCCGGCGACAAGACCGAATTCAAGGAGTGGGAGCACAACACGCCCTACTTCAATGGTTGCCAGCCGATCGAGGTGATCGCCGCCAGCGGGCCGCAGACGCTCCGCTTCGGGCCGATGAAGCCGGTCGGCCTGCGCGATCCGCGCACCGGCCATCGTCCGTGGGCGGTCGTGCAGCTGCGCCAGGACAATGCGCTTGGCACGCTGTGGAACATCGTGGGCTTCCAGACCAAGCTGAAGCACGGCGAGCAGACGCGGCTCTTCCGCACCATCCCCGGCCTGCAGAACGCCGAATTCGCACGGCTGGGCGGTCTGCACCGCAACACCTTCCTCAACAGCCCGCGCCTGCTCGACGCCACTCTGCGCCTGAAGGCGATGCCGCGCCTGCGCTTCGCCGGCCAGATCACCGGCTGCGAGGGCTATGTCGAAAGCGCCGCCATCGGGCTTTTGACCGGACGCTTCGCCGCCGCCGAGCGCATGGACGTGGCGCCGATCGCGCCGCCCACGACCACGGCGATGGGCGCGCTGCTGGGGCACGTGACCGGCGGCGCCGATGCCACGACCTTCCAGCCGATGAACGTCAATTTCGGCCTGTTCCCGCCGATCGACGGAGCTTTTCGCGGCAAGGAGCGCAAGCAGGCGCTCAGCGCGCGCGCCTTGCGCGACTTCGACAGATGGCTGGCGCCGACGCCGCTCGCGGCGGAATGATTTCCCGCCTTCGCGCGCAAGATAATTCTTTCGTGCCGTAGGGAGGCCCGAATTTCGGAGCGGTCCTGGCATTTCCGCAATTCCCGCAAGCGTCACGCCAATCGGGGGCGACAATGCCGGCACTGCAGGCAGACGCTCGCGCGCCAGATGGCGATTGCTGGTGCCGCGCGCGCTGTGGACGCGGCTGGCGCGCTCGTTTGTAGAGGATTCGGCGGTCCGGGGCCGGCCATGGCTGATGCTCCTGAAGGGGCGCAAACCTATTTAAGCATCACTTTTATATAGTCAAGTATTACTTTTGGCGGAATTCTCGGCCTGGATCGAATTTTCGGGTGCCATAGCGCCCGAAAATGCCGTTTTGGTCAGCGCCGTCTTCAGCGACCGTTGTGGCGCAGCAAGCGCGACGTCAGCTTCACGGTCGTCAGAAAGACTCCCTAGCTCATGAGATAAGCTCGCGCGTCGTTTGCAGGGCGCATGCTACCTAATCCCGCATGAGTCCTGCTGAACGCCGCACGATGATGCTCGTTGGGCCGATCGTGCCCACCATCCTGGCGCTGGCGGCGCCCAACGTGCTGAACGTCGCCATGCAGAGCCTGGTCAGCATTTCCGACAGCTGGTTCGTGAGCCAGCTCGGCATCGTCGACCTCGCAGCCCTGGCCCTGGTCTTCCCGACCCAGATGGCGCTCGGCCAGATGTCGGCCGGCGCCATGGGCGGCGGCATCTCCTCGTCGGTCGCCCGCGCCCTGGGCTCGGGCAATCGCGCCGCGGCCGAGGCGGCGGCGGCGCACGCGCTGGTCATCGCGCTCGGCATGGCGGCGCTGTTCGCGGTCGTCTTCGTGGGCTTCGGGCGAACCATCTACGGCGCGCTGGGCGGCAGCGGCCGCGCGCTCGACGGCGCCGAGGCCTTCGCCTCGGTCCTGTTCCTCGGCTGCTTCGCGCACTGGATCGCCAACTCCATGGCCTCGGTGCTGCGCGGCACCGGCGACATGAAGACGCCGGGCTATGCGCTGGTGCTCACCGCGGCGCTGCAGATCCCGCTGACCGGCGCGCTGACCCTGGGCTGGTTCGGCCTGCCGGCGCTCGGCATCCGCGGTCCGGCGCTGGCGTCGGTGATCGCCTTCACCCTCGCGGCGCTCTGGATGGCGTCGCGCCTGCTGGGGCCACGCGCGCTGCTCAGGCTGCGCTGGCCACCCGGCGGATTCCGCTGGGCCGCCTTCCGCGACATCCTCAAGGTCGGCCTGATCGCCTGCCTGGTCGTCATCCTGACCAACGGCACCGTGCTGCTCGTCACCGGCCTGATCGGCCGCGAGGGCGACGCCGCGATCGCCGGCTACGGCATCGGCAGCCGGCTGGAATACATGCTGGTGCCGATCAGCTTCGGCATCGGCGCCACGCTCACCGACTCTGGTCGGCACCAACATCGGCGCCCGCCAGTACCACCGCGCCAAGCGCATGGCCTGGATTGGCGCCCTGATGGCCGGCGCCATCGCCGCCACCATCGGCCTCGTCGTGGCGATCTGGCCCGACCTGTGGCTCGGCCTCTTCACCGCGGACCCCGGCGCGCTCGCCTCGGGCCGCACCTATCTCAGCATCGTCGGGCCGGTCTACGGCTTCTTCGGGCTGGCGATGGCGCTCTACTTCGCCTCGCAGGGCACCGGCGAGATGGTGTGGCCGGTGGTCGCCAATCTCAGCCGCATCACCATCGCGGTGTGCGGCAGCCTGCTGGCGCTCGACGTGCTGGGCTGGGGCGTGCGCGGCCTCTTCACCTTCGTGGCGCTGGGCATCGTGTCGTTCTCCGCCGTGCTTGCCTTCTCCACCACGCGGCGGGCGTGGAGAGGGGCTTGACGCGCTGGGGGCGCGCCACTCCAGTGGCGCGTCTGCTCATGATCATGATCGCGCCACTGGAGTGGCGCGCCCCCAGCAATGAGCCCTGACGACAGGCGACAGGCGATGCTGGTGGGACCCTTGGTCCCGACCATCCTCACGCTGGCGGCGCCCAACGTCGTCAATGTCTCGGTGCAGAGCCTGGTGCTGATCGCCGACGGCTGGTTCGTCGGTCGGCTCGGCACGGCCGAGCTGGCGGCCCTGGCGCTCGTCTTTCCCGCGCAGACCACCCTGCAGATGATGTCGGCCGGCGCCATGGGCGGCGGCGTCTCCTCCTCGGTCGCCCGCGCGCTGGGCTCGGGCGATCGCGCCAAGGCCGAGGACGCCGCCGCGCACGCGCTCGCCATCGCGGCGGTCATGACGGTGCTGTTCGCGATCGTGTTCGTGGGCTTCGGGCGGCCGCTGTTCGGCGCGCTGGGCGGCAGCGGCGCGGCGCTCGAGGGCGCGGTCGCCTTCTCGACCGTGATGTTCCTGGGCTGCGGCGCGCATTGGCTCGCCAATACGCTGGCCTCGATCCTGCGCGGCACCGGCGACATGCATTCGCCCGGCGTGGCGCTGATCACGATGGCCGTCGTGCAGATCCCGATGTCCGGCGCGCTCACCCTGGGTTGGGCCGGCGTGCCGAAACTGGGCGTCGCCGGGCCGGCCGCCGCGGCAGTGATCTCCTACGCCCTCGCGGCCCTCTGGATCCTGCGGCCGTTCCTGATCGGGCGCGCGGCCGTGCGCCTGCATTGGCCCGCGCACGGCTTCCATTGGGCCGCCTTCGCCGACATCCTGAAGGTCGGCGCCACGTCCTGCGTCGTCGTCGTGCTGATCAACGCCGCCGTGCTGGTCGTTACCGGCCTGATCGGCCGCGCCGGCGACGCCGCCATCGCCGGCTACGGCGTCGGCAGCCGGCTCGAATATCTGCTGAGCCCGCTCACCTTCGGCATCGGCGCCGCGCTCACCGCCATGGTCGGCACCAACAAGGGCGCCCGCCAGTTCCGGCGCGCGCGGCGGGTCGCGTGGGCCGGCGCGCTGATGGCGGGCGCCGTCACCGCGGCCATCGGCCTCACCGTGGCGCTGTGGCCCGACCTCTGGCTGAAACTCTTCACCGACGATCCCGCCGCGCTCGAGGCGGGCCGGCTCTATTTCCGCATCGTCGGGCCGACCTACGGTTTCTTCGGCCTCGCCATGGCGCTCAACTTCGCCGCCATGGGCGCCGGCGACATGATCTGGCCGACCGTGGCGACCGTGACTCGCTTCGTCATCGCCGCCGGCGGCGGCCTTATCGCGCTCGACCTGCTGGGCTGGACCGCGCCCGGCCTCTATGCCTGCGTCGCCGCCGGCATGCTGGCCTACTCCATCCTGCTCGCCTTCTCGACGACGCGAAGGGCCTGGCACGTTTGATCGCGCCCGGCGGCCATGCCAGAGGTGGGCGCCAAAAACAAAGGCGACGACGGAGCAACGAGCATGAAACGGATCCTGATCATCGGGATCGGCGCGGGCGATCCCGACTACATCACGGTGCAGGCCATGAAGGCGTTGAACCGGGTCGACGTCTTCTTCCTGATGGACAAGGGCCCGGCCAAGCACAAGCTGCGCGCGCTGCGCGAGGAACTTTGCCGGCAGCACATCAAGGACCATGCCTATCGCTTCGTCGAGGCGCCCAGCCCGCCGCGCGACACGGCGCCCGCCGACTACCGGGCCTGCGTCGACGAGCTCAATCGCGAGAAGCAGGGCGTGTTCGAGCGCATGATCGAGGCCGAGCTGGCCGACGGCGAGACAGCCGGCATTCTCGTGTGGGGCGACCCCATGCTCTACGACAGCACGATTCGCAACGTCGAGGCGATCGCGACGGACGGCCGCCATCACATCGCGTACGAGGTGTTTCCGGGCATCACCGCGGTGCAGGCGCTGGCGGCACGGCACAAGATCCCGCTCAACCGCATCGCCGAGCCGGTGGCGCTGACCACGGGCCGCAAGCTTGCCGAGGGCTTCCCCAAGGACATCGACAGCGTCGTCGTGCTGCTCGACGGCGAGGACACCTATCGGCGTTTCGTCGACCACGACATGGAAATCTACTGGGGCGCCTATCTCGGCACGCCGGACGAGATCCTGATCGCCGGCAAGGTCGCCGACGTCGCGGACGAGATCCATCGCCGCCGCAGCGAGGCGCGCCGGACGCACGGCTGGATCATGGATACGTATTTGATGCGCCGTTGCGAACCGGCTGCCGGAGTGCGCCCTTGAAATAGGGTAGTCGGTCTCCACTTGGGAACTGTGACGTTCCACCAACGTCTCACACGACGTCGCGGAGGCCACACCCATGAGCAATTCGCGTGAAGAACCCGTCAAGCACGACAAGGATCCGGTCGTGACGCCCGGCGGCCCGCGGCCGGGCGACCAGGTTCATCCGGTCAAACCGGGGCAGACCGTTCGTCAGAATCCCGACGGCACGTTCACGGTCGTTCCGGAAGAAGCGCCCGCCGATCCGGAAAAGAAGGACGAGAAGAAATAGGCCGGAAAAGCCTTCCTCCCCAGCTTCGCTGGGGAGGTGTCGGCGTCTTCGACGACGGAGGGGTCATGGGCGACAGTGACGCTGCGACTCGTGACCCCTCCGCCCGCTACGCGGGCACCTCCCCTTCGCGGACTCCGCGAAGGGGAGGGAAATTGATCAGTTCCACCACAGTTCGTGGATGTGGTTGTCGGTGCCGCGATAGACCACGTGCTGCGTGCCCTGGGCATCGAACATGTAACCGGCCGGATCGCCCGCCGCCGTCGGTGCGCCGCCGGCCGCGTTCGACAGGTCGTTGTGATGCCAGCCGTTATTGTCCCACCACAGTTCGTGGATGTGGTTGTCGGCCCCGCGATAGTTCACGTGCTGCGTACCCTGGGCCTTGAACATGTAGGCGTCCGGATCGCTCGCCGCCGCCGGCGCAGCGCTGGCGTTCGACAGGTCGTTGTGGTGCCAGCCGGCGTTGTTCCACCACAGTTCGTGGATGTGGTTGTCGGCCCCGCGATAGATCACGTGCTGCGTGCCCTGGGCATCGAACAGGTAACCGGTCGGATCGCCCGCCGCCGTCGGCGCGCCGCCGGCCGCGTTCGTGAGGTCGTTGTGGTGCCAGCCGTTGTTGTCCCACCACAGCTCGTGGATGTGATTGTCGGCGCCGCGATAGTTCACGTGCTGCGTGCCCTGCGCGTTGAACATGTAGGCATCCGGATCGCTCGCCGCCGCCGGCGCACCGCTGGCGGTCGACAGGTCGTTGTGGTGCCAGCCGGCGTTGTTCCACCACAGTTCGTGGATGTGGTTGTCGGCCCCGCGATAGATCACGTGCTGCGTGCCCTGGGCATTGAACATGTACGCCGCAGGATTGCCGGCGGCCGCCGGCGCGCCGCTGGCGGTCGTGAGGTCGTTATGGTGCCAGCCGGTGTTGTTCCACCACAGTTCGTGGATGTGGTTGTCGGTGCCGCGACAGATCACGTGCTGCGTGCCCTGGGCGTCGAACAGGTAGCCGGTCGGATCGCCCGCCGCCGTCGGCGCGCCGCCGGCCGCGGTCGTGAGGTCGTTATGGTGCCAGCCGTTGCCGTCCCACCACAGTTCGTGGATGTGATTGTCGCCGCCGCGGAACATCACATGTTGCGTGCCCTGGGCATTGAACATGTAGCCCGCCGGATTGCTCGCCGCCGCCGGCGCACCGCCGGCGGTCGTCAGGTCATTGTGATGCCAACCCGTCTGGGGGTGATACCACAGGTCGACTTCGCCGCCCGGGTTGGCGTTGTTCACGACCACCGTGTGCTGGCCGCAGTTGGTGATCGCATTCACCGGCGTCCAGGTCACGGTCGGATGGGCCGTCCCCGTCGCGATATTGACGCCGGTCATCGCCGTGACGGCAGACGTCGGCAGGTTCGAGCACTGATTGAGCCCGTAGCACTCGAGCGTCTCGTTGGCCCAATGAAGGGGCGCGATGTTCTGGACCGGAAGGGTGGTGTTGGCGATCCCCTGGAACGTCGAGCTGTAGCTGTATTGGCCGCCCGAGACCGCGGTCTGCGTCATCACGCCGACCAGATTGGCGCCGGGATTCACCGGAACGAGCGTGGTGTGGAACGCCTGTCCGCCGGACGTGACGTACCAGCTGGCGATCGACCAGTAGTTGCCGCCGCCGGCCGCCGAGCTGCCCCATTGGAGCACCGGCTGCAGGATGCCGAAGTTGGCGCCGGTGTTCTGGATGCCGTTGAAGAGGAAGACGGTCTCGCCCGCGGCCGCGGTGGCCGGCGCCAGCGGCACGCTCCAGGCGGTGGAGAAGAAGGTGATCGGCGAGGCGCCGCTGTCCCACCAGGCGTAGGTCTGCCAGCCATCGGGCAAGGTGCCCGGCACGGCGCCGTTCTGCGCCGAAGGCGCCAGGTGCTGCGCGGCGGCCGCCCGGCCGGGACCGAAGGCGCCGAACGGCACGTCGACGGCCGGCGGCGGTGCGAGCTTGATGCGCCGGTTCGTCGCGAGCTCGATCTTGTTGATCGCGCCGTCCTCGTGAATGAGCCCGTAACCCGGCTCGATGAAGTTGACGAGTGATTTGGGGCGGAATCCGCCTGGTGTCAGGACCATGTCGTTAGGCATTTTCGTATATCCTTTCCACTATTGCCGGCAGTTGAGGATGGACGATGCTTGCGAGCCCATAGTGGACAGGGCCGACGTCAGGACGATCGCACTCCATCAGCAGTGAGTGGCAAAGCCCACGCCGCACCGAAAGTCCAAAAGAGCGGGCGATGGCCGGCCTGTCGTCGATGCGACATCGCGGTCGCGTATCTCAATGGATGTATGCAACCACCGCTTGCAGACCGTTATCTGCCTTGTTGCCGAGTTCTGTCAAGGGTTGAGCGACATTTGTCACCACAACCACGAGAAGGACTCGCGCGTACTGCCGGAAATCTGCGCAGCAAGGCCGCGCCGCCACAAAAAAATCACAAGACTGACAAGCACCGATCCAGACGACGCTTCACTTCGCTGCGTCGATCAGGGCGTCATGGATCTTTTGATCGAGATCCTTCGCCACGGCGGTCACTCTTTCGTCGCCGTACTGACCAAAGAGCGTAGACGGCCGGTCATATTCGATCGTCGCGGTGCCGCCCTTGTTCTCATAAAGCATGACCCTGAGCGGCGCATAGAGTCCCGCCGCCAGCTCGTGCTTCGTCATTTTCGTCGCGATCAGCACATTGCCGATGACATATTGCACGGCGTTGCGCTTGCCGGAACGAATCTGCAGCCAGTCGCCATGCGCCGCGACGGAGAAGACGGTGAGACCGGCATCGCCCTGGATCTTCTTCAGCTCCGACTTGGTGCGCGCGAATTCCCCATAATGCAGAAGAGCCCCAATTCGCTCGTCGAATTGCGGAAGCCTGTCCAGCGCCGCCCGGACGTCGTCATAGGGCTTGGCGGAATCGATACGGATATGTTCGACCTCGATGGTGTTGCGAGTGACCTTCGGCTCGTCGGTCGAAAGGCCGGCTTCCGAAATTGCGTGTTTCATCGTCTTCTCCTGTTGCTGGCGCGATTACTGGGCGGCCACGGCGCAATGATCGTCGACCTGCTCGACGGCAAGCGGCGGGGGTTGCGCGCCACGCTCGTGGATATGGGCAACGGGCACGCGATCGATCAGCAGGCTGAGCAGTTCCGGACGGCTATAGTGGCCGCGCGAATCCATCAGGCGCTTGCGCCGGTCGATCAGGGAGAAATCGAGATCGGCGATCACCGCGCCTTCGCCGGCGCGCAGGGGCTCGCCGATCAACTCGCCCTGGGGCGAGACGATCGCGGTGAAGCAGCCGCCGGAGATCGGCCCGATCGGACAGCCGGTATCCTGCATGATGCGGGCCTGCTGGTCGGCGTCCAGCCAGGCGGTGGCGTTGACGACGAAGCAGGCGGATTCGAGGGCGTGCTGGCGGATGTTGATCTCGGTCTGCTCAGCGAAGAGGTCGCCGCCGAACGAACCGGGATACATCGCGGCGTGGATCTGCTCGCCGGCGGCCATCAGGGCGTAACGGGCCAGCGGATTGTAATGCTCCCAGCACGCCAGCTGGCCGATGCGCCCGACGGCGCTGTCGACGGCGCATAACCCCGAGCCGTCGCCCTGCCCCCAGATCATGCGTTCATGGTGGGTCGGGCTGATCTTGCGGCGGCGCTGGATCAGCGTGCCGTCGGCATCGAACAGCAGCTGGGTGTTGTAGAGCGTACCGCCATCGCGCTCGTTGACGCCGATGGCCGCCACCATCCCGGCTTGCCGGCAGGCCTCGCCGATCGCCTGCGTCGCGACCGACGGCACGGTCACCGACTGCTCGAACAGCTTGAGGTTTTCCGCCAGCGCCTCGAACGGCCGCTGCACGTAGCAGAAATAGGGATAGTTCGGGATCACCGTCTCGGGGAAGGTGGCGAACCGCACGCCCTCGCGGCCCAGCTCGATGATCTTGTGGACGACCTTGTCCACGGTGCCATCCCGGCTGTAGAGCACCGGGCTGAGCTGAACGGCGGCGGCCTTGACGATGGTCATGGGCATTTCCTTTTTTGGTGCCAGCCAAGAAGTCGATGGCCGGCACCAACTGACGTGGCTTGTCGTGCGCAACCGGCAAGGCCGACGACGCTCGCGAGGCCTGCTGCGGCGTGCGATTCGACAAGTCCCTGCAAGAGAAAAGCCAGGGCCGTCATGAAGGGAAATTCCGGATCGGATCGCGCGCCCTCACGGGCGCGCGGCGGACCCGCAAGTTGGCGGCGACCTAGAAAGTCGGCCGATGGTTTTGGTCCCAGTCGGGATCGTCGCTGGGGCTGAGCGGCTTCTCGGAGGCCAGCAGTCCCTTGCCGGGAATGAAATTCACTTCGAGGCGGATGCCGTCGGGATCCTCGAAGACGAAGAAGTAGTAACCCGGCGCCCAGTCGCCCTCGATCGGCCCGCGGTCGATATAGGCGCCCATCGACCGAAGCTTCTCGGCCGCCTTGTCGACGTCCTCGCGCGAGCGCGCGCGCAGGCAAAAATGATGCAGGCCGACCCGGTTCGGCACGAACCGCTCCTTGCCGTGTTCCTCCGCGCAGCGCTGGATGCCGACCGCCGTGCGGCCGCCCACGTGATAGAGGAAGTTGTTGCCGTCATAGACCTTCTGCAGGCCCAGGAAGGGCAGCAGCTCGCCATAGAACGCACGCGCTTTTTCCCACTGGCTGACCGTCAGGATGACGTGCGCCATGCCGTTGACTTCAATCATGCTGTCTCCTCGCCCTCCCCGGCGCCGCCGGGGCGGAATGAATTAGTCGATCACCCAGAATTCGTGCGGCTGCTCGATCGAGATGTCGTCGCTGGTCTCGTGGGCCTGCGCCTTGTGCAGGTGATAGCGCTTCTGGTTGACCTCGACGACCGCCCGCCCCTCGTGCCGTTCCATCACCGTGCCACCGAACGAATCGCCGTCGGGCAGGCTGCCGTAGAAGGTGTCGCCGCCGTGCAGCGTCGGCACCTCGTCTTTGTCCGCCTTGTCGCGCTGCAGGACCAGCACCGATCCGGTGCTGAGGGTCTGCATGAGAAGCGATGCCTGCCAATTCGCCATCCGTGCCTCCGCTGAGCGAGCCGGAGCATACCGTCCCCGGCCGCAAGATATGCTAACAAAGGATTCATGCATCCATTAGCGGGAGATTGCGGATGAGCGACACCAACAAGACGACCGGGCTGCAGCTTCGCTCGCGGATCAGCAAGGGCGGCGAGCTCGAATTGTCGCTGGCGAAGATCGAGCTTCCCGAGCCGGGACCGGACCAGGTCCTGGTCAGGATCGAGGCGACGCCGATCAATCCATCGGACCTCGGCCTGCTGCTGGGGCCGGCCGACATGGCGACGGCCAAGGCCGCGGGCAGCGGCGAGGGCATCAAGGTCACGGCGAAAGTCCCGGCCGCGGCGCTGCCCGGCCTGGCGGCCCGGCTCGACGAGTCCATGCCGGTCGGCAACGAAGGCGCGGGCACGGTGCTCAAGGCGGGATCGTCCGAGGCGGCGCAGGCGCTTTTGGGCAAGACGGTGTCGATGGTGGGCGGCTCGATGTATGCGCAGTATCGCCTGCTGAAGGCGACCGACTGCCAGCCGCTGCCGGCCGGCACGAGCGCGGCCGAGGGGGCGTCGTGGTTCGTCAATCCGCTGACCGCGCTCGGCATGACCGAGACCATGAAGCGCGAGGGCCACAAGGCGCTGGTCCATACCGCGGCGGCCTCCAACCTGGGCCAGATGCTGAACAAGATCTGCCTCGAGGACGGCATCGGCCTGGTCAACATCGTGCGCAGCCCCGAGCAGGCCAAGCTGCTGCGCGGCATCGGCGCCAAGCATGTCGTCGATTTCGACCTCGCCCGGCTTCATCGAGGAACTCACGAACGCGCTGGTCGAGACCGGGGCCACGATCGCCTTCGATGCCATCGGCGGCGGCAAGCTCGCCAGCCAGATCCTCACCTGCATGGAGATGGCGCTCAACAAGTCCGCCACGACCTACAGCCGTTACGGTTCGACCACGCACAAGCAGGTCTATGTCTATGGCGGCCTCAATACCGCGCCGATCGAGCTGACGCGCAATTACGGGCAGGCGTGGGGCGTCGGCGGCTGGCTGCTGACGCCGTTCCTGCAGAAGATCGGCCGGCCCGGCCAGGCGCCGCTGCGCGAGCGCGTCGTCAAGGGGCTGAAGACGACCTTCGCCAGCCATTACACGCGGGTCATCTCGCTGCCGGAGGTGCTCGATCTCAAGAACATCGCCGTCTACAACAAGCGCGCGACCGGCGAGAAGTTTTTGATCAACCCGAACAAGTGAGTGATTAGTCTCGCCGGCGGCGGGCCTGGAGGCCCGCGGTCCGGCAAGACCAGCAACCTTTGTCATCCTGAGCGCAGCGAAGGATCTCATGGCGCTTTCAACGAGCGCGCTCGTTGCAATCGCCATGGGATCCTTCGCTGCGCTCAGGATGACAGACACCTACTGGCGAGGCTTCGGCTGATTGCAGCCGGACGGAACAGGCTTTACTCGTCGACGATGGTTCCGCCGCCCTTGGTGCAGGACTGCGCCGACAGGCGCTGAACCTCCGCCACTTGCGTGAACTTGCAATTCACCAACTTCAAAGCAGGATCGACGCTGTCAGCCTTTTGCAGCGTGTAGCCGCGCGCCGTCATGCACCTGGACAGGGCACTCCTCGCCTGCTGCGCCGCATCGAGGCTGGTGCCATAGGCACCACTGCTCATGCCTGCGGTCTGCTCGCATTCGGCGGAATCCTTCTGATACTCGGCCTGGCTCATCCCAGCCTTCACCCAAACCTGGTCGGAGCATCCGGTCAGCACACCGATGACTGCCAGTCCGATAAAGATTGCTTTCTTCATGGCAAATGATCGCCCACGACAAAGGGAAAGACAAACGCGGACGAAATGCTAGCGGGAGCGACAATGGAAGAGCAAGGCCGCTCCCTCGGCCTACACCACGGCCGCGGCATCGTGGCTGTAGAGCCAGCCGATATTGGCGATCGAGCGGTCGCCTGACGCCGCCAACGCCGCATCGCGCTGCTGCTGTTCAGGTCCGTCGGGCAGATGGAAGCGCGTGCGGTTGGCGGCGCTCGCCTCCTGCAGGCGCGTGGCGCGCGGCTTGCGCAGCGCCTCGTAGCGCGCGAGCACGCCCGGCACGTCACCTGGCATCGCGGCCAGCAGCGCGGCCAGGGCGGCACCATCCTCGATCGATTGCGCGGCGCCCTGCGCCATCATGGGCAGCATGGGATGGCAGGCGTCGCCCAGCAGCGTGACCCGGCCGTCGCTCCAGCGCGGCAGCGGCAACCGGTCGTGCAGCGCCCAGATGAAGGTCTCGGGAAAGGCTTTTATCAGGTCGTGCACGATCGGGTGCCAGCCGTCGTAGCGCGCCAGCACCTCGGCGACGTCCCCCTTGTCGGTCCACGATTCCGACGTCCAGGTGCCGTGCTCGACGACGCACACCACGTTCATCAGCCGCCCGCCCGCGACCCAGTAGTGCACGACATGGCCATCCGGCCCCATCCAGTTGTGCGAGGCGACTTCGATGCCGAGATGCCTTATGCGCTCGGCCGGCACCAGCCCGCGCCAGGCGACGCAGCCGGTGAAGCGCGGCTTCTCGGGACCGAAGGTGAGATGGCGCACACGGGAATGGATGCCGTCGGCGCCGATCAGCAGGTCGGATTCGAACGCGGCGCCGTTCTCGAAGCGCGCCACGATCCGCTCGCCCTTCGGCTCGAGGCCGACCAGCCTGTGGCCGAGATGCAGGCGCTCGGCCGGCACGGCGACGCCCAGAAGCTCCGCCAGGTCGCCGCGATGGAGATGATAGTAGGGCGCGCCGAAGGTCGCCTCGACTTCCGGCCCGACCGGCGCGCGCTGCAAGGTGCGGCCATCGTCCCAGCGCCGCTGATGAACGGCGAGCGGCCGCACACCGACGCGATCGAGGGCCGGCTTGAGGCCGAGGCGGATCAGGAGGCGGGACGCGTTGGGGCTGATCTGGATGCCGGCGCCGATCTCGCCGATGGCGGCTGCCTGCTCGTAGACATGGACGTCGAGCCCGGCTTTCAGCAGATGCAGGGCGGCCGACAGGCCGCCGATGCCGCCGCCGATGATGGCGATTTTCATGCCGGCACCTTATCGCTTTCGTTGCTCATAGGCGGCAAAGAGATCCTTCACATCGACGCCGGCGATTCGCATGCCTTTGAAGTTGCAGTTCGAGGTGATGATCGTGTTGCTGAAGTCGATATCGTCGAATTTCACCCCGGCCAGGCTGACATTGGCAAATGTCGCGTTGCGCAGGGTCAGGTCCTTGAAGAGGGCGTGGTCGAGCGGCGTGCCGATGAAGACCTTGGCGGGGCCGCCATGCTCCGGCCTGGAGACGACGCGGCGGCCGGGATCGAACGGCTTGGCGGTGCCGCCGAGCTGGCCGGTCAGCCCCTGCAGGTCGAGCGCCCGCCCGCCGATCCAGCCTTTCAGATCGATGCAGGCAGCCTCGGCATCGCCGCCGACGCCGACCCGCATCTGCCGTTCGGCCGGGGTGCAGACGATCGTGTGAAGCGTGCCCGAGCCGGAACCATAACGGTGATCGAAAACCGGCGAGAGGGAGTTGTTGAGCGCCTTGAACAACCGGTCGGCGGGCAGGTGCCGGCGGGCGAAGTCTTCGAGCGCCGGGAGATGGCGGTACGAACCGGGATTGCGCCGGTTATAGAGCTGCAGCGCCGGCGACACGAAATGATTGCTGCAGCCCAACGACTCGCCTTCGCGCACCGCCAGCGCCGCGGGCGAGGCCTCGACCACCGCCGCGGCGCCGGCTGCGTCCATCAGGGAATAGTTGTAGCCGCCGCCATGGGGGATTTTGCGCAGCAGCGCGATGGCCTCGCGCGTGCTGGCGCATTGATCGAGCACGATGCGGACGATCAGGATGCAGGCGAGGCCGGGCGCCCACGCCTTGTTGTTGACCTGGTGCAGGCCGACGCAGAGCCCGTGCTCGTTCATGCCGTCGACCCTGCCGGTGAAGCGGTCGGAGAAGCCGAGGCTGGCGTTGACGCCCTTGGGCTGGACGGCGACCAGGATGCGGTCGTAGTGGGTGGTGTCGTAGTCGTAGTTGCGGCCGTACAGGCCCGCGGCCATCACCGCCGAGCAGCCGCGCGGCGGATAGCGCAGGCGGGCATTGGAATATTCCGCGACGGCGCGATCGAGGGGGATTTTCAGGCCGTCGGCCAGGCCGTGCAGCTCCTCCCAGATGTTGGGCGCCCAGGCCTTCAGGGCCGCCTCGGCATTCCTGAGGCTGAAGCCGAAGGGCCGGCGCTCGCGGCGGCGACCGAAGGCCCGGCCGCGCGGCGTCTTGCAGGAAGCCTTCGGCCATCTGCTTGCCGACATCGTAGGAACTTCCCCGGCATTGCAGGACGTCGACACGCCACGGCTTGGTCATCGTCTCTCCCTTTCGACGACGCATGCTGTTGCGAGAGGGCTGTGACCGTCAATCGAGGAGCAGGCATGACCGCTGCGCGGCGGGGAGTCTTCTCCGCGGGGACGCTGCGCTCTATACTCTCCGGGAATTGCAATTTCGATCGCCGATCGAGGCCGTCGCCGTTCGGCCGGGTCGTTAGGAAAGCACCTGGACCACACCGCACGGCCGTCGGTGCAGTCGTTGCCGCGCCAGGCGACGTGGGTGTCGGGGCGGACCAGCACGAGCTTCGCCTGGTAGATCGGCGCGACGGACGGATCGTCAACGATCACGGTCTCGAGCGGCACCGGCGCCGCGTCGATCAGAGGCGACGGATCGGCGTCGCCGAAGCGCAGCAGGGTGAACCACGGACCCAGTCGGTCATAGAGGGCGGAGCCGTCGGCCAGGAAGGTGCTGGGCAGGCGCGCGCCGGGTGCGGTCGTCGGCTCGTAGACGACGGGATGGCCTTCGACGCCGTCATAGCGATAGCCGAACTCGATGCCCCAGCTCTCGTTCTCGGCGTTGCCCGCCGCGGCGATGGCGCGGCCCAGCGCATCGGGGTCTCTTATGTTCTGGTAGAGCTCGGCGATCTCGAGGCGCACGCCGGTATGGCGCTCCGATGCGAGACGATTGCGATAGCCGACGGGCCGCCGCTCGCGCTCGTAGGAGTCGAGCAGGCCCGGCCCGGCGAAGCCCCTGAGCGCGGCGGCGAGCTTCCAGCCGAGGTCGACGGCGTCGGCGATCCCGGTGTTCATGCCGTAGCCGCCGGTCGGGATGTACTGGTGCGCGGCGTCGCCGGCGAGGAAGACACGGCCGCCCTGGTAGCGCTCGGCCAGCAGGAGATGGGTGAACCAGGGATTGGCGACCAGGATCTCGCGCGCAAAGCCTTTGCCGGCGAAATCGTCGAGCAGCCTGTGCGGATCGACGTCGGCAGGATCGGTGGCCGGCGGCAGGCGCGTCTGCAGGGTCCAGATCTCCCTGTCGTCCTGCGCGATGATCGTGCCCGTGGCGCGCTGGTAGTGCCAGGCGACGCCGAACGCCTGCAGGATATCGCGCGCGTCGGAGCGGAAATGGACCATGAAGCGGTGCGCGACCTGGGCGCGGCCCTCCAGGCCGATGCCCAACCCCTCGCGCACGGTGCTGGAGCCGCCGTCGCAGCCGGCCAGGAAATCGCAGCGCACGGTCTCGGTCGCGCCGGTCTCCATGGTGCGCAGGGTCGCGGTGACGCCCTGCGCGTCCTGCGTGAAATCCTCGAAGGCCACGCCCCAGCGCGCGTCGATCAACGGATCGTTCAGGATGGCGTCGCGCAGCACCGGCTCGATCACGACCTGGCTCACGCGCATGGCGGGCTCGCGCGGCTGGCTGCCGTCGTTGCGCGCCCGGATTTCGGCGCGCTTCTCGACGACGCTGGGATAGCGGAAGCGGTGCAGCTCGCGGCCGCCCTGCTCTCTTGCCAGGGACGTGATCCACGAGATGTCGAAGTTGTTCTCCTCCGGCACGCCGACGGCGCGCAGCTTGTCGACAAGGCCGAGGCGGCGGAACAGCTCCATCGAGCGGCCGTTGGTGATGTCCATCTTGGGATGGCGCGTGGTCGTGGGATTGCGCTCGACCAGCAGGCAGCGCACGCCGAACGAGGAGAGCGTGCGGGCCAGCGTCATGCCGACCGGCCCGCCGCCCGCGATCAGGACGGGGACGTTCGTCATGCCGGACCGCGGGCCTCCAGGCCCGCATCATGATCATGAGCGGGCCTGGAGGCCCGCGGTCCGATGAGACTCACGCCCGCTTCGCGGCGGCTTCCTTCTCCGCCATCTTTGCTTTCAGCTGCTCGGGCGTGAGGCGGACGATGTGCTCGTTCTGGTGGCTGTAGATGTCGTACCTGGCGACGTCGAGGTCCTCGAGCACGATCTCGCGCGCCAGCACCTTCTGCTTCCAGGCGACATGCTCGGCTTCGGCGGCGTGGAACTCGGGCATCACTTCGCGGGCGAACAGCTCCAGCGATTCGCAGATGTCCTGGTGGCTGGTCTTGCCGGCCTGGTTCAGCAGGATCACCTGGTCGACCCGGCTCTGCTGGAACTGGCGGAGCTTCCGGCGGATCGTCTCGGGCGAGCCGATCAGGCCCGATTCCAGCGCCTTCTTCTCCTCCGGCCCGCCCTTCCAGCTCTGGTACTCGCTCCAGAGATCGGACGTGCCCGGCGCCGCGACGCCCTTCCGGCCGTAGTAGGAGAGCGCGAAGATGAAGAAGGTCCAGCCGGCGGCCTTGGCCTCGGCCTCCTCGTCGGTGGCGGCGCACATGAAGCCCGACACCATCGCCACGTTGGGATTGCTGGGATAGTCGGTGAGCTTCTGCGAATTGTTCAAAAGGTTGTTGTAGTACTTGTGCACCCAGGCGCGCGCCGCCTCGGGCGTGACGAAGGTGAAACCGAGCGCACCCATGCCCCATTCGCCGGCCTTGCCGATGGTCTGGATGTTGGAGCAGGCGACCCAGAGCGGCGGGTGCGGCTTCTGGTAGGGCTTGGGAATGACGTTGCGCGCCTCGAAGTCGTAGTACTGGCCGTGGAACTCCCAGCTCTCCTTGGTGAACATCGGCACGATCGCCTTCACCGCCTCCTCCCAGCGCTCGCGCTTGTCGCGCACGCGGATGTTGAAGGGATGGAGCTCGGCCGGCCCCGCCGCCTCGCCCATGCCGAGATCGACCCGGCCGCCCGACAGGAGATCGAGCGTGGCGATCCTCTCGGCGACGCGGTGCGGCTGGTTGGTGGTGAGCTGGACCACGCCATGGCCGAGCCGGATGCGCTTGGTGCGCTGGCTGGCGGCGCCCAGGAAGACTTCCGGCGCGGAGGAGTGCGAGTACTCCTCGAGGAAGTGATGCTCGACCTCCCAGGCGTAGTCGTAACCCAGCTTGTCGGCGAGCTCGATCTGGCTGAGCGAATCCTGCAGGAGCTGGTACTCGCTGTTGGGGCCCCACGGCCGCGGGAGCTGGTGCTCGTAGAAGATGCCGAATTTCATGTGCTGCTCCTCACGCCGCTTTGCAGAAAGTGGCGATGCGATCAACCAGGGTGGGTATCATGCCGGCCGGCACGTCGTGGCCCCAGCCGGGCCAGGTCTGGATCTCCGCCCCCGGCACCAGCCGCGCGACGTCGCGGCCGCATTCGACGGGCAGCAGCGGGTCGTCCTCGCCATGCAGCACCAGGGTCGGCACCTTGATCGTCTTCAGCAGCTCGACCCGATCGCCCGAGGCGATGATCGACAGGTACTGTCGGGCGCCGCCCTCGGGATACCAGCGGCGGTCGACGTTCTTCTCGACGAAGGCGCGCAGCTCAGGCTCGGGGATGGGATAGCCAGGACCCGCGATCGTCTGGCGCAGTTTGATGCCGTACTTGACCCGCTGCTCGCGCGACGGTCCTTCGGGCTGGGCGGTCAGCATGGCGAGCGCCTCGGGTTTGCCGATCGGCAGGCCGGGCCGGCCGCTGGTCGACATGATCGAGACCATCGAGCGCGTACGCGCGGGATAAAGCGCGGCGACGGTCTGCACGATCATGCCGCCCATCGAGGCGCCGACCATGTGCGCCTTGTCGAGGCCCAGCGCATCGAGCAGGCCGATCGCGTCGGCCGCCATGTCCTTCACCAGGTACGGCGCGTCGACCTTCTTGCCGCTCATCGCCTTCTGGAAGGCATCGGCGATGTTGGGCAGGCCCCACGCGCCGAAGTCGGTCGACAGGCCGGTGTCGCGGTTGTCGTAGCGGATGACGAAGAAGCCGCGTTTGGCCAAGCCCGCGCAAGAAGGCATCGGGCCAGATGGTGAGCTGCGCGCCCAGTCCCATGACCAGCAGCAGCGCGGGATCGCCCTTGTCGCCCGCCGTCTCGTACTCGATCTCGATGCCGTTGGCCTTTGCGCGCGTCACGTTTCCTCCGCGTCGTTACGTAATGTCACTTCCGCACCTCGGCCAGCCACGCCACGGTTTCGACAGCGGCATTCAAGGCGGCGTCCTTCGACGCATAAGCAGCGCCCGAATAGTACGCAACCGGCGTCCAGGCTCCAGCGTCCTCGACATCCCTGCGAAACGCCTCGAAGCCGAAGCTGCCATCGGGACGGCGGAAGAGGTCGACGCAGCGGTCGTGCTGATCGTTCTCGATGCTCTCGAGCACGACCCAGGATTTGTCGATGCGCGCCGACATGCCGTCAGTATCGGCCGCGTCGGGCCGCCCACCAATAGGCGAGCGGCTTGCGCCACGCGCTCATGCCGCCGAGCGAGAGCGCCGGCAGGAGGATCGGCAGCACCGCCGGATCGACAGTGGGGCGAAGCGCGCGGGCTTCGGCCAGCAGCGCGGCACGCTCCGGTCCCTCGCCCATCAGCCAGGCGGCCGACACGGCGCGCGCCGCTTGCCGGGTCGGCGCATCGTCGATGCCCAGCACGGCCAGCTGCAGGTCGGCCAGCGCATGGCCCGCGCGCAGCACGTCGAGCGGCCCCTCGATCTCCTCCTCGCGCGCATCGATCAGGGCCACGAGTCTCTCCGGCGCGAGCCCGTGACGGCGCACCGTTTCGCTGAGCAATTCGACGATCGGTTGTGCCCGCGGCTTGCCCCCGCCCGCCGCCTCGGCCACCGCTTCGCGCCACCATTCCAGCCGGATGCGCGCCAGCATGGGCTCGCGCGTGACCGTGCGCGTGCGCGCGAGCTCGTGGTCGAAGGCCAAAAGCGCCAGAAGGTCCGAACGCGCCGGCTCGGGCGCGAACAGCGCGGCCAGGAAGCGGTCGCGGTCGGCGCCGCGCACCAGATCGAGCACATAACGGTGCGCTGCCTCGGGCGCGCGGTAGGAGTCCGTCATGGGGGATAAACGTTCATATGCGACCGTTGAACGCACGCCAGTATGCGCTTACAATATGCTGATTGGGGATTCGCCAATCCCCTCAACAAGATAAGGGGACATCCTAACATGGGTGCGATCTTTACATCACCCGGCCGCACAGTCATCGCCGGCATCGTGCTGCTCATCATCATCGTCATCGCCGTGGGTCTGGCCACGGGGCAGATGACCCATATCGACCATGCCTGGGCGACCTTCGCCATGCGCTGGCTGCACGTCATCAGCGGCATCCTGTGGATCGGACTGCTGTGGTACCTGAACTTCGTGCAGGTGCCGACCATGCCGACCATCCAGCCGGTCGAGAGCCGCACGGCCATCACCAAGTTCATCGCCCCCAACGTCCTTTTCTACTTCCGCTACGGTGCGCTGGCGACGGTGATCACCGGCCTGCTGCTGGCCTGGATGCAGGGCTTCATCGTGGACGCCCTGCTGCTGCACAAGGGCTTCGTCATGATCGGCATCGGCATGTGGATGGCGCTGATCATGGCCTTCAACGTGTGGTTCATCATCTGGCCGAACCAGCAGAAGATCCTGGGCCTCGTCGAGGCGACCGCCGAGCAGAAGGCCGCGGCCGCCAAGCCCGCGCTCTACGCCAGCCGCTTCAACACCATGTTCTCGATCGGCATGCTCTATTGCATGGTGGCGCAGCAGAACATGCCGGTCTGATCCGATCGGTCGAAGGTAAAGAACGGGGCCCCGCGGGGCCCCGTTTTCGTTGGCTGACTCAGGGACGCCGCGCCAAAGCGAGGCCGAGGCCCGCGCCCATCAGCAGGCCGCCGGTGATGCGGTTGCGCAGCCGGGCATGCGCCGCCACGAGCGCGCGCAGGCGGCCGGCCAGCAGCGCCCAGACGCTGTCGAGGGCGACGGCAACGACCAGGAAGGTTATCGCCAGCAGCAGGAGCTGGTCGGCGGCGGTCGGGCCGGGCGTGATGAACTGCGGCAGGAAGGCGCCGTAGAACAGCAGGGTCTTGGGATTGGTGAGCCCGACCAGGAAGCCGCGGGCATAGATCAGCCGCGCCGAGCGCGCCTGCGGGCCGACGCGCGCGAGATCGACGGCCGGCGCGCGCCAGGCGGCGATGCCCAGCCACACCAGATAGGCGACGCCTGCCCAGCGCAGCCAGTCGAAGCTGGCGGCCAGGAAATTCAGCACCGCCGACGCGCCCAGCACGGTGAGCGCGAGCTGGACCACGACGGCGCTGCTGGTGCCGGCCACGGTGAGCAGCCCGAAGCGCGCGCCATGCGCCACGCTGTTGGCCACGATCAGGGCGACGTTGGGACCCGGGATCACGATCAGGATCGCGCAGGCCAGGACGTAGGCGAGGTAGAGATCGAGCGACATGAACGCTGCCTACACCGGAACAGGCGCCATCGCCAAACGCCGCCATCGAGTGTGGTGTTTCACACCGTATGCGACGAAAACCTATGGTTGTATGTCTGCCTGACGGTGTGGCGAACACGAGCATGCCGTCAGGTGAACCACCAACAAGGAGAGTGACATGGCGGAAGCTACAAGCAAGCGTGTCGCGGTCCGCGAAGTCCGCGTTGCCGTCGGCAATGTCGGCTTCGAGGAGATGGTGAAGATCCTGCGCGAGGTCTGGAAGGTGCCGGGAGTCGGCGGCTGCGACCCCTGCCGCTCCGGCCTCGACAAGTTCATCATCGAAGACATCGAGCAGCGCTTCGGCTGATCGGTGCGCTAGCCATGCGATCGGGATCCCGGCCTGCCGTCCGCACGCCCGCCTCGGCGGGCCGGGATCTCACGCGCCTGAAACCGCTCGGGATCGGCCTCGGCTACCAGGTCCAGTTGCGCGACTATATCCGCACGCGCGGCGACCGCTTCGACTTCCTCGAGGTCGTGCCGGACATCCTGTGGACCGATCTCGGCCGCGGCGCCCGTCCGCGCTACCGCGACATCGCGGGCGACGTCGCCTTCATCACCGAGGTCGCACGCACCAAGCCGGTGATCCCGCACAGCATCGGCCTGTCGATCGGCAGTGCGCACCGCTACGAGCGCGAGCATGTCGAGCAGATGGCGCGCTGGTTCGAGCGGCTGCCCTTCCCCTGGCACAGCGATCACCTGGCCTTCCACCTGACCGAGGGCAGCCCGCAGGAGATCAATCTCAACCTCACCATGCCGGTCACCTTCGATCGCGAGACGCTCGACCTGGTCACACGGCGCATCCTGGACGTGCAACGCCGGATTGCCGCGCCGTTCCTGATCGAGAACAACGTCGCCTATTTCGAGTACCCGGAATCGACGTTCGACGAGCCCGACTTCCTCAACGCCCTGACGGCGGCGACGGGATGCGGCCTGCTGCTCGACCTGCACAATCTCCACACCAACGCCCGCAACCTGGGCGTCGACCCGCGCGCCTTCCTCGATCGCCTCGACCTCGACAGCGTCGTGGAGATCCACGTTGCCGGCGGACTCGAGTTCGACGGCTTCTATCTCGACGCCCATTCGGGCGCTTCGCCCGAGCCGGTATGGGCCCTGCTCGAGGAGGTGCTGCCGCGCTGTCCGAACCTTTGCGGCGTGGTCTTCGAGCTGTTCGGCTCGTGGTTCGACGAGCTGGGCGCAGACGGCCTCGATCGCCAGCTCGGCCGCATGCGCGAGCTGTGGCGCAGGCACCGCGCCCAGCCGCTCGCCGCCTGACCGCACCATGACCCCCTCCTGATGACCCCTGCCCCATGACCCCTGCCCCATGACCCAGGCGACCTTCCAACGCGTGCTCGGCCGGCTGGTCACGGACCGCGATTTCCGCGCGCGCCTCAGCCTCGGCGCCGCCGGTCCGTGCCGCGGCCTTTCGGCGATCGAGCGCCGGCGGCTCATGGCCATCGCCCGGGCGCCCGGCCTTGCCCTGACGGCGCGGCTGATCAATTCCTTCCGGTTGGGCAAGCTGATCACCCTGCTGCCGCTCACGCGCGCGCTGCTCGGTCCCGTGCGCTTTGCCCGCGAGGCGGAGGCCTATTGCGCCAAGCTGCCGCCCGTCAGCTTCTACCTGGCCGACGAGGCCCTGGCGTTCTGCGACCACCTCAAGGCCGCATGCCGGCGTCCCTATCTGGCGGAGGTCATGGGCTATGAACGGGCGATGATCGAGCTCAAGCGGCCGCGGCCCGACGGCGCCCGGCGGCCGAGCCAGCGCGTCGTGTTCGAGCACGATCCGGCGGTGTTGCTGCCGCTGTTGGCACGCGGCGAGCGACCGCGGGCGTTGCCGCGACGGCGCCACGTCGCCATCGGCTTCTTGGGCGCCGACGGGGTCGACTGGCGTATCGAAGGAGTCTCCTCCTCGCCCCGAAGCGGGGCGAGGGAAAGATCGGCTCAGAGCGGGATCAGCGCCGCCGCCACGCGCCGGTCCTCGGCCAGCAGCACGTTGTAGATGCGGCAGGCCGAGCCGGTGTCGACCACCTCGAGCGCCATGCCGGCACCCTTGAGCGCGGCGCGGACATCGGGCCTGATGAAAATCGCGCGCGGCCCGCAGCCCAGCACCAGCAATTCGGTCGGCACGGCCGAATCGCGAAGCGGCGCCAGCGTGTCGAGCGACAGATCCTCCGCGCGCGCCACGTTCCAGGCAGTCGTGACCGTCGGCGTCACCAGCACGGGCGAGCGCCATTCCTGCTGGCCGATCAGGAAATGGCCGGGGCCGTAGCTGCGAATGAGCTGGACCTGCGCAGGGTCCGGGGTCGGCAGGGTCTTGTCGAAAGGCCCCTGCTCCGGCGGCTTCACGCCTTGGCCTTCTCGGCCTTGTCCTCGCTCGTCCTGAGCTGCTCGGGCCGGAGGTTCAAGTAGACCAGGCAGGCGCCGGCGATCCAGATCGAGGAATAGGTGCCGACGATGACGCCCCACAGCATGGCGATCGAGAAGCTGTAGAGGACGGGGCCGCCGAACAGCACCAGCGCCAGCACCGCCACGAACACCGTGCCCGAGGTCATCAGGGTGCGGGCCAGGGTCTCGTTGATGCTGAAATTCAGCAGCTCGATCAGGCCCATCTTCTTGTAGCGCCGCATGTTCTCGCGCACGCGGTCGAAGATCACCACGGTGTCGTTGATCGAGTAGCCGGCGATGGTCAGCAGCGCCGCGAGCGCGGTCAGGCTGAAATCGAGCCGCAGCAGCACGAACAGGCCCAGGGTCGAGATCACGTCGTGCAGCAGCGCGATCAGGGCGCCGACGCCGAACTGCCATTCGAAGCGGAACCAGACGTAGATGGCGATGGCGGCCAGGGTGGCGAGCACGGCGATCACGCCGCTATGCATCAGCTCGGCGCCGATCTTGGGACCGACCGATTCGGTGCCGCGGAAGTCGTATTTGTCGCCGATCGTGTCCTCGACCAGCTTGATCGCCACCTGCTGGCACCATTCGGCGCGCTGGTCGCGCGTCATGTCGATGCGCGCGGTGTTGGTGTTGCCGCGCGGCAGCTGGCGCTCCTGGACGGTGAGGCCGGCGCGGCTCACCGCATCGCGCCAGTTGGCGGCGTCGAGGCTGTTCGGCGCGGTGAACTCGACGTCGCCGGTATCGGCCGGACCGGGCTTGACGGCCCAGCCGTCGCCCGCGCGGTGCTTCATGACGCGGTCGGCGTTGGCCACGCATTGCGCGTTGCCCTCCTGGCGCTGCACGCGGATGAGGGCCGTGCTGGCGTCGCCGAATTCCTGCAGCGAGACCTCGCCGAGGCCGAGATTGCCCAGGGTCGAGCGCAGCTCGTCGAGATGGATGGTGCCCTGCTTGGCGCGCACCTGGACGGCGATGCCGCCCTCGAAATCGATGCCGAAATTGAGGCCGAACACGGCCGCGCCGACCAGCGCCGCCACGTTGATCACCGTCGACAGGACGAGCGCGATCTTGCGCTTGCCCAGGAAGTCGAACTTGGTATGGGCGCGGATGAGGTGGTGCGGTCTCCACAGCATGGCGGCCCTCAGATCGGCAGTTCGGTGGGCCGCCGCCAGCGCACCCACAGCGACAGCAGCATGCGGGTGAAGATGGTGGCGGTGAAGAGATGGGTCAGCAGGCCGAGCGTCAGCGAGGTGGCGAAGCCCCTGATCGGACCCGAGCCGAAGCCGAACAGCAGGACGCCCGCGATCAGTGCCGTGAGGTTGGAATCGATGACCGCGGTCAGCGCCCGTTCGTAGCCGGTGGCGAGCGCGCTGAACGGCGAACGGCCGTTCTCCCTCTCCTCGCGCACGCGTTCGTAGATCAGCACGTTGGAATCGACCGACATGCCGACGGTGAGCACGAGGCCCGCGATGCCGGGCAGCGTGAGCGAAGCGCCCAGCACCGACATGCCGGCGAACACCAGCAGCATGTTGACCAGCATGGCGATGCTGGCGAAGCCGCCGAACGTCGGCCCGTAGACGAACAGCATGAAGAGGATGACCAGGGCCGTGCCGACCAGCGCCGCCGTGGTGCCGGACTGGATGGCGTCGGCGCCGAGGTCGGCGCCCACGGTGCGCTCCTCGATGATGCTGAGCGTGGCCGGCAGCGCGCCCGAGCGCAGCAGCAGCGCCTGTTCCTGGGTCTGCTGGGTGGTGAAGCTGCCGGTGATGATGCCGCTGCCGCCGCAGATCGCGCTCTGCACGACCGGCGCGCTGATGATCTCGTTGTCGAGCTGGATGGCCAGGCGCTTGCCGATGTTGGCGCGGGTGGCGGTGCAGAAGGCGCGGCCGCCGGCGGCATTGAAGGTGAAGCTGATGATCGGCCGGCCGCCCTGCTGCTGCTCGAAGGTGGCCTTGGCGTCGTCGAGATCCTCGCCGCCCACGACCACGCGCTTGAACACCGGCAGGCACTGCGGCTGGAAGCGCCGGCAGATCTGCTCGGGCGTGAGCTTCGGGTTGGCGTTCTGGATGTCGTCCCACGCCTTGGGATTGGTCGCGCGCAACTGCTGCATGCCCTCGCGCGTCGGTATCAGGAAGGTGGTGGGCGGCAGGGTGGCCGGCGCACTCGAGCCCGCGGATGCGATATCCTCGTTCACCAGATGGAAGGTGAGCTTGGCGGTCTGGTTGATCTTGCGCTTGAGGTCGGTGGTGTCCTTGATGCCCGGCATCTGCAGCAGGATGCGATCGTCGCCCTGGCGCACGATGGTGGGCTCGATGGTGCCGGTCTCGTCGACCCGGCGGCGCAGGATCTCGATCGACTGGTCGATCACTTCCTTCTTGCGGCGGAACAGATCCTGCTCGGAATAGGCGAGCTGGATGACCCCGCCGCTGCCCGAGATGGAAAGCGTGGGATCGACGGTGCGGATCGCCTCGACCGCCTTGGCGCGCTGCGCCTCGTCGCGCAGGGTGACGACCACGCTGTTGCCGCCCTCGATATTGACGTCCTTGAAGCCGACCTGCTGCTTGCGCAACTCGCCGCGCACGGAATCAGAAAGATTGGTCAGGCGCTCAGCCAGCACCGAGCGCAGGTCGGCTTCCAGCAGGAAGTGGGCGCCGCCGCGCAGGTCGAGGCCGAGATTGATGCGACTCTGCTGGTACCAGCCCGGCAAATGGTCGAGCACGCTGGCGGGCAGCACGTTGGGCAACGCAAACAGCAGCGCCAGCGCCGTGAAGGCGATGACAGCGATGGTCTGCCAGCGCTGAAGATTGAGCATGCCGATCCACTACCCGTCGTTTGCGGCTACTTTTTGCCGCCGAACAGGCTCCCCAGCAGGCTCTTGCGCTCGGGCGCCGCTTCCTTGACCGGCAGCATCGGCTTGTCGTCCTCGTCCGATTCCTTGGCGCCGCGCACCGATTCGCCGCGCGTCAGGATGTCGGTGATGGTCTGCTTGATGATGCGCACCCGCACGCCCTCTGCGAGTTCAACCTGCAGCTCCGAATCGGAGATCACCTTGGTGACCAGGCCGATGATGCCGCCGCCGGTGACGACGCGGTCGCCGCGCTTCACGCCGCCCAGCATCTCGCGCTGGGCCTTCACCTTGGCCTGCTGCGGGCGGATCAGCAGGAAGTAGAAAACCACGAAGATGAGGACGAGCGGAAAGAGCTGCATGATGAAATCGGTGCTGCCGCCGCCCGCCGCCTGGGCCCATGCTTGGGATATGAACATCTTCTGCTCCGATTCTTTATCTTTCGGCCGTCGAAAGCGCGCGGACTATAGCGATCCGGCCCTGCTTTGCAACGCAAGCGCCGGAACGATATGGTCGCCCCCTTTCTCGCGTCCGGCAATGATGGATCAAGACCTTAAAGCAACTCTTTCACGCATCGCCGAAGCGCTCGACCGGCTCGCCCCGCCCGCCCCTGCCAGCGCCGACATCGCCGCGGCCGAAGCCTATGTCTGGCACGCCGCCGGCCACCGGCTGGAAGCGGTCCCCAGGGTCAACCGGGTCAGCCTCGACCTGCTGATGGGCGTCGACCGCCAGAAGGAGACCCTGCTCGAGAACACGCGGCGCTTCGCCAAGGGCCTGCCGGCCAACAACGCCCTGCTGTGGGGCTCGCGCGGCTCGGGCAAGAGCTCGATCGTGAAGGCGGTCCATGCCCACGTGAACCGCGAGATGGGCGGGCCGCCCGGTCCGCTGGCCCTGGTCGAGATCCACCGCGAGGACATTCCCTCGCTGCCGGCGCTGCTCGGGATGATCCGCAACTCGCGGCGCCACTTCCTGGTATTCTGCGACGACCTCTCGTTCGACGGCCAGGACGCGGCCTACAAGTCGCTGAAGGCCGTGCTCGAAGGCGGCATCGAGGGCCGGCCCGACAATGTCGTCTTCTACGCCACGTCCAACCGCCGCCACCTGATGCCGCGCGACATGATCGAGAACGAGCGCTCGACGGCGATCAATCCGTCGGAGGCGGTCGAGGAGAAGGTGTCGCTGAGCGACCGCTTCGGCCTGTGGCTGGGCTTCCACAACGCCGACCAGGACACGTTCTTCGCCATGATCGAGGGCTACGCGACCTTCTACAGACTGGGCGTGCCGTCCGAGACCCTGCGCAAGCAGGCGGTCGAATGGTCGGTGACGCGCGGCGGGCGCTCCGGCCGCGTCGCCTGGCAGTTCATCCAGGAAGTGGCGGGCGAGCTCGGCAAGAAACTGGAGTAGCCATGGATAAGCCCGACGACGTGATGTTCTCGCCCGCGGTGAAGGCGGAGCAGACGCGTCTCGGGTCGCGGCCGATGTTCGAGGACCGCGAGTGGAAGACCGAGATCACCGACGACATGCGCCAGTTCCTGGCCGTCATCGACACCTTCTTCTTCGCCACGGCCAGCGCCGACGGCCGACCTTATATCCAGCACCGCGGCGGCCCGCCGGGATTCCTGAAGCCGATCGGCACGCACATGCTGGCCTTCGCCGATTTCGCCGGCAACCGGCAGTACATCACGCTCGGCCATCTGAAAGAGAACGACCGCGCCCACATATTCATCCCGCATTTCGCGACCCGGCAGCGGGTGAAGCTGTGGGGTCGCGCCCGGGTCGTCGAAGGCGACCTCGAATTGATGGAGCGCCTGGTCGACCCTGCCTACAAGGCAAGACCTGAACGCGCGATCGCCTTCCGGCTGGAAGTCTGGGACAGCAACTGCCCGCAGCACATCCTGCCGCGCTACACCGAGGCCGAGATCGCGCCGGCCGTCGACCGGCTCGCCCA